>NZ_AP023081.1:32500-1260000 GCF_026072635.1 Pseudomonas solani | reverse complement strand
CTAAGTACCCTGAGGAAAAGAAATCAACCGAGATTCCCTTAGTAGTGGCGAGCGAACGGGGACTAGCCCTTAAGTGGCTTTGAGATTAGCGGAACGCTCTGGAAAGTGCGGCCATAGTGGGTGATAGCCCTGTACGCGAAAATCTCTTAGTCATGAAATCGAGTAGGACGGGGCACGAGAAACCTTGTCTGAATATGGGGGGACCATCCTCCAAGGCTAAATACTACTGACTGACCGATAGTGAACCAGTACCGTGAGGGAAAGGCGAAAAGAACCCCGGAGAGGGGAGTGAAATAGAACCTGAAACCGTATGCGTACAAGCAGTGGGAGCCCACTTTGTTGGGTGACTGCGTACCTTTTGTATAATGGGTCAGCGACTTATTTTCAGTGGCGAGCTTAACCGAATAGGGGAGGCGTAGCGAAAGCGAGTCTTAATAGGGCGTCTAGTCGCTGGGAATAGACCCGAAACCGGGCGATCTATCCATGGGCAGGTTGAAGGTTAGGTAACACTGACTGGAGGACCGAACCGACTACCGTTGAAAAGTTAGCGGATGACCTGTGGATCGGAGTGAAAGGCTAATCAAGCTCGGAGATAGCTGGTTCTCCTCGAAAGCTATTTAGGTAGCGCCTCATGTATCACTGTAGGGGGTAGAGCACTGTTTCGGCTAGGGGTCATCCCGACTTACCAAACCGATGCAAACTCCGAATACCTACAAGTGCCGAGCATGGGAGACACACGGCGGGTGCTAACGTCCGTCGTGAAAAGGGAAACAACCCAGACCGTCAGCTAAGGTCCCAAAGTTATGGTTAAGTGGGAAACGATGTGGGAAGGCTTAGACAGCTAGGAGGTTGGCTTAGAAGCAGCCACCCTTTAAAGAAAGCGTAATAGCTCACTAGTCGAGTCGGCCTGCGCGGAAGATGTAACGGGGCTCAAACCATACACCGAAGCTACGGGTATCACGTAAGTGATGCGGTAGAGGAGCGTTCTGTAAGCCTGTGAAGGTGAGTTGAGAAGCTTGCTGGAGGTATCAGAAGTGCGAATGCTGACATGAGTAACGACAATGCGAGTGAAAAACTCGCACGCCGAAAGACCAAGGGTTCCTGCGCAACGTTAATCGACGCAGGGTTAGTCGGTCCCTAAGGCGAGGCTGAAGAGCGTAGTCGATGGGAAACAGGTTAATATTCCTGTACTTCTAGTTACTGCGATGGAGGGACGGAGAAGGCTAGGCCAGCTTGGCGTTGGTTGTCCAAGTTTAAGGTGGTAGGCAGAGTGCTTAGGTAAATCCGGGCGCTTAATGCCGAGAACTGATGACGAGTCGTCTTTTAGACGATGAAGTGGTTGATGCCATGCTTCCAGGAAAAGCTTCTAAGCTTCAGGTAACTAGGAACCGTACCCCAAACCGACACAGGTGGTTGGGTAGAGAATACCAAGGCGCTTGAGAGAACTCGGGTGAAGGAACTAGGCAAAATGGCACCGTAACTTCGGGAGAAGGTGCGCCGGTGAGGGTGAAGGACTTGCTCCGTAAGCCCATGCCGGTCGAAGATACCAGGCCGCTGCGACTGTTTATTAAAAACACAGCACTCTGCAAACACGAAAGTGGACGTATAGGGTGTGACGCCTGCCCGGTGCCGGAAGGTTAATTGATGGGGTTAGCGCAAGCGAAGCTCTTGATCGAAGCCCCGGTAAACGGCGGCCGTAACTATAACGGTCCTAAGGTAGCGAAATTCCTTGTCGGGTAAGTTCCGACCTGCACGAATGGCGTAACGATGGCGGCGCTGTCTCCACCCGAGACTCAGTGAAATTGAAATCGCTGTGAAGATGCAGTGTATCCGCGGCTAGACGGAAAGACCCCGTGAACCTTTACTGTAGCTTTGCACTGGACTTTGAGCCTGCTTGTGTAGGATAGGTGGGAGGCTTTGAAGCGTGGACGCCAGTCTGCGTGGAGCCATCCTTGAAATACCACCCTGGCATGCTTGAGGTTCTAACTCTGGTCCGTTATCCGGATCGAGGACAGTGTATGGTGGGCAGTTTGACTGGGGCGGTCTCCTCCTAAAGAGTAACGGAGGAGTACGAAGGTGCGCTCAGACCGGTCGGAAATCGGTCGTAGAGTATAAAGGCAAAAGCGCGCTTGACTGCGAGACAGACACGTCGAGCAGGTACGAAAGTAGGTCTTAGTGATCCGGTGGTTCTGTATGGAAGGGCCATCGCTCAACGGATAAAAGGTACTCCGGGGATAACAGGCTGATACCGCCCAAGAGTTCATATCGACGGCGGTGTTTGGCACCTCGATGTCGGCTCATCACATCCTGGGGCTGAAGCCGGTCCCAAGGGTATGGCTGTTCGCCATTTAAAGTGGTACGCGAGCTGGGTTTAGAACGTCGTGAGACAGTTCGGTCCCTATCTGCCGTGGACGTTTGAGATTTGAGAGGGGCTGCTCCTAGTACGAGAGGACCGGAGTGGACGAACCTCTGGTGTTCCGGTTGTCACGCCAGTGGCATTGCCGGGTAGCTACGTTCGGAAGAGATAACCGCTGAAAGCATCTAAGCGGGAAACTCGCCTCAAGATGAGATCTCACTGGAGCCTTGAGCTCCCTGAAGGGCCGTCGAAGACTACGACGTTGATAGGTTGGGTGTGTAAGCGCTGTGAGGCGTTGAGCTAACCAATACTAATTGCCCGTGAGGCTTGACCATATAACACCCAAACAATCTGACGATTGTTGTTATAAGGTGAAGTCGACTTAGCCGAAAATTGGCCAGAACTTGCAAAGCCTTATCACATACCCATTCGGGGTCGCGTCCTGGACGATACCCCAACCGAATTGCTTGACGACCATAGAGCGTTGGAACCACCTGATCCCATCCCGAACTCAGTAGTGAAACGATGCATCGCCGATGGTAGTGTGGAGTTTCTCCATGTGAGAGTAGGTCATCGTCAAGCACCTATACCAAACCCCCGATCTTCGACAGAAGGTCGGGGGTTTGACTTTGCGCGGCAGAAAAGTTGGCGAGCGGCTTGTGGCCGTGGCAGTAGGGGCGACTTGTAGGGGCGACTTCAGTCGCCAAGCAGGCCGAAGGGCTGCTAATCCCACGACCCTCATGTGACTCCTCCTTTCCTGGCTAACCCTGGAAAAGCCCCGGACTGAAGTCCGGGCTACGTCCAGGCTACATCCGGGCTACCGATATGCCGGTCCGCTGCCATTCCCCACCCGTTTCGAACCTGTTAATGGCAAATCGGGTCACAGTCAGGCAGACCCATTGCCGCTGCGCTCGTCTAGAATAGGCGCGAATTCATATGAGCCCCCTGTATGCCTGACTCGGCCGATCTCCGCCCGTTGTCCGAACGCCCTCTTGAGGAGTTGGTCGCCTGCCCGGAGTGCGACTTGCTGATGCATCGTCAGCACGTCGAAGAAGAACACAAGGCCTGCTGCCCGCGCTGTGGCTATGAACTCATCGTTCACCGTGCCCATATGGAGCGCCGCGCCCTGGCCTTGGTGCTGACCGCATTGATGCTCTACGTCCCGGCGAACTTCTTGCCGATCATGAAGCTCAACCTGCTCGGCCAGACAACCCAGGACACCATCTGGAGCGGCGTGCTCGGCCTCTACCACAGCGGTATGGATGGCGTAGCCGTCCTGGTCTTCCTCTGCAGCATGGTCATCCCGCTGCTGAAGCTGCTCTGCCAGCTCGCGGTGCTGCTGTGCATCCGCTGGCAGGTCATGCAGGGGCTTGGCCTGCAGCTCTATCGTCTTTATCACCATATGCGTGAGTGGGGGATGCTCGAGGTCTACCTGATGGGCATCCTGGTCAGCATCGTCAAACTCATCGATATGGCCGACCTGCACCTGGGCGTCGGCCTCGCCTGCTTCATCGGCCTGCTGCTGTCGCAGGTCTGGCTGGAAGTCACCATGTCTCCGCATCAGGTCTGGGACTCCCTCGACGCCGGAGGTCACGCCAATGAGAGCGCTTGATGCCGGCATCCTCGTCTGCGGTGACTGCCACCAACTGAATCGCCCGGGCCAGGACGACGAGGCCCCCACCTGCACCCGCTGCGGCTCGCGCCTCCATGAGCGTCGACCCAACAGCCTGATCCGCACCTGGGCGCTGCTGCTCACCGCCACCATCCTCTACATCCCGGCCAACGTGCTGCCGATCATGACGGTGAACTTCTTCGGCAACGGTTCGCCCTCCACCATCATGGAAGGCGTCATCGAACTGATCCACGCCGACATGCTGCCCATCGCCCTGGTGGTCTTCACCGCCAGCATCCTGGTGCCCACCTTCAAGCTCGTCGGCATCGCCCTGCTGCTTTACTCCGTGCAGAGGCACCAGCCCATGTCGGCCAGGCAACGCATCCTGATGTACCGCTTCATCGAATGGATCGGTCGCTGGTCCATGCTGGATATATTCGTCATCGCCATCCTCGTGGCGCTGGTGAACTTCGGCAACCTGGCCAGCATCGAAGCCAATCCCGGTGCGGCCGCCTTTGCCAGCGTCGTGGTCCTGACCATGACCGCAGCAGTAACCTTCGATCCCCGACTGATCTGGGACAACACCGATATGGACGACGAGAATGGCTGACCTGCCAAAGCCCAAGACGAAGAAAACCACCAACTGGTCGGCCATCTGGGTCCTGCCCCTGATCGCCCTCGGCATCGGCCTCTGGCTGGGCTGGAAGTCGATGAACGATGCCGGTATCGACATCAAGATCTACTTCGAGAACGGCGAAGGCATCCAGGTCGGCAAGACCCAGCTCATGTACAAGGGCATCCAGGTCGGCAAGGTCACCGACCTGCACGTCAGCGAAGACATCAATGGCGTCGTCGCCACGGTCGAAGTGCTCAAGGAAGCCGAGCCCTACCTGAGCAAGGAAACCCGTTTCTGGCTGGTACGCCCGCGCGTGTCCCTCGCCGGTGTCACCGGCCTGGAAACCCTGGTCTCCGGCATCTACATCGCCATCGACCCGGTGAAGGGCGAGCCCGAGCGCAAATACCATGCGCTGTCCGAGCCGCCGCCGCTCTCCGACAACCTGCCCGGCCTGCACCTCACCCTCAAGGCCGAGCGCCTCGGCTCCCTGGAGCAGGGCAGCCCCGTCTACTACCGGCAGATCCAGGTCGGCCAGGTGAAGAGCTACGAGCTGGCCGAAGACCAGCGCACGGTCGAGATCAAGGTGCACATCGAGCAACCCTACGCCCAGCTCGTGCGCAAGCACACGCGTTTCTGGAACGCCAGCGGCCTCAACGTCACCGCCGGCCTGTCCGGGGTGAAGATCCGCACCGAGTCGCTGCTCAGCATGGCCGCCGGCGGCATCGCCTTCGCCACGCCCGAGAACCGCCAGGACAGCCCGCCCACGGATTCCACCATCCCCTTCCGCCTCTACGACGGTTTCGAAGCCGCCGAAGCCGGCCTCAAGGTCATGCTGCGCATGGAAGACGTCAGCGGCCTCAACCCCGGCAACACCCCGGTCATGTACAACGGCGTCCAGGTCGGCACCCTGAAGAAGCTCGACATGGACAAGAACTTCGCCGGCGCCACCGCCGAGCTGACCATGGAGCCGCGCACCGAGGAGTTCCTGGTCGAAGGCACCGAGTTCTGGACGGTCAAGCCCTCCATCTCCCTCGCCGGCATCAGCGGTATCGAGGCCCTGGTCAAGGGCAACTACATCGCCGTGCGCTTCGCCAAGAGCGGTACGCCTACCCGCGAGTTCACCGCCCGCCCCAAGGCCCCGCCGCTGAACACCGATGCCCCCGGCCTGCACCTGGTGCTCACCAGCGACAAGCTCGGCTCCCTCGATGTCGGCAGCCCGATCCTCTACAAGCAGATGCGCGTCGGCAGCGTGCAGAGCTACCAGCTCTCCCGTGACCAGCAACGCGTCGTGGTTGGCGTCCACATCGAGCCGGAATTCGCCAAGCTGGTGAACGAATCCACCCGTTTCTGGAACGTCAGCGGCGTCAGCATCAAGGGCGGCCTGTCCGGTGTCGAGGTGAAGAGCGAGTCGCTGCAGACCCTCCTGGCCGGCGGCATCTCCTTCAGTACGCCGGATTCCAAGGCTACGCCGGTGACCAAGCCGCGTCGCTTCACCCTCTATGACAACGAGAACCTCGCCCTCGGCAAAGGCACGGTGGTCGAAGTCCGCATGACCCAGGCCGATGGCCTGCGCGAAGGCACGCCCGTGCGCTTCAAGGGCCTGGATGTCGGCAGCGTCGAGCGCATCACCCTGGCCGATGACCTGGGGGGCGTCGTGGTCACAGCACGTATCACCGAGGCCGCCGATCGCATCGCTCGCACCGGCACGCAGTTCTGGGTGGTCAAACCCGAGCTCGGCCTGGTGCGTACCGCCAACCTCGACACCCTGGTCAGCGGCCAGTACCTGGAAGTGCAGCCCGCCTCGGCCAAGGGCCCGATGCAGACCAAGTTCACCGTACTCGCCGAACCGCCGTCGGCCATTGCCCGCGAAGAAGGCCTGCGCATCGTCCTCAGCACCGCACGTCGTGGCTCCATCAAGCCCGGCGTGGTGGTCAGCTACCGCGAGGTCCCGGTGGGCAAGGTGGTGCGTTTCGAGCTGGGCAAGACCGCTGATCGCGTGCTCATCCACGTGCTCATTGAGCCGCGCTATGCCTCCCTGGTACGCAGCGGCACGCGCTTCTGGAATGCCAGCGGCGTGGGTATCGATGCCGGTCTGTTCAAGGGCGTGAAGGTACGCACCGAATCCCTGGAGGCGCTGATCGAGGGGGGCATTGCCTTCGCCACGCCGGACAACGCCCAGATGGGCGCGCCGGCCATCCCCGGGCAGACCTTCGCCCTGCATGACGAACTCAACGAAGAATGGCTGAAGTGGGCACCGAAGATATCCATCGAAAAGTGATCCACCCAGCATGAAAAAGGGCCGCATCTGCGGCCCTTTTTCGTTACTGCGGCTTCAACTCACGCCGGCTCGGCTTCCTCGCTGGCAGCCGGGGTTTGCTGGCTGGCCTGCTCGCGGCGCTTGATGAACTTCCAGTCCGCCTCGTCGATATAGATGCCATTGGGGCCGCTGCCCCCTTCCAGGTCGATGGCCACGTCGGCCGAAACCTGCGGCTTAACCGAGGCCAGGATGGGCGTGAAGCCCAACTGGGCACTGGTCTCGATCAGCGCCTGCTGGTTGCGCTCGTCGATGTCCGCTGCCTCGTCCAGGTAGTAGGGGAGGCGGATGCGGCCGGCCTGCTCGCGGTCCATCAGGTGCAGCAGCAGGTACATGTTGGTCAGCGCCTTGATGGTCATGGTGGTGCCGTTGGAGGCGGCGCCATCGATGTCCGTGTGGATGATCGGCTGGCCATGCACCTTGGTGATCTCGAAGGCCAGCTCGAACAGGTCCTTCAGGCCCAGCTGGTTGCCATTGGCAGCCACCAGGCGCGCCAGGTATTCCTTGGCTTCCTCGTTCTTCGCGTCCTGCTCGGAGGATTGCGACAGGTCGAACACCGACAGGGTCTCGCCTTCCTCGTACTGGCCGGCGCTGTGGATGATCTGGTCGATATGGCGCAGCGCATCCTTGTTCGGCGCCAGCACGATGCGGAAGCTCTGCAGGTTCGACACCTGGCGCTTGTTGATCTCGCGGTTGAACAGCGCCAGTTGGTGTTCCAGGTTGTCGTAGTCGCTGCGGATGTTGCGCAAGGTACGGGCGATGTCGGTGACCGCCGCACGGCGCGCCTTGGCCAGGGTCAGGGCTTCGTCCTGACGGTGGGCGTAGGCGTTGATCAAAAGCTGCAGGCGGCGCTCGGTGTCGTCCTCGCTGTCGAACTTGGCCACGCCCTTCAGGCGTACCTGGGCGTAGAGCGCCTCGATCTGGCCGTCGATGCGCTGCAGCGCCTGCCAGGTGTCCTGGTAGTCGTTGAGCAGCGGCAGCAGGTTGTCGATGCTGTCGTCCACCGGGTCGGTGAAGGGGGTGCCGAAGGGCAGGTCGGCCGGCAGCAGCTGGCGACGGCGCAGCGCGTCTTCCAGGGTGCGCTCCTTGGCCTCCAGGTCAGCCAATTGGCGGCCCACCAGCTGCAGCTTGGCGGAGAGCTGCTGAACGCGTTCGGTAAAGGCATCGCTGGAGCGCTTGAGGTCATCCTGCGCGGCTTCACGCTGGGCCAGCAGCTCCATCTTGCCGGCTTCCTCGGCAGACAGCGTCTGGGCCTTGCGGAAGTCTTCCAGGGCCTTCTGGGCATCCAGCACGGCCTGGTAAAGCTGCTCGGCCTGGGCCTTGCTCGCGGCGCGGTCGGAGGCGACCGACTGCTGGGTCTTGAGCTGTTTCAGCTCGCGCTCCAGGCGGTCCTTCTGGTCGCGCAGGGCGGCGCGGTCGGCCAGGGCCTGCAGGGCTGGCGGTTCGATGCTGGACAGGTCGATATCCAGGCCGGGAACCTGAAAGTGCTCGCCCTTGAAGCGGTCGAGAATGGCTTCCAGGGATTTCACCCAGGCGTCTTCTTTATCCAGCTGAATGCCTTTCTCGCCCAGGGGCAGGCTGAACAACTGGCCGTTGAACAGGCGCATCAGGCGGTCGACGTCGGCCTGGGAGAACTCTTCGCGCAGGCGCGAATAGCTGTTGTTGTCGGCGTGATCGAGCTGCTGCTTCACCGACTTCAGGCGTTTCTCCAGGTCGCGCAGACGCTCTTCCAGATCCTCCGAGGAGAACTGGCGGGATTGCGCCAGGGCGCCGGCCAGTTCGTCGTGGGCGTCCTTGGCGGCCAGCAATTGCTGCTCCAGCACCTTGATGTCGTTGACCAGGGCGAAGCGGTTCTTCAGCACCGCCAGCTCGCCCAGCCAGCGCTGGATCTCGCTGATTTCCCGCTCCAGACGCATCAGCTCCTGGGTGCCGCCGCGTTGCTCGTGCTGCAGGCCGTCCTGCTCGTTGCGGTAGTGCTCGGCCTGGATCACCAGCTCTTCGCGGCGAGCGCCGGAGTAGTCGTGCCAGGTGCCCAGCAGGTTATCCAGCAGGGGCGAAAGGCGGTGCAGCTTGCCGCGCAGGGTCTCGCGCTGGGTCACGCCGTTGGCCAGCGCCTCCACCAGCGGGCCGGCGGCCACCAGGGCCTGGTAGTCCTGTTCCATGCGACGCACGTCGCGGAAGGCTTCCTCGGTGGCGGCGATGTAGTCGACGCTGCCTGAACGCAGGCTGTGCTCGAAGGCATCGAGGAACAGCTGCTTGAGCTTTGCCGCGGTGATCTCGCGCATGTGCAGCAGGTTGATGAACAGCGAACGGAAGGTCTTCAGGCTCTGCTCGCTGGTGGAGCGCAGCGGGATCAGCGTCAGGTCCAGCGGAATGGACGTGTGACCGCCCACCAGCAGGCGGCGCAGTTCATCCGGCTTCAGCTCGTAGGCCTTGATGCCCCCGCGCTCGAGGTTGTTGAACAGCTCGCGCTGACGCAGGCAGGTGCCGTTCTTCTGGTAGTGATCCAGGTCCAGGCTGCCCTGGTAGGCGAAGAACTGGTGGCCGAAGCCGCCGCCCGGGCCGCGACCGGCAACACCGATCACATGGGGGCCGTGGGGCAGGGAAACTTCGACCAGGATGTAGCTGGTGTCGGTGGCGAAGTAGAACTTGCGCGACTGCTCCAGGCTGTACTTGCCGAAGCTCATGTCCGACATGCGCGCCAGGATGGGGAACTGCAGCGCGTTGATCGACGCGGATTTACCCAGGTTGTTGGCGCCGTAGACCGACAGCGGGGTTTCCAGCGGGAACAGGCCGAGGCTGTAACCGGCGGTGTTCAGCAGGGCGAAGCGGCGGATGCCATAGCGTTCCTGGCTCATGCGTCCATCTCCTGCGCGGCGCGCTCTTCGGCCATGGCGCGGGCCAGGGCATCTTCATCGGATTCAACGGCGGCCGGCTCATCGACCTCCAGCGAAATGATGGGCTCCTCGCCCTCATCGTCCATCAGCACCGGCGCTTGCAGGGCCAGGTCGCTGCTGTGCAGGTTGGCGGCCAGGTCGCGGTCGTGCTGCACCGACAGGCACACATCGAGGAAGCGGTGCATGGGCGGCAGGAAGCGGTAGATACCGTTGCTGTCCTCGGCGAAGCCGAGCTGGGTGAGGCGGCGGATGACCTTCTCCTCCAGCTCTTCATGGGTGGTCACCTCGGCCTGCAGGAACAAGTCGCGGTACTTCTCCAGCAGCGCGGGCAGTTCGTCACGGCCGATGCTGCCGCCGTCGAGCACGGAAAGCGGGTCACGGCCCTGGTCGGCCAGGTGTTCCACCAGGATGAAGGTGAACAGCGCCAGGCGCTGGGCGGTCTTGTTCACCTGGGCGCCCATCTGCTCGGGCACGAAGTAATAGAAGCCACGGGGGTCGCACACCAGCTCGAAGCCGAGGGCCTTGAACAGGGCGCGGTACTGGTCCTGCATGGTGGACAGCTGGGCGTAGCATTCCGGCTCGCTGCGCGAGAGGTGATAGCCCTTGAACAGCTCGCGGAAGATGGCCGAGAGCTGAGTCATTTCGGTGAGATTAAGATGCATGTTTTTCGCTCTTGATGAGGGCGAAGGAGCTCAGGCTGACCTGATGCTCCGCGGTGAGGTAGTCGCGGCGCTCCAGGCGGTCACGCTGGAAGCGGCTTTCGCGGGAGAGGCGGGAGAACCAGTAGAGCAGCTCGTCGGTGGCGCCTTCCGGTTCCTGCTCCAGCAGCCAGGCCATGAGGTCCGGCAGCGGCAGGGCCTGCTCGCAACGGTCGATCATTTCCCGGGCGGTACGCGGTGCACGCGGCGCTTCGCCACGACGGCCACTGGAGGCCTTGGGGAAGTGCGCCGGCTTCGGCTCGAAGCGTGCCAAGGCGTAGACGTAAGCCTCCACCTGCGAGGCGCTGCCGAGGAAGGTGCTCTGCGGCCGGGTGAACAGCGGCAGTGCCGCCTGGGGCACGGCATCCAGGCCCTTCTTGCGGATCACCGACAGCGCCAGGGCGGCACCACGGGTCACGGCGTTGTGCCGGCGCGCTTCCTCGCGCAGCGGCAGCAGCAGCTCGCGGGCCTTGCGCAGGGTCAGCTGGGCGGTGGTCTGCATTTCCAGGATGCGCGCGTGGGTGCGCAGCAGCAGGTCGTCGTCCACCAGTTGGCCGAGGCGTTGCTGTTCGCCGAGCAGCTTGAGCAGCACCTGCTCGACGCGGCGCACGCCCTGCTCGAAGGCGCCATCGGCGGCCACCAGCTGGATCATCGGCTCGACGTACTCGTCCCAGGTCGCCAGGACCTCGGCATAGCGCTGGCGCAGAGGGATCTGCCGGTCGCTGGTCTTGGCCCGTTCGGCCACGGCCACCAGGGCCTGTTCATCGTTGTCGAGCTTCTTCAATACATCGCGTACGCGCATGTCGAGCAGGCGCAGCTGGCGCGCCAGGTCGTTGCCGTCGCGGATCTCGAAGGCTTCCTGGATGTAGCCGGCCAGGCGCTCCAGGTGGCGCAGATAGGCTTCGATCTCCAGGCACAGGCCGAGGCGGTGCTCACGGCGCAGGTAGGCGAGGAAGTCGTGGATCTGGGCGTTCAGCTCGAAGCGGTTGGGGCTCTTGGCCACCGGCACCAGGATGTCCAGGCGGATCCACTGGTCGAGCAGCGCGGTAACGTCCGTGGGCGTGCCCTGGGGCAACTGGGCCCCGAGCTGCAAGCGCAGCTCGGCCAGGCTCAAGGTGCCGGCATCGAAGCGCTCGCACAGCGGCTCCAGCAGCGCCCAGTGTTCGGCGAGGGCGCGCAAAACGCGTTTGGGTTCGATCATCGGGGGAGACGGTCCCTGCCTAAGGAAAAAGACGCGATTGTACTGCATGACCGCCGGCTCGACTCAGCCCGAGCTGATCAAAGGACGGCTGGTTCGCATGGCGGCGTGCCGGGTGAAACGGTTGCCCGGCCAGGTGATGCCCGCGAATACGGGAATCCGTTGGGAGCCCGGGGTTGGGGAGGGATCAGCTCTGGCGGAACAGCCCGATCAGGTGATCGGCGATGGCGGCCTTGATGGCATTGACGTTGAGCTGCGAGGTATGGCCCAGGCGCTCGGTGTTGATGCGGTGCAGGTGCAGCGAAGGCATGCGTGCCTCGTATTCGCGCAGGTCGCCCTTCACCAGCACCGGCAGGAAGTGGTCGTTCTTCGCCTGGTAGCGCTGGATCAGCAGCTTCAGGCCTTCTTGGAACGGCAGCTCGCGAGAGGCGGCCAGGCGGTGCTCACCGGGGATCTTCAGGTACAGGCCGGAATAACCCATGGTCTCGCCGGGCAGGATGTGGATGCCGGTGGGCTCCACCGCCTCGGGCGGGATTTCGTTGAAGGTGTCGTGCCAGGCCTGCTCGTCGGGGAGGATGGTGATGCTGCCGTGCTCCTCCTCCGGCACCACGAAGCTGTAGTTGCTGTAGAGCTTCTCGACATAGCCCGAATAGACGCACAGGCGGTTTTCGAAGCGCAGCAGGAAATCGATCGCCTGTTGGCGGTCGGTGATGGCATCCAGGTCCCAGGCGAGGTCGCTCTGGTTCTGCAATTCGTCCCAGTGTGAATCGGAATCGGCTTTGGAGTTGGCGTTCATGGACTCGGTCAATACGGCATCTGATCTGTAACAAGGCAGAAAACATGCCAGGCAATTCAAGGGCTTGGAATGGGGCTGGAGCGTGCTCCAGCTCACATTCGACATTCTAGAGCGGTCGCAATCTGACGAGGATGGTCACTTGTCGGACGGATGCAGGAAATTTCAGGCCCGGTACACGTGGCCAAGCCCGCGCACGCCCTGTGCACCCATCGCGTTGTCGTGATCGTCCTGCTGTCAGGCTGCGCCGCTCATGGCCCTGGGCGAGTCAGGGAACCAGGGTCAGCGACACGGTGGAACCGTTGGGGTAGGTGCTATTGAAGGAATCGAAGGTGGTGCAGAAGGCTTTCTGCTGATAGTGGTACTGCTCGGCTTCGGCTTGGGAATAGCCCGTAGGCACGATGGCGTAGTACGTATACGAGCCTCCGTTGGAGGTTGACGTGTATGCGAGAGACAGCGGAATGCTGACCCCGCCGATGATGATTCCTTGGATCGGCGACTGGGTCGTCACCGCGATGTTGCAGATCTCGTTGATCGCCGGGTCGAATGGGTTGCTGAAGGGCTTGGCATTTTTTGCGAGGAGCAAGTCCTTGAGAATCCCCAGCTCGCTGCTTGCTGCGCCTAATGCCGGACCGGCAGGTGAGTACCCTGCGAACACCACGTTCGTGGTGCTGTAGTCCGTAGGCTCGTCGTTGTAGGGCAGGTAGTTGAACATGTCGTAGGTGATCATTTTACCTACGGTAAGGGTCCCGGTCGGGCCAGTTGCCGTTCTGGCCTGGCGGCTGAACAGCTTGGGTTGTTGCTTGGGGGCTGCGACGTCTTGAGAGGTTCCTTTCATCAACTCGAGTTGCCGGTGAAGGGTGCTCGGGTTGTCTTTGGCAATGGCGTGGCCTGCGATCAGGATGGTTACGCAAGCAAGGGCTTGGATCTTCAGCATTGCAACGACTCCTTGTTTTATGGAGCCGGCAGTGGACCAGTTGCCCCGCTTCACGCCCAGCTATCCAAAGGCTGGCGGGCAGGAGGCCGCGCCTGCTCGGCGTGTCGACCAACCTGAAGCTAGGGGTGGCGTACGAGGTGTGGATTTGGGTAACAACCGCAGCGGCGAGCCGAGGGCGAACTTCAAAAATCCCACCTTTTTCCCGCCTATGGGTCGGGCCCTTATGGTGGGCGCTTCCCTATAGTGGCATCACGTAATCGAGCCGCCAGTGCTCGGCCATAACTATAAGAAGTAGAGGGAACTCGCCATGCGCCTGACCCGCAGTCCCGCCAAACGCCTTTTCCTCGTGCTCGCTACCAGCCTGCTGGCCGCCTCGGCCCAGGCCCGCATGGAGGCGCTCGATGACGCGGAGCTTTCCAACGTCACCGGCCAGGCCTTCATCAACCTGACCACCGACGCCAATGCCGGGATCAACTACACCCGCATCAACCTGGGTGTCGATCTTGATACGCAGCTGAACATGAAGAAGCTGCAACTCGGCCAATACAACGACAGCGTCACCCGGCCTGGTGAGATCGCTGGCTCGTCCGACATCCTGATCAACAACTTCGCCCTGGGCACCGTCAATGCGGATGGCTCGGTCAACCCGTTCCGCATTTCCAACCCGTTCCTCGAACTGGCCTATTCCGGCAACAAGGTGGTGGGCGTGCGCATCGGCTTCGGCGAAGCTAAGGGTGTGTTGTCCGGGGATATCCAGAGCTTGACCGGGAACATTCCGGTGCATATCTCTGGTACCGCGAAGCCGATTATCAATGCAGCTTCTGCCTGGGACAGATTCTTGCTGGGGGTCGCTGGTATTTCGGACACCACCAAGTTGGAAGCGGACGCGACCCTGGTGAACTCAAGCGGCAATGCCGACCCGGTGCGCGGCACCATGGCGGGGCTGACCAATGGCACCGCGCTGACCTGCGTCAGTGGGTGCGCGTGGGGCGGGCTTTCTGATGGCCTGCTCAGCCTGTTCAAGTCCAACGGCTGCGGCATCCTTTCCCTGAGCACCTGCTACAACCTCACCCAGTTCCAGTCCCTACCGGTGGGCAACACCAGCAACATGGGCAGCATGGATGGTGCCGCCAAGGGCTTCTTCATTTCCCTGCAGACCCAGGATGTGGCCTGGCGTGACATGGACAGCAACGCCTTCATGACCGCTCTCAAGGGCGCCTTCATGAACATGCCCAAGTACCGGGACGCCAACGGCAACCTGGTCTCCCCGATCAATATCGACTTTGAACAGGCCTTCAACGGTATTCCCCGGCAGGACACCTGCCTGGGCTCCGCCACCAAGGGGTGCTGAGCATGAGCCGGATTTCGATCGCAGTCCTGCTGGCCCTGGCGGCTTCGGTTGCCCAGGCCGAGCTCAGGGCGCTGGATGACGAGGAGCTGTCCAGCGTCGACGGCGCCGGCATCGGCTTCGTGCTGGACAAGGTGCTGCTGGATGCCAGCAACGCCACCATCACCCTCAACGACATCAATAACGGCAGCGGGCAGAACGTGCCCATCGCGGTGAAGGAGTTCTACCTCGGCGCCATCGGCAGCAACAACGGCGCCAACCTCAATGCCGTGACCATCGGCCGTCTGGACCACCCCTTCGCCCTCAACCTGGCCCGTGGCGAAACCCTGCGCACCCTCAACGATGCCGGGCAGTGGGTGCAAACCACCCCAAACGGCGTCTCGGTGCTGGAGTTCATGTTCCCCGAGCGCCTCACCACGGGGGGCTCGGCCTGCATCAGCGGTTACTCCACCGGCGGCAACACCTGCTCCAGCCGCGCCACGGAGAAGGTCGACCTGGGCATCCGCTTCGACTTCCAGGTCGCCGCCGGGCGCACCGACGTACTCAACCTGGATATCTCCGAGCTGGCCATGGACGGGTCCTACCTGCGTCTCTGGGGCGACAAGGCCAAGAGCCAGATGGTCGGCGAGATGCGCATCAACCTGTTCGCCAAGGGCATCCAGCTGATGTCCTGCGCGGCCGGCAGCACCAACTGCACCACCGCCGAGCAGCAACGGGACCGCACCCTCTTCATGAGCGGCGCCTACGCCACCGTCGCCCTGGGTTACGGCAAGAGCCAGCCGTTGCTGTTCGACGTCAGCAGCAACGGCCAGTTTGTGCTGGAGCTGCAGAACCCCACGGCCTCGGGCACCACCGCCGCCCAGAAGCAGGCGTTGGCGGACGACTTCTACGCCAACGCACCGCGCACCAGCATCATCATCAACAACCTCAAGGCGGGCACCGGCAACTTCAGCACCGGCGGCTACAACTTCGGCTACAACGAGATCGGCGGCCTCAGCATCAACTACCTGAAGGTGACCAGCCATGACCTCTAGATTCCTCTCGCTGGCCCTGCTGCTCGCCGCCGGTTGCGCGCAGGCCGAGCTCAAGCCCATGGCGGATGCCGACCTCAGCGCCACGAGCGGGCAGGGCGGGGTCTACCTTTCCGGCGAGTTCAGTATCAACAAGGGCGGCGGCGTGCTCTGGAGCACCCCGGCCACCAACAACGCTACGCAATGGACCATCGGCGAGCGCAGCTGCGCCACGGCGGGCTCCAGCACCCCGGAAAGTTGCGGCATGCGCATCGCCATCCGCACCGAGGCAGCGGGCGGCTGGTACGTGCTCGACAATCTCAAGGGCGTGTTCAGCTTCGAAGGCCTGACCCTGCGCACCCGGCTGATCAACGACAGTGCCGCCGGCTTCAACCAGGACGTGATCGAGCTGGGCCTGCCCAACAACGTGCGCTTCAAGGACGGCAGCTTCGCCTTCGCCGTCGCCAACCAGGGCGGCTGGCGCAACAAGGTGGGCACCACCGCCAATGGCGGCGACTCCACCTTCCAGCAGACCAACATCTTCTCGGCGAAGATCGACGGCGACATCCGCATGCAGGGCAGCGTGCTGGTCTTCCCCAAATAACAAGGAGCAGGGCGATGCGTGCAGTTGCGTTGTTCGCGGTACTCCTCAGCCCCCTGGCCCAGGCCATGCAGGCGCTGGATGACACGGCGCTGTCCGACGTCACCGGGCAGGACGGCATCAGTCTGGAAACCACCAGCGCCGGCTGGTCGGCCAGCAACATCAGCTACAGCGAGGACGGCCAGAGCCTCAACCTGCGTGGCGTCAGCAACCAGCCGCGCAGCGGTTCCAGCATCACCTCCACCACCAAGGTGGATGTGGTCAACCAGCGCCTGCAGATCGAGCACGCCAGCAGCGCCCAGGCGCTCAGCGTCACCAACATCGAAATGGGCGGCAGCACCAAGAGCTTCGGTTCCCTACGCGCCTTCTACACCCTGGGTGCGACGCTGAAGATCAAGGGCGGCGGCGCCAGCGGCGTGACCGGCATCTCGGTGGACGACAGCCGCCTCTCGCTCTCCGATGTCACCTTCTATTACCGCGACAACGGCTTCGACCTGATCGTCAAAGGCATGAGCCTCGACGCCTACCTGAACAACGCCTACATCGACATCGTCAGCGGCGGAGATGGCCAGGCAGTACGCCTCGACCTGGGCAACTCGCGCTTCGTCGCCGCCATCAATGGCATCGGCCTCGACCTGGCCCATGGCGACCCCACTGCATTGCCGGTGACACCCGATGCGCCGGACCTGCGCGACCCCAATGCCAGCAAGAGCTTCGGCAAGCTCAACATGGACCTGCGCCTGGGCGGCAGCGTCAGCATCTCCAGCGGTGGCGCCAGCGGCTCGGGCCTGCGCATCCGGCCCGACGTGAACATCGTCAACAGCCTGTTCCAGTACCAGGACGAAGGCATCCTGCGTGCCGAGAACTTCTCCGGCACCCTGCGCAGCCTCGCCGGCCTGACCCTCGATCTGGTGCAGGATGGCAATGGCAGCTTCGTCCAGGTCGCCTTCGCCGACCTCAAGCTCAACGCCACCCTGGGCGGGCTGATCATCGGCAACCCCACCAACCAGAAACTCGGCAGCCTGGGCATCGACCTCAACTTCGTCGACGACGGCGCGAAGAAGAACATCTTCAAGCTGCGCCCTGGCGGCGATCCCAACTCGGGCCTCAAGGGCATCACCGCCGATGTCAGCTGGAACATGGCCAACAGCTCGGTCTCGCTCACCGATAACGGCAACAGCATGTGGTTCAGCGGGCTGCGCACCAACGGCACCGGGCAGGTCACCCTGGACATCACCAAGAGCTGCGCGGCCGGCGCCTCCACCTCGTGCTACGCCGGCACCCAGAGCGACATGAGCAAGGGCAGCTACAACGGCCACTTCGACGGCCTGCGCCTGGGCCTGAACAACGTCAAGGGCAGCTACAGCTTCGATGGCCTGCGCGTGGGCAGCGCCACCGCGCCGCTGCAGGGCGGCACCGAGTTGCTGGTGCTGATGGAAATCTTCCCCGCCTACGACTTCACCCTCAATGGCCAGCTCACCCTGCAACCGGGTGGCAGCAGCGGCTCGGGCATCAGCTACAACGCCGATTTCTTCATCACCGACGCCCGCGCCGCCATCACCGTGGACGAGACCGGCAAGGGCCTGTGGCTCTCCGGCACCCGCTACGACATGCACTTCCGCGACGGCTCGGTGGACGTCAGCAACAACGGCGTCGAGCTGCGCAAGGGCACCTACTGGTCCAACCTCGATGTCGCCGACCTGCGCTGGGGTGACCGCGCCACCGGCACCAGCCTCGGTCGCCTGGTGCTCAAGCGCTACGAACAGGGCTCCACCCTGGCGCTCAGCTCCGGCGGTGCCGGCGCCCTCTGCGTGGGCGGCAGCGGCTCCACTGCCAGTGCCTGTTCCGCCAGCGGCGGCCGCTGGGAGGACCGCGGCAACGAAGGCGTCTCGGTCAAGCTGAAGAACGTATTCGTGCGCGACACCACCATCGACAGCACGGTCAATGGCGTGGCCACCGACGAGAAGCGCAACCAGGTGATCATCGAGACCGACCGCGTCAACGGCGTGAACGGCAGCGGCAGCCAGCTGGTTGTGGATAACTTCTACACCTCCGACGGCAACCCCAAGGACCCCAACGCCAACACCTACGGCTTCAACGCCGACCTCAACCTCGACGTCGCGCCGACCAAGGTCTGCACCAAGAACGGCAGCACCTGCACCGCCGTCACCCCCGACCCGCTGGGCTTCGCGGTCAACGGCCGCATCCACTTCAAGGAAGTGAACATCGACCGCATCCAGCACGTGCACCCCACCGGCGGCGCCGTCACCTCCATGTACGGGGTGAAGCTGCAGAACGCCGATATCCGCGCCAACCTCACCGCCACGCCGATCAACTGAGCCGCCCGCCCGGCGGCGCCTTCCGTGCGCCGCCCGTGCCTTCCCGCCTCGCGCGTTTCGCGCCACAATTCGTCATCCGTCGTCGCGGCCACAAGCCGCGGCGTCTTTAGCCAGCGCCCCGGCCGCATCCCCGGTGGGGACATGAGGAGTGACCACAATGAACAATAACGATCGCGTCATCATTTTCGACACCACCCTGCGCGACGGCGAGCAGAGCCCCGGCGCCTCCATGACCCGGGAAGAGAAACTGCGCATCGCCAAGGCCCTGGAGCGGCTGCGCGTCGACGTGATCGAGGCGGGCTTCGCCATCGCCAGCCCGGGGGACTTCGAAGCGGTCAAGGCCATCGCCGACAGCATCAAGGACAGCACCGTGTGCAGCCTGGCCCGTGCGGTCGAGGCCGACATCGAGCGCGCCGCCGAAGCCCTCAAGGGCGCCAACTCCGGGCGTATCCACACCTTCATCGCCACCAGCCCCATCCACATGCAGTACAAGCTGCGCATGCAGCCGGACCAGGTGGTGGAGCAGGCCGTGCGCGCCGTGCGCCACGCGCGCAACCTGTGCGCGGACGTCGAGTTCTCCTGCGAGGACGCCGGGCGTTCGGAAATCGATTTCCTCTGCCGCATCATCGAGGCCGCCATCGACGCCGGCGCCCGCACCATCAACATCCCCGACACCGTCGGCTACGCCATCCCGCACCAGTACGCCGAGACCATCCGCCAACTGCTGCAGCGCGTCCCCAATGCCGACAAGGCGGTGTTCTCCGTGCATTGCCACAACGACTTGGGCCTGGCCGTGGCCAACTCCCTGGCGGCGGTGGCGGTGGGCGCACGCCAGGTGGAATGCACCATCAACGGCCTGGGCGAGCGCGCCGGCAACGCCGCGCTGGAAGAGATCGTCATGGCGATCAAGACCCGCGCCGACATCCTCGGCGTGCACACCCGCATCGACACGCCGCACATCCTCGCCACCTCGCGCATGGTCTCCGGCATCACCGGCTTCCCGGTGCAGCCGAACAAGGCCATCGTCGGCGCCAACGCCTTCGCCCACGAGTCGGGCATCCATCAGGATGGGGTGCTCAAGCACCGCGAAACCTACGAGATCATGTCCGCGCAGTCCGTGGGCTGGCACACCAACAAGCTGTCCCTAGGCAAGCTCTCCGGGCGCAACGCGTTCCGTACCCGCCTGGAGGAGCTGGGCATCCAGCTGCCCGGCGAGGCCGAACTCAACGCCGCCTTCGCCCGCTTCAAGGTGCTGGCCGACAAGAAGCACGAAATCTTCGACGAAGACCTTCAAGCCATCGTCTCCGACAGCCTCGGCGAGGAAGCGCCGGAGCACTTCCGCCTGGCCCACCTGGAAGTCGTCTCGCGCACCGGCGAGGTGCCCCACGCGCGGCTGGTACTGAGCATCGGCGGTGTCGAGCGTGACGCCAGCGCCGAAGGCTCCGGCCCGGTGGACGCCACCTTCAAGGCCATCGAAAGCCTCGCTGCTTCGGCCGCCAACCTGCAGCTGTATTCGGTCAACGCCATCACCCAGGGCACCGATTCCCAGGGTGAAGTGACGGTACGCCTGGAAAAAGCCGGACGAATCGTCAACGGCAACGGTGCGGATACCGATATAGTTGTCGCCTCCGCCAAGGCCTATCTCAACGCGCTGAACCTCATGCAGGCCGGCGTACGCAAAGCCCATCCACAGGTAGCTGACGTTTGATCCAAGAGCTCCGTCGCCGCGCTTATCTCGATGCCATGCAGGTCGCCACCTGGCTGCCGCGCACGGTATTGCCCTTCGCTGCGCCTTCGCGCCCCGAGCTGCTGGTGCAGCCCGAGGCCGCGCCGAAACCCGAACCGACGCGGGTGCCCACTCCCGCCGCTGCCACGACCCAGGCCAATCCGGCCGCAGCCGAGGCACCGGTGCAGGCACCCACGAGACCGAAGATCGAGGTACCGCGCCCCGGCACCACGCCGCGCGTAGCGGTGAACCCCGAGCCGACGGCGGAGCCCGCCAATGAAGCGACCCCGGAGCCGGTGAAAACCGCTCCGGTGGCGCCACCGCGTTTCTCCCTGCAATTGCTGCGTGCCGGCAGTTGCCTGTTACTGGTCGAACTGCCCACCGGCGAAGGCTTCCAGAGCCGCGACCCGGCCTACCTGCTGCTCAAGGACCTACTGCGTGCCGCCGGCCTGCCGGATGCGCCACAGATGATCGGTGAGCCGGTGCGCTGGCCGCTGCTGGTGCGTGGCAACATGGACCAGGGGCCAGACGCTGCCCGTGATTTCCTCCAGGGCTTCGTCGCTGCACGCATGGAAGAGGGCGCCGGTTGCAGTTGCCTGTGGCTGGTGGGGTTGCCGGCGATCCGCTTTGCCGGGGAAGCCGACGCCGATGCCTACTGCCGCGAACTCCAGGTCGAAGGCCTGGGCGCTGCCTGGGCCGTGCCCGGCCTGGAGCTGCTGATGGATGAACCCCAACGCAAGGCCGAGCTGTGGCAGGCCATGCGCCGGGTGACGCGACGCTGGAAGTCCGCTGAATGACCGATGCCGTTTCCTTCCGCCGGATGACCGAGGCGGATCTCGATGCCGTGCTCAAGATCGAATACGCCGCCTTCAGCCATCCCTGGACGCGCGGCATCTTTGCCGACGGCCTGAAGTCCTACGACTGCTGGATCATGTTCGAAGGCACCCAGCAGGTCGGCCACGGGGTGATCAACGTGATCATCGATGAGGCGCACCTGCTCAACATCACCGTAAAGCCGGAAAGCCAGGGGCGCGGGCTGGGCTTGCGCCTGCTGGAGCACCTGATGCAGCGCGCGCTGGAACTCAAGGCCGGCGAATGCTTCCTCGAAGTGCGTGCCAGCAACGAGTCGGCCTACCGGCTCTATGAGCGCTATGGCTTCAACGAGATCGGCCGGCGCCGGGGCTACTACCCGGCGGTGGGTGGCCGCGAGGATGCCCTGGTGATGGCCTGCACCCTGCTGGACTGAAAAATGCCTGCGCTCGACAACGTCCCTAGAAGCTAGCGGGCACGCCGGGCGTAGCGGGGCTGCTCTTCCTCGTGCAGCTCATCTTCCTCATCACCGGTAACGCTAAGGTCGAAATCCCGAGACAGCGTGCCGCTGGGGTTGCTGAGCGGCGTGTCGGTTTCATCCTCCAGCAGCTCTTCCGGCGACAGGTCGAAATCCTTCGGCGGGTGCGATGTGCCGCCCCGGGTCAGGCCGGCCTCACGCAACTGACGCGGCGGGAACTCCTCCACCGGGCCGCTGCCGGCAGGCGCTTCGGTCAGCGACTTCTCCGGGGCCTTGGGATCGTGCTCCTCGTCCGTCGCGGGGTTGTTGCGGGTCGGGTCTGGATGGCTCATGGCGTGGCCTCCACGCTGTGGCTATGGAGGGTGGACGGTCTCCACGCGGAAAGATTCCCCCCATTTGCCCCGATCCGTCGGCCAGTCTGGCATTTACGGCCATTTTCCGACTTCTGGTACCGGCGTACCCTTTTGCCACCATCAGGCGAGGAGGGCGCCATGCAGCAAACGGACGTGATCGTGGTCGGGGCAGGTATCTCGGGGCTGACCGCCGCCTGGCGCCTCGCCTGTGCCGGCAAGCGCGTGCAGGTGCTGGAGGCCAACGAGCGGGTCGGCGGGCGCACCCTCAACCATGGGTTATCCACAGGCGATGTGGTGGAGCTGGGTGGCCAGTGGGTGGGCCCGACCCAGGACCGCATCCTCGGGCTGCTGGGCGAACTGAATCTCTCCACCTTCCCGCTGTGGAACCAGGGCGACAACCTGACCTTCTTCGGCGGCCGGCTGAAGCCCTATCGCGGCACCATCCCGCGCTTCTCGCCGCTGGTGCTGCTGGATGTACTGCAGGCGCAGATGCGCTTCGAGCGCCTGTCACGGCAGATCCCCCTGGATGACCCGGCCCGCCACCCGCGTGCGGAAGAATGGGACTCGATGACCTTCGCCGAGTGGATCCGCCGCACCCTGAAGACCGCCCAGGGGCGCAAGGTGTTCGAGCTGATGAGCGGCGCTGTGTTCGCCGCCAGCCCTCACGACCTGTCCTTCCTTCATGTGCTGTTCTACGTGCAGGCCGGCAGTGGTTTCGACTGCATCCTCGGCGTCGAGAACGGCGCCCAGCAGGACCGTATCCAGGGCGGCTCGCAACGTATCTGCCTGGAACTGGCTGCGCGCCTGGGCGATGCGGTGCGCCTCGGTCAGCCGGTGCGAGCGCTGCGCCAGGATGGTCAGGGCGTCGAGCTGCTCACCGATAGCGGGCGCTACCAGGCTGGGCGGGTGATCCTCGCCGTGCCGCCGACCCAGCTGTTGAGAATCACCCAGGCGCCGTTGCTGCCCGGCTGGCGAGACCAGATGCTGCAACGCCAGCCCCAGGGCGCCTCGATCAAATGCATGGCGCATTACCAGCGGCCCTTCTGGCGCGAGCGCGGGCTCTCCGGCCAGGCCACCAGCGAAGTGGGGCCGGTACGGCTGACCTTCGATAACAGCCTGCCCGGCTCAGCAGGTGGTGTGTTGCTGGGCTTCATCGAGGGCGACGAGGCGCGGCACTGGTCCATGCGCAGCGAGGACGAGCGTCGCGCCGTGGTGCTCGAGTGCTTCGCTCGCTACTTCGGCCAGGAGGCATTGGCGCCCCTGGAGTATGTGGACAAGTGCTGGGCCGATGAGCCTTTTGCCCGGGGCTGCTACGCCGCCTGTTTCCCGCCGGGGCTATGGACCACGGGTGCGGCACGCCTGCGTGAGCCCCATGGTCGCCTGCACTTTGCCGGTACCGAAACCGCCACGCGCTGGATGGGCTATTTCGACGGCGCCGTGGAGGCGGCCGAGCGTGCGGTAGCGGAAGTGCTGGCGGCGGGCTGAGCCGCTGTGACGGCGCGCGGCGGGCGCTTGTCAAAGCCTGGCACCCTCCGTAAGGTGCGCCGGCCATAAGAATGAGGAGAAGACCGATGAGCGACCTGCAGCAGCTGTTCGACAACAACGCCCGCTGGGCCGAGAACATCAAGGAACGTGACCCTCAGTTCTTCGAGAAGCTGGCCAAGCAGCAGGTGCCCGAATACCTGTGGATCGGCTGCTCCGATGCCCGCGTGCCGGCCAACGAGATCGTCGGCATGCTGCCGGGCGACCTCTTCGTCCATCGCAACGTCGCCAACGTGGTGCTGCACACCGACCTCAACTGCCTGTCGGTGGTCCAGTACGCAGTGGACGTGCTCAAGGTGAAGCACATTCTCGTCACCGGCCACTATGGCTGTGGCGGCGTGCGCGCGGCCATGCAGGACGTGCAGTTCGGCCTGATCGACGGCTGGCTGCGCACCATCCGTGACCTCTACTACGACCAGCGCGAGCACCTGGCGCAGTTCACCAGTGAGGAAGAGCGCGTCGACCGCATGTGCGAGCTCAACGTCATGCAGCAGGTAGCCAACGTCAGCCACACCACCATCGTCCAGAACGCCTGGCACCGTGGACAGGAGCTGTCCGTGCACGGCTGCATCTACGGCATCAAGGACGGCCGTTGGAAGAACCTCAACGTCACCGTCAGCGGTATCGAGCAACTGCCGCCGCAATACCGCCTGCGCCCCTTGGGCCAGAGCTGACCGATGAGTGAAACACGCGCCCCGGCCCTGGCCTGGGCCGGCCTGTTGCTGGCCAGCGCCTGCTGGGCCGGCAACGCCCTGGTGGCGCGGGCCTTCCATGACGACATCCCGCCCATCGCCCTGACCTTCTGGCGCTGGAGCCTGGCCCTGGCCATTCTCCTGCCCTTCGTCGCCCGCCCCCTCTGGCAGCACCGCGCCGCCGTGCGTCGCGCCGGCTGGCGCCTGGTACTGGTGGCGGCGATGGGCATCAGCACCTACAGCGTGCTGCTGTACTGCGCCGCGCGCACCACGGTGGCGATCAACCTCACCCTGCTCAACACCTGCCTGCCGCTGGCCACCTTCATCGGTGCCGGCCTGTTGCTGGGTGAATGGCCGACGCGGCGTGCCTGGCTGGGCATGGCGGTGGCCATCCTCGGGCTGCTGGTGCTGATCGGCCGCGGCAGCCTGGCCTCGCTGGCCAGCCTGAGCTTCAACCCGGGCGACCTGATCATGCTGCTGGCGGTGCTCGACTGGGCGCTCTACACCCTGCTGCAACGGCGCTGGGCGGCCTGGTTCCAGGGCATCCCGCCGCTGGCCTTCCTCGGTGCGCTGGCGCTCTGCGGCGTGCCGCTGCTGCTGCCGTTCTACCTGCTGGAGCTGGCCAGTGGCGCCCACTTCGAGCCCAGCCTGCGCAACCTCGCCGCCATCGGCTACACCGGAACCTTCGCCTCGCTGATCGCCTACTTGCTGTGGAACCACGGCATCGCCGTGCTCGGCGTGGCCAAGGCCTCATTGACCAACTACCTGATGCCGGTGTTCACCGCGATCCTCGGCTTCCTCATCCTCGGCGAAGCGCTGCAGGGCTACCACTGGGTGGGCGGCGGCATGATCTTCGTCGGCCTGCTGCTCGGTACCCGCCAGCGGGCGAAGTAGGTTCGCTGACGCTGCGGGGAGAACGCATTCGCCAAGCAGCGCACAGCGTTGCCCTGGCGCCTTCGGCCTCGCCCGTAAAAAGCGCAAAATCTGCAAAACCGCCGTCGCTACAGTGCGTTCCAAGGAGACCGCATGAAGCCCGAGACCCTGAACCACTACGGCCAGCGCCTGGAACCCGTCCTGCACTGGCTGGCTCGCCACCCCGACGCCGACCCGGACCTGTACCGGCTGGCGGACCTGGCCTGCCTTTCGCCGTACCACTTCCATCGCGTCTACCGCGCCTTGATGGGGGAGACGGTGAACGCCACGGTGCAACGCATCCGCATGCACCGCGCGGCGGTGGCACTGGGCAACCCCGAGGCTTCCTTGCGTGATGTGGCGCAGCGCGCCGGCTACGAGTCGGACGCGGCGTTCAACCGGGCATTCGGCACCGCCTTCGGCATCCCGCCGGGGCGCTATCGCGCAGCCCGCTCCCGACCCTTCGACCCCAAGGAGCTCGGCATGTACCCCATCAAGATCGAAACCCTACCCGGCGTCACCCTGGCAGGCCTGGCCCATCGTGGCAGCTACCAGGAAATCGGCCCGCAGTTCGCCCGCGTCTTCATGCTCGCCGCCATCCGCGGCATCGCCCAGCCCGAGTCGGTCGGCTACGGCATCTACTTCGACGACCCCGCCCAGGTGCCCGAGCATGAGTTGCGCTCGATGGCTTGCGTCCCGGTGGCGCCCGATGCCGTGCTGGGCGAGGAGCTGCTGCGCTTCGAAATCCCCGCTGGCCGCTGCGCCGTACTGACCTACACCGGCCCGTACAACGAGATGGAAAAGCCCTACAACTGGATGTTCTCGCAATGGCTGCCCGCCAGCGGCCACGAGCCGGCGAACTTCCCCATGTTCGAGATGTACATGAACGACCCACGCACCACCCCGCCCGCGCAACTGCAGACCTGCATCTGCTTGCCGCTGAAGTAGGGCAACGGGATCCGGCGGGGCAGGGAAGCGCCTTCGCCGGACCCTGTGTCACGGACCCGTAGGATGGGTAGAGCTCTGCGAAACCCATCGAGCCCAGCACCAGACAGCCATGGGCTTATGTTTCCTGGCGAAACGGCCAGGAACCTGTAGCGTCGACTTCTTTCGCTCCAAGAACCGCCGTACCAGAACGACTCCGCCTGTCAGAAGGTCGCATCGAAGTTATTTCTCTCGCCCTGTATAGTTCGCGCGGCAGATTCAGCTGTTTTAATCGGGAAGCCGATTGTCGCATTGCCCCCTCGGTGCCCCCTCTATACAACAGCCAACCGTCCGTATCCGGCCGACAAAGCCTGCCTTGTCTTTGCTGCCGAACGGGCGACTTCTGCTTTCCGGTCCCGCGACCCGGTCACCGGAAACAACAGTCAGCCCTGCCGGGTTACCCCTCGGCGGGTGCCAGCCCTTTTACAAAAATAAGAGGTTCACATGTCCAGCAGCGAACATGAACTGCAACGCGGCCTGGGTGAGCGGCACATCCGCCTCATGGCCCTCGGCGCCTGCATCGGCGTCGGCCTGTTCCTTGGCTCCGCCAAGGCCATCCAGATGGCCGGCCCCGCCATCATGCTCTCCTACATCATCGGTGGCCTCGCCATCCTCGTGATCATGCGCGCCCTCGGCGAGATGGCCGTGCACAACCCCGTGGCCGGCTCCTTCAGCCGCTACGCCCAGGATTACCTCGGCCCGCTGGCCGGCTTCCTCACCGGCTGGAACTACTGGTTCCTCTGGCTGGTGACCTGCGTCGCCGAGATCACCGCCGTCGCCATCTACATGCAGATCTGGTTCCCCGACGTGGACCGCTGGATCTGGGCCCTGCTGGCCCTGGCGAGCATGGGCACCATCAACCTGATCACCGTGCGCGCCTTCGGCGAGTTCGAGTTCTGGTTCGCCCTGATCAAGATCGTCACCATCATCGCCATGGTCGTGGCCGGCGCCGGGATGATCGTCTTCGGCATCGGCAATGGCGGCATCGCCACCGGCATCAGCAACCTGTGGAACCATGGCGGCTTCATGCCCAACGGCATCCAGGGCGTGCTCATGTCGCTGCAGATGGTCATGTTCGCCTACCTCGGCGTGGAGATGATCGGCCTCACCGCCGGCGAAGCCCGCAACCCGCAGAAGACCATCCCCAACGCGATCAACTCGGTGTTCTGGCGCATCCTGCTGTTCTATGTCGGCGCGCTGTTCGTGATCATGTCCATCTACCCGTGGAACGAGATCGGCACCCAGGGCAGCCCCTTCGTCATGACCTTCGAGCGCCTGGGCATCAAGACCGCCGCCGGCATCATCAACTTCGTGGTCATCACCGCCGCGCTGAGCTCCTGCAACGGCGGCATCTTCAGCACCGGGCGCATGCTCTACAGCCTCGCCCAGCACGGCCAGGCGCCCAAGCCCTTCGCCCGCACCTCGGGCAATGGCGTACCGCGCAATGCGCTGCTGCTGTCCATCTTCGCCCTGCTGCTCGGCGTGCTGCTGAATTACCTGGTACCGGAGAAGGTGTTCGTCTGGGTCACCTCCATCGCCACCTTCGGCGCCATCTGGACCTGGGCCATGATCCTGCTCGCGCAGATGAAGTTCCGCCGCAGCCTGAGCCCGGCCGAACAGGGCAAGCTGCAGTTCAAGATGTGGCTGTTCCCGCTCAGCTCCTACCTCGCCCTGGCCTTCCTGGTGCTGGTGGTGGTGCTGATGGCCTTCTTCGAGGAAACCCGCATCGCCCTGTACATCGGCCCTGCGTTCCTGGTGCTGCTGACCGTGCTGTACAAGGTGCTCAACCTCAAGGCCAAGGTCGAAGCGGACAGTGCGGTAGGCGATCTAGCTTCCTGACCGCCGCGCTGATGCACCCAAACACCCCGACTGGTTCGGGGTGTTTTCATTTGGGCAGGCGCGAACGCCTTGGCGGTTCACCTCCCGCTCACGGCATACAATGCGCACCTTATCCACAGGACGGATCACTTCGTGGGCAATGGACTCCGCACCGCCAGCCTCGCACTGGCGATTAGCCTGCTCTTCATCATCGGCACCCTGCTCCAGGGGCTCTGGGCGCTCGCGCCCTTCGCCAGCAACCCACCCTCGGACATGGGCCGCTACTCGCTGGCCGAGGAGCTGCTGGTGCATGCGCTGCTGCTTATCCCGTTTCTGCTGCTCGCCCGCTGGCTCGGCAAGCGCATCACTCACCGCCTGCTCAGAGTGGCCTTGGCCACCTTGCTGGCGATGCTTGCGTGGTACCTGGTGGACATCAGCATCTTCGACAACCGGGTGGCGAGCTGGAGCACCTACACGAGCCTGGAGATGGCGATCGAGGTGCTGGGGTATGCGGTGTTGCCGGTGATGGTGGTGGGGGCGGGGTTTGGGACGGCTCTAGCGCTATCGAGACTGGGAAAGTGAATTGCTAAGGGTTCCCGGAGGGCTCGCTTCAGCCTTCTGGGAACATGAGGCCACTAGAGTTCAGTGGTGCATGGCTTCCCGTAGTTCCAGGTCACCTTGTTCCCGTCCTTGGCCACGAAGGTGAACACTCGTTCCGAGGCACCTTCATAAGCGTTTTCGAATGGAATCACGACCTTGTCTTTCGAGACTTTGGGCTTTACGAACTGCCTTGTGACCGGATCACCCCCCACGTACCTCGTCCACAGCATCTCGTCTTCGCCATAGAGATCTATGTAGTCGTATGAGCCATCGGCCTCGACACATTTGAAGAGGACGGAGTTGCCTTTCTTATAGGCGCTGTCCACGTATGACTTCATATCAAAGTCGTCCGCATGAGCGGTGGTTACCAGGAGCGCGAGTGCCAGCGTAGTTTTCTTCAAGATGCTTCCTTTCAGGTGGTTGTCGCTTCGGGCAAGCATGACAGGCTGCTTTGTGCTCATGCCAGTGGATCTCTTTCAGGCACCCGACACGGCCCCGACGACGCTAAGATCGTGCCCCTTGCTTGGGCGCTTTCCGTACAGGACGTACCCCATGATCGACCTGCTGTTCTGGCCACTGCTCGTCACCCTGTTGTTCGCGCCGCCCTGGTTGCTCTGGCAGCGCGCCGAGCGGCTGGGCTGGTTGAGCCGCTACGCGCTGGCCTTGCTCCCGGTGGGCGTTACCTGGCTGGGATGGCAATGGGGCATCTGGGCCTTTGAGCACTTCGACTGCCAAGGCAACACCAAGGGGCTGCACGACTGCCTGTCGAACGGGCAGGACATGACCGCCTGGGTTGGGCGAGCGCTGTTCCTGAGCGTACCGATGATGTTCATCGGCCTGTCGCTTTCGGGTTGGTTCCTGATCGATACGCTGGTGCGCCACCTCGGCCACCTCGGCCACCTCGGCCACCTCGCCAATCGCGAATGAACATGCCCCCACGCCCCGGCACATCACCGCCCGGGGCGTAGGGTGGATGGCGCTCTTCCCATCCACCAAGGGTGTTCGGCACGGCCTTGTAGGGTGGCGCCACCCCGTGGGAGCGAATTCATTCGCGATGCTTTTCCTGTCCACCATGGGCATCTGGCATGGCTCAGACGGTGGATCGATGAAGCGCGATCCACCCTACGACGGCCCCAACCCGCGTGGCGCTACCCTGCGGGCCGACCCAATTCCGGGCAAAAAAAAACCGGCAATCAAAAAGGGAGGGATTGCCGGCGTGCGCATACGGAGGAGAGGGTTGGCTATGCGGCGAACTCGTCCTCGTTGAACGCCATCAGGGATGCTTTGCCTGCCATCACCTCGGCCAGCAGGCCGTCGGTCTCGGTCAGGGTTCGGGTCATGTAGACGTCGGCGGACTTCAGCTTGGCGCCGTAGAAGGTCTTCTCCTCGCTGCCGGCGTCCAGCTTGGCCTGGGCCACCTGAGCCATGCGGGCCCACAGCCAGGCCAGCGTGGTCAGCGCGAACAGCCGCAGGTAGGGCGTGGCCGCCGCGCCGGCCTGTTCCGGGTCCTTCATGCCTTCGGTGGCCAGCCACATCGTCGCCTGCTGCAACTGGCGCAGCGCCTTGTCCACCTTGGCCACGTGTGCCGCCTCGGGGTTGGCCTTGAGCCATTCACCCACCAACTGGAAGAAGCCACGCACCGCACGGCCGCCGCCCAGGGCCAGCTTGCGGCCCACCAGGTCCAGCGCCTGGATGCCGTTGGTGCCTTCGTAGATACGGGTGATGCGGCAATCCCGCACCAGTTGCTCGATGCCCCAGTCCTCGGTGAAGCCCGAGCCGCCCATCACCTGCAGGCCCTCGTTGGCGCAGGCGAAGCCCTCGTCGGTGAGGAAGGCCTTCACCACCGGCGTCAGCAGTTGCACCAGGTCGTCTGCCTGCTGGCGCACCTCGGCGTCCGGGTGGTCGTGGGCGATGTCCTGATGCAGGCCGGTGAAGTAGGCCAGCGCGCGGCTGCCCTCGATCATCACCTTCTGGCGCAGCAGCATGCGCCGCACATCCGGGTGAACCAGGATCGGGTCCGCCGGCTTGTCCTGCGCCTTCGGCCCGCTCAGCGAGCGGCTCTGCAGGCGCTCGCGGGCGAAGCCCAGGCTGATCTGGTAAGCGTTCTCGGCAATGCCCAGGCCCTGCATGCCCACCATCAGGCGTGCCGAGTTCATCATCGTGAACATGCAGCGCAGGCCCTTGTGGGGCTCGCCGATCAGCCAGCCCTTGGCGCCCTCGAAATTCATCACGCAGGTGGCCGAGCCCTTGATGCCCATCTTGTGCTCCAACCCGCCGCAGAACGCCGGGTTGCGGCTGCCATCGGCGAGGAACTTGGGCACCAGGAACAGCGAAATCCCCTTCACCCCGGCCGGCGCATCGGGCAGGCGGGCCAGCACCAGGTGGACGATGTTCTCCACCAGATCGTGCTCGCCGCCGGTGATCCAGATCTTCGTGCCGCTCAGCGCGTAGCTGCCGTCCGCCTGGGGTTCGGCGCGGGTGCGGATCAGCCCCAGGTCCGTGCCGCACTGCGGCTCGGTCAGGCACATGGTGCCGGTCCACTCACCGCTGATCAGCTTCGGCAGGTAGGCCTCCTGCTGCTCGCGGGTGCCGTGGGCGGTGAGGGCATTGATGGCGCCGTGGGTCAGGCCCGGGTACATGCCCAGCGACAGGTTCGCCGAACACACCATCTCCTCCACCATCATGTTCAGCACATGGGGCAGGCCCTGGCCGCCGAACTCGGTGGGGCAGGCCAGCGCCGTCCAGCCGCCTTCGGCGAACTGGCGGTAGCCCTCGCGGAACCCGGCGGGCGTCTTCACCGCGCGGGTCGCCGGGTCGTAATGACAGCCTTCCTTGTCGCCCGAGCTGTTCAGCGGGGCCAGCACCCCCTCAGCCAGGCGCGCCGCCTCTTCGAGGATCGCGCTGCCCAGGTCCGTGCCGAATTCCCCTTGGGATGGCAAAGCCTGCAGGTGCGTATAGGCATCGAGTACTTCATCGAACACAAAGCGCATGTCGCGGAGCGGCGCGCGGTAGGCCGGCATGGTGGCGTCCTCTAAAGCTGTACATTGAGTGAATTTGTATAGCTTTTCTACTGCTGCGTATAAGTTTGTACAAGGGGTTTGTACAATTTTTTCCCGCCGGGGGGATGACCGGCCAGTTCCGCTTTCAGCGCCCCGGCAAGCCGCTATGGTCCGCCAGGCCCCGCGCCCTGTAGGCTTCGCCCACCCGCAAGGAGGCCTCGATGAAACGCGCGTTAGGGATTACCTCACTCACCCTGGCACTCGCCGCCAGTGCCGCAGGCGCCGGCTACCTCTACCTCACCCAGGTGCCCCGCCTCGCCTACCCCCTCCAGCGCCTCGACGGCTGGGCCCTGAGCGATGGCGGCTCGTACGGGTTGGACGCGGTGGATGCCGAGGGCCGTGTCGTCCTGCTGGGCATCCAGGCCACCGGCCTCGATGTGCCCGAGGAACGCCACCTCGCCTTCATCGGGCGGCCGCTATTCGGCCTGCCCCTCACCGTTACCGCCGGCCTGGGCAGCACGCTCGAAGGGCAGATCGATGCACTCGCCCACCAAATCGCCCGCAGCGGGCTGGATGAAGCTCGCTGGCGAAAGGCAGGGGACGCCCTCAACCCGCGCGAGCAGCCCTACGCCGTCGCGTGGTCACTGCATGAGCAGTTGGTGGCGCGTCGCGGGGGAGGGCGGGAGTGAAGGCGGGGGATCAGGAGAGGAACGCCCGGCGCCCCATGACGTGGGCACCGAGCGGGGGAAGGTGAAAGGCGACGCTAGGCCTAGGAGGGCGGGGCGATCAGACCGTCGTGTTCGGGGCTGGTCTGCCCCTGGTCCGGTTTCACCTCGCCGGTGATCAGCCACCAGCGGTACTGGGGATAGACGCGTCCGAGAATCTCGATTTCATTGGCACCCATCCGGGCGCGGCCGCGCTTGATGTTCTGCCAGCGCACGTATTCCGTGCTCCCTGCCTCGGTCAGTGCCTTGATGCTGGCCATCTCAAGCAGCTGGAGCGCCCTGTGGGTGATGCCTTCGCTCATGCTGGTCACGCAGAAGGCGCGTCATCCGGGCTGATGTGCCCGTTCTCCGGCTCCGTGCGCCCGGATATCAGCCAAAGCGCGAACTGTGGATAAGCCTCGGCCAGGATGCCCACTTCCTCGGTGCTGATCCTGATCTTGCCGCCGCTGATGTTCCGCCAGCGCTCGTAGTTCTTGCCCCGAGTTCGCTCAAGTGCTTCGGTCCTACAGCCCGAATCAGTTGAAGTGCTCTGTTTCTTACGTCATCCATTGATTTTTCTCGGCTTGAGTAACCTTTACTCGAAAGCAGCAGTGCCCTAGATTGCTTTGAGTATCTATTACTCGGAATGGCTTAGAGTGGCCGATTATAGGGTGTCTGTATGGAACAGTCTGGAGTAGTGAGGTTCAGCAAGGGCGCAAGGCCCGAGCGAATGAGCGATTTCCGCTGTGCGCCGTTTTGCACGCAGCAGGTGCTGGCTGAAATGTGCGGCATCGAGGAAATCACCGAGGACGTGGTGCGCGGCTGGGTCGAAACCCGAACGATCCCCACCGTGAAGATCGGGCGTCGTCGGGTGATCAATCTCCATCGCATTCGCAGCGACCTGGATCAGGGCAAGACGGTCTTCAGCGCAGGGGACTACGCGAATGAATAGGACGACTGCCCATCAGCTGCTGTTGCTTCTGCGGAGGATTCGCTACTCGGATCCGGATCGGGCGTTCGCACAGTTCATGCGCTTTACCGGTTATGTGGATGCGTTGCAGGACACGGGCGCCTATGAAGCAGAGACGTTGCGGCGCCTCGATCAGCTCGGGCTTAACGCGTTTGCGCAGCGCCGTGGCCGGAATCTTGTGAGGGAGTGATGAAAGGAAATGTCCTGAATTTTCGCAGGCGCAGGGAGTTGCGCCTGCTCTGCCTGCTGGTGCCGTCGTCCACGGGATCACTGCATGCGGTGCCTGTCACGACGCTGAGGGCACGCGCGCCCTGGGTCGATGTTCAAGGGCGCTGGGGCTTGGCGTTACCTGCCGGCCTCTACCTGCGCGAGACCTTCGCTCGGAAGCCGCACGGGTGGTCGGGCAGGGAAGGGGGCCAACAGTTGGGGAGTGAGATGAACCGACGCTTCTCTTCATGCGGCGCAGATTTGGAATTACCGCCTCCTCACTGCAGGAAGTGCGCTACCAAGTCAGAAAACTGATCCAGCCTTCTTGCTCCCGGTCGAATCTGCCAGCGCCGGGGTGTACCTGATGCGCCTGCATTCAGACCGCCCACTCACGCGCCATTGCGAGTGATGAGGGCATCGAACCATCCACTCTTTCGAGGCAGACAAAAAAGGGCGTAGCTTTCGCTAAACCCTTTGTTTTGTATGGTGGCTACGCAGGGATTTGACCCCCCGGACCCCAGTATTATGAATTATGTGAGGGGCTCCCCAACGTTACCCGGCGGCCCATAAGTCAAGGGCTATAGCCTATGCCGACCTCACAGAACCACAGTTTTTCGCAGCAAGCGTCCAAAGTAGTCACCCGGATTTATCGGCGCAGATGTTCATAAAGAATCGGATAATCCATTCGATACTGGATCCATCGAGAGGAGCTTCAATGACGTCTATCCGGATATCAGAGTATTGACTAACACATCCGGCCGAAATCTCGATAAGCCGTTTGTCTATTTAGTAACTACTAGATGCCTTCCAGTATCAGCGCTTAAATCGGCTGCTCATGAAACTTGTGAAACGCCTCTTCTTCTTCAATTAGTGCCACATCTTCCACTAGCTCCTCGCATACACCAAAGCGATGATAAAACCTATTTAGCTTACATGCCCCAATGGTCCAATGTCCTTTGGGGGTTATGTCAATGTATATGCGATTTGCGTGAATAATATGTTCGCTATAGTTGTCAAAGTGCGGGTGGACAATTTTAAAGGCCCCGGATGTCCTAGGATACTGGATTGCGTTCCTTTTCAGCGGGTTCGGCTCATCCCCAGTTACTTCTTGGCTTCTTTTTACTTCGTTGCAGTCTGGGCAGATTACGCAGAGATTTTTTGGTTCAAAGATGAATTCAATTTTTTTTGATTTTGGAATAATGTGTTCAATGTTCGCACCATTTGCAGAAATGGATGCGATGGGATTCATGCAATATGCGCATTTTAGCCTTTGTTCGTTTCGGTAGTGTTCTCTTATAATTCGTCTCGTGTCTAGTAAGTCATCATCTCCCCATTGAGTGTGCGAAAAACCCGGCTGCGAGGCTTTCTCTTTGATAGTGGCCAATTGATCTTTAGTGAAAGATATCTGTCTATTTATTGTTGGCATAGTGCTCGCACACCAATTTTACGGACTGGATCAGCTCGAAGGTTGGGTCGTTGTTTTCAAGGTTACTAGAGAGTTCTATAAGTTTATTTAGGTTGCTTGCGCTATCTGCGTCTAAAGTTTTTGAGCTTTTAACCTTTGCTAGTAAATTAAAGGCTAGTCTTGCTATGTATTCATTCATCAAGCCTGGGGCATCGAATAACTCTGCTAGTTGAAAGTCTGCTGACCTATTCTGAAACTCACTGGAGTTGTGAATTGTATTTCGCGTTAATGATAGGATGTAGCAGTTGTTTTCACCTAGCCTTGATATTATTTGAGGAGAGTGAGTTGCGATGATGAATTGGCAGTCGCGAAACTTAGAAAAGGCTCTTATCAGTAAAGGCATAAAAATTTCTTGCCACTTCGGGTGAAGGCTTATTTCAGGCTCGTCAATTAATATTGTAGATCCATTTGTTATATGTCCGGCGATGCCTAGCATTAGAACCGCTAGGCATTGCTCTCCTGAGCTTGCCCTTTTTAGCGACATTTCACCGTAAGTAATTTTTGTTACGACTATATCCATTAGTCGAATAAAGCCACTGCTCAGTAAGGTTAATAAAGCATCGAGCGTTTCAGTGCTTTCATAGATTGTTTTTTGAAGTTTAGGATCTTTTTCTAGCTCTAAGCGAACTCTGATTGCTTTTCGCTTGTTGGATATATTGCTGATTGTATATATTGCATTTAAGATCCTCGCTGATACTTCTGTTGGCATCTCCCGAAGTTGATCAATATATTTGTCCTCTATGGTGAAATCAAAAGCCTTTTCCAGGGTTATGATTTCTTGAAGTAGTGGCTGCTCCCTGCTTGTTGAGTCTAAGTAAAGATCTCGCGGTTTCATTTTTATATAACTTGGTTTAAAAATTAACTCTAGTCCTGGGTAAAACCCTAGTGCTGAGAAAACTTCTATAAGTTGAGCATTATTTTCATCTTTCTGAGCTGATATTAACAAGCCTTTTGCTGCAGAAGACAGTAGGGCTACTGAAGATGAAGTATTGTAGATTCCCTCGCTTCGCATTCCAATGTAACGATAATTCGTATCGCTATAGTTTGATCGTCGAGGAGTTGAGGGGAACTTATCAAAGGGGCTAGTTGAGGCAGCTATGATTTTCGGCGCGTCGTCCGACGATGGCGAAAACTGAGGAGCTCCTTTATATTGGTATGCATAAGTGTAAATATGAGAGTGCGTTTTTGCGATTTCTGAAAGTATCTTGCTTTTTCCTACGCCATTTTTTCCAACAATTATTGTAAATATGTTGTTGGTGGTAGGTTTGTGGGTGTCTGGGACTAGTTTTATTTTTTTGAATTCGTATTCAATATCTAGAATGGCTGGCATACATTTTCTTCATTGATGTGATGGTAGTAGGTGTGAATGGGTTAAAATATATTTTTATCTGCTTAAATGATTGCTGCCCAGGCATGTCCGGTAAGCATGTGAAAAATATTGGGCCAATCCTTCTCATGCTTCAATAGATAATGCTGATGTTGCGCTAACTAGTAGAAAGTGTTTGCCGGAGGCTATTTACGAACGATAGCGTATCGCGTTATTTTTGCCCATATGGCTTTGTGCCACAGATGGATACCACGAGAGCGCAAGGAATGGCACGTCGTCGTAGAACCACCACGTTCGAAGAGTTCATGTCTCTCGCAGCGCTACTGCCTTGCAGGGGGAGCTTTCTGGTTGCACTAGTGTCATGCTTTCTGCTGCATGGCTTCGCTACCAGCACTGCGCCCGCCATGATGCATTCCAGCAAGCTACCCGCCGCCATGACTGGGACTGTTCTCCGCAGCTTAGCTATAGCCGGACAGTTTCTGATAATGCCTGCCTTGCTTGGTGCTGTTGGCTCATATTGGGAGCGCGCTAAGCGTAAGAAGTTGTTCAAGGACGCAGTAGGAGTCACTCAACCGGCTGGCGTTTTATACCATCACTTGGCATAAACCAAGGGGTAAATTTTTTAGGGAGCTAAGCTCCCAGTTTGTGTAGATATACGCTAATTAGAGTAGTGTGCTTTTTGATGTTGGCTTAGAAAATTTAGACTTGGTATTAGAGAGGTGGTAAGTGCTTTCTTTTAAGTTACGTAGCGAGCTTGACTATCTGAGGGAAGCCCTTGTTGATGTGTCGGAATTTACTAAATGGGTCGATAACATATCTAGACTATTTGATGGGTTAGATGACGTGTTGATTAAGCTTTTTGGGGTCTCGCAGACAAAAATGCCGGAGGCAGTTTCTGAGTTGCGTCAGTTTAGTAATCCTATCGCTACCGTAGTGAAGGGCATTAATCCTAGAAAGGTTTTTAATCTGATTGAAGGGCTGCTGACTGCTATTGAAAAAACCTATGAGTTCGAGTTTGAGGATGTCGGCTTGGTGCGTGACTTGGAGAGAGAACTAAATGCTTTCTCTGGGCTCTATGAGGCATACATAGATTCGTATGGTATAGATGCTGCCGTGCGCCTCATAAGCGCTGCCGGTCGGCTGCTATTGTCGATAAAGGTGATTGTTGGTGCTGTTGAGCTATCTCATCGAAATTTAGAAGAAAGTTCGCCTCGGATTGTTGGTAGCAGTGAGCTTTCTTTATATTTGTCTGATGTGCAAGGCTTGCATGACTTTGCTGGCAAGTTAATGGCTTTGAATAATCTTTATGAGGCTCTGGGGCGGTTGCTGAATGTTGATGTGGCTGAACGGCCAATCTCTATTCAGAAAATTGAGTCGGGAAGTCTTTGGTCTAAAGTTTTTGGTGACTCTAAAATAATTGGTCTGATGATTGATCTTTTGCGTGGGTCGGCTTCATATATGTATCGAGAGTATACAAGGGAGGGTAAAGTATCCTCCGTACCAGCAAAGTTGGACTCAATGAATGCTGTTTTAGAGTTTTCTAAGCGACTGCAAGATCTTGGAGTTGATACTGATGAAATTCATGAGGAGTTGAGGAGGGCGACTGTAGGTATTGCAAAGAATTTGAATGTTCTTATTGAAAGTCAGAGTGAAATCAGAGTAAACGGAGAGCCCCAGTCGTTAGCTTTAGAAGTGTCTAAAAGTCTTAGTTATAATTCCTGGGTTCCCCAAATTCCCTATGACCCGCCTAAAATTGAAATTGGAAAATCGGTACCTCTTCTGGGGGCGGATCCGAAGCCAGATAATTGAGTTTTAGGAATTCTCTATAAATCAAATAGATAGATAGAATTTCTCTGTTTTTTTGATATCACCTTGACATTGGTGCTGGCGGGGATGTAAAAAAAGGTCGCTGGGTGCATCACCCAGGTGCTCTTTAGACATGGTTAATAATTCGGGCTTGCAGTTGGTGATTGGGTAACCAATCAGCTTTGGTGTTCTCCAAGGCTACCTCTGCCGAAACGCCCCGTCGCGCCCCGTACGGTCAGAGCAATTGCGGCTGACCGCTACAGGGCATAGCGCTTAGCGCTATCCGTACGTAGTAACGACGGGTAACGGAGGTTCAATCGGCGGACGGCTTATCAATAAATTGATAAGCAGAACTGTAGTTTGTAGCGGCATCTTCAAGTTCCTTTCGGCCCGGAATGCTTGACGGCGGGGCAATTCCGCCCGAAGGAGCTCTTAACCATGAAATATCTGAAGAAAACTGGTGATCGTAAGGTCGCTCGGTTCAAGCACAACTTTGAAGATGCCCGTGTCATAGATAAGGAAGGTGATCAGTCGAAGCCCAAGAAGGAGCAAAAGCCTTCTGAGCTCAAGAGAATTCTGAGAACTTTCATTATCTTCGGTTTCAAACATTTCCTCATTTGGGGGTGGGAAAACCGGGAGAATCTCTTGAATTTTATTCGTGAGTGGTTCTTGTGATGCAACAAACTACATCTTTCGAATCATAAAAAGGGCTGATTTTTCAGCCCTTTTGCTTTTGGGGTGATGTCATGGAAACTCCGATTTACCCTAATAAACCAATTTTCTCAATGCGTGCTTTGGCATTAGCTCTCGGTGAGCCTGAGGCCCTGCTTCTGAAAGTTTCCAATGCTGCCAACTATATGTATAGATCTGTTCCCCAAAAGAAGAAGAATGGTAGCAGGCGTGAGACTTATGATGCCCATGAACCTCTGAAGCGTATTCAGAAGAAGATAATTGGAAGAATTCTTAGTCGTGTCATATTTCCCAGTTATTTGCACGGTGGGATAAAGGATTTAGCTTCTCCTCGTAGTATTTACAGTAATGTAAAAGCTCATTTGGGTGCGCAGAAAGTAGTTCTTTTGGATATTGAGGATTTCTTTCCATCAATAACTGTCTCGCATGTTTATCGAATTTTTAATGAATTCTTAAAATTTGAGAATGAAGTGTCAGCGGTGCTTGCCAAGTTAACAACTCTTAAAGGATGTGTTCCCCAAGGGGCATGCACTAGTAGTTATTTGGCGAATTTAGTGTTCTGGGATGTTGAGTGTCTGGTGGTGGATAGGCTGACTGCTAGAGGGCTAAAGTACTCAAGATTTGCGGATGATATAACCATCTCTGCAAGAGGGGAGTTCCCTGATAGTGATGTTAGTCTTGTGATATCTGATGTCGTAAATATGCTTGCGGCAAAGGGGTGTCGTCAGAAGAGGAGTAAGTTACATGTGAGGCGAAGGGGGCAGGCAGTTATGAGGGCAGCAGGAGGATTTGAGCCGCTTACAGTGACTGGTTTATCCGTATTTAATTTCGAAAAACCTAGTGTGAGTCAGAAGGAACGCAATAAAATCCGATCCTCTATTAAGAAAATTGAACTACTAGTTCATGCTGGTGAGCCTTGGGCATTACTTGAGCCGCTCTACAATCGCGCAATGGGTAGGGTTGGGAGATTAATCGCATGTAAGCATTTGGATGGCACTCGTTTGAAGGCTCGTTTGGAGACGGTGAAGAGAATCTATGATGTTGAGTCTCCTGAGTCATTTATAACAGGGTTAGGAAATGCTACTGCACTTGATGATGTTTTATTGCCTCCTTGGGAAGTTACTTAAGGGGAAATATAGGTGGTATTAAGTATTCTGATGGTTGTTTGTTAGTGTGATGCTGTTTTTGTGCTAAGTTTTAATCTCAGCTGCTTTTAATGTTTCTTGTTTTCCTAGATTGGTTTTTTGATTTTCTCTATAAGCATAAGCATAAGCATAAGCATAAGCATAAGCATAAGCATAAGCATAAGCATACGCTTCGGTGCTCGAATCTCAATCTTCGCAGTACCCGCTTTAATAGGGCCAATGGTTATCTCAATTCCTTCAGATCGCAGAAGCTCCAAAAGCTCCTCCTCACTCACCCCACCCCAAAGCGTCAACGTAATCACGTCTTCCTCTTGCCTGGCTTCGATGCGCAGCTGCATGGCGCGCCTCCTCTCTCTCAGACACATCCACAGATACTCTCCTCGCGAGGGCTCTTAAATGGAGTGTCTAGTGGTTTTAGTGAGGAAATCGCTGGCCAGGCTGTCAGATTGGCTGAGGTGTAAGGATTGCAACTTTACTTTTCTTTCCTGCGGGCGAACCAACGTTTTGCTGCTATTTCAGTGATCGCTATTCCGCGTCTGGAGTGGGCAAGTTTCGTTAAGCCTCATCGTATTCAGGACTGGTCTGTTCTATCTCTGGCGCTACCTCTCAACTGATCAACCACCAGCGATAGGCAGGGAAGGGCCTGCTGAGCTCTTCTACCTCAACGATGCGGATCCGTATGTCTTTGTTGTAGAGCACGGTGTGCCATCTATTGGCGTCTCACGGACCAAGCGATCCATACCAACGATCGAAGCAAGTGATCTGACCCGCTCTTCCTTGATGCTCACTTTTTTGATCATCCCGCTCGCCTAAATCTCCGCCACCCCACTCCTGCCCTTACCTGCTACCCGACTCGGGTCCTGCCGATTGCTGCTCTGCTTCGGTAAGGGCCGGGCTGATCTGTCCACTGGCCAGGTGGAATTCGATGCGGACGTAGCTATCGGCTACATCGGCAAGACGGTGCTCGTCGAGCTGGTGTGGGATGACAGCGAGGCGCCGACCTGGTGCTGCAAGCACATCGTCGGCGTGGTCCTGCCCATGGCGGGCGTGTATGAGGAAGCGTTCTTCATGACCATCGATGGTCATTGCCGTGAGCGCTTTCCCAGCGAGGTCTTCCTTTCCACCATCCGCACGATTCGGGCCATGTGGCCACGGGATTCAACAGGCGGTGCTGTTGACGGGAGGTGAGTGTCCGAGCGGGAAGCCAGGGAAGGGTGGCGCAGCCAATCAGGTGGAGGGCGTGATACAGGGAGGCAGGCAGTGGAGCGTCATGAAATGAACACCCCAGAAAGCACAAAGGGTTAGCCGAAGCTAACCCTTTGTTTTGTATGGTGGCTACGCAGGGACTTGAACCCCGGACCCCAGCATTATGAATGCTATGCTCTAACCAGCTGAGCTACGTAGCCAACGTGGCGCGCATTATTCTCTCGCTTCCTGCCTCTGTCAACCCCACTTTTCAGAATTTTTCGAAGGGCGATCAACCGCTTAGCGGTGGGTGCCGGTTGGCGTTCGGGTTGGAAAAGGGGAGGGGGCGTGTGTGGGGAAATGGGTTGTGAAGCGTGAAATGTTACTTTATAACATTTGCGGTTTCCTTCAGCCCTTTCTCCCACGCCCTGGACCTGACGATGCTTCAGTTCGATGCCTTGCAATGGGGGCCGCCTGCGCGGCCGTTGGCGCCGCCGCTTTCCCTGGCGTTGCCGGCCGGCAGCCTCACGGCGGTGGTGGGGCGCAACGGGTGCGGCAAGAGCAGCCTGCTGCGGGTGATCGCCGGTTTGCAGCGCCCTTTGGCCGGGCGGGTGAGCGTCGGGGCGGCGGGCCGGGGGGCGGTGGGCTTTTTGCAGCAGCAACAGGCACTGGACCGGCAGTTCCCCCTCAGCCCGGGGGAGCTGGCGATGGCGGGCTTGTGGCGCAGCCGCTTGAGCCGGGCGGAGCGGCGTCGGCGCTGCAAGGCGGCCCTGGCGGATTGGCAGCTGGAGGCGCTGGCCGACCAGCCGCTGCTGGCGCTTTCCGGCGGGGAGTTGCAGCGGGCCTTGCTGGCGCGGCTGGAGCTGATGGACGCGCCGCTGCTGTTGCTGGACGAGCCCGACGCGGCGCTGGACGCGGAGGGCCAGGCGATTCTCTGGCAGCGCATCGCCCGCTGGCAGCGGGAGGGGCGCACGCAACTGGTGGTCTGCCATGACCTGGAGGCGGTACGCGAGCGCCTGCCGCGCTGCCTGCTGATCCGCGCCGACGGCTGCCGTCATGGCGCCAGCCGGGTGCTGCTGCCGGCGTCGGCCAGCCAGCGGGTGGCCTGATGCTCGCGGCGCTCTGGCAACCCTTTGCGGAGTTCGCCTTTTTGCAGCGGGCGCTGCTGGGCGGGGTGGCGCTGGCGTGCAGCGCGGGGCCGCTCGGGGTGTTCCTGATGCTGCGGCGCATGAGCCTGATCGGTGATGCCATTTCCCATGGGGTGTTGCCCGGTGCGGCGCTGGCGTTCTGGTTCTTCGGCCTGAGCCTGCCGGCGCTGACCTTCGGCGGCCTGGTGGCGGGGCTGGGGATGGCGGGGCTGGCCGCGTGGATCACCCGCCGTACCGGCCTGCGGGAGGATGCGAGCCTGGCGGCCATCTACCCCATTTCCCTGGCGGGCGGTGTGCTGTTGCTGGGGCTGGCCGGGCGCCGGATCGATTTGTTGCACCTGCTGTTCGGCTCGGCCCTGGCGGTGGACGGCGAGACGCTGCGCAGCATGCTGACGGTGGCCGGCACCAGCCTGGCGCTGTTGGCGCTGATCTACCGCCCGCTGCTGTGGGACAGCTTCGACCCGGTGTTCCTGCGCGGGGTGAGCCGCTTCGGGGCGCCGGCCTATGCGCTGTTCCTGGCGCTGGTGGTGCTCAACCTGGTGACCGGCTTCCACGCCATCGGCGCGCTGATGGTGGTGGGGCTGATGATGCTGCCGGCCGCTGCCGCGCGCTTCTGGAGCCGGCGCCTGCCGGTGCTGCTGCTGACGGCGGCGGGCATCGGCGCGAGCTGCGTGTGGCTGGGGCTGTTGCTGTCGTTCCACGCCAACCTGCCCAGCGGCCCCTGCATCGTGTTGCTGGCGGGGCTCGCCTACCTGATTTCGGTGTTCGTCGGGCCGGTCCACGGCTTGCTGCGACGCGCGCCCCTTCCCGTGCCCTGTTGAGGAGCCCCCGCATGTTCATGCGCTTGTGCGTTGTGCTGTTGCTGTGCCTGCCCGTTTCACTGTCCGCTGCGGAGAAGGCTAGGGTGGCGACCACCTTCAGCATCCTGGCGGACATCACCCGCGAGATCGGCGGGGACGATATCCAGCTCACCAACCTGGTGGGGGCGGATGCCGATGCCCACGTCTTTGAGCCGGCGCCGGCCCAGGTGCGGGCGGTGCTGGAGGCGGACCTGGTGATCGCCAACGGGCTGGGCTTTGAGCCTTGGCTGGAGCGCCTGCTGGCCAACGGCGAGGCGCGCGGTACGCGCATCGACGCGAGCAAGGGCGTGGTGCCGATGACGGTGCTGGAGCACGACCAGCGTCTGGTGGACCCCCACGCCTGGCAGAGCCTGGGCAATGCGGAGATCTACGCGCGCAACATCACCCAGGCGCTGGCACAGCTGGTGCCGGCCCGCGCGGCGGCCTTCGAGGCGCGGCGGGACTCTTGGCTGGGCCGCCTGGGGGCGCTGCGCCAGGGCATCGCCCCGCGCCTGATGGCGCTGCCGCCGGAGCGGCGCCGGGTGCTGACCAGCCACGATGCCTTCGGTTACTTCGCCCAGGAGTGGCGCCTGCAGTTCCTCGCGGCCCAGGGCGTGAGCGATGCCGCCGAGCCCTCCGCCGCCGAGGTGGCGGGGCTGATCCGCCAACTGCGGGCAGAGGGCGTGCGCGCCATCTTCGTGGAGAACATCCGCGATGCGCGGCTGGTGAAGCAGATCGCCGAGGAGGCCGGGGCGCGGGTGGGCGGCACGCTGTATTCCGATGCGCTGGCGGCCGAGGGCCCGGCCAGCACTTACCTCGGCATGTACCGGCAGAACGTCGAGCGGCTGCTGCAGGCGCTGGCGCCATGAGCTTCTGGCTGCAACTGGAGCGGAGCCCGGCCGGCACCGCGCGACCGTTGGAGGAGGTGATGGCGGCCATCCCCTGGAATGCCGACGGGCTGATCGCCGCCGTGGCGCAGCAGTACGACAGCGGCGAGGTGCTGATGCTGGCGTGGATGAACCCCGAGTCCCTGCGGCTCACCTTGGAGGAGGGGCGGGCGTGCTACTGGTCGCGCTCGCGGCGTTGCCTGTGGCGCAAGGGCGACACCTCCGGGCATGTGCAGCGCCTGGTCAGCGCCCACCTGGACTGCGACGGCGATGCGCTGCTGCTGCAGGTGGACCAGGCCGGCCCGGCCTGTCACACCGGCCGTCGCTCCTGTTTCTACAACCAACTGTCCGACGTTGGGCTGCGGGTGATGAGCTCGGTGCCGGTGCCATCTGCGGGAGGCCATCCATGATCCGCAAGAACCCTTCCGGCCACCTGCCGGTGATTGCCGAGTCCGCCTATGTGGACAAGACCGCCATCCTCTGCGGCAAGGTGATCGTGCAGGACAACGTGTTCATCGGGCCCTATGCGGTGATCCGCGCGGATGAGGTGGACGCGAGCGGCGACATGCAGCCGATCGTCATCGGCGCCAACTCCAACATCCAGGACGGGGTGGTGATCCACTCCAAGTCCGGGGCGGCGGTCACCATCGGCAGCCACACCTCCATTGCCCACCGCTCGATCATCCACGGCCCCTGCCAGGTGGGGGACCGGGTGTTCATCGGCTTCAACAGCGTGCTGTTCAACTGCACCGTGGGCGATGGCTGCGTGGTGCGACACAACGCGGTGGTGGACGGCTGCGACCTGCCCCCGGGCTTCCACGTGACCTCGACCCAGCGCATCGGGCCGAAGACCGATCTGGACAGCCTGCCCCGGGTGAGCGTCTCCGCCGCCGAATTCTCCGAAGATGTGGCGCGCACCAACATCGATCTGGTGCGCGGCTACAAGGCCCTGCAGAACGAGTTCTAGCCATGCACAACCTGCTGATCCGCAATGCCCGCCTGGTCAATGAAGGCTGCGAATGGGAGGCCGACCTGCTGGTGCACAACGGCCGTATCGAGCGCATCGACCGCAGCATCAGCGCCCGCCCGGATATGTGCGTGATCGACGCCAAGGGCCAGTACCTGCTACCGGGGATGATCGATGACCAGGTGCATTTCCGTGACCCGGGCGCGCCCCACAAGGGCACCTTCCTCAGCGAGTCCCGCGCGGCGCTGGCCGGGGGCGTGACCAGCGTGATGGACATGCCCAACACCCAGCCGCCGACCCTGGACCTGGAGGCGTTGGTGGCGAAGGAGCGCCGCGCGGCGGCCTGTTCCTTGGTGAACTACGGCTTTCACATCGGCGTGAGCCGGGACAATCTCGACACCGTGGCCCGGCTCGACCCGGAGCGGGTGGCGGGGGTGAAGGTGTTCATGGGCGCCTCCACCGGCAACCTGCTGGTGGACGACGAGGCCTCCCTGGAGCGGTTGTTCCGCGATTGCCCGACGCTGCTGCTGGCCCACTGTGAAGACACGCCGCGCATCCGCGAGCGCGAGGCGCAATGGGCGGCCGGCTACGGCGAGGCCATCCCGCCCGAGGCGCACCCGCTGATCCGCGATGCGGAGGCCTGCTACCGCTCCTCCAGCCGGGCGGTGGCGCTGGCCCGTCGTTTCGACACCAATCTGCATGTGCTGCACATCACCACCGCGCGGGAGCTGAAGTTGTTCACCCCCGGGCCGCTGCCGGGCAAGCGCATCACCGCCGAGGTGTGCGTGCACCACCTGCTGTTCGATGACCGCGACTACCCGCGCCTGGGCCACCTGATCAAGTGCAACCCGGCGATCAAGACACCATCCGACCGCGATGCCCTGCGCCGGGCCTTGCTGGACGGGCGTCTGGACGTGATCGGCAGCGACCACGCGCCCCATACCCGGGAGGAGAAGGCCCGGCCCTACGCCCAGGCGCCCGCCGGCTTGCCGCTGGTGCAGCACAGCCTGCCGGCGCTGCTGGAGCTGGTGGCCGACGGGCTGCTGCCGCTGACGCTGCTGGTGCACAAGACCAGCCACGCGGTGGCGGAGCGCTTCTCCATCGAGCAGCGCGGTTACCTGCGCGAGGGCTACTGGGCGGACCTGGTGTTGGTGGAGCGCCTGGCCGAGCCCCGGCCGGTGGAGGCGGACCCGATCCACGCGCAATGTGGCTGGACGCCGTTCCAGGGCCGCACCTTCCGCCACGCGGTGCGCACCACGCTGGTGTCGGGCCAACTGGGCTGGCACCAGGGGCGCTTCGGGGAGGACTGCCAGGGGTTGCCCCTGCGTTTTCGCCGGCGTTGAAGGGCACCTCTAAAAACTACCTGCGTTGTCATCGCGGCGTTAAAAACAGGCTCGTGCGCGAGTCCGATCAAAATGCTCATTTACCGCACGTAAACTGCGCTTTCTCGCCTGTTTGACGCGCTGATGCGCGCCCTTCGGGCCAGCCTTCGGCTGTTACTCCCTTTGGTCGTTGCGCCTTGCGCTGACTGCCTCGCCTACGTTTTTAGAGATGCCCTGGGCGACGCGGCGCCGGCAAAGGGTTGACTTAGAGCGCACTCGAACTTCTAGGATCGCCCCATGGAACCTCATCTCAGCATCGACGAAGTCGCCCGGCGCACCGGGCTCACGGCTCACACCCTGCGTTATTACGAGCGCATCGGGCTCATCGCCCCGGTGGGCCGGGCGCCGGGTGGGCAGCGGCGTTACGCGGCTTCGGACATGGCCTGGATCGAGTTCCTGCTGCGCTTGCGCACGACCCGCATGCCCATCGGCAAGATGCAGGCGTTCGCTGCGCTGAGGAGCGCCGGGGAGCCGACGGTGCCGGCGCGTCGCCAGATACTGGAGGGCCACCTTGCGGAGGTCCTGGCCGAGATCGAGGCGATGCGCCAGGCCGCCGATGCGCTGCACGCGAAGATCGAGCATTACCGCGCGTGCGAGCAGGCCCTGGCGCTGGAGCCATCAACCGAGAAGGACAACGCACATGAACGATGAGAGCCGCTACCAGCGTGGGCTGGCGAAACTGAAGGAGATCGACGGCGAGGCCGGTGAGCGGGTGGTGGAGAGCCTGGCGGGCATTGCCCCGGACTTTGCGCGCTACCTGGTGGAGTTCCCCTTCGGCGACATCTATTCCCGCCCGGGGCTGGACCTGAAGAGCCGGGAGATCGCCGTGGTGGCGGCACTGACTGCCCTGGGCAACGCCGCCCCGCAACTGAAGGTCCACGTGCACGGCGCGCTGAACGTCGGCGCCAGCCGCACGGAGATCATCGAGACGATCATGCAGATGGCCGTCTACGCGGGCTTTCCGGCCGCGCTGAATGGCCTGGCGGTGGCGCGGGAGGTGTTCGAGCAGCGGGGCGAGGCGGCCTGAAGCACGAAGCCCCCGGCGGCGCAGGTCCGCAGGGGGCTTCGGGTGAAGCGGGGAGGGCTTAGACGTTGAAGCGGAAGTGCATCACGTCGCCGTCCTTGACGATGTATTCCTTGCCTTCCAGGCGCCATTTGCCGGCTTCCTTGGCGCCGGCTTCACCCTTGAACTGGATGAAGTCGTCATAGGCGACCACTTCGGCGCGGATGAAGCCTTTTTCGAAGTCGGTGTGGATCACGGCGGCGGCCTGCGGGGCGGTAGCGCCGATGCGCACGGTCCAGGCGCGCACTTCCTTCACGCCGGCGGTGAAGTAGGTCTGCAGGTTGAGCAGGTCGTAACCGGCGCGGATCACGCGGTTGAGACCCGGCTCTTCGAGGCCGAGGGCTTCGAGGAACATGTCCTTCTCTTCACCGTCGTCGAGTTCGGCGATCTCGGCTTCGATCTTGTTGCAGACCGGTACCACGATGGCGCCTTCCTCTTCGGCGATGGCTTTCACCACGTCGAGGTGCGGGTTGTTCTCGAAGCCGTCTTCGGCGACGTTGGCGATGTACATCACCGGCTTGCTGGTGAGCAGGTGGAAGCCACGGACGATGCGCTTCTCTTCATCGCCCAGGTTCTTCAGCAGGGAGCGTGCGGGCTTGCCTTCGCTGAAGTGGGGGATGAGTTTTTCCAGCAGGGCCTTCTGCGCCAGGGCGTCCTTGTCGCCGCCCTTGGCGTTGCGGGTGACCTTCTGCAGTTGCTTCTCGCAGCTGTCGAGGTCGGCGAAGATCAGTTCGAGGTCGATGATCTCGATGTCGCGCTTGGGGTCGACGCTGTTGGAGACGTGGATGACGTTCTCGTCTTCGAAGCAGCGCACCACGTGGGCGATGGCGTCGGTCTCGCGGATGTTGGCGAGGAACTTGTTGCCCAGGCCTTCACCCTTGGAGGCGCCGGCTACCAGGCCGGCGATGTCGACGAATTCCATGGTGGTCGGCAGCACGCGCTCGGGCTTGACGATCTCGGCCAGTGCCTGCAGGCGCGAGTCGGGCATCGGCACGATGCCGCTGTTCGGCTCGATGGTGCAGAAGGGGAAGTTCTCCGCCGCGATGCCGGATTTGGTCAGGGCGTTGAACAGGGTGGACTTGCCGACGTTGGGCAGGCCGACGATGCCGCAATTGAATCCCATGCTATGTCCCTCGCGCTGATTGGCGATAAAGAGGTGTGATCAGGCCTTCTGGCTGTGCAGCTTCTGCATCGCTTTGGTCCAGTCACCTGCGAGCATTTCCGGCAGCACGCCGAGGGCGAAGTCGATGCTGGAGTCGAGCTTTTCCTGTTCGCTGCGCGGGGCGCGGCCGAGGACGAAGCCGGAGACCAGGCTGCTGTGCCCCGGGTGGCCGATGCCGAGCCGGAGGCGGTGGAAGCCGTTCTGATTGCCGAGCTGGGCGATGATGTCGCGCAGCCCGTTGTGCCCGCCGTGCCCGCCGCCCAGTTTGAGCTTGGCGACGCCGGGAGGCATGTCGAGTTCGTCGTGGGCCACCAGGATCGCCTCGACCGGGATGCGGAAGAAACCGGCGAGCGCCGCTACGGACTGGCCGCTGCGGTTCATGTAGGTGGTGGGGATGAGCAGGCGAACGTCGCGGCCCTGATGGCTGAACTTGCCGACCAGGCCGAAATACTTCTTGTCGAGGGAGAGGTTGACGCGCTGGCTGTCTGCCACGCGCTCAACGAAAAGGGCCCCTGCGTTATGCCGGGTCTGGTCGTATTCAGGGCCTGGATTACCCAGGCCGACGATCAGTTGTACGGCAGTCACGACAGGGGCCCTTCCTCAGGCTGGCGAGTAGTGATTACTCGGCTGCGCCTTCTGCTTCGTCTTTCACAACGCGGGAGGCGTGGATGTTAGCCACAGCCAGGTCGTTGCCGTGCGCCAGTGCGACCAGCTCGACGCCTTTCGGCAGCTTGAGGTCGGACAGGTGAACGATTTGGCCCAGTTCAACCTTGGCCAGGTCGACTTCGATGAACTCCGGCAGGTCTTTCGGCAGGCAGGAGACTTCGACTTCGGAGATGGTGTGGGAGATCTCGCCACCACCAGTCTTCACGCCAACGGCGGTCGCTTCGTTCAGGAAGTGCAGGGGCACGTGAGCGGTCAGTTTCTGGCCGGCAACGACGCGCTGGAAGTCAGCGTGCAGTACGAAGCCTTTGGCCGGGTGACGCTGCAGGGCCTTGATCAGAACGGTTTCGGTCTTGCCGGAAACGTTCAGGGACAGGACGTGGCTGAAGGCAGCTTCGTTTTCCAGCAGCTTGGCCAGGTCTTTGGCCAGCAGGCTTACGGATTCCGGGGCTTTCTCGCCACCGTAGATCACGGCGGGAACCAGGTTGGCATTACGACGCAGGCGGCGGCTCGCACCTTTCCCCAGGTCGGAACGCGCTTCGGCATTCAGGGCAAAATCAGTCATTACGTTTCTCCAAAATAACCAAACCGCCCCGAGTGCTTGCGACCAGCATCTTGAGCGGTTGGGCAAAAAAGCCCCGCCGAAGCGGGGCGTTTTCGTCAGGGATGTCCGCTTAGCGGAACATCGCGCTGATCGATTCCTCATTGCTGATGCGGCGGACCGCTTCAGCCACGACCGGCGCGATATCCAGTTGACGGATACGCGAGCAGGCCTGTGCCGCGGCGGACAGGGGGATGGTGTTGGTCACCACCAGCTCGTCCAGCACGGAGTTTTCAATGTTTTCGATGGCACGGCCCGACAGCACCGGGTGGGTGCAGTAGGCGTAGACCTTGGCGGCGCCGTGGTCCTTCAGGGCCTTGGCAGCGTGGCCGAGGGTGCCGGCGGTATCGACCATGTCGTCGACCAGGACGCAGGTACGGCCATCCACATCACCGATGATGTGCATGACTTCGGACTGGTTGGCCTTGGGACGACGCTTGTCGATGATCGCCAGATCGACACCCAGGGACTTGGCAACGGCGCGAGCACGCACCACGCCACCGATGTCCGGGGAGACGATCATGAGGTTGTCGAAGCGTTGGTCTTCGATGTCATCCACCAGAACGGGGGAGCCGTAGATGTTATCTACCGGAATATCGAAGAAGCCCTGGATCTGGTCGGCGTGCAGGTCGACGGTCAGCACGCGGTCGACGCCGACCACGGTGAGCATGTCGGCCACTACCTTCGCGCTGATCGCCACGCGAGCGGAACGCGGGCGGCGGTCCTGGCGGGCATAGCCGAAGTAGGGGATCACTGCAGTGATACGGGACGCCGAGGAGCGGCGGAAGGCGTCAGCCATCACCACCAGTTCCATCAGGTTGTCGTTGGTGGGCGCGCACGTGGGCTGAATCAGGAAGACGTCCTTACCGCGAACGTTTTCATTGATTTCAGCGCTGATCTCGCCGTCGGAGAATTTGCCTACGGAGGCATCACCGAGGGGGATGTGCAATTGACGTACGACGCGACGCGCCAGATCGGGGTTGGCGTTCCCCGTGAAGACCATCATCTTGGACACGCGCAGTACCTGCCGGCTGAGGGTGGACCTGATGAATAAAAAGCTGTTCAAAATGCACAGGTGCTTTTTGAACAGCTTTCTCGTGTATGGCAGGGGCGGCTGGATTCGAACCAACGCATGGCAGGATCAAAACCTGCTGCCTTACCGCTTGGCGACGCCCCTATCTGTTTCAACTCTCTTTGCAAGACCTTGTCGTACCGAACCCTTGGAGGGTTATGGCAGGGGCGGCTGGATTCGAACCAACGCATGGCAGGATCAAAACCTGCTGCCTTACCGCTTGGCGACGCCCCTGTATCGGTATAACCGGAGGACTTGCAACACTTCTTTCAAGCCAGGATTCCGAGCTTGCGGTGCAACATCGAGATGTTGCTTCCTCGCGCGACGAAATTCGGCAGAGTGGCTGGAAGTTGGCGGGCGACTTTATCAGCATCGTCCTTGTTTGGGAAGCTCCCAAACACACAAGCTCCAGTGCCGGTCAGTCTAGCTGCTGTGAAATTATTCAACAGGATCAGCGCGTTACGAACATCCGGGTAACGTTTCTCGACTACCGGTTGACAGTCATTACGACCGCCCCCTCAAGAAGGCTGCGAAGATTAATGGGCGGAGTATTCCGTGTCAACTCGGGATCGGTGAAAACTTCCGCTGTGCTGACAAAGACTTGCGGTACGGCGACGAGGAACCAGGGCTCGGGCAGGGTGACCGGCTGCAGGCGCTCGCCGACACCTTCGGCGAAGGCCGCACGGCCGCGTACGAATACCGGCACATCGGCGCCCAGGGCCAGGCCCAGTTCGGCGAGGCGGTCCTCGCCCAGGTGGGTCTGCCAGAGGTGGTCGAGGCCGAGCAGGGTAGTGGCGGCATCCGAGCTGCCGCCGCCGATGCCGCCGCCCATGGGCAGGCGCTTGTCCAGCCAGATATCGGCACCGAGAGCGGTGCCGGATTCCTGCTGCAGGCGCCTGGCGGCGCGGACGATCAGGTTGCTCTCATGGGGCACGCCCGGCACCTCGGTGCGCAGGTGGATTTCACCATCCTGGCGCAGGGTGAAGCCCAGTTCGTCGCCGTGTTCGAGGAACTGGAACAGGGTCTGCAGCTCGTGATAGCCGTCGGCACGGCGGCCGAGGATATGCAGCATGAGGTTGAGCTTGGCCGGAGCCGGGAGGATCAGCTGTGCGTCCTGCATGGTGCGCCTACTGGCCGAGCTGGCGCGGCTGCCAGTCCTTGATCACCAGGGTGACGTCGAGGTCGGCGCCCTTGAGCTTGATGCGCTCGGGCAGGGTGAAGCCGTTCTGCTCCACATAGCTGAGGTACTGCACCTGCCAGCCGTCCTGCTCGAGGCTCGCCAGGTGGCTCTTGCCGTCCAGGGTCAGGCGGCTGCGGCTATCCGGGGCGGGCAGGCCGCGCACCCACCATTGCAGGTGGGACACCGGCAGGCGCCAGCCGAGCTGTTCTTCCAGCAGGGCTTCGGGGGATTCGGCTTCGTAGCGACCCTGGTTGGCCACTTCGAGGGTAATGGCGCCCGGGTGCCCGGTGAGGCGTGCCGCGCCGCGACCCAGGGGGCCGGAAAGGCGGATGTCGTAATAGTCGCGGCGTTGCAGCCAGAACAGCGTGCCGCTGCCGGAGTCCTTCGGTGCGCGGATGCCGACCTTGCCGGCGATCTGCCAGCCGTCGAGCGCGGCGACCTGTTCCTTGTGAACTTTCCATTGCGCCGGGTCGCCCTGGCCGTCAACGGTTTCGTGGGAGGTGAGGCCGGCGCAGCCCGTGAGCAGGAGCAGGGCGCCGGCGGCTAGCAGTGAACGTAGACGCATGGATCAAAGAGTCTCGGAGCCGGTCAGGCGCTGCAGGGTGCCGCGCAGGATCGGGCTGTCGGGTTGGGTCTTGAGGGCTTCGGACCAGACTTCGCGAGCTTCGCTCTGCTTGCCACGGGCCCAGAGCACTTCGCCCAGGTGGGCGGCCACTTCGTGATCGGGGAATTCCTTCAGGGCCTGGCGCAGCAGGCGTTCTGCTTCATCCATGTTGCCCAGGCGGAAGTTGATCCAGCCGAGGCTGTCGAGAATGGCGGGGTCGTCCGGCTTGAGTTGGTATGCCTTTTCGACCAGTTGGCGGGCTTCCTCGTAGCGCGTGGTGCGATCGGCCAGGGTGTAGCCGAGGGCGTTGAGCGCCATGGCATTTTCCGGTTCACGCTCGAGGATGAAACGCAGGTCGCGCTCCAGTTGCGCCAGGTCGCCGCGCTTCTCCGCGAGCATCGCGCGGGTATAGAGAAGGTTGAGGTCATCCGGGAATTGCTGCAGGCCTTGCTGGATGACGTTCCAGGAACGGTCCTGCTGCTGGCGCTCGGCGAAGCTCTCGGCCTCGATCAGGTACAGCTGGATGGCATAGTCAGGCTGGGCGTCGCGGGCCTTGTCCAGGCGGGCGGCGGCTTCGTCTGGGCGGTTGGCGTCCAGCAGGATCTCGGTCTGGCGCAGTTGCGCGGGCAGGTAGTCGTTGCCGGCACCGACCAGTGCGTACTCGATCAGCGCGCTTTCCTTGTCGCCGCGCTTTTCGTAGACCTGGCCCAGGTTGAAGTGGGCGGAGTCCACGTGGCTGCCACGGTCGACCAGCTCTTCGAGGTAGACCTGGGCTTCGTCCCAGGCCTCGCCTTCCATGCACACCAGTGCCAGGGAGAAGCGCAGGTCGTCATCGTCGGGGAACTGTTGCACCAGGCCGGCGAACTCGGACTTGGCTTCGTCCAGGCGGTTCTCTTCTACCAACAGGCGCGCGTAGGTCAGGCGCAGGCGTTTGTCGTCCGGGTGCTGCTTGATGCCTTTCTGCAGCAGCGGCAGGGCTTCGTCGGTGCGGTCCAGGCTTTGCAGCAGGCGTGCGCGCAAAAGAATCGGCGGGATCTGCTGGTCATCCGCGGGGATGTCTTCCAGCAGCGCAAGCGCTTCTTCGGTGCGGCCGTCCTGTTGCAGCAGCACCGATTTGCCGAACACCAGCTGGCTGTTGTCCGGGTACTTGGCGAGCAGGCGGTCGAAGCTTTGCAGCAGGCCGGTGCGGGTATCCGGGTCGGTCTCGGCGGCAGAGAGGGCGAGGAAATCGAAGTGGGTATCGCCTTGGCCCTGTAGCACCTTCTCCATATAGGTCATGGATTCGTCGTAGCGGCCGCCACGGGCGAGCTGTACGGCAGCGGCGCGCTGGGCGTCGAGGTTGTCCGGCGCGTTCTTCGCCCAGATCAGCGCGGTGTCCAGTGCGGCCTGATCGGCCCCCAGGTACTCGGCGATGCGGAAGGCGCGTTCGGCGACGCCGGCGTCCTGGGTCGCATTGGCCTGCTGGACATAGTTGCCGAGGGCGATATCGAAGCGGTTGCGCTGCCCGGCCACTTCGGCGGAGAGCAGGGCGAACAGCGTGTCGCGGCTGAAGGAGCCATAGACTTCCGGCTTGGAATCGGGCGCCTGGCTGGTGTCTTCCACCGGCGGCGTGCCGTCCGGCGAGGTGGGGGCCAGGGTCTGGCAACCGCCAACGAGCAGGAGGGCGGTCAGCAACGCGAAGGATTTATTCATAGGGGAAAAGGCGACTAACCTGCGGTCGGAGCATCATGACACAAGCGGCTGGGCAAGCCCATGGGGCAAGGGCCGATACATTGTTGGGCCGGTTCATGGTGATTGTGACAATAGCGAGCGGTGGTTGTTCTCAATCTGTTGAAGGAGGACAATTGCGCGCCTCCCGTTTCCGTTAGCGACCCTGCATGGCCTTTCTTGCCCTCGGTATCAACCACAAAACCGCGTCCGTGGATGTACGTGAGCGCGTGGCTTTTACTCCCGAGCAATTGGTCGAGGCGCTGCGGCAGCTGTGCAACCTCACGGCCAGCCGCGAGGCGGCGATCCTCTCCACCTGCAACCGCAGCGAGCTGTACCTGGAGCAGGAGCAGATCAGCGCCGACGAAGTCCTGGCCTGGCTGGCCGGCTACCACAACCTCAGCCTCGAAGAGCTGCGTGCCTGCGCCTACGTGCACCAGGACGATGCCGCCGTACGCCACATGATGCGTGTCGCGTCGGGGCTCGACTCCATGGTCCTCGGCGAGCCGCAGATCCTCGGCCAGATGAAGTCCGCCTACGCCGTGGCGCGTGAGGCCGGCACCGTCGGCCCGCTGCTGGGCCGGCTGTTCCAGGCCACCTTCAGCACCGCCAAGACCGTGCGCACCGACACCGCGATCGGTGAGAACCCGGTCTCCGTGGCCTTCGCCGCAGTCAGCCTGGCCAAGCAGATCTTCACCGACATGCACCGCAGCCAGGCGCTGCTCATCGGCGCCGGCGAGACCATCACCCTGGTCGCCCGCCATCTGCACGAGCAGGGTGTGAAGCGCATCGTCGTCGCCAACCGCACCCTCGAACGCGCCAGCATGCTCGCCGAGCAGTTCGGTGCCCACGCCGTGCTGCTGGCCGATATCCCCGACGAGCTGGTCAACAGCGACATCGTCATCAGTTCCACCGCCAGCCAGTTGCCGATCCTCGGCAAGGGCGCGGTCGAGCGTGCGCTGAAGCAGCGCAAGCACAAGCCGATCTTCATGGTCGACATCGCCGTGCCGCGCGACATCGAACCCGAAGTCGGCGAGTTGGACGACGTCTACCTCTATACCGTCGACGACCTCCACGAAGTGGTCGCCGAAAACCTCAAGAGCCGCCAGGGCGCCGCCCAGGCCGCCGAGGAGCTGGTCGGTGGCGGTGTGGTCGAGTTCATGCAGCGCCTGCGCGAACTGGCTGCCGTGGACGTGCTGCGCGCCTACCGCCAGCAGGCCGAACGCACCCGTGACGAGGAACTGGCCAAGGCGCAGCGCATGCTGGCCAACGGCAGTTCCGCCGAAGATGTCATGGCCCAGCTCGCCCGCGGGCTCACCAACAAGCTGCTGCATGCCCCCAGCGTGCAGCTGAAAAAACTCTCCGCCGACGGTCGCTTCGATGCGCTGGCCGTGGCCCAGGAACTCTTCGCCCTCGACGAGGGCACGGACAAGCAAGCCCAATGAAAGCGTCACTGCTCAACAAGCTCGACATCCTCCAGGATCGTTTCGAGGAACTCACGGCCCTGCTCGGCGATGCCGAAGTCATCAGCGACCAGAGCAAGTTCCGCGCGTATTCCAAGGAATACGCCGAGGTCGAGCCCGTCTACCTGGCCTTCCGTGAATTCCGCAAGGTGCAGTCCGATCTCGAGGGCGCCCAGGCGCTGCTCAAGGACAGCGACCCGGACCTGCGCGAGATGGCTGAGGAAGAAGTCGCCCAGGCCCGCGAGCAGCTGGTCGAGCTGGAGGCGCGCCTGCAGCGCATGCTGCTGCCCAAGGACCCCAACGACGGTCGCAACGTGTTCCTCGAAATCCGCGCCGGCACCGGTGGCGACGAGGCGGCTATCTTCTCCGGCGACCTGTTCCGCATGTACTCGCGCTATGCCGAGCGCCAGGGCTGGCGGGTGGAGATCCTCTCCGAGAACGAAGGCGAGCACGGTGGCTATAAAGAGGTGATCGCCCGCGTCGAGGGCGACAACGTCTACGCCAAGCTCAAGTTCGAGTCCGGTGCGCACCGCGTGCAGCGGGTGCCGGAAACCGAATCTCAGGGCCGCATCCACACCTCCGCCTGCACCGTCGCCGTGCTCCCCGAGCCGGACGAACAGGCCGCCATCGAGATCAACCCGGCCGACCTGCGCGTGGACACCTACCGCTCCTCCGGCGCCGGCGGCCAGCACGTGAACAAGACCGACTCCGCCGTGCGCATCACCCACATCCCCTCCGGGATCGTGGTCGAGTGCCAGGAAGAGCGCTCGCAGCACAAGAACCGCGCCAAGGCCATGGCCTGGCTGGCGGCCAGGCTGAACGACCAGCAGGAAGCCGCCGCGCACAAGGAAATCTCCGACACCCGCAAGCTGCTGGTGGGCTCCGGCGACCGTTCCGAGCGCATCCGCACCTACAACTATCCCCAGGGGCGGGTCACCGATCACCGTATCAACCTGACCCTCTACGCCCTGGACGATGTGCTCGCCGGTGGCGTCGAAGCGGTCATCGAACCGCTGCTCGCCGAATACCAGGCCGACCAGCTGGCCGCCCTGGGAGACTGACGTGACCATCATCGCCAGCCTGCTAAGCGAGGCCCGCCTGCCGGGCTCGCCGAGCGCCCGCCTGGACGCCGAGCTGCTGCTCGCCGCCGCCCTGGGCAAGCCGCGCAGCTTCCTGCATACCTGGCCCGAGCGTGTGGTCAGTGGCGAGGCCGCCGAGCTTTACGCCAGCTACCTGGAGCGTCGGCGCAACGGCGAGCCGGTGGCCTACATCCTCGGGCAGCAGGGCTTCTGGAGCCTGGACCTGGAAGTCGCCCCGCACACCCTGATCCCGCGTCCCGACACCGAGCTGCTGGTGGAAAGCGCCCTGGCCCTGGTGCCGGCCACCCCCGCCCGCGTGCTCGACCTGGGCACCGGCAGCGGCGCCATCGTCCTGGCCCTGGCCAGCGAGCGCCCGGGCTGGCGCCTGATCGGCGTTGACCGCATCGGCGATGCCGTGGCCCTGGCCGAACGCAACCGCGTACGCCTGAAGCTGGACAACGTCGAATTCCGCGAGGGCCACTGGTTCTCCGCCCTGGCTGGCGAGCGCTTCGACCTCATCGTCAGCAACCCGCCCTACATCGCCGCCCGCGACCCGCACCTGAGCGAAGGTGACGTGCGTTTCGAGCCGGCCAGTGCGCTGGTCTCCGGTGCCGACGGGCTGGACGACATCCGCCTGATCATCAGCGAAGCCCCCGCACACCTGAATGCCGGTGGCTGGCTGCTGCTGGAACATGGCTACGACCAGGCCGCCGCCGTGCGCGAGCTGCTGTCCCGCCAGGGCTTCGAGGCGGTGGAAAGCCGTCGCGACCTGGGCGGCCACGAACGCATCAGCCTGGGCCGCCTGCCATGCTGAGCGACGAAGAACTCCTGCGTTACAGCCGGCAGATTCTCCTGCCGCAGATCGACGTCGATGGCCAGCTGCGCCTGAAGCAGGCCCGTGTACTCATCGTCGGTGTCGGTGGCCTTGGCTCGCCGGTCGCCCTCTACCTGGCCGCTGCCGGTGTCGGCGAGCTGCACCTGGCGGATTTCGACAGCGTCGACCTGACCAACCTGCAGCGCCAGATCATCCACGACAGCCAGAGCGTCGGGCAGCCCAAGGTCGACTCGGCCATGGCTCGGCTCACCGCGCTCAACCCCGAGGTGCGCCTGGTGCCTTACCGTGCCGCGCTGGATGTCGACTCCCTGGCTGCTGCCGTCGCGGCCGTGGACCTGGTGCTCGATTGCACCGACAACTTCGGCACCCGCGAGGCGGTCAACGCCGCCTGCGTGGCCGCGCGCAAGCCGCTGGTTTCCGGCGCTGCGATCCGTCTCGAAGGCCAGCTTTCGGTGTTCGACCCGCGACGCGACGATAGCCCCTGCTACCACTGCCTTTATGGCCACGGCAGCGAAGCCGAGTTGACCTGCAGCGAAGCCGGTGTGGTCGGCCCGCTGGTGGGCATGGTCGGCAGCCTGCAGGCCCTGGAAGCACTCAAGCTGCTGGCCGGTTTCGGCGAGCCCCTGGTGGGCCGCCTGCTGCTGGTGGACGCCCTCGGCAGCCGCTTCCGCGAGCTGCGGGTCAAGCGCGATCCGGGGTGTGCCGTCTGTGGGAATGGGCATGCCTGACCAGGCCCCCGTCGGCGTCTTCGACTCCGGCGTCGGCGGCCTTTCGGTGCTGCGCGAAATCCGCGCGTTGTTGCCGAGCGAATCCCTGATGTACGTGGCCGACAGTGGCCATATCCCCTATGGCGAGAAGAGCCAGGACTTCATCCGCGAGCGCAGCCAGGTGATCACCCGCTTCCTGCTGGAGCGCGGCGCCAAGGCGCTGGTGCTGGCCTGCAACACCGCCACAGTCGCAGCGGTAGCTGACTTGCGAGAGCGTTATCCACAGCTGCCCATCGTCGGCATGGAGCCGGCGGTCAAGCCCGCAGCGGCCGCCACGCGCTCCGGCGTGGTCGGCGTGCTCGCCACCACCGGTACCCTGAAAAGCGCCAAGTTCGCCGCGCTGCTCGACCGGTTCGCCAATGACGTGCGTGTGGTCACCCAGCCCTGCCCGGGCCTGGTGGAGCGCATCGAGATGGGTGACCTCGACAGCGAAGCGACCCGTGCGCTGCTCTGGGGCTACGTGCAACCGCTGTTGGCCGAGGGCTGCGACACGCTGATCCTCGGCTGCACCCATTACCCCTTCCTGCGTCCGTTGCTGGCTGGCATGGTCCCTGAGTCGGTACGCCTGGTGGACACCGGCGCCGCGGTGGCGCGGCAGCTGCAACGCCTGCTCGAAGCCCGTGACCTGCTGGCGCGTGGGCCGGCTCAAGCCTGTCGTTTCTGGAGCAGTGGCGAGCCTGCAGCGATGCAGAATGTGCTGCCTGCGCTATGGGGAAATGAGGCCGTTTGCGTAGCGGATCTCGGCTTTTAAAAATACCTTGAACTTGCCAGGGGCCGTCTTTCTCTTAGTCCAAACGTATCTATAATCGCTACAAATCGTACGTTTTGAACCTGTCGATTAAGTCTGAATAAGGAAGTTTCCATGAAGAAACTGTTCTCTTTGGCTGCCGTTGCAGCCATTTGCGTAGGGCAAGCTGTTGCAGCGCAGGCAGCTGATGTTTCTCTCGATGTTGGTCAGACCGGCGAATCGACCATGGTCTATCGCCTCGCTACCCAGTTCGATTTCTCCAGCAGCTGGTTCCAGACCGACGTCGGCCGCCTGACCGGCTACTGGGATGCCGGCTACACCTACTGGGACGGCGACAAGACCTCCAGCAACCACAGCATTTCCTTCGCCCCGGTGTTCGTCTACGAGTTCGCCGGCGAAACCGTGAAGCCTTATGTCGAAGCTGGCATCGGTGTCGCCCTGTTCGCCAATACCGAACTGGAAGACAACGAGCTGGGCTCCTCCTTCCAGTTCGAAGACCGCATCGGCGCCGGCCTGCGCTTCAGCAACCAGGAAGTCGGCGTTCGCGCCATTCACTACTCCAACGCCGGCATCAAGCAGCCGAACGATGGCGTCGAGGCGTACAGCCTGCACTACCGCGTTTCCTTCTAAGCGCGAGTGACACGAAGAACCGGGCCCAGCGCCCGGTTTTTTTATGGCCTTTGGATATCCCGCCCAGCGCCTTTTCGTAGGGGCGAATTCATTGGCTCTGTCTGCGTTAAGTGTTGCTAGAAGAATTGAGCCCAGCTGATTGCCGAGTTTTGTTGGTGCTTCTGGTTTCGCCCACCCGGGCGAGTCTCTTTCTTCAGTCGCCAAGAAAGAAACCAAAGAGGCTTGCCCCATCATCCGGCCCCGGCTTCGCCGGGGTTCCCTCACTCCATCGTCGCTATCGGGGGCCGGCGCGATGGGCCATCCATGGCCTGGCGCGCCTCTCGCGGCATCCATGCCGCTCGTCCCCCGACGCAACGACTGCGTTCGGCCTCCTGGAGGGGCGTTGGCGGCTGCTCCAACTTTCTTCGCTCGAATCCTTACCTTGATGTGCGCACCAACCCAGCGCGCACGTGACGGCGGCTTTCGTAGGATGGGTAGAGCGCAGCGAAACCCATGCGGTGGAGGTGGCACAAACCCTTAGGTGCCCGGAAATAGCCGTGCTTGAGCGCTTGCATTAAAACCACAACAGCTAACGCAGACAGAACCAATTCATTCGCCCAACGATGCCGGCACGAGAACTATTGGTAGGGGGAAATTCATTCCCCATGCAGGCCGCCCCTTCTCCAGGGACTTCCCACACGCAGGCTTCGTAGCCCGGGCTTCAGCCCGGGGCCGTCAGGGCGCTCAGGCCGCGCCCCGCCCATAGGCGCTGTCGATGCCCCGGCGTTCATCCAGGCAATCGGCTTCGCCCATCTCGAACTCGCGGCAGATCAGCGGGCGGTTTTCGTAGATGGTGCAGAGCATGGTGTCGCGGTCCAGCGCGGCGCACCAGCCGTCGTCCAGGCGCGCCATGACGTCGCCGCCCCAGTCATCGGTTTCGATGAAGCGTTCGGGCACGCCGGTGTCGGTGATCAGCATCACTTCCAGCTGGCAGCAGCAGGCGGCGCAGGTGGCGCAGGTGATCTCGGGGGCGGCAGGCAGTTGTTGGACGGGAATCAGCGAAGGGCTCATGGGCGCGGAGTTTACGGCAAAGGCATGCGCTCCGGTTGCCGGGGCGATCAGGTGCTCGGCCTTGGCCGCTTCAACTGCCTCGCCAGGCGATGCAGCAACGGCAACACGGCGGCCCAGATGAGCGCCAGTACCAGCAGGCTCGGCAGCGTGCCGAAGGGCAGGCCGACCCCGGCCACGCGCGCGCCGGCCAGGTACGACAGCGGTGCGGCGATGGCGCCCAGCAGGCTGGCCAGCCACCAGGGCCGGGCAGTCCAGGCCAGGCAATGGTTGAGCGTGGTGCCCAGCAGTGCCCAGAGCAATACCAGCCAGGGCGGGATCAGGTGCCCGCCGTAGCCGAAGTCGAACAGGCCGAGGTTGAGCAACAGGCAGTCCAGCAGGCTGCCCAGCAGCGTCACCGCGATCACCAGGCGGCCATCCTCCGACCAGGAGCCGATGCAGAGGACGTGCAGCGCCAGGATCGCCGGCGCCACCAGCAGCAGGAGCGGCTGGTTGGCGGCGAACAGGCAGGCGAACCAGCCCAGCTGGAACAGCACCGCATTGGCCAGCTGCCTAGGCATCCAGGCGGCCGAGCAGTGACGGCGGGCGCGCGCCGGGCTTGGCCAGCACCAACTGTGCGGTGCCGATGGCGCGCTCCAGGAAGCCACCCTCGCAGTAGCACAGGTAGAACTCCCAGAGCCGGTAGAAGGTTTCGTCGTAGCCCAGTTGCTCCAGGCGCCCGCGCGCTGCGCGCAGGTTGTCGTGCCAGTGGCGCAGGGTGCGTGCGTAGTGGGGACCGAAGTCCTCCATGTGCAGCAGGTTCATGTCGCTGTGGCGGGTGATCACCTCCAGCATCTTCTGCACCGAGGGCAGGGCGCCCCCGGGGAAGATGTAGCGCTGGATGAAGTCGACGCTGCGTTTGGCCTGCTCGTAACGCTGGTCGCGCATGGTGATGGCCTGCAGCAGCATCAGCCCGTCGTCCTTGAGCAGGCGTGCGCACTGCTTGAAATAGGCGGGCAGGAAGCGGTGGCCCACCGCCTCGACCATCTCGATGGAGACCAGCTTGTCGAAGCGCCCGTCGAGGTCGCGGTAGTCCTGCAGCAGCAGGGTGACGCGTGATTGCAGGCCCTGCTCCTCGATGCGCTGGCGGGTGTACTCGTACTGCTCGCGGGACAGGGTAGTGGTCGTCACCCGGCAGCCGTGGTGGGTGGCGGCGTAGAGCGCCATGCTGCCCCAGCCGGTGCCGATCTCCAGCAGGTGGTCGTCGGGCTTGAGGTCGAGCTTGCGGCAGATGCGTTCCAGCTTGTTCAACTGGGCCTGCTCCAGGCTCTGCTCGGGGCTGGCGAACTGCGCGGCGGAGTACATCATGGTGGGGTCGAGCATCTGCTCGAACAGGTCGTTGCCCAGGTCGTAATGGGCGGCGATGTTGCGCCGCGAGCCGGCCCGGGTGTTGCGGTTGAGCCAGTGCAGGCCCTGCACCAGGGGCCTCCCCAGCAAAGCCAGGCCGCGTTCCATGCCGTCGAGCACATCCAGGTTGGCGACGAACACGCGGATCACCGCCGTGAGGTCCGGCGTGGTCCAGTAACCGTGGATATAGGCCTCCCCCGAGCCGATGGAGCCGTTGGCCGCCACCAGCGGCCAGACCGCCGCATCCTGCACCTCGATACGTGCCCTGAGTTCAGCCTGAGCGTCGCCGAAGACCCGTTCCTCGCCGTCCTCCAGCACGGTCAACTGGCCGTGGCGCAGCCCTTCCAGCTGGGCCAGCACCAGCCGGCGCAACAGGCCGCCGGCCAGGCCGGTGGTGCCGAACAGGCCCGGCTTGATGCCGAGACTAGTGCTCTTCATGGTGATGCTCCTTCGAATGCGTGGTGGCGACGCGGTAGGCGCCGTCCGCCGCCTGGTGGGAGAACAGAGGCAGGCGTTTGAGCAGCAGGCGCAGGGCCTGCCAGTAGATGCCCAGGACGGTCTTGGCCGTCATCCAGGGAAAGCGCGCGAGGTAGCGGTGCAGGCTGGCGCGGTCGAGTTCGTGGCGCTCCAGGTCGAGGGTCGCGTCGAACAGCCGGGTGTCGCCCTGCCAGTCCTCCATGTGCACCGCCAGGCGTGGGCCCACCGGGCTGAAGGCCATGCGGTACTCCAGCTCGCGGGGCAGGAAGGGCGAGACGTGGAAGGCCTTGTCCACCCGCACTCGCTGGTGGCCCTCGCCCTGCGCCGGCACCACGTAGTGGTAGCGCTCGCGCCAGGGCGTGTTGGTCACCTCGCAGAGGATCGCCATCAGCGTTCCGTCGGCGTCATGGCAGTAGAAGAAGCTCGCCGGGTTGAAGGCCAGCCCCCAACTGCGGGCCTGGGCCAGCAGGCGGATGGCGCCTTCGGGGCGCCGCCCCAGGGCCTCGCCGACGCGCTGGCGCACGGCTTCGGCGAGGCGCATGCCGGTGCCGGTGAACTGCGGCAGGAAGTCGCGCTCGCGAAAGGCGAAGGGCGCGAAGCGTCCCGGTCCGGCGAGCGGAGAGAGGCCGAGCACCTGTTCCTGCTCGTCCAGGTCCAGGTAAAGCAGGCCGATGCGGTAGCGGAAGGCGTGGGCCCGGGGCTGGTGCCGCCGGTGCCTGACCCAGCCGCTGTAGAGGGCGCTGTTCACAGGGATTCCCCGAACTCACGGGCCACGCGCAGGGCGCTGACCACGCCATCCTCGTGGAAGCCGTTGCCCCAGTAGGCACCGCAGAAGTAGCTGTGCTGCTTGGCGTTGATCTCCTCCCAGCGCGCCTGGGCGCGGACGCCCTCGAGGCTGAACTGCGGATGGGCGTAGCTGAAGCGGGCGAGGACGCGCGCGGGGTCGATGGCTTCGCCCTGGTTGAGGCTGACGCAGAAGGTTTCCGGCGCCTGGATGCCCTGGAGGATGTTCATGTTGTAGGTCACGGCCGCCGGACGCTGGCGGGGGCCGCCCAGGCGGTAGTTCCAGCTGGCCCAGGCCAGTGGCCGGCGCGGCAGCAGGCGCGTGTCGGTGTGCAGCACCACCTCGTTGTCGGCATAGGGCAGGGCGCCCAGTACCTCGGCCTCGGTCGCGCTCGGCTGGGCCAGCAGGGCCAGTGCCTGGTCGCTGTGGCAGGCGAATACCACCTTGTCGAAGCGCTCGCTGCCGGCGGCGCTGTGCAGGGTCACGCCCTCGGCATCGCGCTCGACCCAGGTCACCGGGCAGGACAGGCGGATGTGGTCGGCGAAGCTGGCCGTCAGTGGCGCCACGTAGCTGCGCGAGCCCCCGCTGATCACCCGCCATTGCGGGCGGTCGTTGACCGAGAGCAGGCCGTGGTTCTTGAAGAAGCGCACGAAGAACTGCAGCGGGAAGGCCAGCATGTCGTCCAGCGGCATGGACCAGATCGCCGCCCCCATCGGTACCAGGTAGTGATCGCGGAAGCGCTCGCCATAACCGCCCATGCGCAGGTAGTCGCCGAGGGTGATGGCGGGGTTGATGCGGCCCGCGTCGAGGTCCGCCTGGGCGTCGTGGTTGAAGCGCAGGATTTCTCGCAGCATGCCCCAGAAACCCGGCGAGAGCAGGTTGCGCCGCTGGGCGAAGAGGCTGTTGAGGTTGTTGCCGTTGTACTCCAGGCCGCTGGCCGGGTCGTGCACCGAGAAGCTCATCTCGGTGGGTTGGCTGGCCACGCCCAGGCGCTCCATCAGGCGGATGAAGTTGGGGTAGGTCCAGTCGTTGAAGACGATGAAGCCGGTGTCCACGGCGTAGTCACGCCCCTGCAGGTGCACGTCCACCGTGTGGGTGTGGCCGCCGATCCAGTCGCTGGCTTCGAACAGCTGGATATCGTGCTGGCGGGCCAGCAACCAGGCGCAGGTGAGACCGGAAATGCCGCTGCCGATGATGGCGACTTTCATTGGGGAGCTCCGTTACGGGCCAGGCGTCGGCCCAGGGCCAGGCGCATCCGCGCCGGCAGCCGGGCGAGCAGGCGCAGGGCGAGGATGAAGGGGCCCGGGAAGGCGATTTCCAGCGGCCGCCGCTGCAGCCGCCGGACGATGTGGTGCGCGGCACGTTGCGTCGACCAGCGCATGGGCATGGGGAAGTCGTTGCGCTGGGTCAGCGGCGTGTCGACGAAGCCGGGGCTCACCAGCGTGACGTCGAGGCCTTCGTGGGCCAGGTCCACGCGCAGGGATTCCAGCAGGTAGCGCAAGCCGGCCTTGGAGGCGCCATAGGCTTCGGCGCGAGGCAGGGCGAAGTGGGTGACGGCGCTGACCACGCCGACCAGGTGCGGCCGTTCGCCCTTGCGCAGCAGGGGCAGGGCGGCTTCGATGCAGCGCGCCGGGGCGAGCAGGTTGGCGGCTACCACGCGCTCGACCAGGTCGGCGTCGAACCGCCCGGCTTCCAGGTATTCGCAGGTGCCGGCGTTAAGGATCGCGCAGTCCAGCGCGCCCCAGTGCCGAGCGATGCGTTCGCCCATGGCGGTGACCTGGGCGGCGTCGGTCAGGTCGCCCGGCACCAGCAGTACCTGCTCGGGGAAGCGCTGCTGCAGGGTTTCCAGCGGGCCGCTGCGGCGGGCGCTGAGGGCGAGACGGTGCCCGTCCCGGAGCAGCAGTTCGGCCAGTTCGGCGCCGATGCCGCTGCTGGCGCCGGTGAGCCAGATGCGTCGGGAGTCGTTCATGCCAGTCGCCCCTTTAGCAAGCGGACCACCCCGCCCAGCAGCGGCACGTGTTCATAGAGCAGCGCGCCGGCATCGAAGTAGTCGCGGTGGTAGTACACCCGTTCGTTCCAGCGCAGGTGCGAGCAGCCTTCCACCGCAATCGGGCGGCCGCCTGCCAGGCGTGGGTGGCGATAGGTCATGGTCCAGCGCAGGTAGCCTTGGCCTTCACCCGCCTGGTCATAGCCGTGGAACTCGAAGTTCAGGTCGTTGACGTTCTCGTAGAGCCCGGCGAAGTAGCGGCGGATGGCGGGCAACCCTTCGACATGGTGCAGCGGGTCGGTGAACTGGGCGTCCTCGCTGTACAGCGTGGCGAGCAGGTCGAGGTTGTCGCGGCCCAGGCGCGCGAAGTCCTCGGCGAAACGTTGCAGGAAGGCGCTCATGCCGTGACCGCCTTGGGCAGGCTGCGGAAGGCGGCGATGGCCCGGTCGCGGCTGGAGGAGAGGTCCACCATCGGCTGTGGATAACCTTCCGGCAGGAACAGCCCGCCACGGGCGGCCGGGTCGTGGATGTCCTTCTTGTCCAGGCTTGCCAGCTCCGGCAGCCACTGGCGGATGAACACCCCTTGCGGGTCGAAGCGCTGGGACTGGCTGACCGGATTGAAGATGCGGAAGTAGGGCGCGGCATCGGTGCCGGTGGAGGCGCTCCACTGCCAGCCGCCGTTGTTGGCCGCCAGGTCACCGTCGATCAGGTGGCGCATGAACCAGCGCTCGCCCTCGCGCCAGTCGATCAGCAGGTTCTTGGTGAGGAACATGGCCACCACCATGCGCAGGCGGTTGTGCATCCAGCCGGTGGCCAGCAATTGGCGCATCGCCGCGTCGACGATGGGGATGCCGGTACGCCCCTGTTGCCAGGCTTCCAGGTCTTCGGGGCATCGCGCCAGCGCAGCGCTTCGGTGTCGGCGCGGAAGGCGCGGTGGCGGCTGACGCGTGGGTAGCCCACGAGGATGTGCTTGTAGAACTCGCGCCAGAGCAGTTCGTTGATCCAGGTGACGGCGCCGGCGTTGCCCGACTCGAACTCGCCCTGGTTGCTGCGCAGCGCGGCATGCAGGCATTGCCGTGGCGACAGCACGCCGGCGGCGAGGTAGGGCGACAGCTGGCTGGTGCCGGGGTGTGCGGGGAAGTCGCGTTCGTCCTGGTAGTGCTCGATCTGCTGGTCGGCGAACGCCTCCAGGCGGCGGCCCGCTTCCTCTTCGCCGGCGGGCCAGAGCGCTTGCAGGCTGGCGGGTGGGGTGTGGAAACCCTTCACCGTGGCGGGTACGGCGCTGCTTTCGATATCCAGCGGCTCCTGCTTTTTCGGCAGCGGCGCACTGTGGGGCAGGGCGCTGTGCAGCCGCGCGTAGCAGGCCTTGCGGAACTGGCTGAAGACCTGGAAGTAGCTGTCGCTCTTGGTCAGCACGCTGCCCGGCTTGAACAGCAGTTGGTCGAGATGGCTGCGCAGGCGCAGGCCGTCGGCCTGCAGGCGTGCCTTGACGGCGGCATCGCGCTGGCTCTCGTTGATGCCGTACTCCTCGTTGACGTGCACGGCGCTGACCTGGTGCTCGTGGCACAGGCGGGCGACGGCTTCGGGGGCTTCGTCCCAGAGGTCGGCGCGGCGGATCAGCAGCGGCACGTTGAGGCGCGCCAACTCGGCCTGCAGCGAGGCCAGGTTGCGCAGCCAGAAGTCCACCTTGGCGGGGGCGTCGTCGTGTTCCTGCCACTGGCTGGGGCTGAGCAGGTAGAGGGCCAGGGTCGGCCCGGCGGCCATCGCGGCGGACAGGGCCGTGTTGTCCTGGACGCGCAGGTCGCAGCGGAACCACATCAGTTGGCGCATGGAAGATCCTCGGGCCTGGCCAGCACACCAAGGCTGGTCAGGGTTTGCAGGGCCGCGACCGGGTCGTCGGCGAGAGGGGGGCGGATGCCTTGTGCGGCCAGCTCTTGCAGCTCGCGCTGGTGGATGCGCACGGCGGGCCCGGCCAGCACCAGCGGGCAGCCGTGGTCGGCCAGCAGGCGCGCCAGGCTGGGGCCGGCCAGGGCTTGTTCGGCATACAGCAGCAGGGCGCGGGGCTCGATACGGGCGATGGCCAGGGGCAGCTCGGCGGCGGGTATCGGCCACTCCAGCACCTCCACCGCGCAGCCGGCATTGCTGGCCAGCCAGGCGCTTATCCACAGGCCCGGCGCCATGGGGTGTTCACAGGGGTTGAGCAGCAACAGCGGGGCGCCGCCATGCTGGCGGTTGTTGTGGTAGATGCGCGCGCCCAGCTTGCTGCGCAGCCAGGCGTTGAAGAACACCCGCTCCAGGCGCGCGCCATAGGCATCGCCCCAGCGGGTTTCCAGTGCTTCGAGCAGGGGCAGCAGCAGTTGCTGGCACAGCGTCAGCGGGGGGTAGATCGACAACGCGGCGTTGAAGCGCTCGTCGAGGCGGCGCTCTGCCAGGGCGCCGATGGCCTCCAGCAACTGATGACGCTGCTCGTCCCACAGCGAGGAAGACGAGAGTCCGGCGTGCTGACCGCCCCGCAGCAACCCCTTCACCTGGCCCACCGGTACGCCACGGTCGAGCCAGGTGAGCACGGCGTGGATGCGCGCCACATGCTCCGGCGCATACAGGCGGTGGCCCTTGGCGGTGCGCTGGGGCAGCACCAGGCCGTAGCGGCGTTCCCAGGCGCGCAGGGTCACCGGGTTGACGCCGGTGAGCCGCGCCACCTCGCGGATGGGCAGCAGGCCCCGGGCGAGTGCGGCCTGGAAGTCGCCGTCGAGCGGCGTGTCGTCGTAATCGTCCATGGCTAGATGGCGTTGCGCAGGCTGAGGTCTTCGGGATGCGGCTGCAGGTAGGCCTGCTGCGCGATGTAGGGATGCGGGTGGCGGGCGAAGTGGTGCTTGAGCAGGGTGAGCGGCACCACCAGCGGCACGATGCCGGTGCGGTACTGCTCGATCAGGCGCTGCATCTCGGCCTTCTCGTCACGCCCCAGGGAGCCCTTCAGGTAACCGCTGATGTGCTGCAGCACGTTGCTGTGGGTACCCCGGGTGGCGCAGCGGCTGAGGCCCTTCATCAGCTCGCTGAAGTAACGCGGTGCCAGTTCCTCGGGGTGGTGCTCGCCGATGCCGCCGAGCATCCGCCCGAGGGCGCGGTAGCGCGCGGGGTCGCTGGCCATCAGCTGGTACTTGTAGCGGGCGTGGAATTCGAGGATGCCGCGCCGGGTCAGCCCCTCGGCCAGCAGGGCGCGCCAATCGGCGTGGGCGTAGACGCGGGTGAGGAAATTCTCCCGCAGCACCGGGTCGCACAGGCGGCCTTCTTCCTCCACCGGCAGGTCGGGGCGGGCGGCGCAGAAGGTCTCGGCGAACAGGCCGCGCCCGCCGCCTTCGGCGGGGTAGCCGTTGTCCTGGTAGACCTTGACGCGGTATAGGCCGCAGGAAGGTGACTTCTGCATGAAGATGAAGCCGTCCAGGTCGTCCAGGCGCTCGGCGGTCTGCCGGCCGTAGTCGCGCAGGGCATCGCTGACGTCACGCTCGTCGCGGCTGCCCACGGCGCGCGGGGCGGCGGGGTCGCCCACCAGGCGCAGGGTCGGGCGCGGCGTGCCGAGGCCGATGCCGACCTCCGGGCAGACGCGGACGAATTCCAGGTGGCGGGCGAGAAATTGGCTGCACAGTCGGGATTCCTTGTGCCCGCCATTGAAGCGGACTTCCTCGCCCATCAGGCAGGCGCTGATGCCGATCTTGGGGGGCTGGGCAGTGGGGGCGCTGGACATGCGGTGCCTCGGATGAACTTGTACAGGTTATGTTATTTGTACAACCTGTGTTCATGATAGGCGTGTCATTGTACAAATCAATAGTCTTGTACAACTTTTTCGGCGACCTGTCCGGGGTCGCCGATGGGACGGTGTGCGACCGTTAGAGGTGTTCGAGCAGGCGGCGGGCGGCGTCCTGCCCGCTCAGCCAGGCGCCTTCCACGCGGCCGGAGCTGCACCAGTCGCCGCAGGCGTAGAGCCCCAGGTCGGCGTCGGCCAGGGCGCCCCATTCGTGGGCCTGGGCCGGGCGCGCGTAGAGCCAGCGGTGGGCCAGGGTGAAGGCTGGCGGCGATACGGCACAGCCGATCAGCTCGGCGAAGGCGCCGTAGAGCTGCTCGATCACCGCTTCCTTGGGCAGGTCCAGGTGCTGGCGGCTCCAGGCGCTGGTGGCGTGCAGCACCCAGGTGTCCTGGCTGTTGTCGCGACCGGGCTTGGTGCGGTTGCGCGCCACCCAGTCGAGCCCGCTGCCTTGCACGAAGCAGCCTTCGACGGGTGTCTCCAGCGGCTTCTCGAAGGCCAGGGCCACGGCCCAGGTGGGCTCCATGGCGACGCTGGCGGCGACCCCGGCGAGCTTGGGGGCGGCGGCCAGCAGGGTGGTGGCCTGGGGCGCGGGGGTGGCGATGATGACGTGGCTGAAGGGGCCGTGGCTCTGGCCCTCGGCGTCCTGCAGGCTCCAGTGCTGCTCGCCGCGGAACACCTCGGTGATGCGGCAGCTGAAGTTCACCGGCAGCGCGCCCATCAGGGCCCGGGTGATGGCGCTCATGCGTGGGGTACCGACCCAGCGCACCTGTTCGTCCGGGGAGGGCGAGAGGGTGCCGTTGCGGAAGTTGTAGAGGGTGGGCGTCCACTCGGCGACCCAGCCGCGGTCGCGCCATTGCTGGACGACTTCGGTGAAGCGGCGGTCACGGGCGGTGAAATACTGCGCGCCGAGGTCGAGCGAACCGGCGTCGCTGCGCTTGCTGGCCATACGACCGCCACTGCCGCGGCTCTTGTCGAAGAGCTGCACGGCGTGCCCGGCGGCATGCAGCGCCTGGGCGGCGGAAAGGCCCGCGAGGCCGGTTCCGATGATGGCGATGGGAGTGCTCATGGTTACCTCTTTACCTTGTGCTGTAGCGACTGCTGATCAGGTGTTCGATAAACCTATACACTTTTGTTGCGTTGTACAGGGCTATCGGTTCCAATTCGAGTGCCGCTCATAAAGGTGTGACCATGGCGGACTCAACCCGTGCCCTGTCTTGATTCAGACTAGGGCGATATCTCCACTTAGCACCATGCGAGGAGGATGCCATGCACATATTGCTGACCGGCGGTACTGGCCTGATCGGCCGTGAGCTCTGCCGGCTGTGGAGCGGGCAGGGCCACCAGGTCACCGTGCTCAGCCGCACGCCGCAGCGCGTGGCGGGGCTTTGCGGGCCCGTGGTGCGGGCCATCGGCAGCCTCGACGAATACGGTGACGGGCCCCTGGATGCGCTGGTCAACATGGCGGGCGAACCGGTGGCCGGCGGGCTGTGGACGCGCAACCGCAAGGCGAAGATTCTCGACAGCCGGGTGGCCTTCACCGAGCGCCTGCTGGCCTGGCTGGAGACCCGCGAGCAACGCCCGGCGCTGCTGCTGTCCGGCTCGGCGGTGGGCTGGTATGGCGACGCCGGCGAGCGCGAGCTGCGCGAGGACGCGCCACCCGGCAACGGCGATTTTGCCAGCGCCCTGTGCATCGCCTGGGAAGAGACCGCGCAACGCGCCGAGGCACTGGGCATCCGCGTGGTGCTGTTGCGCACTGGCCTGGTGCTTGCGGCCCATGATGGTTTCCTCCGCGACATGCTCCGGGCGTTCCGCCTCGGCCTGGGCGGGCGCCTGGGCAGCGGCCGCCAGTGGATGCCGTGGATTCACCTGCAGGATCAAATCGCCGCGATGGATTTTCTTTTGCATCAGGAGGGGGCCAGCGGTCCCTATAATGCGTGCGCTCCGCACCCCGCGCGCAATTGTGATTTCACCCGGAGCCTGGGCCGCGCGCTGGGGCGGCCGACCGTTCTGCCGGCGCCGACCTTCGCGTTGCGCCTGCTGCTGGGGGAGATGTCGATCCTCCTGCTGGGCGGCCAGCGCGCCGTGCCGGCGCGGCTGCTGGACGCCGGTTTCATCTTTCGTTTCACCGATCTGGATACGGCGCTCGCCGATGTGCTGAGGCCTAAGGACGTTGCATGACTGATCACGCGCTGCTGCTGGCCAACCTGGGCTCACCCGCTTCCACCTCGGTGGAGGACGTGCGTCGCTACCTCAACCAGTTCCTCATGGACCCCTACGTCATCGACCTGCCCTGGCCGCTGCGTCGCCTGCTGGTCTCGCTGATCCTGATCAAGCGTCCCGCGCAGTCGGCCCATGCCTACGCCTCCATCTGGTGGCCCGAAGGCTCGCCGCTGGTCGCTCTCAGCCGCCGCCTGCAGGCCGCCACCCAGCCGTTCTGGCCCCATGGGCCGGTGGCCCTGGCGATGCGCTACGGCGAGCCTTCCATCGAGAACACCCTGCAGGAGCTGGTGCGCCAGGGCGTCAAGCGCGTGACGCTGGCACCGCTCTACCCGCAGTTCGCCGACAGCACCACCACCACCGTCGAACAGGAGACGCGCCGGGTCATCGCCGCCCATGGCTTCAAGCTCCAGGTGCAGGTGCTCGACCCCTTCTACGACCAGCCCGAGTACCTCGATGCCCTGGTGGCCAGCGCCCGCCCGCACCTGGAGCAGGGCTTCGATCACCTGCTGATGAGCTACCACGGGCTGCCCGAGCGTCACCTGCACAAGGCCGACACCAGTGGCAGCCACTGCCTGAAGGGCGCGGACTGCTGCCAGCGTGCCGAGGGCCAGGTGCTCGCCCGCTGCTACCGTGCCCAGTGCTACCGCACCAGCGAAGGCTTCGCCGCGCGCATGGGGCTGCAGCCGGGGCAGTGGTCGGTGTCCTTCCAGTCGCGCCTGGGGCGCGCCAAGTGGATCGAGCCCTACACCGAGAGCCGCCTCGACGAACTGGCGGCACAGGGGGTGAAGAAACTGCTGGTGATGTGCCCGGCCTTCGTCGCCGACTGCATCGAGACCCTGGAGGAGATCGGCGACCGCGGGCGCGAGCAGTTCATCGCCGCTGGCGGCGAGGACCTGGTACTGGTGCCCTGCATGAACGATCACCCGCAATGGGCCCAGGCACTGGCCAGCCTTTCCGGCAAGGCCCAGCGCCTGCTCTGAGCATCAGCCCGGGGACAGCCCGGGCATTCGCCTGGCCTATAAAGCCGCTGCTTCATCCCGCCTGCACCTAAGCTGGGCGCTTCTTCCACCGTCGTGCGCCGCACCGGCGGCGCCGAGGAGAGCCCATGCAGAACAACAACAATGGCTATCCCTCGGGCCTGCGAGCCTGGACCACCGTCGCCATTCTGATGGTGGCCTACGTGCTTTCCTTCATCGATCGGCAGATTCTCAACCTGCTGGTTGAGCCCATCCGCCGTGATCTGGTCATCAGCGACACGCAGATGAGCCTGCTGATGGGCCTGTCCTTCGCGCTGTTCTACACCGTCTGCGGCATCCCCCTAGGGCGCCTGGCCGATACCCGTAGCCGCCGCGGGCTGATCGCCATCGGCGTACTGTTCTGGAGCGCTGCCACCGCCGCCTGCGGCATGGCCAAGCTGTACTGGCAGTTCCTCGTCTGCCGCATCGGCGTGGGCGTGGGCGAGGCGGCATTGTCGCCGGCGGCCTATTCGCTGATCGCCGACAGCTTCCCCCAGGAGCGCCGCGCCACCGCCATCAGCGTGTATTCCATGGGCGTGTACCTCGGCTCGGGGCTGGCCTTCCTGCTCGGCGGGCTGGTGATCAAGTTCGCCTCCGCTCAGGGCGACGTGCACCTGCCGCTGCTGGGTGACGTGCGCCCCTGGCAGTTGATCTTCCTCATCCTCGGCGGTGCCGGCGTGCTCTTCACCTTGCTGATGCTGGCGGTGCGCGAACCGGCCCGGCGCGGCGTGGGCGCCGGTGTCGCGGTGCCTTTCTCTGAAGTGGGGCGCTACATCCGCGCCAACCGCCGCACTGTGCTCTGCCACAACTTCGGCTTCGCCGGGCTGGCCTTCGCCGGCTACGGTAGCGCGGCGTGGATCCCCACCTTCTTCATCCGCACCTACGGCTGGGACGCCGGCCATGTGGGCGTGGTCTACGGCAGCATCGTCGCGGTGTTCGGTTGCCTCGGCATCGTCTTCGGCGGCCGCCTGGCGGACCGCATGGCCAAGCGCGGGCGCAGCGACGCCAACATGCGCGTCGGCCTCATCGCCGCCATCGGGGCGCTGCCGCTGGTGGTGGTGTTCCCGCTGCTGGACAACGCCAACTGGGTGACCGTGCTGATGGCGCCGACCGTGTTCTTCCTCAGCATGCCCTTCGGCGTGGCGCCGGCGGCGATCCAGGAGATCATGCCCAACTCCATGCGTGGCCAGGCTTCGGCCATCTACCTGTTTGTCATCACCCTGATCGGCCTGGGCCTCGGCCCCACCGCCGTGGCCCTGGTGACCGACTACGTGTTCGCCGACGACAAGGCGTTGCGCTACTCGCTGCTGATCGTCACCTCGCTGGCGGTGTTCAGCTCGGTGGTGCTGCTGTGGATGGGGCTCAAGCCCTACCGCGAAAGCATCGAGCGCCTGAAGCAGTGGGTGGCGCCGAGCCCGCTGCCGGCGGCCAAGCTGGCGGATGCCTGACTGGCGGCCCCAATGAAAAAGCCCCGCGATTGCGGGGCTTTTTTTGTGGCGCGGGGCTCAGATGTCCGGCGCGTCGTCCGCCGCCTTGTGCTTCCAGGCGTCGTGGCCGGGAAGGACCAGGTTGAGGGCGATGGCGACGATGGCGCAGAGGGCGATGCCCTTGAGGCCGAAGTCGTCCGGGCCGGTGCCGGTACCGATCAGTACGCCGCCGATGCCGAACACCAGGGTCACCGAAACGATCACCAGGTTGCGCGCCTCGGCCAGGTCCACCTTGTGGCGGATCATGGTGTTCATGCCCACCGCGGCGATGGAGCCGAACAGCAGGCAGAGGATGCCGCCCATGACCGGCACCGGGATGCTCTGCAGGATGGCGCCGAACTTGCCGATGAAGGCCAGGCCGATGGCGAACAGCGCTGCCCAGGTCATGATCTTCGGGTTGTAGTTCTTGGTCAGCATCACCGCGCCGGTGACTTCGGCATAGGTGGTGTTCGGCGGGCCGCCGAACAGGCCGGCGGCCGAGGTGGCCAGGCCGTCGCCCAGCAGGGTGCGGTGCAGGCCGGGGGTCTTCAGGTAGTTCTTGCCGGTGACGCTGCCCACCGCGATCACGCCGCCGATGTGCTCGATGGCCGGGGCCAGGGCCACGGGGACGATGAACAGGATGGCCTGCCAGTTGAACTCGGGGGCGGTGAAGGCCGGCAGTTCCAGCCAGGGCGCTGCGAGGATCTTGGCGGTGTCGACCACGCCGAACCAGAACGACAGGGCAAAGCCCACCAGCACGCCGGAGATGATCGGCACCAGGCGGAAGATGCCCTTGCCGAACACCGCCACCACCAGGGTGGTCAGCAGCGCCGGCATGGAGATCCACATGGCGGTGGCGTAGGGGATCAGCTCGGTGCCGTCACCGGCCTTGCCCATGGCCATGTTGGCGGCGATGGGGGCCATGGCCAGGCCGATGGAGATGATCACCGGGCCGATCACCACCGGGGGCAGCAAACGGTCGATGAAGCCGGTGCCTTTGATCTTCACCGCCAGGCCGAGGAAGGTGTAGACGAAGCCCGCCGCCACCACGCCGCCCATGGTCGCGGCCAGGCCGAACTGGCCCTTGGCGAGGATGATGGGGGTGATGAAGGCGAAGCTCGATGCCAGGAACACCGGCACCTGGCGACCGGTCACGATCTGGAACAGCAGGGTGCCCATGCCGGCGGTGAACAGCGCCACGTTCGGGTCCAGGCCGGTGATCAGCGGCATCAGCACCAGGGCGCCGAAGGCCACGAAGAGCATCTGCGCGCCGGACAGCACCTGGCGCCACAGCGGTTCGTTGAATTCATCGCTCATGGATCAGGTGTCCTTCTGCTTGGTGCCGAAGATCTTGTCGCCGGCATCGCCCAGGCCCGGAATGATGTAGCCATGCTCGTTGAGCTTTTCATCGATGGAGGCGGTGAAGATCATCACGTCCGGGTGGGCATCGTTGACCACCTTGATGCCTTCCGGCGCGGCCACCAGCACCATGGCGCGGATCTCCTTGCAGCCGGCACGCTTGAGCAGCTCGATGGTGGCGACCAGGGAACCGCCGGTGGCCAGCATCGGGTCGATGATCAGTGCCAGGCGCTCGTCGATCTCGGGGGCCAGTTTTTCCAGGTAGGTGTGCGCTTCGAGGGTTTCCTCGTTGCGGGCCACGCCCACGGCGCTGACCTTGGCGCCCGGGATCAGGCTGAGCACGCCGTCGAGCATGCCGATGCCGGCACGCAGGATGGGCACCACGGTGATCTTCTTGCCGGCGATCTTCTCCACCTGCACCGGGCCCGCCCAGCCCTGGATCTCGTAGTTTTCCAGGGGCAGGTCGTTGGTCGCTTCATAGGTGAGCAGGGCGCCCACTTCCTGGGCCAGTTCGCGGAAGTTCTTCGTGCTGATGTCGGCGCGGCGCATCAGGCCGATTTTGTGGCGGATCAGCGGGTGGCGGATCTCTCGGATAGGCATGGGGTGTTACTCCGGCGGGCTGGCAAAAAAATTGCGTTAGATTAAAGCATTGCCTGTGCCATGTCGTGACTGACTGGCCGGTCGCGCGACCTTTGGGGCGTTGCATGACGAGGCCTGCAGGGCTGCGACAAACTATCCTCGACACTCGTCCGGCAGGGCTTGCTCCCGGACAGACGGATGAGTACCTTTGCCGACTTTTATCTTGACGCCCCGATCAACTTCCCACGGAAGCCAGGGCCAACGCCGCTCAAAAACAGAGGAAAAGCCATGCCCGCCGATCTCGCCCACATCCGCCAGGTAATGGCCGAAGCCGACTGCCTGTACACCGATGCCCAGGTCGAAGCCGCCATCGACCAGATCGCCGGCGCCATCAATGGCGAGCTGGCCGAGCGCAACCCCGTGGTCTTCTGCGTGATGAACGGCGGCCTGATCTTCGCCGGCAAGCTGCTGCCGAAGCTCGACTTCCCCCTGGAGCTGTCCTACCTGCACGCCACCCGCTACCGCAATGAAACCAGCGGCGGCGAGCTGTTCTGGAAGGCCAAGCCGGAAATCTCCTTCATCGACCGCGACGTGCTGATCATCGACGACATCCTCGACGAAGGGCACACCCTCGCGGCGATCATCGACTTCTGCAAACACGCCGGCGCCGCCCACGTGCACACCGCCGTGCTGATCGACAAGACCCACGACCGCAAGGCGCGCCCGGACCTCAAGGCCGACTACGTGGGCCTGCCCTGCGTGGACCGCTACATCTTCGGCTACGGCATGGACTACAAGGGCTACTGGCGCAACGCCGCCGGCATCTTTGCCGTTAAAGGGCTCTAAGCCCGTGGCTGTGCGCTTCCTCGACCAGGCCCTGTTCGCCGACCTGGCCGCAGGGGCCGCGGCCAGCCCGCGCCAGCGGCTGCACCACAACTTCCACGGCATGGAAGAGCCCTGCCACCGCCTGGCGGTGGGGCTGCAACCCGGCACCTACATCGCCCCCCATCGCCACCTGTCCGCCGACAAGGCCGAGACCCTGCTGGTGCTCAAGGGCGCCTTGGGCCTGCTGCTGTTCAGCGAGGACGGTGCCGTGCAGGAGACTCGCGAGCTGCGTGCCGGGGGCGAGTGCGTCGGGGTCGATCTCACGCCCGGCCAGTTCCATGCCCTGGTGGTGCTGGAGGCCGACAGCCTGCTCTTCGAATGCAAGGCCGGCCCCTATCGCCCGTTGGTGGATGGGGAGTTCGCCCCTTGGGCGCCCCGCGAAGGCGAGCCCGCCGCCCTCGACTACCTGGCCTGGATGCGCGCTCAGTTCGGCTGAGGCTCCAGCCAGCGCAGGGCCTTGGCCCGCGCCTGTTCCAGGTCGCGCACATAGGCCAGGCGGCCGTCCTCGCGACGGATGCCGGCACGGCGCAGCTTCAGCCGCACCCGCGTCGTGGTGCCCACCAGCACCAGGCCGATCCCCTGCTTGTGGTAGTCGTTCAGCAGGTTCTCGATGGCCGCCAGTGCGGTCATGTCCAGCAGCGGTACCGCGCTGATTTCCACGATCACCACCTTCACCTGCGGGTTCAGCCGGCGCAGCACGCTCAGGGCCTTTTCCGCGGCGCCGAAGAACAACGGGCCACGGATCACGTAGGGCATCACCTGTTCCGGCAGGCCCTCCAGCGCCTGGCCGAGGTGCGCGGGCAGGGGCTGGGCGTCGGTGAGGTCGCTCATGCGCTTGATGAACAGGGCCGCCGCCAGCAGCAGGCCGACGCCCACCGCCAGCACCATGTCGAACAGCACCGTCAGCACCAGGCAGGTGAGCAGCACCAGCACGTCGTTGCGCGGGGCGATGCGCAGGGTGTGGGCGACGTGGCGCGCCTCGCTCATGTTCCACGCCACCATCAGCAGCAGCGCCGCCAGGGCGGCCATCGGCAGGTAGCTGAACAGCGGCGCCAGCAGCAGCATGGCCAGCAGCACCACCCCGGCGTGGATCACCGCCGCGATAGGCGACACGGCGCCGGCGCGGACGTTGGCGGCACTGCGGGCGATGGCGGCGGTGGCGGTGATACCACCGAACAGCGGCGCCACCAGGTTGCCCAGGCCCTGGCCGAGCAGTTCGGCGTTGGGGTCGTGGCGGGTGCCGGTCATGCCGTCGGAAACCACGGCGCAGAGCAGCGACTCGATGGCGCCCAGCATGGCGATGGCGAAGGCCGGGGCGAGCAACTGACGCACCAGCTCGAAGGACATCACCAGCGGTGCGCCACTGGCACCGGGCAACTCCCAGGGCCAGGCGAAGCTCGGCAGGAAGGGCGGGATGCCGGGGTGCACCATGCCATCGAGTTCATAGGTGAAGCGCTCGCCGAGGGTCGCCACCGGCAGGCCCAGGTAATCCAGGGCCAGGCCCAGCAGGGCGCCGACCGCCAGGGCCACCAGGTGTCCCGGCACCTTGGGCACCAGGCGCGGCCACAACAGCAGGACCGCGAGGCAGGCCAGCGCCACCAGCGCGTCGCCCAGGTGTGCACTTGGCAGTGCCTGGGCCAGCAGGCCGAGCTGCTCGACGTAGTTCTGTGGCGGGTGCGCCAGCTCCAGGCCGAACACGTCCTTGATCTGCAGGGTGGCGATGACGATGCCGATGCCGGCGGTGAAGCCCAGGGTCACCGGGTAGGGGATGAACTGGATCAGCCGGCCGAAGCGCGCCAGGCCCATGGCGAGGAGGATCATCCCGGCCATCATGGTGCACAGCAGCAGGCCACCGAGGCCGAATTGCTGGGTGATGGGCAGGAGGATGACCACGAAGGCGGCGGTGGGGCCGGAGACGTTGAAGCGCGAGCCGCCGCTGAGGGCGATCAGCGGGGCGGCCACCAGCACTGTATAGAGGCCATGCTGCGGCGCGACCCCGACGGCGATGGCCAGCGCCATGGCCAGCGGGATGGCGACGATGCCCACCGTCAGGCCGGCGCCCAGGTCGCTGCGCAGGGATTTCCAGGAATAGCCGCTGCGCAGGCTCTGGCGCAGGGCAGCGAACAGTGGCGGCATGGGTAATGACATGGCGACTCCTCGGCGGAAGGCACCGATTATAGGGGCTGCGTGGCGCTTGCCACCTTGACCTGAGTCCAATGACTACAGGCCAAGGGCCCATGCTAGAGTGCTGCGCTCGTTTCTGCCGGGAGTTGCCGATGTCTCGCCGTACCCGCTTCGCTGCCATCCTCCTGCTCGCCGCCAGCCTGCCCCTGGCCGCCGCCCCGAGCGGGGCCCCGAAGGGGGCGACCACACTCCTGCAGACCGACTTCCTGCCCCCCGACGAACAGGGCCTGCGCCAGGAGCAGCCCGAGCAGCAACTGGTGGTGAAGGTGGTCAGCTACCGCGTCACCCTGGGCAACCAGCGCCAATCCAACCAGCAGCCGATCCCCATCACCACGCCGATGCTGATCCAGCTGCGCGCCACTCCCGTGGGCAAGACGACCGGCAAGGGCTCGGAAGCGGTCGATGTGCAGATCGACTTCGAGGCCGACGGCAAGAGCCTGAAGAAGGCGACCTACGACGAAGCCGCCCGCAAACTGACGCTGCACTACCCGCAGTCCCAGTACCGCGCGGTGCTCGATCTGCTGCGCAGCGGCACGGTGTTCTGCCAGTTCGCCGCCTACCCCAACGGCCATGTCTGGGCCGACCTGCACCTGGGGCCCGTACGCCTGCGTTGAGCCGCATCGGCCTGCGGGGGTAAACTTCGGGCCCCGTGTGTTCCGGCCAGAGAGTAGTGAGCGATGCGCAAAGACAAGAAGCAGGTGATCGGCGAAGAAATCACCGAGGACTCGATCAAGCTGTTCCTCACGGTGGAGCCGGCCGATGCGACGCCGCCGTCCCTGCACAAGCTGGTCAAGGCCTACCGCGGCCTGCGCATCGATGACTTCGAACGCTTCCTGCAGTTCTTCCTCGAGGCCGGCTACGACCTCGGCGCCAAGGACGAGCAGGGCAATGACTTCGTCGCCCTGATCAAGGATCAGCGCCTGGCCGAACCCTATATCGAGGCCGTTCAGGCCGCCCGGGGCTGACCCGAGTTATCCACAGGAACCCGCCTTCGAGCGGGTTTCTGCTTTTCTGGGCCTGGCAAAAACAGTGACCCAACGCACGAACGAGGAGGTGCACATGAGCAAGGAAGACGCATCGCAACGCTGGCAGCAGAAGACCGTCGCCTATGCCCGCGCGATCAACGCCTATGTCGAGAAAGGCCTGCGCGAGGGCTGGGACAACGCCGGCAAGGAGCCCAGTTCCGCCGGGCGCGAGAAGCTGGTTCCCGCGCTGCTGGAAGCCCTGCGCGAGGCCAACCGCAGTGGCCACCTGGAAGGGCTGCAGGAAGCCTGGCCACCGGCCCATGCGCCGCTGCACGAGGTGCTCGACGAACAGGGCCAGGCCATTCCCATGCTCGCGCTGCTGGATGATGGCTCCATCGTCGCGCGCATCGGCGCCACCTGGGAGCCGGGGCACGTGGTGCGCATCGTCGGTGATCGGGTCGAGGATGTACCGGGCCTGGCGTTCTTCGGCGCCTGCCCCAATCGACGTTTCTACGCCCTGGCGCGGGAGACGGGCGTGGAGGTGCGGGACGGCTGGGACGGCCCGGTGGTGCTGCACTGCCCCTGGCCGCTGGGCACCGAGGATGCACCTGAGGGCGTGGAGCTGGAAACCTTCGCCGAGACGCCGCGCCCCACGCGTCTGCAGCCCTTCCCGGACGGGCGCCGGGTGCTGCTGGTGAGCGGCTCGGGCATCTTCGTGCTGGCCCCGGAAGGCGCGCGCCGCCTGTACCCGGACAACGCATCCCTCAAGGAATACGCCGAGGCCACCGACTACGAGCCGCCGTACTCCACCGGCCTGAGCATGGAGCACGGGGCGGTGTCGGCGGACGGTCGCTGGATCGCCGTGGGCGGCCAGGACGGTCGCCATCACCTGTTCGACGCCGACCTGCAACCGGTGGCGGCCATCGGGCCCCATGGCGAGTACCCGCATTACGCCCTGTTCAGTGGCGATGGCCGCAGCGTGGCCTTCAACGCCTGCCACTTCTACAACGGCGGCACCGTCGCCGTGGACCTCGCCCAGGCAGCGGGCCTGGATTCGGACCACTACGAGGATGTGGCGGGCGTGACCCTGGTGGAGGAGGGCGCGCGCGTCTACGCCGGTGCCTCCCTGGGCGATCGCTTCATCCTCGGCGACGCCTACGGCTACCTGCGTTGCGTCGATGCGACGGGTGAGCCTGTCTGGCAGCACTTCCTCGGTTCGACCCTGTGCGCCATCGACCTCTCCGCCGATGGCCGAACCCTGGTGGCCTCCAGCTACGCCGGCATCATCGCCATCATCGACCTGGAGGCTGGCCGCCCGGAGTGGCAGATCGGCACCGGTGAGCACCGCGAGCGTCGCCGCTGGCTGTTCTGGAAGGGCGAGGAAACGCCGCTGGCGTGGTGATCGGCGCGAAGACCATTGCTCTGCATGATGGGTTTCGCTCCGCTCTACCCATCCTACTGGCTGGCTCTGCCCCAGAACGAAAAAACCGCCCCGAGGGGCGGTTCTTTCATGGCGCTGAAGCTCAGCCCGCAGTGGCGGCGCTGGCTTCGGCCGGCTTGGCGGTCGCGATGCCCAGGCGCGCATCGCAGTGCTGGCTGACGCGGTGGTACAGCTCGGCGTCGGTCTCCAGCTCTTTCTCGCGAGCGGGGAAGATCTCCTTCAGCTTGGCGGACCACTCGGCCGAGCGGGCCTGCTCGGCGAAGCAGCGTTCGATCAGGTTGAGCATGATCGAAACGGTCACCGAAGCACCCGGGGATGCGCCGAGCAGGGCGGCGATACTGCCGTCCTCCGCGGCCACCAGTTCGGTGCCGAACTGCAGGATGCCGCCTTTCTTGGCGTCCTTCTTGATGATCTGCACGCGCTGGCCGGCCACTTCCAGGCGCCAGTCGGCCGGGTCGAGTTCCGGGTAGAACTTGCGCAGGGCATCCAGGCGCTGTTCCTGGGACTGCATCACTTCCTTGATCAGGTAGCGGGTCAGGTCCATGTTGTCGCGCGCCACGGCCAGCATCGGGCCGAGGTTGCTCGGGCGTACCGACAGCGGCAGGTCGAGGAACGAGCCGTGCTTGAGGAACTTGGTTGTGAAGCCGGCATAAGGCCCGAACAGCAGGGACTTCTTGCCGTCGACCACGCGGGTGTCCAGGTGCGGCACGGACATCGGCGGGGCGCCCACTTCGGCCTGGCTGTAGACCTTGGCCTGGTGGTGCTTGACCACGTCGGGGTTGTCGCAGCGCAGCCACTGGCCGCTGACCGGGAAGCCGCCGAAGCCCTTGCCTTCCGGGATGCCCGACAGCTGCAGCAACGGCAGCGCGCCGCCACCGGCACCGAGGAACACGAAGCGCGCGGCGACTTCGCGGTTGGCACCGCTCTGGGTGTTCTTGATGCTGACCTTCCAGCCGTCATCGGTACGCTTGAGGTCGGTGACCTTCTGGAAGTAGCTGACGCGGGTATCCGCCTGGGTGGCGAGGTACTGCAGCAACTGGTTGGTCAGGGCGCCGAAGTTGACGTCGGTGCCGTTGGCCGCACGGGTGGCGGCGACCGCTTCGTCCGCAGGGCGGCCGGGCATCATCAGCGGCATCCATTCGGCCAGGGTGGCTCGGTCTTCCGAGTACTCCATGTGGGCGAACGCGTGGTGCTTGGTGATGGCTTCGAAGCGCGTCTTGAGGAAGGGGATGTCCTTGCCGCGCACGAAGGACAGGTGCGGCACGGAGTTGATGAAGTCACGGGGCGAACCGAAGCCTTCCTTGTCGCTCAGGTAGGACCAGAACTGCTTGGAGACTTCGAACTGGGTGTTGATCAGTACCGCTTTCTTGATGTCGATGGAACCATCGGCGGCCTGGGGGTGTAGTTCAGCTCGCACAGGCCGGCATGGCCGGTACCCGCATTGTTCCAGGGGTTGGAGCTCTCGATGGCACCGGATTCGCGGAGTTCCGCGATTTCCAGCTTGATGCCTGGATCGAGTTCCTTCAGCAGGACCGCCAGTGTGGCGCTCATGATGCCGGCCCCGACCAGCAACACGTCCACTGCTTGGTAATCGTCTTGCGCCATTTGCTCGCCACTCTCTCGTGAAGTAGTGAAAAACCGTCATCTCACGCTCTTTTGGAGACGTGAACCTCAAAAGATCGCCTACCGGGGGCAGGCCGCTTCCATCAGCGCGGGTGGCGCTGCGTCCATGCAAAGGGATTTGCACGTCGGGCGGAAGGTGCGGCAGGCCAGTGATGGCAGCGAAAGTGGACGGCTCTCTGTGGGGCTGTGCGGGTGCCAAGCGAAGGCTCGGCCGGTGTTGCGAGGCCCGATCAGGAGACGACCTTATAATCGGGGGCGATTGTAGCGAAGAAATAGGAGGAATTGAGCGTTTGTACGTGACTTTTATTCATCCATCGGTCAGGCCGCCAACGCTCGCGCGCCGCGTGACTGCTGGACGACCTGCTGGATGAGCGCGGAGGCGGGCAGTTGCTGGCCGATCCACGACAGGCGCTGTTCGCGGACCTGCACCCATCGGCCCCGCACGGGCGCCTCGGCAGCCTGGTGGAAGCCACGGCACAGGCCCTTGTCGTCGAGCAGGGCGAAGCAGCGGATCTTGGCGCGAGGGGCGAACAGGGACCAGAGGAACATCATCACGGCTTTCTCCTTGGGTATGCCGCTTTATCCCATCCCTGCGTGACAGGGGCATTACAGGAACCCGCCGGGCCTCCCAACGGTCTCATTCCAGGCCACTGATAGCGCTCTGTCAGTAGGCGTGCCGGCTGGTTATACTCCCGGCCTTCCGCGTCCAACCTGGAGAAACAAGCATGCTGAATCGCGCGTTGCTCGGCCTGCTGGCCGGCCTCAGCCTTACCCTGGTCGGCTGTGCCCTCAGCCCGCAACAACTCAGCCCGCAACCCAAGCTCACCGGCCCGCTCACGCCCGTCGGCCAGGGCCAGCCGGTAGTGGTTCGTGTCGCCGATGGGCGCTCCTCGCCGGTGCTCGGCACCCGTGGCGGCCTCTATGCGGACACCAGCAACATCACCGTTCAGGGCCAGGACATCCTGCCGCGCCTGCAGACCGAAGCCGAAGCCGCCGTGCGCCTGCTGGGCTTCACGCCGTCGCCCAACGCCTTCAACGCCCCGCAGCTGACCCTGACCCTGGCCGACCTGAAGTACCAGTCGCCCAAGGAAGGCGTCTACGTGACCAAGGCTGACATCAGCGCCACCTTCCGTGTCGACGTGCAGAACGCCAGCCGTCGCTACAGCGGCCGTTACAGCGCCTCCCTGGCCCAGCAGTTCGGCACCGCGCCGAACCAGGAAACCAATACCAAGCTGGTATCCGGGGTACTCAGCGACGCCCTGACCCGCGCCTTCAAGGACCCGACCATCGGGCAGATGCTGGCGCAGTAAGGCTGCACCGCTGCGAACGAGCCCGGCCCCCGTGCCGGGCTTTTTCTTGCCTGCGCGATTCGTCGGAAACGCCGCAGGGGAGCGGGGCGCTCGGGTAGACTCGCCGCCGAATCCGGATGGCCCGCTCCCCGCGCGGCCGCATTTCCACCTCGCAGGCCGCGCCTGCTCGGAGTTGAAGATGTCCCTGCAGGACCTCTGGTCTGTCTACCTCGCCCATCCCCACCAGGTGGTCAACGCCCTGGCGCTGTTCTTCGCCCTGGTCGGTTCCTGGCTGCTGGTCGCCACCCGCCTGCGCGAGCAGCGCGTCGCCGGGCGCCTGGCCGCCGACAGCGAAATGGAGGGGATGGCGCAACCGGCGCTGATGCAGGACGAGACCACCCAGCGGCTGAACCGCTTCTTCTACGCCTTCGGCTATTTCAGCCTGGCCGTGGCCCTTGGCGTGTCCTGGGCCAGCACCCAGCTCTGAGCGATCCCGGCGCTGCCGGTGACCGGCTGGACATGAAAACGGCGACCCGAGGGTCGCCGTTTTGCATTGCGCGCTACCGTCAGAGCGGCAGGCCGGCCCTGATGCGGTACTGGTTGCGCACCGGGGTGGCGTACTGCAGCACCAGCCAGGGACGCTGTTCTTCGGGGCAGGCGTTGAGGCGCTTCTGCCACTCGGCGCGGGCGCGGGCGATCTCGTCCGTGCCGAACAGGCTTTCCAGCGTCGGCACCGCCAGCTCGGGGTCGCGCTCGCTCCACATGGCGTAGGCCAGATAGTGCACCGGGAACAGCCGGTAGCCGCCGAGGATGCGACGGTCCATCTCGGCGGCCAGCAGCTTGGCGTCAGCGATGTCCTCGCGGATCTCGTCGTTGAAGGCGATGTGCACCCGGCCTTTGTAGCCGGTGATGCCCAGGGCGATGCTGGTGTCGTCCTCGCCCGGCGCCTTCTCGTAGCCGCCGGTGGTGGCGCGGATATACAGCTCGCGGGCCTTGGCCAGGTCGCAGGGATCGTATTCGTAGCTGATCGACACCGGCACCACGTGCAGGTCGTGGATCACCGCGGCGAAGGGCTCGTCCTTGCGGCTCATGTGGAACATCTTGAGGATCGCCGAATCGGTGCGGTCGTCGCCGTCCTTCGCGCGGCCCTCGGCCTGGGCGATCCAGATCGACTGGGCGTCCACGCGGATGGAGTGGTTGATGTAGGCCGAAAGCAACTGGAAGGCCGCCAGCTTCTCGCGCCGGCCCGCCAGGTTGCGGTGCACGATGAAGCTCTTGTTCAGGCGCATGAGGTCGCTGACGAAGGGCTTCTGCAGCAGGTTGTCGCCGATGGCGATGCGCGGCGTAGGCACCCCGGCGTGGTACACGGCGTAGTTGACGAAGGCCGGGTCCATGACGATGTCGCGATGGTTGGCGACGAACAGGTAGGGGTTGCCGGGCTTGAGCTTGTCCACGCCCGAGTAGGTCACGCCGTCGGTGGCGCGCTCGATGGTGTGGTCGACGTAGGGCTCGATCTTGTCCTGCAGCGCGGTCACCGAAGCGATGCCGCGGAACTCGCGACGCAGGCGATGAGCTATAACAGGCTTGAGCAGCCAGCCGAGCGGGCCTGCCAGGCGGGGGAAACGATAGCGGGTGAGGGCGCCGAGGAAAGCCGGGTCGGCGGACAGGCGCGCGAGCACCTCGGCCACCTCGGCATCGTCGTAGGGTCGGATGGCTTCGAATTCGCCCATCGGGTTCTCTTGTTGTGCTGCGGCTGGAGATAAGGGTGGCGCCCCGAATCACGGGGCCTGAAATAGACCGGCGATTATACAGCCAAGTCACACGGGAGTTTCGCATGCTGGAAACCCAGGCCTATGAATGCCCCTACTGCGGCGAACCGGTGGAAGCGGTGCTCGACCTTTCTGCCGGCGACCAGCAGTACATCGAGGATTGCCCGGTGTGCTGCCGGCCCATCGTCTTCGCGCTCGCCACCGACGGTGAGGACTGGAGCCTCGACGTGCGGCGGGAGGACGACTGATGCAGCGCATCTATGAGCCCGGCGACCTGATCGAGGCGGAGCTGCTCCTGGGCATGCTGGCCAGCGAGGGCATCGAGGCCCACCTGGCCGGCGGGCACCTGCTGGGCGGTATCGGCGAGCTACCGTTGATGGGGCTGCTGGGCCTGCTGGTGGAGGATGAGGACGCCGAGCGGGCGCGGCTGCTGATCGCCACGTACAATGCCGCGCAACCCATGCCGGGCGATGAGCCCGACAGCTACCCCGGCACCCTGCTGTGCTGAACCTGCCCGAGCCCTTTGCCTGATGTCCGGACGCTTCGCCCTGTTTCGCTGGTCGCCCGCATTCGCCGCGTTGCCCGGTTTCCCCGCCGAGCAGCAGCCGCACTGGAACCTGGCGCCCGGTGCGCGGGTGCTGATGCTGCGCGGGCAAGCCGGCGAGCAGCGCCTGGACCTGGCCCGCTGGGGCCTTACCCCGGCCTGGCTCACCGATCTTTCAAAGACCCCCGCCCACGCCCGCGCCGAAACCCTTGTGGAACAGCCGATGTTCCGCGATGCCTTCCGCCAGCGCCGTTGCCTGATCCCGGCCAACGGCTTCTACGAGTGGCGCGGGGTGCGTAAGAGGCCCTACTGGGTCAGCGGCGAAACGTCGCTGCTGCACTTCGCCGCACTCTGGGAGCCCTTTCCGGTGGGCGATGCCGAATACCTCAGCCTGGCGATGATCACCCGCCCCGCCGCCGACCTGCGTCGGCCGCTGGTGCTGGACGAAGCCGGCCAGCAGCTTTGGCTGGGCGCGGACAGTGATCCGGAAGACCTGCGCGCGTTGCTCACCGCCGCCTCGCCACCCCTGCGCGAGCGGGCGCTGGCCACCCTGGTCAACGACCCCAAGCTGGATGGGCCGGAGTGCCTGACGCCGGCGTGATCGGATCTTCCCGGGCTGAAGCCCGGGCTACAGGGCTGAAGTCGCCCCTACAGGCGTGGTGGTGGGGAAGAGCCGGTGGGAGCGAATTCATTCGCGAATGAACCCGCCCCACGCACGGCTTGAAGCACTACACCCTGAACTGATTGATTAACCGGCGCTGCTGCTCGGCCAGCTTGGTCAGCTCGGCGCTGGCCTGGGAGGCTTCGTCGGCGCCGCCGGCCACTTCATTGGCCACCTGGCCGATGTTGGTGACGTTGCGGTTGATGTCCTCGGCCACCGCGCTCTGCTCCTCGGCGGCGCTGGCGATCTGGGTGTTCATGTCGTTGATCACCGACACCGCCTGGGTGATGGACTCCAGTGCATGGGCCGCCTCGCTGGCGGATTGCACGCTGGTGTCGGTCTTGTCCTGGCTGTCCTGCATCACCTTGACCACGTCGCGGGTGCCTTGCTGCAACTGCTGGATCATGGTCTGGATTTCTTCGGTGGCCTGCTGGGTCTTCTGCGCCAGGTTGCGCACCTCGTCCGCGACCACGGCGAAGCCGCGGCCCTGCTCGCCGGCGCGGGCGGCCTCGATCGCGGCATTCAGAGCCAGCAGGTTGGTCTGCTCGGCGATGCCACGGATGGCGACCAGGATGGCGTTGATGTTCTCGCTGTCCTTGGCCAGGTTCTGCACCACGCCCACGGCGCGGCTGATCTCGCCGGCCAGGGCGGTGATGGCCTCGGTGGTGCTCTGCACGATGCGCTTGCCGTGGTTGGCGGCCTGATCGGCATGGCTGGCGGCCTCGGCGGCGAGCGTGGCATTGCGCGCCACGTCCTGGGCGGTGGCGGTCATCTCGTGGACGGCGGTGGCCACCAGCTCGATCTCCGCCAGCTGTTTCTGCACGCCCTGGTTGGTGCGGATGGCGATGTCGGCGGTGTGCTCCGAGGAGTCGCTGACCTTCTGCACCGAGCTCACCACCTGGCTGATCATGGTCTGCAGCTTGGCGAGGAAGGTGTTGAAGCCGCTGGCGATGGAGCCCAGCTCGTCGGCGCGCTCGGAGTGCAGGCGGCGGGTGAGGTCGCCTTCGCCCTGAGCGATATCGTCGAGCATGGTCACCATCTGCCGCAGCGGGCTGGCGATGCCGAAGCCGACGAACCAGATCACCACCAGGCCGAGGGCGGCGATCAGCAGGCCGACCACCGACATGCCGAAGATGTCCTCGTCACGCTGGGTGGAAAGGTCGGCTTCCAGCTTGTGCAGGTCGGCCATCACGGTGTCCAGCGGCATGTTCAGGCTGAGGTACCAGACGGCGTCGGTGCTCGCCACCTTGAACGGCACCAGCAGCAGGATGCGGCCGTTGTCGCGATCGATCTCGTAGGCGGGCTGGTCGCCCTGGAGGGTGCGCAGGTTGTCCGCCACGGCGCTGCCCAGCACCCGGTCCGCCGGCTCGCCCAGCTTGCTGGCGTCGGCCGTGTAGGCCACCAGGCGCTTGTTGCTGGAGAGCAGGGCCATTTCACCCGCGCCGCCGTAGAGCTTCTGGTTGGCGCTGAGAAGCAACTGCTGGATGAAGTCGAGGGAGAGGTCGGCGCCGGCGATGCCGCGGAACTGGCCCTTGACCAGGATCGGCGCGTTGAAGGACGCCAGCATCACCATCTTGCCGCCCATGTCGTAGGGCGCCGGGTCGATCACGCAGGGGCGCTTGGTGTCGCGCGGGCAGAGGTAGTACTCGCCCTCGCGCACACCGGTGGGCAGCGGTTTGACGCTTTCCAGGGTATCGCCCAGCACGTCCATCACCAGCTTGCCGCTGGCGTCGCGGTACCACCAGGGGATGAAGCGACCGGCAGCGTTGTGCCCGGTCTGCCCGAGGAAGTTGGCGTCTTCGCCGAAGGCGTTGGGTTCCCAGCCGATGTAGGCGTCCAGCAGCTTGGGGTTGTTGGCGAGGATGTGGTGCAACAGGTTGATCATCTCCGGGCGGCTGCTGTCCATCGCCACGGCACCACTCTCGTCGGTTTCACCGGCCAGGGCGTTGGTCTGCGCCAGGCTGCTGGCCACGGTCATCGGGTAGGCCAGCTCGCGCTGGATGTCCGAGACCTGGGAGGCGGCGAGGCTGAGCAGGCGCTCGCTGATGATCTGCTCCAGCAGCGCCTGGGTTCGTGTCTGTACCAGCTCCTGGGTCCGGGCGCCGGCGAACAGCGCGTAGAGGACGAGGGCCACCACCACGGCGAGCACGCTGGCACCGGCCAGCGTCGCGACCGAAAACTGGATCGATCTGAATTTCATGGGAACTCCCGGAGTCTCAGGTACAGCCTTGGTCCATGACATATCGGCCGACAGTCGGCGAAGCATGAGCCTGCTTCACAAGAAAAGAACGCAAGTCGCTGGATGGCAAGGCCTCCGGTTGCTCCGGGGTGTGGCGCAGGCATAGAGTACGGCGCAGTTTTCACAGGAGAGTCACAGTGACGAAGTCTCACATCCTCGGCAGCCTCGCGCTGTCCCTGCTGCTGGCCGGATGCCAGGCAGTCAATACCACCAGCGGCGGCGCAGTCGGCGTCGAGCGCAAGCAGTACATGTTCAGCATGCTGTCCGAACAGCAGGTGAACCAGATGTACGCCCAGTCCTACCAGCAGACCCTGTCCGAGGCGTCGCAGCAGGGCGTGCTGGACAAGAACAGTGCCGATGCCAAGCGCGTCTCGGCCATCGCCAAGCGGCTGATCGCCCAGACCACGGTGTTCCGCCCCGATGCCGGCAGCTGGGCCTGGGAAGCCAACGTGATCGACAGCGAAGAGCTCAACGCCAACTGCGGCCCGGGCGGCAAGATCATCGTCTACAGCGGCCTGATCGATCAGCTCAAGCTCACCGACGACGAACTGGCGGCGGTGATGGGCCACGAGATCGCCCACGCCCTGCGCGAGCACGGCCGCGAGGCCATGTCCAAGGCCTACGGCGTGCAGATGGCCACCCAGCTCGGTTCCCTGCTGGGCGCCGGCGACCAGAGCCTGCAGATGGCCAACCAGGGTGTGGAATACCTGATGACCCTGCCCAACAGCCGTGGCAACGAGAACGAGGCGGACCTGATCGGCCTCGAGCTGTCCGCCCGTGCCGGCTACAACCCCAACGCCGCCATCACCCTGTGGCAGAAGATGAGCAAGGCCAGCGAAGGCGCGCCGCCGGAATTCATGAGCACCCACCCGTCTTCCAGCTCGCGTATTTCGTCCCTCCAGGCTGCCATTCCCAAGGTCATGCCGTTCTATCAGCAAGCCAAGGCCAAGTGAGGCTGGCGGCCCTGAAAAGGCTGTCCTAGGGTTTGTACGAAAAGTCGCCGAGCGACGGTCAGGCGAGGCGCAACGACCAACGGGAGTAACAGCCGGAGGCTGGCCCGAAGGGCGCGCGCCAGTCCGTAAAAATGGGTGAGGAAGCGGAGTTTACGAGCTGTAAATGAGCATTCCGAACCCGTTTTTAACGAAGCATCACCGAGCGCAGGCACTTTTCGTAAAGAGCCTGGACTGCTCGCCGCCACCGGCATGATGCAGGCGGCGAGCATTCGAGGTCTCCCGTGAAGATCGCAGTCCTTGGCGCCACCGGCCTGCTGGGCCATCACACCGCCCGCGCCATCCGCGCAGCGGGCCATGAGCTGGTGCTGATCCATCACCCCGCCTCGCGCATCGAGCGCCTGGGCTACCTCGACCCGGAATTGCATTCCGCAGAGCTCTTCGACCACTCGCAACTGAGCCGCGCACTGGCCGACCTGGACGGCGTGGTGTTCTGCTCCGACGACGCGCCCACCCGACACCGGCGCTGGCAGGATGCCGTGGCCAGCGCCCTCGACGAAACCAACCACTTCTACGCCGCCTGTCTTTCCGCCCATGTGCCGCGCATCCTCCATGTCGGTGCGTCGGTCGCGCTGCCGCGCCATCCCGACGGTGAGCGGGGGCACGAGGGGTTGTTCTACGACGAGATGCCGCGTTGGAAGAACCCCTACCTGCTGTGCAAATGGGCGCTGGACCGACAGGCCCGCGAGCAGGCCCGTGCCGGCCTGCCGGTGGTGATCGGCATTCCCGGCATGGCCCTGGGCGAGTTCGATGCCGGCCCTTCCAGCGGGCGCCTGATCACGGCCATCGCCAGTGGCGCCATGAGCCGCTACGTGGAGGGGCAACGCAATGTCATCGATGCCGGGGAGGCCGGGCGTGGACTGCTGCTGGCGCTGGAGAAGGGCCGTGCCGGAGAGCGCTACCTGATCACCGGGACCAACATCGAAATGGCCGAGCTGACCGCGCACATCGCCCGGCTGCTGGAGGTGGCTGCGCCCACGCCGATGCCATTGGCAGTCGCCCGGGGCATGGCGGCCCTGCAGCGCCTGCGCCAGCGCATGAGCGGCGAGGCGCTGAAAATCGACCCGACCAGCATCGCCGCCATGGCCGGCGGGCAGTTTCTCGATGGCGCCAAGGCTGCAGCCGAGCTGGGCTTCCAGGCGGAGGTGGCGCTGGACGACACCCTGCGCCGGGCCATCCGCTGGTTCGGTGAGAACGGGTATCTCTGAGGAAGGGCTCGTCAGGTGCGTCCCGGGCTGAAGCCCGGGCTACCCGTGGAGGGCTGATCAGGGCAAGGCTTTTTCCGCATAGGCGCGGTTGCTCAGGCCGAGCTGGGCGCGGAAGCTTTCCATGTCGAACATGGTGCAGATCTCCTGCACTTCGCCCCGGCTGTTGAAGGTCCAGAAGGCCATGGCGGAGATGCTGAGGATGCGGTCGCTGGGCGGGTAGCCGAGGGCCGGCTTGTGGATGCTGCCGATCAGGGTGCACCAGGTGAAGACATGGGCTTCCTCGGCGATGCACTCCTCCACCACCACTTCCAGGTCGGGCATGGCGTCGCGGATCTTCAGCACCATCTCGCGGTAGCCCTCGCCGTCCAGCGGGCCCGGCATGAACGAGCTCTTGTAGAGGAAGTCCTTGCTCTGCAGCTGCTCGGCGAGCGCCACGCGCCCCTTGTTCCAGGACAGGTCGATATGCTGGCGCGCCACGCGCTTGCGGTCGTCGGTCGACGTCATCTGCTTTCCTCCTCCCTGGTCGGGCCGGCAGTAGGGCGAGGAATCTACCAGTTGGCGCGGCGCTGCCATTGGCCGAAACGCCAGCGAACTGGCGTCAGGCCGGTGACGCGGTTCAGGCCGCGCCGAGGGTGAGCGCCTTGTACACGGCGTAGATGGCCAGGGCAGCGAAGGCCAGGGCGGCGAGGCGGCGGATCAGGGTCAGCGGCAGCTTATCGGCGGCGAAGTTGCCGGCCAGCACCACCGGCACGTTGGCCAGCAGCATGCCCAGGGTGGTACCCGCGACCACGAGGATGAAATGCGGGTACTGAGCGGCCAGCATCACGGTCGCGACCTGGGTCTTGTCACCCATCTCGGCGAGGAAGAAGGCGATGAGGGTGGTGAGAAAGGGGCCGTATTTCTTCAGGCCGGATTCCTCGTCGTCGTCCAGCTTGTCGGGCACCAGCGTCCACAGCGCCACGGCCACGAAGGAGGCGGCGAGGATCCAGCTCAGGGTGGCGGCGGAGAAGAAGCTGGCGACCCAGTTGCCCACGGCGCCGGCGGCGAAGTGGTTGGCCAGGGTGGCGGCGACGATGCCCCAGATGATCGGCCAGGGTTTGCGGAAGCGCGCGGCCAGGAGCAGGGCGAGCAATTGAGTCTTATCGCCGATTTCCGCCAGGGCAACGATCAGTGTGGGGACGAACAGGGATTCCAGCATCAGGGTTCCTACGGGGGCGGGTTCGACTAATCACCATGACACGTACAGCCTGCCCGCCCCGGGCCAGGTTGTTCGTGTCATAGGTCTTGTCAAACCGCTGGCCTGTCTAGGCAGGCTTGGGTCGCACGCGCCATGGTCTGTGGACCAAGTATGTTGACGCGTGCCTGGCGAGCAGGGCGCTCGCGGGAGACTACTCCCCTAGGACGGGGCGCATTTTGCACAAGGCGGGCGTGCCGGGCAAGCCCGCCGTTGCGCTGTTCGTCAGCTGTCGGTGGCGCGCACGTCCATCTCGGCGTAGCGCACGGTGCGGCTGCCGTTCTTCAGGCGGTAGCCGAACCAGATGGCGAGGAACAGCGGCAGGCTGATGTAAGTGGCGGCCAGCCCGGCCCAGTCGATGTGCTCGCCCACCAGGGCCTCGTAGTTCTGCCCGAGGGTGATCACCAGGCACAGGGCGAAGGCGAACAGCGGGCCGAAGGGGAACAGCTTGGCGCGATAGGGCAGGTCTTCCAGGCGCCCGCCCTGGAGCAGGTAGCCCTTGCGGAAGCGGTAGTGGGAGATGGCGATGCCCAGCCAGGCGATGAAGCCGCACATGCCCGAGGTGTTGAGCAGCCAGGTGTAGAGGGTCGACTCGCCGAAGGCCGCGGTGAAGAAGCACAGCGCGCCCACCAGGGTGGTGGCGTAGAGGGCGTTGCGCGGCACGCCGCTGGCGGAAACGCGGGCGAACAGGCGTGGCGCCTTGCCCTGGGTGGCGAGGGTGTAGAGCATGCGCGTGGAGGCGTACATCCCCGAGTTGCCGGCCGAGAGGATGGCCGTGAGGATCACCGCGTTCATCACCCCGGCGGCGGCGGCGAAGCCGGCGCGCTCGAACAGCAGGGTGAAGGGCGAGACGCTGATGTCGCTGGCGTCGTTCTGCAGCAGGCTCGGGTCGGTGTAGGGGATCAGCATGCCGATCACGAAGATCGCCAGGACGTAGAACATCAGGATGCGCCAGAACACCTGGCGGATGGCGATGGGGATGTTCTTGCGCGGGTTCTCCGACTCGCCGGCGGCGATGCCGATCAGCTCGGTGCCCTGGAAGGAGAAGCCGGCGATCATCGCCACCCCGACCATGGCCTGCAGTCCACCGACGAAGGGCGCGTCACCCTGGGTGAAGTGGCTGAAACCGGGGGATTCCATGCCGCTCATCACGCCGAAGATGGTGGCCAGGCCGATGATGATGAAGATCACCACCGTGACCACCTTGATCAGTGCGAACCAGAACTCGCTCTCGCCGAAGCCTTTCACCGAGATGACGTTGAGCAGGAACATCAGCGCCAGGAACAGCGCGCTCCAGTAGATGCCCGGTGTGTCGGGGAACCAGAAGCTCATGATCAGCTGCGCGGCCACCAGTTCGGCGGCGATGGTCACCGCCCAGTTGTACCAATAGTTCCAGCCCAGGGCGAAGCCGAAGCCATCGTCGACGAAACGGCTGCCATAGGTGCTGAACGAGCCGGAAACCGGCATGTGCGCGGCCATCTCGCCGAGGCTGGTCATGAGGAAGTAGACCATCACGCCGATCAGCGCGTAGGCCAGCAGGGCACCGCCCGGGCCGGCTGTGGCCACGGTGGCGCCGGAAGCGACGAACAGGCCGGTACCGATGGAGCCGCCGATGGCGATCATGTTCAGGTGGCGGGGCTTCAGCGAACGGTGCAGGCCGCTGCTGGCGGTGGGGGCGGCAGTGTCGAGGTCAGTCAAGAAAAACTCCAGGTGCCCGGTGCTTCGCCGGGCGTGTTGCGGCTATCGGGTGCCGCTCGAGTATGGATGGTGCGCGGGTGCCCGCCTTTCAGCGGCGGGCGCTGTAGATGCGGAAACCCTCCCCTTCGGCCAGGGTGCGGCAACCGCCGAGCGCCTGTTCGATCAGGGGTTGGTATTTGAGGAAGCTGTTGGCCACCAGGCGCAGTTCGCCGCCCACCAGCAGGTGGCGCACGGCCTCGCGCAGCAGCGTTTCGCTGGCCTGGTAGTCGGTGTGCACGCCCTGGTGGAAGGGTGGGTTGCTGACGATGGCCGAGAGCAGCTTGGGCGCGGCGTGGATGCCGTCACCGGCGATCACGTCTGCCTCCAGCCCGTTGGCGGCCAGGGTCAGCCGGCTGGCGGCGATGGCGAAGGCGTCGACATCCAGCATCACCAGCTGGCTCTGTGGATAACGTCGCTTGAGCGCCGCACCGAGCACCCCGGCGCCGCAGCCGAAATCCAGCACCTTGCCGGTGGGCAGCTTGGCCAGGTTGTCCAGCAGCAGGGCGCTGCCGCGATCCAGGCGGCCGTGGCTGAACACGCCGGGCAGGCTCACTACCTGCAGCGGGCCGTCGGCCAGGTCGAGGCTGTAGCGCTGGGCCAGGGCTTCGAGGTCCGGCACCGCCGGCGCCTGGTCCACCTGCACCTGCCAGAGCTGGCAGTGGCGGGCGCTGTCGAGCTTGCGCGGTTTGCCGAAGGGCTCCAACTGGCGGGCGGCACGTTCGATGCCCGCTCGCTTCTCGCCCACCAGGTACAGCGGCTTGCCGGGCAGGCGCGCGGCCAGGGCGGTGAGCAGGTAGTCGGTCAGCTCGCGGGATTTGGGCAGGAACAGCACGGCGGCTTCGAAGGGGGCTTCGGGCGCGTTGACGCTGAATTCGCAGCGCCCGGGGAAGCGCGCTTCCAGGGCGTTCTGCTCGCCGATGTGCCAGGTCCAGCCGCGTGCCTGGGGCAGTTCGCCCAGCAGGTCGTCGGCGGGAAGGCCCGCCAGAAGCAGCGGGCCAAGGAACAGGTCGGCCTGTCGGAGCAGTACTTCGCTGCGCGGGTCCATTGGGTAGATCCTGATAAAAACCGAGAATTTTATCAGAATCTTTTAGGCCTTAGCTGACCGTGCGGCGAGGCGTTCCCTTCAGCCAGGCATCCAGGTTCTCCGCCATCTGCACGACGATGCGCTGCCGCGCCTCACGGCTGCCCCAGGCGTTGTGCGGGGTGACGATCAGCCGCGGGATGTCCACGGCCAGCAGCGGGTTGCCGTCCTTCGGCGGCTCCTGGGTCAGCACGTCGGTGGCGGCACCGCCCAGGTGGCCGCTGCGCAGGGCGTCGGCCAGGGCGTGTTCGTTGACCAGGCCGCCACGCGCGGTGTTGACCAGGAAGGCGCCGGGCTTCATCAGCGCCAACTGCTCGGCGTCGATCAGGTTGCGGGTGTGCTCGTTGAGCGGGCAGTGCAGGGTCAGGGCGTCCACCTGGGGCAGCAGTGCAGCCAGGGGCAGGCGGTCTTCGCGAGGCGGCCGGCCGGGCAGGGCACCGAGCAGCACGCGCATGCCGAAGGCTTCGGCCAGGCGCGCCACGGCGCTGCCCAGTTCGCCATGGCCGAGCAGGCCGAGGGTCTTGCCCTCCAGTTCGACGATGGGGAAGTCCAGCAGGCAGAACTGGGTCGCCTTCTGCCAGTGGTCGTGGCGCACGGCTTCGCGGTAGTCGACGAAGCGGGTGGCCAGGTTGAGCAGCAGCATCAGGGTGTGCTGGGCCACGGACGGGGTGCCGTAGCCCTGGCAGTTGCACACGGTGATGCCACGGGCGCGGGCGGCGGCGAGGTCGATGTTGTTGGTGCCGGTGGCGCTGACCAGGACCAGCTTCAGCTCCGGCAGCTCGGCGATGGCGGCGGCATCGATGGTCACCTTGTTGCTGATGGCGACCTGGGCGCCGTGCAGGCGCTCGACGACATCGCGGTGGCCGGTCTGGTCGTGCAGCTGCAGGTCGGCGAAGTGCTGGCGCAGTGGCGTGAGATCGAGATCGCCGAGATCGAGGGAGGCGTGGTCGAGGAAGACCGCGCGGAGGCTGTTGGTCATCAGCTGTACCTTTTTCCGAGGCAGAGGTAGGCGTAAGGTTGCCAGCCTATCAGAGCCTTTCCCATTATTCGGAGGTCCCATGTACTGGGCGGAATTCCTCACCGTTGCCTTGATCCACCTGCTGGCCGTGGCCAGCCCCGGCCCGGATTTCGCCATCGTCGTGCGCGAAAGCGTTGCCCACGGTCGCCGCGCTGGCACTTGGACGGCCATAGGCGTGGGCACCGGCATTTTCGTCCACGTGGCCTATTCGCTGCTGGGCATCGGCTTGATCGTTTCCCAGTCCATCGTCGCCTTCAACGCCCTGAAGTGGCTGGCGGCGGCCTACCTGCTGTACATCGGTATCAAGGCACTGCGCGCCAAGCCGGCGGACCCGGTCGCCACCGAGGCCGACCTCACCGCCGCCGAGCGCAGCCCGCGCGGGGCCTTCGTTACCGGCTTCATCACCAATGGCCTGAACCCCAAGGCGACGCTGTTCTTCCTCTCGCTGTTCACCGTGGTCATCAACCCGCACACGCCGCTGACCATCCAGGCCGGCTACGGCCTCTACCTGGCTTGTGCCACGGCGATCTGGTTCTGCCTGGTGGCTTTGCTGTTCAGCCAGCAACGGGTGCGCAGCGGCTTCGCTCGCATGGGCCACTGGTTCGACCGGCTGATGGGTGCAGTGCTGGTGGGGCTGGGGGTCAAGCTGGCGTTCACTTCGATGAAGTGAGGGGCTGCACTCTGCAAAACCATCACCGCAACGCAGGGCACAGGTATACGTAGGATGGGTAGAGCTCCGCGAAACCCATCACGCCTTCTCCAGCGTCGCCAGCAAGCCCAGGCTGGCGACGTATTCCCTCGGATTTTCCCCCAGCAGGCGGCGGAACATGGCGCTGAAGGCGCGGCCGCTGCCGTAGCCCAGGTCGCTGGCGACCTTCTGCACACTGTGCCCGGCCAGCAGGCGCGGCAGGGCCTCGGTGAGGCGCAGCTGCTGGCGCCAGTCGTTGAAGTTCATGCCCAGCTCCTGGGCGAACAGGCGGGACAGGGTGCGGGTGCTGGCGCCCACCTGCAGGCTCCAGTCGTCGAGGGTACGGCTGCTGTCCGGCGTCTCCAGCAGGGCCAGGCAGATGGCCTGCAGGCGGCGGTCGCGGGGCATCGGCAGGTGCAGCGGCATGCGCTCCAGGGCGGCGATCTCTTGGAGGATCAGGCGTTGCACCAGGGTGCGGTGCTCGTCGTCGGCGTCGCGTGCCTCCAGCTCCACCAGACGCAGGATCAGCTCGCGCAACAGCGGCGGCACCGCCAGCACGCAGCAGGTATCCAGCGCTGGCGGCGCGGCCTCGGCGGCGATGAACAGGGTGCGCATCTGCACCTGCCCGGACATGAATATCTGGTGCTCGATGCCCGGTGGGATCCACACCGCGCGGGTCGGCGGAATGACCCAGGCGCCGGCTTCGGTAACCAGGCGCATCAGCCCCTGGGCGGCATAGAGGAACTGCGCCTGGTTGTGCAGGTGCAGGTCGACGTGGGCGTTGTCGGGATAGTCCAGGGCAACGGCGCCGATCCGGCCCAGCGGTAGGTGGTCGATGAACATGGCTGATCCGATGATCTTTTTGGCAGAAAGCTGTCGGTCGGCCAACCTAGCATGGCGGTCCACAACAACCAAACAGCAGCGAAACTGCCATGAACCGACCGCGTACCGTCATCCGTTTCATCAACGCCGCCCACATCATCGATCACATGTTCATGCTCATCTTCCCTGCCGCCGTGCTGGGCATGACCGCCACCTTCGGGCTGTCCTATGCCGAACTGATTGGCTTGTCCCTGGGCGGCTTCATCGCCTTCGGTGCCTGCTCGCTACCGGCCGGCTGGCTGGGAGACAAGTGGAGCCGCCGGCAGATGATGCTGGCGTTCTTCATCGGCATTGGCGCCGCCGCCATCTTCACCGGGCTGAGCAACAGCACGCCGATGCTGGTGCTGGGGCTGACACTGGTGGGGGTCTTCGCCGCCATCTATCACCCGGTGGGTACGGCGATGCTGGTGGCCCATGCGGAGAACCGTGGCCGCGAGATCGGCATCAATGGCATGTGGGGCAACCTGGGCGTGGCCTTCTCCGCGCTGCTGACGGGCTTTCTCACCGCCCATTTCGGCTGGCGCGCGGCCTTCATCCTGCCCGGGGCGCTGTCCGTGGCCATCGGCGTCTGGTTCGCCTTCTGCGTGCGGGATGAGGCAGCCCCCGTCGCGGCCGCCGGGGCGAAGCGCGGTGCCGGTACGGGGCAGGTGTCGATGCGCCTGGTGTTCGGCGTGCTGGCGCTGGTGACCGCCACCGGCGGGGTAATCTTCAACGCCTCGACCATGACCTACCCGAAGCTGTTCCAGGAGCGCCTGGTGGAGCTGTTCTCGTCGCCCGAGAGCCTGGGCATCGTGGTCAGCATCGCCTATGCCTTCGGCGCCGTGGCGCAGCTGCTGATGGGGCGGGTGCTGGACCGTTGCAGCCTGAAACTGCCCTTCGTGGTGATGACCCTGTGCCAGGGCCCGTTGCTGGTGGCGATGGCCTACGGCGATGGCTGGATGGTGATCGCCCTGGGCGCCGCCTTCATGTTCGCGGTGTTCGGCCAGGTGACGGTGAATGACGCGATGGTGGCCAACTTCGTCGCGCCGCAATGGCAGGCGCGGGTCTTTGCCCTGCGCTACTTCGTGTCCTTCGGCGCCAGTGCAGCGGCCATCCCGATGATCGCCTTCATCGAGCCGCGCCAGGGGTTGGTGGGGCTGTACCTCGTGCTGGCGGGCTTCGGCGTGGCGACCTTCGTCGCGGCGCTGGTGTTCCCGAAGACGCCGGCCCATGCGCCGAAGGCGGTGCCCGTCTGAGCGTGCCGGCATGAAGACTGAATGAAAAAGGGGCTCCCGGACCGTGGTCCGGGAGCCCCTTTGCGTTTCCCGAGGAGGCGCTTTACAGCAGCTCGACCGCCACGGCCGTGGCTTCGCCGCCGCCGATGCACAGCGAGGCGACACCGCGCTTGCCACCCTTGTTACGCAGGGCGTTGATCAGGGTGAGGATGATGCGCGAGCCGGTGGAACCGACCGGGTGGCCCTGGGCGCAGGCGCCGCCGTAGACGTTGACCTTGGCGTGGTCCAGGCCGTGTTCACGCATGGCGAGCATGGTGACCATGGCGAAGGCTTCGTTGATTTCGAACAGGTCCACATCGTCCTTGTTCCAGCCAGTCTTCTTGAACAGGTTGGTCATGGCGCCGATGGGGGCGAGGGTGAATTCGCTCGGGTCCTGGCTCTGGGTGGCGTGGGCGACGATCTTGGCCAGGGGCTTGAGGCCGCGGCGCTGGGCTTCCTCGGCGGTCATCAGCACCAGGGCGCTGGCGCCGTCGGAGATGGAGCTGGCGTTGGCGGCGGTGATGGTGCCGTCCTTGCGGAAGGCCGGGCGCAGGCCGGGGATCTTGTCGAGGTTGGCGGTCAGCGGCTGCTCGTCGTCCTTCACCAGGGTCTCACCCTTGCGGGTGGTGACGGTGACCGGGACGATCTCGGCGGCGAGGGCGCCCTCGGCGATGGCGGCCTGGGCACGCTTGAGGGACTCGATGGCGTAGGCGTCCATCTCCTCGCGGGTGACCTTGTAGGTGTCGGCGGTCTCCTGGGCGAAGGAGCCCATCAGGCGGCCGGTGCGGGCATCTTCCAGGCCGTCGAGGAACATGTGGTCCTTGATCTCGCCGTGGCCCATGCGCAGGCCGGTGCGGGCCTTCTCCAGCACGTAGGGGGCGTTGGACATGCTCTCCATGCCGCCGGCGACCATCACGCTGTTGCTGCCGGCCTTGAGCAGGTCGTGGGCCAGCATCACCGCCTTCATGCCGGAGCCGCACAGCTTGTTGATGGTGGTGCAGCCGGTGGCGGCGGGCAGGCCGGCGTTCAGCGAGGCCTGGCGGGCCGGGCCCTGCTTGAGACCGGCGGGCAGTACGCAGCCCATGATCACTTCCTGCACGTCGGCGGCGTCGATGCCGGCACGGGCCACCGCTTCGCGGATCGCCGCCGCGCCCAGGTCCACGGCGGAAACGCCGGAAAGGCTGCCCTGGAAACCGCCCATCGGGGTGCGGGCGCCGCTGACGATTACGATCTCAGACATCTTGTTCCTACCTCTTCGGGTGATGGGCCGAGACTGGCCGATGGGGCGGATTCTATCTCGTGACCGAAAGTGGCTAAAGGGTCACGTGCAAATCATTCTTTTGACTGATTTATGCCTGGACGCAGGGCCCTAGAGTGCGGAGAAATCAATAACTACATCCCTCGCGCGCAGGTGCATTTCCATGGTGCAGACCCGAATCATCAAACCGGCCGACAACGCCTACCAGTACCCCTTGCTGATCAAAGGCCTGCTGCTCTCCGGCAGCCGCTACGAGAAGACCCGGGAAATCGTCTACCGCGATCTGGTCCGCTACAACTACGCCACCTTCAACGAGCGCGTCGCGCGCCTGGCCAACCTGCTGACCGATGCCGGCGTAAAGGCGGGTGACACCGTGGCGGTGATGGACTGGGACAGCCACCGTTACCTGGAATGCATGTTCGCCATCCCGATGATCGGCGCGGTGCTGCACACCATCAACATCCGCCTGTCCCCGGACCAGATCCTCTACACCATGAACCACGCCGAGGACCGCTTCGTGCTGGTCAACAGCGAGTTCGTGCCGATCTACAAGGCCATCGAGGGCCAGCTGACCACGGTCGAGAAAACCCTCCTGCTGACCGACGCCGCCGACAAGAGCGCCGACCTGCCGAGCCTCGTCGGCGAATACGAAACCCTGATGGCCGCCGCCTCCACCCGCTACGACTTCCCCGACTTCGACGAGAACTCCCTCGCCACCACCTTCTATACGACCGGCACCACCGGCAACCCCAAGGGTGTGTACTTCACCCACCGCCAACTGGTGCTGCACACCATGGCCATGGCCAGCATGATGGGCTCGGTGCACAGCCCCAGCCTGATGGCCAACGACGACGTGTACATGCCCATCACCCCGATGTTCCACGTGCATGCCTGGGGCGTGCCCTACGTGGCCACCATGTTGGGGGTCAAGCAGGTCTACCCCGGGCGTTACGATCCGGAACTGCTGGTGGAGCTGTGGCGTCGCGAGAAGGTCACCTTCTCCCATTGCGTGCCGACCATCCTGCAGATGGTGATGAACGCCAAGGCCGCCCAGGGCGTGGATTTCAACGGCTGGAAGCTGATCATCGGCGGCAGTTCGCTGAATCGCTCGCTGTACGACGCCGCCAAGGCACGTGGCATCCATCTGACGGCGGCCTACGGCATGTCCGAGACCTGCCCGATGATTTCCTGCGCGCACATGAACGACGAGCTGCTGGCCGGCAGCGAAGACGAGCGCACCACCTACCGCATCAAGGCCGGTGTACCAGTGCCCCTGGTGGACGCGGCGATCATCGACGCCGAGGGCAAGTTCCTGCCGGCGGATGGCGAGTCCCAGGGCGAGCTGGTGCTGCGTTCGCCCTGGCTGACCCAGGGTTACTTCCGCGAACCGGAGAAGAGCCAGGAGCTGTGGGAGGGGGGCTGGCTGCACACCGGCGACGTCGCCACCATCGACGGCATGGGCTTCATCGATATCCGCGACCGCATCAAGGACGTGATCAAGACCGGCGGCGAATGGATCTCCTCCCTGGAGCTGGAAGACCTGGTCAGCCGCCACCCGGCAGTGCGCGAAGTGGCGGTGGTCGGGGTACCCGATCCGCAGTGGGGGGAGCGGCCTTTCGCCCTGCTGGTGCTGCGTGACGGCCAGGCCCTGGATGCCAAGACGCTGAAGGAGCACCTCAAGCCTTTCGTAGAGCAAGGTCACATCAATAAGTGGGCTATTCCCAGCCAGATCGCCGTTGTTACTGAAATTCCCAAGACCAGCGTCGGCAAGCTGGACAAGAAACGCATCCGCGTCGATATCGCCCAGTGGCAGGCCACGGGCAGCACCTTCCTCTCCGCTCTCTGAGCCGCTTCAGGCCGGGTCCCGCAAGGCCCGGCCTGTCTACCAAGCAAACGCTTGGCTTGTTATTTGCTGGCTCCGCGCCAGCTCACCCCGGCTTTACCAATCGCCAGATCGGGCTAGTCTGCAAACCTGCGAGCCAGAGTGCTCGCCGGACTGCAAATCACACTTTAGAGGGATCAAGCACTACTACCTCCTGGCTATAGTCCGCACCAATCCATAACAAAAAAACACACATGGAGTAGCGTCGATGACAACAAGAAAACCGTTCTGGCGCCTGGCACGACTGCCACTGGCCGTCAGCCTCGCATCCACTCTCGCCGCCCCGGCATTCGGCGTAACGTTCAATATCGGCGAGATCGAGGGGCAGTTCGATTCCTCGTTGTCGGTCGGTGCAAGCTGGTCCATGCGCGGTGCGGATGCGGACCTGATCGGCAAGAACAATGGTGGTGATGGCCTGTCGCAGACCTCCGATGACTCCCACCTGAACTTCAAGAAGGGCGAAACCTTCTCGAAGATCTTCAAGGGCATCCATGACCTCGAGCTGAAGTACGGTGATACCGGCGTCTTCGTCCGTGGCAAGTACTGGTACGACTTCGAACTGAAGGACGAAAGCCGCCTGTTCAAGGACATCGACGACCACAACCGCAAAGAGGCTGCCCAGTCCTCTGGCGCGCAGCTGCTCGACGCCTTCGTCTATCACAACTACGACATCGCAGATAAACCGGGCTCCGTGCGCTTGGGCAAGCAGGTCGTAAGTTGGGGTGAAAGTACCTTCATCCAGAACGGTATCAACGCGATCAACCCGGTGGACGTCTCCGCCTTCCGCCGCCCCGGTGCCGAGGTCAAGGAAGGTCTGATTCCGGTCAACATGTTCTATGTGTCGCAGAGCCTGACCGACAATCTTTCCGCCGAAGCCTTCTACCAACTGGAGTGGGACCAGACTGTCACTGACAACTGCGGCACCTTCTTCGCACAGCCGGACATCGTTGCCGATGGTTGCGATGGCAATCTTGCCGTTCTGACCCCTCCCTCTGCCCTGCAGCTAGCGACCATCAACGGGGGGATCGCAGGTTTGCCGGCTTTCCTCGGCGTTTCTCCTGTCACCGCTACCAGCGAGGGTGTAATCGTTCCCCGGGGCGGAGACCGCGATGCGCGTGATGGCGGCCAGTGGGGCACCGCGCTGCGCTACTTCTCCGAAGAGCTGGACACCGAGTTCGGCGCTTATTTCATGAACTACCACAGCCGTGCGCCGATTTTCAGCGCCACAGCTGCCGGCAGTGGCGTCTACACCGCCGCTCCAGGCTTTGGTGCCGCTGCTCCTCTGGTCGTGGCCGCCAACTCCAAGTACTTCATCGAGTACCCGGAAGACATTCGTCTCTATGGCCTGAGCTTCTCCACCACCCTGCCCACCGGCACTGCGTGGTCGGGTGAGGTCAGCTACCGTCCGAACGCTCCGGTACAGATCAACTCCACCGACGTCCTGTATGGCGGCGTCAAACTGCTGGGCGGCGCCTACGCCAACGCGTCGCTGCTCAACGGCCGGCCTGGCCAGGATCTTCACGGTTACAACCGCAAGGAGATCACCCAACTCCAGACCACCTTTACCCATTTCTTCGACCAGGTAATGGGTGCTGAGCGTCTGACGTTGGTCGGTGAAGTGGGCTTCACCCACGTGGGTGGACTTGAAAGCACCAGCAAGGTCCGTTATGGCCGTGACCCGATCTATGGTCCGGGTCCGCTGCCTCCGACTGCTCTGCTGGGCGGGAACACTTGCGCAGCACTGAACGGTGCCGGTGAAAACCAACGCAAATACTGCGAAGACGACGGCTTCGTGACCAGCAACTCTTGGGGTTACCGCGCACGTGCCATCTGGGATTACAACGACGCCTTCGCCGGTGTGAATCTGAAGCCGAACATCGCCTGGTCCCATGACGTCAATGGTTACGGCCCCAACGGTACCTTCACCGAAGGCGCCAAGGCCATCAGCCTGGGCCTGGATGCCGAGTACCAGAACACCTACACCGCCAGCCTGTCCTACACCGATTTCTTCGGTGGCGACTACAACACCCTGATCGATCGCGACTTCCTCGCGCTCAGCTTTGGCGTGAACTTCTAAGCGGCCCGGAACTAAGGAATCACCCATGAAAACAACAAAGAACCTGCTGCAAACCGGTGCGCTGGCGCTGTCCCTGCTGGCCACCGCCGTCATGGCGGCGGCCCCGGCCGACCAGGTGGCCAAGATCGGCACCACCCTGACCCCGCTGGGCGCCGAGAAGGCCGGCAATGCCGATGGCAGCATCCCCGAGTGGACCGGCGGCCTGCCGCAGAACGCCGGCCCGGTGGACGACAAGGGCTTCGTTTCCGATCCCTTCGCCAGTGAGCAACCGCTGTTCACCATCACCGCGCAGAACGTCGAGCAGTACAAGGACAAGCTGACCCCCGGCCAGTACGCGATGTTCAAGCGCTACCCGGAAACCTACAAGATGCCGGTGTTCACCACCCACCGTACGGCCACCGTACCGGCGAACGTGATCGCGGCAGCCAAGGAAAACGCGGCCAACACCAAGCTGGTGGAGGGCGGTAACGGTCTGGAGAACTTCAAGACCGCCAACCCCTTCCCGATTCCGCAGAACGGCCTGGAAGCGATCTGGAACCACATCACCCGCTACCGCGGTGGCAGCGTGCGCCGTCTGGTGACCCAGGCGACCCCGCAGCCCAACGGCTCCTACAGCCTGGTGTACTTCCAGGACGAGTTCACCTTCCGCGACAAGCTGAAGGACTACGACCCGAGCAAGCCGAGCAACGTGCTGTTCTACTTCAAGCAGCGCGTGACCGCTCCGTCGCGCCTGGCCGGTAACGTGCTGCTGGTGCACGAGACCCTCAACCAGGTGAAGGAACCGCGCCTGGCGTGGCTGTACAACGCCGGTCAGCGCCGCGTACGCCGCGCCCCGCAGGTGTCCTACGACGGCCCGGGTACCGCCGCCGATGGCCTGCGTACCTCCGACAACTTCGACATGTACAACGGTGCGCCGGACCGCTACGACTGGAAGCTGGAAGGCAAGAAGGAGATCTACATCCCCTACAACAGCTACCGCCTGGACTCGCCCAAGCTGAAGTACGCCGACATCATCAAGGCCGGCCACATCAACCAGGACCTGACCCGCTACGAGCTGCACCGCGTGTGGCATGTCGTCGCGACCCTCAAGTCCGGCGAGCGCCACATCTACGCCAAGCGTGACTTCTACATCGACGAAGACACCTGGCAAGCCGCCGCCATCGACCACTACGACGGCCGTGGCACCCTGTGGCGCGTAGCCGAGGCCCACTCGGAGTACTACTACGACAAGCAAGTACCCTGGTACGCCGTGGAAACCCTGTACGACCTGCTGTCCGGTCGCTACCTGGCCCTGGGCATGAAGAACGAGGAGAAACAATCCTACGACTTCAACTACAGCGCTTCGGAAAGCGACTACACCCCGGCCGCTCTGCGTCAGGCTGGCGTGCGTTGATCCTGTAATACCGCGTAAACAAGCCGGCCTTCGGGCCGGCTTTTTCTTGTCTGTACTTTCCCAAGGGACTACAAATGGGCGGACCGAAAGGCTAGGCTGCCTCAGCGCTCACGCCCCCGCGGCATAACCATTCCTAGAAGCCGGGTTGATGACCGATCTATCCAGTTCGCGTTCCTTCGCGCCCGCTGCCGTACCGGTAGCCGGCGAACGCTTTTTCCGCCCCCCGCTGCCGGCCGGGCACCTTTCGCGCCCGCGCCTGTGCGACCGCCTGGCCGCCGGCCTGGGCGGCCGCCTGCTGCTGGTCAGCGCCCCCGCCGGTTTCGGCAAGAGTTCCCTCGCCATCGAGTTCTGCGAAGGCCTGCCGGAGGGCTGGCAGGCGCTCTGGCTCGGGCTCGGGCGTCGTGACAACGACCCCGGGCGCTTCCTCGAACGCTTGCTGGAAGGGCTGCGCCAGTTCTTCCCAGGGATGGGCGAGGAGGCCATGGGCCTGCTGAAGATGCGCCAGCGCCACCAGCCCTTCGCCTTCGAGGAGTGGATCGACGGCCTGCTCGACGAGCTTGGCCAGCGCCTGGACCGCCAGCAGCCACTGTTGCTGGTGCTCGACGACTACCACCTGGCCCAGGGCGCGGTACTCGACCGCTGCCTGCAGTTCTTCCTCAACCACCTGCCGGAAGGCCTGGTGCTGCTGGTCACCAGCCGTCAGCGCCCCGACTGGCACCTGGCGCGCCTGCGCCTGTCGCGGCAACTGGTGGAACTCAACGAACACGACCTGCGCCTGACCGACGCCGAAAGCACCGCGTTGCTCCAGGCCCAGGGCGCGCGCCTGGATGGCGCCCACCTGGAGAACCTGCTGCAACGCAGCGAGGGCTGGGCCGCCGGCCTGCGCCTGTGGTTGCTGGCGAGCCAGGACGAAGGCGACGCCCATGCCCTGGCGCGCGGGCCCCACGGTGACGAGGGGCTGATCCGCGAATACCTGCTGGAAGAGGTGATCGACCGGCAGAGTGCCGAGGTGCAGGCCTTCCTTTATGAGACCGCCTGCCTCGACCGCTTCTGTGCCGAGCTGTGCGATGCGGTGCGTGACGGCCATGGCAGCGCCGGCATCCTCCAGCACCTGCAGGCCCACCAGGTGTTCCTGGTACCGCTGGACGAGCACGGCCACTGGTTCCGCTATCACCACCTGTTTTCCGATTTGCTGCGGGCCCGGCCGGCCCACGCGGCGACCATTCCCCAGGCCAGCCTGCACCTGCGCGCCTGCCGCTGGTTCAGTGCCCAGGGGCTGCTGGACGAAGCCATCGAACAGGCCCTGCGCGCCGGTCAGCCGGACGTCGCTGCCAGCCTGGTGCAGAACCTCTCCGAAGAACAACTGCTGGCCGAGCAGAACATCGCCATGCTGCTGCGCTGGAAGATGGACCTGCCCGATAGCCTGCTGGTCAGCACGCCGCGGCTGATCATGCTCTACAGCCTGGCCCTGGCCCTGGCTTGCCAACTGGACGCTGCCGAGGAGCTGGGCGCCCAGCTCGCACGCTTCCTGCCAGCCCCCAACGCCCAGGCGCAGCAGGGGCTGATCGCCCAGTGGCTGGCCTTGAGCGGGGTCATCGCCCGGGGCCGTGGCGATATCGTCCTGGCCGAGCGGCACTGCGCCGAGGCGCTGACCGCGCTGTCCCAGGAGCGCTATGGCCAGCGCCTGCTGTGCCTGTCCACCCTGGCCAACATCGCCGTCGCCCGGGGCGACCTGTGGCGTGCCCGGGGCCTCAATCGCGAGGCGCTGGAGTTGGCGCAACGGGTTGGCAACCCGCTGTTCGAAGCCCTGGCCCATTACGACCGCGCGCGGGTGTTGCAGGCCCGTGGCGAAATCCTTCGTGCGCTGGATGAGGTGCGCCAGGGCCAGGAGCGCCTGCGCGGCCTGCCGTCCCAGCGCTTCTATGCCGCCCGGGCGCGGCTGGCCATCTACGAGGGCTACCTGCTCTGCGTGCGCCTGCAACCCCAGGCGGCGCGCAGCCGCCTGCTGGCCGGGATCGCCGAGGCGCGTGCCTGCCGCGACATCAGCCTGCTGATCGGTTACAGCGTGCTGGCCAGCCTGGAAGGCCGTGAAGGGCGCCTGTCGGCGGCCTTCGCCCTGCTCGCCGAAGCGGAGCGGTTGATGCACATATGGGACGTGCCGCCGGTGTACTACCTGGCCATGGTCACCCTGGTGAAGTGCGAACTCTGGCTGGTGCAGGGGCAGGTCGAGTTGGCCTCGGCCTGGCTTTCGCGCCTGGCGGAAACCTACAGCGGCGAGCAGGCCGCCGCTGCCCCCGAATTCCATCCGCAGCTGCCGCTGCACATCGAATTGCAGCAGGCCGCCCTGGCCAGGATCGAAGGGCGCAGCGGCGAAGCCGAACGGCGTTTACGTGCGCTGGTGCAGCGGGCCAAGGAAAGTGGCGGCGCGCTCATGGCGCAAGTGGCACAGCTGCACCTGGCGCAATTGCTGCGTGTCGGAGGGCGCGACAAGGACGCTCTCGCATTGCTGGGCAGTGCCCTGGAATCCCTGCCCGGTGGCGCCTTGCTGCCCTTCCATGAGCTGTTGTCGCACCAAGGCCCCTGGCTGCGTGAGCAACTGCTGGTGCGCTCGGCCCCTGAGGCCGCGGCATTGCTGGCATTGTTGCCGGAAGCGCAAGCGCCGGCTGCCAGCGAGGCGCCACTGGCCGGGAGCGATGCGTTGAGTACGCGTGAGCTGGCGGTGCTGCAACTGATCGCCCAGGGCTGCTCCAACCAGGAAATCAGCGAGCGGCTGTTCATCTCCCTGCACACGGTCAAGACCCACGCCCGCCACATCAACGGCAAGCTCGGCGTGGAGCGGCGCACCCAGGCGGTGGCGCGGGCCAAGGCCCTCGGCCTGTTGCGCTGAGGGCTACTGCGGCGCAGCCGGTGCCGAGAGATCGAGCGCCGGCTTGGGCTTGCCGGCCGGCAGCGGTTGGGCCAGCTGTCGCTCCACATCCTGCTGGATGGCCGCCAGCATCGGCAGCAGGTCGGCCATGCTGCTGCGCACCTCCGCGTAGGGGTGCTTTTCCGCCAACTCGCCCACCCGAGCCATCAGTTGCGCGCGCACGTCGCTGCGCAGGTGGATGAACAGCTCGGGCATCTGCTTGCCCAGTTCGGCGGCGTAGAGCACCAGGTCCTCACGGTTGAACTGCTTGGTCAGCCCCAGGTAGTCCAGCGCGCTGGAGGTCAGCATCGCCGCCGCGTCCTTGGTTTCCTGCAGGCCCTGCAAGCGCACCGGCTTGCTCTGCTCGCTCTCCGACAGGGTCATCCAGAACTCCACCGTGAGGGTGAAGAGGATCGCCTGCTGGCGCATCGAATAGCTCATCAGCCCCAGGGCTTCGGCGCCGTAGGGCTGCTGCGCGGCCTTGAAGTCGAAGTACAGGCGCATCAGTTCCTTGAGGCGGAACAGCACCTCGCGCGCCTCGTTCTGGCGCAGCTCCAGGGGGGCGTAGATGTTCAGCTGCGGCTTGAAGTTCTCCTCGCTGATCATCCGCGTGTAGATGGGCCCGGTGAACTCGCCGCTGCGCCGGGGCAGGGCGTTGACCTGGGTGCGGTCGACCTTGTCCAGGGCATCGATCAATTGCTGGTAGTCGTGGCTGTTCCACGGGCGCTGGATGTCGGGAATCTTCTGCCCCAGGTAGAACAGTTCGGCGGCCGGGGCGGGCAGCGCCAGGACCAGCAAAAGGATGGCCAGCGGCCAGGGCAGGCGGCGTGATAGCTTCATCGACACGGAAGATTCCAGCGGGAAGGGGCGCGCCAAGAGTAACGGGGCGGTGGCGCCCCGTCACCCGCGCCTTGGTTGGGGTGAGGGTGATGGACGAGAGCGAGCGCGGGGCGATCTTCGCGGTATTCGAAGACCTCGGTGGCTACGGTGCAGTGGCGCGCCAGCAGGCCGAGGCGGAAGGCCCGCTGGTGGGGCACCTGCTGCGTACCAACATCCAGTTGGCGGCCATCCCGGTGTTCGCCCGCAAGGGCATCGGCGAGACCACGGTGAATGACCTGCTGGAAGCGGCCCAGGTCTCGCGGCGCACCTTCTACAAGCACTTCTCCAACAAGATGGATGTGCTGGAAAGCATCTACCAGACCGCCGTGGTGCTGCTGCTCAATCGCTTCCGTGGCATGCGCGCCGCCGCTGGCAGCGACGAAGCCTGGCTGCGCGACATGGTGCGCTGCTTCTTCGACTATCACCTGGCCGTGGGGCCCATCATCCGCCTGATGCAGGAAGAGGCCATGCGCACCGACTCGCCCCTGGCCGCCCACCGTCAGCGCGCCCACCTGGAGATGGCCGCGCTGCTCGCTGAACGCCTCCAGGCCACCGGCCAGGTGGTGGACCCGCTGACCTTCCGCGCGCTGATCTGGGCCCTGGAGGCGGCGTCCATGGACCTGCTCGGCGGTGCCGCCAGCCGCCAGCGCATCGAGCACGCCCGCGCGGTACTGGGCGACCTGCTGATCGCCGCCCTGCGTCCACGCTCTACCTAGGTTGGGGCGCATGGCCAGCAACCCCGTGATCTGATAAGGGCCTCGACAATAACAATCACGAGGTGCCTGCATGTCCGCTACCAGTCTGCCGATGTCGCCGCCGCTCGCGGCCGGCTTTTCCCGCCTGGGCTTCGGCTCCCTGCCACTGGATCGCCTCAAGGCGCGCTACGCCAGCGCCGACAGCGGCTCGCGCTTCATCGAGCTGGACGGCTTCAACGTCCACTATCGTGACGAAGGCAGCCGCGACAAGCCGGTGCTGGTGATGATTCACGGCGTGGTTGCCTCCCTGCACACCTGGGACGACTGGGTACCGGCCTTCGCCCCGCACTACCGCATCATCCGCTTCGACGTGCCCGGCTTCGGCCTTACCGGCCCCAAGCGCAGCGGTGACTATTCCGGCGAGCGGATGATCCGCATCTTCGGCCTGCTGCTGGACCACCTGCGCATCGACAAGGTCTCCATCGCCGGCAACTCCCTGGGTGGCTACATCGCCTGGAACTTCGCCCTGGCCCAGCCCGCGCGCGTCGAGAAGCTGGTGCTGATCGACCCGGCCGGCTACCAGATGCGCAAGGTGCCCTGGATGATCGCCTCTGCCGCGCTGCCCGGCTCCACCGTGGCCATGCCCATGTGGATGCCGCGCGCACTCATCGCCCAGGGCATCAAGGAAGTCTACGGCGAGCCCGGGCGCATCAAGTCCGGCGTGGTGGACCGCTACTACGACCTGAGCCGCCGCCCGGGCAACCGCCGCGCGATGATGGAAATCTTCCGCGTGCTGCTCAAGGTCAACAAGGACGAGCTGGAAGGCACCGGCCAGCGCGTCGCCGCCATCAAGGCCCCGACCCTGCTGATGTGGGGCGAGCGCGACCGCTGGATCTCGCCCAAGCACGTGCCGCTGTGGAAGCGCGACCTGCCGGGCATCCAGGTGCGCACCTACCCCGGCGTGGGGCACATCCCCATGGAAGAGATTCCCGAGCAGACGGCAGCGGATGCGCTGCGCTTCCTGCAGGGCTGATGCCCGCTAGCTAAGGCTCGACCGAGCGCTGCTCCCGGCTGTGGATAACTTCCCGGTGAGCAGCGTTTTTGCGTGGGCGCAGAATCGCAGGATGGGGTGGGGTGGCATGGGGTGGGCGGGGAGGGCGTTGGTGGGCGTAGGCCCACCGTTCTTTTGGCAGTTCGTTCGGAGGGTTTTCGCGAGCAGAGCTCGCTCCTACGGGTGGGACACTCCTGCGCGGAGCTCGAAGCCCCGTCGTAGGGTGTGCTGCGCGCACCGGGAAATTGGAGCGCACACCCATCCAGAACCAGGCGAAGACGTTGGAGCAGAGAGAGTGAACGGTGGGCTGAAGCCCACCCTACGCCCACCCGATCCCCTTCCACCCTAGAAACGACAACGGCCCCGAAGGGCCGTTGCGTATCTCTACCGGAGAATCACGCCGCCGCAGGCACGCCGTCGAACTCCTCGCGGGTCTTGTGCAGCAGTTCGAGGTTGTCGTGCTGCCAGGGATGGAAGCCCTTCTTGAAGAAGTCCATGTACGCCGGGATCAGCTGGCGGAACATGCCGTTCTTGCCCCACATCCAGCTCAGGCCGTCGCGCCAGACGCGCCAGTTCCACAGCAGGCCGTCGCGCTTGAGCATGTGGATGAGGCCACGGTGGGTGTCGAGCATGAAGAAGAAGGTGCCCATGATCATCGCCCGGCGCAGCAGGGTGCGGCTGCCGCAGACCTGGTTGTAGACATCGAAGGCCACCGCCTTGTGCTCGGTTTCCTCCAGCGCGTGCCAGCGCCACAGGCGGGCCAGGGTCGGGTGGGCGCCGGCGATGTGCTCGGGGTTCTTCAGCAGGCCGTCGGCCATGATCGCGGTGATGTGCTCCAGGGCAGCAGTGGCGGCCAGCTGGCGGCGCTTGGAGAACTTCTTCTGGGTGTAGCGGATGCGCGCCTGGGCACGACGCTCGATGCGGCCGATGTCGTAGCCGAGGTCGCGCAGCCGGTTGCTGTATTCCAGGTGCTCACGGCTGTGATGGCCTTCCTGGCCGATGAAGCCGCGGATCTGCTCCTTCAGCACCGGATCGGTGATCTCCTCGCGGAAGTTGCGCACCGAGTCGATGAAGAAGCGCTCGCCGTCGGGGAAGAGCACCGACATGGCGTCGAACAGATGGGTCTTGAAGGCGTTGCCACTGTGCCAGTGGCGCGGCAGCGGATTGGGCAGGTCGAAATCCATGTGACGCGGGCGGATTACCAATCCTTCTGGGGTCGTGCTGGTCATGGGGACTCCCTGAGTCTATGCAGAAACCACGCTCCAACTTTGGCTTGCCGGGTTTTGTCGGACAAGGTTATCTTCTGCCAATAACCGGGTCATATCCGGCCACCGCTGATCCAGCTGACCAATAAGAAGAACGATGAAACAGCCACTGACCTTCTCCGCCGAACTGGTGCCCGTCGCCTATGCCGAGGCCCTGCTGAGCCTGACCGAAGAGCTGGGTGTGCCCCGTGAAACGCTGTTCGCCCAGGCCCGGGTGCGCCCGGAAATCCTCCAGAGCCCCAACGGCCGCCTGTCCTTCATCGACTTCAACCTGCTGGCCAGCGCGGCCCTGGTGCTGTGCAACGAGCCGGCGCTGGGCCTGGTGCTGGGCCAGCGGCTGAATGTGTCCACCCACGGCATCCTCGGCTACGCGGTGCTCTCCAGCGCCAACCTGGGCCGTGCCCTGCAATTCGCCATGAAGTACTACCGGGTGCTCGGTCTCGCCTATGAGCTGGAGCTGGTGGAGCAGGGCGACTGCCTGCAACTGCGCGCCGCCGAATCCTTCCCCATGGGCCCCCTGGGGCGCTTTGCCGGCGAGGGGCTGATGACCAGCTTCTACACCATCGCCCGCTTCCTCCTGGGCGAGGAGCTGCGCGGCCTCGCGGTGGGCTTCGCGCACCCGGCGCCGGCCCATGCGGCGCGGTATGCCGAAGTGTTCGGCGGCGGCGTGGAGTTCGAGCAGCCCTACCACTGGATGAGCCTGCCCAAGCACTACCTCGACCGCCCCATGGCCCTGGCCAACCCGGCCACGGTGCAGATGTGCGAGCAGCAGTGCGAAGCCCTGCTGGCCACCCTCGACGTGCAGGACGCCCTGCTCACCCGCGTGCGCCGCCTGCTGCTGGCGCGCCCCGGCGACTTCCCCGACCTCGACAGCGCCGCGCGCTCGCTGCACACCAGCGGCCGCAGCCTGCGCCGCCACCTGGCGTCCATGGGCACCAGCTACCAGCAGGTGCAGGACGAGGTGCGCAAGGGCCTGGCCCTGCAGTACCTCACCACCACCCACCTGCCGTTGTTCGAAATCGCCAACCTGCTGGGGTTCAGCGATCCCTCCAACTTCCGTCGCGCGTTCAAGAAATGGACGGGCAAGCTGCCCAGCGATTATCGTGCTGACCCCTGATCCGACCGGCCCGCACAGAGGCCGGCGACCTGGCCTGGAGGACCGGCAATGACCGCAGCGCACCCCACCCTGATCCGCGAAACCTTCCCCGTCGGCCCCTTGCAGTGCAACTGCACGCTGATCGGCGACCCCATCAGCAAGAAGGCCATCGTCGTCGACCCGGGCGGCAACCATGAGCAGATCATCGCGCGGCTGGAGGCCCATGGCCTGAAGCTGGTGAGCATCATCCACACCCACGCGCACCTGGATCACTTCCTCGCCTCCGGCGAGCTGAAGAAAGCCACCGGCGCCACCCTGCACCTGCACAAGGAAGACCAGTTCCTCTGGGACAACCTGGAGATGCAGTGCCGCATGTTCGGCGTGCCCTACAAGCCGGTGCCGGCACCCGACCAGTGGCTGGCCGACGATGAAGAACTGGCCTGTGGCTGCGGCGTGGCCCTGCACACCCCCGGGCACACGCCGGGTTCCATGAGCTTCTGGTTCCCCGAGGCGCGCCTGCTGATCGCCGGTGACACGCTGTTCCGCCGTGGCATCGGCCGCACCGACCTGTGGGGCGGCGACTACGCCACCATCGAGCGCTCCATCCGCCAGCGCCTCTACAGCCTGGACGAGGAGGCCACCGTGGTCACCGGCCATGGCCCGGATACCCGGCTGGGCGACGAGATGCGCGAAAACCCGTTCATCCGTGCCTGAGGCCACGGAATTTCCAGCATGGGCCATGCTCTAATCGTCGTCAGTCCATCGGGGCTGTCGATCATTCAGGAGTAGAAAGTCCATGTTCACCACGCGTCGCCTGATCATCGCCGCTACCGCCGTCGTCCTGCTGTCGGGCTGTGCTTCGCAGAACCCCTACGAGAACCAGGGCCAGGCGCCCCGCCAGGGCATGAGCAAGACCGCCACCTACGGCGGCCTGGGCGCGTTGGCCGGCGCCGTCGCCGGTGCTGCCATCAACCACGACAAGCGTGGCAAGGGGGCGCTGATCGGCGCCGCTGTGGCCGGCGCCGCTGGCGCGGGCTACGGCTACTACGTGGACCGGCAGGAGGCGGAGCTGCGTCGCAGCATGGAAGGCACCGGCGTGCAGGTGCAGCGCCAGGGCGACAGCATCAACCTGGTGATGCCCGGCAACATCACCTTCGCCACCAACTCGGCAGACATCGCCAGCAACTTCTATACGCCGCTGAACAACCTGGCCAACTCGTTCAAGCAGTATGACCAGAACAACATCGAGATCGTCGGCCACACCGACAGCACCGGCAGCCACCAGTACAACGTCAACCTCTCGCAGTTGCGCGCGCAGAGCGTGGCCAACTACCTGATGGCCCAGGGCGTCAACGGTGCGCGCCTGAGCTCCCGTGGCATGGGCCCGGACCAGCCGGTGGCGAGCAACGCCACCGATGCGGGCCGCTCGCAGAACCGTCGCGTGGAGATCAAGCTCACCCCGCTGCCCAACGCCCAGGTGCCCCAGCAACAGGGCTACTGATTCCCCCGCTCCAGCACAGGGCCCCCATTCGGGGGCCTTGTCGTTTCATGCCGTCCGTCGTCTCCCTGCTGGCGCAAGGCCATGGTGCCGATTCCTGACTAGACTGCCGACATGGTTCCCGCGAACCATGATTTGCCGGTCGGATGCCCCTCCAAGGCGGGCTCCCGGACAAGGAACGGACAGGAGCATTCATGGACGAGCGTACCGGCACCTCCGCGAGGAAACCCTGGTTGCCCCTGGTGGTGGCGCTGGCCTTGCTGGTGGGGCTTGGCGGCCTGGTGCTGTGGCAGTGGCTGGCGCTGGAAAACCGCAACCAGGCGGAGTACCAGCGGCGTTTCGGCCTGGAAAGCGAAGAGATCGCCGAGCGTCTCGCGACCCGCATGCGCGCCTACGAAATGGTGCTGCGAGGCATGTCCGGCCTGCTGGTGGGCAGCTCCGACGTGCTTCCGGATGAATGGGCCAAGGCGGCCGACCAACTGCACCTGCAGGACCGCTACCCGGGCATCCAGGCGCTGGCCTGGGGCCGCTATCTCAAGCGTGACCAGCTCAACGACTTCGTCGGCACCACCCAGGCCGATGGACGCCGCGACTTCCGCGTCTTCCCGCCCGGCCCGCGCGACGAGTATGTGGTGGTGGACTACACCAGCCCGCTGGACTGGCGCAACCGCCGCACCCTCGGCTTCGACATGCTCAGCGAGCCGGTGCGGGCGCAGGCCATCGAGCAGGCCCGGGAAAGCGGCGAGGCACGCCTCACCGGTCCCCTGAGGTTGAAGCAGGAGACCGACCAGGACCTTCAGAGCGGTGTGCTGCTCTACATGCCCGTGTACCGTTCGAACGCCCCGGCGACCACCGCCGACGAGCGGCGCGAGGCCTTCATCGGTGCGGTGGCCGGGGCCTTCCGCCTGCATGACCTGATGAGCGGCATCCTCGGCAACCGGGTGCGCCTGTACCGAGTCGGCGTCAGCGACCTGGAGGCCGGAGCCGTGCTGCTCGACGATGCCATCGACAACGGCCTTCCACCGCGCTTCGAAGAGCAGCGCCAGATCAAGCTGTTTGGCCGCACCTGGGCACTGAAGGTGAGCAGCACTGCCGAATATGAAGCGTTGCTGGTGGATGATCGCCTCAGCTACAGCCTGTGGACCGGCCTGGCCGCCGCGCTGCTGTTGTCGCTGCTGGTGGGCGGCTACCTGCACCTGCGCGAGCGCCAACTCGCCGCCAGCGACCAGGCATCCTCGTTGCTGCGCGAGCGCGAGGAGCGCTTGCGCATCCTGGTCGAGCGCCTGCCCGTGGCGACCCTGCTATGCGATGCCCAGGGCCGCATCGAGATGGCCAATCGCAGTGCCGCCGAGCTGCTCGGCTGCGAATCCGACCTGCTTTCCGGCCAGCGTGTGCGTCGCTACCTGCCACGCCTGCTGGACCTCGACGAAGAGCGGCTGCGCAGTGGCGAGGAAGAGTTCCAGATCCAGCGCGACGATGGCGGCGATGGCCTCGCCTCCCTGAGCCTCACCTCCCTGAACCAGCGCGACGGCACGCGCTACCTGATCAACCTGGTGGACCTCCAGGCGAGGCGTGCCGCCGAGGAGCGTTTCCGCCTGGTGGTGGAGGCCTCGCCCAACGCCATCATCCTGGTGGACCTGCGCGGCAGCATCGTCATGGTCAACCGCCAGGCCGAGCAGATGTTCGGCTACAGCCGCCAGGAGCTGCTCGGCGCCACCGTAGAGCGCCTGCTGCCGGAGGCCCTGCGCGAGGCCCATGTGGGGCTGCGCGAAGGCTTCCAGAAGAACCCCGAGCCCCGGCGCATGGGCAACAACCGCGAGCTGTTCGGCCAGCACCGCGACGGCCGCATGATTCCCCTGGAAGTGGGCCTGTCGCCGATCCGCAGCGGCCGCGAGACCTGGGTCCAGGCGGTGGTCATCGACATCAGCGAGCGCAAGGCCGCCGAGCAGCGCCTGCGTGACCAGGCCGAGCAACTGATCCTGGCCAACCGCTACAAGTCGGAATTCCTCGCCAACATGTCCCACGAGCTGCGCACGCCGCTCAACAGCATCCTCATTCTCAGCGACCAGTTGCGCCAGAACAGCGCCGGCAACCTCACCGAGAAGCAGTCGCGCCATGCCGACATCGTCCACCGCGCCGGCAGTGACCTGCTGCAGTTGATCAATGACGTGCTCGACCTGGCCAAGGTCGAGGCCGGGCGCATGCAGCTCAAGCTGGAGCCGCTCAATGTGCAGGATGTGCTGGTGGAACTGGACGCCAGCCTGCGCCCCATGGCCGAGATCAAGGCCCTGCGCCTGATCACCGGGGTGGAGCCCGGCGTGCCCCGGGTCATCCACAGCGACCGCGTGCGCCTGCACCAGATCCTGCGCAACCTGCTCTCCAATGCCCTGAAGTTCACCGAGCAGGGCGAGGTGGAGCTGAGTGTCGGGGTCATCGACCGCACCGATGGCGATGGCCGCGAGATCATCCGCTTCACCGTGCGTGATACCGGCATCGGCATCCCTGCCGAGCAGCACGAGCGTATCTTCCAGGCCTTCCAGCAGATCGACGGCTCCACCAGCCGGCGCTTCGGTGGCACCGGCCTGGGCCTGGCCATCACCCGCCAGCTGGTGCTGGCCCTGGATGGCCAGATCCGCATCACCAGCACGCCGGGGCAGGGCTCCAGCTTCATCGTCGAACTGCCGGTGGCGGTGGGCTTCGAGGCGGAGAAAGAGGCTGACGGCGAGGCCCTGCCTGTACGCAACGGCACCGGGCCGGCGGTGCTCATCGTCGAAGACGACGGTGATTTCGCCAGCGTCATCGCCGAAGCCGCGCAGAGCCATGGCTATGCCACCGTGCTCTGCGGCAGTGGCCGACAGGCGGTCGCCCTGCTGCAGCAGGAGCGCTTCGCGGCGGTGATCCTCGACATCCTCCTGCCGGACGTCAGCGGCTGGCAGATCTACCGGCGCCTGCGCAGCCAGGCCCTGCACCGCGGCACGCCGGTGCACATCATCTCCTGCGTGCCGCAGCCGACAGATTGGTTGGACGATTCCACCCGTTACCTGGTCAAACCCATCGCCCGGGAAGATCTGGAACGGGTCTTCAACGACCTCGAAGCCAATGTGCCCCCGGACCCGCATCGCCTGCTGCTGGTGGAGGACGTCGCCATCGAACGTGATCACTACCGCGATCACCTGGAGGAGCTGGGCTTCTCCGTAACGGCCGCAAGCAGTGCCGAAAGCGCCCGCCAGGCCTACGCGGACGGGCGTTTCGCTGCGCTGGTGATCGACCTCGACCTGCCCGACCAGGACGGTTTCGACCTGCTAGATAGCCTCGATCGACAGCGTCCGCTGGCTGACTCGCGTGTGGTGATCAACACTGGGGTGGACGTCACCCTGCAGACCCTGCAGCGACTGCGCCGCTATTCGGCGGTGGTGGTGCGCAAGGCGGGGGATGACCTGGATGGGCTGAGCTCGGCGGTGCAGGGCTTCCTCGGCACCGTCCGTGCCCTCGCCGGGCAGGCGCCGGGAGAGGCGGGAAGCCGCTCGCTGCAAGGGATGCGCGTGCTGTTGGTGGATGACGATGTACGCAATATCTATGCGCTCAGTGCGCTGCTGGACGAGGTCGGCCTCGACGTCAGCGCCGCGCGGGATGGCCTGGAGGCCATCGAGAGTTACCAGCGTGAACCCTTCGACCTGATTCTGATGGATATGGCGATGCCCAACATGGACGGATACACCGCAACCCGCCTGCTCAAGGACGAGCATGGCTGCAACATCCCGATCATCGCGCTCACCGCCCATGCGATGAAGGGTGACCGGGAGAAGTGCATTACCGCAGGTGCCGACGACTACCTGGCCAAGCCCGTGAGCCGCCAGGAACTGATCGACCTGCTCCATCGCTGGCTGGACGTTTCCGGAGGCAGCGATGATGCAGCCACTGCCTAAGCTCAAGGGACCCGAAAACATCCTCCTGGTGGTCGATGACCGCCACGAGAACCTCGCCGCCATGGAGGCGGTGCTGGACGACTCCAGCTGGGACGTACGCACCGTCGACTCGGGGGAGGCGGCCCTGCAATGCCTGCTGGAGGAGGAAGTGGGGCTGGTGCTGCTCGATGTGCAGATGCCGAAGATGGACGGCTTCGAAGTCGCTCGGCTGATGCGCGGCAGCCCGCACACCCGCTACACGCCGATCATCTTCATCTCCGCCATCGCCCACACCCAGGAAGCCGTGCTGCGTGGCTACGCCAGTGGCGCGGTGGACTTCATCCTCAAGCCCTTCGACCCGCAGGTGCTGCGGCACAAGGTGCAGTCGCTGCTGGAGCACGAGCGCAACCGCCGTGACCTGCTGCAGCTGACCCAGCAGCTGGACAGCGCCCGCGCCTTCAACGCCTCGGTGCTGGAGAATGCCGCCGAAGGCATCCTGGTGGTGGGCGAGGACGGCATGGTCAACTTCGCCAACCCGGCCATGGCGCTGATGCTGCAGGGCTCGGTCAGCGACCTCGAAGGCAGCCCCTTCCTCTCGCTGCTCTCCAGCCCCGAGATCGTCGGCGATTGGCGCCTGTCGGAGTTCTACCGCCACTGGAAGCGCGGCGAGCCCTACCGCCTGCACGACGCGGTGCTCAACACCCTCAATGGCGGCACGCTGCCGGTGGCCCTGTCCTGCGCGCCGCTGCCCCGGGCCCAGCGCTCGATGGTGGTGATCAGCCTGGACATGTCCGCAGTGCGCCAGCTGCACGCGCAGCTCGAATCCCAGGCCATCACCGATGCGCTCACCGGGTTGCTCAACCGCCGTGGTTTCCACCAATCGCTGGATGCGGCGCTGGCGCGTATCGAGCGCAGCGGCAAGCGCATGGCGGTGCTCTACCTCGACCTCGACGGCTTCAAGCGCATCAATGATTCCCTCGGCCACGACGCCGGCGACCAGGTGCTGCGGCGCGTTTCCGAACAGCTCAAGACCTGCCTGCGCCCCTACGACATCCTCGCGCGCATGGGCGGTGACGAATTCACCGCGCTGATCGACTCCCTGGAGCACCCGGAAGACGCGGCCAGGGTGGCCGAGAAGCTCATCGAGCTGGTGTCGGTGCGCTACCGCATCGACGGCATCGACATCACCCTCGGCGCCAGTGTCGGCATCGCCTGCTTCCCCGAATGCGGGCAGACCGTGGACGGCCTGTTGCGCGCGGCGGACATCGCCATGTACGAGGCCAAGCGTGCCGGCCGCCAGCAGTACCGCTTCTTCTCCCCGGAAATGAACGGCCGCGCCCGCTCGCGGCTGATGCTGGAAGAGAGCCTGCGCAACGCCATCGAGCAGGATGATTTCGTGCTCGTCTACCAGCCGCAGATCTACCTCGACAGCGGCCGCCTGCGCGGCTTCGAGGCGCTGCTGCGCTGGGAGCACCGGGTCGCCGGCACCGTCGCCCCCAACGTGTTCATCCCGCTGCTGGAGGAGACCCGGCTGATCAACCGCCTGGGCGACTGGATCCTCGAGCAGGGGGTCAGCCAATGCACCCAGTGGCGGGAGCGCTTTGGCGAGGACCTGGTGATCAGCATCAACTTCAGCCCGGTGCAGTTCGGCATGCCGACCCTGGTGGACGACCTGCGCGAGGTGCTGGCGACGCACGGGCTGAAACCGTCGCAGATCGAAGTGGAGGTCACCGAAAGCGCGCTGATGCAGGACCTGGACAACACCCGCGAGCAGCTGCGCCAGCTGCGCGAGCTGGGGGTGCGCATCGCCATCGATGACTTCGGCACCGGCTACTCGTCCCTGGCCTACCTGCGCCACTTCGAGCTGGACACGCTGAAGATCGACCGCCTGTTCATCTCCAACATGCTGGAGTCGCCCCGCGATGCCGCCGTGGTCAGCACCATCATCGACCTGGGCAGCCACCTGGGGCTGGAGGTGATCGCCGAGGGCGTGGAAACCCTGGCCCAGCGCGACTGGCTGATCGACCACGGTTGCTCGATCATGCAGGGCTTCCTGGTTTCCCCGGGGCTGCCGGTGGCCAAGGCCGAGAGCTTCCCCCTGCAGGTGGACTGGGCGAGCTTCAAGCCACGGGGCTGAGGCCACTGCGCGACGCCCGCCCCGGGCGTCGCGCACATACCCATCCGCGACTACGACCCCATGATGGCAAGCGCCGGTCATGGGGCGACCTACACTTGCCCCACGGCGCGCCCGTGCAGCCGGCCAACCCAAGGAGTTTTCCCATGCATTGCCTGTTTGTGGCCTATCCGAACAACGAGGGCGGCACCTTCGATTTCACCTACTACCTGGAAAAACACATCCCCATGGTCAGCGATATGCTGGGGGACAACTTCGTCAAGGCCGAAGTCCGCAAGGGCCTCGCCTCCGGCGACGGCTCCGCCGCGCCCTTCCTCTGCGTGGCGAATATCTGGATCAAATCCATCGACAGCCTCCAGGCCTCCCTGCGCAAGCACGGCCAGGCGATCAACGAAGACATTCCCCGCTACACCAACATCGCCCCGCTGCTGCAGGTGGACGAGGTGATCTCGGGTTAAGGCAGACATCCGTAGGTTGGCACCGAGCGCAGCGAGGCCCAACGCAGCAGGGCCCGGCATCGTTGCATTGGGTGTGTGACGGGTAGGTCGGGTGCAACCCGACGCCTCTCCGTGCGCCACTTCGCGGGTTTCACCCGCCCTACGGGGCTGGCTCATGGAGCCCGCCGATCGAATACTCACCCATGAAAAAGCCCGCCAATCGGCGGGCTTTCGCGTTCCGGGGCGCTGCCTCAGCGGCTCGGTGGGAACTGCTGGTGCAACTGCTCCAGCTCGGCGTCCTTGGTTTCCCACAGCTGGTTGACCCAGAGCTGGAAGGTCTTGCGGTAGGCCTCGTCCTGGTCGTAGCTGCGGCCGATGAATTCCTGGGGAATCGGCATCGCCTGGATACGCACGATCACCTCGGGGATGTTCCCGGCCATCAGGGTCCAGAAGCTCGGGTTGCCTTCGGGGTAATGGATGGTGACGTTGAGCAGCGCCTGCATCTGCTCGCCCATGGCGTCGAGGACGAAGGCGATGCCGCCGGCCTTGGGCTTGAGCAGGTACTTGAAGGGCGAGTTCTGCTCACGGTGCTTCTGCTCGGTGAAGCGCGTGCCTTCGAGGAAGTTGAAGATGCCCACCGGGTTGTCGCGGAACTTGTCGCAGGTGCGGCGGGTGGTTTCCAGGTCCTTGCCCTTCTTCTCCGGGTGCTTGGCCAGGTAGGCCTTGGAGTAGCGCTTCATGAAGGGGAATTCCAGCGCCCACCAGCACAGGCCGATCACCGGGACCCAGATCAGCTCCTGCTTGAGGAAGAACTTCAGCGGGCGGATGCGGCGGTTGAGCACGTACTGCAGTACCAGGATGTCCACCCAGCTCTGGTGATTGCTGGTGACCAGGTAGGAGTGCTGGTAATCGAGGCCTTCGAGGCCTTCCACCCGCCAGCGGGTGTCGCGCACCTGGTTCATCCACACCTTGTTGCAGCTCACCCAGCCCTCGTGGATGAAGTTCACCACCCAGTTCAAGGCCAGGCGCACGGGGCGGAAGGGCAGGGCCATCTTCAGCAGGCTGACGGCGAACAGCGGCCAGCACCAGAACAAGGTATTGAGCGCCAGCAGCAGGGAGGCGATGACGCCGCGCACGGAAGCGGGAAAGAAACTCAGCATGGAAGGTCGGGACCTCGTTCCTGGACGGTCTCTGCCGCCCTGTTGAGGGGACGCTGCGAACGCAGCGGGGCCAGTGGTGGCACAGGTTAACGCCTGTTCACTGAACTGCAAGCGGCAAGGGTGACCGCCCGGTCGGGCAGCGCGGCCACCCGCCGGGCAGGGTGCTCAGTCGCGGGTCGCCGCCTGGATGGCGGTGAGGGCGATGGTGTAGACGATGTCGTCCACCAGGGCGCCGCGGGAGAGGTCATTCACCGGTTTGCGCAGGCCCTGCAGCATGGGGCCGACGCTGACCACCTGGGCGCTGCGCTGCACCGCCTTGTAGGTGGTGTTGCCGGTGTTCAGGTCGGGGAACACGAACACCGTGGCATGACCGGCCACCGGGCTGTTGGGGGCCTTCTGCCGGCCGACGCTGTCGATGGCGGCGGCGTCGTACTGCAGCGGGCCGTCGATCAGCAGGTCGGGGCGTGCGGCACGGGCCAGGCGGGTGGCTTCGCGCACCTTCTCCACTTCCTCGCCACTGCCGGAGTCGCCGGTGGAATAGCTGATCATCGCCACCTTGGGCTCGATGCCGAAGGCGGCGGCCGAGTCGGCGCTCTGCAGGGCGATTTCCGCCAGCTCGGCGGCGCTCGGGTCGGGGTTCACCGCGCAGTCGCCATAGACCACCACCTGCTCCGGCAGGAGCATGAAGAACACTGATGACACCAGCTTGTAGCCCGGCGCGGTCTTGATCAGCTGCAGGGCCGGGCGAATGGTGTTGGCGGTGGTGTGCACGGCGCCGGAGACCAGGCCGTCCACCTCGCCCAGGGCCAGCATCATGGTGCCCAGCACCACGCTGTCCTCCAGCTGCGCAGCGGCCATGGGGGCGTTGAGGCCCTTGCCCTGGCGCAGTTCGACCATGGGTTCGACGTAGCGCGGACGCACCAGGTCCGGGTCGAGGATCTCCAGCCCCTCGGGCAGCACGATGCCCTGGGCGACGGCCACCGCCTGCACCTCCTCGGGCTTGGCCAGCAGCACGCAGCGGGCGATGCCACGGGCCTGGCAGATGGCGGCAGCCTGTACGGTGCGGGGTTCGGCGCCTTCGGGCAGGACGATGCGCTTGCCGGCCAGTTGCGCCCGCTTCACCAACTGGTGGCGGAAGGCTGGGGGCGACAGGCGCAGCTCGCGCGGGGTGCCGCAGCGGTCGCGCAGCCAATCCTGGTCGAGGAAGCGGGCGACGAACTCGGTGACCTTCTCCGCGCGCTCGCGGTCGTCCACCGGGATTTCCTTGTTCATGCGGTTGAGGTTGGTGGCCGTGTCGTAGGAGCCGGTGGCCACGGCCAGCACCGGCAGGCCGCCCTGCAGGGCGCCGCGGCACAGTTCCATGATGCGCGGGTCCGGCGGGAAGTCGCTGCACAGCAGTAGGCCGGCCAGGGGCACGCCGTTCATGGCGGCGAGGCTGGCGGCGAGGATGATGTCGTCGCGGTCCCCCGGGGTCACCACCAGCACGCCGGGCTTGAGCAGCGGCACGGTGTTGGGCACGGCGCGGGCGCAGAGGACGATGGTCTGCACCCGGCGCTGTTCGTAGTCACCGGCGTTGATCACCCGCGCGCCCAGCAGGTCGGCCACGTCGCGGGTGCGTGCGGCGTTCAGCTCGTCTTCCCAGGGGATGCAGCCGAGCAGGCGGAAGTCGTCGCTGCGCAGGAGCGAGGAGTTCTCGCGGATCTGCTCGGCGAAGTCCGCCTCGCGCACCTTGTTGAGGATCACCCCGAGCACCTTGGGGTCGCGCGGCCCGCCGAACAACTGGGCCTGGATCTCGATGCGGTCGGAGAGCTCGGTGATGGTTTCGTTTTCCGGGGCCGAGACCAGGATCACCTCGGCGTCCAGGCTCTTGGCCAGGTGGAAGTTGACCCGTGCCGCGTAGCTGGCGTGGCGGGTGGGCACCATGCCTTCGACTATCACCACGTCCTTGCCTTCGGCGGCCTGCTGGTAGCGGCTGACGATCTCTTCCAGCAGCTCGTCGAGCTGGCCGTCGCCGAGCATGCGCTCGACCTGGGACAGCTCCAGCGCCTTGGGCGCGGTGAGGCCGTGGGTGCGGGCGATCAGTTCGCTGGAGCGCTCGGGGCCGCGGTCGCCCGGGTGGTGCTGGGCGATGGGCTTGTAGAAGCCGACCTTGAGGCCGGCCAGCTCCAGGGCGCGGACCAGGCCCAGGCTGATGGAGGTGAGGCCGACGCCGAAACCGGTGGGGGCGATGAAGAATGTATGCATGGAGCCGCCTTAGTTGAGCAGGGCGAGGGTGTCGAGGGCGATCTGCCGCTCCTCGTTGGTCGGGACCACGAGGATGCGTGTGTGACCGTATTTGTGGATCGGGCCGGCGATGCCGCGGATACAGCGGGCATTGGCCTCCTTGTCGATGGCCAGGTCGAAGAGCTTCAGGTGCGCCACCGTCTTGCTGCGGATCAGCGGCGAGTTCTCGCCGATGCCGCCGGTGAAGATCAGGCCATCGAGCTGGGGCAGGGCGCAGCTCATGGCGGCCAGGCTCTTGGCCAGGCGGTAGCAGAACACCTCGATGGCCAGGGTGGCGCCGGGGTGGCCCTGTTCGCGGGCCTGCTCCAGGGCGCGCATGTCGTTGGACAGGCCGGAGAGCCCCTTGAGGCCGCTCTCGCTGTTGAGCACGCGGGTGATCTCTTCCAGGCTCCAGCCCAGGGTGCTGGCCAGGTGGCTGTGCAGGTTGGGGTCGATGTCGCCGCTGCGGGTGCCCATCGCCAGGCCTTCCAGGGGCGTCAGGCCCATGCTGGTGTCGCGGCTCTGGCCGTCGACGATGGCGCAGGTGGAGCAGCCGTTGCCCAGGTGCGCGGAGAGCCAGCTGCTGTCGCCGATGGACAGCCCGGCGATTTCCGCCGCACGGTGGCTGACGTAGCGGTGGCTGGTGCCGTGGAAGCCGTAGCGGCGCACGCCGTGGTCGCGGTAGAGGTGTTCCGGAACGGCGTAACGGTAGGCGTGCTCGGGCAGGCTCTGGTGGAAGGAGGTGTCGAACACCGCCACCTGGGGCAACTGCGGGTAGACGGTCATGGCGGCTTCGATGCCCTGCAGCGCCGCCGGGTTGTGCAGCGGGGCGAGGGGGCGATGGCGCGGATCGCCGCGATCACCTCGTTATCCAGGCGGCGCGCCGAGGTGAAGCGCTCGCCGCCGTGCACCACGCGGTGGCCGATGCCGTGCAACTTGCCGCCGGTGGCCGCCTGCACCAGGGGCAGCAACTGCGAGAGGGCGACGCGGTAATCACCGTTGGGAATCATCAGGCTGTCCTTGTCGCCGCCACGCTGCCAGCGCAGTTCGGCGTCGCGGCTGCCCAGGCGCTCGGCGATGCCGAACAGGGGGAACTGCGAATGGGCCTCGCTGACCAGGGCGAACTTGATCGACGAACTGCCACAGTTGATCACCAGAATGTTGCGTGAGGGCATCATTGCTCCTTGGTTGGTTCGGGGTCCGCGCCACGGGCGCACCAGCCGCAGGAAAAGGGCTGTCCACGCCGTGCTTCGCGTTGTGCCGGGTCCAGCACCCAGGCGCGCGACTGCCAGGGCGGCTGGTGGCGCAGGTGCTGGGTATGGCCGCAGGACAAGACTGCCACCCAATGGCCTTCGTCATCCTGGCGGAAGTCAAGTAAGCGTACGATCCGTCCGTCAGCCTTCGGGTCGCAATCGGCCGTCTTGGCAGTTAGACTTGCACGTTCTTCAATCTTCTCCAAAAGGTCTTGCACCATGCTGATTGCCGCCAACAAGGCTGTCTCCATCGACTATACGCTCACCAACGACGCCGGTGAGGTCATCGACAGCTCCGCTGGCGGCGCGCCGCTGGTGTACCTGCACGGTTCCGGCAACATCATCGTCGGCCTGGAAAAGGCCCTCGAAGGCAAGCAGGCCGGTGATGCGATCAAGGTCGCCATCGAACCGGAAGATGCCTACGGCGAATACAGCGCCGAACTGGTTGCCACCCTCAGCCGCGCTATGTTTGAAGGCGTCGATCAGCTGGAAGTCGGCATGCAGTTCCATGCGTCCGGCCCGGACGGCGGCATGCAGATCGTCACCATCCGCGACATCGATGGCGACGACGTGACCGTCGACGGCAACCACCCGCTGGCCGGCCAGCGCCTGAGCTTCGACGTGAAAGTGGTCAACGTGCGTGAAGCCAGCGCCGAAGAGATCGCCCACGGCCATATCCATGGCGAAGGTGGTCACCACCACTGATCGGCGGGCAGCCAGGCGACTTGCGGCAACGCTCGGTCGCCTCGGGGCTGCTAAGCTCTGATCAACCGAAAAGGCGCCCACGGGCGCCTTTTTTGTCCCGCTGCGATGTTCCCTTGCGACGATCCAGGAGTTTGTCATGAGTGCATTCCACGACCTCAACCTGCGTGCCCTCGACGGTCAGGAGCTGCCTCTGGCGCCCTACAAGGGGCAGGTGGTTCTGGTGGTCAACGTCGCCTCCAAGTGCGGGCTGACACCGCAATATGCCGGGCTGGAAAAGCTCCACCAGCAGTACCGCGACAAGGGTTTCACCGTGCTCGGCCTGCCGTGCAACCAGTTCGCCGGCCAGGAGCCTGGCAGCGAAGACGAGATCCGCGAGTTCTGCAGCCTCAACTATGGCGTGAGCTTCCCCCTGGGCAGCAAGCTGGAGGTCAACGGCCCCGGCCGTCATCCGCTGTATCGCCTGCTGGCGGGCGAGGGCGCCGAATTCCCCGGCGACATCACCTGGAACTTCGAGAAGTTCCTCGTCGGCCAGGACGGCCGCGTGCTCGCCCGTTTCTCCCCACGCACCGCCCCGGACGACCCGGCCCTGGTGCTGGCCATCGAGAAGGCGCTGGGCTGAGGCGCTCCTCCCCCTGATGGCGGGACCTGCGTAGGGTGGATGGTGCTTTTTCATCCACCAGGCGGTGCTGCAGGAAAGCGCCGGAGATTGGCAGTCCTGCGGCCTGCTTGGCGACTGAAGTCGCCCCTACATGGGCCGTGGTGGGGCTTGTAGGTCGGGTGCAACCCGACAACGCCGCACCCACCCTTCGCGGGTTTCACCCGCCCTACGGCCTGAAGTCGCCCCTACATGAATCGTGATTGGGCGGCACATTCCGTGGGAGCGAATTCATTCGCGATGGAGCCCCCAGTCGCTCGCAGCCAGGTGCCGGTAACGGGTCTTTCGCGGCTGAAGCCGCTCCCATAGGGGGCTCGCAGCGGGGCCGAACATCGCTGCGTTGGGCCTCGCTGCGCTCGGCGCCAACCTACGATGCCCACACCCGCCCTTACCTTCACGACAGGCCATTACCGCCGGGTAAGGCACGCCTGCTTTCTGACCCAAAATCACCCTGATCAATAGTGCTGTGCCGAGCGAGACGACCGGTCATATGCTCGGCGCCATGAACAGCATCCGACTCGACAAACGTGACCTGATCCTGGCCAAGGGCACCGGCGTGATGACCCGCGCGGGCTACCACGGTACCGGCGTGCAGGAGATCGTCCAGGCAGCGGGGATTCCCAAGGGGTCCTTCTACCACTACTTCGCCAGCAAGGAAGATTTCGCCCTGCAGGCGCTGGACTACCTCTACTCGCCGCGCCTGGAGCGCTACGCCCAGGCCCTGTCCGATCCGGCGAAGAGCCCGGCCCAGCGCATCCTCGACTACTACGGTGAGCTGGTCAGCCATTTCACCCGCCACGAGAAGCTGGAGTACCACTGCTTCATCGGCAGCCTGAGCTTCGAGATGGCCGAGCTGTCGCCCGCCATCGGTGCCCAGGTGGACGCCATCCTGCAGCGCTCGGCGGACATCCTCCAGGCCTGCCTGGAAGAGGCCCAGCGTGCCGGTGAGCTGCCGGCGGACGAGGACTGCGCCAACCTCGCCGGTTTCATCGCCAACGCCTGGCAGGGCGTGCTCACCCGCCTCAAGGTCGGTGCCGGCGCCCGGCCGCTGTTCGATTTCATGACCCGCCTGCAGCGCCTGCTGCGGGTGTGACCCCTAAAGCCCATAAACGAGACGACCGGTCACTTGGCCGGAATCAGGAGACCCCGATGACCGCATCCGCAGACGCCCTGTTCGCCCCCTTCCGCCTCGGCGCCCTCGAGCTGCCGACCCGTGTGGTGATGGCGCCCATGACCCGCTCCTTCTCCCCGGGCGGCGTGCCCACCGAGCAGGTGGTCGAGTACTACCGCCGCCGCGCTGCCGCCGGCGTCGGCCTGATCGTCACCGAAGGCACCACCATCGGCCACCAGGCCGCCAACGGTTACCCCCATGTACCGCGCTTCTACGGCGAAGACGCCCTGGCCGGCTGGAAGACCGTGGTCGACGCCGTGCACGCCGAAGGCGGCAAGATCGTCCCGCAACTGTGGCACGTGGGTAACGTCCGCCGCCTGGGCACCGAGCCGGACGCCAGCGTTCCCGGCTACGGCCCGAGCGAGAAGCTCAAGGACGGCCAGGTGGTGGTCCACGGCATGACCCAGCAGGACATCGACGACGTCGTCGCCGCCTACGCCCAGGCCGCCCGTGACGCCAAGGCCATCGGCATGGACGGCGTCGAACTGCACGGCGCCCACGGCTACCTGATCGACCAGTTCTTCTGGGAAGGCACCAACCAGCGCACTGACGGTTACGGTGGCGACCTGGCCCAGCGCTCGCGCTTCGCCATCGAAGTGGTCAAGGCCGTGCGCGAGGCCGTCGGCCCCGACTACCCGATCATCTTCCGCTTCTCCCAGTGGAAGCAGCAGGACTACACCGCCCGCCTGGTGCAGACCGCCGAAGAACTGGGCGCCTTCCTCAAGCCGCTGTCCGATGCCGGCGTGGATATCTTCCACTGCTCCACCCGCCGCTTCTGGGAGCCGGAGTTCGAAGGCTCCGACCTCAACCTGGCCGGCTGGACCCGCAAGCTCACCGGCAAGCCCACCATCACCGTCGGCAGCGTCGGCCTGGATGGCGAGTTCCTGCAGTTCATGGTCAAGACCGACAAGGTCGCCCAGCCAGCCAACATCGAAGGTCTGCTGGAACGCCTGAACAATGAGGAATTCGACCTGGTGGCCGTGGGCCGCGCCCTGCTGGTGGACCCGGACTGGGCGACCAAGGTCCGTGAAGGCCGCATGCAGGACATCCTGCCGTTCAGCCGCGACGCCCTGACCAGCCTGGTCTGAGCATTCGTCCCCCGGTGCGTCGGCCCTGCCGGCGCACCCATTTCCAGCCCCGTCTCGTGCGGGGCTTTTTTATGCCTGCGAGCCGGTGAAACCCTCAATCGGTTGGGCTGACTTGCGGGCGGGCAAGGCGCAAGGTCGCGAACATCACAACAAGCGCCGGTTCACCGGCCGAAGGAGTAGTCGTCATGCGCACTGGACTGGTAGTGGATGCCACTTGTGACCTGCCTCAGGAATTCCTCGCTGCCCACGGCATCCGTGTGCTGCCGATCCGTATCCACCTGGGGCGTGAAGCCCTGGTGGACCGCCGTGTACCCGAGGCCACCCGGCAGTTCTATGCCGAGCAGCTGGCCAAGGTCGGCCCGGAGGACCACAGCGACGCGCTGTCGGTGGCGGAGATGCAGCAGTGGTTCCTCGAAGAACTGGTGACCGCCTACGACCATGTCATCTGCCTGACCATCTCCAGCCTGCGCAGCCCGATCTTCGAGCACGCCACCCAGGCCTCCTTCAGCCTGCTCCAGCACTACCGCGAACGCCGCGCCGAGGCTGGCCTCAACAGCCCCTTCGCCATGCGCGTGGTGGATGGCCGCAGCATGTTCGCCGGCAGCGCCGTACTGGCTGCCGAGGCGGCCCGGCTGGTCGCCGCCGGCGGCCACCCGAGCGCGGTGCGGGCGCGGCTGGAACAACTTTCGGAGAGCGTCTGCACCTTCCTCATCGCCGACGACCTCGGCCACCTGCGCCGCCGTGGTTTCCAGAAGGGCGAGCGTGGCGGCCTGCTCGACCGTATGCGCGGCGCAGCCCTGGGACTGGGCTCGCTGCTGGATGTGAAGCCGGTGATCAGCGTGCAGCAGGGCGAGGACAAGCCGGTGTCCCTGGCGCCGAGCTTCGAGCGTGCGGCGGAGAAGCTGCTGGCCCACGCCACCGCCCAGGTGCTGGCGGGCGAGTTGCTGGCACCGCAGCTGTGCCTGAGCTACGCCGGGGACCTGTCGGTGGTGCGCGACCTGCCGGGCTTCGCCCAGCTGGAATCGGTGTGCGCCCAACGCGAGGTGAACCTGCAGGTGGCGATGCTCAGCCCCACCGGCGCCATCAACCTCGGCAAGGGCGCGCTGAGCCTGGCCTTCGCCGCACCGGCCCGGCCCTTCGGCTGATCAGCGCTGGAGGCGGTCCAGCCCCGCTGTCACGCGGGGTTCGGGCAGCGCCTGGTGGACATCGTGCAGGTGCTGTTCGAACTGCTGGATGATCGCCTCCCAGCCCTGGCGGCCCGCATGCTGGCGCGCGTTCAGGCGCACCCGGCGCAGGGTTTCGCTGTCTTCCAGCAGCCAGCACGCGGCATCGCTGAAGGTCACCGGTACGTCCGGCATCGCCAGGGCGCCGTTGTGGCCGTGGCGGATGTGCTGCGCCGCTGCAGCCTGGTCGAAGGCCACCACGCCGAGCCCGGAGGCGAGGGCTTCGAGCACCACGTTGCCGAAGGTTTCGGAGAGGCTGGGGAACAGGAACAGGTCGCTGGAGGCGTAGTGCCTGGCCAGCTCCTCGCCCCGCTGCAGGCCGAGGAACAGGGCCTCGGGCAGCTCCGCCTGGAGCTGTGCGCGCTGCGGCCCGTCGCCCACCAGGATCAGCCGCATGGTCTTCTGTGGATACGCCTGCTGCAGGGCGTGGAAGGTCGGGCCGAGCAGCCTGAGGTTCTTCTCCGGGGCCAGGCGGCCGACATGCAGCACGGCGATATCGTCCGGCCCCAGGCCCCAGGATTCCCGCAACGCCGCACAGCGCCGGGCCGGGTTGAACAGTTGGCCGTCGACGCCGCGGGACAGCAGGGCCAGGCGTTCGAAGCCGCGGCGCTGCAGCTCCTCGCGCTGGCTGGCACTGGGCACCAGGGTCAGTTGCGAGGCGTTGTGAAACCAGCGCAGGTAGTTGGTCATCAGGCGGGTCAGCAGGCCGACGCCGTAGTGCCCGGTGTATTGCTGGAAATTGGTGTGGAAACCGCTGATCGCCGGAATGCCCAGGCGCCGCGCGGCACGCAGGGCGGAGAGGCCGAGCGGGCCTTCGGTGGCGATGTAGAGCACGTCCGGGCGCTTGCGCTTCCAGCGCGCGATCAGCTTGTGCAGGCTCGACTGGCCCCACTGCAGGCCGGGGTAGCCGGGCAGCGGCCAGCCGCGCACCAGCAGCAGTTCGTCGCTGCTCTTCACGCCCTGGTCGCAGGCCTGGCGCGGGCGCACCAGCTGCAGGCGGTGGCCACGGGCGCGCAAGCCGTCGCACAGGCGCGCCAGGGTGTTGGCGACGCCGTTGATCTCCGGCAGGAAGGTTTCGCTGATCAGCGAGATGTTCAGGGGCAGCAGGCTCATGGATGCAGTGTCGAACAGCGCCATGTAGCCAGTGTGAAATTTGTATGACGACTGGGTGACAGCCCCGGCGCCAGTGGCCGGGGCGGGGGGATTCAGGCCTGCGGCAGGGCCTTTTCGCCGCCTTCGCGCACCCAGAACAGGGTGGCGCCGGCGACGGCGGCGGGCATCATCACGATGTTGACGAAGGGGATCAGCAGCGCCAGGTACACCGAGCCGCCGAAACCCAGGCTCTGCCAGCGTTTTTCGCGCAGCCAGGCGAGCATTTCGTTCCAGCCCAGCTTGTGGTTGTCCGCTGGGTAGTCGATGTACTGCACCGCCATCATCCACACGCCGAAAAGGAACCACAGCGGTGTCGCCACCAGGTTCACCCCGGGGATGAAGCTGAGGATCAGCAGGCCGATGGCCCGTGGCAGGAAGTAGCCCAGCTTGCGCAGTTCGCGGCCCACAGTGCGCGGCACCATGGCGGTGAGTTCGGCCCAGCTGAAGGGGGGAAATCATCCTGGCCACGCACCACCACTTCCACCTTCTCGGCGAGGAAGCCGTTGAAGGGCGCGGCGATGATGTTGGCGATCATGGTGAAGCTGAAGAACACCATCAGCAGCACCAGGATCACGAACAGCGGCCAGATCAGGTATTCGAGAAAGCTCGCCCAGCTCGGCAGGCTGGGCATGAAGGCTTCGACCCAGCCGCTGAACTGCTGCATGGCGAAGCCGATCAGGGCGATGAACAGCACCAGGTTGAGGGTCAGCGGCAGCAGCACGAACAGGCGCAGGCCTGGGCTGAGGATGAGTTTCAGGCCTTCGCCGAGGTATTGCGGGCCGGACAGGGCGGGGGCGGGCATCGAGGGCTCCAGAGAGTGGACATGGCGCGACCTTACCGGCTTTGCGTGACCGGTAAAAGCGCCTGAGTCGCGCTTCCCACCGAGCGATAGGACGGCCCTATGGTCGGGATAAGGAATACACATTTCCCGGCCCCCGGGGCGCTCGGTAGCCTTGCCAGCAATTTCGGGGCTCCGGCAGTCGCCAGGCCGGCCCCACCGGTTCGCGAGATCGCTGCATTCCTGAAAGCCTTCCCCAAGTGCCCGCAGCGATCTCCTTTTATTTCACGAGGTGTCATCCATGTCCGCCACGCGCCATTCACGGGTCATCATCCTCGGCTCCGGCCCCGCCGGTTACAGCGCCGCCGTCTATGCCGCGCGCGCCAACCTCAAGCCGCTGCTGATCACCGGCATGCAGGCCGGCGGCCAGCTGACCACCACCACCGAAGTCGACAACTGGCCCGGCGACCCCCATGGCCTCACCGGCCCGGCGCTGATGCAGCGTATGCAGGAGCACGCCGAGCGCTTCGAGACCGAGATCGTCTTCGACCACATCAATGCCGTGGACCTGGCCGGCAAGCCCTTCACCCTGCGCGGTGACAGCGGCACCTACACCTGCGACGCGCTGATCATCGCCACCGGCGCCAGCGCCCGTTACCTGGGGCTGCCCTCGGAGGAGCGCTTCATGGGCAAGGGCGTGTCCGCCTGCGCCACCTGCGACGGCTTCTTCTACCGCAACCGCGAAGTGGCGGTGGTGGGCGGCGGCAACACCGCCGTGGAAGAGGCGCTGTACCTGGCCAATATCGCCAGCAAGGTGACCCTGGTGCACCGCCGCGAGACCTTCCGCGCCGAGAAGATCCTTCAGGACAAGCTCAAGGCGCGCATCGCCGAGGGCCGCATCGTGCTCAAGCTCAACGCCCAGGTGGATGAGGTGCTGGGCGACGACATGGGCGTGACCGGCGTGCGCCTGCGCAACCACGACGGCAGCGCCGATGAGCTGAAGGTGGACGGGCTGTTCGTCGCCATCGGCCATACGCCCAACACTTCGCTGTTCGAGGGCCAGCTGACCCTGCGCGACGGCTACCTGGTGGTCAACGGCGGCCGTGACGGCAACGCCACCGCCACCAACATCCCCGGTGTGTTCGCGGCGGGCGACGTGGCCGACCACGTGTACCGCCAGGCCATCACCTCGGCCGGTGCCGGCTGCATGGCGGCGCTGGATGTGGAGCGCTACCTCGACGAGGCCTGATGAATCAGACTGTCCGGGTGTTGAGCCTCGCCGCGCTCGGCGCCAGCCTACGGTTGCTCGTCATCCACGTGAACAAAAAGCCCCGCTTCGGCGGGGCTTTTTCATGGCGGGTGATTCACACCAGTGTGCTGATGGGCAGCTCGTCCAGGGTCAGGGTGCGGGCGGCGAGGCGCAGGAACTGGTCGCTGGCCTTGAGCACCAGGCCGTTGCGGTCGAGGGCCAGCTCGCTGCTGTGGCGGCCCTGGGGTTCGCAGCGGTAGAGGGTCTGCTCCCCTTGCTGGCGCAGGCATTGATAGCGTTGGCCACGGGCCTGCACGGCGAGGCTGGGCAGGTCGATGAAGGCGACCTGGAGCTCTTCGCTCTGGCCGCATTCGAGGGCGCTGCGCTGCAGGATCGGTGTGTGGGTGAAGGGGCTGGCGGAGAGCAGCACCTGCTGGCAGGCGTCGAGGTCGCCGCGCGGCTGGCCGTCCAGGCGCCACTGGCCACGGATGTCGCGCTGCAGGCGCAGGCTGCTCTGGCCGTGGTTGTCGACCTTTATCCACAGGCTGCGGAAGCGCCAGCAGGGGTCGTAGTCGAGCACGTAGGTGGCGGCGAAACTCTGCCCGCCGGCGCTCAGCATCAAATGGCTGCTGGCATGAATGCCCGCGGCATCGATATGCAGGCGCAGGTTCTCGATGCCGGGGTTGGTCCAGGGTTTCCACACGAGGGTCTGTTGCATCCATGCGACTCCGAAACTGCACGGGAAGGGGCACGCACAACGGGCGTATATGCGTAGGACACCGTCCCTGGTGTTCCCGTTACGTCGCGCAGGATACGTTGTTCCCTTTGTGACGTATGTCAGCCTTTTCTGACAGATGAACGGCGCTGCGAGCGCCGTTCCGACCCGCCTCAGGCCTTGCGTTTGAGCGGTTCGCCGTCGAGGCGCACACCGGCCAGGCCGGTTTCCATCAGGGCGCGGATGTTGCCGTGGTCACTGCCTTCCGGGGTCGCGAGCACCGCGCGGTAGTGCTCGCCGAAGGCCAGCAGCGCTTCGTCCAGGCCCAGGCCTTCGAGCAGGACCAGGCCGAGGGTCTTGCAGGAGCCCTCGTTCTGGCCGGCGGCGTTCTCCACCTTGCCGTTGACGAAGGCGGTGGGCTGGTAGTCGTAGCCCTCGGCGATGAACGCCAGGGTGTCGGCGAAGGCGTGCTGGCCACTACGCAGGCGGGCGCGGAAATCGATCAGGGTCATTCTTTGTTCGCTTTGTTGAAGGCCGCTTGCTGCTCGGCACTGGCTTCTTTCTGGTACTTGGTTTTCCACTCGGCATAGGGCATGCCGTAGATCTCTTCGCGGGCCCGGTCCGGGGTGACCTCGACACCGAGGTCGTCGGCGGCGGCCTTGTACCACTTGGACAGGCAGTTGCGGCAGAAGCCGGCGAGGTTCATCAGGTCGATGTTCTGCACGTCCGGGCGGCTGCGCAGGTGCTGGACCAATTGGCGGAAGGCGGCGGCTTCGAGTTCGAGGCGTTCTTGCTCGTTCATCGCAGGTTCTCCTGGGCTCGGGATGGCGGGGCGTCGGGATGATATGAGCGGCTCCCGGCGGCGGCAATGCCCGGCGAGTGGCCGGGCATCACGGGTTCTGTCAGCGGTGGCCGGCGAGGGTGATGGACACCGATTCGGCGAAACGCAGGGCGTGGGGCTTGTCCACTTCCACTTCGGCGTAGCGCACGCTGGGGTTGGCCATGACCAGGTCGAGAATCTCCTGGGTCAGGCGCTCCAGCAGGGCGAAGCGGTTCTCTTCGACGTGGCGGATGATTGCCTTGGTGATGGTGCGGTAGTTCAGCGCGTGCTCGATGTCGTTGCCTTCCACGGCCTCCACGGCGGGGTAGAGGATGGTCAGGTTGATCAGCACGTCCTGCTTGTTGAGGATCTCTTCTTCCTTGATCCCGATGAAGGTGCGCAGGCGCAGGTCCTTGACGCGGATTCGCGCCATTCCGGGCTCCAGTCGCGGCATTGTTACTTGCTCCGTCCAATCAGTTGCAGGAATTCGTGGCGGGTGGTCGAGCTCTCGCGGAAGGCGCCGAGCATCACCGAGGTGAGCATCTGCGAGTTCTGCTTCTCCACGCCACGCATCATCATGCACATGTGCTGGGCCTCGATGACCACGGCGACGCCGGCGGCGCCGGTCACGCTCTGGATCGCCTCGGCGATCTGCCGGGTGAGGTTCTCCTGGATCTGCAGGCGCCGCGCGAACATGTCGACGATGCGCGCCACCTTGGACAGCCCCAGCACCTTGCCGGTGGGAATGTACGCCACATGGGCCTTGCCGATGAAGGGCAGCAGGTGGTGCTCGCAGAGGGAATAGAGCTCGATGTCCCGCACGATGACCATCTCGTCGTTGTCGGACGCGAACAGCGCACCGTTGACGATCTCGTCCAGCGATTGCTCGTAGCCGTGGCACAGGTAGCGCATGGCCTTGGCGGCGCGCTTGGGGGTGTCCAGCAGGCCTTCGCGCTGCGGGTCTTCGCCCAGGCCGAGAAGGATTTCCCGGTAATGGTGGGGCAGTTGTTCGCTCATCGATGGTTTCCTCGCGGCCGCCTCACTTGAGGTGACGGCCACCGTTCAGTGTCAGGGTGGTGCCGGTGACGTAGGGGTTGTCCAGCAGGTAGCGCAGGCCCTGGTAGACCACCTCGGCGCCCGGCTCGATGCCCAGCGCGGATTTGGCCAGGGTCTTCTCGCGGTACGCCGCGTCGTCGTTGTCGTTGAACATCACCAGCGCCGGGGCGATGCCGTTGACCTTGATGGCCGGGGCGTAGCGCGCGGCGAAGGAGAGGGTGAGGTTGTCCAGCCCGGCCTTGCTGGCGCAGTAGGCGATGCGCTTCTCGCTGCCCTTGCGCGCCACGTCGTCGCTGATGTGGACGATGTCGGCCGGGCCGCCGTGGCGCAGCAGCGCTTCGGCATGCAGGTTGATCAGGTAGGGCGCCAGCATGTGCACGCTGAACATCCGCTGGAAGGCCTCGGCTTCGTGGCCGGGGGCTTCGGTGAGCCAGTCGGAGGCGTTGTGCACGATGGCCCGCAGGTGCGGGGTGGCGGCCTTGAGACGTTCGATGAAGGCGAGGATCCCGGCTTCGTCCGAGAAGTCCGCCGCGATCACGCAGGCCCCGCGCTCACGCAGGCGGTGCACGCCGTCGCGCTCGGTGCGGTAGCTGATGATCACCGGCTGGCCGTCGTCCAGCAGGCGCTCGGCGCAATGCAGGCCCACGCGCTGGCTGGCACCGGTGATCAGGATGGGAGCGGCCGAAGGGCTCATGGGGGCCTCGAGGCAGGACGATGCCCGGGGTGGGGCGGAATGCTGAAAACTTATACCAGATGCCCGTATTTGTACAATTGTTGGCGCCGCAAAAATGCGAATTCCGACTGAGATTTCAGTCAAGGCCTTGATTTATGTGGGGTTATAGAGGCGTCGGGCGCGTTTCGTGGTTGTACAGGTGTCGCGCCTGTACAACCTTTGTGACGTTATCGCGAGGGAGCGGTGGCGCCTGGGCGGCGGGCGCGGGGTGCTGGTGCGTTGAGCCAGAGGGCCAGCAGGCGGGTGGACAACGGGATGAACCAATAGGTCATCAGCGGCGTCAGCGCCAGGGTGCTGAGGAGGATGCGCAGGACCAGCGGCAGGTCGGCCAGCCAGGGACCGAAGCACAGGTTGAAACCCAGCGACACCGGGAAGAACGCCAGCCAGATGGCCACGCTCTGCTTCCAGCGTGGCGGGCGGCGATCGGCACTGCCGAACCAGGCGTCCAGGCCCAGGGCGCGGTGTTCATGGGGCTGCTCGAAGAGGCCGGCGCCGCGCTCCAGCCAGGCGCGGCGCGAAGCGGAGTGCTCCCAGGCCGACAGGGTCGACTCGTCCGCAAAGCGGAAGATCATCTGGAATTCGTCGTCTTCGGGAGGCGGCGCGAGCACGCCTGAGCCGAGGTAGCCGGGGAAGTCGGCAGCCAGTTGCTCGCCTTCGCGCAGCCAGGCCATGAAATCGGAATAGCGCTCGCGGGAAACGCGGCGCGCCACCATAAGGGTGACGGGGTCGGCAGACATCGTGTATCTCCACTGAACGGGCACCCGGCCGGGTAGGCGGGGCGCGAAACGCAGCCCGGGGTGATGGGCTGCGTATTCGAAGAGGCAAGGATTATTCCGGATTCGCCAAAAATCTCCAGGGGTACGTCTCCTCGCGGGTTGCAGGCGGACAGCCGGTCGCTGGCGTCGCCCGTTGCACCAGGCAGGTGCGCCCGCCCGTCAGACATGCATTCGAGCGCGAGGCCCGTGCTGGGTTAAACTCAGGCGCATCGTCCATCCATCGCAGCCGATCATGATCGAACCCGCCGCCGCCCCTCAGGCCGATATCGCCATGCAGCAGGAAGAACTGTTCCCCATCCGCGAGGTTTCCCGCCTCACTGGCGTCAACCCGGTCACCCTGCGTGCGTGGGAGCGACGCTATGGCCTGATCAAGCCGACCCGCACCGACAGCGGCCATCGCCTCTATTCCTTCGCCGACATCGAGGCGGTGCGCAACATCCTCGCCTGGATGGATCGCGGCGTGGCGGTGAGCAAGGTGGGCACCATCCTGGCCCGCAGCGCCCAGGCCAAGGCACCGGCGGTGCCGGCCTACCAGGGCGTGGCGAGCGCCGAGTGGGTCGAGCTCCAGGCGCAGCTGCGCCGGGTCCTGGCGAGCTTCGACGAAGCAGGCGTGGAACGTCTCTACGGCCAGGTGTTCTCCACCTACCCGGTCCCGGTGGCGTTCCAGGATGTCCTGATGCCGGTGTGGCGCGACCTGTTGCTGCGTCAGGACGAATACGGGGCGGCCAGCGAATGGGCCTTCCTCGACGCCTTCCTGCGCGCGCGGGTGCTGCAGCGGCTGCAGCTGGCGCGCAATCTCGCGGGTGACCGTGTGCTGCTGGCCCCCATTCCCGGCGAATGCCGTGAGCTGGAGCTGCTGGTGGCCGGCCTGCTGATGGGCAGCGATGAGGTGGCAGTCAGCGTCCTGGGGCTCGAGCAACCCCTCCAGGAGCTGGCGCTGGTCTGCGAGAAGATGCGGCCCCAGGCGCTGGTGCTGTTCTCCAACCACCCGCCGCAGGACGATGCGGCCAGCCGCCTGTCACGTCTCGCCCTGACCCTCGATTGCCCCCTGGCCCTGGCCGGTGAGGCGGCGGACCTCCTGGGAGACAGCCTCGATGGCTCGCCCGTCGCCTGCCTGGGCAGCGACGGTCGCTCGATGCAGCGGCGTCTGGCGCAGTTCCTTGCGGGGCACCTGGACACCTGATTGGATGCGTGTTTAAAAATTGTCGATGCGATTCCTGTACAAAACAATTTTATGTACAAGAATTGGCTGTGAGCCTTCCAACTGCGCAACCGGCCGCCAACGCGTCCCCCTCCTTGTTCCTCTTCGGCCGCCGGTCTTTTATTCCCACAAGGCGCCCCGCCTCGCGCGGGGCGTCTCGTTCCGGCTCGGCAGCTCAGCCCTTGGCCGCCAGCTCCGCCTTCAAGGCCGCCACTTCCGCCTCCAGTTCGCGGACACGCTGCCGTGCCTCGATCTCGGGCGTGACGTTCTTCTGGATGCCGATGAAATAGGTCAACTGGTCACCCTCGTTGAACACCGGGGTGATGGACAGCTCGTTCCAGAAGGGGCTGCCGTCCTTGCGGTAGTTGCGCACGATCTGCCGGCACGGTTCGCCCTTGCGAATCGCCTGGCGGATGGCGGCGAGGGCGACCTGGTCGCGGTCCTCGCCCTGCAGGAAACGGCAGTCCTGATAGAGGATGTCGTCGCGGGCGTAGCCGGTGAGTTGCTCGAAGGCGCGGTTGGCGTAGATGAGGATGTTGTCCTCGCCCTCCTGCTCGGCGACGACAATGCCGTCGTTGGACGCGTCGATCACCAGTTGCAGCAGCTTGGCGTTGATCATGTAGAGGCTCTCGGTTCGGTGGCTCCGAGATTCTAAGACATCGGCCCAGGCTTTCCACTTGCGGCATAATGCGCGCCGTTTGCCAACGTTTCAGGAGTTGTCATGAAAGTCGCCATTCTCTCCGGGTCGGTCTATGGCACCGCCGAAGAAGTTGCCCGCCATGCCGAGCGCCTGCTCAAGGCCGCCGGTTTCGAGGCCTGGCACAAGGCCCACATGGGGCTCGACGAGCTCAAGGCCTTCGCCCCGGACGCCTTCCTCACCGTGACCTCGACCACCGGTATGGGCGAGTTGCCGGACAACCTGCTGCCGCTGTACCACAGCATCCGCGACCAACTCCCCGACTGGCGCGGCCGCCCCGGTGCCGTGCTGGCCCTGGGCGATTCCAGCTACGACGTGTTCTGCGGCGGCGGCGAGCAGGTGCGCGAGCTCTATGCCGAGCTGGGCATCCGCGAAGTGGTGGACATGCTGCGGGTGGATTCCAGCGAAACCGTGACCCCTGAGGTCGACGCCGAACCCTGGATCGCCGAGCTCATCCAGGCCCTGCGCAGCGCCTGACTTCCCCGACACGCGGCCCGGTCAGTCCCGGGCCAGCGGTCCCTTCTCCCGCAGCAGCGCCAGCCAGGCCTGCGCCGCATTCGACAGATAACCCCCGCGCCGCCAGACGAAGGCGATGTCCCAGCGCAGGTCCGGTTCGCGCAACGGCAGCCGGACGATGCCCGGGCGCTCCAGGTGCCGGGCGACGATGCGCGGCAGCAGCACCACGCCCTGGCCGGCCGCCACCAGCGCCGCGAGGAAATCCGCCTGGCCGCTGCGCCCGGCTTCCCGTGGGGTGAAGCCGGCCTGCTTGCACGCCTGCAGCAGGCGGTCGTTGAGGGTGAAGCTCTGCTGGTAGAGCAGGAAGGCCGAGTCGGCGAGCTGGGCCAGGGCCAGGCTCGGCTGGTCGTGCAGCGGGTGGTCGGCCGGTAGCAGCACATCCAGCGGTTCGTTGCAGAACGGCTGGTGGTCGAAGGCCGGGTCGCTGGGAGTCAGACCGCCGCTGAGTTCCAGCTCGCCCTGGAGGATCGCCTGCTCCAGCAATTTGCTGCCGCCCTCGGCCAGGTGCACGTTGATGTTCGGGTAGCGCCGGCGGTATTCGCTGAACAGCTCGGCGAAGAGCACCTCGCCCCCCAGCAGCGGCAGGCCCAGGCGCAGCTCGCCGCGTTGCAGCTGGCTGAGGTCGTGCAGCTCGCTTTGCAGGTCCTGGCGCAGGCGCAGCATCTCCTCGGCGCGGCGCAGCACCAGGGCGCCGGCTTCGGTGAGGCGCAGGTGCGGGCCGTTGCGCTCCAGCAGTTGCACGTCCAGGCGCTGTTCGAGCTGGGCCACCTGCTTGCTGATGGTTGACTGGGTGGCATGCAGGGCGCGCCCGGCCTGGGTGAAGCCGCCCTGGCGGACGACTTCGACGAAGCTGCGGAGCTGGTTGAATTCCATCGCTGTATTCCAATATAGAATGGCTGCAAGTCGAACAATTCGCTTTTGGGATGATAGGCGCGGTTCTAAGCTGGTGGCCAGTTCCGGAGTCACCCGCCATGCCCCGTCTCATGCACCTTTCCCGCCTCTGCCTGCAACTCGCCGTGCTCATCGGCCTGTACCTGCTCGGCTGCCAGATCGCCGCCTGGCTGGCCTGGCCGATTCCGGGCGGGGTGATTGGCCTCGGCCTGCTGCTCGCCGCCTTCGCCAGCGGTCGGGTGCAGCCGGGCGCCCTGCAACTGGGGGCCGGCCTGCTGATGGCGGAGATGCTGCTGTTCTTCATCCCTGCGCTGATGAGCCTGCTGGACTACGGCGCCCTGCTGCGCAGCGAGGGCTGGCGCATCCTCCTGGTGATCGGCGCCAGCACGCTGCTGGTGATGCTCGCCACCGCGCTGACCGTCGAATTCGTCTGCCGCTGGAGCGATGGCCGTGAACATTGAACCCATGTCCTGGTTCTGGCTGGCGCTGACCCTGGGCGGCTACCTGCTCAGCCGCTGGCTGTACCGGCGCAGCGGGCGCTACCTGCTGTCGCCGCTGATCCTGGTGCCGGCGCTGCTGCTGGCCGTGGCGGTGCCGCTGCACACCGGCTACGCCGAATACTCCGGCGCCACCCACTGGCTGATGCTCTTGCTCGGCCCGGCCACCGTGGCCTTCGCCGTGCCCATCTGGCAGCAGCGCGCCTTGCTGGCGCGGCATTGGCCGGCGCTGTCGCTGGGCATGCTCATGGGCAGCACGGTGGCCATCGCCAGTTCCTGGTGGCTGGCCCATGCGCTGGCCCTGGAAGCCTCGGTGAGCCTGTCGCTGGTGCCGCGCTCGATCACCACGCCCTTCGCCATGCCGCTGGCCCAGGGTCTGGGTGGCGTGCCGGAGCTCACGGCGGTGTTCGTGATGATCACCGGCGTCTTCGGCGCCCTGGCCGGCAGCCTGCTGATCCGCTGGCTGCCCCTGCGCAGCACCCTGGCGCGGGGCGCGCTGTTGGGCGTTGGCGCCCATGGCGCGGGGGTCAGCCGGGCCCAGGAAGTGGGCCGCGAGGAAGGCACCGTGGCCGGCCTGGTGATGGTGCTGATGGGCCTGCTCAACCTCTTCGCCGCGCCCCTGGTGGCCGTCCTGTTGTGACTCCTGCGGTCATTCGGATGGCTGCCAAGGCGACTATCGGATCGCCACGCCCTCGCTAGACTCCTGGGTCATCGCACACAACAAGAACCGAGGTGATCACCGTGACCGCTGCCCAATCCCTGCACCCGAACGCCGTCAAGAACCAGATTTCCGCCGCCGAGTGGCAGACCCGCGTCGACCTCGCCGCCTGCTACCGGCTCATCGCCCTGTACGGCTGGGACGACCTGATCTTCACCCACATCTCCGCCAAGGTGCCCGGCACCGAAGACTTCCTCATCAACCCCTACGGGCTGATGTTCCACGAGATCACCGCCTCCAGCCTGGTGAAGGTGGACCACTCCGGCAAGAAGCTGATGGACAGCCCCTACGACATCAACCCGGCCGGCTACACCATCCACAGCGCCGTGCACGAGGTGCGCCACGACGCCAACTGCGTGCTGCACATCCACACCGCCGCCGGCATCGCCGTGTCGGCACAGAAGCAGGGCCTGCTGCCGCTGTCCCAGCAGTCGCTGTTCGTGCTCGCCAGCCTGGCCTACCACCAGTACGAAGGCGTGGCGCTGAACCACGAGGAGAAGGCCCGCCTGCAGGCCGACCTCGGCAATGCCAACTTCCTGATCCTGCCCAACCACGGCCTGCTCACCGCCTTCGGCAGCATCGCCGACGCCTTCCTCGGCATGTTCACCCTGCAGCGCGCCTGCGAGATCCAGGTGATGGCCCAGAGCGGCGGCGCCGAACTTATCCACATCCCGCAGCAGATCCTCGACGGCGCCCGGGCGATGATCGCCGGCGTGATGAAGACCTCCCAGGGCATGGGCGGCTCGCTGCCCTGGCCGGCGCTGCTGCGCAAGCTCGACCTGCAGAACCCGGGATACGCCGACTGATGGCCCTGGCGGGCATTCCCCTGGGCGACTGGCGCGCCCAGGGCCGCGACCTGCTGTTCCATCGCCACCGCATCCGTTACTGGGAAGCCGGGCAGGGCGAGCCGCTGCTGCTGATCCACGGCTTCCCCACGGCCTCCTGGGACTGGCACTACATCTGGGGCCCGCTGGCCGAGCGCTACCGGGTGATCGCCTGCGACATGCTCGGTTTCGGCGATTCCGACAAGCCCCGTGGCCACGACTACCGGCTGCTGGAACAGGCCGACCTGCAACTGGCGCTGCTGCGTCACCTGGGCATTGCGGGGCCGGTGCACCTGCTGGCCCACGACTACGGCGACAGCGTCGCCCAGGAGCTGGTGGCGCGGCACCACGAAGGGCGCTGTGCCCTGGGCAGCTGCGTGTTCCTCAATGGTGGTTTGTTCCCCGAGACGCACCGCCCGGTGCTGGTGCAGAAGCTGCTGCTCAGCCCGCTGGGGCCGCTGATCGGCCGGGGCTTTTCCCGTGCCAAGCTGGGGGCGAACTTCGGCAAGGTGTTCGGCCCCGCGACCCAGCCCAGCGAGGCGGAGTTGGACGACTTCTGGAGCCTGATCGCCCAGCAGCAGGGGCCGCGCGTGATGCACAGGTTGATCCGCTACATCGCCGAACGCCGCGAGCAGCGCGACCGCTGGGTGGCCGCCATGCAGAAGGGTGGGCTGCCGCTGCGGGTGATCGACGGCGCGGTGGACCCGATCTCCGGGGCGCACATGGTGGCGCGCTACCGCGAGCTGATCCCGCAGCCGGATACGGTGCTGCTGGACGGCATCGGCCACTACCCGCAAACCGAGGCGCCCGAGGCGGTGCTGGAGCATTACCTGGCCTTCCGCCAGGCCCTGGAGGCACGTTCGTGAACCGTCGGCAGCTACTGAAATTCACTGCCCTCGCCGGTGTGGCCGGCGTCGGGGCGGGCTTCTGGGCGCTGCCCCGTGGCCCGAGGCCCGGCACCACGGACCTCGCCGACGCCCAGCGGGTATTGGCGGGCCTGGTCGACAAGGTGCTGGTGAGCACCCGTGGCTGGAGCCCGGCCGAAGTGTTCAACCACTGTGCCCAGAGCATCGAGTACTCCATGAGCGGTTACCCCGAGCTCAAGCCGGCCTGGTTCCGAGGCAGCGTCGGGCCTGTGGCCTTTGGCCTGTTCACGGCGCGCGGGGCCATGCGCCACCCGCTGGATGAAGCCATCCCCGGTGCCCGGCCCCTGGATGCGCCTGCGTCCCAGGCCGAAGCGCTGGGCCGCCTGCAACTGGCCTTCGCCGACTTCGCCGCCTACCAGAGCGAGCTCAAGGCGCATTTCGCCTACGGCGCGCTGAGCCATGAGGACTACGCCCGGGCCCATGTCATGCACCTGTACGACCACCTGAGCCTGATCCACCTGGCCTAAGGCCACGCCCAGTATCCGAGCCATCCGTCAGCGCCTGTCGAACCGTCCCGGCAGCCGGCAACGGGGCGAGGCCCTAGCATCGCGACTCCACTCAATGACGCAGCGCCGGGCTCGCCCCGGCGCCTGGAGATCGCGATGCTGTACAAGCTGCTGGTGTTCCTCCACCCCTTCATCCATGGCGTGGGGCGGCCCTTGGCGCTGCTCCTGCTGCTCGCCAGCATCGGCCTGGTGTTCTATGGCTGCTATGCCGAAAGCAGCCCGCGCATCTGGTGGTCGGCGGCCGGTTCCTTCTTCGCCTGCCTGGCGCTGACGCTGCTTTGCACCTTTCATAACTGGTGGCTGTTCAAGCTGCGGCCACGGGGCAGCATCTTCATGCCCTTCGAGTAGCGGCGCGGGTCGCTGACGGGGCGGTTTTCAGCGGCCCGCTATCCCCTGGCGTTATCGGCCACCATTCATGCCCGCCGCCTTTCCTTGTGGCGTGGGGCCGGGCTGCAGGAAACTCGGCCGATACCAAAAACTGCCCTGGAGTCCATTGCATGAGCGAGTCGATCCGTTTCGAAGACAAAGTGGTCATAGTCACCGGCGCCGGTGGCGGCCTGGGTCGCGCCCATGCGCTGTTGTTCGCCAAGCACGGCGCCAAGGTGGTGGTGAACGACCTGGGCGGCAGCACCCACGGTGAAGGCGCCAACGCCTCGGCTGCCGACCGCGTGGTGGCCGAGATCCGCGAAGCCGGCGGCACCGCCGTGGCCAACCATGATTCGGTCACCGACGGCGACAAGATCGTGCAGACCGCCCTCGACACCTTCGGCCGCATCGACGTGGTGGTGAACAACGCCGGCATCCTGCGCGACAAGACCTTCCACAAGATGGAAGACGCTGACTGGGAGCTGGTCTACAAGGTCCACGTCGAAGGCGCCTACAAGGTGACCCGCGCCGCCTGGCCGCACCTGCGCGAGCAAGGCTTCGGCCGGGTGATCTTCACCTCGTCCACCTCCGGCATCTACGGCAACTTCGGCCAATCCAACTACGGCATGGCCAAGCTCGGCCTCTACGGCCTGACCCGCACCCTGGCCATCGAAGGCCGCAAGAACAACATCTTCGTCAACGCCATTGCCCCCACCGGCGGCACCCGCATGACCGAAGGCCTGATCCCGCCGCAGGTGTTCGAGCAGCTCAAGCCCGAGCTGGTCAGTCCGCTGGTGGTCTACCTCGGCAGCGAGCAGTGCCAGGAAACCTCCGGTCTGTTCGAAGTGGGCGGCGGCTGGATCGGCAAGGTGCGCTGGGAGCGCAGCCTGGGCGCCGGCTTCGACCCGCGCGAAGGCTTCAGCGTCGAAGACGTGGCCGCCAGTTGGAAGCAGATCTGCGACTTCGAAGGCGCTGCCCACCCGGCGGACAACGTCGAAGCGCTGAAGGAAATGATGGCCAACCTGCAGAAATACGTGGGCTGATCCCGCCAGACTCCTTGGGAGTTCCGCCAGTGGGCTGAACATCTCCCCGGGGACGCACTATGTTGAAGGCCGGCAATCTTGCCGGCCTTTTCATGCCCGCGTTTCAACCCGAGGAGTCCCGATGAGCATCCGAGTCGAGAAGAACGGCCCCGTCACCACCCTGACCATCGACCGCCCGCAGGTGCGCAATGCCGTCGACCGGCCCACCGCCGAGGCGCTGGCCGACGCCCTGCGCGCCTTCGAGGCCGATGACGCGGCGCGTGTGGCGGTGCTTACCGGCGCGGGCGGTACCTTCTGTGCCGGGGCGGACCTGGCGGCGGTGGCCGAGGATGGCGAGCGGAGCAACCGCCTGGAGGTGGACGGCGACGGGCCCATGGGGCCGAGCCGCATGCAGCTGGCCAAGCCGCTGATCGCCGCCATCGAAGGCTATGCCGTGGCCGGCGGCCTGGAACTGGCGCTGCTGGCGGACATGCGGGTGATGGCCGAGGACGCCGTGTGCGGGGTGTTCTGCCGGCGCTTCGGCGTGCCGCTGATCGACGGCGGCACCGTGCGCCTGCCGCGCATCGTCGGCCAGGGCAGGGCGCTGGACCTGATCCTCACCGGCCGCCCGGTGCAGGCCGAGGAAGCACTGGCCATCGGCCTGGCCAACCGCGTGGTGCCAGCCGGTACGGCACGCGAAGCAGCGGAGCGGCTGGCCCTGGAGATTGCCGCCTTCCCGCAACGCTGCATGCTCGCCGACCGTGCCAGCGCCTACGCCCAATGGCAGCTGCCGTTCGACGCGGCCATCGCCAATGAGTTCGAAGGTGGGCTCGAGGTTATCCACAGCGGTGAAACCCGCACCGGTGCCCAGGCCTTCAGCGGCGGCAAGGGGCGCCACGGGCAGTTTTCCTGACGACGGGCCGTCATCCGCCGAACCCCGTCCGTGGGAGCGAATTCATTCGCGAATGGGCAGGCTTGGTGCGACCGATGGCGTTCGTTTGGTGGAGGTAAAAAGCGACCTCCACCCTACGCCTGGCATCCGCCCCGGCCCTTCCCGGGGGCGAATTCATTGGCTCTGTCTGCGTTAAGTGTTGCTAGAGGATTTGAGTCCAGCTGATTGCCGAGCTCTGGTGATGTTTCTGGTTTCGCCCCCCCGGGCGAGTCCCTTTTAACAATCGTCGGAATGCCGAACCACTTAAAAGGAACCAAAAGGGCTTGCCCCATCATCCGGCCCCGGCTTCGCCGGGGTTCCCTCACTCCATCGCCGTTACTCGCTACGCTCGCCCTTCGGGCCGCACTGAAGTGCGTTCGCCGCAAGCGTCGTCTGGGGGCCGGCGCGATGGGCCATCCATGGCCTGGCGCGCCTCTCGCGGCATCCATGCCGCTCGTCCCCCGGCGCAACGACTGCGTTCGGCCTCCTGGAGGGGCGTTGGCGGCTGCTCCAACTTTCTTCGTCCAGCGCATCGCCACGTGGTGCGCACAGGCTTTCGTAGGATGGTGTAGAGCGAAGCGAAACCCATGCGGTGGAGGTGGCACGAATCCTTGGGCGCCCGGAAAGCACCGTGCTTGAACGCTTGCATTAAAACCACAACAGCTAACGCAGACAGAGCCAATTCATTCGCCCAGGAGCGCGCAGCGCTCCCGGGCTGTACCGCCAGAGTCAGCGGCTGATAATCACGTAGGTCTTGCGCAGGGTTTCCTTCACATCCCAGATGCCCAGGCTGTTGGCGGGGAGCAGCAGGGCGTCGCCGGCCTTGATCTCGATGGGCTCGCCGCCGTCCGGGGTGAAGGTGCAGCTGCCGTGGGTGAAGTGGCAGAACTCCTGCTCGACGATCTGCCGGCGGAACTTGCCGGGGCTGCATTCCCAGACGCCGGTTTCCACGCCGTCGGTGCGCTCCACCGAGTGCACGCGGGTGTGCGGCACGGGCTCGCCCACCGGGACGGGCACCGGGGCCGGTTCGGAGAGCGGCAGGTCGTGGGTGTTCTTCAGCAGGGTGGCTTTCATGCAAGGGCTTCCAGTCGGGTTGTCGTTTTGGGGCGCGTGAGCGGGCATCGCCCGGCTCAGCGCATCAGGCTTTCCATGAATCCGGCCAGGCGGCTGGCCAGGGCGCGGCGCCAGGGGGCGCTGTGGGGGTTGGCCAGCACCCGGTCCTCGTGGACGAAGCTGCGGATGATGGCGTTGTAGCCGAGCCAGCGGCAGGGCTCCGGCTCCCAGGCGGAGAGCCGGTTCAGCGGCCCGTCGCCCAGCACCCAGGGCTGGCGGGTGAGCAGGGTCTCGCGGCCGAGGATCAGGTCGGCCAGGGTGCGGCCGCCGAGGTTGGTGGCGCCCACGCCTTCACCGCCGTAGCCGCCGGAGAGGGCGATGCCGCTGGCACGGTCCACCAGCATGTGCGGCTGGAAGCGCCGCGCCATGCCCAGGTTGCCGCCCCAGCTGTGGGTCAGGCGCACGTTGCGCAGCATCGGGAACAGCTCGCCGAACAGGTAGCGGCGCAGGGCGATCTCGTCGTCGTCGAGCTGGAAGTTCTCCCGCAGCTTGCCGCCGAAGCGGTAGCCGCCGCGGGCACCGAACACCAGGCGGTTGTCGGCGGTGCGCTGGCCATAGGTGACTTGGCGGCTGTTCTCGCTGAAGGCCTGGCCCCGTTCCAGGCCGATCTCGGCCCAGGTGGACTCCGGCAGCGGCTCGCTGGCCACCAGCAGGCTCTGCACCGGCAGCTGATAGCGGCCGAGCGGGGGCAGGGCGGCAGCGTAGCCTTCGATGGCGGGCACCACCCAGTGGGCCTTCACCTCGCCCTGCAGGGTGGTGATGCGGCCGGGCTGCCAATCGGTGACGCGGCTCTGTTCGAACAGCTGCACGCCCATGCGCTCGACGGCGCGGGCCAGGCCGCGCACCAGGCGCGCCGGCTGGATGGTGGCGCAGTGCGGCGTGAAGATTCCGCCCAGGGCGCCGGCCACGCGGATCTGCCGGCCCAGCTCCGGCGGGGTCAGCCAGCGGTAGTCGTCCTCGCCCAGGCCCTCGGCGTGCAGGTCGCGCAGTTGCTGGCGCAGGCGCACTTCCTGCTCGGGGTAGCGGGCCGCGCAATAGAGCACGCCGCCCTTGCGGTAGTCGCAGTCGATGCCTTCGCGCTGCAGCACCTCGGCCACTTCGTCGGGAATGCCATGGAGCAGGTCCAGGGAGGCGCGGCGCTCGTCGCGGGAAAGCTTCGCCAGGGCGCGGTCCTCGCCCAGCAGGTTGCCCATCAGCCAGCCGCCGTTGCGCCCGCTGGCGCCGAAGCCGGCGATCTCGGCTTCGAGGATGGCGATGCGCAGTTCGGGGGCCTGGCGCTTGAGGTAGTAGGCGGTCCACAGGCCGGTGTAGCCGGCGCCGATGATGGCGATATCCACCTCCAGGCTGCCGCCCAGGGCGGGGCGCGGGGTGAGCGGCTCGTCGAGCTGGTCCATCCACAGGCTGATCGATTGCCAGGCCGGCATAGCGGGGCTCCCAGTTGGAAAGGTTCGGATGGCGGCAAGACTAGAAGCTGGCGCGGGCGCTGTCGTGTGTGCGTGCACGCCGGGACTCGGCGTGCCGCTCAGAGAGAGGCTTTTAGCTGCTTCAAGTAAGCCTTCGGCGACAACCCTGTGTGCTGGCGGAAGCAGCGATAGAAGGCCGAGAGGGAATTGAAGCCGGCGGCGAAGGCGAGTTCGTCGATGCGCGGCGAGGTCGGCCCTTGCTCCAGCTGCGCCAGCAGGTGGCCCAGGCGGGCCTGGTTGACGTACTGGTAGAAGCTCTGGCCGAGCATCTGGTTGAGCAGGTAGGAAATCTGGTTACGGGTGTAACCGGTGGCGGCGGCAACCTGGTGCAGGTCCAGCGCCGGGTCGAGGTACGGCTGGCTGTGCTGGAAGTAGTCCTCCAGGTCCCGCGCCAGCAGGCTCAGCTGCCGGGCCGAAAGCCCCAGGCGGCTGGCGGCGGGGCGTTGCAGGCGGTCGCCGGCCTCGCGTTTGCCCTGGATCAGCAGGGCGTATTCGTTGATGCGCCAGATCAGGCCGTCACGGACGGTAATGGCCTCGCTGGTACGAAAGGTACCGCTGTGGCCCAGGCGCAGGCTGTACTGGATGAACGCGGTATCGCCGTCCACGCGGATGCGGTCGCTGTGCTCCAGGTACTCGTCCGGCCCGCTGGGCATGGTGGCGCGCACGTAGTCGCCGAGCTCCGCACGGTGCAGGCAGCGGTTCTGGAAGTAGTCGTTGTATTCCACGTCCGGGTGGTAGAGCGCCAGCACCGCGTCGATGTCGCGGGCCTTCCAGCTCAGGTGGTAACGCATCACCACTTCGCGGGTGGCGGCGGTGTCGTGGTCGGGCTCGGTCATGGTCGTTCGATAGTCGGCAAGTGGCTCAGGATGCCAAAGCCATGGCCCTGAGGGTAGGGGGAGGCGAAGGTTCCATCCATGCTCTCGATGGTGCGCCATAGCGCTTCCGGATAATGGCCCGGCAAGGAGTGTTCCAGAGCATGGATTCACTCTTTCGAGCTACAGGATGAATCCCTCCTTGGTGCGCTTATCGCCTGTGCGGGTGACTGGTTAGGGTGTGCTCCTCCTTCACCAACCAGGAAAGCCGCATGACAAAAACAACAATGCGCGCAGTTTTCCGGCCGCACGCGCTGGCCGCCGCCGTAGCCTTGGGATTTGCCACCCAGGCCCACGCCGTCAACTTCAACATCGGCGAGATCGAAGGGCAGTTCGACTCCTCGCTGTCGGTGGGTGCTAGCTGGTCCATGCGCGGCGCCGACCCGGATCTGGTCAGCACCGTGAACGGCGGCAAGGGCCAGTCGTCCACCGGTGACGATGGCCGCCTCAACTTCAAGAAGGGCGAAACCTTCTCGAAGATCTTCAAGGGCATCCACGATCTCGAGCTCAAGTACGGCGACACCGGTGTGTTCGTCCGTGGCAAGTACTGGTACGACTTCGAGCTGAAGGACGAGAACCGCCGGTTCAAGGACATCAGCGACCACAACCGCAAGGAAGGCTCCAAGTCCTCCGGCGCGCAACTGCTGGACGCCTTCGTCTACCACAACTACAGCATCGCCGACCTGCCGGGTAACGTTCGCGTGGGCAAGCAGGTGGTGAGCTGGGGCGAAAGCACCTTCATCGGCAACAGCATCAACTCGATCAACCCGGTCGACGTCTCCGCCTTCCGCCGCCCCGGCGCGGAGATCAAGGAAGGCCTCATCCCGGTCAACATGTTCTACGTCTCCCAGACCCTGACCGACCAGCTCAGCGTCGAGGCCTTCTACCAGCTGGAATGGGACCAGACGGTCCTGGACAACTGCGGCACCTTCTTCGGTGGTGACGTGGCCTCCGATGGCTGCGAAACCGGCTACACCGTGGGCTCCCCGGCCATCGCGCCGCTGCAGCCTGTGGCGGCTGCCTTCGGCCAGGGCTTCGAGGTCACCTCCGAGGGTGTGATCCTGCCCCGTGGCGGCGACCGTGACGCCCGTGACAGCGGCCAATTCGGCACAGCCCTGCGCTGGCTGGGCGACGAAACCGAATACGCCGCCTACTTCATGAACTACCACAGCCGCACCCCGTTCGTGGGCACCAAGACGGCCAGCGCCGCGACCCTCGCCGCACTGCCCAGCATCATTTCCACCGCCAACGGTATCGTCCCTGGCTCCGGAGCAGGCCTGGCGCAGAGCACCATGCTCGGCAATGGCCAGTACTACCTGGAATACCCCGAGGACATCCAGCTCTACGGCCTGAGCTTCTCCACCACCCTGCCCACCGGCACGGCCTGGAGCGGCGAGATCAGCTACCGTCCGAACGCCCCGGTCCAGCTCAACACCAATGACGTGACCCTGGCCCTGGTCAACCCGATCGCCGGCGGCACCGCCTCGCCGATCGCCACTGCGCCGGGCGCCGACAACACCGGCTACAAGCGCAAGGAAATCACCCAGGTACAGACCACCCTGACCCACTTCATCGACCAGGTACTGGGCGCCGAGCGCCTGACCCTGGTGGGCGAAGTCGGCGTGGTGCACGTCGGTGGCCTGGAGAACGCCCGCGAGCTGCGCTACGGCCGTGACTCGGTGTATGGCGCCTACGGCTTCGGCGGCGACACCCATGGCTTCGTCACCAGCACCTCCTGGGGCTACCGCACCCGCGCCATCCTCGACTACAGCAACGTCATCGCCGGCATCAACCTGAAGCCGAACGTGGCCTGGTCCCATGACGTCGACGGCTACGGCCCCAACGGTCTGTTCAACGAGGGTGCCAAGGCGCTCAGCATCGGTGTCGATGCCGACTACCAGAACACCTACACCGCCAGCCTCAGCTACACGGACTTCTTCGGTGGCAAGTACAACACCCTGGTCGACCGCGATTTCCTTGCCGTCAGCTTCGGCATGAACTTCTGAGTGAACAGAGAACATGACTATGCGTAAGACGATCCTGCACAGCACCGCCCTGGTTCTCAGCCTGCTCGCCGCCAACGTGATGGCTGCCGTGTCCGCTGACGAAGCCGCCAAGCTCGGCACCAGCCTCACCCCGCTGGGTGCGGAGAAGGCCGGCAACGCCGATGGCAGCATTCCCGAGTGGACCGGCGGCATCGGCAAGGACGCCGGCGCGGTGGACGCCAAGGGCTTCCTCGCCGACCCCTTCGCCAGCGAGAAACCGCTGTTCACCATCACCGCGGCCAACGTCGACCAGTACAAGGACAAGCTGTCCGACGGCCAGGTGGCGATGTTCAAGCGCTACCCCGAGACCTACAAGATCCCGGTGTACCCGACCCACCGCACCGTCGCCGTGCCTGCCGCGGTCAACGAGGCAGCGAAGAAAAGCGCCGTCACCGTACAGCCGATCAACGACGGCAACGGCCTGGCCAACTTCGCCGACAGCCGCTACTACGCCTTCCCGATTCCGAAGAACGGCGTGGAAGTGATCTGGAACCACGTCACCCGCTACCGTGGCGGCAACCTGCGCCGGATCATCACCCAGGCCACCCCCCAGGTGAACGGTTCCTACACGCCGATCCGCTTCGAGGAAGAAGTGGCCGTGCCCCAGGAGATGCCGGACCTGCCGGCAGGCAAGGGCGAGAACGTGCTGCTGTTCTTCAAGCAGCAGGTGACCGCGCCCTCGCGCCTGGCGGGTAACGTCCTGCTGGTGCACGAAACCCTGGACCAGGTGAAGGAACCGCGCCTGGCGTGGATCTACAACGCCGGCCAGCGCCGCGTGCGCCGTGCGCCCCAGGTCGCCTACGACGGCCCGGGTACCGCCTCCGACGGCCTGCGTACCTCCGACAACTTCGACATGTTCTCCGGCGCCCCGGATCGTTACGACTGGAAGTTGGTGGGCAAGAAGGAGATGTACATCCCCTACAACAGCTACAAGCTGGACTCGCCCTCGCTCAAGTACGACGACGTGATCAAGGCCGGCCACATCAACCAGGACCTGACCCGTTACGAGCTGCACCGCGTCTGGGAAGTGGTCGCCACCGTGAAGAGCGGCGAGCGCCACATCTACGCCAAGCGCCACATGTACATAGACGAGGACAGCTGGCAGGTAGCCCTGGTGGACCATTACGACGGTCGCGGCCAACTGTGGCGCGTCGCCGAGGGCCACGCCCAGTTCTATTACAACCAGCAGGTTCCGGCCTACACCCTGGAAGCCCTGTACGACATCATCGCCGGCCGCTACCTGGCCCTGGGCATGAAGAACGAAGAGAAGCACAGCTTCGAGTTCGGCTTCGTCGGCAAGGCTGCGGACTACACCCCCGCCGCGCTGCGTAACGCCGGCGTCCGTTGATGTCCCACGCGCACAGGGACGTGCGCACCCCCATCTTGTGATTGCGACGCTCCCACATTCGAGGCGGCCATTGGCCGCCTTTTTTATGGGCTTGGATCATTGCCCTGAATGATCCTTCAAGAGGCCCGTGCCAGAGACCTAGGCTGGCGCCCTGAGCAGCCGGACAAGAACAATGAGGCGTGCCGCATGTCCGCCATGACCCGTTTCGATTCCCACGCCTACCTGCCGCGCCTGCCAGCGCTGCATGTGGAGCGTCCCCGCCTGAGCGGCCCCCTGGTCAGCTCCACGGCGCGCCTGCGCTTGCTCTGCGCGCCCGCTGGCAGCGGCAAGAGCGTGCTGCTGATGGAGTGCGTGCAGCGTTGCCCCGCCGACTACTCGGTGCACTGGCTGCCCCTGGGTGGCGTCACCCTCTCGCCCGCCGGCTTCTGTGCGGGCCTGGCCGCGGTGATGGGGCTGGAGGAGGCCGACGAGGCCAGCGTGCAGCGCGCCCTGGCGCAATGGGCGATGCCTGGCTGGATCATCCTCGACGACTACTGCCGGCAGCCCAACCCTGAGCTGGACGCCTGCCTCGATCGCCTGCTGTCCACCAGCAGCCCCGCGCTGCAGTGGTGGATCAGCGGCCGACGGCGCCCGGCCTGCAACCTGCCCCGGCTGCTGATCGACGGCGAACTGCTGGAGATGGACGCCGCCCAGCTCACCCTTGAAACCGACGAGCTCGCCCGCCTGCTCGAGCTGTCGCGCCACGGCTGGCCCCACGATGCCCCCTCGCGCCTGCTGGAAAGCACCGGTGGCTGGTGCGCCGGCGTGCGCATGGCGCTGCTGGAACCGGTGGACTGGGGCTTCGCCGACCCGCTGCAGCGCGGCGGCCACTCCGCCACCCTGGCGGCCTACCTCGATCACGAACTCTTCGCCGGCCTCGGCCCCGAGCAGGCCGAAGCCTGGCTCGCCCTGGCGCACCTGGCGCGCTTCAACGCGGCGCTTTGCGAATACCTGTTCGGCCCCGGCGAAGGCGCCCGACTGCTGCGCGAGCTGGATGCCCTGGGCAGCTTCATCGAGCCCCTGGGCGATGCCCCCGGCTGGTTCCGCGTCTTCGCGCCGCTGGCGGTGCAGATGCGCAACCGCGATGCCCACTCCGGGCGTGGCTGGCACCTGCGCGCCTGCCAATGGTTCGCCGCCGAAGGCGACTGGCAGGCCGCCGCCGAACACGCCCTGGAAGCCGAGCAGCCCGAAGCGGCCGTGAGCCTGTTGCAGCACTTCGGCGTGCAGCACCTGTTCCAGGGGCGCAACGTCGCCCTGCTGTTGCGCCTGCACCAGGAAGTGGAAGAAAGCCTGCTGCTGGTGTCCCCACATTCCCTGCGCCTGCTCGCCGGGGCGCTGCTGTTCTCCGGCAAGCTCGATGAGGCCGCGCGCTGCATCGCCGAGCAGGGCCGCTTCCTGCCCCAGCCCGATGCCGAGCGCCAGCGTGACCTGGTGTCGTACTGGCAGGCCCAATACGGCCTGCTCGCCCACCTCCAGGGCGACGGTCCCGGTGCCCGCCTGCACCTGGGCGAGGCCCTGGCGACCCTGGCCGACGACGCCTGGGAACAGAAGCTGATCTGCTACTCCGGCCTCACCCAGCAGGCGTTGCTGGCCGGTGATCTCGACGCCGCCCAGGAGCTGAGCCGCGAGGCCCTGCAACTGGCGCGCAGCCACGGCAGCCTGCTGCTGGAAGCCTTCCTCGAGCTCGATCACGCGCAACTGCTGGAGCATCGCGGCGCCCTGTTGCGGGCCGATGCGGTGCTGGAGCGCGCCCAGGAGTTCCTCATGGGGCAGGGCCGCAACGCCAGCCCGCTGCTGGGCCGGCTGGCCCTGCGCCGTGGCCGCCTGGCCCTGCGCCAGGGGCGGGACGAGGAAGCCCGCAAGCACTACCAGTACGGGCTGCAGGAAGCGCGCAACTGTGGCGACTACCGCGCCCTGTTCGGCTACCTCGGCCTGGCAACGCTGGACGCCAACCGCCGCGAATTCGACCGCGCCTTCGATCGCCTGCGTGAAGCCGAACGGCTGATGCAGATGCGCCATATCCCCGAGCGGGTCTACCGCGCCGTGCTCCTGCAGGTCAGCAGCAGCCTGCTGCTCATGCAGGGCCGCGCCGGCCAGGCGCGCCATGCCCTGTTGCGGGTGCTGCGGCACTTCCGGGGCGAGCACGCGGTGCAGGCGCCCCCGGCGACCCTCGACCTGATCCCGCGCATCGAATGGCAACTGGCCCTGGCCGAGCTCTACGAGGGCGAAGCCTTCAACGCCCGCCAGCGCCTGCTGGGCCAGCTGCACAAGGCCCGGGAAAACGGCATGCACGCCCTGGAAGTGGAAATCCACCTGGCCCTGGCCGAAGCGGAGTACCTCGGCGGCGACCTGGACCAGGCCGCCATCACCCTGCGCGACGGCCTCACCCTGGCCGAGCAGTTCAACCTGCACCAGCCCCTGCGCGAACTGCAGCTGCGCCAGCCGGCCATGCTCAAGGCGCTGGACATGGACCCGGGCGAGGAGCCCGACGACGGCCTCGTCGGTGGCCCGCTGAGCCAGCGCGAACTGGAAGTGCTCGGCCTCATTGCCCAGGGCAGCTCCAACCAGGAAATCGCCGAGCGCCTGTTCATCTCCCTGCACACGGTCAAGACCCACGCCCGGCGCATCAACGGCAAGCTCGGCGTCAAGCGTCGCACCCAGGCCGTCGCCCACGCCAAGGCGCTGGGCCTGATGTAGGCCGGGAACGCGTGGTCGTTGGGTGGGGGAGTGAAATGCCTTGCCGTGTAACGATGGGTTTCGTGGGGCTCTACCCATCCTACGCAGTGGTCGCGTTCACTCGGCGGTTCGGGGTTGTTCCTGCAGTTCGTAGGATGGTGTAGAGCGAAGCGAAACCCATCACCACGGAGCGACAGGCCCACTCAATGCAACGCCGGCGTCGCCTCGTGGCCGAGCTGTTCCAGGCGCTGGGTCAGCAGCAGGCGCTGGGCCGTGTCTTCACAGAGCAGCAGGGCGCGCTGCAGGTCGAAGCGTTCGGCCTGGGGGCATTCCAGCTGCTTGTAGATATCGGCGCGGGCCAGGTGATCCACCAGGTTGGCAGCGCCCAGTTCCAGCACCCGTTCGGCGTCCTTCAAGGCTTCCAGCGGCTTTTCCGCCTGCAGGTGCAGCTGGCGCAGGTTGCGTGACAGCCGCTGCAGCTGCTCGCGGGCGTCGCACTGGCGCAGGTGCGAGGCCTGCAGCTCGGCCTTGGGGCCGAGGGTGCGCAGCAGCAGGTCGCGGCAGTCGCGGGTATAGAGGCGGCGACCGCCGCAAGGGTCCAGCAGGTGATCGGCACCGGGTACGCGCAGCAGGAAGTGCCCGGGGAAGTTCACCCCCGCCAGTGGAATATCCAGGCGTACGGCCAGCTCCAAGGCCAGCAGCGCGAGGGACAACGGCTGCCCGCGGCGGCGCAGCAACACCTGGTCCAGCAGCGCGGCACGGGGGCGCAGCGGTTGGTCGTCGTCCTCGTTGAAGTCCAGCTCGCTCAGGCGGCGCAACAGCGGTTGCGCCAGCTCGATGGCGGGCAACTGCGGCAAGCCCGCCGCCACCTGCTGGGTGAGGCTCGCCACATCCCGCAGCACCGTTGCCGGGTTCACCGTCGGGTCATGCTCGGCGGCAACCCATAGCGCCGCTTCCAGGGGGGCGGGCGGGTCGGTTTCGAGGCAGGCGAGGCAACGTTGGCGAGGGTTCATGGCGCATCTCCGGTTCGCCCCACGGTTGTAGCTGGCGGCCGGATTTTCGTCCAGTGGGCGGGCGGCGACCCGGTGCCGCGCCCGCCGCCTATACTGGCTCCTAACCTCACCAAGGGGCTCGCCATGTTCAACGTGATGGAGACCGCGCGGCTCGAAGCGCTGCATCTCGCCCAGGACCCGGTCACCGGGCTCAAGGCCGTGATCGCGATCCACGACACCCGGTTCGGCCCAGCCCTCGGCGGCTGCCGCTACCTCGCCTACCCCAATGAAGAAAGCGCCATCCGCGATGCCGTGCGCCTGGCCCAGGGCATGAGCTACAAGGCCGCGCTCGCCGGCCTCGAACAGGGCGGCGGCAAGGCGGTGATCATGCGCCCCGCCCATGTGGATAACCGCGCCGCGCTGTTCGAAGCCTTCGGCCGCATGATCGAGTCCCTCGGCGGGCGTTACGTCACCGCCGTCGACAGCGGCACCTCCAGCGCCGACATGGACTGCATCGCCCAGCACACCCGCCACGTCACCAGCACCAGCTCCGCCGGCGACCCCTCGCCGCACACCGCCATGGGCGTGTTCGCCGGTATCCGCGCCAGCGCCCAGGCGCGTCTCGGCAGCGATGACCTCGAAGGCCTGCGCGTGGCCATCCAGGGCCTCGGCAACGTCGGCTACGCCCTGGCTGAGCAACTGGTGGCGGCCGGTGCCGAACTGCTGGTCAGCGACCTCGATCCCGGCCGCGTGCAGCTCGCCGTGGAGCAGCTCGGCGCCCAGCCGGTGGCCAGCGAAGCACTGCTCACCACGCCTTGCGACATCCTCGCGCCCTGCGGCCTCGGCGGCGTGCTCAACCCGCAGACCATCCCCCAGCTGCGTTGCGCGGCGGTGGCCGGTGCCGCGAACAACCAGCTGGCCAGCGCCGACAGCGCCGACGGGTTGGAGGCCCGCGGCATCCTCTATGCCCCCGACTACGTGATCAACTCCGGTGGGCTCATCTATGTCGCCCTCAAGCACAAGGGCGACGAGCTGCCCGCCATCACCGCGCACCTGTCGCGCATCGGTCAGCGCCTGACCGAAATCTACGCCCACGCCCAGGCCGACAAGCGCTCACCCGCGCGCGTTGCCGATGCCCTGGCGGAGCGCCTGCTCTACCGTTGAGCAGGGCCTCCCGCGCCCGTCGCGGGAGCCGGGACCAGGGCCGTGATCCGGCCCACCGTCCCACCATGCGGCGCCACGAACGCCGCCACCCTTGAAGCACCCACGAGGTGAGGAGGAGTGACATGCACAACCCCAGGATCGACATCCCCTACACGCGCCACCTGGACCCCGAAGGGCGCCTGCTCGGCGAGCTGCCCGCCTGGGCCGACGACTTCAACCTGCTGACCCGGCTGTACCGGCAGATGGTCCTGACCCGCCTGTTTGACCAGAAGGCCGTGGCCCTGCAACGCACCGGCCGCATCGGCACCTACGCGCCCACCCTCGGGCAGGAGGCGATCGGCGTCGCCATCGGCAGCCTCATGGGCGCCGAAGACGTGCTGGTGCCCTATTACCGCGACACCGCCGTGCAGCTCATGCGCGGCGTGCGCATGGAGGAAATCCTCCTTTACTGGGGCGGCGACGAGCGCGGCAGCGCCTACGCCGATCCGGCCGTGGCGCAGGACTTTCCCCTCTGCGTGCCCATCGCCACCCAGGCCCTGCACGCCTGCGGGGTGGCCACCGCGTTCAAGATCCGTGGCGAGCACCGGGTCGCCGTCACCACCTGCGGCGACGGCGCCACCAGCAAGGGCGACTTCCTCGAAGCGCTCAACGTCGCCGGCGCCTGGCAGCTGCCCATGGTCTTCGTGGTCAACAACAACCAATGGGCCATCTCGGTGCCGCGCAGCATCCAGTGCGGCGCCGCCACCCTGGCGCAGAAGGCCATCGGCGCCGGCTTCCCCGGCGAGCAGGTGGACGGCAACGACATGCTCGCCGTCTACGACCGCATGCGGGCGGCCCTGGACCGTGCCCGCCACGGCAAGGGCCCGGTGCTGCTGGAGTGCATCAGCTACCGCCTGGGCGACCACACCACCGCCGACGACGCCACCCGCTACCGCAGCGCCGACGAGGTGAAGAAGGCCTGGCAGGAGGAACCCATCAAGCGCCTGCAGGCCTACCTCGCCGCCAACGCGGTGTGGGACGAGGGCCGCGAGCAGGCGCTCATCGCCGAGTGCCAGAAGGAGGTCCAGGCCGCAGTGGAGCGCTTCGAGTCGGCCGGCACCCAGCCGGTGGAATCCATCATCGACCAGGTCTACGCCCGCTGGCCGGCGGCCCTGGCCGAGCAACGCGAAATGCTCCTCGAGCGCGCCGCCCGTCGTGAGGTGAACCGCCATGAATAAGCCCGAAGTGATCGAGAAACGCGCCCTGCTCGAGGCGGTCAACCTGGCCCTGCACCGCGCGATGGAGGAAGACCACAACGTCGTGGTGCTGGGCGAGGACGTCGGCGTCAACGGCGGCGTGTTCCGCGCCACCCTCGGCCTGCGCGAGGCCTTCGGCTTCAAGCGGGTGATCGACACGCCGCTGGCGGAAACCATGATCGCCGGGCTCTGCGTCGGCATGGCCGCCCAGGGCCTCAAGCCGGTGATGGAAATCCAGTTCCTCGGCTTCATCTACGCCGCCATGGAGCACCTGGTGTCCCACGCCAGCCGCCTGCGCAACCGCACCCGTGGGCGCCTCGGCTGCTCCATGGTGCTGCGCAGCCCCATGGGCGCCGGCATCCGCGCGCCGGAGCACCACAGCGAAAGCACCGAGGCGATCTTCGCCCAGATACCCGGCGTGCGCGTGGTCATCCCCTCGTCGCCGGCCCGCGCCTACGGCCTGCTGCTGGCGGCCATCGACGACCCGGACCCGGTGGTCTTCCTCGAGCCCACCCGGCTCTACCGGATGAACCCGCAACCCCTGGTGGACGACGGCCAGCGCCTGCCCCTGGACAGCTGCTTCACCCTGCGCGAGGGCGCCGACATCACCCTGGTCAGCTGGGGCGCCAGCGTCCACGAAACCCTGCAGGCCGCCCAGCGCCTGGAAGAGCAGGGCATCAGTGCCGAGGTCATCGACGTCGCCTGCATCAAGCCCCTGGACCTCGACACCCTCGAAGCCTCGGTGCGCAAGACCGGGCGCTGCGTCATCGTCCACGAGGCGCCGCGCTCCTGCGGGGTGGGGGCGGAGATTGCCGCCAGCCTCTACGAGCGCGCGTTGCTCGACCTGCAGGCGCCCATCCAGCGCGTCACCGCGCCGGACATCCCGCCACCCCTGTACCGCCTGGAGCAGCTCTACATCCCCAGCCCCGAGGACATCCTCGCGGCCTGCGAACTGGTGCTGGACTACGCCTGACGAGCCGAGGAGACGACCATGAAACACTTCAAACTACCCGACCTTGGCGAAGGCCTGCAGGAGGCCGAAATCGTCGAGTGGCACATCAAGGCCGGCGACACCGTGCACGCCGACCAGATCGTGGTCTCGGTGGAAACCGCCAAGGCCCTGGTGGACATCCCCGCCCCCTACGACGGCCTGGTGGCCAAGCTGTTCGGTCGCGAAGGCGACATCCTCCATGTCGGCGAACCGCTGCTGGCCTACGACGGCGAAGACAGCGACGCCGGCACCGTGGTCGGGCGCCTGGAAGGCGGCGATGATGCCCGTGCCGATGCCTTTTTCGTCGGCGCCGCCCCTTCTACCCGCGAGCACCTCGCCCCTCGCGCCACCCCGGCGGTGCGCCAGCTGGCCCAGCGGCTCGGCGTCGAACTGGCCGGCCTGCAGGGCAGCGGTGCCGAAGGCCTGGTGACCCGTGCCGATGTCGAGGCGGCGGCGCAGAGTGCCCGCGACCGTTTCGGCGGCGAACGCCTGCGCGGGGTGCGCCGCAGCATGGCGATCAACATGGCCCGCTCCCACGCCGAAGTGGTGCCGGTAACGATCTACGGCGACGCCGACCTGCACCGCTGGGAGCGGGCGCGTGACCCGCTGATCCGCCTGGGCAAGGCCATCGCCGCCGCCTGCGAGGTGGAGCCCATCCTCAACAGCTGGTTCGATGGCCGCGTGCTCTCCATCCGCCGGCACGACACGCTCGACCTCGGCATCGCCGTCGACACGCCGGACGGGCTCTTCGTCCCGGTGCTGCGGGATGTGGGCGGGCGCAGCGCCGAAGACCTCAAGCAAGGCATGGCGCGGCTGCGCGCCGACGTGCAGGCGCGCTCCATTCCGCCGCAGGAAATGATGGGCGCCACCCTCACCCTGTCCAACTTCGGCACCCTGTTCGGCCGCTACGCCAACCCGGTGGTGGTACCGCCCCAGGTGGCGATCATCGGCGCCGGCGGCATCCGCGACGAAGTGGTGGCCTGGGAGGGCAAGCCCGCGGTGCACCCGATCCTGCCGCTGTCACTGACCTTCGACCACCGCGCCGTCACCGGCGGCGAGGCCGCGCGCTTCCTCAAGGCCCTGGTGGTGGCGCTGGAGCAACCCTGACCCATCGCGCCCCAGGGATGGGGCGCCCGAGCACCGCATGCCCCCGGTTCGGGGCCCGTTCCATCGCCCCCGGCGAAGCGCCGGTCGGGTGTTTGGCGCTGACCCCTCGCAATCGGTGCCGCTGGGCTATAACTCCTGTAGCCCTGAGTCAACACCTCTTCCTCTCGGAGAGACCATGGACGTTCAAGCTTCCTCTGATCAGTTCGACTCTGCTTTTGCCTTTGCTCAGGCCCAGTTGGGCGCCGTCGATCAGGTGATGACCCGGTTGGAGGTCTCCCCTGACGGTCGGATACTGGACGCCAATCCACACTTCTTCCGTATCACGGGGTACGACCTGGCCGACCTCCGCGGTCAGTCCCATCGCATCCTGCTTCCTCCTGACGAGAGCCACGCCCCGGCCTACGAGGCGCTCTGGGAAAACCTGCGCAACGGCCAGGCCTGGGAAGGAGAGCTTCACTACCGCGACAGCCAGGGGCGCGACGTCTGGCTGCGGGGCGGCTGTTGCCCGTTGCGCGATGCCGAGGGTCGCACCCAGCGCATCCTCGAGTACGCCATCGACCTGACCGAGAAGAAGCAGGCCACCGCCAACTTCGAAGGCCAGATCGATGCCCTGAGCCGTGTGATGGGCAAGGTCGAGTTCGCCCTGGACGGCACCATCCTCGACGCCAACCCGCGCTTCCTGGAGACCGTCGGCTACCAGCTGGAGGAGCTGAAGGGCCAGCACCACCGCCTCCTGGTGGACCCGGACTACGCCCAGTCGGCGGACTATCGCGCCTTCTGGGACACCCTGCGGCGCGGCGAATACCTGGCCGGCGAGTTCTGCCGGGTGGCCAAGGATGGCCACGAGGTCTGGATCCAGGGCTCCTACAACCCGGTGCTGGACCTGGACCGCAAGCCCTGCAAGATCGTCAAATTCGCCACTGACATCACCGCCCAGGTCGAGCAGAACCGCCGCCTCAAGCAGGCGATGGAGGAGGCCGAGGAAGCCGCCCGGGTACGCGAGGAGCTGCACCAGTCGCTGCAGGAGATGTCCACTCCGGTCACCCCCATCTGGGACGGCATCCTCTTGCTGCCGCTGGTGGGCATCATCGACTCCATGCGCACCGCCGACGTGATGAACAAGTCGCTGACCAAGATCGCCGAGACCCGCGCCCGGGTCTTCGTGCTGGACATCGCCGGGGTCGCCACGGTGGACACCGGCGTCGCCAACCAGCTGATCAAGATCACCAAGGCCACCCAGTTCATGGGCTGCGAGGCGATCATCTCCGGGGTGTCCCCGGCCATCGCCCGGACCATGGTGGAGCTGGGCGTCTCGGTGGGCGACATCCGCACCACCGCCACCCTGCGCGACGCCTTCGAGATCGCCCTCAAGCGAGTCGGGTCCGCGCTCTAGGAGGCGGTCATGGAGCTGGAAAGCAACGACCTGGGCATCGCCGACGTCGCCGATTGCATCGTCGTCAGCATGCGCCCGGACCTGGGCGACGAGGGCATGCAGCGCTTCATGCAGGTGCTGTCGCAACGCCTGCTCTCGGGGCGCCCACATGCCGTGCTGCTGGATTTCTCTGCGGTCATGCTGCTCGACCATCACGAGTTCAAGGAAGTGCGCAAGGTGGCGGACGTATGCCGCCTGCTTGGCGCGAACTGCCTGCTGGTCGGCCTGAATCCAGGGATCGCTGCCTTCCTCGCACTGGCCGATGCCGACCCCGGCCCGTTGCGCTGCTTCATCGACATGGACGACGCCCTGGCCCACGTGCGCCACTGCAAGGGAGCGGCCTAGGCCATGGCCGGGGAACGGGTCGCCAGGGAGGTCCGGTACCCGTTGCGCCACGACGTGGACCTGCACCTGGCAGTGATGTCGGTGCGCCGGCTGCCCTTCCTGGCCGGCCTGTCCGAGGTGGACCGCGCGATGCTCTCCACCGTGGTATCCGAGCTGGGTAGCAACATCCTCAAGTACGCGGTTAAGGGCGAGGTGACGCTAGCCCTCAACCAGGCCGAGGGGCGTCCCTGCATCGACATCGTCGCCCGTGACCAGGGCCCGGGCATCGCCGATGTGGAGCAGGCCGTGCAGGACCACTACAGCACCTCGGGCACCCTGGGGCTGGGGCTGCCCGGCGTGCGTCGGATGATGTCCGAGCTGTCCATCACCCTGCCGCCGGAGGGCGGCACGCATGTACTGGCGCGCAAGTGGCTGGGGCCGGCCCCGAATACCGCACGCCTCTCCCTGCCGCTGCCGGGGGCGGGGCGGGCGCGCCTGCACCTGGAATGGGCCAGCGAGAACCGCCCCTGCCACCCGGAGCGCGTTTCCGGTGACCTGGCCTTTACGCGGGCAGGGCCGGACGGGGTGTCGCTGGCCCGATACCGAGTTGCAGCAGCGCATGCGCCAGCAGTTCGCCGAGCCTTCCCGTGACGAACTCTTCGCCCTGATGCAGGCCAAGAATCAGGAGCTGGAACAGGCCTATGTCCTGGCGGAAAGCGCCACCCGGGCCAAGAGCGATTTCCTCGCCAACATGAGCCACGAGATCCGCACGCCGATGAACGCCATCCTCGGCATGGCCCACCTCGCCCTGCAGGGCCCTCTCGACCCGCAGCAGTTCGACTACCTCAGCAAGATTCAGCGCTCGGCCCAGCACCTGCTGGGGATCATCAACGACATCCTCGACTTCTCGAAGATCGAGGCCGGCAAGCTGGACCTGGAGCGGATCGAGTTCGACCTCGACCACGTGCTGGAGAACCTCGCCACCCTGGTGGGGGAGAAGGCCGAAGCCAAGGGCATCGAACTGCTGTTCGAAATCGACCACCGGCTGGACACGCTGCTGCTCGGCGATCCGCTGCGCCTGGGCCAGATCCTGATCAACTACGCCAACAACGCGGTCAAGTTCACCGAGCAGGGCGAGATTCTGGTCAAGGTCAGCTGCCTGGAGACCTGGCCGGAGGAGGTCCTGCTGCACGTCTCCGTGCAGGACAGCGGAATCGGCATGAGCCCGGAGCAGCAGCAGCGGCTGTTCCAGTCCTTCCAGCAGGCCGACACCTCCACTACCCGCAAATACGGCGGCACCGGGCTGGGCCTGGCCATCTCGCGCCGCCTGGCGGAACTGATGGGGGCGAGGTAGGCGTGCACAGCGAGCCGGGCCAGGGCAGCACCTTCTGGTTCACCGCGAGGCTGGGCCGGGGGCGGCGCCGCGCCCGCTACCTGCCCAGCCTGGACCTGCGCGGCCGGCGCATGCTGGTGGTTGACGACAGCCCCAGCGCGCGCAACATCCTCGCCACCCTGCTCGCCAGCATGACCTTTGCCGTGGACACGGCCGAATCGGGCCAGCAGGCGTTGCAGATGATCGCCGACGCCGAGCAGGACGGGCGCCCCTACGACGTGGTACTGCTGGACTGGCACATGCCGGGGCTCGATGGCATCGAGACCGGGCGCCGGCTGATCGCGCGCGGCATGACCAGCCGGCCCCGTCGCATCATGGTCACCGGCTACGGCCGCGAACAGGTGCTCCGCGAGGCCGAAGGCGCCGGGTTCGACCGTGTGCTGGTCAAGCCGGTGTGCGCCTCCGTGCTGTTCGACACCCTCATCGGCCTGTTCGGCCAGCAGGTGACCTCACTGCCCCCGCGCACCGCCGCCCCGTCCGTGCCCCAGCGTTTCGACGGCGCGAGGATTCTCCTGGCCGAGGACAACGAGCTGAACCAGCAGGTCGCCAAGGGGCTACTGCGACTGGTCGGCGCCGAGGTCGTGGTAGCCGAGAACGGAGCCATTGCGGTGGAAATGGCCGCCCAGGTGCCCGTCGACCTGATCCTCATGGATATGCAGATGCCGGTGATGGACGGGCTGGTTGCGACCCGTTGCCTGCGCGAGCGTGAGCAGGGCGGGGCGCGCATTCCGATCCTGGCGATGACGGCCAATGCCATGGCCGGTGACCGCGAGCGCTGCCTGGAGGCCGGCATGGACGACCACATCGCCAAGCCCATCGACCCCGAGAAACTCTATGCCGCCCTGCTGCGCTGGCTACCCGCCTTCGCCCTCCAGGCCGAGGCGCCGAATGAGCCGCCGCTCCCGGAACCGGCCTCGCCGGAGCATTGGCTGGAACCGCTGCACGCACTTGGCCTGAGCGCCGAGGCGGCGCTGCAGCGCCTGATGCACAACTGGCAGTGGTACGAGGACCTGCTGCGCAGCTTCGCCCGCCAGGGCAGCCAGCCCATGCAGAACCTGGTCGCCGCCCTGCGGGCTGGCCAGCGGGAGGAGGCGCACCGTCACGCCCACACCCTCAAGGGCATCGCCGCCACCCTGGGGGCCGAATCGCTGCGGGAACTCTCGGCCCGGCTCGAAGGCGCCCTGGCCGGGCAGGATGACCTCGACGGCTTGCTGGCGCTGGCCGAGGAGGGCGCGCAGTTGCAGCAACGTTTGGCCGAGGGCTTGCGAGCGCTCCTGCCGGTGGAGGACGCCGCCCCGTCCGGACAGAAAGCCCCCGACATGCCCGGCCTGCTGGCCCGGCTGATGGCCCTGCTGGCCGATGACGACGCCGATGCCCTGGCCCTGTTCCAGCAGCATCGGCAGCCGCTGGCCGAGGCGCTGGGCGGCGCTGCGCCGCCGATGGCGGAGGCCATGACGCAGTTCCGCTTCACCGATGCCCTGGCACATCTACACGAACTCCGGACCGCACGGCCCGATCTGTTCAATATGGAGTGAGGTCACCCTCGATGCTCAACCTGATGGATCCCGACAGCAAACCTACCCTGCTGGTGGTCGACGACACGCCGGAGAATCTCTCGCTGCTCAGCGCGCTGTTGGGGCCCCACTACCGGGTCAAGGTCGCCATCAATGGCCAGCGGGCCCTGGACATCCTCGCCTCGGGAACGCGGGTGGATCTCATCCTCCTCGACGTGGTGATGCCCCACATGGATGGCTACCAGGTGATGCAGGCGCTGCAGGAGATCCCCCAGGCGCGAGGCGTGCCGGTGATCTTCCTCACCGCCCAGGTGGAGGAGAGCGCCGAGGCCCACGGGTTGGCCCTCGGGGCCGTGGACTACATCCACAAGCCCATCACCCCCGCCATCGTCCTCGCCCGGGTGCGCAACCACCTGGAGCTGAAGACCGCGCGGGACCTGCTCTACAACCAGAACGCCTACCTCGAACAGGAGGTGGAGCGGCGCACCCGGGAGAACGAGCTGATCCAGAACATCACCATCCACTCCCTCGCATCCCTCGCCGAAACCCGCGACAACGAGACCGGCAACCACATCCTGCGCACCCAGCACTACGTGAAGCTGCTGGCGGAGGAGTTGTGCGACCACCCGCGCTTCCAGGACGAACTCACGCCCAAGACCATCGACCTGCTGTTCAAATCCGCCCCCCTGCACGATATCGGCAAGGTCGGCGTGCCGGACCGGATCCTGCTCAAGCCGGGCAAGCTGGAACCCGAGGAATTCGCCCAGATGAAGAACCACCCGATCCTGGGCAAGGAGGCCATCGTCCACGCGGAGGAGGCCCTGGGGGTGGAAGTGGAGTTCCTGCGCCTGGCCAAGGAGATCGCCTGCTACCACCATGAGAAATGGGACGGCAGCGGCTACCCGTCCGGGCTGGCCGGTGACGAGATCCCCCTTTCCGCTCGGCTCATGGCCCTGGCCGACGTATACGACGCGCTCATCAGCAAACGCTGCTACAAGGCCGCCATGCCCCACGACGAAGTGGTGCCGATCATCCTCGCGGGACGTGGCAACCACTTCGATCCGGACATCACCGACGCCTTCGCCCGCATCCACCCCCGGTTCCAGGACATCGCCCGGCGCTTCCACGACGACTAGACCAGGCGCGCCCATGCCGCTCTCACAAAGCGGCATGCCCGTAGCCCGGGGAATACCGAGCGGCACGGGTCTTCCCCGTGGGAGCGAATTCATTCGCGATCAGGCCCGGCGCACGGACCTTCGCGGTTGAAACCGCTCCCACAAAAGCGACCTGCCTAGCCCGGGTGCACCAGGCTCGGCATGTCCTCCAGCGGCACCCAGAGTTCGCCCTGCCAGTTAAGCATCACCACCCGCGTACTCTGCCAGGCCAGCAACACCCGGCGCGGCACTTGGCCGTCATGCTCATGGGCATCGCGCAGGGTGGGGATCACCTCGTGATTGAGCCAGCGCTCCAGCTGCGGATTCTCCGGGTGGCCGAAGCGCACCAGCGCCTTGTACAGGCCGGCCTCGCTGATCACACCCACCGGTTGCTCCAGGCCGCTGGCGCAGGCGAGGAACACTCGCCGTGCATGGTCGCTGCCAAGGCGACGGTGCAGGATCTGCGGATGCTGTATGCCCAGGAGGCGGGCGAAATCCTCTGCGACGAACCAGGGCTGGTTGTCCAGCATCAGCGCGCGCAGCGGGCGGTTGTGGCGGTAGAAGGTGAGGGGGATAAATGCACCGTGCATGGTGAAGCTCCATCTCCGGGTACAGGAGCCGCCACTCTGTTTCGTCAAGGTAAGGGTGGCGGACCACGCGGGGTTGACGAACCGGTGAGATGTAGACCGGCAGACCTGAGGGTCTCCCCGCGCAGTCCGCCATTGAGCGATGTGGAGGTTTGCAGGCACAAAAGGCATACGCCGCCTTCCACATGTGCCAGTGGGCACGATGCGCCATCTCTTCGGGCCGTCAACGCCCGGTCGCGGGATTGACCGCGACCGCCGGAGGATAGGGAGGGGGCCACTCGAACAATCGGACTGCTGGGGAGATCGTCCCGTTTGCATGTCAGAAGATGGCGATGAAAGGAGGCGGAGCGCGTGAGGTTAGCGAACCGGCAAGACGGGAACCGGCAGACCCGAAGGTCTCCTCACGCGACCCGCCATAACGCCAGGCAAATCGACAAGGACAGCACCCTAGGCAGACGACCTTCGATCTGCAATGGGCTTGGGCTCGGCAGCTTCCTCTTGCCCTATCGGCCTCCGCCCCCAATGCTGTCCGCCCCGCAACCGGCAGGACGCCGTGATGACCGAATCCCCCTGGCAAGGCGCACTCTGGCTGGCCCGCGATTTCTGCCTGATCGACGGCGCCAGCGGTGATGCCCGGCCCCACGCCCACTACGCCCACCAGGTGCTGCTGGCGCGCCAGGCACCCCTGCAACTGCTGGTGGAAGGCGAGCCGGTGAGCGGCCAGGCGGTGCTGGTGGAATCCATGCGCGAGCACGCGCTGGCCCTGCCTGGGCAGGCATTGCTGGCCGTATACGCCGAACCTCTGGCCTTCGCTCCGCAGGCCTTGCTGGCGTTGTTGGCCGACGCCGGTACGGATCTGCACGCCCTGGCCGCACGCCTGCTGGCCGCCCCGCGCCCGGCACTGGACGCCCGCCTGCAACGGGCACTGGACGAGGTGGACGAACTGCTGGCCGACAAGGTCAGCGCCCAGGCCCTGGCCAGCCGCGCCTGCCTCTCCCTCAGCCAGTTGGAGCGCCTGTTCGGCGAACAGGTCGGCCTCTCCGTCCGCCGCCTGGTGCTCTGGCGTCGGCTGCGCCTGGCCCTACGCCTGGCCCTCGAAGGCCAACCCCTCACCCAGGCCGCCCACGGCGCTGGCTTCGCCGACGCCGCGCACTTCTCCCGCACCATGCGCACCACCTTCGGCATCCGCGCCGACCTCAACCTCGGCAACCTGCAACTGCGCCTGATCGGCTGAGCGGAAGCACCTGGGGCTGCCAGTGATGGGTTTCGCTGCGCTCTACGCCATCCTACGGGCCGTGCTTGCGAGGTTTCGTTTCACGGCCTCAACGGGAAACGCGGTGCCCGTAGGGTGGCCCACCCTACGACGGAGTTCGCCTCGGCAGGTCGCACCTGTAGGGGCGAATTCATCCGCCCGCTTTTCGGGACGTCGGGACAGACACGTAGGTCGGGTGCAACCCGACGTCTGTGGCGCATGGTTTCGCGGGTTTCACCCGCCCTACGGCGTTTCCGCGTTGTCTGTCATGGGTTGTCTACAGGCGGCCTCCAGGCCGGTTGCGCGGATACGTTCTTCCGAGGCCGCCGAACCGGGGGCGAAGCGCCTGGGGGCTCGGACCATCACCACCAGCGCCGCCAGGTCGTGGCACTCCAGTTCGTGGAGTGGGCGGTTGAAGTAGTGCAGCGCGGCTGCCTCCATTCCGGCGCCTGCAGGAGAGAACGCTTTGGCACTCCACAGGGATGTGATGGATTCACGGTCGTAGCTGATATTCAGCGACAACTGCCACGCCAAATCGCCGAGGTGCCGTTGCAGCGTGGAGCGAGGGCGCTCTCCCTCCATGGATATCAAGCGTGCGAGGTAGCCCGTCAGCCGTACATCCGGCTCATTCATCCAGCTCGGCAGGCTGGGAAGCCGCATATAGCCCTGGGCATCTGCCCAGACGATATCCCTCAACATTCGCAGGTGCGGCGCTGGCCCCTGATAAGGAGCCATTGCCGCATCCAGCCCGGGCTTGGCGGGCAGGAAGCGGGTGGCCACGAAGTACAGGTAGGCGACCACCGGGATGAGTAGCAGTACGAGCAGCAACCGGAGGAGCCAGCGCAGGAGAGCCCTGGCAATTGAGAGGGGCGTATAGGTCCGTGCGTTCATCGTTCATCCCTGCGTGCGGATGCGCATCCTATCGCAGGTTGCATCGCTGCTCTCGCGGTCGCCCTACGAACGCATCAACCCCTGCGGAATCTCCGGAGCGGGGTGTTCGCCCGTGCTTTCACGGAAGGGCTCGGCCAGTTGCGCGAGGTAGGCGTCGGGGTAGTCGGGGCGGCTGCCGATGCCGAGGTCGTCGCCGTGCATGCGGTAGTCGCTGTGGAAGGCGGTGCCCAGCAGGCGGTCCCAGAAGCTGAAGAACAGGGCGAAGTTCACGTCGCCCGCGCGGCCGTATTTCATGTGGTGGAAGCGGTGCACCGGCGCCCAGGCGAACAGGTGGCGCAGGGCGCCGATGCGCATGTCGACGTTGCTGTGCTGGAGCAGCAGTTGCAGGGTGATGGCCAGCGCGAGGAGGGCGGCGACCTGTTCCGGCATGCCCAGCAGCAACAGCGGCAAGGTGCCGGCCAGAGCCTCGCAGCCCAGGTGCAGCGGGTGCTTCATCAGCCCGTTGAAACCGTACATGCGCTTCACGCTGTGGTGCACCGCGTGCAGGCGCCAGAGGAAGCCGATGCGGTGGCTGGCGTAGTGCATCAGGGTGATGCCCAGGTCGGCGGCGAGGATGGCGACCAGCAGTTGCAGCGCCAGGGGCCAGTGGTGGGGCCAGAGCCCGATGTCGGGCAGCAGCGCCGCACTCAACGGGATGACCAGGATGCCCAGGCAGTTGAGCCCTTCATTGACCAGCGCGTGCAGCGAGTCGCGCAGGCGGTCGCCGTGGTTGCGGTTCCAGGCCCGTTCATAGGGCAGCCAGGCTTCGGCGAGAAAGCAGGCGGTGATGGCCGGGAGCAGCACCAGCAGCAACCAGGGCAAGGGCAGGTGCTCGGTCATCCACAGGGCCAGGGCGAGAAAGCCGAGGAGAAAGACCGGGGCATAGAGGCAGGCGAACAGACGGCGCATGGCGAAGCTCCTTCACAAGGGGCTTGCAGCATGCGATCGGGCGGTGGCCAGGGGCTTGAACAAACGGCGCAAGGTGTCGGCGCGGGCTTTTGCCCGGCATAAAAAAAGCCCGCTGGGGCAGCGGGCTCGGTGCAGGACGGGCATGCCTGCAATGAGGGGTGTTCGGGTCACTCGTCGGCGGGAGGGGCATCCAGTTCGGCGAGGGCATCGGGTTGGTTCTTGAAGGCGCGGGCGAAGATGTCGCGGTTGCGGGCCATGTAGATGCCCAGCTCTTCGACCTGCTGCTCGCTCAGCGAGGGCACGGCCTTGTTCAGAACGGTGGCCAGGGATTCGGCCAGTTCGAGCATCTTGTCGTAACGGTCGGCTTCGGCTTTATCCATGAACAAGCGCTCCGGGTCGCGGCTGCTGCGGTACACCACTTCGACGGCCATTCATCACCTCTCACCTTTGAAATCGGTCTGTAAGATACTGGATGTGCGTACAGTATATGGGTCGGATTTCTCCGTCAACAGCTCTCATTCATAGGCCATGCCAGCGCCGCTGTCCTGCTCCTCGTCGCCCCTGCGACAACCTGTCCCGTGGCGTTAGGCCGCACCCGCGCATCTCATGGGGCCGGGACCGCTGGCCTCCATCCTGCAAGGTCTGATCGTCATCCCGGTGATTCACCATCGCCACCAAGACGTACCGAGGAGCTGGATCGTGAAAATCAAATGGGCTGAAGAGTTGCGCGGCAACGTGCATGGGCTGGCCGAGTCGCTGGGCAACCTGCTGGTGGAGAGCTTCCACTACCTGGCGCTGTTCGCCATCGGGGGGATTACCGCCTGGGCGGCGGTGGTGGCATTCCTGGGGATGGTGGAGAAGGGGCACATCACGGTCGATGACATCCTGCTGCTGTTCATCTACCTGGAGCTGGGGGCGATGGTGGGAATCTACTTCAAGACCAACCACATGCCGGTGCGCTTCCTGATCTACGTGGCGATCACCGCGCTGACGCGCCTGCTGATCTCCGACGTTTCGCACCATAACCGCCCCGACGAGAGCATCGTGTATGTCTGCGGTGCGATCCTGCTGCTGGCGCTGTCGATCCTGGTGGTGCGCTTCGCCTCGTCACGCTTCCCCTCGGAAGCCAGCGACAGCGTCAACCCGCGGCGCCGCCTGCAGGTCACGCGCGGCGAAGAAGAGGCCTGAGCCCGAGCGCCCGCCAGGGCGCTCAGATGCCGACGGCGAGGGGGCCGGTGACCCGCCCGGGCTGGCGGTTGGCGATGGGCGGAATGCTTTTGCCGCTGGTCATCGCGCTGAGCATTTCGCCGACGTTATGCCCTTTTTCGATCGCGATCCCGAAACGGATGCTCTCGATCACCCGCTCCAGGCGCTTCTGGTCGTTGCGCTGCGCGGGGCTGATCATGCGCCGCGCCACCACGCCGCTTTCGTCCGTGAGGGTGAGCATGATGTTGCCGTCCAGGCGCTCCAGGCTGAGGTTGACCCGGTAATCGGCCTGGAAGGCATCGGTCAGAATCTGAAAGGGGTTGTACATGGCGAGCTACCTGAGTTGTTGACGCATGGAGCGATTGACTGGGTGTGGCTCTGCAAAGTTCGATCCGTGTTGACGAACGGAAAGCCGGGCACCTGACCAGCGTCGTGAATGGCCAACTCCGGGTCGTACGCCTGCCGTTGCGTGTATCCCGCCTTCCCCCATTGCCATTGCCGAATCCAGGCGCCTCCGTACGTGATCGACGAAGAATCTGCGGCAATCCTGCAGAAAGGAATTGCATTTCCTTAACAGGTGAAAATAATTCTCAGGTAGTTCTGCAGGCTCTCCGGTCTCGCCCGGCCTCCAGGCCTGCCCAGCCTCCGACAACCGGCGCCACCTCCAACCGGTTGACCACTGATGAAAGGAACGACGTGAGCAAAGCCAACCCCTCCGCGCCCTGGGCCGTCGCCTCGCGCGTGCTGGCGGCGATCCTCGGCGGATATGCGGTGGCCTACGCGGCCACCGCCTTCCTCGCCGTCTATCTGCCGCTGATCCGTGCCGACCGGGTCACCTTCGCCAGCCTGGGCTGTTTCGCCGTGTACGCGGTGGCCATCCTCTACGCCTTCGGTGCCCGCTCGGCCCTGCGTGCCTGGCTGGTGCTCGGCGGCCTGACCCTGGTGCTGGCGCTCGCCGCCTTCGTCCCGGAAGGCTATGGGGTGCGCCCATGAGCCTGCGTCAATCCATGGCCGGCCTGCACACCTGGGGCGGGCTGCTGCCGTCCTGGCTGCTCTTCGTCATCCTCTTCGCCGGCAGCGTCGCCTGCTTCGACAAGGAGCTGGAACGCTGGATGCGCCCGACCCTGCACGAGGGGGGCGAGCACGCGCTATCCATCGACCAGGTGCGTGACTGGCTGCTGGCCAAGGCGCCCGATGCCCACGCCCTGTGGATGCGTCCGCCGAGCGAGCGCGAGCCCTTCTGGTGGGCCGGCTACGAGCCGGCGGACGAGAGCGAGTTCCGGCGCTTCGCCCTCGACCCGGCCACGGGCGAGGTGCTGCCGGAAACCCTCGGCGGCAGCTTCTGGTTCGTCCTCCACTACAACCTTCACGCCGGGATGGCCGGCCTCTACATCGTCGGCCTCGCCGGCATGTTCATGCTGGTGGCGCTGATCAGCGGCATCATCATCCACCGGCGCTTCTTCAAGGACTTCTTCACCCTGCGGCCCAAGGCCAACGGCCAGCGCGCCTGGCTCGACGCCCACAACCTGTTCGGCGTGCTGGGGCTGCCGTTCCACCTGCTGATCGCCTATACCGGGCTGGCGATCTTCGTCATCTACTACATGCCCGCCGGCATGCAGGTGGCCTACAAAGGCGACACCACCACCTTCTTCAACGAGGTGATCGGCCAGTACAGCCGCGAGGACGTGAAGCGCCCGGCACCGCCGCCGGTGTCCCTCGACGGCCTGGTGCTGGACGCCAAGCAGCGTTGGGGCGGTGGCGAGCCGGGCTGGATCAGCATCCACCACCCAGGCGACGAGGCGGCGGTGGTGGACATCCGCCGCTATGAGCGCAGCCGCGTGGTGGACTTCCTCTGGACCCTCTCCTACGACGCCGGCAGCGGCGAGCTGCTGCACGAGCAGAAACCCTACCTGGCCGGCTACCAGAGCTTCGTCTGGCTGAGCAACCTGCACATGGCCCAGTTCGGCGGGCAGATCGTCCGCGCCCTGTACCTGCTGCTGGGCCTGATGGGCTGCACCATGGTGGTGGGTGGCCTGCAGGTGTGGCTGACCAAGCGCGAGGCGCGCGGCAGCCGGGGCATCGGCCTGGTGCGTGCACTGAATGGCGCGGTGATCGGCGGTCTGCCCATCGCCAGCCTGGCGCTGCTCTGTTGCAACCGCCTGCTCCCCGCGGACCTGGCCGCTCGCGCCAGCGCGGAGGCCTATGTCTTCGTCGGCGCCTGGTTGCTGGTGGCGCTCTGGGCGGTGCTGCGGCGCAACAGCGGCCAGGTGGCGCGCGACCTGCTCGCCGTCTTCGCCCTGCTGGCCCTCGGCTTGCCGCTGCTCAATGCCTTCACTGGTGGCCAGGCCAGCCTGCTGGCCAGCGCCGCCCGTGGCGACTGGGCGCTGGCGGGCATCGACCTGAGCCTGCTCGGCTGCGGCCTGCTCTGCGCAGCGCTGGCCTGGCGCCGCTCGCAACCCCGTGCCGTGCCCGCCCCGCGCGTGCGCCGCCAACTGGCAGAGGAAGGCGCCTGATGCTGCTGCTCGGATTCGCGTTCTGCTACCTGGCCATGACGGCGCTGAGCCTGGCCATGTCCCGCCACCACAAGGTGCTGTTCCAGGGCCCGCTGCCCGAGGCGCGGGTGCGCCTGCTGCGTGTCGTCGCAGTGTTCGCCTTCGCCATCGGCCTGGCCCTGGCGGTGAGTGACCAGGGTGGCGAGATCGGCACCATCCTCTGGCTCTGCCAGGTAATGCTCGCCGCTCTGCTGCTGGTGGCCCTGCTGGCCTGGCAAAGCCGCTGGGTGCTGCCCCTGGTGGCACTGCTGCCGCTGGGCGGTGGGGTGATGGCGCTGCTCTGATGGCCTGACGCTGGCGGGCCTGCGGCCCGCTGGGCACCAACCTACATACAGCCCGTAGGATGGGTAGAGCGCAGCGAAACCCATGCTGTTTTGAAAGCCGGCTAAGTGCCGGCTTTTTCGCGAATGAATTCGCCCACGAAGTGTGGCCAACCTACACGTGTAGCCCGGGCTTCAGCCCGGGGTCTGCAAGGGGCATCAGAACTCGACGCTGTAGCTCAGGCTGTAGGTGCGGCCACGGCCGTGGTAGTCGAACAGGTCGGCGGTGGCGGCGGTGCCGTAGAACACCTGGGCGCGCTGGCCCCAGACGGTGGTGTAGTCCTTGTCCAGCAGGTTCTGGATGCCGACGTTGAGGGTGCCCACCGGCAGGACCTGGCTGCCCAGCAGATCGAAGGTGGTGTAGCCATCGATCTTGTGGTCGTTGCCGTCGAAGTTGCCGTTGGCCAGGACGTTGCCGTCGTCGCTGAGGTTGAAGCTGCGCACGGCCTGCAGGCGCAGGCTGGTTTCGCCGTTCTGCCAGCTGGCGAAGGCGGTGAGCTTGGACGGGCTGGCGGCGGTGACGTCCTGTTTCTGCCAGCGCTTGGCGATCTTCTGCTGGGAACGGATGGCCAGGGCGCTGGCGCCGATCTGCCAGTTGTCGTTCAGCCAGTAGTTGGCCTGGCCTTCGAGGCCGTAGTTGCGCTTCTTGTTGTCCAGCTGCTCCACCAGCAGGGTGGTGCGGTTGTAGGTGATGCTCTTGTCCGACCAGGCATAGAAGGCCGCCAGCTGGGCATCCAGGCCGTCGGCGTAGTGGCGCCAGCCGAGCTCGATCTGCTTGGTCTTGATGCCGTCCAGGGCGGAGTCCTTGACGTTGACGTGGCGGCCCAGGGTCCAGTGGTTGCCCACCAGGGTGTAGCTGCCCTGGCCGTAGTACTTGGCCGGGTCGGGCAGCTCGAAGCCCTCGGAGTAGTTGGCCCACACCTGCTGCGCCTTGCTCAGCTTGTAGACGGCGCCGGCGTTGTACAGGTCCACCTGGTAGTCCTTGGATCCGCCCGGCACGGCGTCGGCGCTGGTGCCGTTGCCTTTGCTGATCTGCACCTGCTGGGCGGCGGCGACGAAAGAGCCCACGTCGTTGCCGATGCGCTGGTGGCGGATGCCGGCGGACAGGGTCAGGTCGTCGGTGGCCTTCCAGCTGGTCTGGGCGAACAGTGATTTGCTGTCGGTGTCGATGCCTGGGTAGCGGCCGATGCGCGCGTACTCATCGGCCACCAGCCCGCCGGTGGCGGCGGCGGTGGTCAGGTTGAACATGGCCTGGTCGGAGTCGAAGCTCTCCCACTCGAAGTCGGCGCCGTAGGTCAGGCTGACGCGATCCCATTCCTTCACCAGCACGGACTTGAGGCCGAAGTAATCGGTGTCCTGCTGCGAGGCGGAGTAGTAGGAGCGCGCGGTATCGATGGCGCCGCCACTGCCGAAGGCGACGCTTGGGTACGGCTGGAAGGCCATCTCCTCGCTGCGGTAGTAGGCCTGCAGGTAGAAGTCGTGGCCGAGCACTTCGGGCACGTGCCAGGTGGCATTGAACTGCTGGCGCTCGGTGTGCGGTTCGCGGTCGAAGCTGGCGCCGCCTTCCACCTCGAAAGGCACCTGGCCGCGCAGGCCCTGGAAGTTGCGCCCCAGGTTCACGCCCTTGTCGCCGTCGTAGCCGGAGTCGTACCACTGCATACCGAGGTTGAGGCTCTGGCCGTTGGCGAAGGCGAAGTCCAGGCTGCCCATCACGTCCACCGCCTGGTTGTACTGCAGGTCGGTCTGGGTGATGTCGAGCATCACCTGGTCGCCGTTGCCGTCGTAGGCGGCGCCGTTCTTCTGGTAGGCCACCGAGAGACGGCCCTTGACCTGCTCGCTGCCGCCGCTCACCGACTGGGCCACGCGCCAGTCGTGGTCCTGGTGGGTTTCGAAGCCGGTGCGCACGCCGACCTCGCTGTTGAAGCGCACATCACCCGCCTCGGCGCGCTTGGTGACGATGTTGATGATGCCGCCGGTGGCGCCGCCGCCGTACACGGCACTGGCACCGGAGAGCACTTCGATGCGTTCGATGTTGAACGGGTCGATGGAGTCGAACTGGCGGCTGATGCCCCGGGAGCTGTTCAGCGACACGCCGTCGATCATCACCAGGGCGCTGCGGCCGCGCATGTTCTGGCCGTAGTTGGTGCGCCCCTGGGGGCCGATGTCCATGCCCGGGATGAGTTGGCCGAGGGCTTCCTTGAAGGGCACGCCGGCCTTGGTCTGCTCCTGCAACTGGTGGCTGTCGATCACCCACACGGTGCCTGGCAGCTCGCTGATGCTCACCGGTGCACGGGAGCCGATCACCACCTGGCGGTCGATCTCCAGGGCCGCGCCTTCGGTGGCCATGTGCAGGCTGAAGCCGCCTTCACCGGCCTCGGCGCGCAGGCCGCTGCCGGCGAGCAGGCGGTCGAGCCCTTCTGCCACGGCGAACTCGCCCTTGAGGCCCTGGGTGCTGCGGCCCTGGGTCAGCTCCGGGCTGAAGGACAGCAGCACGCCGGCTTCGCGGCCGAAGCGGTTGAGCGCGGGCTCCAGGCCGCCGGCCGGGATGTCGAAGGCCTGGCGGCGCTCGGCGCCGATCACCAGGTCCTGGGCGCTGGCAATGGCGGGCAGCCCGGCGGCGGCCAGGCTCAGGCCCAGCAGCAGCGGTTGCATGGCGCGGGCCAGGGGCGTGCGGGCGAAGCGGCGAAGGGTGGGGTCGGCGGTCATGGCGGCACTCGTTCGGGAGAGGGAAAGGGGTTTTGCCTTCCCTGTCACGCGAGGCCGGGAAAAAGGTTCAGGTCGGTGAAAAAAATTTTCGCGGTGCCGGTGCGCGGCTCAGGACGCGGCCCTGGGGTGCACGCTGATCCAGTAGCGGGTGACGCTGCGCACCTCCACGGGCAGGGTGCGCGGCAGCATCGCGAGGATGCTGTCGGTGTGGTCCAGCGGGTAGGTGCCGGAGAGGCGCAGGTCGGCGATGGCCGGGTCGCAGCCGATGCGCCCGTGGCGGTAGCGGCCCAGTTCGGCGAGGAAGTCGCCCAAGCGCATGGCGCTGGCCACCAGCATGCCGTTGATCCAGGCCACGCTGTTCTCGTCCGCCACCTGGGCCGCACCGCTGCCACGGGCGTCGAGGTTGAGGCGCTGGCCGGGTTGCAGCGCCAGGCGCTGGCCATGGCTGAACACCTGGGCCTCGCCGGTGAACAGGCTGACCTGGCTGCGGCTCTCCTGCAGGCGCACGGCGAGGCGGCCGCCGTGGAGCAGGATCAGCCCCTGGGGCGTTTCCACCCGCAGTGGCCGCGCCTCGTCCACGGCCTCCACCAGCATTTCGCCCTGGCGCAGGTGGAGCAGGCGCTGGCGGGCGTCGAAGCGGATATCCAGCGCGCTGTCGGTGTTCAGTGACAGGGTCGAGCCATCGGCCAGGGCCAGGTTGCGGCGCTCGCCCACGGCGGTGCTCTGGTCGGCGCGCAGGGCCAGCAGCGGGTCGCTTTCGCGTACCGCCAGGGCACCGCCACCGGCGATCACCAGCAGGGTGAGCAGCTTCAGCGCATCACGCCGGCTGCGCGAGGAGGGTGCGTCCAGGGCGGCGAGGGCGCTGGGGGTGTTCAGCCCGCGCAGGCCCTGGTTGACCGATTCGATGCGCTGCCAGGCGCGCTCGTGCTCCGGGTCGGCGGCGCGCCAGCGTTGCCAGGCGTCCTGGCGCTGGCGCGAAGGTGTGCCGCCTTGCAGCTCCACCAGCCACTGCACCGCCTGGGCGGCGATGGCGGGGGCGATGCGTTGTTCGCCGGGCTTGCGCAGGGCCATCAGAGGCACTCCGCGAAGTAGCAGCGCTCAGCGGCCTTGGCCATGTAGCGCTTGACGCTGGAAAGGGAGAGGCCGAGCTGCTCGGCGATCTCGTTGTAGGTGCAGCCGTCCACCTGGGCCAGCAGGAAGACCTTTTTCGCCAGAGGGGCCAGGCCGTCGAGCAGGCGGTCCAGCTCCATCAGGGTTTCCAGGATGATGGCGCGGGTTTCCTCGCTGGGCACTTCCTCTTCCGGCAGCGCGGCGAGGGCCTGCAGGTAGGCGCGCTCGATGTCCTGGCGGCGGTAGTGGTTGGCCAGCACGCGCTTGGCGATGGTGGTGAGGAAGGCGCGCGGTTCGAGAATGCGGTGCGCCTCGCGCCCCAGCAGCACCTTGAGGAAGGTGTCCTGGGCCAGGTCGGCGGCGCTCTGCGGGCAGCCGAGCTTGCGCTGCAGCCAATTCCGGAGCCAGCCGTTGTGGTCGCTGTAGAGCTTGTGCAACGCCTGCTCGGGGGCGGCCTGGCTGCTGGTCAAGGAAGGCTCCGGGAGGGGATTGGGGTTGGATCAAATAGGAATGCTTCGCATTCTATTTGTGCCGTGGCCGTTGCGCAATGCGGCCGTGCACCCCACTTGATCGGTGGGTGGAACCCGGGAAGCGAGGCGCGGGTCAATCGATCACAACAACGTGATCCAGGAGAACCACCATGCTCAGTCCCGCCACCACCCGCCGACTCGCCGCCGTGCTGGTCGCTAGCCAACTCACCTTCTTCGCCCAGGTACCGCTGGCCCAGGCCGCCATGATCGGCACGCCCCAGGCGCTGCAGGAACAGCAGCAACAGGTCGACCGCGCCCAGCTGCGCGGCATGCTGGATAACCAGGACGTGCAGAAGAAGCTGCAGGAGTACGGCGTGCCCCGTGAGCAGGTGGAGGCGCGTATCAACAGCCTCACCCCCGCCGAGCTGGCGCAGTTCAACCAGCAGCTGCAGCAGGAGCCCGCCGGTGCCGGCATCGTCGGCATCATCGTGCTGTTCCTGGTGATCTTCATCATCACCGACATGCTCTGCGCCACGGACATCTTCAGCTTCATCAAATGCATCCGTTGATGCGCCTGCTGCGGCCGGGGCTCCTCGCCCTGGCCGTGCTTCTCACCGGTTGCGCCAGCGGCCCGCTGCTGCCGCCGCAGAGCGAGCGGCTGCCCGAGCGCATCGAGCTGGTGGACGTGCCCTTCTACCCGCAGGAGGACTACCAGTGCGGCCCGGCGGCGCTGGCCACGGTGCTGGTGCACCGCGGCGTGGCGACCTCGCCCGAGGCGCTGGTGCCCAAGGTCTACCTGCCCGAGCGGCGCGGCAGCCTCAAGCTGGAACTGGTGGCGGCGGCGCGACAGAGCGGCATGCTGGTCTACCCGCTGCAGCCGAGCCTGGATGCCCTGCTGGCCCAGGTGGCGGCGGGCAACCCGGTGCTGGTGATGCAGAACCTCGGCCTCGACTGGTACCCGCAATGGCACTTCGCGGTGGTGGTCGGCTACGACCGCGCCAAGGACGAGCTGGTGCTGCGCTCGGCCACCACGCGGCGCTGGGTTACCGACCTGCGCAGCTTCGATCGCACCTGGGCCCGCGCCGAGCGCTGGGCGGTGGTTACCCTGCCCCCCGAACAACTGCCGGCCGAGCCGCGCCTGGAAGCCTGGATGCAAGGCGCCAGCGACCTGGAGCAGACCGGCCAGCACGAGCGCGCCGAACGCGCCTACCTGACCGCTTCCGGCCACTGGTACCGCGAGCCGCTGCCGCTGTTCGCCCTGGCCAACGCGCGCTACATCGAAGGCGACCGCGACGGCGCGGAGAAGGCCCTGCGCGAAAGCATCGCCCGCAAGCCGGACTACGCCCTGGGCTGGTTCAACCTCTCCGAGCTGCTGGCCGAACGCGGCTGTCCGAACCAGGCCGGGCAGGCCCGCGCCTGCGCCCGCCAGTTGGCCCCGGACGACACGCGCATGGCCGCACCCCTCGGTGACGCAGCCAAGGCCGGCGGCCGGTGTGAAGCCCTGCCGGCGTGCGGGGGGCAATGATTTCCCTTTAGGAGCGAATTCATTGGCTCTGTCTGCGTTAAGTGTTGCTAGAGGATTTGAGTCCAGCTGATTGCCGAGCTCTGGTGATGTTTCTGGTTTCGCCCCCCCGGGCGAGTCCCTTTTTTCAATCGTCGGGATGCCGAACCACAAAAAAGGAACCAAAAACGCTTGCCCCATCATCCGGCCCCGGCTTCGCCGGGGTTCCTTCACTCCCTCGCCGTTACTCGCTACGCTCGCCCTTCGGGCCGCACTGAAGTGCGTTCGCCGCAAGCGTCGTCTGGGGGCCGGCGCGATGGGCCATCCATGGCCTGGCGCGCCTCTCGCGGCATCCATGCCGCTCGTCCCCCGGCGCAACGACTGCGTTCAGCCTCCTGGAGGGGCGTTGGCGGCTGCTCCAACTTTCTTCGTCCAACGCATCTCCACGTGGTGCGCACGGACTTTCGTAGGATGGGTAGAGCTCCGCGAAACCCATCACGTCGGTGCCACCAGGAGGCCCGTCGCTTACCCCATCGCCGCCCGATAGTCCCCCGGCGTGCCGCCGACCGCGCTGCGGAAGCGGTTGCTGAAGTGGCTGGCGCTGGCGAAACCGCAGGCCAGGGCGACCTCGCCCAGGGGCAGGGCGGTGCGGGCCAGCAGGTGGCGGGCGTGGGCCAGGCGGCGGGCGAGCACGTACTGGTGCGGCGGCAAGCCGAAGCTTTCGCGGAACATCCGCGCGAAGTGGTACTCCGAAAGCGCGGATAAGGCCGCCAGCTCGCCCAGGCTCAGCGGTTCGGCCAGGTGGGCGTCGATGTACTCCATCAACCGCTTGCGCACCGCCGGGGCCAGGCCGCCCTTGAATTGCGGGCCCTGGCGCAGGCCGACCTGGGTCAGCAGGGTGTGGCCGAGCATCTCGTGGGCCAGGCTGCTGGTGAGCATGCGTTCGCCGGGCTCGTTCCAGTCGAGCTGGATGAGGCGGTGGAAGCGCGCGGCCTGCTCGGCGTCGTCGAGGAAGGTCGCCTCGTGCATCTGCAGCTCGCGGGGTTCGCGGTCGAGCAGGGTGACGGCGGCGTGGGCGAACTGCGCCGGGGCGATGTACAGGTGCGCCAGGCGGATCTCGCCGTTGATCACCCAGGAGGACTCGTGCCCGGCAGGGAGGATGCACAGCTTGTCCGGCGCGCCCTTGGTGTCCGGGCGCTCGCGGCGGAAGGTGCCGGTGCCGCCGGCCAGGTAGCACGACAGCGTGTGCAGGCGGGTGCCCTGGTAGTCGCGGGCGTCGTGGTGGTTGCTCCACAGCGCCGCGCCCATGCCATCGCCCAGCTCGGCGGCATGCTCCAGGCGGGCATGGGGCGAGCTGGCGAGGGACTGGAAGACCTGGTTCTGCAGGAGTGACGACATGCGCGGGGCAACCGGGTGGCTTGGGTGACCATGCTAGCGCGGGCGCCCGCGCGACGCAGCGGGGTGGCGCAGATAAGCGCAAGTTTTTGCAAGCGCGCCGACGGGCTGCGCGGGAGACTGGCCCCTCGACGCACCACCCGGATGACCGCCATGAACCTCTCGCTGTACCTGCTCACCGTCCTGATCTGGGGCACCACCTGGATCGCCATCAAGCTGCAGATGGGCGAGGTGGCCATTCCCGTGTCCATCGCCTACCGCTTCGCCCTGGCCGCCGTGGTGCTGTTCGCCATCCTCCTGCTCAGCCGCCGCCTGCAGAAGCTCGACGGCCGCGCGCAGATGATCTGCCTGGCCCAGGGGCTGTGCCTGTTCTGCGTCAACTTCATGTGCTTCTACACCGCCAGCCAGTGGATCCACAGCGGGCTGATCGCCGTGGTGTTCTCCACCGCCACCCTGTGGAACGCGCTGAATGCGCGGGTGTTCTTCGGCCAGCGCATCGCCGCCAACGTGCTGGCGGGTGGTGCCCTCGGCCTGGCCGGGCTGGCGCTGCTGTTCTGGCCGGAACTGGCCGGCCACCAGGCCAGCCGTGAAACCCTGCTGGGCCTTGGCCTGGCGCTGCTGGGCACGCTGTGCTTCTCCGCCGGCAACATGCTCTCCAGCCTGCAGCAGAAGGCCGGCTACCGGCCGCTGACCACCAACGCCTGGGGCATGTTCTATGGCGCCTCGCTGCTGGTGCTGGGGTGCCTGGCCAGCGGCACGCCCTTCGGCATGGAGTGGAACACCCGCTACCTCGGCTCGCTGCTGTACCTGGCGATCCCCGGCTCGGTGATCGGCTTCACCGCCTACCTGACCCTGGTCGGGCGCATGGGGCCGGAGCGCGCGGCCTACTGCACCGTGCTGTTCCCGGTGGTGGCGCTGAACATCTCGGCCTTCGCCGAAGGCTACAGCTGGACCGCCCCGGCGCTGCTCGGCCTGGTGCTGGTGATGGCCGGCAACCTGCTGGTGTTCCGCAAGCCCAAGGCGCCGGTGGCCGCCGCGCCCCTGGGGAGCCGCGCATGAGCCAGCGCGTGGTACGCAGCCGCGACTTCACCGCCGAGCGCGCCTGGGGGGCGCTGGATATCGCCAACCTCGACGGCACCACGGTGCGCCTGCACTGGACCGACCAGCCCTACATCTGGCACGTCAACGACGGCAGCGAAGTCTTCGTGGTGCTCGATGGCGAGGTGGAGATGCGCTACCGCGAGGGCGGCGAGGAGCACGCGGTGCTGCTGGGCGTCGGCGACCTCTTCCATGCCGGCCCCGGTTGCGAGCACGTGGCCCACCCGCGTGGGGCGGCGCGCATTCTGGTGGTGGAGCGCGAAGGCAGCGTCTAGCGGCGCAGGGCCCGCGCCAGCACACCGGGCGTGTAGCCGTAGGCCCGGGTGAAATGGCGGTTGAGGTGGCTCTGGTCGGCGAAGCCGGTGGCCAGGGCGGCCTGGATCAACGGCTCGCCGGCGAGGATCAGGCGATGGGCCTTGTGCAGCTGGCGCTGCAGGCGATACGCGTGGGGCGGCAGCGCGGTGACGGCCTTGAAGGCGCGGAGGAAATGATGGGGGCTGACGCCGGCCTCGAAGGCCAGTTCGGCGAGGCTGACGGCCTGCTCCGGCGCTTCGTCCAGCCGTGCCCGTGCCCGGGCGATGGCCTGCCGGGGCAGTGACAGCGGCGGCGTGGGGGCGCTTTCCACCAGCGGCCCGAGAATCGACAGCAGTTCCTGCTCCGCCACTTCCCACCAGGGTTCGCTGGCCGGGCCGGTGAGGGCCGCGTGGAGCCTGTGGAAGGCCTGGTTGGTGGCGCTCCGTGGCAGCACCGGGTAGGCGAATTCGCAGCCGGGGCTTTGCCCCAGTGCCTGGGCCACGTGCCCGATCAAGGCAGTGTCGAAATAGAGCATGCGCCAGCTGCGCGAGCCGTGCGCCACCGGGCGGCCGTCGTGCACTTCGTTGGGGTTCACCGCGATCAGGCAGCCCGGTTCCGCGCGTACCTCGCCCCGGCCGCTGGCCGAATCCTGGGCGCCCTGGAGGATCATGCCGATGCCGAAACGGTCGTGGGTGTGACGGCCGAAGGCGCGGCTGGAGGTGGCTTCCACCGCGAGAATGCCGGGCAGCCGGCAGGGCTGGATGTCGAAGGCTTCGGTGTGCGTCCCGCCGGCCATGTGCGGCTCCCGGTCGTGTGCGAGGCCGCAGTATAGCCAGGGTGGGCACGGGCCCCGGCAGATCAATTTCGTTCAAGAACCGAGGCGGCGGATGCGCCTGAATGGGCCCTCGCAATCCAGCGAGAGGCTATTCGGGAGGTCAGGGTGTCGAGACGTGCACAAGGCTATCTGCTGCTGTCACTGGCGATGATGACGGTGGGCACCACGGTCATCGCTTCCAAGGTCCTGGCGGGCAACGTGCCGCCGTTCCAGGCCACCGCGCTGCGCTTCGTCCTGGCCCTGCCGGTGATGCTGTGGCTGCTGCGGCGCCAGGGTTGGCCGTATCTGGGGGCTGGGGACCGTGTGTTGCTGGTGCTCCAGGCCGCCGCTGGCAGCGTGGGCTACACGGTGCTGCTGGTGATGGGCCTGGCCCACCTGCCGGCGGCGGATGCGGGGGTGATCATCGGCACCTTGCCGGCGGTGTCCGCGCTGTTCTCGGTGCTGGTACTGGGGGAGCGACCGGGGCTGCGGCCGGTGGCCAGCGTGGCGTTGGCGACCCTCGGGGTGATGGCGGTGGCCTGGAAGGCCAGCGGGCCGAGCAGCGGGTTCGGCATGCTCTGCGTGTTCGGCGCAGTGCTGTGCGAGAGCGCGTTCATCCTGCTCAACAAGCGCATGCGCCAACCGTTGGGCGCGGTGCAGCAGGCCACGGCCATGGTCGTCCTCGGGTTGCTGGTGTCGGCACCGCTGGCCCTGCTGGAGGGGCCGGTGGCCTGGCCTGCGCCGGCATCCCTGGGGGCGCTGGCGTGGTACGCCTGGGTGCCGACGGCGGCGGGCTTCCTGCTCTGGTACGCCGGCTCGTCGCGGGTCAGCGGCGGGGAGGCGGCCACCTTCACGGCGGTGGCTCCGCTTACGGCGGTGGCGCTGGCGGCCGTGTTGCTGGGGGAGCCGCTGGGGCTGTTCCAGGGGCTGGGCATTGGCGCGGTGGTCCTGGCGATCCTGGTGCTGGCGGTGCCGTTACGCGACACGGCAAACCGCTAGCCCTCCGCACAGGTTCATTGCTGCCAGTTCCGTAGCCCGGGCTTCAGCCCGGGAGCGGTGCCGAGTGTTCCCGGACTGAAGTCCGGGCTACGGTCTAGTGCTGATCTTGCCATTGCCCGGCACGGCCAGCCGCTAGCCGCCGGCTTCGTCGGCCTTCTTCGCGCCGCGCATGTTCATCGCCGCCAGGCATAGCTGCAGCACGATCAGCGCCCAGGCCTGGGCGTGCAGGCCCCAGGCGATCCACAGGGCGTTGCTGGCCAGGAACACCCAGAAGCCGATGTGTCGCCGGGCTGGCTGCTTCGAGCCGATCAGCCAGGCGGCGGCCACCGTCACCAGCATCGCCGGCCATTGCAGCAGGTCGAGATAGTCCATCGGATCCCCCTTTGTTCTCTTTTTTAGTGAGACGGGGAGGGCGACGGTTCCACCGTTTTTCAGGCGCCCAGGGGCTGGCTGAAGAACAGCGCGACTTCCTCGGGCGCCGTCTCGCGCGGGTCGTAGAGGGCGGTGTTGAGGCCACTGAAGGCGAAGCCGGATTTCAGGTAGAAACTGATGGCCGGGTGGTTGCTGCTCTGGGTCTCCAGCCACAGGCAGCGCGCGTCGCTGGCGCGGGCGAAGGTGGTCGCCTCGTCCAGCAGCCGCCGGCCCAGCCCCTGGCCCTTGTGGGCCGGCGCGACGAACAGCGCGCTCAGCTCGGCGCTGCGGTTCCATTCCTCCAGCCGTACGCAGGCGAACCCGGCCAGGCTGCCGTCCTCGGCCACGGCGGCGAGGGCGAAGTCGGCGTCCTCGACATCCTCGGCGAACCCCTCGGCGTCATAGCGCTTGCGGAAGGGCTCCGCGCGACGTTCCTCGACCAGCGCAAAGGCCAGGCCCTGCCGCTCCACGCGGTAGAGCAGGTGGGTGTCGTAGCCGGCATCGAAGGCGCTCAGGGCTTCGGCGTCGCGGGGGAAATCGAGGGGGCGCAGGTGCATGGTGTCCGTTCCGATGGGGGAGGCTGAGATTCTAGTGGGATCGACCTGCAACGGTGAGGGGGCGTGCCTCGTGGGGAGGTTGGTATTCGGGTGGGCGCCGCATGGTGGATGCAAAGAGCGGCATCCACCCTACACACCGGTAAGGTTCGAGCGGGGGAGCTGGGCGTAGGTTGGCGCCGAGCGCAGCGAGGCCCAACGGGGCAGGGTTCGGGTCCGCTGCGTTGGTATGGGCGGTGAGGTGTCAGTCCAGTAGGCAGGCGAGCAGGTCGGGCGGCACGTTGGGCGCTTCCTGCTCGAACAGGGTGCGGATGATCGTGCTGCGCTTGCCGCTCGGGGTGGTGCCGACGAAGTAGCTTTTCACGGCATAGCCCTGCTGGTCGGATTCCAGGAGGAAGCTCATGGGGCCAAGGCGTTCGTATTCGGCCTCTACCAGCAGCCAGCCATTGCGGTGGGCCAGCCTGTTCAGGCGCTTCATCGCGACCTTCTGCTGGCCATCCTCGGCGAGGCGTTGCCCGATGGCGTCGAATGCCTGGGTGTAGGCGCTCGGTGATTCACGGCGAGGGCAGGTGGGGTCGGGCGGTGGTGGCGGTGCCTTCTCGGCGATGACCCACTCGGGCTCGTGGCTCCGTCCCTTGCGTGGCTCCGTGCTGATCAGGCCCATGTAGAGGGTCGAGGCCTCGTCGCCGAGGGTCACGATTTCCTGGTGGCTGGCCAGCAGTGTGCCGTCGTGGGCCTTGCAGTCGACGCGGACGGTGTACAGATCGTCGCCGAATGGCGACACCATCATGCCGTCGTAAAAGGTGGCCTCATGGATTTCTGACGAGGATGACTTCCCCGTCGAGTTTCGAATGAACGACTCGCATTTGGAGCGCGCGAACAGCCGGGGTTCGATGGTGCCTTCCACCGTGACAATGGCCTCGCACCCCGCGAGTGTCGCGGCTACCAGCGCCAGCGCCGTCAGTCTTCCCTGCATTTTGCTGCTCCTTGTCCGCCGACGGGCGTGCCGGCAGGTCGCGTTTATAGCCTGAGGCCGTGATGCTCGGGAAGAGGCCGCTGGTGGATGCAAAGAGCGGCATCCACCCTACACACCGGTGAGGACCGAGCGGAGAGGTGGACGTAGGTTGGCGCCGAGCGCAGCGAGGCCCAACGGGCGGGGCGTCAGCGGCGGGCGAGGAGGGTGAGCCAGGCGAAGGCGGGGTAGCAGAGGTAGTGCAGGAAGAAGAGGAAGACGGCCATGGGGCTGGGTTGGTCCTGCAGGGTCATCATGCCGAGCAGGCCGAGGTAGAGGACGCCGAGCAGGGCGCCGTAGCCGAGGACGATGCGCCAGGCTTCGCCGCGGCTGGGGGCGCGGCGCTGGATGAGGCGGAAGGCGGCGGCGAGGAGCAGGGCGACGGCACCGGCGATGACCAGGGTGGCGAGCAGGCCGCCGACCTTGACCAGGCTGCGCAGGGCGAGGTTGAGCACCATCGCCAGGGCTACGCCACCGATGGCGTAGCGCAGGGTGAAGGCCGGGCGCGGGTCGTTCACGGGCGTTCCAGGGCGACGTTGAGGCCGAAGCGTTTTCTCAGCACCGATTCCAGCAGGCCCTTGGGCAGCAGAGTGGCGAGCAGCGGCAGGGCGCGGCTGCCGTTGCCCAGGCGCAGCAGACGCGGGCGCGGGTGGCGCTGGATGGCGGCGAACAGGTCGCGGGCGAATTCGGTGGCGGGGGTGGGGTTGTCCTGGGAGGCGCGGGCACGGGCGCGGATGCCGTCGCGGATCGGCCACCAGGGCGAGCCTTCGGCGATCACGGCTTCGGCTTCGCGGCTGGCGTTGGCGCCGAAGCTGGAGGCGATGGCGCCGGGTTGCACTTCCATCACTTCGATGGCGAAGGGCGCGAGTTCCAGGCGCAGGGCGTCGGAGATCGCGTGCACGGCGGCCTTGGAGGCGCAGTAGGCGCCGGCGAAGGGGGTGACCAGCACGCTGGAGACGCTGCCGATGTTGACCACCAGGCCGCGGCTGGCGCGCAGCACGGGGAAGCAGGCGCGGGTGAGGCCGATCAGCGAGAAGACGTTGGTTTCGAACTGCCGGCGCAGGGCGTCGGTGCCACCGTCGAGCAGCGGGCCCATGGCGCCGTAGCCGGCGTTGTTGACCAGCACGTCGAGGCGCCCGGTTTCCCGTTGCAGGCGCTCGCCCAGCTGCGCCACCGCGTCCTCGTCGTTGACGTCCAGCTGCACGCCGATGAAGCCGGCGACATTGAGGGCGTCGACGTCATTGGCCTTGCGGGCGCAGGCCCAGACGCTGTAACCGGCGTGCTTGAAGGCATCGGCCAGGGCTCGGCCGATGCCACTGGAGCAGCCGGTGATGAGGGCAACGGGTTGGCTCATTGCTGGGTTCCTTGTTGGTCTTGTTGTGGTGGAGGCGACAGCGGGTGGGTGTTCAGTCGGTGAATCTGCCATGTAATCGCTCGGCGCGGAACTCCAGGGTCTGCGGGCGGTAGCCACTGCGCAGGGGCGGCAGGGGCAGGCAGTCGCTCCAGTCGGCGCCGGCCTGCAGGCGCGGCGGGCCGAGGGAGCGTTCGGCCTCGTAGGTCGATTGGGTGAGGTTGATCGAGTCGCCCGGGCGGTAGGCCTGGATCACCCAGGCGAGGTCCAGCAGGGTGGTGCTGCTGCCGTTGTGCACACGGATCTGCAGGGGGCGGTCGGCGGGGCACTGGTCGGGGGCGTAGCCGACGCGCACGTCGAGCAGGGCCAGCTGGCGGTCCACCACGCGCTCCTCCCAGAGCACCCAGGCGGCGACCAGGCCGATGCCGAGCACGGCGACCAGGGAGATGGGCAGGGCCTTGGCGGGGTGGCGGATGACCAGGATCAGCCAGGTCAGGATGAGGATCGCACCGATCAGCATGGGAACGCCCGTGGGGGTTTCGAGGGGCTCAATGCTAGCGCATTACGCTGCGGCGATGCGGGGTGGGATGTGCCAGGCGCGGGGGCCCGGCTGGGCCCCCTGGGTTGGCGCACGCCATTCCCCCTGCTGGCACAGGGGGAATGGGCCTCCCGATGGGGGAAGGAGGCTCAGCGTGCTGTCACATGACTCACCGATACCGCGTCGCTGCGGCCGTAGACGTCTTCCAGGCGCTCGATGTCGTCCTCGCCCAGGTAGCTGCCGGACTGCACCTCGATGATCTCCAGGGGGATCTTGCCGGGGTTGGTCAGGCGGTGCACCGAGGTCATGGGGATGTAGGTCGACTGGTTCTCGGTGAGCAGGAAGGTCTTGTCGTCACAGGTCACCTCGGCGGTGCCGGAGACCACGATCCAGTGCTCGGCACGGTGGTGGTGCATCTGCAGCGAGAGCTGCGCGCCGGGCTTGACGGTGATGTGCTTGACCTGGAAGCGGCCGCCCATGTCCACCGAGTCGTACGAGCCCCAGGGGCGGTACACGGCGCAGTGGTTCTGGGTTTCGCTGCGGCCCTGGGCGTCGAGCTCGTTGACCAGCTGCTTGACCTCCTGCACGCGGTCGCGGTGGGCGATCATCATGGCGTCCTTGGTCTCGACCACGACTATGTCTTCCAGGCCGATCACCGACACCAGCTTGCCGTTGCCGTGCACCAGGCAGTTGTGGCTGTCCTGCACCACCACGTCGCCCTTGGTGACGTTGCCGTCCTTGTCCTTGTCGTGGACTTCCCAGATCGAGCTCCAGCTGCCGACGTCGTTCCAGCCGGCGGACAGCGGCACCACGCAGGCGCGCTGGGTCTTTTCCATCACCGCGTAGTCGATGGAGTTGTCCGGGCAGCAGGCGAAGGTGTTGGCATCGATGGTCACCGTGGTGCCTTCGCGCTGGCTGCGTTCCAGGGCCAGCAGGCAGGTGTCGTAGATGTCCACGTCGTGGTGTTTGAGCTCATCGAGGAAGCGGCTGGCGCGGAACAGGAACATGCCGCTGTTCCAGAAGTAGTCGCCGGAGTCCACGTACTGCTGGGCGCGCTCGGCGTCGGGTTTCTCGACGAACTGGGCGACGCGGCTGATGCCGTCCGGCAGGCTGCCGGCGGAATCCTTGCCACGGATGTAGCCGTAGCCGGTCTCGGGGCGCAGGGCCGGCACGCCGAACAGCACCATCTCGCCCTTCTCGGCGGCGATGGTGGCCAGGGCCAGGGCCTGCTGGAAGGCGCGCTGGTCTTCCAGCACGTGGTCGGCCGGCATCACCAGCATCAGCTCGTCGCGGCCTTCGGCCAGCAGCTGCATGGCGGCGATGGCGACGGCGGGCGCGGTGTTGCGGCCGAAGGGTTCGAGCAGCATGGCCTGCGGGGTGACCTTGATGGCGTCCAGCTGCTCCTGGACGATGAAGCGGTGATCCTTGTTGGCCACCAGCACCGGGGCTTGCATGCCTTCGAAGTTCAGGCGTTCCAGGGTCTGCTGGAACAGGGTGTGGTCACCGGTCAGGGCCAGGAACTGCTTGGGGTACTGCTTGCGCGAAAGGGGCCAGAGTCGGGAGCCGCTACCGCCAGAGAGGATCACAGGAATCATGGGTGTATCTCCTAAAATCGCTTGTCGTTTGTGGATAGATTGCTCATCACATCGATCACTGATTTCTGTCTTGTAGTCCCACTGTCTCTTGCGGCGGGTACGAAGCGTTGCCCGGGGCTCTCGGCCCCGGGCCGGGTACATCAGGATTCGGCCGGGCGCTTGACCCAGACCGGGGAGAGCTTGCCGCCGCTGCCGGTGATGTAGAGGCAGACGACTTCGCCGCGCTGCAGCGAGACCGGCTTGAGGTCACTGACCTTGCGGGTGCCGTCGAACAGGGCGAGGTTGACCTTCACCGGGTTGATCTCGCGCTCGCCACGGCCCTGGGCCGCAACGTCCTCGACCACGGCGGTCTTGCCGTCGGCGGTTTTCACGGTGAGCTTGGCGTCGGAGAGGTTCTGCACTCGCAGCAGGGCCTTCTGCTTGTTTTTGAAGGCCGGCTCTTCCACCAGCTTGGGCTCGGCGCCCGGCTGGTTGACCAGGGTGTAGTAGCGGTCGGCTTCCAGTTTCACCGGCAGGTTGGTGGCGCCGATCTGGGCGCTGTAGTTGCCGGCGGGCAGGAACTTGAAGTCGCTGGAGCCGAGCGGGGCGACGTCGTTCAACGCGGTGTTGCCGACGTTGACGCTGAGTTCGCTGCTGCCGGCGTTGTAGGCGCGGACGAAGGCCGATCCCTTGGGTGCCTGGGGTCCGTAGAGCCCGCCTTCGTCAGCCTGTGCATGCACAGCGGCGAGGCCCAGGGCGATGGCGCAGGCATACGACGTCCAGTTGCGTTTCTTCTGTCGGTTCATGGTGTTCCTCCATCTTTCTTTCTTGAAATGGCCCGGTGGGGCCACAGTCGTCGGGGGCTCGCGGGGCGGGCCCTCACTGCTGGGTTTCAGTTGGCGGCGGTGGCTGCGAGGCGCTCGCCCGGGGTGCCGCCGCCCTTGCGCAGTTCGGCGATCCACTGCGGGTCGAATTCGCTGAGGTCGTTGGCCATCGGCAGGTAGCGTTCGGGGAATTCCCAGATCACCAGCTGCGGCGCGGCGTCCTTCAGCTCGTCGCTCTTGAGGTACTTGAGCATCGGCAGGATCGGCCCGTGGCCGTCCTCGGCGTGGTTGACCAGGTCGCGTTGCAGCGACTGGCGCAGGGCGCCGGCGAAGTTCCAGTTCTGGTTGGCGCTGTAGCTGGTGCCCACCAGCGCCACCGGCACCTGGCTGTCGGCGAACAGCGAGTCACCGCTGGCTTCACCTTCGACCGCGGCGCGGGTCTCGCGTTTCTGCAATTTGTCCGGTGCCGGCATGAGGTTTTCGAACATCGGGTCCAGGGGCAGGAAGCGGGTCAGGTCGCCCTTGTAGTCCTCGTTCTTCACCGCCTCGGTGACGTACTCCTGGGCATCGCCCGAGAGCGGCGCCGCGCTGCGCACGGCCTCGCCCACGGTGTTGGCCACCGCCTCGGCGCCCAGGGGCGTCCAGTGGGTGTCGGTGCGCAGGAAGACCTGGCCGTTGTGCTTGGCCTGCTCCAGGGTGCCGAGCAGGTCCGGGGCGATGATCCCGGCCTTGCGGGCGGCGCCGCGAAATTGCGCGTAGAGGTCCTGGCGCAGGGCAGTGGGGCGGGCTTCGCCGGTGTACTCGGGGTACAGGCGCGACTTGGACGGCACGATGGCCAGGACCAGGGTCACGCCGCGCCCGGCCAGCTCGTCACGCACGCCCTGGATCAGCGCCAGGTTTTCCTGCAGGTGGCGGCTGCCATCGGCGACCGGGTCGAACTCCTCGTCGGAGAACAGCCAGCCGTCCTTGCCGATCACCACGCCCTGGCGGCCTTCGCCGAACAGGCCGAAGTCCACCAGCGCCCAGAGGTTGGTGCCGATCTGCTTGATCGGGAATTCATCGTCGTAGTGCTTCTCGAAGGCGTGGGCCAGCTTGCCGTTGAGCACGGTGGTTTCCTTGGCGACGCTGAAGCCGACGATGCCGCGCATGGACCACAGGCTCAGGGCCAGCAGCATGCCGGCGAAGACCACGATGTAGAGGGTGTTGGCAGTTCTGCTCATGGTTGCGCTCCTCAGAACTGGAAGTAGAGGAAGGGGGAGAAGCTCTGTGCAGAGAGCTTCAGGATCGAGGCGGCGAACAGCACCAGCAGCGCGATGCGGGTCGCCAGTACCGGCAGCTGGGTCATCCAGGCCTGTTGCCAGACCAGGCCGCCGCTCGGCGAGTAGGCGATGGCCGCCGGGTCGTTGGCGCCGCCCTGCTGGGTGCGCGGCTGGGCGGTGGCCGGGCCGTTGGCGTCGACCTGTTCCTCGGCGCGGGCCTTGGGCGCACCGGCCAGGGGCTTGGTGTAGAACTGGCGGATGCCGAAGATGGCCAGCACCACGTAGGCCAGCACCAGGGTGGCGATCTGCAGGCTGGTCAGCTGGGCGGCGTTGAGCTCGGAGAGCCCCAGGTCACCGAAGCTGAACATGGCGGCGTACATGCGCCAGGCGACGTCGAGGTTTTCGGCGCGGAAGATCACCCAGCCGACCACCACCAGAAGGAAGGTGAAGGCCCAGCGCAGCGGGTTGAGCACACGCGGCGCGGCGTCGACGCCGAGGGCACGTTCGATCGCCAGCCACATGCCGTGCCAGGCGCCCCAGATGATGTAGGTGAAGTTGGCGCCGTGCCACAGGCCACCCAGCAACATGGTGAGGAACAGGTTGCGGTAGGTCTGGAAGGTGGTGCCGCGGTTACCGCCCAGGCTGATGTAGAGGTAGTCGCGCAGCCAGGTGGAGAGGCTGATGTGCCAGCGCCGCCAGAACTCGGTGATGGACTGGCTGATGTAGGGCTGGTTGAAGTTCTCCATGAAGCGGAATCCCATCATCAGGCCGAGGCCGATGGCCATGTCGCTGTAGCCGGAGAAGTCGAAGTACAGCTGCGCGGTGTAGGCCAGCGCACCGAGCCAGGCATCCCCCGTGGTCGGGTCGGAGAGGGCGAAGCAATGGTCGGCGATGGGCGCGATGCTGTCGGCGATGAAGACCTTCTTGATGAAGCCCTGCATGAACCGGGTGCAGCCCTCGGCGAACTTGTCGACGGTGTGGGTGCGGTGGTTGAACTGGTCGACCAGGTCACGGAAGCGCAACACGGGGCCGGCGATCAGGTGCGGGAAGATCGCCACGAAGGCCGCGAAGTCGATCAGGTTGTGGGTCGCCGGGGTGTCGCCTCGGTACACATCGATGATGTAGCTGATGGACTCGAAGATGTAGAACGAGATACCGATCGGCAACAGGATGTGGGTGAGGACGAAGGGCTCCATGCCGAACGAGGTGATGATGGCGTTGAGGCTGTCGACACCGAAGTTGGCGTACTTGAAGTAGCCGAGGACGCAGAGGTCCACCACCACGCCGAGGAGCAGCCATTTCTGCGCCGCTTTCGTGCGCACGCCGGCTGCGCCTACACGCAGGCCGATCCAGTAGTTGAACACCGTGACCCCCGCGAACAGCGCGAGGAAGTCGATCCGCCACCAGGCATAGAACACGTAGCTGGCGATGAGCAGCAGGAGGTTGCGATAGCGCGTTCCGACCAGGTAGTACAAGCCGAGGAAGATCGGCAGGAACAGGAACAGGAACACGTTTGAAGAAAAGACCATCCGAGTCTCTCCACTTGTACGTAACTTTCTGGGCCGCCGCCGGGCATTCCAGCCCGGTGTGCGACCCGCCATTCCCTCCCCAGGGTGTGGCGTTCAAATCCTTGCGCCGCCGCGTCTGCTGCGCGGTCGGTTCATTCCGTCAGGCACCTCCCCGGGAGGGGAGGGCGCCGCATCAGCTACCGCTGCTGCCCTCCTTCTTCGGGTGGAAGACCTGGGTCACGTCGCCGCCGAGGCGGAAGGTCTTGTAGGGGCCCATGGAGTCCTTCCACTCGACCGTGTCGGGCTTGCAGCCATAGAGGGCACACCAGGGTTCGAGCCAGGCGAACTTGGCGTGTTTCTCCAGTTCGTCCATGTCCTGGTCCTTGCCGGTCTTGTCGTCGAAGGGTTCCTGGTCGTCGACACCGGCGATGACCTTCTCGCCGAGGCGGCGCAGGGCGCCGTTGTTCTCTTCGCGTAGGTCCACGCCATTGGCCTGGGCGAAGGCGGCGATCATCGCCAGCGGCGGCAGGCTGTAGTTGTGGTAGGCGAGGGCGCGTTGCTGGCGCTTGAGTTCGTTGGGCAGGAAGCCGTCGTTGTCGACCTGGCTGGCGGCCACGCGGAACTGGTCCACCGACCAGTCGAACAGGTCGCGGCGATTGGTGGCGACGGCGGTGGCCATCACCGACCAGGCGGCCCAGTAGGAGTGGTTGTTGATCTTCTTCAGCGGCAGGCCGCTCCAGTCGTGCACCGTCTGGTCGGCCAGGCGCGAGAACCAGGATTCAATGACCTGGGTCTGGGTCTGGTAGGCGTTCAGCGGGTGGCTGTCGGAGAACTTCAGCCGCAGGTAGGCGGAGGACAGGCTGCCCAGCGCCCATTTGCGGATGGACTTGCCGGTGTGGTTGTACTCGGTGCTGAGCAGGGCGTTGGCCTGGGCCCAGCTGGTCATCCATTGCAGGGCGCACTCGAGCTGCGGACGCTGCCCTTCACGCATGTACGCCATGACCATCTTGTTGACGCCGCGCTCCATCTCGGTGATGTCGGCGGTCTTCTCGCGGAAGGCCTTCTCGGCATCCGGGTTGAGCGTCGCGCGGGCCTTGTCGGAGCCCTCGTACTTGCTGCGGAAGTCGAGCTTGGCGGTGTAGGGCTGCGGCGGTGCCTTGCAGGCCTCGGGCTTCTTGTCGTCGATATCCACCGGGGCGTAGTAGCCGCGCGGTGGCACCAGGTCGGCCGCGCTCGCCTGGCCGGCGAGCAGGAAGCCGCCGAGCAGGCAGGGCGCGAGCAGGCTGAGTGGATGTTTCATGGGGCCTCCTTCCTCACTCGGCCTTGGCCGTGAGGGTGTCGCCACCGTTGCCGGGACGCTTGCACAGAGTCACGTCGACGCTGAGGTTTTCCGGCATCTGTTCGGGGCTGTGGATTTCCAGGGCGAGGACGTTGAGGTCCCGCCAGTCGGGGTCGTTGCGCAGTTCGAAGGCATAGCGACCGCCGGTGTCGACGCGGTCGCTCTGTTCGATCTTGAAGTTTTCGCGGCGGCCGTTGAGGTACCAGATGGTGGCCTTGGATTCGTGCACGGACGGGTCGCTGAAGGTCAGGTCGACCTGGTAGTCGCCACCGCGGATGTCCTTGACCGCGCCGTTCTGGCCGTTGACGAAGACCTCGTTGGCGCCGGGCTTCATCTTCACCTTGTTGTGCATCACCGCCTTCTGGCCTTCGCAGCCGTTGTTCACCAGCGGCAGGGCCTGGCGGTAGAAGCTCTTCTGCGCCATGTCGTAGTGGGTGGCGAATTCCCAGACGATGATCTTCGGCGGGTTCTCGTGGAATTCCTTGCTGCTCATGTACTGCAGCAGAGCGCTGTCGAAGCCGCCGCCGCTGACCGCCATGTTGAGCACCTCGGCGCCGCTGTGCTGCTGCAGGAAACCGCCAAAGTTGTAGGCCGGGCCGCTGTTACTGGTGCCAACCAGGACGATCTGCGGGTTCGACTCGTCGCCGAACAGGCTGTCGCCGCCGGCCTCGCCCGAGGCTTCGGTCTCGTAGCGCTCGACGTACTGAGTGGCGTAGGTGGTGCCGCACAGCTGGCCGGCGGTCTTGTGCAGGGTGCCGGCCTTGGGCAGCAGGCCGACGACCTTGCTGGAGAATTCCTTCTTGGGGATGTCGGCGAAGCCGGGCATCTCCTTCAGCGTCTCGGCCACCAGCTTGGCGGTGCGGTCGGCGCCGGCCGGGGTCCAGTGGTGGTCGGCCTTGAAGTAGTAGTCGGTGTCCACGCCCTGCTCGTCGAACAGCGGCGAGAGGTCGGTGACCCAGATACCGGTCTTGCGGAAGTCCGCCACCGTCTTGAGGTAGTTCTTCTTCGCCAGCTCGAAGTCGAAGCGGGCCTTCTCTTCATCGGTCAGCTTCTCGCGGTTGATCAGCCCGCGGGTGGGCTGGTAGACCACCATCAGCTCGATGCCCTTGGCCTTGAGCGCGTCGCGCAGGCGCTTGAACTCGCTGTAGCCGTAGGGGGTGGTGCCGAAGTCGGTGCGCAGGTCGTTGCGCGAGCGGAACAACCAGTCGTCCTTGGCCTGCACCAGGGCGGTGAAGAAGCTCAGGTACTTGGTGTTGTAGGTGTTCGGGTTCTGCGCCGTGGCGCACAGCGGACCGGTGCGCTGCACGCTGTACTGCGGTTCGGCCGCCTGGGCGGTGTGGGCGCTGGCCAGCAGGGCGGCGGCCAGGGCGGAGGGGGCGAACCAACGGGTGGTGTTCTTGTGCATGATCTGTTGCCTCAATCCTGGAGTTCGGCCTGGCTTTCGACGGGGTCGATGAGCACCGCTTTCTTGCGGCGCACCATGAGGTCGAGGATTTCGTCCTGTTTTTCACCGAGCACGCCGGCGAAGCTGATGCCGGTGGATTTGCTCGGGGCGAGCATTTCCACGCGGTAGAGCTCCACGGAGAGCGGCGAGTCGATGGACAGCGGGCTGGAGCCGTTACCGGCGAGCTTGCCGCCGACCACGATCATCGAGACCTTGGTGTCGAAGGGGTCGAGCTCGATGTCGCGGTCGGTATCGGAAAGGTCCTTGATGTGCCCGTACACGCCGGTCAGCCCGTTGGCGATGGCGAGGTTCTCGTACAGGCGGATGTTCACGCTGTTGCGCAGGCGGATGCCGTGGCGCTGGTTGTTGACGATCTTGTTGCCCCACAACAGGTTGTTGGAGCTCTCGTACAGGGTGATGCCGTCGGCATGGTTCTGGTAGACCTCGTTGTAGGCCACCAGGTTGTTCACCGAGTTGCGGTCGATGACGATGCCCGAGAGTTTGTTGTCGTAGGTCTTGTTGTTGATGATCCAGCTGTCGTCCACCTCGCGGGAGATGATGATCCCGTGCTTCTTCTTGGTCCCGTAGACGGTGTTCTCGGCGATGATCAGGCCGTGGGAACGGTCGTGGGGGTCGATGCCGTAGACGATGTTGTCGCGGTAGGTGTTGCCCTTGATCACCACGTCGCGGGCTTCGTAGCAGTAGAAGCCGTACCAGTGGTCGACGAACTCCGAATCCACCAGCCAGCCGGTGGGCTCGGGGCGCTTGAGGCGCTCGTGCATGCCCGGGGTGTACTGGGTGATGGAGACGCCGTAGGACTTGGAGTTGTTGTAGCCGAGGCTGGTGACGGTGCTGCCGACGATGTACAGCTCGCTGCCGCCCCAGGAGACCAGGAAGGGGCGGAATTCGTCGGGCGTGCGGAAGGTGGCCGGGCCCTTGTCCTGCTCGCGCCAGGCGGTGAGCTTGGTGCCGATGATGAACAGCTTGCCGTCGTTGACCAGGAACGAGCCGCGCTCCTGGGAAAGGCGGAAGTCCTTGGTGTCCTTGCCGATCTCGAGGTTGGCGTCCTGGGCCACCACCACGGGCAGGCGGGCCAGGTAGACGCCCGGCTCGGTCTCGCTGAACTGGGTGTCGGGCAGGGCCTTGGCGATGTCGGCGGGGGTGACGTGGCCGCCCTCGATGAAGATCGCCTGGGGCATGCCGCGCTGGCGGGTGACCCATTCACGCATGCGTTCGTTGCCGCCGATGAAGTCCTTCAGGGCGTCCTGCTGCAGCATGCGCCGCACCACCACCTTGCCCTGTTTCGAGCGGTCGATCTTGGCGTCCACCGCTTGCGCGGTGTAGCCGGAGAGGTCGGGCAGCGTGGGCGCTTCCAGGTGCAACTGATCCACCGGCGCGCTGGTGACGGTGTAGTTCTTGGTTTCCTTGAGTTCCTTGGTCGGCTCGGCGGCCTGGACCCAGGGCGCTGCGATGAGCAGCGCGCCAAGCACCACACCGCTGAGCGGCAGGGGGGTTCCGATGGGGTTTCTCATGGCTGTTCTCCCTTCGCGCATGGCGGCCTCAGAAGCGCCAGATGAAGTCGACGAAGGCGCGGTGCATCAGCGAGTCGGTGCCGCTGCCATAGGCATCGCCCGGCTTGAACACGCCACCACGGAAACGCACCAGCGCGGAGGCGTCGTCCATGTGCTCGGCCATCGAGGCCGGCAGCAGGCCCTGCTTGAAGTACTTGGTGACGACGAAGTCGAGCTCCTGGCCGACGTCTTTCTCGCCGTCCTCCAGCGGGGCGATGATTCCGGCCTGGCCGACGTCCTGGTTGTCGTCGATACGCCAGAAGCGGTGGTAGACGACGCTGGCGTCGTAGTCTTCGCGCAGCTGCCAGGAGGCGAAGGCGGTGCCCACCTGGAGGTTGCTCAGCTCGCCGCGGAAGGCTTCGCCGAAGCGGTGCATGCGCGAGTTGGTGCCGGTGAAGTTGGAGCGGTTGCTTTCCATGCCGGTCTGGCGGAACTGCTCGGAGCTGTCGTCGTCACCGCCGCCGCTGCCACGGGCGTAGGCGCCACCGACCTTCCACTGGTCGTCGATGTTCCAGCGCAGGCCGAGGTCCAGCGCCCAGGCGTCGACGTCGACGTTGCGCGAGCCGTTGGCGACGCTGTCGTTGCCGACCACGGTCTGGTTCAGCTCGTCGATGTCGCCGGTGAGCCAGGTGGCCTGGGCCCAGTAGTTGAGGGTCTCGGGGGAGCGGCGGTCGAAGAAGCCGTTGTCGGCGTTGATGCCGAGCCAGGTCAGGTCGCCGGTGTAGCGCTTGTCCAGCGGGTCCACCACTTCGCCGTTGTCGGGCAGGCTGCCGTTGTCGCGGCTGTGGTGGAGCTTGAGGCCGACCCAGTGGTTGGGCATCCACTGGGTGGCGACGTCACCGAAGATGTGCTGGCGGTCCTTGTCTTCGGGGGCCAGTTCGTCGATGTCGGTGCGGTATTCGCTGAAGCGCTCGGCGATGCCGACGTTGGCGGTGAGCAGGGTGGTGTCGAAGGTCCAGCGCAGGGCTTCGATGTTGGTGTCCCACCAGGTGCCTTCGTCGCTGCGCACGCGCTGGCGACCGAAGCGCAGGTGCTCGCCCGGGTAGGCGGTGAGGCCGGCGTAGTCGACCCAGAACTCGCGCAGGGCGAGGTAGCTCTTGTCCGGTTCGCGGCCGTCGTTGTTCTGGCTGGACTCGCTGTCGATGTCGCTGGATTCGAGGGTGTCGGTCTCGACGATGTCGGTGGCGGTCACCGCCTGGCCCATGGCGAAGGCGCTCCACTCACCACGCTGGCCGTAGACCCAGGGACGCAGGTCGAGGCCGATGCCGTTGACGTCGCCGCCCTTCTGGGTGCCGAGGTCGCGGTCGTCTTCCGATTGCGCGGTGACCTTGATGTCGAGGCCGAAGTTCTTGTCGCTCATCTGCACGGCGAAGGCGCTGCTCGCGGTGATCAGCGTGATGCCCAGGCCCAGGCTGGCATTCGTCCAGAGATTGAATTTCATATCGATTCCTTCAAGGGGTCTGCATGGCTTGCATCTGTGCGGCGTCTTGCAGTGCGGTGCCTCTCAGCTGGCGTTCTTCACGCAGCAGCTGTTCGGCCCGCGCACGCTCTGCAGGCTGCAGTTGTTGTTCCACCGCCTGGGCCAGCTCGGTGGCCTGGGGTGTGTTCTTGGGGAGCGCCAGCTGGCTGAAGACGTAGGCGTTGACCAGGTTCGGGGTGATGCCCTTGCCCTGGGCGAACATCTGGCCGAGGGCGAAGTCGGCGTTGATCTGGCCGCTGCGCGCGGCATTGAGCAGGTAGTCCAGCGCCTTGTCGGGGTAGATGTCGCCCAGGTAGCCACGGATGTAGATCTGCCCCAGCAGGTAGTTGGCGCTGGGTTCGGTGGCGGAGGCCTTCATCAGGTGCTCCTCGGCCTTGTGCGGGTCCTGCGGCAGCAGCTTGCCTTCGTAGTAGAGGCGGCCCAGCAGCAGCTCGGCGCGCGGTTGCGCGGCTTCGCGGCCGTGGTCGAGGTACTCCATCATCTTGTCGATGTCGCCCAGGCCCGGGTATTCGTAGAGCAGCTTGGCCAGGCTGACCCAGGCGGCGGGGTAGGCCGGGGCGATCTCTTCGAGCATCTCCTGGGCCTTGCCTTCGTCGGGCTTGCCGCCGAGCTCGGCGTCGGCCAGCACCTGGGCCACCGAGTCGACGCGCTGGGCGGGGATGACGCCGGCGTGGTAGCCGTTCATCAGTTGGGCGACCAGGGCTTTCTGTTCCTCGGCCTTGTTCTGCTTCTGGTACACGGTGGCCAGCTCGACGTAGCAGACGTCGGCCTGGGCCAGGGTGCGCTTGCAGATGTCCTCGATCTCGCCCAGGTGCTGGTCGTAGGTGCCCTGGCTCCGATAGAAGAGGATCTGCGCCAGCTCGGCCTGGGGCTGGCCGTCGGCGCGCCACTGAGCGATGCGCTGCTGCACGTTCACGCCGGGGAAGTCCTGCGGGAAGGTGAGGTAGAGCATGACCAGGGGCAGCAGGCTGCTCGGCTCGCCGGCCTTGAAGGCCTCGTCCAGCAGCTTGGCCGCTTCCTGGCGTTCGGCGGGCGTGGCGTCGGGCTTGCGCGCCAGGAGCTTGCCGAGGCGGGCCTTGGCGCGGGGCGATTCGTCCATGGCCTGGCGGTAGATCTGCTCGGCCTGGCGCATCTGCTCCGGGTCACCGCTGTTGACCTGCAGGTCGGCCAGGCCGACCTGGGCACTGACGTAGCCCAGGTCCGCCAGCTGGCGGTAGTTGCGCTCGGCGGTGGCGGTGTCGCCACGCTTGAGCGCTTCGTTGGCCAGGCGTTGGTCGGGCAGGCCGGCACAGCCGGCCAGCGCGACCGCGGCGCCGAGCATCAGGTAACGGGAGGGGAATGTCGCCACGTGGTCTCCCTCCTTAGAAGCCGGCGGCCAGGGCGCGGTCGACCATCCAGTCGAACGAGGGGCCGCGGTCGATGCTGACCTCGACCGGCTGGCCGGCGAGCTTGCTGTCCAGGGTCTGGTCGGGCTGGATGACCACGCGGATGTCGGAGGACAGGCCGCTGTCGATCAGGCTGGTGCTGATGATCTTGCCGTGGCGCGGGCTGTCTTCGCCGGCCACCTGGAAGGTGACGCTGGCGCCGGGCTTGGCCTGGGCGAAGTTGCGGTAGGGGAAGCGGGCGCTGACGGTGGCTTCGAAGTCCTGGGGCACCAGCTCGAAGATCACGTCGCCCTTGCCGGCGAACTGGCCGTCGGCGACCAGCTGGCGCGCCACCTTGCAGTTGCAGGGGCTGGTCAGGGTGCCTTTCATCTGCTTGCCGAACAGCTCTTCGACGTTGGCCGGGGTGAGCTGGTCGTCGGTCAGGTGGCCCTTGAGCATCTCCAGCATGGTGGCGGAGAAGGAGGCGATGGGGGCGCCCTTGTCGACGTTGGTGCCTTCGCCGCCGATCAGGCTCTGCACGGTGCCTTCACGGGGCATGGTGACCTGCATGCTGGGCACCGCGACCATGCCGGATTCGGCGTGGGTGACGAAGTACAGGCCGTACAGGGACTTGAAGATGAAGCCGAAGGCGGCGAGGCCGACGACGAACAGGCCGGCGCTGAAAGTGACGGCCTTGAGGCGGCCGAACACGCCCATGCCGCCGCCGTTGCCACCGTTCTTGCGCGGCTTGGTGAAGTTCTCGCGCTGCAGGGTGTTGAGCATGTCGCCGGCGCTGATCACTTCACCGGACAGGTGGGCGCTGATCAGGTAGCGCAGGGTGGCGATGTCGCGCGGCTTGAGGCTGTGGAACTGGCAGCCGGCACGGCCGCTGTTCGGGTCCACGGCACGCACCTGGAATTCGACGTCCAGGCCCAGGGTCAGGCTGTCCAGCTGGAACAGCATGCGGCCCTGGTGGTAGTCGCCGACCTGGGCGCGGTGCTTGGGGCTGGTTTGGAAGGAGAAGCCCCCGGCGGAGAGGTCGACCAGGCGGTGCTCGACCCGTTCGTTGTTGGCCAGGTAGCGGATCTTGGCCGGTATCTTGACCCGGGCGTGCTGGCGCTGGGCTTCGGATTCGTGCACCACATTGACGTTGACGGCTGTATTCATGGCTTGGATTTCCTATTCAAGTTCTGTCACACGAACGCCATCAGCGTGGCGACGAATACGCTGGTTGCGGTGAAGGTCATGGCGCGTGAGGACCAGGTGTTGAACCAGCGCGTAAAGCTGGCGAGATCACGGTTGAGCTTGGTGTTCTGGCGCGTCCACGACTGTTGGTCGAGGCGGAAGAAGACGTAGATCTTCACCAGGGCGCCGACGATCTGGTTGTAATAGAGGATCAGCGGGTAGGCCGGCCCTATGTGGTGCCCTGAAACGCTCAGCAGCAGGGTGAGGATGAAACGGGTGAGACCGATCCACAGCAGGTACACGAGCAGGTAGGCGATGCTGTACTTGATGCTGGCGATGATGGCGACGGCGAGGCCCAGCAGGCAGGTCCACATCGATACGCGCTGGTCGCTGAGCACCAGGGTGGTGAACCAGCCCAGGCGGCGTGGCCCCAGGCGCAGGGCCCGGGAGTTCTGCCGCAGGTTGTTGCCGTACCAGCGGAACATCAGCTTGCGGCTGGCCTTGATGAAGCTCTTCTCCGGCGGGTGCTCGACGGTGTTGATCGCCGCGTCCGGCACGTAGAAGGTGTCGTAGCCCAGGCGCATCAGGCTGTACCAGCTGGACTTGTCGTCACCGGTGAGGAACTGGAAGCGACCCAGGCGCCAGTGGTCCAGGTGGTCGCTTTCCACGTCGGCGATGAAGTCCGGGTCGGTCACCACCTTGGCGCGGAACACCGACATGCGCCCGGTCATGGTCAGCACCCGCTTGGAGAGCGCCATGGAGCACATGTTGATGTGGCGCTGGGCGAAGCGCAGCTTGTGCCACTCGGACATGATGTAGCTGCCCCGCACCTCGCAGAACTCGTTGGTGGTGAGGCCGCCGACATTGGGGAAGAGCTTGAACCAGGGCACGGTCTTGTTCACCACGCCTTCGGCGAGCACGGTGTCGCCGTCCACGACCGCGACCACGGCGTTTTCGTCCGGCAACTGGCGGGAGATGGCGCGGAAGCCATAGGCCAGGCCGTCGCGCTTGCCGGTGCCGGGGATGCGCACGAAGTCGAGGGCGACGTGCTCGGGCGGGTTCATCTTTTCCCACAGGCCCTTGACCAGCAGCTCATCGGACAGCTCGACGATGGAGCAGACCACTGTGGTGGGGTAGCCGCAGCTGATCGCTTCCTGGATCACCGAGCGGTAGACCATGGCGGTGGTCAGCGCGTCGATGCGGAAGCTGGTCACCAGCAGGAATACATGGGACGGGTCGGCCGCCTTGCCCAGCTTGCGAACCTTGCGCCGGTAGTGCGGGTAGACCACATACAGGAACAGCATGCCGCGAATGAAGTGCAGGCCGCCCATGGAGTAGCGCCAGATGCCGACCAGGCCGATCAGCAGCAGGAAATGCTTGGAGTCGGGGTCGAAGACCGACTTGGGCAGGGCCAGTGCGAGCAGCCCCAGGCCCGTCAGGTAGAAAAGCCAACCCGCCGCCTCGTTGAGGCTTAGCTTGAGCTTGTCCATACGTTTATCCATTCCGTCGTTGGCGCCGGACAAACCTCGGGCGTGGGCGCGGCTTCTTGTTGTTCGCCGACCCGAGGTTCATCACTTGCGTTGCGCTTAGAAGCTGGTGTCCGGGATTACCAGCAGATGCCTTCGGCCTGTGCGTTGGTCGCCTTGGGCATGAAGCCCACGAGGTCGATCACGCGCTTGCCTTCGGGCGCTCGTTGCGCCAGCGGGGCGAAGAGCTCGTCGCGGTTGCCGAGGACGATGATGTCGGCATCGCCGACCACGCCGTCGAAGTCGCTGTCGAGCAGGGAGGACACATGGGGAATCTTCGATTCGATGTAGTCCTTGTTGGCGCCGTGCACGCGTGCGTACTCGACGTTGCGGTCGTAGATGCGCAGGTCGAAGCCCTTGCCGATGAGCATCTCGGCCAATTCCACCAGGGGGCTTTCACGCAGGTCGTCGGTACCCGCCTTGAACGACAGGCCGAGCAGGGCGACCTTGCGCTTCTCCTGGGCGGCGATGATGTCGAAGGCCTTCTGCACCTGGTAGGCGTTGCTGCGCATCAGCGAGCCGATCAGCGGGGCCTCGACGTCCAGCGAGCTGGCGCGGTAGTTGAGGGCGCGCACGTCCTTGGGCAGGCAGGAGCCGCCGAAGGCGAAGCCGGGGCGCATGTAGTACTTGGAGAGGTTGAGCTTGTGGTCCTGGCAGATCACGTCCATCACTTCGCGACCATCGACGCCCACCGCCTTGGCGATGTTGCCGATCTCGTTGGCGAAGGTGACCTTGGCGGCGTGCCAGACGTTGCAGGTGTACTTGATCATCTCGGCGACCTGGATTCCCTTGCGGATGATCGGTGCGTCGAGTTCGCGGTACAGGGTTTCGAGCAGGTCGCCGGAGGCCTTGTCCAGTTCGCCGATGACGGTCATGGGCGGGAAGTCGTAGTCCTTGATCGCGGTGCTTTCGCGGAGGAACTCGGGGTTCACCGCGACGCCGAAGTCGTCACCGGCTTTCTTGCCGGAGCAATCCTCGATGATCGGGATCACCACGTTCATCACGGTGCCCGGCAGCACGGTGCTGCGTACGACCACGGTGTGGCGCTCGGACTTGTCACGCAGGGCGAAGCCGATCTCGCGGCACACGCCTTCGATGTAGTCCAGTTCCAGGTCGCCGTTCTTCTTGCTCGGGGTCCCGACGCAGATGAAGGAGACTTCGGTGTCACGCACAGCGGCGGCGACATCGGTGGTGCCGCGCAGGCGACCGGTCTTGCGGCCTTGCTGCAGGAGCTCTTCGAGCCCGGGCTCGACGATGGGGGATTTACCGTTGTTGATCAGGTCGATCTTGGTGGTGGAGACGTCTACACCGACAACTTCATGACCACGAGCCGACAGGCAACCGGCACATACTGCACCGACATAGCCCAAACCAAAGATGCTGATACGCATCGCATTCACCTCATCCATTTAGCACGCTGTTAATTGGTGGCATAATCGCCACTTCCGTTTTGCAGCCGTTACATTCAATTCGTAACTTTCAGCTGCGTGCAGGCATGACAAACACCTGGCACCGAAACTGCGGGTACCTGAAGCGGAGCCTGTGAACAAGCTGGCTCCAAGGGTTCCTGGACTGATTACCTTACTGGCTCTTGTCCCTGGTTCTTGTCAGTCGATCCTGTGTCTAACTTCTCCTCTTAGTTCGCCTGTCTGGTTTCTGGCGCACAACTTCCCCCTCGGAGCATTCCGATACATGGGGGCAGTTTGGAATCACGCTGAAATATTGCGTGAAGAATTAAGTGACGGGGTTATGAGTGTTCGGGTTTTCGGATAGTTCCTACCGTTCGTCATCAATTTGATTTGTTGCAATTCATCGGCTACGGCCATTTGTAATTGCACTTTGATGGCAAGCTTTGCGTATTTAAGCGCGCTGGAAAAGTTCCCTGTTTTTAACTTTGGCAAGCGCAGCGGTAGTTCGCTATGGCCCGTGCTAGAGCCTGCGCGTTGTTTACGCAACAGCGCGGAAGTTCCCTGGCCAGTTGTTAGGCAGGCGGTACGTTAGTTCCAGGGGGATTTAAAGTGATGGCACCGAGCCGGTGCGCTGAAGTGGCGGGGGAGAAGAAAGATTGGCCGGTTGGACGACGCCTGGAGGCGTCGCCCAACCAATGGCAGGTTGTGGCGGGAAACGGGGCGGGAGAATCAGTCCTGCGGGGTGTCGCGGAGGAATACCAGCTTGTCTGCCGAGGAGGCTTCGGCGTTGTAGCGGTAGCCTTGGTAGTCGAAGTCCTTGAGGCCTTGCGGGTCGGTCAGGCGCTCCTTGATCACGTAGCGGGCCATCAGGCCACGGGCCTTCTTGGCGTAGAAGCTGATGATCTTGTACTGGCCGTTCTTCAGGTCCTTGAATTCGGTGTCGATGATGCGGGCATTGAGGGCCTTGCGCTTCACCGAGCTGAAGTATTCGTTGGAGGCGAGGTTGAGCAGGATGTCGTCGCCCTGTTCGGCCAGCGCTGCGTTGAGCCAGCCGCTGATGCGCTCGCCCCAGAAGGCGTAGAGGTCCTTGCCGCGGGCGTTGGCCAGCTTGGTGCCCATTTCCAGGCGGTAGGGCTGCATCAGGTCCAGCGGGCGCAGCAGGCCGTAGAGGCCGGAGAGCATGCGCAGGTGGCGCTGGGCGAAATCGAAGTCGGCCTCGGCGAAGCTCTCGGCATCGAGGCCGGTATAGACGTCGCCCTTGAAGGCGAGCAGGGCCTGCTTGGCGTTGGCCGGGGTGAACTCCGGGTGCCAGCTGCCGTAGCGCGCGGCATTGAGGCCGGCGAGCTTGTCGGACAGGTGCATCAGCTCGGCGATCTCGTTCGGCGCCAGGGTGCGCAGTTGCTGGATCAGCTCCTGGGCGTGGTCCAGGTGCTGGGGCTGGGTGTGGCGCGGAGTCACCGGCGGGGTTTCATAGTCCAGGGTCTTGGCGGGGGAAATCACCAGCAGCATGAGTCGTCTCCTTCAGGAATGCGGCGATTCTAGGGATTTGCACCGTTGGGCTCCACCTATGGGGACGATTGACGCTGTCAGGTGTTGCCTGGGGGGCAGGGGGCCTGCCCCGTGAACGCCTTCTATATAGGGCTTCAGCCCACCGCTGCTGGAGCGATTCCCTCGCCCGGTTGCCACACATCACATTCGGCGCCTGGGGCGTTGCGCTATAGTGCGACGCCCGGCGCATCCGCCGGCCCCCTCTCATCCACTTTGACAAGGAGGTCGTAGTGAAGACCCTCTCGCGTATCGCCCTATCCCTGCTGTTGGCTTCCAGCGCCGCCCTGGCCCAGGCCGAACAGCTGCCCATCGAAGTGCTCAGCGCTGTGGTCAAGGACCAGAAGATCGCGGGTGCCGAGGTGCTGGTGCAGAAGAACGGCGCGCAGACCGCCGCCGGCAAGACCAACGCCCAGGGCCAGGTGACCCTGGACAGCGCCTTCGCCGATGACGCCGACGCGCTGCTGATCATCAAGAAGGACGGCTACTCCAACCTGGTCGCCAAGTGCCCGTGCAAGGGCATGACCTACGCGGTAAGCCCGGTGATGCAGGACCTGGACGGCATGCGCGTGGTGCTGAGCTGGGGCGAGACCCCGGCGGACCTGGACTCGCACATCGCCTTCCCCGGCAACCACATCTATTTCGACGCCAAGGAAGGCACCGACGCCGACCTGGACGTGGACGACACCGACAGCTTCGGCCCGGAAACCATCACCCTGCACAAGAAGCGCTTCGGCGAGACCTACGTGTACGCGGTGCATGACTTCACCAATATCAACAACCCGTCCTCCAAGGCGCTGTCCCTCAGCCAGGCCAAGGTCTTCGTCTATGTCGGCCAGTCCCTGGTGCGTACCTACTACGTGCCGAAGGACCAGCGCGGCAACCTGTGGAAGGTGTTCCGCCTTTCCGGCAACGGCGACTTCCAGGACATCAACACCCTCGAAGGCAGCAAGGCCCAGGACGCCAACTACGTGCTCGGCGACATCGAGCCGCTGCTGGGCAATGGCCAGGACGTGGCTGCCCAGGCCGTGACCCAGGCCGCCCAGGGCGATGCCAAGGCACTGAACAAGCAGGGCGAGGCGGCGTACCACGACGGCAAGCTGGACCAGGCCATCGACCTCTACCGCCAGGCCATCGAGCTCAATGCCAACTTCGGCCAGGCGTACAGCAACCTCGGCCTGGCCTACCAGAAGGCCGGCCGCACCGCCGAGGCGATCTGGGCCAACCGCAAGGCCATCGCCCTGGCCAGCGGCGCCAATGCCGCCACCGTGCGCGCGAGCTCCTACTACAACATCGCGCGCATCTATGAAGAGGCCGAGCAGTTCGACGACGCCCTGCGCCACTACCACCTGGCCAAGGAGCAGAAGGCCAACCCGGTGTACGACAAGGCGATCCAACGGGTTCGGGACCGCCACTGATCCACTATCGGTAACCAGCGCGCCCTTCGGGGCGCGTTTTTCATTGGAGTACGCATTCATGTTCAGAGCCATTTCCCTGGGGCTCGTTCTGGCCCTTGGAGCCGGCATGGCACAGGCCGCCGGCCCCCGTGCGGTCGCCTTGCTCGACCGCAGCACCTGGCCCGCCGCGCTGGACAGCCCGGCACGTTTCGATGACGCCTCGCGGGCGGAGATCCTGGTGTTCGCCCAGACCCTGCTGCAGAGCGAGACGCTGGATGCCGGCGCCTGGCAGCAGCGCCTGGACCTGAAGGCAGCCAACCTCGATGGCATCGAGACCACGCGCAAGCACTTCTGGGCGCGCCTTGTGGATAACTACCGCCTGGCCAGCCAGGGCTGCACCGCCAGCAGCCCCTTCTGCCCGCCAGCGAACGATGAGGCGGCACTGCGCGAGCAGGCGAAGCGCTTCGATGTGGCACCGGATTCGCCCTTCTTCGCCTGGGTCGAGGCGAGCCGGCGCTTCCACCAGATCTACCTGGACGAAGAAATGCGCCTGGCGGCGCTGTTCCCCCGGGTCAGCAGCGAGATCGGACTGTTCTCCGCCCAGGAGCGCAACGGTGAGGAACTGGCGGACCGTCACTTCCTCCTGACCTTCGACGACGGCCCCACGCCGGTGGGTGGCCACAGTGATCGGCTGACCCCCTGGCTGCGGGCCAATGGCGTCAACGGCACCTTCTTTGTCCTCGGCCAGAGCCTGCAGGCGCGCTTGCAGAAGACCTCCGCCAAGGCCCTGGGCGAGCTGTATGCCGGCCAGTGCGTGGCCTCCCATGGCTGGGAGCACAAATCCCACGCCACTTGGGAGCAGTGGCAGGACTCGGTCACCCGCGTGCAGGCGCTGCTGGGCAAGACGCTGCCGGACAACGCCATGCCGCTGTTCCGCCCGCCCTATGGCCAGCGCAAGGCCGACAGCGCCGCCTTCTTCGCCGGGCAGGGGTTGCAGGTGGCGCTGTGGAACATCGACTCCCAGGACTGGAACGCTCGGGTCAGCGGCGATGCGGCCGGCCAGCGCGTGCTCAGCCTGATGCTGCTGTGGCGGCGCGGGGTGATTCTGTTCCACGACATCCACTCCAAGGCGCAGACGGCGGTGCCCTGGTTGCACGCACAGACGAGCGCGGCAGGGCTGACCTGGGAAGACTGTCGGAGCTATCGCTAGGAAGGGCTGACCGGGCGGTCGGAATGCAGGAAGTGAAGCAGGAGGACTTTCGACTTTAGCGATGGCAAGGGATGACGCCAAGGGTTATTCGTCGCATGGAAAAAAAAATTGTCCGGGGGGAAAAAAGTTCTTTTTTCTGTCATCCGTATTGGGTTATTAACGAATCAGACCGCCGAATCCTGAAGACAGGTGGCGGCCACAAGGCCCTCACCTGCGCTTCTCGGGCTCCCCTGGCGACCGGCATGACCCGGCCAGAAGGGGACGGTAGTCCTTCCTCGGCGGAGAGCCGTCATGGCATTCCGTCGCCCGGACCGACAAGAAGGTGACCGAGTATGGATGATCACGGACGCGCCCGCCCCACCGCTCCAACCCTCTACGCCCTCGATACGAACGTTCTGATCCACGATCCCAACGCCATCCTCAACTTCGAAGAACACCACGTGGCCATCCCCATGACCGTGCTGGAGGAACTCGACAAGCTGAAGACGGGCAAGCAAGGCGTAGCCGCCGAATGCCGCCAGGCGATTCGGCTGATCGACAAGATCCTGGGCGGTGCCACGCCCGAGCAGGTTGAGCACGGCGTACCTATCCAGCGGGAAAAGAGCGGCCCCTGCGGCTTTCTCTCGATACTCATGAGCAAGAGCGCAGCCCCCATCACCTGGCTGCCGGAAGACCTCAACGACAACAAGATCATCAACCAGTTGGTGGAGCTGAAGACCCGGCGCCCGGGCATGTCCGTGGTGCTGGTGACCAAGGACATCAACATGCGCCTGAAGGCGCGCGCCTGTGGCATCGACTCGGAGGACTACCACACCGACCAGTTGGTCGACGACGTTTCGCTGCTGTCCCGTGGCTACCACACCATGGCCGGCTCCTTCTGGGACCGCGTCAGCAAGGTGGAAACCCGCCAGGACCACGGCCGCGCCTGGCACCGCGTGCAACTCACCGACAACCTGCCGGCCGTCCACGTCAACGAGTTCATCGTCGACGAACAGGGCTTCGTCGGCTGGATCAAGGGCATCAAGGCCGATGAGCTGCTGATTCTCGACCTGCACCAGGAACCGCTGCTGCACCAGGAAGCCTGGGGCCTGCGCCCGCGCGACATTTACCAGGCCCTGGCGCTGTTCGCCTTGCTCGACCCGGACATCCACCTGGTCAACCTGTCGGGCGCGGCGGGTTCCGGCAAGACCATCCTGGCGCTGGCCGCGGCCATCGAGCAGACCATGGTCAGCAAGCGCTACCGGCGCATCATCGCCACCCGCAGCGTGCAGGGGCTGGACCAGGAGATCGGCTTCCTGCCCGGCACCGAGGCCGAGAAGATGGAGCCCTGGCTGGGCGCCATCACCGACAACCTCGAAGCCCTGCACATGGATGACGAGAGCACCCATGGCAGCGTCGACTACATCCTCAGCAAGGTGCCGTTGCAGTTCAAATCCCTCAACTACATCCGTGGGCGCAGCTTCCAGCAGAGCCTGATCCTGATCGACGAGTGCCAGAACCTCACGCCGCACCAGATGAAGACCATCATCACCCGTGCCGGCACCGGTTCGAAGGTGATCTGCCTGGGCAACCTGGCGCAGATCGACACCCCCTACCTGTCCGCGCCCAGCTCCGGCCTCACCTACCTCACCGAACGCTTCAAGGACTTCCCGCATGGTGTGCACATCACCCTGCAGGGCGTACCGCGCTCGGTGCTGGCGGAGTACGCCGAAGCCCACATGTGACGAACGGCCGCCGGGCGGAGCGATCCGCCCGGCGAAAGCCCTTCGATAATTCGCGTATTTGTATACAATCTGCTCCCTGCGGACCACTTCATGGTGACCGCCAGAGGAGCTAAGCAGTGCTGACCCATCTCGATTCCCAAGGCCGCGCCAATATGGTCGACGTCACCGAAAAAGCGGTGACTTCCCGTGAGGCAACGGCCGAAGCGCGGGTGCGCATGCGCCCGGAAACCCTGGCCATGATCCAGGCCGGCGGCCACCCCAAGGGCGACGTGTTCGCCGTGGCGCGCATCGCCGGCATCCAGGCGGCGAAGAAGACTTCCGACCTGATTCCCCTGTGTCACCCGCTGATGCTCACCAGCGTCAAGGTCGAGCTCGCCGCCGAAGGCGACGACACGGTGCACATCGTCGCCCGCTGCAAGCTGGCCGGGCAGACCGGGGTGGAAATGGAGGCGCTGACCGCCGCCAGCGTCGCCGCCCTGACCCTCTACGACATGTGCAAGGCGGTGGACCGCGGCATGACCATCGAAAGCGTCCGCCTGCTGGAAAAGCTCGGCGGCAAGAGCGGCCATTACCAGGCCGGGGAGTGAAGATGATTCGCGTGCAGTATTTCGCCCGTTACCGTGAAGCGCTCGGCCTCGAAGGCGAGCAGCTTGCCTGGGACCCGGCGTTCGCGAAGCTGGATGACCTGCGTCGCCGCCTGCTGGCCCGTGGCGGCGTATGGGACGTGCTCGACGAACAGAACCTGATGTGCGCCCGCAACCAGGAACTGTGCAGCCTCGACGAGGTGCTGGCCGACGGCGACGAAGTGGCCTTCTTCCCCACCGTGACCGGAGGCTGACATGGGCATTCGCGTACAGGCCAAGGCCTTCGACCCCGGCACCGAACTGAACGCTCTGCATGCGGCCAACGTCGGCGTTGGCGCGGTGGTCGGCTTCGTCGGCTATGTGCGCGATTTCAACGAGGGCCAGGATGTATCCGGGATGTTCCTCGAACACTACCCGGGGATGACCGAGAAGGCCCTGGAGAAGATCGCCGAGGAAGCCCGGCAACGCTGGCCGCTGCTCAAGGTCGACATCCTCCACCGCATCGGCCGCCTGGAACCGGGCGAGCCGATCGTCTTCGTCGGCACCGCCAGCGCCCACCGCCAGGCGGCGTTCGACGCCTGCAACTTCATCATGGACTACCTCAAGACCCGCGCCCCCTTCTGGAAGAAGGAAGACACCGCCGAAGGCCCGCGCTGGGTCGAAGGCCGCTGCAGCGACCAGGCGGCGGCACAGCGCTGGGAAGGCGACAAGCGCAGCTGAGCCGGCGGCTCAGAGTTCGATGTACATCTTCAGCAGGATGGGCGCGAACATCGAGGCCGTGCCCAGGCCCGTGAGCCAGATGCCCCATTCCCGTTCGCGGTTGCTGAAGCCGATGCCGAGCAGGAGGAAGCCCGCGACCAGCAGGGCGATCATGATGTGCACATTGTCCATGCCGTTCTCCATTCCATCCGGGGCGTGCTTGCAGACTAGCCGGCGCTTCGGCGCGCGGGGCTGACCTGGGTCATGCCGCCTGACCGGCCGGCTTTTTACGGCCCTGGAAATGAGGCGGACGGCAATTGACGATTTGTACGAATAAGTCCAGAGTGGACAAATAAGTACAAAACAGGGCCGCGTCCATGCACGCCAACCTTCGCCGAACACGCTCCATGCGCCCGCCGGAATCGCCCGGCTGCGTTTCTCTGCCCTCCATCAACGCTCACAAGAACCGGCCTGCCGCCCTGGCGGGCCCTGACATGCATCGCGGGAGTCGCACCATGAAGAAAATCGCACTGCTCGGCGGTATCGCCCTGAGCCTCGTGGCATCCAGCCTGTTCGCCGCCGACAAGCCCTTGCGCCTGGGCATCGAGGCGGCCTATCCGCCCTTCGCCTACAAGACCCCGGCGGGGCAGATCGAAGGCTTCGACTACGACATCGGCAATGCGCTGTGCGAGGAGATGAAGGTCAAGTGCCAGTGGATCGAGCAGGAGTTCGACGGCCTGATCCCCTCGCTGAAGGTGAAGAAGGTGGATGCGATCCTGTCGTCCATGACCATCACCGACGAGCGCCGCAAGTCGGTGGATTTCACCCACAAGTACTATTACAGCCCCGCGCGCCTGGCGATGAAGAAGGGCAGTGCGGTGAGCGAGGACTTCTCCCAGCTGGTGGGCAAGACCGTCGGCACCCAGCGCTCCACCACCACCGATCGCTTCGCCACCGAGGTGCTGGAGCCCAAGGGCGTGAAGGTGGTGCGCTACAGCACCCAGAACGAGATCTACCTGGACCTGCTCTCCGGGCGCCTGGACGCGGTGCTGGCGGATGCCTTCCCGCTCAACGAAGGCTTCCTCAAGACCGAGAACGGCAAGGGCTACGAGTTCGTCGGCCCGGTGCTGAAGGACCCGCAGTACTTCGGCGAGGGCGCCGGGATCGCCGTGCGCAAGGGCGATGCCGAGCTGCGTGACAAGCTGGACGCGGCCATCACCGCTCTGCGCAGCAACGGCACCTACCAGAAGATCCAGGCGAAGTACTTCGACTTCGATATCTACGGGGATTGAAGTGGAGCGGGGCGGTGCGATGCGCCGCCCCGGTTCCGGCGTGAGGAGCGTCCGTAGGTTGGCGCCGAGCGTAGCGAGGCCCAACGTTTGCCGGTGGGCCCGATCGCGAATGAATGTGCTCCTACGGGGGGCTACGGGGTGGGGCGGTGCGTAGGGTGGAGGTCGCTTTTTACCTCCACCATGCGGAGGTGGGGTTGGCGATTGGCAGCATGGGTTTCGCTGCGCTCTACGCCATCCTACGGGGGCCCGGTGTGTGGGTGTGGGCCAGTGAATTCGCCCCTACACCTCGTTTTCGGGTTCTTCCTTGAGTTCGCGCAGGTGCTTGTACACGGTGGCGCGGCCCATGTTGAGGACGTTGGCGACGTAGTTGGCGGCGCTCTTGCCCTTGAAGGCGCCTTCGGCGTGCAGGGCCAGTACCAGTTCGCGCTTGTGCTCGCGGCTGAGCAGGTTGAGGCCGAGCTGGCGCTGGCGCATCCAGTTGTGCAGGAAGGTGTTGATGCGCTCCTGCCAGTCGTCGCGGAACAGCGCGTCGGGCTGGGGGATCAGCTTGCCCGGGGCGAGGAACAGGTCCAGGGCCGCCTTGGCGCTTTCGAACAGCGAGATATTCAGGTTGATGCACAGCACCGCCAGCGGCTTGCCCTTGGCGTCCTGCAGCACGGTGCTGATGGAGCGGATCTTCTGCCCGTCCCAGTTGAGCTTCTCGTAGGGGCCGATGTTCCGCGCCTCGCCGCCATCCTCAAGCATGTCTTCCAGCGCCGCGTCGTCGCCGATGCAGCGCTTGGAGATGTTGTTGGCGATGTAGGCGACCTTCTGCGTGCGCAGGTCGTGCACTACCACTTCGGCGTGGGGGAAGAACAGGGTAGCGATGCCGTCGGCTATGGCCCGGAAGTTGTCGAATGCCGGATCGGGACGAGGCGTCATGGAAAGCTCCGCAAAGGCTTGGCCGCGCCCCTTTGGCGCGGCCCGGCGAGTGTGGCGCAAAGCGCGCCGGGCGTCACCTGAGGCGGGCCGGGGAGAGCATCGCCTCGGTTAGGCCGAAGCGGCCCAGCTGCTCCGGCAGCGGCTGGCGCAGGATCAGGCTGGCGCTGGCCTCGCCCATGGCGGCGGAGGTCTGGATGCCGTAGCCGCCCTGGCCGGCGACCCAGAAGAAGCCGGGCGCCTGGTCGTCGTAGCCGGCCACCAGGTCGCCGTCGGCGAAGAACGAGCGCAGCCCGGCCCAGGTGCGGGCGGGGCGGCGGATGCTCATGTGGGTGTGTTCCTCGATCTGGTGGATGCCCAGGGCGATGTCCAGCTCTTCGGGCTGCACATCGTGGGCGTCCACCGGGTCGGCATTGGCGGGTGAGCCCAGCAGCATGCCGGCGTCGGGCTTGAAGTAGAAGGACTCGTCCAGGCTCACCAGCGCCGGCCAGGCATGGCTGTCGACGCCTTCCGGCGCGGCGAAGATGAAGGCTGCGCGGCGTTTCGGCTGCAGGCCCAGGGGGCGCACGCCGGCGAGGGCGGCGAGGCCGTCGCACCAGGCACCGGCGGCGTTCACCAGCACCGGCGCGCTGAACTCGCCCTGGCCGGTGGTGACGCGCCACAGGTCGCCCTCGCGGGCGATGGCCTGTACGTCATGGCCGGTGTGCACGGCGCCGCCGTTGCGGCGGATGCCGCGCAGGTAGCCCTGGTGCAGGGCATCGGTGTCGATGTCGGCGGCGCTGGGGTCGAGCATGGCGCCGAAGACCTTCTCGCGGCGCAGCACCGGTACCAGGGCGCAGGCCTGGTCGGCGTCCAGCAGTTGCACCTCGGCGACGCTCTCGCGGGCGCTGTCGAACTGGCGGCGCAACTCGTCCGGGTCATCGCTGAAGTCCACCACCATCTCGCCACGGGGCGTGAGGATCGGGTGCTCGCTGAAGCCTTGCGGCGGGTTGTCGAAGAAGGCCCGGCTGGCGCCGGTCAGGGCGCGCACCTGGGGCGTACCGTAGGCGACGGTGTAGAGCGCGGCGGAGCGGCCGGTGGAGTGGTAGCCGGCGTGCTCTTCGCGTTCCAGCACCGCGACCTTGCCCTGGCGGGACAGCCAGTAGCCGGTGGAGGCGCCGGCGATGCCCGCGCCGATGATGATGAAGTCCAGCTGGTTCATGCCGACGCCTCGCACTTGAGGTGATAGAGCGCGTTGGCCAGGGCGACGTCTTCGAGGCCGAGGCCGATGGAGCGGAAGAATACCGGGCGGCGATAGTCGGGGCGCTGCGCGCGGTCGGCGAGCAGCTCGGGCAGGTCGCCACACAGCGCTTCCGGGCTCCAGCCGTGCTGTTCGGCGGCGATGCGCATCTCGCCAGCGCTGCCGGGGGTGGTGGCGCGGTAGTCGCAGTAGACATCCATCTCCGCCAGGGCTGCCGGCGGCACTTCATGGGCGCGCGGGGCGTTGGTACTGATGGAGGTGACCAGGGTGGCGTGGCCGAGTTGGCGTGGGTCCAGCACCGGGGTGGCGGCGGAGGTGCAGAGCAGGATCACCTCGGCGTCGGCCAGGGCGTCGTCCTGGCTGGCGCAGACCTCTACACGCGGGTCGAGGGCGCGCAGGGCGTCGGCCCGCTCGCTGTCGGGCTGCAGGCGTGGCGAATACACGCGCACCTGTTGCCAGGGGCGCAGCGCCAGGCAGTGGCGGATATGGGCGCGAGCCACGGCACCGCTGCCTATCACCGCCAGCTGCGTGACCGCTTCCGGGGCCAGGGCATCGACCGCCACGGCGGTGGTGGCGGCGGTGCGCTCGGTGGTCAGGGTGGCGGCATCGCAGAGCATCAGCGGCTGGCCGTTCTGCATGGACATCAGCAGGGTCCAGGCGGTGACCACGGCGCCGTCCGGGCGTGGCAGGTAGGGCGAGGTCTTGACCCCGTAGACCTGCTCGCGGGCGAGTACGCCGAGGTAGTTGATGAAGTCGCCGCCGCCGGGGAATTCCACCAGTTGCTGCGCGGGCTGCACCGCCTCGCCTGTGGCGAGGTCGAGGAACATGCGCCGCAGCGCCGCCTGCACATCGATGCGGGGCAGCAGGCGTTCGGCTTCAGCGGACGTGACGACCAGAGGGGGGACGCTGGACATGGCGGGGCTCCGATATAAACAATTTGTCCATATTGGAATTTATTGTCTTGATCGGCAATAGGCGGGCGACGGGGCGCAAGGAAATGACGCCTGGGTGAACATTCTTTGGGTGGGAGGAGAGGGGGCTGGGGGAAAGGAGAGTCGGTGGGCTGAAGCGGAGCGCCGCCCCGCCCACCCAACGCCCCCCCCGCGCCTGTTCACTCTAGGTCTTTGTGGCTGCTCCAAGGGAGCGGAAATGAAAAAGGCGAAGCCCGGGGGCTTCGCCTTTTCTGTGCGCGGCAGCTGCGATCAGTGCTTGCGCGGCACCGACTTGAGCAGCTCGGCGGGCGGGGTTTCGCAGTTGATCTTGCGGCCCAGCAGTTCTTCGATCGGCGGCAGGGCGAAGGCATCGTCCTCGCCGGCGAAGCTGATGGAGGTTCCGCTGGTGCCGGCACGGCCGGTACGGCCGATGCGGTGCACGTAGTCGTCCGGGTCTTCCGGCAGGGTGAAGTTGATTACGTGGCTGATGGCGTCGACGTGGATGCCACGGCCGGCGACGTCGGTGGCGACCAGTACGCGGATCTTGCCTTCGCGGAAGCCTTCCAGGGTCTTGATGCGCTTGTGCTGGGGCACGTCGCCGGACATCTGGGCGGCGCTGATGCCGTCCTTGGTCAGGCGTTCCTCGATGCGGCGCACCTCGTCCTTGCGGTTGGCGAAGACCATCACCCGTTCCCAGTTGTTCTGGGCGACGAGGTTGTAGAGCAGCTTGTACTTGTCGCTGCCGGCAACGGCGTAGACGTGCTGCTCGACGGTCTCGCTGGCGACGTTCTCCGGCTCGATCTCGACGATGGCCGGGTCGACGGTCCACTGCTTGGCCAGGTTCATCACGTCGTCGGTGAAGGTGGCGGAGAACAGCAGGGTCTGGCGTTCGCCCTTGTGCGGGGTCTGGCGGATGATCTGGCGGACCTGGGGGATGAAGCCCATGTCGAGCATGCGGTCGGCTTCGTCCAGCACCATCACTTCGACCATGTCCAGGTGCACGTCACCGCGCTGGTTGAAGTCCAGCAGGCGGCCGGGAGTGGCCACGAGGATGTCGCAGAAGCGCGATTCCAGCTGCTTGAGCTGCTTGTCGAAGTCCATGCCGCCGACGAAGCTCATGACGTTCAGGCCGGTGTACTTGGTCAGGGCCTGGGCGTCCTTGGCGATCTGCACCACCAGCTCGCGGGTCGGCGCGATGATCAGCGCACGGGGCTCGCCCATGTAGCGCTCTTTCGGCGGCGGGGTCTGCTGCAGCTGGGTGATGATCGAGATGAGGAAGGCGGCGGTCTTGCCGGTGCCGGTCTGGGCGCGGCCGATGGCGTCCTGGCCCTTGAGGGTGAAGCCCAGTACGCCCGCCTGGATCGGCGTGCAGTAGGGGAAGCCCAGGTCATGGATGGCGTGCATCAGGGTCGGCGACAGCTTGAAGTCATGGAAGCGGGTCTTGCCTTCCATGGGTTCGACGACGAAGTCTTCCAGCTTCCAGGTGTCTACCGGCTTGGGCGCACGCTCACGGCGGGGCTTGTCGGACCTGGGTTTGTCGCTGCGGGGTTTCTTCTCGGCGCGGGGGGCCTGCTCGGTAGCGGTGGCGGCAACAGCGGCGGCGGGTTTCTCAGCCGGGGCGCGCGGCGCCTTCTTGGGCTGGGCGGGGGGTCTCTCGCTAGCGGTGCGAGTCGGGGCCTGGGTGGCCGGGGCAGTCGGGGCGACGCCGGAAATGGGCTCTTCGCCCTTGCCAAAGATTTTCTTGAGTGCTTTGAGCACGGTCATCTCGTCGATTGGTTAAGGAATGAACGGGCGCCAGTGTAAAGCAAGATGTGATCGCGGCGAAGTGCCCTGGCGTTTTGCCGTGGCCGGCCGCTCTGTTCCGGGCGTTGCGCGGGGTAGGGGGGGCGCCGCCCCGGTGTCGGGGCGGCGTGGGGCGGGGGTTATTCGCTGGGCAGGCTGGCCAGGAGCAGACGCTGGACGTTGCCGCCCATGATCTTGGCGATGTCGCTTTCGCTGTAGCCGGCTTCCTGCAGGCCCTGGGTCAGCTGGGCCAGGCCGGTGGTGTCGAAGGGGGCGTGGATGGTGCCGTCGAAGTCCGAGCCGAGGGCCACGTGCTCGACGCCCACCAGGTCGCTGGTGTAGCGGATGGCTTTGACGATGGCCTTGACCGAGGTGTCGCACACGGCGGTTTCCCAGTAGCCGATGCCGATCACCCCGCCGGTGGCGGCGATGCGCTTGACGTGGTCGTCGCTGAGGTTGCGCGGGCCGGGGCAGGTGCCTTCGACGCCGCCATGGGAGACCAGCACCGGGCGCTCGGCCATCTCAAGCACGTCATCGATCAGCGCGCGGGAGGCGTGGGCAAGGTCGATGATCATCTTCTTCTCTTCCAGGTGGGCCACCACGCGGCGGCCGAAGCGGGTGAGGCCGCCCTTTTCCATGCCGTGGGCGGAACCGCCGACTTCGTTATCGAAGAAGTGGGTCAGGCCGGTGATGCGGAAGCCGGCGTCATACAGACGGTCGACGTTTTCGATCTTGCCTTCCAACGGGTGCAGGCCCTCGGTGGCGAGGATGGCGGCGACGCGATTGGGGTCTTTCTTCCAGGCGGCGATGAAGGTTTCGAAGTCGGCGCGGGTGCGCACTTGCACCAGCTTGCCGTCGCTGCCCTTGGCGGCTGCGGCGAGTTTTTCGCCCTGGTACAGCGCGCGCTCCAGCAGGCTGGTCCAGGTACGCGGCGGCCAGCGCTGGGCCATGGCGAGCACGGTGATGTTGTCGCTGTCGTCGTCGTTCCTGTCGTAGTTGATGCCGCGCGGGGTCTTGGTGACGGTGGAGAACACCTGCAGGGCGACCTTGCCTTCCAGCAGGCGCGGCAGGTCGCTGTGGCCGAAGTCATGGCGCTCCAGCAGGTCGCGTTGCCAGAGCAGGGCATCGTCGTGGAGGTCGGCGATGAAGAGTTTCTCGTGCAGCTTGTTGGCCGCTTCGCTGGCGACATAGGGCGCTGGGGATTCGACGCTGTTCATCTTCCGGTCGAGGACGCTGGGCAGGCTGAAGAACACCGCCAGGCCGATCACGACCAGTACCAGCAGGATCAGGAGTTTGCGCATTGAGGGAGCATCCGGGCTTCGTTGTTGTAGTGGCCGGGAACTCTAGCAAGGCCGCCGGCTCACTGCAGCAGGGCTCAGCCGTTAAGGCAGTTACGTCCCTGCATCTTGGCCTTATAGAGGGCAGCGTCGGCGCGGGCGATGAGGTCCTGCAGGTCGTCCTTGGGTTGCATCTGGGTCAGGCCGATGGACACCGTGACCCCCGGCAGTATCCCCACCGGTGAATAGAAGGAGGGCACCTGCTCCAGGCTCTGGCGCAGGCGCTCGCCGATGTTGCGCGCTTCCTCCACCGCGATTTCCGGCAGCAGGATGACGAATTCCTCACCCCCGAAGCGGGCCATGCTGTCCTTCGGCCGCAACTGGTTGCGCAGGGTGTGGGCCACCAGGCAGAGGGCGTAGTCGCCGGCCAGGTGACCGTGGCGATCGTTGTAGGCCTTGAAATGATCGACATCGAGCATCAGCAGGCACATGGGCTGGCCGTTGAAGGCGCAGCGGGTGTTTTCGCGCTCGTAGATATGTTCCAGCCAGCGCCGGTTGTAGAGTCCGGTGAGGGTGTCGACGTTGGCGTTCTGCTCGGTGTCGAGAATGATCCGGTTGCCCGTGCGCACTCGGTCGCAGAGCAGCTCCAGCAGGTTCTGCATCATCTGTGGCGATTGCTGGAACAGCTTCGACAGCGCCTCGCGGTGCAGGCGCAGTACGGTGCTCGGCTGGGTGGCGACCACGTAGGCGGAGGGGTGGTCGTTGTCGATGAAGCTGATTTCACCCGCGCAGTCGCCGGCTTCCAGGGTGGACATCGGCTGGTTGTCGAGGGAGCCCAGGTACACCTGCAACTGGCCGTCGAGCAGCAGGTAGAGGTACTGGTTGCGGTTGAAGGGCGAGAGCAGGATCTCGCCTTTTTCCAGGTCGCAGGCGGCGAACTCCTGCAGGACCTGCTGCAGGCTGTTGGCGGCGACGTTCTGGAACAGTCGCTGGCGTTTGAGCAGCTGCAGATCGGCCTGCCAGTGCGCATTCTTCATGGGCTACATCTGACCTGGATAGCAACTAGGGCAACTTGGGGAGGTGGCATCGCAAAACACTCCATGTCTTTGCGTTGAAAACCGTTATCGACCTTATGCCCGCCCCCAACGGCTTTCAATGCTTGCCGCAAGGTAGGCCGACCAGTGGTTTGGAAAACCATAGCGCGTCACATTCCCGGCCAATGTTGTCGGACAATGTGCATTTCTGCGGAGGTGGTCTCGTTCGAGGCGACGGCGAAGGCCCTGGAACGGGCCTTGCGGGGCGGGTCAGCTCCCGGCGCGAGGCCGGGAGCTGCGTGCCTCAGGGGTGCGGGTGCAGCTCGTAGCGCACGGCGAAACCGGCCAGGCGCTGCTCCAGGTCGGCACGGCGGTTTTCGTGCAGGTCGGGCACCCGGATATGGGCCAGTTGACCGTGGCGGTCGTCGGCACGCACTTCGACGCTCAGCCCCGGTGCCAGGGGCGCCAGGACGTCTTCGAAGACCCGACGGATGGCGTCGTGGCGCAGGGTCGGCTTGAAGGTCTTGCCCACTGCGGTGACCGGCAGTGCGTCGATGATCCACACGTCCTTGGGCACCGCCGCGCGCTCCGGCACATGGGCGCCGGCGTGGGCCAGCAGTTCGGCCTCGCTGGCCTGCATGCCGGGCTTGAGCTGGACGTAGGCCACCGGCAGTTCGCCGGCCTTCTCGTCGGGCTTGCCGACCGCAGCGGCCATGGCTACGGCGGGGTGGCCGTGCAGGGCTTCCTCGATCATCTGCGGGTCGATGTTGTGGCCGCCACGGATGATCAGGTCCTTGCTGCGCCCGGTGAGCCAGATGTAGCCGTCGGCGTCGATGCGGCCCAGGTCGCCGGTGTTGAACCAGTCGCCGTCCACCCAGATGCCGGCGTTCTTGCTGGCCTGCAGGTAGCCCTTGAACACGGTGATGCCGCGCAGGCAGACGTTGCCGATCTCGTTGGCCCGCGCGTCGCGGAGGAAGCCGCCTTGCTCGTCCAGCACCTTGATCGCCACGTCGCAGTAGGGCATGCGCAGGCCGATGGAGCCCGGCCGGCGCTCGCCCGCGCTGGGGTTGCCGCAGCTGCCGCAGGTGCCTTCGGTGAGGCCATAGCCCTCGATCAGGGTGAGGCCGGTCTTGGCCTCGAATTGGCGGATCAGCTCCACCGGCATCGGCGCCGCACCGCACAGGGCGTAGCGCAGGCTGGAGAGGTCGTAGCCCTCGCTGGGCACCTGCAGCAGGCCGGCATAGATAGTGGGCACGCCGCTGAAGAAGCTCACCTTGTAGCGCTCGATGATCGTCCAGAAGTTCTGGATCAGCGCGGTGTTGCGGTAGCCCTGGGGCGTGGCCAGCAGCACCTGGGCGCCGGCGAAGAACGGGGCGAGGCCGGTGACCATCACGCCGTTGACGTGGAACAGCGGCAGGCCGCAGAGGGTCACGTCACGGGGGCCGAGGTTGATGGTGTAGGCGAGGATCATCGCCATCGCCACTTCGTTGCGGTGCGTGTGCGGCGCCAGCTTGGGCGTACCGGTGGTGCCGCCGGTGTGGAAGTAGGAGGCGATGTCGTCGGGGGCGATCACCCGGCCGCTCTCCAGATGGTCGGCGGGGCAGCCGGCGATCAGTTCGTCGAAGTCCAGCACGCCTTCCGGCAGGGCGCCGCGCTGAGCCTTGAGGCCACTGCGCTGCGGCTCGGGCAGGTAGTTGGCGAGGTCGACCGTGACGATGGCCTTGAGGCCCGGCAGCTCATCGCGCAGGGACGCGACCTTGTCCCACAGGTCGGTGCCGGGGAAGGGCGCCAGGGTCACCAGCACTTCGGAATCCGAGGCGCGCACCAGTTCGGCGATGTGCTCGGGATCGAGCAGCGGGTTGATGGCGTTGACGATGCCCGCCGCTTCGCCGCCCCACAGGGTGAAGTGGGTGTGCGGCAGGTTGGGCAGCAGGAAGGACACCGCTTTGCCCGGGCGCAGGCCCAGGCGGTGGAAGGCGTTGGCGGTGCGGGTGACCTGGGCCAGCAGCTCGGCGTAGCTCAGCTGCCAGGGGGCCTCGTCGGCGCTGCCCTGCATGAGGAAGGTCATGGCGATGGCGTCCGGCGTGCGCTGGGCGCTCTGGCGGATCAGCGCGTAGGTGCTGTCCGGCATGCCGCGTTGCTGCAGCGAGACCTGTTCGATCAGCTCGATATCGCGCAGGGAGGTAATGGGCGGTACGGGAGTCTGGGTCATGGCCAATTCTTGTTGTGGGTTGGCGGATCAACGGGTCAGCCGAGCGCTCAGCCAGGCGCCTATGTCACGGATTTCCTCCGGCAGCACCTCGTGGCCCATCGGGTAGTCCTGCCACTGCACCGGAACGCCGGCGGCGGCGAGTTTGTCGTGTGCGGCGCGGCCCATGGCCAGCGGCACCACGTCGTCGAAGGTGCCATGCAGGCAGAAAACCGGCAGTTGTAGTTTTGTATCCGGCAGCGCCAGGGTGTCGAAGGTCGGCGCATAGGTGGACAGCGCCAGCACTCCGCCCAGCGGACCTTCCCAGCGCAGCAGGCCGGTGTGCAGTACCACCGCGCCGCCCTGGGAGAAGCCGGCGAGGACGATGCGCGCCGGGTCGATGCCGGCATCGCGCTGGGCTTCGATCAGGGCGATCACGCTTTGCGCCGACTGTTCCAGCTGGGCCTGGTCGATGGCCCGGGCCGGGCTCATGGCGAGGATGTCGTACCAGGAAGGCATGGCGTAGCCGCCATTGATGGTGACGGCGCGCGTGGGGGCCTGGGGCAGGATGAAGCGGGCGCTGTCGAGCACCTCCTGTAGCGCTTCGGCCACCGGCAGGAAGTCGTAGCGGTCCGCCCCCAATCCGTGCAACCAGATGACGCACGCATCGGCCGTCTGTGTGGGCTCCAGAATCAACGGATTACTCATGTGCGGCTCCAGTTCGGGGCGCTCGCACCAAAGTGGTGCTTGCGCGGGGCGATGATGGGGTCTATCAGTGAAAAATATGTCGCACCAATAAAACTTTCCCTATTGACCTGTCGGAAGCGGCGTACAGGCGCTGTGCTGGTACGGCCTTTGCTAACCAGCAGCAGACTTACAGACGGCTTGCGCGGCGGTAACACTTCGCAGGTCGCTCAACGGGTTGGGCGTCGATGCAGATCGATACCTTGCAAACGATCGCTGGCACGTTTTCTTCGTGAAGGTGGTCGAAAATCCGTCTCCAGCCCATTCGACCAATGGGCGAGGAAGAGGGCAGCTGGCGCGCGGAGCGGCGCCAACTAGACTTCTTCCTTAGGTCCGATTCCCCGGTTGACCGACGCCTCGCGCGGTTGAACCTGCCTCACGAGGGTACGGCGGTAGGACCGAGACTCCAACACAAAAAAAAGCAACTGGAGGTTTTGATGAAGATGGTGAAATCCACCCTGGCTGTGCTGACTGCGGCAGCTGTTCTCGGTGTCAGCGGCTTCGCTCAGGCGGGCGCCACCCTGGATGCGGTCAAGAAGAAAGGCTACGTGCAGTGCGGCATCAGTGACGGCCTCCCGGGCTTTTCCTACGCCGACTCCAAGGGCGAATACAAAGGTATCGACGTCGACATCTGCCGCGCTGTAGCAGCGGCTGTGTTCGGTGATGCGAGCAAGGTCAAGTTCAGCCCGCTCACCGCCAAGGAGCGCTTCACCGCGCTGCAGTCCGGCGAAGTGGACATCCTCTCCCGCAACACCACCTGGACCAGCTCCCGCGACGCGGCGATGGGCCTGAACTTCACCGGCGTGACCTACTACGACGGCCAGGGCTTCCTGGTGAACAAGAAACTCGGCGTTTCCAGCGCCAAGGAACTCGATGGCGCCACCGTCTGCATCCAGGCCGGTACCACCACCGAGCTGAACCTGGCCGACTACTTCCGCGCCAACGGCCTGAAGTACACCCCCATCACCTATGACACCTCCGACGAGAGCGCCAAGTCGCTGGAATCCGGCCGTTGCGACGTGCTGACCTCCGACCAGTCGCAGCTGTACGCCCAGCGCATCAAGCTGGCCGCGCCGGACGAGTACGTGGTGCTGCCGGAAGTCATCTCCAAGGAACCCCTCGGCCCAGCCGTTCGCCAGGGTGACGAGGAGTGGTTCGACATCGTGCGCTGGAGCCTGTTCGCCCAGCTGAACGCTGAAGAACTCGGCATCGACTCGAAGAATGTCGTGGAAACCGCCAAGTCCACCAAGAACCCGGACGTGGCCCGCCTGCTGGGCGCTGAAGGCGACTTCGGCAAGGATCTGAAGCTGCCGAAAGACTGGGCGGTGCAGATCATCAAGCAAGTCGGCAACTACGCCGAAATCTTCGATCGCAACGTCGGTGCCGGCAGCGAGCTGAAGATCGAGCGCGGTCTCAACGCCCTGTGGAACAAGGGTGGTCTGCAGTACGCACCGCCGGTGCGCTGACCCACCACGCTACCGCCCGCGGATGCGGGCGGTAGCGTCCAGTTCCAACCGACGAGGGCTGTCATGCAGAAAACTTCCCAAGCCCCGCGTGTCCGTGGATCGGTCCTGACCGACCCGCAGACGCGCGCGTGGCTATTCCAGATCATCGCCGTAGTCGCCGTCGTGGCGTTCGGCTGGTTCCTCTTCCACAACACCCAGGTCAACCTGGAAAAGCGCGGGATCATCTCCGGCTTCGGCTTCCTCGATCAGAGCGCCGGCTTCGGCATCTCCCAGCACCTGATCGACTACAAGGAGAGCGACACCTACGGGCGCGTCTTCTTCATCGGCCTGCTCAACACCCTGCTGGTGACCGTGGTCGGCATCATCCTGGCGACCGTTCTCGGCTTCATTCTCGGTGTCGCGCGGCTTTCGCCCAACTGGCTGATTCGCAAGCTGGCGACCGTCTACATCGAGACCTTCCGCAACATCCCGCCGCTGCTGCAGATCTTCTTCTGGTACTTCGCCGTGATGCTGCCCATGCCGGGCCCGCGGCAGAGCATGAGCTTCGGTGACACCTTCTTCATCAACAACCGTGGCCTGTACATGCCGTCGCCCACCATGGCCGACGGCTTCTGGCCCTTCCTGATCGCCGTCGTGGTGGCGCTGGTCGCCAGTGTGCTGGTGTGGCGTTGGGCCCGGGCGCGGCGCCATGCCACCGGCCAGCGCTTCCCGGTACTGCTGAGCACCCTCGCCCTGCTGGTGGTGCTGCCCAGCCTCGCCGCCCTGGTGATGGGCAGCCCCTTCCACTGGGAAGTGCCGCAACTGACCGGCTTCAACTTCCGCGGTGGCTGGGTGGTGATCCCGGAACTGATCGCGTTGATGCTGGCGCTGTCGATCTACACCGCCGCCTTCATCGGCGAGACGGTGCGGGCCGGCATCCAGTCGGTCAGCCACGGCCAGACCGAAGCGGCGCACTCCCTGGGCATTCGCCCCGGGCAGACGCTGCGCCTGGTCATCGTGCCCCAGGCCCTGCGGGTGATCATCCCGCCGCTCACCAGCCAGTACCTGAACCTGGCGAAGAACTCGTCCCTGGCGGCCGGCATCGGCTACCCGGACATGGTCTCGCTGTTCGCCGGTACCACGCTCAACCAGACTGGCCAGGCCATCGAGGTCATGGCCATCACCATGAGCGTCTACCTGGCCATCAGCATCAGCATTTCCCTGCTGATGAACTGGTACAACAAGCGCATCGCGCTGATCGAGCGGTGAGGGCACTGACATGACATCGCATACCTTCAAGCCCGACCAGCCGCCACCCAGCACAGTGGTGGGCCCGGTCGCCTGGCTGCGTCATAACCTGTTCGCCAGCCCGTTGCACGTGGTGCTCACCGCACTGTCGCTGTACCTGCTGTGGCTGATCATCCCGCCCATCCTCAACTGGGCCTTCATCCACGCCACCTGGAGCGGCAGCACCCGCGCCGACTGCACCGGTGAAGGCGCCTGCTGGGTGTTCATCCAGCAACGCTTCGGTCAGTTCATGTATGGCTTCTACCCCAGCGAGCTGCGCTGGCGGGTGGATGTCACCGTGTGGCTGGCGATCATCGGCGTGGCGCCGCTGTTCATCAAACGCACCCCGCACAAGGCCTTCTACGGCATCGGCTTCCTGGTGATCTACCCGCTGGTGGCCTTCTGGCTGCTGCATGGCGGCCTGGGTCTGCAGGAGGTGTCGACCAGCCGCTGGGGCGGCCTGATGCTGACCCTGGTGATCGCCTATGTCGGCATCGTCGGCGCGCTGCCCCTGGGCATCCTGCTGGCGCTGGGACGGCGCTCGAAACTGCCGGCGATCAAGGTCATCTGCGTGACCTTCATCGAGTTCTGGCGTGGCGTACCGCTGATCACCGTGCTGTTCATGTCTTCGGTGATGCTGCCGCTGTTCCTGCCCGAAGGCATGAACCTCGACAAGCTGCTGCGGGCGCTGGTGATGGTGATCTTCTTCGAGGCGGCCTATATCGCCGAAGTGGTCCGTGGCGGCCTGCAGGCCATCCCCAAGGGCCAGTACGAAGCTGCCGCCGGCCTCGGCCTGGGCTACTGGCGCAGCACCGCGCTGGTGATCCTGCCCCAGGCCCTGAAGATGGTCATCCCCGGCATCGTCAACACCTTCATCGCCCTGTTCAAGGACACCAGCCTGGTGATCATCATCGGCCTGTTCGACCTGCTCAACAGCATCAAGCAGGCGACCACCGACCCGAAATGGCTGGGCATGTCCACCGAAGGCTACGTATTCGCCGCCCTGGTCTACTGGATCTTCTGCTTCAGCATGTCGCGCTATTCCATGCGCCTCGAACAGAAGCTGAACACCGGGCACAAGCGTTAGGAGAGAGATTCGAATGAGTGAAGCCATCCAGAAAGACGCCGCTGCGCCGATCATCCAGCTGCAGGGCGTGAACAAGTGGTACGGGCAGTTCCACGTGCTCAAGGACATCAACCTGAACGTCAGGCAGGGCGAGCGCATCGTGCTTTGCGGCCCGTCCGGTTCCGGCAAGTCGACCACCATCCGCTGCATCAACCGCCTGGAGGAACACCAGCAGGGGCGGATCATCGTCGACGGCACCGAGCTGACCAACGACCTCAAGCAGATCGAGGCGATCCGCCGCGAGGTGGGCATGGTGTTCCAGCACTTCAACCTGTTCCCACACCTCACCGTGCTGCAGAACTGCACCCTGGCACCTATGTGGGTGCGCAAGCTGCCCAAGCGCAAGGCCGAGGAAATCGCCATGCACTACCTGGAGCGCGTGCGCATCCCCGAGCAGGCCAACAAGTTCCCCGGCCAGCTCTCCGGTGGCCAGCAGCAGCGCGTGGCCATCGCCCGTGCCCTGTGCATGAAACCGAAGATCATGCTGTTCGACGAACCCACCTCCGCCCTCGACCCCGAGATGGTGAAGGAAGTGCTCGACACCATGGTCGGCCTGGCCCAGGACGGCATGACCATGCTCTGCGTGACCCACGAGATGGGCTTCGCCCGTACCGTGGCGGACCGGGTGATCTTCATGGACAAGGGCGAGATCGTCGAACAGAACGAACCCAACGCCTTCTTCGACAACCCGCAGAACGAGCGCACCAAGCTGTTCCTCGGGCAGATCCTGCACTGATCGCCAGCGTGATACGGAAAGGGGCCTTCGGGCCCCTTTTTCATTTCCGACGGGGGATTTCAAGGGCGATGTAAGCAATAGGTGTCGTTGGAAAATTCGAGCTCAGCTGATTCTCGAGCTTTGCTGGGCCTTCTGGTTTCGCCCCCCGGGCGAGTCACTTTTCGCAGTGGAGGCTGCAGCCCGTAGCCCGGACTTCAGTCCGGGAATGCCGGCCACTCCGCTCCCGCGCTGAAGCACGGACTACAAGGGCATAACGCGGATCACGCCTGTTCCCGCAGGCGCCGGCGGAAGGCTCCGGGTGTTTCGCCGCAGAGCTGCTTGAACAGCTTGGCGAAGGTGGCGCGGTCGCTGTAGCCCACCTGCTGCGCCACCTGCTCCAGGGAGCGGGAGGGGTTGCGCAGGGCGGATTGGGCGGCGGCGATGCGCAAGCGTTGCACGTAGTCGTTCGGGGTCAGGCCGGTGGCGGTGCGGAAGCGCCGCAGCAGGGTGCGGGTCGAACAGTGGGCGCGTTCGGCCAGGCCCTTGAGATCGATGGGCTCGGCGTGGTGGCGCTGCATCCAGGCCAGCAGCGGGCCGAGCTGGGCGTCTCCCGGCACGTCCGGCAGCAGCGGGGTGAAGCGTGACTGGCGGCCGCGCTCACGGTCGAACACCAGGGCACCGGCCACCCGCTGCGCCAGCCAGTCGCCGCCGTGCCAGGCGATCAGGTGCAGGCACAGGTCGAGCCCGGCCTGGGCGCCACCGGAGCAGAACAGGTTGCCGTCCTCGGTGAGCAGCTCATCGGGTTGCAGGCGCACCTGGGGGAAGCGCTGGCGGAAGGCACCGGCCAGCGCCCAGTGGGTGGTGGCGCGGCGGCCGTCGAGCAGGCCGGCGGCGCCGAGGAGGAAGGCGCTGCTGCACAGGCTGGCCACCTGCTGGGTGGCCGGGCGCCGTGCCAGCCAGTGCAAGAGGTCGGGATTGCCCTTGATGCTGCGCTCCACCGCGCTGCCGGTGGCCGGCAGCATCACCAGTTGTGCCTCGGCGGCCAGGGCCAGGTCGCCGTCGACGCGGATGCTGGCCATGCCCAGGTCCACCGGCTGGCCGTCGCGGCTGACCCGCAGCACCTCGAACAGCGCCTCGCCCGCCAGGGTGTTGGCCAGGCGGAAGGCGTCGTCGGCCATGGCCAGGCTGGAGCAGACCGTTTGCGGGCAGACCAGCAGGGCGATGCGGATCATCGGCGGTGTCTCGAACAGGAAGGTGGCGATTATTGCCACAAAGATGGCGATGCAGCCAATCGCCGCCGGGCGGAAAGCCGTCGATACTCTCCTCATCCCAATCGCCACGAGCATCGCCATGAGCCATCCCAACGCTGCCCTCATCGAACGCTTCTATCGCGCCTTCCAGGTTCTGGACGCCGAGACCATGGCCGGCTGCTACGCCGCCGACGTGCGCTTCGCCGACCCGGTGTTCACCGACCTGCGCGGTACCGAGGCGGCGGACATGTGGCGCATGCTGGCCAGCCGTGCCCAGGCCTTTTCCCTGACCTTCGACGGCGTCGAGGCCGATGAGCATGAAGGCCGCGCGCGCTGGGTCGCCACCTACCTGTTCAGCCAGACCGGGCGCACCGTGGTCAACCGCATCGAGGCGCGCTTCCGCTTCGAGAACGGCCTGATCGTCGAGCACCGCGACAGCTTCGACCTGTGGCGCTGGGCCCGCCAGGCGCTGGGCGCCAAGGGCCTGCTGCTGGGCTGGCTGCCGCCGGTGCAGAACGCCATCCGCCAGCAGGCGGCCCGGGGCCTGGCGGCGTTCCGCGCCCAACGCTGAAGTGGACGGGGCGCGGCCCGATCATCGGCGGGTGGCTGCGCCGCGCAATATTGCCTAAGCTCGCCGGCGAATCTCTTGCCGGTATCCATCATGATCAGGCTGTTCCAGTTTCCCGCCGGGTTCGATGTGCCCAACGCCAGCCCCTTCTGCCTCAAGCTGGAGACCTTCCTGCGCCTGGCGCGCGTGCAGTACCAGGCGCAAACCCTGATGGACCCTCGGCGCGGCCCCAAGGGCAAGCTGCCCTACATCGACTTCGACGGCGAGCTGATCGCCGATACCGCGATCATCCAGCGGGTGCTCACCGAGCGCCTACAACTCTCCCTGGACGACCACCTCGACGAGGCCGGCCGTGGACGCGCCCTGGCCGTCACCCGCGTCTGCGACGAGCACCTCTATTGGCTGCTGGTGTACTTCCGCTGGCTGGAGGAGGAGGGCTGGCAGCAGACCCGCCAGGCCTTCTTCGGCAACCTCGGGCCCGTGGCCCAGCGCCTGATCCCGGCGCTGGTGCGACGCAAGGTCCGCCGTGACCTGCTGGCCCAGGGCCTTGGCCGTCACGATCGCGAAGACCTGCTGGTGTTCGCCCGCGAGGACTTGCAAGGCCTCACCGACCTGCTCGGCACGAATGCCTTCTTCGGCGGCGAGCGCCCCTGCAGCGCCGATGCCTCCGCCTACGGGCTGCTGGCCAATCTGGTGCAGTGCACCCTGGAAACCCCGCTCAACCGCCTCGCCCGCGAGTACCCGCACCTGGTTGATTATTGCCAGCGCATGCGCGAGGTGGCCTGGGCATGAGCGAGGTTCCACCACCACGGCCCTGGTTCGTCTACCTGGTGCGGGCCGCCAACGGCGCGCTCTACTGCGGCATCAGCGACGACCCGCAACGCCGCTTCGCCCAGCACCAGAGCGGCAAGGGCGCGCGCTTCTTCCATTCCAGCCCGGCCCAGGCGCTGGTCTATATCGAAGAGTGCCCGGGCAAGGGCGACGCCCTGCGCCGCGAGCGCGCCATCAAGAACCTGCGCAAGGCCGCCAAGGAAGCGCTGGCCAAGGCGTACATCGCTGCACCATCAGCGCCAGCGGATAGGCCCTGAGCCCGGGGCAGGCCAGCGCCGCCGCTGGCCCGTGGCGGTATCGGCTACGGGGACGAAATCACAGCCACGGATTCGTTCGTATCCTGTGTGTTTTCATTGCGCGCCCCATATTTGGTGTGTACGGTACACACTATGCGCGTAGGGAGGCCACGATGCGCAGTCGTGAGGTGATAGAGAAGATCAAGGTGGATGGCTGGTACGAGGTGGAGGTGAAAGGCAGTCACCATCCGTTCAAGCACCGAATAAACCGGGACGGGTCATGGTCCCACACCCCAAGAGTGATCTACCCATAGGGACGGTACGCAGCATCCTGAAACAAGCCGGCCTTCTCTGAGGCCATCGCTTCGCAACACACGGAGTGTAAACACCATGAAATTCCCCCTCGTTCTGCATAAGGACCCTGACTCTGACTACGGCGTAACCGTGCCGGACGTGCCGGGTTGTTTCTCTGCGGGCGCTACCGTGGCGGAAGCCCTGGAGAACGTGAAGGAGGCGCTTGCCCTTCACTTCGAAGGCCTGGTGGCGGATGGCGAGGCACTGCCTCAAGCGCAGCAGATTGACTTCCATATTGGTAATCCCGACTTTGCCGGCGGCGTGTGGGCGGTGGTCGAGTTCGACGTGACGCCCTACCTAGGCAAGGCCGTACGCTTCAATGCCACCCTGCCGGAGAATCTTCTGCAGCGGATCGATGAGCGTGTGAGTAAGGACGCCCGCTACGCCTCACGGTCCGGCTTTCTCGCCACTGCCGCGTTGCGCGAGCTTTCGGATGCCGGTTGACGGTGGCCGAGCCTGGGCGCGCTGCTTCCATTCCAGCCCGGCCCAGACGCTGGCCTGGCGCTACTAAATAGCTGCGGCTGATGGCACGCCATCAGCGCCAGCGGATAGGCCCTGAACCCCAGGGCGGCTAAGCTGCCCAGCCTGAACAAGAACGATACGGAGCCCGCCATGCACGAGTTGATCCTGCACCACTACCCCACATCCCCCTTCGCCGAGAAGGCGCGCCTGCTGCTGGGCTTCAAGCAGCTGTCCTGGCGTTCGGTGCACATTCCGCCGCTGATGCCCAAGCCAGACCTGATGCCCCTCACCGGCGGCTACCGCAAGACCCCGGTGCTGCAGATCGGCGCCGACATCTACTGCGACACCGCGCTGATCGCCCGCCGCCTGGAGGCGGAGAAGGCCGTGCCGGCGTTGATCCCGGCGGGCCAGGAATTCAACGTGGCGAGCTTCTGCCACTGGGTGGATTCGGTGATCTTCCAGCACGCGGTGAGCCTGGTGTTCCAGCCCGAATCCATCGCCGTGCGCTTCGGCAAGCTGCCGCCGGAGGCGATCAAGGCCTTTATCGCCGACCGTGCCGGGCTGTTCAGCGGCGGCACCGCCGCGCGCCTGCCGGCCGAGGTGGCCAAGCACAACTGGCCGACCTTCATGGCCCGCCTGGAGCAGCAGTTGGGCCGCGAGGAGGGTGACTTCCTCTTCGGCGAGCCGAGCATGGCCGACTTCTCCCTGGCCCATTGCCTGTGGTTCCTCAAGGCCACCCCGGTCACCGCGCCGCTGGTGGACGACTACCCGGCGGTCGCCGCCTGGCTGGGCCGTGTGCTCGGCTTCGGCCATGGCGCCTCCAGCGAGCTGAGCGCCGCCGACGCCATCGAGATCGCCCGCGCCGCCGAACCCGCGGCGCTGCCGGATGAGCCCTTCTTCGACATCAACGGCTTCACCGCCGGGCAGAAGGTGGCCATCGCCGCCACCGACTATGGCGTCGACCCGGTGGAAGGCGAGCTGGTATTCGCCGGCCGCGAGGAGCTGATCCTGCGTCGCGAGGACGAGCGCGCCGGCGTGGTGCATGTGCACTTCCCCCGTGTGGGCTTCCGCATCGAAGCACGCTGATCCGCAGGCGCACAAAAAAGCCCGGCATTTAGCCGGGCTTTTTCGTTTGCACCTTCGCTCAGTCCTTGCGGCGCTTGAGCTGGTCCTTCAGCTGGGTCGGGACCTGGCGGATGATCAGCATGTCGCGGCCTTCGTCGTATTCGATCTTCGAGCCCAGCAGGTGAGCCTCGAAGCTGATGGACAGGCCCTCGGCGCGGCCGGTGAAGCGCTGGAACTGGCTGAGGGTGCGCTTGTCCGGCGGGATTTCCGGCGACAGGCCGTAATCCTTGTTGCGGATGTGTTCGTAGAAGGCACGGGGCGGTCTTCGTCGATCAGCCCGGACAGCTCCTGCAGGGTGATCGGCTCGCCCAGCTTGGCCTGGGTGCTGGCGTAGTCCACCAGGGTCTTGGTCTTCTCGCGGGCCTGTTCCTCGGCGAAGTCCTCGTGCTCGACGAAGTCGCTGAAGGCCTTGAGCAGGGTGCGGGTCTCGCTCGGCGCGTCTACGCCTTCCTGGCAGCCGATGAAGTCACGGAAGTAATCCGAAACCTTCTTGCCGTTCTTGCCCTTGATGAAGGAGATGTACTGCTTCGACTGGGCGTTGTTGCGCCACTCGGAGATGTTGATGCGCGCCGCCAGGTGCAGCTGGCCCAGGTCCAGGTGGCGGGCCGGCGCCAGGTCCAGCGCGTCGGTGACGGTGACGCCTTCGCTGTGGTGCAGCAGGGCGATGGCCAGGTAGTCGGTCATGCCCTGCTGGTAATGGGCGAAGAGCACGTGGCCGCCGGTGGAGAGGTTGGACTCTTCCATCAGCTTCTGCAGGTGCGCCACGGCCTCGCGGCTGAAGGCGGTGAAGTCGCGGCCGCCTTCCATGTATTCCTTCAGCCAACCGCTGAACGGGTAGGCGCCGGATTCCTCGTGGAACAGGCCCCAGGCCTTGCCTTGCTTGGCGTTGTAGCTTTCGTTGAGGTCGGCCAGCAGGTTTTCGATGGCCTTGGATTCGCCCAGCTCGCTGTCGCGTGCGTGGAGCACGGCGGCGCTGCCATCGGGCTTCTTGTCGATGAGGTGGACGATGCAGTGGCGGATCGGCATGGGCGTACCTGTGAAGCTGTGGATAAGGGCGCGCCGGTGGCTCGCCCGATAGGCCGCAGAGTTTACCTCAGCCTCGGCCGGGATGAGGGGCCTTGTGACCCGATCGCTTGTTGCCGAGTCAGTGTCTCCCTAAAGTGACGCCATTTCCGCTGCAATGACCAAGGATGGTTCCGATGTCCGGCCTGATCCTCGATACGCCCTCCCATGCGCTCGATGCCGAGTTGATCCTTTCCCTCGAAGCCCTGGCCGATCGCGGCCTGTTCCTCCAGGCCCATGCCCGGGCCGCCGAGTTCGGCGACTACCGCCACTGGCGCGGAGCGGCCGCCATGGCGCTGGCCTCGCGCCTCGCCGGGCAACTGGGGGCCCCGCGCCTGGGGGATGCCCTGGCCTGGCTCGGCTACCGCCGCTACCCGGAGGCCGCCGAGTCGCGCCTGCGCTATGCCCGCTTCCTGCTCGCCCGCCGTGGCCAGTACCGCGCCTGGGAATTCCTCCAGCGCTTCGCCGACTGGCTGCCCGAAGAGCCCGGGCTGCGCGCCGAGTGGCTGTCGTTCCAGGGGTACCTGCGGGCGTTGCTGCGGGACTTCGGCCGCAGCGCCGAACTGCACGATGCGGCCATGCAACTGGGCACCACCGACCCCTGGCTGCTGGTGGAGCGCTCCTACAGCCTGGAGCAGGAAGACCGCTATGCCGACGCGCTGGACCTCTGCGAGCGCGCCCTGGCGATGCTGCCCGGCTTCCGCTCCGCGACCCTGCAGGCCGCCCAGCTCGAACTGCAGCTGGGGCGCGAAGACGCCGCCCGTGCACGCCTGCTGGACGGTACCCAGCGGATGGAGAGCGCCGGGCTCTGCGCGCAATTGATCGACCTGCTGATCGAGCGGGGCGAACTGGATGAGGCCGAGCGCCTGATCGAGCGCTCCCTGGCGCTGGCGCTGCTGTTGGAGAAAGGCATGCGCGGCTGGTACGCCGGCCGTCGCTGCGACATCGCCTGCCTGCGCGGTGACCACGAGCAGGGCCGGACGCTGGCCCAGGAATCCCAGAGCCCCTTCTACACCCTGGTCGCCGAGCGCCTGGCCGAGCCCAAGGGCGGCCGCGTGCTGCTGCCGGTGACCTTCATCCGCCAGCACCACATGACCTGCGTCCCCGCCACTCTGACCGCGCTGTCCACCTACTGGGGTCGCCCGGTGGCGCACCTGGAGGTGGCCGAGGAGATCTGCTACGACGGCACGTCCTACCAGGCCGAGCGTGCCTGGGCCGAGCGCAATGGCTGGCTGGTGCGCGAGTTCACCGTGGACTGGGCCACCAGCCGCGCGCTGATCGACCGTGGCCTGCCCTTCACCCTGTCGCTGCAATACACCGGCAGCGGCCACCTGCAGGCGGTGGTGGGCTATGACGAGCCCCGTGGCACCGTGCTCATCCGCGACCCCGGCCAGGCGCAGTTCGGCGAGAGCATCGCCGAGGGCCTGTACGAGACCCAGCGCGCGTCCGGGCCCCGTGGCCTGCTCCTGCTGCCGCCCGAGGAAGCCCATCGCCTGGACGGCCTGGAGCTGCCGGAGCATGCGACCTGGGACCTCTACTACCGCCTGGTCAGCGCCCTGGAAGTGCACGACCGCGAAGCCGCCCTGGCCGCCTTCGAGGCCCTGCGCGAGCACGCGCCCGAACACCGCCTGACCCTCCAGGGCCAGCGCGCCCTGGGCTGGTACGACGGCCGCGAGGCCCAGGTGCTGGAGGCCACCGAAGCGTTGCTCGAACGCTTCCCCGATGACGCCAACCTGATCCTCTCCAAGTCCACCTCCCTGGCCCAGTTGCATGCCCGCGAGCAGCAATTGGACTGGCTCGCCGGCCATTGCCAGGGGCGCTGGAGCGATGCCGGCATCCTGGTGCGCTACACCGGCCTGCTGGTGGAGGACGGCAGCCAGCTGGAAACCGCGCGGCAGCTGCTGGGCCGTGCCCTGCGCCAGGCCCCGGGGCATGCCCAGGCGTGGAACGAGCTGGCCAGCCTGCGCTGGAACGAAGGCAGCCGCGAGCAGGCCTGCGAGCTGTACCGCATCGCCGCCTGCCTGCACGACACCAACGAGGGCTATAGCAGCCAGTACTTCCGCGCCCTGCGCTGCCTGGGCCGCACCGAGGCGGGGCTGGAATTCCTGCGCCAGCGCCAGGCACGCCTCGGCGCCCTGGCCGCCGGCCCGACCCTGACCCTGTGCGAGTTCATCGAGGAACTCTCCGACCCGCTGCAATGCCGGCAGATTCTCGAGCAGGCCGTGGAACGCCGCCCCCAGGACCCGGCCCTGCTGCTCAACCTTGCCGACTTCTACGGCCGCCATGGCGAGCTGGAACTGAACGAGGCGATGCTGCGCCGCGCCGAACCGGTGAGCCGTCGCGGCACCTGGCTGCGCGCCGCCGTGCTGCACAGCCAGCGCAGCGATGGCGACCCGCAGCGCGCCCTGGCCTGGTGCCGCGAAGCGGTGGAGCTGGACCCGCTGAACATGAGCCTGCACCGCATGCAGGTGCAGCTGCTGCGCCAGAGCGCCGGTGAAGAGGCGGTGGACGCGTACGTCACCGCACTGGCCGAGCGCTTCCCCCATCACTGCGGCATCGCCGAGTTGGCGGTGGAGCGCGCCCAGCGCCACTCCCTGGAGGATGCCGAAGCGGCCCTGCGCCGGCTGCTGGCGAGCCACCCGGAATACGCCTGGGCGATCCGCGAGCTGGCGGTGACCCTGGCGCGCCTGGGTCGCCATGAGGAAGCCCTCGAATTCTGCGAGCGGGCCCGGCGCACCGACCCGCGCAGCTCCAGCAGCTATTCCACCCGGGGCTTCGTGCAGCTCCAGGCTGGCCAGCGCGAGGCCGCCCGTGAGGCCTTCCGCGAGGCGCTGGAGCGCTCTGCCGATAACGATTACGCCGGCAACATGCTGCTGGAAACCTGCACCGACCAGGCCGAAGCCCTGGACAGCCTCGACTTCATCCATCGCCAACTGGTGGCCCAGGTGACCTTTGGCGACGGCTGGCTCGCCTACCCGGACCAGGCGCGCAGGCTGCTGGAACCGCAGGTGTTGCTGGAGCAGTTGAGCGAAGCCCTGCAACAGCGCCCCGACCTCTGGCAGCTGTGGGTGGTGGTCGCCGCCCAGCAGGCCGAGATGGGGCAGGTGGAGCAGGCCGAGACCCTGCTGCAGTCGGCCATCGAACGCTTCCCGCTGATGCCGCGCCTGGCCCTGGAGCGGGCCCAGCTGCAGAGCAGCCAGAAGCAGTACGCCGAGTGCCGCGAGACCCTGCGCGGGAGCTTCCGCATCAACCCGCTGTGGACGCGCAGCGTGCGCCTCTACGTCGAAAGCCTGCTGGACGAGGGCACAGACCTGGAGGAGGCCGAAAGCCTGCTGCGCAGCGTGCTCGCCCGCACCCCCGACAACACCGAACTGCGTGCCTACCTGGGCTATGTGCTGGGCGAGCGCGACAACCCCGCCGAAGGCGCCCTCGAGGCGGAGAAGGTGCTGCGCGAGGAGCCCGGCAACGGCTGGGTCTGGAATCAGCTACGCCGCTACAGCGCTGCCCTGGAAACGCCCGGGCGCCCCCTGGAACTGGCCCGCGAGCTGACGCGCCTGCGCGCCGGCGACCCGGATGCCTGGCTGGCCCTGGCCGAACAGGAGGAAGGCTTCGAGGCGAAGGAGCCGGCCCTGCGCCGTGCCCTGGAGCTGAACCCGCGCCACCGCAGCGCCAACACCCAGCTGGCCGAGGGGCTGCTGGAAGCCCAGCGCTACGACGAATTGCGCCAGCTGCTGGCGGCCCCCTGCTGGGGTGGCGGAACGCCCCCCGAACTGGCGCTGTTCGGGCCCCGCGCCACCCGCCAGGAGCAGGACCTGCCCAGCGCCATGGCCGAGATGCGCCAGTTGCTGGAGCGCCAACCGGCCTTCTTCGAAGGGTGGCGCACCCTGGCCGACTGGCAGGACGACGCCGGCGAATACGCCGCCTACGTGGAGTCGGCCCGGGAGATGGTGCGCCTGGAACCCCGCCAGGCCATCGCCCACGGTTTCCTCGGCCACGCGCTGTGGCTCGACGGCAAGGGCGAAGAGGCGCTGCCGTCCTTCAGCCGAGCCTACCAGTTGGACGCCTGCTACACCTTCGCCGGCCTCCACGAGTTCGACCTGCTGCTCAAGCACGGTACGGGGGAGGCCACGCGCGCAGTGCTGGAGCGGTTGCTGGAGGCATCGAGCCAGCCCGCGGTGCTGATCCGCGCCCTGCGTTTCGCCGTGCCCCGCGGCGATCAGGCGCTCAAGCGCCGGGTGCTGGAACCCCTGTGTCGCGACCATGGTTGCATCGACGCCTGGGGCGAGGTGCTGAAGATCCTCGAGCGGCCCGAGCAGGACAAGGACCTGCAGGAAACCCTCGACGCCGGTGTCGCCGATGGCTCCCTGCACCATGGCGCCGCGCTGCAATGGTTGCGCCGCGAGGATGCCCGCTGGATGCCCGGTTCACTGTGGAAGGGCTTCCTGCGCCTGCTGGAAAACGACCCGCAGCACGCCGGCAAGCACGCCATGCTGGAGCTGCTGGCCAACCGCAAGAACGCCAACCGGCTGCTGGTGGATGCCCTCGAAGCCTGTCGCGAGACGATCCGCAGCGATGGCGTGATCTGGGGCATGGCCAGCTACGCGATGGTCAACCAGGATCGCTACGAAATGATGTTCGACTGGCTCGCCGACTGGGAGCAGCACCCGGAGGCGCCGGCCTGGGGCCTGGACAACCTGGCGCTGGGCATGCGTGCGCGCAAGCTGGATGCGCGCGCGGCGGCGGTGTCGCGGCTGTCCCTGGAGCGCGACCCGCAGAACCACGATGCCATGGTCTGGCTGGGCTTCGATGCCGCCATGGCTGGAGACATTGCGGCCCTGGATGCCTGGCTGGAGCGCTTGCAGGGGGCGGAGCCGCGGCCCTTCTTCCGTTGCATGCAGCACCTGCTGGAGGGCGTCGCCGCTGCGCTTCACGCCGGCAACAGCCAGGTCGCGGTGGCGCACTTCCGCACCGCCCGCGCGGTGGCCAAGGGCAGCGAGCACGGTTCCTACTGGCGCCTGCGTCGGCACCTGGCCAAGGCCCTGGCCTTCGGCCCGGCGACGCCGCGCTGGCTGGTGCCGCTGCGCTACCTGCAACTGCGCTTCTGAGGCCCGTTCAGGCCTCCTCTTCGCGGCTCCTGGCCTTCAGCGCCTGGAGCCGCTCGATCACGTAGCGCAGGTGCACGTGCAGCTCATACAGCTCGTTGGAGTAGGAGAGCGGCACGTCCACCTTGGCCAACTGGTCCTCCAGTTGCTCCAGCTTGCCGATCTCGCCGTCCAGCTCCGCGCGCAGGGTGCCGGCGTCCAGCTTGCGGTCGATCTCGCGCAGGTACTTGTACCAGCGGTAGATGCGCGCACGGATGCGCCAGCGGTACACCGGGCCCACCGCCTTGAACAGCGGGAACATCACCACCAGCAGCGGGATCAGCAGGATGATGTAGCGGTCGGCCAGGGAGGCGATGCGGAAGGGCAGGTAGCGCTGCAGGATCGGCAGGCCGTTCTTGTAGTAGTAGGCGGCCTCGTCCAGCGTCGACAGGGTCATCGGTTGGGCGGCGGGGTAGCGCCCGGCGGGGTCGAGCAGGCTGCCATTCTTCATCACCTCGCGGGCGGCTTCGAGGATCAGCGGCGTCAGTGAGGGGTGGAATTCGTCGTTGGCCACCAGGGTCGCCACCGGGCCCAGGGTGAGGATGTCCCGCGAGGGGCTGTTGCTGGCGAGGTTGAGCAGGCCTTCACCCACGTCGAGCTTGGTCAGGTAGGGCAGGCGCGCACGGTAGGCGGCGCTGCGGCGCAGGCTGACCAGGTCCAGCTCGCTGCGCGTGGCCAGGCGCTGCACCACGGCGTTCTCCGCCGGGCCGACGAAGAAAGCGGCATCCAGCTCGCCGGCGATCAGCGCATCGGCACCCCGCGTGCCGCTGAATGCCTGCCAGTTCTGCGGGTACTGTTCCGGGCCGATCTGGTTGGCCTGCAGCAGGGCCGCAGCGATGGCACGGGTGCCGCTGTTGGGCGTGCCGATGGCCACCCGCAACTGCAGCAGGTCGCCCATGCTGTCGATGTCCACGTCCTTGCGTTTGAACAGCCACAGCGGCTCCTGGTACATCACCCCGAGCCCATGCAGGCGGTTGCGTTCGCGCGGCTCCAGGGTCAGCTCCTGGCCGCTCTGCACCAGGGCCATCTGCACCTCGCCGCGTTGCAGCTTGCCGAGGTTGTCCAGGGAGCCGGTGCTGGGCACCAGCTCCAGGGTGAAGCCCTGGCGCGCCAGTTCCTCCTTGAGCTTTTCGCCGAACAGGGCATAGCCGCCATTGGCGCCGCCGGTGGCCAGGGTGGCGTGCATGGGCGGCGGCGGGGCGACGAAATAGAACACCGCGCCCACCAGCGCGGCGACCACTGGCACGGTCCAGAGGTTGGCCAGCAGCATGATCTTCAGGTCTTTCAGGAACCTTGGCATGGGAATCCTTGGGGCTTGGAGTTGAGGGGAAGGATAGCCACTGGCGCAGCGGCGGTTGCCTCCCGGTGCCGGTAAATGACAAGGTGGCCGCCTTCCCGTTCCCCGCGACAAGTGACAGACCCCCATGCGCATCCTGCACAGCTCCGACTGGCATCTCGGCCAGCACTTCATGGGTAAGACCCGCCAGGCCGAACACCAGGCCTTCTGCGCCTGGCTGCTGGAGCGGGTGCAGGAACACCGGGTGGACGCGGTGCTGGTGGCGGGCGATGTGTTCGACACCGGTGCGCCGCCGAGCTACGCCCGCGAGCAGTACAACCGCTTCGTCATCGAGCTGCGCGACGCCGGTGCGCAACTGGTGGTGCTGGGTGGCAACCATGATTCGCCCGCCATGCTCGGCGAGAGCCAGGGCCTGCTGGCGGCCCTGGGCACCCGCGTGGTGCCGGGTGTCGCCGCCGACCCGCAAGAGCAGGTGCTGGTGCTGCGCGGCCCTGATGGCGCGCCGGGCGCGGTGCTCTGTGCCATCCCCTTCGTGCGCGCCCGTGACGTGCTGCAGAGCCAGGCCGGGCAGAGCGCGGCGGACAAGCAGCTGTCCCTGCAGCAGGCCATCCAGGCCCATTACGCGCAGCTGTTCGAACTGGCCGAGCGGCGCCGGGACGAACTGGGGGGCGGGCTGCCGATTATCGCCACCGGCCACCTGACCACGGTCGGCGCCAGTGCCAGCGAGTCGGTGCGGGAAATCTATGTCGGCGCGCTGGAGGCCTTCCCCACCAGCGCCTTCCCGCCTGCCGCCTACATCGCCCTCGGACATATCCACAGGCCGCAGAAGGTCGGCGGCCTGGAGCACATCCGCTACAGCGGCTCGCCCATCCCGTTGTCCTTCGACGAAGCCGGCCAGGCCAAGGAAGTGCTGCTGGTGGAGCTGGACGGGGAGGGCGTGCGCAGCGTCACGCCCTTGCCGGTGCCCTGTTTCCAGCCCCTGGCCAGCGTGCGTGGCTCCCTGGGCGAACTGGGCGGCGCCATTGCCGAGCAGGCCCGCCGGGGCACGCCCGAGCGCCCCGTATGGCTGGAAGTGCAGGTGGGCACCGACGATTACCTGAGCGACCTGCAGGGCCGCGTCGCCGCCCTGTGCGAAGGCTTGCCGGTGGAGGTGCTGCGCCTGCGCCGCGAACGCGCCGGCCTCGCGCCCGGCCTGGTGGGGGAGGCCCGGGAGACCCTGGACGAACTGAGTGCCGAGGACGTGTTCGCGCGCCGCCTGGAGCTGGAGCAACTGGACGAGGACCAGGCTCGGCGCCTGCGGGACCTGCACCGTGGCGTGCTGGAAGAGGTCCGCAGCGAGCGCAGCTGAGGCCGGGGCAGATCGCCGCTATCGCCGCCGGACCTGCACGGGCGGGCGGAGAATGCCAGAATGCCGCTCCCATCCCCCGGCGGCTTCTGCATGAAAATCCTCAGCCTGCGCCTGAAGAACCTCAACTCCCTCAAGGGCGAGTGGAAGATCGACTTCACCGGCGAGCCCTTCGCCGGCAACGGCCTGTTCGCCATCACCGGCCCAACCGGTGCCGGCAAGACCACGCTGCTGGACGCCATCTGCCTGGCCCTCTACCACCGCACCCCGCGCATGAGCAGCGTCTCGGCCACGGTCAACGAGCTGATGACCCGCCACACCGCCGACTGCCTGGCCGAGGTGGAATTCGAGGTGAAGGGCGTGGGCTACCGTGCCTTCTGGAGCCAGCGCCGCGCCCGCGACAAGGTCGATGGCGGCCTGCAGGCGCCCAAGGTGGAGCTGGCGCGCATCACCGACGGCGAGATTCTCACCGACAAGATCAACGACAAGCTCAAGCAGACCGAAAGCCTCACCGGGCTGGATTTCGAGCGCTTCACCAAATCCATGCTGCTGGCCCAGGGCGGGTTCGCCGCCTTCCTCGAAGCCAGCGCCAATCAGCGTGCCGAGCTGCTGGAGGAGCTGACCGGCACCGAGGTGTACGGGCTGATCTCCGAGCGCGTCTACCAGCGCACCCGGGAGGCCGAGGCCAGCCTGGGCCAGCTGCGTGCACGGGCTGAGGGCGTGGAGCTGCTCAACGCGGAGCAGCGCCAGCAACTGCAAAACGAACTCGCCGAACTCAATGGCCGTGAAAGCAGCCTGCACGGCCAGCAGGAGAGCCTGCAGCGCCAGCGCCAGTGGCGTGAGGCCCTGGCTGGCGCCGAGGCGCGCCAGCTCGCCGCGGTGCAGCAGGGGCAGGACGCCCGGCAGGCGCTGGAGCAGGCCGGGCCGCAACTGCAGCGCCTGGCCGAGAGCGAGCCGGCCGAGCGCCTGCGCCCGCCGCACCGTGACTGGCAGCGCGCCGGGCAGGCCGCTACCGAAGCGGCCGAGGCCCTGGCCCAGGTGCGTGAACAGAAGGCCCAGGCCGCCCGCGAGGTGGCCGATGGCCTGTGGCAGGCGCGGGGCTACAGCCAGCAGCGGCTGGCGGCACTCGCCGCCCGCCGCGATGGGCTGGCCGAGCAACGGGGCCAGATTGAGGCGCTGCTGGCGGCCAACCCGCAACACGGCCTGCTGGGCGAGCGCCTGGGCGCCTGGCGGGAACAGCTCGGTGCGCGCCGACACCTGGCGCAGGCCATCGCCCAGTCGCTAGCCCGCCAGCAGCAGGAACGGCAGGACGCCGAGCAGCTGGCGCAGCGCATCGCCGGCTTCCAGGCGGCATTGGTGGAAAGCGATCAGCACCTGGAGCAGGCCCGTGCCGCCGAAGCCCTGCGCCAGGCTGCCTTGGCCACACTGCTGGCCGGTGATTCCGAAACCGCCCTGCGCGAGCGCTGGCAGCGCCTCAGCGACCAGGGCCACCAACTCGCCCGCCTGCAGCAACTGGCGGAAAACCGCACACGCCTGGAACAGCAGCTGGCCGCTGCGCAGGACGGAATCGAGGCCGACAGCCAGGCACAGGCGCAGAAGATCGCGACGCGAGACGCCCTGCGCCTGCAGTTCACCGACCTCAAGCAACAGATCCAGGACAAGGAAAAGCTGCTGGAGCAGGAGCAGCGCATCCTCAAGCTGGAGGCCCATCGCGCCGCTTTGCAGCCCGGCGAGGCCTGCCCGCTGTGCGGTTCCCACGAACACCCGGCCATCGCGGCCTATGGCGCGCTGGATGTCTCGGAGACCCAGGCCGCGTTGCAGGCCAAGCGCGCCGAGCAGGAGCAGGTGCGCGAACGGGGGGCGGCCCTGAACACCGAGCTGGCCGCGCTGGACGCGCACCTGCGCCAGCGCCAGCAGGACGAGCAGCGCCTGCAGGATGAATTGCAACAGTTGCAGGCGCAGTGGCAGCAGCACTGCACCGCCCTGGGCCAGCCACTGGTCGATGGCCCGGCGGTGGCGGCGGCCCAGGCGCAGCAGCAGGCGGACCTCGCCGCCCTGCAACGCAGCCTGGGTGAGCTGGACGGCCTCAAGCAGGCCGTGGACGCCGCCCGTGGGCAGCGCGAGCAAGCCCAGAAGCACCAGCAGGATGCCATGCAGCAGCATGCGCTGGCGGTGCAGGAACAAGGCGCCTTGCGCCGCCGCGAAGCGGAGAACACCGAGCAACTGGGCCAGCTCCAGGCGCAGCAGGTTCGCCAGGAGTCGGAGCTGGGCGCGGCCTTGGGCGAGCTCGGTTACGCCCTGCCGGAAGACAACGAGCGTTGGCTGGACGCGCGCGACGCCGAGTGGCGCACCTGGCGTGATGCCCAGGCCCTGCAGCAGCGCCTGGAGCGTGACGAGCAGCTGCTGCTGGCCGAGCTGCAAACCGCCGAAGGTGCCGCCACGCGCTGGCAGCAGCGTTGGGGCGAGCTGGCGCAGCCCGATGTTGAAGCCCTAGCCCCTGTGGATAACCCCGCCGCCGCCCTGGAGCAGGCCGAGCAGCGCCTGGCGCTGGCCCAGGAACGCAGCCAGGCGCTGATCGGGCGCGAGCAGACCCTGGCCGAACGGCAGGACACCGCCCGCGCCACGCTCGACGGGCAACGGGCCGCCTGGGAACAGGCGCTGGCGCAGAGCCCCTTCGCCGACGAGGCGCAGTACCTCGCCGCGCTGCTGGACGAGGACGCACGCAACCAGTTGCTGGCCCTCAAGGCCCGCCTGGAAAAGGCCTGTACCGAAGCCCAGGCCCTGGAAGCCTCAGCCCGGCAGAGCCTGGCGGAATTGCAGGCGACGCCACAGACCGAGCTGGCCCTGGTGGAGCTGGACGAGCAGCTGCAGGCGCTGCAACTGCAACGACGCGAACTGGCCCAGCGCCAGGGCGAGCTGCGCGGGCAACTGAGCGGCGACGAGCAGCGCCGGCAGAACCAGCAGGCGCTGTTCGCCGAAATCGCCGCCCAGGAAGGCGCCTGCGACCTCTGGCAGCGCCTCAACGGCTTGATCGGCTCGGCCGACGGCGCCAAGTACCGCCGCTTCGCCCAGGGGCTGACCCTGGATCACCTGATCCACCTGGCCAACCAGCAGCTGGAGCGCCTGCACGGCCGCTACCAGCTGCGCCGTCGCGCCCTGGGCGAGCTGGAGCTGGAAGTGGTGGACACCTGGCAGGCCGATGTCGCCCGGGACTGCCGCACCCTGTCCGGCGGCGAGAGCTTCCTGGTCAGCCTGGCGCTGGCCCTGGCGCTTTCCGACTTGGTCAGCCACAAGACCAGCATCGATTCGCTGTTCCTCGACGAGGGCTTCGGCACCCTCGACGGCGAAACCCTGGAAGTGGCCCTCGACGCCCTGGATGCGCTCAATGCCAGCGGCAAGATGATCGGCGTGATCAGCCACGTCGAAGCGCTCAAGGAGCGCATCCCGGTGCAGCTCAAGGTGCACAAGGGCGTGGGCATGGGCTACAGCCGCCTGGAGCCGCGCTTCGCCGTCCCATAACTCGGACTTCGGCGCTGAGGTGTTTGTAGTTCGTAGGATGGGTAGAGCGCAGCGAAACCCATGCTGTGATGGGACCGCTGCGCGCTCCTTGGCGACTGAAGTCGCCCCTACAGGTAGCAGAGGCCTGCGTTCACACCTGGCTCTGGTCGAGGAACAGGTGCTCGGCGAGGAAGTCGACGAACACCCGCAGCTTGGCGGGCATCTGCTTGTAGCACGGCCAGAGGGCGCGGAAGTGGGCGGAATGCTGGTTGCGGTCCTCGAGCACGGCCTGCAGCTGGCCGCTGGCGAGGGCGTCGCGCACGGCGAAGTCGGGCAGGCAGGTGATGCCCATGCCTTCGCTGGCGACGCGGATCAGGGTGTCGGCGTGGTTGCACACCAGGGTGGTGGGCAGCTGCGGTTCGCTTTCCTCCGCGTCCAGACGCAGGGGCCATTTCTGCAGCTTGCCGGTGCTGGGGAACTTGTAGTGCAGGCAGGCGTGCTGCTCCAGGTCGGCCGGCACCCGTGGCGTACCCCGGGCGGCCAGGTAGTCGGGCGAGCCCACCAGCTGCAGGTGGAAGGCGCCGAGCTGGCGGGCGCGCAGGCGCGAGTCCTCGGGGATGCCGCTGCGCACCACCACGTCGAAGCCTTCCTCGATCACGTCCACCAGGCGGTCGCTGAAATCCAGGTCCAGCTCGATGCCGGGGTAGCGGCGCATGAAGGCCGGCAGCACCACGGGGAAGAGGCCCAGCACCAGGGGCAGGCTGACCCGCAGGCGGCCGCTGGGCTCCTGGGTGTTTTGCGACAGCTCGTGCTCGGCCGCCTCCAGCTCGCCGAGGATGCGCCGGCAGCGTTCGAGGAACAGCGTGCCTTCCACCGTGAGGTTGATGCTGCGGGTGTTGCGGTGGAACAGGCGCACGCCGAGGTGCTGCTCCAGGCGGGCGATGCCCTTGCCCACCGCCGAGGCGGAGATGCCCAGGACGCGGCCGGCGGCGACGAAGCTCTGGCTTTCGGTGACCTGGACGAAGAGGGCGAGGCGGTTGAGGCTTTCCATGGTGCTTCCGATTGAGGACTCAGGCTTCCGTTAAGTGCGGAATACTAGCCTGTTTTTCCGTAATTACCGCCGCCATAACCTGCTCCGACTTTCCTTGCGGAGCTTCCGAAATGACCGATTCATCCCTTTCCGACGGTGCTCGCCGCTGGCTGCTGCTGGCTGCCTGCCTGACGGCGGTGCTGATCCCGCTGTGCTTCACCGGCCCGGCGGTGGTGCTGCCGGCCATCAGCCAGGCCCTGGGCGGTTCGGCGGTGGAGCTGAGCTGGATCACCAATGGCTACATCCTCGCCTACGGCAGCGCGATGATGGCGGCCGGCAGCCTGGCCGACATCCACGGGCGCAAGCGCGTGTGGCTGGTGGGCCTGGCGCTGTTCGCGGCGGTGACCCTGGTGATTCCCTTCGCGCCCACGGTGCTGTGGTTCGACCTGTTGCGCGTGCTCCAGGGCCTGGGTGGTTCCGCCGCCTTCGCCGGGGCCATGGCGGCGCTGGCCCAGGAGTTCCATGGCCCGATCCGCACCCGGGTGTTCAGCCTGTTGGGCACCACCTTCGGCCTGGGGCTGGCGTTCGGCCCGTTGCTGGCCGGCCTGCTGAGCGACGGCCTGGGCTGGCGCATGGTGTTCTTGCTGCCGGCGCTGTTCGGCATTGCCGGCGCGCTGCTGGTGGCTGTTTGCGCCCGCGAGAGCCGCGACCCCAATGCCCAGGGGCTGGATTGGCCGGGGGCGATCAGCTTCACCGCGATGCTCACCCTGTTCACCTGCGGCACGCTGCTGGCGCCGGAGCACGGCTGGTCGCACCCGCTGGTGCAGGGTTCGCTGTGGGGCAGCCTGGCGTTGCTGGTGGCCTTCGTGGTGATCGAGCGGCGCAGCCCACGGCCGATGCTGGAGCTGGGCCTGTTCCGTCGTGCGCAGTTCGCCGGTGTTCAGTTGCTGGGGGCGTCGCCCGCCTTCGCCTTCGTGGTGCTGATCGTGCTGCTGCCGGGGCGTTTCATCGGTGTGGATGGCCTCAGCGCCGTGCAGACCGGGCAACTGATGATCGCCTTGTCGGCGCCGTTGCTGGTGGTGCCGATGCTGGCGGCCTGGCTGTCGCGCTGGTTCACCGCCGGTGTGCTGTCGGCCCTGGGCCTGGCGTTGAACGCGCTGGGGCTGTTGTGGATGAGCGAGGCGCTGGTGGCCGGGCCGCAGGCACTGGTGCTGCCGATGCTGCTGGTGGGCGTGGGCATCGGCTTGCCCTGGGGGTTGATGGACGGGCTGGCGGTGAGCGTGGTGGAGAAGGAGCGGGCGGGCATGGCCACCGGCATCTTCAACACCGTGCGGGTGTCCGGCGACGGCGTGGCCATCGCCCTGGTCGGCGCGTTGCTGGCCGCACTGATGCTGGTGGCCATGCCGGCTTCAGCGGTGGCGCCGTCGCAATTGGTCGCTGCCGCCAGCCATGCGGCCCTGGGCGACCTGGCCCAGGCCGCGACGATACTGGGGGTGGACCGGGCGGCGCTGCTGCCGGGCTATGACGCGGCGTTCCGCACCCTGCTGCAGGTGCTGGCGGCGGTGACCGGACTGACGGCGGTGCTGGTGTTCGCGCTGCTGGGCAGGGTGCGCACCCATGAGCCGGAGGCAGCGGGAGAGGTGCCTTGTGAGGCGTAGCCGTGCGTAGGGTGGACCACGCTTCATCGGTCCACCGTCGGTGTGGCCGGTAACGCCTACAAGAGCATCGCGAATGAATTCGCTCCCACAGGGAAGGAGCGGATCAGGCGGGCCAGCGTTCCTTGCGCCAGGCGCGGCGCTGGTTCTTTTCCAGGTAGGTCCAGGCGACGAAGCGGCTTTGCTTCTGGCCCTGGGCCATGTGCACCACGCGGACGTCGGTGGCGCCGAGGGCCTTGAGACGGTCCTGCAGGGGCGCGACGTTGCCGGCCTTGGACACCAGGGTGCTGAACCAGAACACCTGCTGGCCGAAGGTGGCGCTTTCGTCGGCCATGCGCGCGATGAAGGCCGCTTCGCCGCCTTCGCAGTGCAGCTCGTTGGACTGGCCGCCGAAGTTGAGCACCGGCAATGTGCGGCTCGGGTCCTGCTTGCCGAGGTTCTTCCACTTGCGCCGACTGCCGCTGCGGGCTTCGTCCAGGGAGGCGTGGAAGGGCGGGTTGCACAGGGTGAAGTCGAAGCGCTCGTCGGCCTGCAGCAGGCCCTGGAAGATGTGCTGCGGGTGCTCCTGGCGGCGCAGCTCGATGGCGTCGCCGTATTGCGGGTTGGCGGTGAGGATGGCGGCGGCGGAGTCCAGGGACTGCGGGTCGATGTCGGCGCCGACGAAGCGCCAGCCGTAGTCATGGTGGCCGATCAGCGGGTAGATGCAGTTGGCCCCGACGCCGATGTCCAGCCCGCGCAGGCCGGGGCCCTTGGGGATCACGCCGTCATGGGCGGCGCCCAGCAGGTCGGCCAGATGGTGCAGGTAGTCGGCGCGACCGGGGATGGGCGGGCACAGGTAGCCGGCGGGGATGTCCCACTGGCGGATGCCGTAGAACTGCTGCAGCAGCGCGCGGTTGAAGACCTTGACCGCCTCGGGGTTGGCGAAGTCGATGCTTTGCTTGCCGTAGGGGTTGAGGATGACGAACGCGGCCAGCTCCGGGTTGCCTGCGATCAGCGCCGGGAAGTCGTAGCGGCCCTGGTGGCGGTTGCGCGGGTGCAGCGGCGCCTTGCTCCCTTCGGACGGCTTGGCCGGTGCGGTCTTGCTGGGCGGTTTGCTGGGCATGGCGAGGTCCGGGAACGAAGGGCAGGCGCGCATTATTCACAACCCGCCGGGTTTGGCCAGCCGCCGTCGGGCGGCCGGTCAGAAGGGCAGGAGCCAGGGCACCAGCAGCACGGTGACGACCATCACCAGCAGGGTGAAGGGCACGCCGACCTTGACGAAGTCGCCGAAGCGGTACTGGCCGGGGCCGAGCACCAGGGTGTTCACCGGTGAGGAGATGGGCGTCATGAAGGCGGCCGAGGCGGCCAGGGCCACGGTCATGGCGAAGGGCTGCGGCGAGACGCCAAGCTGCTGGGCGGTGGCGATGGCCACCGGGGCCATGAGCACGGCGGTGGCGGTGTTGGAGATGAACAGGCCGATCACTGCGGTGAGCACGAACAGCGCGGCGACGACCAGGCGCGGCGTGGCATCGCCCAGCAACGCCACCAGGCCCTGCACGGCGAGGCCGATGCCGCCGGTCTGTTGCAGGGCGTGGGCGAAGGGCAGCATGCCGACGATGAGGATCAGCGTGGGCCAGTGGATGGCGCGGTAGGCGCTGTCCAGGTCGATGCAGCGGAACGCGCCCATCAGCAGGCAGCCCACCAGCGCGGCCATGACGTTGGGCACCAGGCCGCTGACCATCAGCACCACCATCACCGCCAGGCTGAGCAGGGCGTGGGGCGCCTTGTGCGCGGTGGGGGCCACTTCGTCCACCTCGGCGGGCAGGCTGAGCACCAGGAAGTCGCGGCCCTGGGCCTGCAGGCGGTGGATGTCCTTCCATTCGCCGGCCACCAGCAGGGTGTCGGAGCCCTTGAGCTTTTCATCCACCAGCACGCCTTCGAGGGGGCGACCGTGGCGGCGCAGGCCGACGACGTTGAGGCGGTGGCGGCTGCGGAAGCCCAGTTCCTGGATGGTCTTGCCCGGCAGCTCCGATTCCGGCGGCAGGGCGACTTCGGCCAGGCCCAACTGGTGGGCGTGCAAGCTGTAGTAGGAAGCGTTGAGGGGCATGGGCTCCAGGCCCAGTGCATGGTAGGCGCCGAGCAGGCCGATGGCGGGGCTGGCGAGGTCCACCAGCAGCACGTCGCCGGGCTCCAGCTGGGTGTTGCCGGTGGCCATCAGCAGCAGGGTGCGGAACTTGCGCTGGCGCTCGACGGCGATGACGTTGATGCCGTATTCGCGGCGCAGCTCCAGCTCGTTGAGGGCCTGGCGCGCCAGGGGCGAGTCGGCGCGCACCCGCAGGCGCCGTTCGCGCTCGCTGAGGTGGTAGGCGCCGGCCAGGTCAGCGAGGGTCAGGCGCGGGGCGGCGGTGTTCTGGTCACGGCTGTCGCGGCCGAGCCAGCGGCTGGCGACGAGCATGTAGAGCACACCGAGGACCAGCACGGCGAGGCCGATGGGGGTGGGGCCGAAGAAGCCGAAGCCGTCGAAGCCGGCGCGGCGCAGTTCGCTGTGCACCACCATGTTCGGCGGCGTGGCCACCAGGGTGAGCATGCCGCTGATCAGGCCGGCGAAGGCCAGGGGCATCATCAGCCGCGCCGGGGCGATCTTCAGGCGGGCGGCGACGCCGAGCACCACGGGGATGAAGATGGCGACGATGCCGGTGGAGCTCATCACCGAGCCGAGCCCGGCGACGCTGAGCATGAGCAGCACCAGCAGGCGCGTCTCGCTGCTGCCGGCGCGGGCCACCAGCCAGTCGCCCAGGCGGTAGGCGATGCCGGTGCGCACCAGGCCGTCGCCGATGATGAAGAGCGCGGCGATCAGCACCACGCTGGGGTCGCTGAAGCCGGCCAGGGCCTGCTCGGTGGTGAGCACGCCGCTCAGCGCCAGGGCGACCAGGGCCAGCAGGGCGACGGCGTCCATGCGCGGGCGGTTGCGCACGAAGAGGGTGACGACCACCAGCAGCAGGCCGAGTACCCAGATGAGTTGCGGGGTCATGGCGGGGGCTCCTGGATGGGGTGTGGCTGTTGCGCCGTAGCCCGGATTTCAACCCGGAGGGGGTTCCCGGGCTGAAGCCCGGGCTACGACTATCTACGGACGTGATTCTGTCAGGGGTAGCCGAGGGTGGTCTTGATCTGTTGCAGGTTGGCGGCGATCCAGTGCTTGTCGATGGCGCCCCAGTCGCGGATCACGTAGTGGCCGGCGTTGTTGCGGGCGCCTTCGTCCTGCTGGAACTGGCAGTCGATGTCCAGGTCGGCGAGGGCGGCGAGGGTGTCCTGGGCAGTGCGGCGGGGCATGCCGGTGGCGTCCATCAGGGCGGGGACGCTGACGGCGGTGCCGCTGTCGATCAGCCAGGCGACGTAGAGGCGGCGGTAGAAGCTGGTCTTGGTCTTGCTGGTTTCCATGGGGGCTCCGGGTTCAGGGCGCGCGATGGCGCAGCACGCGGTGGCGGTTGGCGAAGAACAGGCGCAGGAACAGCCGCACCAGCGGGGCGCCGAACAGTGGCTCGACGGTGAGGCGGTCGATCACCCGGGTGCCGCTGCCCTGTACTTCCAGGCGGCGTTCGTGGCGCCATAGGCGCATGCCGGTCATGGGGGATTCTTCGACGAAGCCGACGCCGGGGTTGAGCTCGCGCAGGGTCAGCCGCGAGGTGCCCAGCGGCAGAAAGCCGAACAGCCAGAGGTAGCTGGTGAACAGCGGCTCGCCGGGCTGGAAGGCGAGGTCTTCGAGGTTGCGGATGCCGGCGGGCACGGTCATGCGCAGCCAGGGGCGCATTTCCTCGCGCAGGCGGTCGATGTCGGTGATCCAGCTCCAGGCCTGGCCGGGGCTGACGGCGAGGGTGGATTCGAAGCGCAGTTCGATGGGCATGTCTTCCACGTCCCTATGAAAGAGCAAGGCCCGCCGATTGGCGGGCCTTGTGGGCTTACAGGTTGGCGATCTTCTCGCGCTGCTCGGCCAGCTTGGCCAGGGCCTGTTCGGCTTCGGCCAGCTTGGCGCGCTCCTTGTCGAGCACTTCGGCCGGGGCCTTGGCGACGAAGCCTTCGTTGGCGAGCTTGCCGCCGACGCGCTTCACTTCGCCGTCCAGGCGCTGGATTTCCTTGTCCAGGCGGGCCAGCTCGGCTTCCTTGTCGATCAGGCCGGCCATGGGCACCAGCACCTGCAGGTCACCCACCAGGGCGGTGGCGGACATGGGGGCTTCTTCGCCGGCAGCGAGGACGCGGACCGATTCGAACTTGGCCAGCTTGTTCAGCAGCGGGCCGTTGTCGGCGAGGCGGCGCAGGTCTTCATCGCTGGCGTTGGCCAGGACCACGTCGATGCGCTTGGCCATGGAGATCTTCATCTCGCCCCGGATCTGGCGCACGCCGAGCATCAGGGTCTTGACCCATTCGATGTCGTCTTCGGCGGCCGCGTCGATACGGGCTTCGTTGGCCACCGGCCAGGGCTGCAGCATCAGGGTGTCACCACTGACGCCTGCCTGGGCCTTGATGCGCTGCCAGATCTCTTCGGTGATGAAGGGCATGAACGGGTGGGCCAGGCGCAGGATGACCTCCAGCACGCGCACCAGGGTGCGGCGGGTGCCACGCTGGCGCTCGATGGGGGCGTTTTCGTCCCACAGCACCGGCTTGACCAGCTCCAGGTACCAGGAGCAGTACTCGTCCCAGACGAATTCGTAGAGGGCCTGGGCGGCGAGGTCGAAGCGGAAGGCGTCGAGCTGGCGGGTGACTTCGGCTTCGGTGCGCTGCAGCTGGGAGATGATCCAGCGGTCGACCGAGGACAGCTCGACGGCTTCGCCGTTGATGCCGGTGTCCTGGCCGTCGGTGTTCTCGGTGACGAAGTTGGCGGCGTTCCACAGCTTGTTGCAGAAGTTGCGGTAGCCCTCGACGCGGCCCATGTCGAACTTGATGTCGCGGCCGGTGGAGGCCAGCGAGCAGAAGGTGAAGCGCAGGGCGTCGGTGCCGTAGCTGTTGATGCCTTCGGGGAACTCGACCTTGGTCTGCTTGGCGATCTTCTCGGCCAGCTTGGGCTGCATCATGCCGCTGGTGCGTTTCTCCAACAGGGCGTCGAGGGTGATGCCGTCGACGATGTCCAGCGGGTCGAGGACGTTGCCCTTGGACTTGGACATTTTCTGGCCCTGGCCATCGCGGACCAGGCCGTGGACGTACACGGTCTTGAAGGGGACCTGGGCGCTGCCGTCGTCGTTCTTCACCAGGTGCATGGTGAGCATGATCATCCGGGCGACCCAGAAGAAGATGATGTCGAAGCCGGTGACCAGCACGTCGGTGGGGTGGAAGGTCTTGAGGAAGTCGGTCTGTTCCGGCCAGCCGAGGGTGGAGAAGGTCCACAGGCCCGAGCTGAACCAGGTGTCGAGGACGTCGTCGTCCTGGCGCAGGGCGATGTCGCCCAGGTTGTGCTTGGCGCGGACTTCGGCTTCGTCGCGGCCGACGTAGACGTTGCCGGCTTCGTCGTACCAGGCCGGGATGCGGTGGCCCCACCAGAGCTGGCGGCTGATGCACCAGTCCTGGATGTCACGCATCCAGGAGAAGTACATGTTTTCGTACTGCTTGGGCACGAACTGGATGCGGCCGTCTTCCACAGCGGCGATGGCGGGTTCGGCCAGGGGCTTGGTGGAGACGTACCACTGGTCGGTCAGCCAGGGTTCGATGACGGTGCCGGAACGGTCGCCCTTGGGCACCTTGAGGGCGTGGTCGTCGATCTTTTCCAGCAGGCCGAGGGCTTCGATGTCGGCGACGATGCGCTTGCGCGCGTCGAAGCGGTCGAGGCCGGCATAGGCGGCGGGCAGGCTGCCGTCGAATTCGCCGTTGACGCTGCCGTCGATGTGGAACACCTGGGCGGTGGCGAGCACGGCGGCGTTCTTGTCGAAGATGTTGATCAGCGGCAGGTCGTGACGCTTGCCGACTTCATAGTCGTTGAAGTCGTGGGCCGGGGTGATCTTCACGCAGCCGGTGCCGAACTCGGGGTCGCAGTAGTCATCGGCGATGATGGGGATGCGACGGCCGACCAGGGGCAGCTCGACGAACTTGCCGATCAGGGCCTTGTAGCGCTCGTCTTCCGGGTGCACGGCCACGGCGCTGTCGCCGAGCAGGGTTTCCGGACGGGTGGTGGCGACCACCAGGTGGTCCTTGCCGTCGGCGGTCTTCAGGCCGTCGGCCAGCGGGTAGCGCAGGTTCCACAGGTGGCCCTTCTCGTCGTGGCTTTCCACTTCGAGGTCGGAGATGGCGGTGTGGAATTTGGTGTCCCAGTTGACCAGGCGCTTGCCACGGTAGATCAGGCCATCCGCGTGCAGGCGCACGAAGGCTTCCTTGACCGCTTCGGAGAGGCCGTCGTCCATGGTGAAGCGCTCGCGCGACCAGTCGACGGAGGAGCCGAGGCGGCGGATCTGGCGGGTGATGGTGCCGCCGGACTGTTCCTTCCATTCCCAGACCTTGTCGAGGAACTTCTCGCGGCCGAGGTCGTGGCGATCGACGCCCTGGGCGGCCAGCTGGCGCTCCACCACCATCTGGGTGGCGATGCCGGCGTGGTCGGTGCCCGGCTGCCACAGGGTGTTGCGACCCTGCATGCGGCGGAAGCGGATCAGCGCGTCCATGATGGCGTTGTTGAAGCCATGACCCATGTGCAGGCTGCCGGTGACGTTCGGCGGCGGGATCATGATGGTGTAGGACTCGCCGGAGCCTTGCGGGGCGAAGTAGTTGTTCTTCTCCCAGGTCTGGTACCAGGAGGTTTCGATGGCGTGGGGCTGGTAGGTCTTGTCCATGGTGCGGCGGGACCGTGTCGGCAACTGATCGGAAAGCCGCCGAGTATAGCGGCTGCGGGTACAAGCCCCAAGCGCGGGGCGCGATGGGGCGGCGCGAGGCGCGCGCCGGTCAGCCGCGGCGGGGCGGCTGGGGCAGGAGGCGGGTCAGGCGTGCGCTGAGGCGGCGCTTGAGCTCGGCTTCTATCTGGGGCACGAAATCGTCGATGACGTCTTGCAGGATGAGTTGCGCGGCGGCGCGCAGCTCGGTGTCCAGGCGGCTGAATTCCTGGGCGCTGGCGGCTTCGGCGCTGCGCTGCAGGGCGGACTGGATGGGGGTGGTGCTCGGCTGCTCGACCCGCGCTGCAGGCGCGGGGGTGGACTGCACGGCCGGCGCCGGGCGCGGGGCGACGGGGTCGCTGCCCAGCGGGGTGAGCTCGAAGGGCGGTGGTTCGACGATTTCGGAGAGCAGGGGGATGCTGTCCGGGTCGACGGACTCGGTGAGCAGGGGCGGCTCGCTGCTGGTGTGTTCATCGAGCAGGGCGCGGATCGACTCGAGGTCGTCGAGCAGGTGAGCGGGCTTTTGCGGCGGTCTGGAGTTGTCCATGGGGCGTACTTAGAGTTCGACTCGCTTTGGATCATAGCCGCGCTGGCGATAGGTCCGGAAATTCTCACGGCAGGCGGCCAGCAGCGCTGGCTCCTGATTGACGATCTCGATGATGCGGCTGAAGCGTTCGAGATGCGGCGAGAGGCTGGCGTCGAGGTTGATCAGCAGGCCCTGGGCGGCTTCGGGCTGTTCGTTGGCGCCGATCACCACCGGTGCCTGCGGGTCGTCTTCATGCTGGCCGTGGGGGATGAAGGTTTCGGCCTTGAAGCGCCACATCAGCTCGTCCAGCTCGTTGCCCTGGGCCTTGTCGGCGCAGCGAACGAACACCGGCAGGCCATGGCGCCAGGCCTTGCTCGCCAGCTGGCAGGCGGCGCGCAGGCGGTCCGCCGGGCTGCTGGAAGAAAGGACGTAGAACTCGACGCGGGTCATGGCTGGGTGTTCCTGAGGTGAGGCGGGTGCCCGGCGGCCTGTGCCGCCGGGCGATGCTGCAGTTTACACGCGGTCCAGCAGGTACTGGGTGAGCAGGGGCACCGGACGACCGGTGGCGCCCTTGTCCTTGCCACCGCTGACCCAGGCGGTGCCGGCGATGTCGAGGTGGGCCCAGTGGAACTTCTTGGCGAAGCGCGACAGGAAGCAGCCGGCGGTGATGGTGCCGGCCTTGGGGCCGCCGATGTTGGCGATGTCGGCGAAGGGGCTGTCGAGCTGCTCCTGGTATTCGTCGAACAGCGGCAGCTGCCAGGCGCGGTCGTCGGCGTATTCGCCTGCCTTGAGGATCTGCTTCACCAGGCCGTCGTTGTTGCCCATGAGGCCGGAGACGTTGCTGCCCAGGGCGACGATGCAGGCGCCGGTGAGGGTGGCGATGTCGATCACCGCCTGGGGCTTGAAGCGCTCGGCGTAGGTGAGGGTGTCGCACAGCACCAGGCGGCCTTCGGCGTCGGTATTGAGGATTTCGACGGTCTGGCCGCTCATGGTGGTGACGATGTCACCGGGGCGGGTGGCGCCGCCGCTGGGCATGTTTTCGGCGCAGGCCAGCAGGCCGACGACGTTGATCGGCAACTGCAGCTCGAGCAGGGCACGGAAGGTGCCGAGCACGCTGGCGGCGCCGCACATGTCGTACTTCATCTCGTCCATGCCGGCGGCGGGCTTGATGCTGATGCCGCCGGTGTCGAAGGTGATGCCCTTGCCTACGAGGGCGTAGGGTTTGTCGTCCTTCTTGCCGCCCTGGTAGTTGAGCACGATCATCCGCGGCGGCTGGTCGCTGCCCTGCGCGACGGCGAGGAAGGCACCGGCGCCGAGCTCCTTGAGCTTCTTCTCGTCCAGTACTTCGACCTTGAGGTTCTTGTGGGCCTTGGCCAGTGCCTTGGCTTCCTCGGCGAGGAAGCTGGGGTGGCAGAGGTTCGGCGGCAGGTTGCCGAGGTCCTTGGTGAAGGCCATGCCGGTGGCGATGGCCTGGGCATGGGCGCTGCCGCGCTCGACGTCGGCGACTTCGGCCTTCTCGGCCAGCAGGGTGATTTTCTTCAGCGCCGGGGCATCGGCCTTGGTGCTTTTGAAGCGGTCGAAGCGGTAGGTGCCGTCGGCCAGGGTTTCCACCAGCAGGCGGGCCTTGCCGTAGGCGTCGCGGCCCTTGACCGCGAGTTCGCCCAGGGCCAGTACGGCGTCGCTGCCGCCAAGGCCCTTGAGCACGCCGTTGACGGCGGCGGCGACCTTGCGGAACTGGCGGTCGCCGAGTTCACGTTCCTTGCCCACGCCCACCAGCAGCACGCGGTCGGCCTTGAGGTTGGGCAGGCTGTGCAGCAGCAGGGTCTGGCCGACCTTGCCGGCGATATCGCCACGCTTGAGCAGGGCGCTGATCGCGCCACCGGTGGCGCCATCCAGTGCGCTGGCGGCGGTGCCCAGTTTGCGGCCTTCGCTGACGGCGACGACCAGGGTGGCGGTTTTCAGGGTTTCGGGACGAGCGCTTTTGACGAGGAATTCCATGACGTATGTCCCCAAGACAAAGAGTCGGGATTGCAGGATATAATGCCGGCCATTTTTCAGTGGTCCGCCGGTTCGGCGGGCTGGCCACAAAGCGGCTAGTTTGAGCGTAGCCGCCTGAGCCTGACAACCCTGGAGTGTCTGGTTTGATTGTCTTCCGTTATCTGTCCCGCGAAGTCCTGGTCACCCTGAGCGCCGTAAGTGCGGTGCTGCTGGTGATCATCATGAGTGGTCGCTTCATCAAGTACCTGGCCCAGGCCGCGCAAGGCGTCCTGGACCCGGGCGTGCTGTTCCTGATCATGGGCTTCCGCCTGCCGGGCTTCCTTGAACTGATCCTGCCGCTGGGTTTGTTCCTCGGCTTCCTCCTGGCCTATGGCCGGCTCTACCTGGACAGCGAGATGACCGTGCTCGCCGCCACCGGCATGAGCCAGCAACGGCTGATGGCCTACAGCCTGGCGCCGGCGACCCTGGTGGCGCTGCTGGTGGCCTGGCTGAGCCTGGGCCTGGCGCCCCAGGGCGTGGCCCAGGTGGCGCGCATCCTCAATGAGCAGGACGCGCTGACCGAGTTCGACACCCTGGTGCCGGGCCGCTTCCAGACCATGAAGAACGGCACGCGGGTGACCTACACCGAGAGCCTTTCGGCCGACCGTGGCGAGCTGGGCGGGGTGTTCATCTCCGAGAAGCGGCTGTCGCAGAACAACAAGGAACGCGGCATCGGCGTGCTGGTGGCGGAGAAGGGCAGCCAGGTCATCCACAAGGATGGCAGCCGCTACCTGATCCTGGAGAACGGCTACCGCTACGACGGCAACCCGGGCAAGGCCGACTACCGCGCCATCAAGTACGAGACCTACGGCATCCTCCTGCCCAAGCCGGAAATCAGCGGCGAGATCGGCGAGCGCGAGGCGATCCCGACCTCCGAGCTGATCGGCAGCGACAACCCGCGCTACCAGGCCGAACTGCAATGGCGCTTGTCCATTCCGCTGCTGGTGTTCGTGGTGACCCTGCTGGCGGTGCCGCTGTCGCGGGTCAATCCGCGCCAGGGCCGCTTCCTCAAGCTGCTGCCGGCGATCCTTCTTTATATGGCCTACCTGTCCTTGCTGATCGCTGCGCGCGGCCAGCTGGACAAGGGCAAGATCCCCATGGCGCTCGGCCTCTGGTGGGTGCACGGGATGTTCCTGCTGGTGGGCCTGTCATTGCTTTACTGGGAGCCGTTGCGGCTGAAGTGGGCAGCTCGTCGTGATGCCCGTGAGGTGGCCCATGGTTAGGTTGGATCGTTATATCGGCACCAGCGTGTTCTTCGGCATCCTCGCGGTGCTGGGGGTGATAGTCGGGCTGGCGCTGCTGTTCGCCTTCATCGATGAACTGGGCGATGTGGATGGCTCCTACGGTGTGCTGGAAGCGGCCACCTATGTGCTGATGACCACGCCGCGCCGGGTTTACGAGATGCTGCCGATGGCGGCGCTGATCGGCAGCCTGATCGGTCTTGGCGGCCTGGCCAGCAGCAGCGAGCTGACCATCATGCGCGCGGCGGGCGTGTCCATCGGACGCATCGTCTGGGCGGTGATGAAGCCGCTGCTGGTGCTGATGCTGGTGGGGGTGCTGATCGGCGAGTACGTCGCGCCCTGGAGCGAGAACCTGGCACAGGGCAACCGCGCCCTGGCGCAAGGCGGCGGTGAGGCGCAGAGCGCCAAGCGCGGCCTGTGGCACCGCCAGGGTAACCAGTACGTGCACATCAACGCCGTGCAGCCCAATGGCGTGCTCTATGGCGTGACCCGCTACGACTTCGATGGCGAACGCCATATGCAGTCGGCGAGCTTCGCCCGGCGCGCCCTGTACCAGACCGACCACTGGCAACTGGAAGATGTTTCCACCACCTACTTCCGCGGTGACCACACCGAAGTGGTGGAAGCGGCGAACGAGCGCTGGGACATCGAGCTGAACCCGCAACTGCTGGGCACGGTGGTGATGGAGCCCGAGGCCCTGTCGATCACCGGCCTGTGGCGCTACACCCATTACCTGGCGGACCAGGGGTTGAACAACGGCCGCTACTGGCTGGCGTTCTGGACCAAGGTGCTGCAGCCGCTGGTCACCGGTGCGCTGGTGCTGATGGCGATCTCCTTCATCTTCGGCCCGCTGCGCTCGGTGACCCTGGGGCAACGCGTGTTCACTGGCGTGGTGATCGGCTTCGTGGTGCGGATCAGCCAGGACCTGCTTGGCCCGTCCAGCCTGGTGTTCGGCTTTTCGCCGCTGCTGGCGGTGCTGATCCCTGCGGGTATCTGCGCCCTGGCCGGTGCCTGGTTGTTGAGGCGCGCGGGGTAGTTTCCCCGGGCATGAAAAAGCCGGCTGCGAGCCGGCTTTTTCTTGGGCGCGATTCGGGTGGCGCTACTTCTTGTGGATGTTCTTCGGCAGCTGGACGACCTGGCTGTCGGAGTACATGTCGTGCCAGCTGCGCTTCTGCTTGTCGACGATCATCCACAGGAAGCCGAGGCCGAAGCACAGCCAGGAGCCGATGGCGACCACGAAGCGCAGCAGGGCCTGCCACAGGCTGATGGCCGAGCCGTCGCGGTTCTGGATGCGCACGCCCCAGACCTGCATGCCGAGGGTCTGGCCGCCGCGCATCCAGAACTTGCTGAAGAAGGCGAAGAGGCTGAGGAACAGCAGGCTGGAAAGCACCGGGTCGCCGATCAATGCGCCCTGTTCGGCCATCTGCCGCAGGCGCTCGCTGCCGAAGATCGCGCGCAGGATCGCCTGCTGATAGAAGAGGGTGACGACCATCATCAGGGCAACGCAGAGAAGGAAGTCGTAGAAGATTGCCGCGAAGCGGCGGATTGGACCCGCGACGGGGAAATCGCCTTCGGGACGCAGTTTCTGGTTCGGCATGGAAAGCCCTTGCAAACGTGGGGTCGCGACATTCTAAGGGCTGGGCTCCATAGAATCACGGGCATAAAAAAACCCCTGATGTTTCCATCAGGGGTTCTTTCAAAGCAGAAGGCTTAGCCCAGGATTTGAACCTGGTCAGCCTGCATGCCTTTTTGACCTTGCACAGCTACGAAGCTGACTTTCTGGCCTTCTTTCAGGCTCTTGAAGCCGTTACCTTCGATAGCGCGGAAGTGCACGAACAGATCCGGACCGCTTTCGGGGGTGATGAAACCAAAACCCTTCTCGTCGTTGAACCACTTAACGGTGCCGTTTTGACGATTCGACATGTCTTATTTCCTTGAAACTAGAGTTGATGACAGCCTCTTGCTTTTCTTAAAGCATAGAGGGCTGGAACTGGTTGCAGAGAGTAAGAGAAGTCGAGCGGGATGTAGCGGATCTGTAGGATCTACTGCACCAGGTCACGATTCAACAGCGACCCATGCAAACACAGTGCGCACACTCTACGCTAACTTTCTTGGAATTGCCAACCCCCGAAAGGTCAATCCTAGGCGGGGTTTGGGGAGATTTCCAGTACCGATGTACGGCTTCTGAAAAAGGTGTTTCGGCAGGGCTGTTTTGAGGTGTAGCGATGGGCTGCAGCTCGCGAGAAATGCGGGCTTGCTGAAATCGTGGTGCCCCGGGAGAGACTCGAACTCTCACTCTGTCGCCAGAAACGGATTTTGAATCCGCCGCGTCTACCATTCCGCCACCGGGGCACGATGGCGGCGGAGTATAGGGAGGCGGCCGAGGCGGGTCAATCCGCCCGCGTGGTCAGATTTACGCATTTCCGTTAATATTCGCGCCCCTGCAAGAAGACCCCACCATGCGCGTTGCCGACTTCCATTTCGAGCTCCCCGAGCACCTCATCGCCCGTCATCCGCTGAGCGAGCGGCGTGCCAGCCGCCTGCTGGTGCTCGATGGCCCCACGGGTGAATTGGCCCACAAGGGCTTTGCCGACCTGCTGGGCTATCTGCGCCCCGGCGATCTGATGGTGTTCAACAACACCCGGGTGATCCCGGCGCGCCTGTTTGGCCAGAAGGCATCGGGCGGCAAGCTGGAGATACTGGTGGAGCGCGTGCTGGACAGCCATCGCGTGCTGGCCCATGTGCGTTCGAGCAAGTCGCCCAAGGCGGGCTCGACCATTCTCATCGACGGCGGTGCCGAGGCGACCATGCTGGCGCGCCACGATGCGTTGTTCGAGCTGGGCTTTGCCGAAGACGTGCTGCCGTTGCTGGACCGCCTCGGGCATATGCCGTTGCCTCCTTATATAGACAGGCCGGACGAAGACGCGGACCGTGAGCGCTACCAGACCGTTTATGCCCGCCATGCCGGCGCGGTTGCGGCACCCACGGCCGGGCTGCATTTCGACGAGGCGTTGCTGGAGTCCATCGCTGCGAAGGGTGTCGAAACCGCGTTCGTCACCCTGCACGTGGGGGCCGGCACCTTCCAGCCGGTCCGCGTCGAGCGCATCGAGGAGCACCACATGCACCTCGAGTGGCTGGAGGTTGGCCAGGAAGTGGTTGATGCCGTGGCGGCCTGTCGCGCCCGTGGCGGCCGGGTGATCGCCGTCGGCACCACCAGCGTGCGCTCGCTGGAAAGTGCCGCGCGTGACGGTGTGCTCAAACCCTTCAGTGGCGACACCGATATCTTCATCTACCCGGGCCGGCCGTTCCACGTGGCGGATGCCCTGGTGACCAACTTCCATCTCCCCGAATCCACCCTGCTGATGCTGGTGTCGGCATTTGCCGGCTATCCGGAAACAATGGCTGCCTACAGTGCGGCGGTTGAGCAGGCCTACCGCTTCTTCAGTTACGGTGATGCCATGTTCATCACCCGCAACCCCGCTCCACGCGGGCCCGAGGACCAAGCATGACCCGTACCTGCCGCATGACCTTCGAACTGCTGGCCACCGAAGGCAAGGCCCGTCGTGGCCGTCTGACCTTCCCCCGTGGCGTGGTCGAAACGCCGGCCTTCATGCCGGTTGGCACCTATGGGACGGTCAAGGGCATGCTCCCGCGTGACATCGAGGACATCGGTGCGCAAATCATCCTCGGCAATACCTTCCACCTCTGGCTGCGCCCTGGCACTGAGGTGATCAAGCGCCACGGCGACCTCCATGACTTCATGCAGTGGCAGGGGCCGATCCTGACCGACTCGGGCGGCTTCCAGGTCTTCAGCCTGGGCGCCATGCGCAAGATCAAGGAGGAGGGCGTGACCTTCGCCTCCCCGGTGGATGGCGCCAAGGTGTTCATGGGCCCTGAGGAGTCCATGCAGGTACAGCGCGATCTCGGCTCCGACATCGTGATGATCTTCGACGAGTGCACGCCGTACCCGGCCGACCTCGATGTGGCCAAGCGCTCCATGGAGCTGTCGCTGCGTTGGGCCAAGCGCTCGAAGACCGCTCATGGCGAAAGCACGGCCGCGTTGTTCGGCATCGTCCAGGGCGGCATGCATGAAGAGCTGCGCATGCGTTCGCTGGACGGGTTGAACGAGATCGGTTTCGACGGCCTGGCCATCGGTGGCCTCTCCGTGGGTGAGCCCAAGGAGGAAATGATCCGTGTACTCGATTACCTGCCCGCACAGATGCCGGCGGACAAGCCGCGCTACCTGATGGGCGTGGGCAAGCCGGAAGACCTGGTGGAAGGCGTGCGCCGCGGTGTGGACATGTTCGACTGCGTGATGCCGACCCGTAACGCCCGCAACGGCCACCTGTTCGTCGAGACCGGGGTGCTGAAAATCCGTAACTCGGTGCACAAGCACGACGACTCGCCGCTGGACCCGACCTGCGACTGTTACACCTGCAAACATTTCTCCAGGGCCTATCTGCATCATCTGGACAAATGCGGTGAAATGCTCGGCAGCATGTTGAATACAATCCACAACTTGCGGCATTACCAGCGCCTGATGGCTGGTTTGCGCGAGGCAATCCAACAGGGTAAATTGGCCGCCTTTGTCGATGCCTTCTATGTCCGGCGCGGACTACCGACACCGCCCCTGGACTGATAAAGCCGCATATATAGAGCTGAACATTCTTCAAATTTTCGCAACAGGAGTGCTACATGAGCTTTCTGATTCCCGCCGCCTATGCCGACGCTGCCGCCCCGGCCGCAGCAGCTGGTCCCGCCGGCACTGGCTTCGAGTGGGTTTTCCTGGTCGGTTTCCTGGTCATCTTCTACCTGATGATCTGGCGTCCCCAGTCCAAGCGCGCCAAAGAGCACAAGAATCTGCTGGGCAACCTGCAGAAGGGTGACGAAGTGGTTACCTCTGGCGGTATCGCCGGCAAGGTGGTCAAGGTCTCCGATGACTTCGTGGTCATCGAGGTGTCCGAGACCGTCGAACTGAAGATCCAGAAGGTCGCCATCGCGGCCACGCTGCCGAAAGGCACGCTGAAAGCCATCTAACGATTCGTTCTTCACCATTCACGGGGCGCTTAAGGCGCCCCGCGTCATAACGGGCGGTGTCATGCTCAACAAGTACCCTCTGTGGAAATATCTGCTGATCCTGGCGGTTCTCGCCCTCGGCCTGGTCTATTCCGCACCTAACCTCTACCCCAATGATCCGGCCATCCAGATCTCTGGCAACAGCACCGCGCTGAAGATCCAGCAGGGCGATCTCGATCGCTCCGTGGCGGCTCTCAAGGCTGCCGGGTTCGAAGTCAAAAGCGCGAGCCTCAGTGAGCGTGGTGGCTTGCTGCGCCTGACCAAGCTGGGTGATCAACTGCCGGCCAAGGAGGTCGTCACCCAGGTGCTGGGCGAGGACTACGTGGTTGCGCTGAACCTCGCGCCGACCACGCCGGACTGGCTGCGCAGCGTGAGTGCGACGCCGATGAAGCTGGGCCTCGACCTTTCCGGTGGTGTGCACTTCCTGCTGGAAGTGGACATGGAGAAGGCCGTTTCCGCCCGCGTGAAGATCTACGAAGGCGAAGTCCGCACCCTGCTGCGCAAGGAGCGCGTGCGCTACCGCAGCCTGCCGGGCATCGACAACGGCTTCCAGCTCGGCTTCAGTGACCAGGAGTCGCTGGACAAGGCGCAGTCGCTGATCCGCAAATCCTTTACCGATTTCGACCTGAAGACCGCCGAGCGTGGTGATCAGCAGGTGATGAGCCTGACCCTGACCCAGGCCAAGCTGACCGAAATCCGCGAATACTCGATCAAGCAGAACCTGACCACCGTACGCAACCGCGTGAACGAGCTGGGCGTTTCCGAGCCGCTGGTACAGCGTCAGGGCGCCAACCGCATCGTGGTCGAGCTGCCGGGCGTGCAGGACACTGCCGAAGCCAAGCGTATTCTCGGCAAGACCGCCAACCTCGAGTTCCGCCTGGCTGCCGCCCCCGATGCGAGCAAGGCCAGCACCGAATCCTTCGAATTCCGCGAGCCGGGTCGCCCGCCGGTACCGCTGGAGCGCAGCCTGATCATCACCGGTGACCAGGTTACCGATGCCCAGGCCAGCTACGACGAGAACGGTCGCCCGCAGGTGAACATCCGTCTGGATGGCCATGGCGGCGAGCTGATGAACCGCGCCACCCGAAACAACGTCGGCCGCAGCATGGCGGTGATCTTCATCGAGCAGCGCCCGATGAACCGCAAGGTCAAGCAGGTGGTGGACGGTGTCGAGCAGGAAGTCGTGGTTCCCGGTTTCAAGGAAGAGAAGAAGATCATCAGCCTGGCGACCATTCAGTCGCCGCTGGGCAACCAGTTCCGCATCACCGGTCTGAACGGCCAGGGCGAGTCGTCCGAGCTGGCCCTGCTGTTGCGCGCCGGTGGCCTGGCTGCGCCGATGTACTTCGCTGAAGAGCGCACCATCGGCCCGAGCCTGGGTGCCGAGAACATCGTCAAGGGCATCGAGTCCACCGAGTGGGCGATGGTCTTCGTCTCGCTGTTCATCATCGCCATCTACCGTTTCTTCGGTGTGCTGGCGACCGTTGCCCTGGCCTTCAACCTGGCCCTGCTGGTGGGCCTGATGTCTGCCATCGGTGCGACCCTGACCCTGCCGGGCATCGCGGGTATCGTGCTGACCCTGGGCATGGCGGTGGACGCCAACGTACTGATCTATTCACGGATACGAGAAGAGCTGGCCAATGGCATGTCCGTACAGCGTGCCATTCATGAAGGCTTCGACCGTGCCTATGCGGCGATCGTCGACTCCAACCTGACCACCCTGCTGGTGGGCGGCATTCTCTTCGCACTGGGTACCGGTCCGATCAAGGGCTTCGCCGTCACCATGTCCCTGGGTATCGTCACCTCGATGTTCACCGCGATCATGTTCACCCGTGGTCTGGTCAACCTGATCTTCGGTGGCCGTAACTTCAAGAAACTGTGGATCTGAGGCAGCCATGATCAAGTCAACAATCCGCTTCATGGCGATCCGCAATCTTGCGTTCGCCGTTACTGTCGTCATCAGCCTGGTCGGTATTGGTGCCCTGTTCATGAAGGGGCTGAACTTCGGCCTGGACTTCACCGGTGGCACTCTGATCGAACTGTCCTACGAGAAGCCCGCCAACCTCGAGCTGATCAAGGAAGAGTTGGGGCAGGCTGGCTATCGCGATGCCGTGGTACAGAGCTTCGGCGCCAGCACCGATGTGCTGGTGCGTATGGCTGGCGAGGACCCGCAACTGGGCAACCAGGTCGCCGCGGCGCTGCGCAAGATCGACGCCGATAGCAAGTTCGTGGTCAAGCGCGTCGAGTTCGTCGGCCCGCAGGTGGGCGAAGAGCTGCGTGACCAGGGTGGCCTCGCCATGCTGCTCGCGCTGGGCGGTGTCCTGCTGTACCTGGCCTTCCGCTTCCAGTGGAAGTTCGGCGTCGGCGCGATCGCTTCCCTGGTGCATGACGTGATCGTCACCCTGGGCATCCTGGCGTTCTTCCAGCTGCCATTCGACCTGACGGTGTTGGCGGCGGTGCTGGCGATGATCGGTTACTCGCTGAACGACACCATCATCATCTTCGACCGTATCCGCGAAAACTTCCGCGTGCTGCGCAAGGCTGACCTGATCGAGAACATCGACGTCTCCTGCACCCAGACCCTGCTGCGTACCATCGCTACCTCGACCTCCACCGCGCTGGCTCTGGTCGCGCTGCTGGTGTTCGGGGGCGACAGCCTGCACGGCTTCGCGGTCGCGCTGCTGGTGGGTGTGGTCGTGGGTACCTACTCGTCGATCTACATCAGTGCCCCGTCCTCATCTGGCTGGGCCTGCGTTCGGAGGACCTGATTCCTCCGGCCGTGGCCACCGAGGTGGACGAACGTCCCTGAGTTTGAGCGTGTTGCCGATGGGGCCTGCATCTGCAGGCCCTTTTTGTTTGGGGCGGCGGTGTTCTTTCTGGGGAAGTGGCGCGGTGTGATGGCTGTCCCAGTCGCTTGCGTGGGATAGATCCTACGGGAACTCGGGCAAAGAGCTGTACTCCAAGGCAGGGAGTAGGGCGCAGATGCGCCGGTTTTGAACCAGGAGGTCCATGTGAACAAGTCGATGCTCGTCGGCGCCGTATTGGGTGCCGTCGGTGTAACCGCCGGTGGCGCCGTCGCTACCTACAGCCTTGTGGGTAACGGCCCGGAATATGCCGAGGTGCTCGCGGTCCAGCCGGTCAAGGAGACTTTCAAGACCCCGCGTGAGGTCTGCAAGGATGTCGCTGTGACCCGTCAGAGGCCGGTCCAGGACCAGCACCAGATCGCCGGTACCGTACTGGGTGCTGTGGCGGGTGGCCTTTTGGGCAACCAGGTCGGTGGCGGCAACGGCAAGAAGATCGCCACCGTGGCAGGCGCCGTGGGTGGTGGTTATGCCGGTAACAAGGTGCAGGAGCACATGCAGAACAGCGACACCTATACCACCACTGAAACCCGCTGCAACACCGTTCAGGAGAGCAACGAGAAAGTGGTTGCCTATGACGTGCAGTATCAATTGGATGGCAAGGTGAACCAGGTGCGTATGGATCACGATCCGGGCACGCAGATCCCTGTCACCAAGGAAGGTCGCCTGGTCCTGACGCAGCGTCAGGCCGGCATCCAGCAGTGATCCGTCGGTGAAAGGAAAAAGGCGCCCAAGGGCGCCTTTTTCGTGGGCATGAAAAACCCGGCGCCTGGCCGGGTTCTTCTTGTTGCGGTGCGTATCAGCGCTTCAGCGAAGGCGGCAGGTGCGGCTGGATGGCCGTCAGGACCGCCTTGAAGCACTTGGTGTTGCCGGCAACGATGTGGCCTTTCTCGAGGAAGTCATGGCCGCCGGTGAAGTCGCTCACTAGGCCGCCGGCTTCCTGAACCAGCAGGGCGCCTGCTGCCATGTCCCACTCGGACAGGCCGAACTCCCAGAAGGCGTCGAAGCGACCGGCGGCAACGTAGGCCAGGTCCAGGCTGGCGGAGCCGGCGCGACGGATGCCGGCAGTCTGGCCGACCAGGCTGCGGAACATGTTCAGGTAGTTGTCGAGGTTGTCCAGTTGGCTGTTGCGGAAGGGGAAGCCGGTGCCCAGCAGGGCGCCTTCCAGGCTCTTGCGCGGGCTGACGCGCAGGCGGCGGCCGTTGAGGGCGGCGCCGCGGCCGCGGCTGGCGGTGAACTCTTCCTGGCGAACCGGATCGATTACGACGGCGTGCTCCAGGCGACCCTTGTATTTGCAGGCGACGCTGACGGCGAAGTGCGGCACGCCGCGGATGAAGTTGGTGGTGCCATCCAGCGGGTCGATGATCCACTGATAGTCAGCGCCTTCGCCAATGCCTGCGATGGAGCCGCCTTCCTCGCCGAGGATGCTGTGGGTCGGATAGGCTTTGCGCAGCGCTTGAATAATGGTTTCTTCGGCGGCGCGGTCGACTTCGGTGACGTAGTCCTTGGCGTCCTTTTCGTTCACCGAAATCACGTCCAGGCGCTCGATGGAGCGGAAGATCAATTCACCGGCGCTGCGAGCGGCGCGCAGGGCGATATTCAGCATAGGCTGCATGGGGGAGTCACCTGGGTCGTTAAAGAAAGCCGGACATTCTAACAGAAAAGCGTTGCGCATGAAGTGCAGGCCGGCGCTTTCATGGCGTTCGGCCGAGTGCTTCTGTAAGATTTCATCCCCTGAAGTTTAGGTTGGAGCCAGCGCCTTGCTGCAAAACATTCGCGTGGTCCTGGTCGGTACCAGTCACCCCGGCAATATCGGCGGGGCGGCTCGCGCCATGAAAAACATGGGGTTATCGCGCCTGGTGCTGGTGGAGCCCGAGCAGTTCCCTCATCAGGAAGCCTGGGCGCGTGCCTCCGGTGCCGATGACATTCTCGAGTCCGCGCAGGTCGTCGGAACGCTGGAAGAGGCGTTGGTCGGCTGCAGCCTGGTGTATGGCACCAGTGCGCGTGACCGTCATATCCCCTGGCCGTTGCTCGACCCTCGCGAGTGCGGTGCCAGTTGCGTCGAGCAGGTGGAGGGTGGCGCCGAAGTGGCGCTGGTGTTCGGGCGTGAGTACGCCGGCCTCACCAATGAAGAGCTGCAGCGCTGCCAGTTCCATGTGCATATCCCTTCCGATCCCGAATTCGGCTCGCTGAACCTGGCGGCGGCTGTCCAGGTGCTGACCTATGAGGCCCGCATGGCCTGGCTGGGCGTGCAGGGCAAGCCGACCAAGATGGAAAAGGTGGAGCTGACCGCCGAGGAAAACATCCAGCCGGTGACGGTGGATGAGCTGGAACTGTTCTTCGGCCACCTCGAACGTACGTTGGTCGATATCGGTTTTCTCGACCCGGAGCGCCCGCGCCATTTGATGCCGCGGCTGCGTCGTCTGTACGGGCGTAGCGCCATCAGCAAGCTTGAGATGAATATCCTGCGCGGCATCCTGACTGAGACCCAGAAGGCTGCGCGTGGAGAAATCCAGAAGCGGAGAGAGAAGTGATGTTCGAACGCATGCGAGAAGACATTCAAAGCGTATTCCACCGTGACCCGGCTGCGCGCAATGCCTTCGAGGTGCTCACCTGTTACCCCGGCCTGCACGCCATCTGGCTGCATCGTCTGGCTAATGCCTTGTGGCTGGCGGGCTGGAAGTGGCTGGCGCGCCTGGTGTCGAACTTCAGTCGCTGGATGACTGGTATCGAGATCCACCCGGGGGCGCGCATCGGTCGGCGCTTCTTCATCGATCACGGCATGGGCATCGTCATTGGCGAAACCGCCGAGATCGGCAATGACGTCACCCTCTATCAAGGTGTGACCCTGGGTGGCACCAGCTGGAATGCCGGCAAGCGCCACCCGACGCTGGAAGATGGCGTGGTGGTCGGTGCGGGCGCCAAGGTGCTCGGCCCGTTCACGGTGGGAGCTGGCGCCAAGATCGGCTCCAACGCCGTGGTGACCAAGGCGGTGCCGGCCGGCGCCACTGCCGTGGGGATTCCGGGGCGGGTCATCGTCAAGGAAGACCCGGAGCAAGTGGCCAAGCGCCAGGCCATCGCCGAGAAGTTCGGCTTCGATGCTTATGGCGTGAGCCAGGACATGCCTGACCCGGTGGCACGCGCGATCGGACAGTTGCTGGACCACGTCCAGGCGGTGGATGAGCGCCTGGAGGGCATGTGCAAGGCGCTGACGGCCCTGGGTAGCGACTACTGCGGCAAGGCACTGCCGGCGCTTCGCGAAGAAGATTTCGAGGGTGTAAAGGACGAGGTGCGGCCGCCGGCGGCCTGATGGGCGAGGGGTGCGATAGGGGGTGCAATTCTGATATCATGCGCGCCCCTGTATCTGCTAATCCCGACTAATTTGATAGGTCTTATAGTTGACTTAAATAGTCGGGAATCGCATACTCGCTGGCAAATCAGCGAACCGTGGAACTCCCATGCGCTTGACCACTAAAGGCCGCTACGCCGTCACAGCCATGCTCGACCTGGCTTTGCATTCGCAGCAAGGTCCGGTTTCTCTGGCAGATATTTCCGAGCGTCAGGGCATCTCCCTTTCTTACCTCGAACAGCTCTTCGCCAAGTTGCGCCGTGGCAGCCTGGTCAGCAGCGTTCGTGGTCCGGGTGGCGGTTACCAGCTTTCCCGCGATGTGGCCAGCATCTACGTTGCCGAAGTCATCGACGCCGTCAACGAGTCGGTCGATGTCACGCGCTGCCAGGGGCAGGGCAATTGCGACTCTTCCGGAGGCGCCTGTCTGACCCACCATCTGTGGGATGACCTGAGCATGCAGATCCACGAGTTCCTCAGCAGCATCAGCCTGAGTGACATCGTCGCCCGTAACGAAGTCCAAGAGGTGGCCCAGCGCCAGAACGAGCGCCATGACCAGCGCCGCCTCGGTGGCAGGATGCCGCGTTCAGAAAAGATTGAAGTGTCCGCCATCGAATGAGCAGGGCGCCCGCCTGATAGGAGATAACCGATGAAATTGCCGATTTACCTGGACTACTCCGCTACCACACCGGTGGACCCTCGTGTTGCACAGAAGATGAGCGACTGCCTGCTGGTCGATGGCAACTTCGGCAACCCGGCCTCGCGTTCCCACGTGTTCGGCTGGAAGGCCGAGGAAGCGGTGGAGAATGCCCGTCGCCAGGTCGCTGAGCTGGTCAATGCCGACCCTCGCGAAATCGTCTGGACCTCCGGTGCCACTGAGTCCGACAACCTTGCCATCAAGGGTGTCGCGCACTTCTACAACACCAAGGGCAAGCACATCATCACCTCCAAGATCGAGCACAAGGCGGTCCTGGACACCACTCGCCAGCTCGAGCGTGAAGGCTTCGAAGTCACCTACATCGAGCCGGGCGAAGACGGCCTGATCACCCCCGCGATGGTCGAAGCGGCCCTGCGCGAAGACACCATCCTGGTGTCGGTGATGCACGTGAACAACGAGATCGGCACCATCAACGACATCGCGGCCATCGGTGAACTGACCCGTGCCCGCGGCATCCTGTTCCACGTCGATGCGGCCCAGTCCACCGGCAAGGTCGAGATCGACCTGGACAAGCTGAAGGTCGACCTGATGTCCTTCTCTGCCCACAAGACCTACGGCCCCAAAGGCATCGGCGCGCTCTACGTTCGTCGCAAGCCGCGTGTGCGCCTGGAAGCCATGATGCACGGCGGTGGTCACGAGCGCGGCATGCGTTCCGGCACCCTGGCCACCCACCAGATCGTCGGCATGGGCGAAGCCTTCCACATCGCCAAGCAGGAAATGGCCTCCGAGAACCAGCGCATCAAGGCACTGGCGGACCGCTTCTGGGCTGCAGTGGATGGCATGGAAGAGCTCTACCTCAATGGCAGCGCCACTTCCCGTGTCCCGCACAACCTGAACATCAGCTTCAACTACGTCGAAGGCGAGTCGCTGATCATGGCGCTGAAGGACCTCGCGGTCTCTTCGGGTTCCGCCTGCACCTCGGCCTCTCTCGAGCCGTCCTACGTGCTGCGCGCACTGGGCCGCAACGACGAGTTGGCACACAGCTCCATTCGTTTCACCTTTGGCCGCTTCACCACCGAACAAGAAGTGGATTACGCAGCCAGCAAGGTCCGTGAAGCCGTAGACAAGCTCCGTGAATTGTCTCCCCTGTGGGACATGTACAAAGAGGGCGTCGACCTCTCGACGGTCGAATGGCAGGCGCACTGACGCCACCCCTGATGAGTGAGGAATAAGCACCATGGCATACAGCGAAAAGGTCATCGACCACTACGAAAACCCGCGCAACGTCGGCAAGCTCGACGCTGAAGATCCCGATGTCGGCACCGGCATGGTCGGCGCGCCGGCCTGCGGCGACGTGATGCGCCTGCAGATCAAGGTCAACGAGCAGGGCGTTATCGAAGACGCCAAGTTCAAGACCTACGGTTGCGGTTCGGCCATCGCCTCCAGCTCCCTCGCCACCGAGTGGATGAAGGGCAAGACCCTGGACGAAGCCGCTGCGATCAAGAACACCACCATCGCCGAAGAACTGGCGCTGCCGCCGGTGAAGATCCACTGCTCGGTTCTGGCCGAGGACGCCATCAAGGCGGCCGTCCAGGACTACAAGCAGAAAAAGGGTCTGCTCTAACCGCTCGACTGAGTTAAGGAGCCGCTATGGCCATCAGCATGACTGCTTCCGCCGCCGATCACGTGCGTCGCTCCCTCGAAGGGCGCGGCAAGGGTGAGGGTATTCGCCTGGGTGTTCGCACCACCGGCTGCTCCGGCTTGGCTTATGTCCTGGAGTTCGTCGATGAAGTGGCGAGCGAGGACATGGTCTTCGAAAGCTTCGGCATGAAGGTGATCATCGATCCGAAGAGCCTGTCCTACCTCGACGGCACCGAGCTGGACTTCGTCCGCGAAGGCCTCAATGAGGGGTTCAAGTTCAACAACCCGAACGTTCGCGGCGAGTGTGGTTGCGGCGAGAGCTTCAACGTCTGAGGCGTCTCGTGGGCACCCCCTGTCATTTCGCATTGTTTGAACTGAAGCCTGGCTTCGACCTCGATCTGGATCAGTTGGCGAGCCGCTATCGCGAGCTGGCGCGCAGCGCCCATCCGGATCGCTTCGTCGATACCTCCGAGCGCGAACAGCGCCTGGCCGTGGAGCACGCGGCGCAGCTGAACGAGGCCTACCAGACGCTGAAGAGCGCGCCTCGTCGGGCGCGTTACCTGCTGGCGATTCGTGGCCATGAGCTGCCCCTTGAGGCGACCGTCAAGGACCCCGAGTTCCTGTTGCAGCAGATGCAGTGGCGGGAAGAGCTGGAAGAGCTCCACGACAGTGCGGACCTACCTGGCGTGGCTGCTTTCAAGCGGCGTCTCAAGGCAGCCCAGTCCGATCTGGATGGCGCCTTCTCCGCCTGCTGGAGCGACGATGCCCGCCGCGAGGAAGCCGAGCGCCTGGTGCGCCGCATGCAGTTCCTCGACAAGCTGACTCACGAAGTGCGCCAACTGGAAGAGCGCCTCGACGACTAACCCGCGCATCGCCGCATGGACGATGGTGCGCCTGAAAATCAGACAAGCATGGCCCTACTGCAGATCGCTGAACCCGGACAGAGCCCCAAACCGCACCAGCGCCGCCTGGCGGTGGGCATTGACCTGGGCACCACGAATTCCCTGGTGGCCGCTGTGCGCAGCGGTGTTTCCGCACCGCTGGCCGATGCCGATGGGCAGGTCATCATGCCGTCCGCCGTGCGCTACCATGCGGATCGCGTCGAAGTCGGCCGTTCGGCGAAGGAGGCGGCTTCCGCCGATCCGCTGAACACCGTCCTCTCGGTCAAGCGCTTCATGGGGCGCGGCCTGGAAGACGTGAAGCAACTGGGTGAGCAGCTCCCCTACCGCTTCGCCACCGGCGAGTCGCACATGCCCTTCATCGAGACCGTGCAGGGCGCCAAGAGTCCTGTGGAAGTCTCGGCCGAAATCCTCCGTGCCTTGCGCCAGCGCGCCGAAGCCACCCTGGGTGGTGAGCTGGTGGGTGCGGTGATCACCGTCCCCGCCTATTTCGACGATGCCCAGCGCCAGGCCACCAAGGACGCTGCCCGTATCGCCGGGCTCAATGTCCTGCGTCTGCTCAACGAGCCCACCGCTGCTGCCGTTGCCTACGGGCTGGATAAGCAGGCCGAAGGCGTCGTGGCCATCTATGACCTGGGGGGCGGCACGTTCGATATTTCCATCCTGCGTCTGACCCGTGGCGTCTTCGAAGTCATGGCAACCGGTGGCGACAGCGCCCTCGGCGGCGACGATTTCGACCATGCCCTGGCGGGCTGGATCGTCGAGCAGGCCGGGCTTTCCGCCGATCTTGATCCCGGTGCCCAGCGCAGCCTGCTGGAGGCCGCTTGTGCCGCAAAGGAAGCGCTGACCGCTGCCGATACGGTCGAAGTGCGTTATGCGCAGTGGTCGGGCCAGCTGACCCGTGCACGCTTCGATGAGCTGATCGAGCCCATGGTCGCTCGCAGTCTCAAGGCTTGCCGTCGCGCTGTTCGTGACGCCGGCATCGAGGTTGACGAGGTCGAGGCCGTGGTCATGGTTGGCGGCTCCACCCGTGTCCCGCGAGTGCGCGAAGCGGTCGGCGAGCTTTTCTCCCGTCCGCCCCTAACCGATATCGACCCCGACCAGGTGGTGGCCATCGGTGCCGCCGTGCAGGCGGACACCCTGGCGGGCAACAAGCGTGGCGAAGAATTGCTGCTGCTGGACGTCATCCCGCTGTCCCTGGGGCTCGAAACCATGGGTGGGCTGATGGAGAAGGTGATTCCGCGCAATACCACCATCCCCGTCGCCCGTGCCCAGGAGTTCACCACCTACAAGGACGGCCAGACGGCCATGATGATCCACGTGCTTCAGGGTGAGCGCGAGTTGATCAAGGACTGCCGATCCCTGGCCCGTTTCGAGCTGCGTGGCATACCACCCATGGTTGCCGGTGCCGCGAAGATCCGCGTGACCTTCCAGGTGGATGCCGACGGCCTGCTGGGCGTGACGGCCAGCGAAACCGCCTCCGGCGTGGAAGCGAGCATCCAGGTCAAGCCTTCCTACGGCCTGACCGACGGTGAAATCACCCGCATGCTGCAGGACTCCTTCCAGCACGCCAACGACGACAAGGTCGCCCGCGTGCTGCGTGAGCAGCAAGTCGATGCCCAGCGCCTGATCGAGGCGGTCCAGGCCGCGTTGCAGGCGGATGGCGACGCGCTGCTCACCGCTGAAGAGCGGATCGCCATCGACTTCCAGCTGGAGCAACTGCAGGCTCTGCTGGAGGGCACCGACGGTGCCGCCATCGAACAGCAAACCAAGCGGCTGACCCAAGTGACCGACGCCTTCGCGGCGCGTCGCTTGGATGCCAGCGTCAAGGCTGCCCTGGCGGGGCGCCGACTGAATGAAATCGAGGAATGACTGATGCCGCAGATCGTATTTCTGCCCAATGCCGAGCATTGCCCTGAAGGGATGGTGGTCGAGGCCCAGCCGGGCGAAACCATCATTGCGGCGGCCATGCGCAACGGCCTGGAGATCGAGCACGCCTGCGAGATGTCCTGTGCCTGCACCACCTGCCACGTCGTGATCCGCGAGGGCTTCAACACCCTCGAAGCGTCCGACGAGCTGGAAGACGACATGCTGGACAAGGCCTGGGGCCTGGAAGCCGAGTCGCGACTGTCCTGTCAGGCCGTCGTGGGGGAGGTGGATCTCGTCGTGGAGATTCCGAAGTACACTCTCAACCAGGTTTCTGAAAAGCACTGAGGAAACGTCATGAGTCTCAAATGGGTCGATGTTCTGGAGATCGCCATCCAGCTGGCCGAGAGCAAGCCCGAGGTTGACCCGCGCTACGTCAACTTCGTCGATCTGCACAATTGGGTCGTGAGCCTGCCGGAGTTCGATGACAACAGTCAGCGCGGCGGCGAGAAGGTCCTTGAAGCCATCCAGGCGGCATGGATCGAAGAAGCCGACTGAAGCCCGGTCTGCTGACCCTACGCATTTAACAGGAACCCGCGTATAATTCGCGGGTTTAATTTTTCGCTTTAATCCTGATTTCTGGAGTTTCACATGGCCGTTGAACGTACCCTTTCCATCATCAAGCCTGACGCCGTTGCCAAGAACGTAGTGGGCGAGATCGTCACCCGTTTCGAAAAAGCCGGCCTGAGCGTCGTCGCTGCCAAGATGGTTCAGCTCTCCGAGCGCGAAGCTGGCGGTTTCTACGCCGAGCACAAAGAGCGTCCCTTCTTCAAGGATCTGGTTTCCTTCATGACCTCCGGTCCGGTTGTCGTGCAGGTACTGGAAGGTGAAGGCGCCATCGCCAAGAACCGCGAACTGATGGGCGCTACCGACCCGAAGAAAGCCGACGCCGGCACCATTCGCGCTGACTTCGCCGTTTCCATCGACGAAAACGCCGTACACGGCTCCGACTCCGAGGCTTCCGCTGCTCGCGAGATCTCCTACTTCTTCGCCGCCACCGAGGTGTGCGCTCGTATTCGCTGATAGCGAAGGCACGAGGGTGAAGCCATGACTGAATCAACCGGTAAAGTTAACCTGCTGGGTCTGACCCAGCCGCAACTGGAGAACTTCTTCGAGTCCATCGGGGAGAAGCGTTTCCGTGCCGGACAGGTGATGAAATGGATTCACCACTTTGGCGTCGATGATTTCGACGCCATGAGCAATATCGGCAAGGCCCTGCGCGACAAGCTCAAGGCCTCTGCCGAGATTCGCGGCCCCGAAATCGTCAGCCAGGACATTTCCAGCGACGGCACCCGCAAGTGGGTGGTGCGTGTGGCGTCCGGCAGCTGCGTCGAGACCGTGTACATCCCGCAAGGCGGGCGCGGCACCCTCTGCGTTTCCTCCCAGGCGGGCTGCGCGCTGGATTGCAGCTTCTGCTCCACCGGCAAGCAGGGTTTCAACAGCGACCTCACCGCCGCCGAAGTCATCGGCCAGGTGTGGATCGCCAACAAGTCCTTCGGCACCGTTCCGGCCAAGATCGACCGCGCCGTCACCAACGTGGTGATGATGGGCATGGGCGAGCCGCTGCTGAATTTCGACAACGTGGTCTCCGCTATGAACATCATGATGGACGACCTCGGTTACGGCATTTCCAAGCGCAAGGTGACCCTGTCCACTTCGGGCGTTGCGCCGATGATCGACAAGCTGGGCGAGCAGATCGACGTTTCCCTGGCGCTGTCGCTGCACGCGCCGAACGACGAATTGCGCAACAAGCTGGTGCCGATCAACAAGAAGTACCCCCTGGCGGTGGTGCTCGATGCCTGCCAACGCTACATCGCCCGACTGGGCGAGAAACGTTTCCTGACCATTGAGTACACCCTGCTCAAGGATGTGAACGATCAGCCTCTCCACGCTGAGCAGATGATCGCACTCCTCAAGGATTTTCCTTGCAAGATCAACCTGATTCCGTTTAATCCCTTCCCTTTCTCGGGGTACGAGCGGCCGAGCAATAACGCCATTCGCCGTTTCCAGGACATGCTCCACAAGGCCGGCCACAATGTCACCGTGCGCACCACGCGCGGGGATGACATCGACGCTGCCTGCGGTCAACTCGTTGGCCAGGTCATGGACCGTACCCGCCGCAGCGAGCGCTACATAGCCGTCCGCCAGCTCAATGGCGATACCGACGCGCCACAGAACGCTGCCAACCGAAACTGAAGAGAGGACACCCATGACCCTGCGCCCCGCGCTGCTTCTCGTTTTCGCCAGCCTGGTGGGCTGCGTGTCCACTGGCTCCGTTGACCCGATGAAGACCGCGGAAGGCCGCGACAAGGCCCGCGACGCCTACATCCAGCTGGGCATCGGCTATCTCTCCCAAGGGGCTGCCGAGCGGGCCAAGGTGCCCCTGCGCAAGGCTCTGGAACTTGACTCGTCCAGCGCCGACGCCAACGCTGCGCTGGCCCTGGTGTTCCAGACCGAGATGGAGCCCAAGCTCGCCGACGAGCATTTCCGCAAGGCCCTGTCCTCGCGCACTGATTCCCGCATCCTCAATAACTACGGCGGTTTCCTCTATGAGCAGAAACGCTACGAGGAAGCCTACGAGCGCTTCGAGCAGGCCGCCGAAGACAGCCTCTATCCCGAACGCTCCCGTGTGTTCGAGAACCTCGGCCTGACCGCCCTGCGGATGAACCGCCCGGACCTGGCTAAGCAGCATTTCGACAAGTCCCTGCGCCTGAACCGCCAGCAGCCGGTTGCGCTGCTGGAGATGGCCGACCTGTCCTACGCCGAGAAGCAATACGTCCCGGCCCGCGACTACTACGACCGCTACAGCAAGATCGCCCCCCAGAGCGCCCGCAGCCTGTTGCTGGGCACTCGGCTGGCCACCGTATTCGATGATCGCGACCAGGCCGCGAGCCTGGGTCTGCAACTCAAACGACTCTATCCCGGCACGCCGGAATACCAGCAATACCTGTCGGAGCAAAGATGAAAGCGTCGCAACCCGAAATTGCCGCCGCGACCCGTGCCAACCCAGGCGAGACACTGCGCCAGGCACGTGAAAGCAAGGACCTGAGCCTTGCCGAGGTCGCCCGACAGCTGAACCTGACCGAGCAGGCCCTGCGTCAGCTTGAGGCGGGCTCATTCGAGCAGTTGCCCGGCCACACCTTTGCCCGTGGCTACATCCGTGCCTACGCCAAGCTGCTGGGTATGGACCAGGCGCGCCTGGTGACCGATTTCGACCTCTACACCGGCACCGACGCCACCGGCAGCAATGTCCACAGCCTCGGCCGCATCGAGGAGCCCGTGCGCCTGTCGCAGAGCGTGCTGCGCTTCGTCAGCTTCGCCCTCCTGCTGGTCCTCGGCGTCATCGGTTTCCTCTGGTGGCAGGACCAGGCCGAGCGCCGTAGCGGCGAAACCGCCGACATCAGCATGGAGCACGTCGAGGTCGAAAGCGCCGACGGCACCACCCAGATCCACCCGCTGGACGAGCCCGAGGACCAGGCCGTGGCCGACGCCCAGGAGGGCGAAGACGCTGCACCGAGCGAGCTGTCCCCGGAAGTGGCCGCGCAGCCGGAAGGCACACCGCCTACCGCAGGCACCAGCCCAGCACCGGCCCAGGCCCTGCCGCTTCCCCAGGGCAGCGCACCTGCCACCAGCGCCCCGGCAGCTCCTGCCTTGTCGGCCCCCGCAGCCCCGTCCGCTCCCGTCGTCTCGGCTATGCCGGCCACTCCGACTGCTCCGTCCGCTACCGCGCCCGCTCAGGCTCCGGTAGTTGCCGCCGCAGGCCAGGGCCTGGTGCGTATCCAGTTCGTCGCCAACTGCTGGACCCAGGTGACCGATGCCGATGGCAAGGTCCTGCTCAGCGCCCTTAAGCGCACCGGCGAGAGCGTCGAGCTGGCCGGCCGGCCGCCGTTCGAACTGCGCCTCGGCTACGCCCGTGGCGCCCAGGTCAGCTACAACGGCCAGTCCGTCGACGTAGCGCCCTACACCCACGGCGAGACTGCTCGCCTGAAGCTGGGGCAATAAGCCATGCATTGTGAATCCCCGATCAAACGCCGCCAGTCCCGCAAGATCTGGGTCGGCTCGGTACCGGTGGGCGGTGATGCCCCCATCGCCGTGCAGAGCATGACCAACACCGATACCTGCGACGTGGCTGCCACCGTTGGCCAGATCCGTCGCCTGGAAGAAGCCGGCGCCGACATCGTCCGCGTTTCGGTACCGGACATGGACGCCGCCGAGGCCTTCGGCAAGATCAAGAAACTGGTCAACGTACCCCTGGTCGCCGACATCCACTTCGACTACACCATCGCCCTGCGCGTGGCGGAGCTGGGCGTCGACTGCCTGCGCATCAACCCGGGCAACATCGGTCGCGAAGACCGTGTGCGCGCCGTGGTCGATGCCGCCCGTGACCGAGGCATCCCGATCCGCATCGGCGTCAACGCCGGCTCGCTGGAGAAGGACCTGCAGAAGAAATACGGCGAACCCACCCCGCAAGCCCTGGTGGAGTCCGCGCTGCGCCATGTCGAGCACCTGGATCGCCTGGACTTCCAGGACTTCAAGGTCAGCGTCAAGGCGTCCGATGTGTTCATGGCGGTGGAAGCCTACCGCCTGCTGGCCACGCAGATCGTCCAGCCGCTGCACCTGGGCATCACCGAAGCCGGCGGCCTGCGCTCCGGCACCGTGAAGTCCGCCGTGGGCCTGGGCATGCTGCTCGCCGACGGGATTGGCGATACCATCCGCATCTCGCTGGCGGCCGACCCGGTCGAAGAGATCAAGGTCGGTTACGACATCCTCAAGTCCCTGCGCCTGCGCTCCCGTGGCATCAACTTCATCGCCTGCCCGAGCTGCTCGCGGCAGAACTTCGATGTGGTCAAGACCATGAACGAGCTGGAAGGGCGCCTTGAGGACCTGCTGGTTCCGCTGGACGTCGCGGTCATCGGCTGCGTGGTCAACGGTCCCGGCGAAGCCAAGGAAGCCCATGTGGGGCTGACCGGCGGCACGCCGAACAACCTGATCTACATCGACGGCAAGCCGGCGCAGAAGCTGAACAATGACAACCTGGTGGATGAGCTGGAAAAGCTGATCCGTCGCAAAGCGGCCGAAAAGGTCGAGGCTGACGCGGCCGTCATCGCCCGCAGCTGATTAAGGATTCCGAGTGAGCAAGACGCTGCAAGCCATCCGTGGCATGAACGACATCCTGCCGGAGCAGACCCCTGCCTGGCGGTATCTGGAACGCACCCTGGCAGACCTGCTGGACAGCTACGGCTACCGTGAAGTCCGCCTGCCGATCCTCGAGTTCACCGAACTCTTCGCCCGCGGCATCGGCGAAGGCACCGATGTGGTCGATAAGGAGATGTACACCTTCCTCGACCGCAACGAAGAATCCCTGACCCTGCGCCCCGAAGGCACCGCGGGCTGCGTGCGTGCGGTGCTTGAGCACGGCATGACCGGCGGCGGCCAGGTGCAGAAGCTCTGGTACGCGGGCCCGATGTTCCGCTACGAGAAGCCGCAGAAAGGCCGTTATCGCCAGTTCCACCAGATCGGCGTGGAAGTCTTCAACCTGCCCGGCCCGGACATCGACGCCGAGCTGATCGTGCTCACCTGGCGCCTGTGGAAGAAGCTCGGCCTCGGCGACGCCGTGACCCTGCAGCTCAACAGCCTGGGTTCCAGCGAGGCGCGTGTCGCCTACCGCGAGGCCCTGGTGACCTACCTGCAGGAGCGCTTCGACCGTCTCGACGAAGACAGCCAGCGCCGCATGACCACCAACCCGCTGCGCATCCTCGACAGCAAGGTGCCGGAAACCCAGGCCCTGCTCGTCGACGCCCCGCGCCTGCACGACTACCTGGACGCCGAGTCCGTGGCCCACTTCGAAGGCCTCAAGGCGCGTCTCGACGCAGTCGGCATCCGCTACGAGATCAACCAGAAGCTGGTGCGCGGGCTGGACTACTACAGCCGCACCGCCTTCGAATGGGTCACCGACAAGCTCGGCTCCCAGGGCACCGTCTGCGGCGGTGGTCGCTATGACGGCCTGATCACCCAGTTCGGCGGCAAGCCGACCCCGGGTGTTGGCTTCGCCATGGGCGTCGAGCGCCTGGTGCTGCTGCTGGAAACCCTGGAGCTGATCCCCGCCGAGCTCAACGCCCCGGCGCATGCCTTCATCTGCGCATTCGGCGAGCCTGCCGAACTCGCGGCCCTGGCGCTGGCCGAGCAGCTGCGCGACGCCGTTCCCGGCCTGCGCCTGCTGGTCAACTCCGGTGCTGGCAGCTTCAAGAGCCAGTTCAAGAAAGCCGACAAGAGCGGCGCGCGCTTCGCCCTGATCCTGGGTGAGGACGAACTGGCCAACCGCGTGGTAGGTTTCAAACCCCTGCGCGACGACAGCGAACAACAGAACATCGCCTGGGACGCTCTCGCAGAGCGCCTGGCGGCCTGCATCGATCAGGCTTGAGCCTTTAGAACATAGGAGTATTGGGGTGAGCACGCGTACCGAAGATGAAGAGCTGGCGGCGATCAAGGATTGGTGGCAGCGCAATGGCAAGCCCCTGCTCACCGGCGGCGCCCTCGCGCTGGTGGTGGTCTTCGGCTGGCAGGCCTGGCAGAAGCACCAGACCAACCAGGCCCAGGGCGCGTCCCAGGTCTACCAGCAATTGCTGGAAACCGCGCTGAATCCGTCCGGCAAGCCCGACGCCGGCAAGGTCGCCGAACTGGCCACCAAGCTCAAAACCGATTTCGGCGGTACCCACTACGCCCAGTACGGCAGCCTGTTCGTCGCCAAGGTGGCGGTCGAATCCGGCAAGCTCGATGACGCTGCCGCCGAACTCAAGGCCGTGGTGGACAAGCCTGCCGACGCCACCCTCGGCGAGCTGGCCCGTCAGCGCCTGGCCCGTGTCCTGGCTGCCCAGGGCAAGGTCGACGACGCGTTGAAGCTGCTCGAAGGCGATGCCAGCAAGTCCTACCTGGCCAGCCGTGAAGAACTGAAAGGCGATCTGCTGGTACAGCTGGGTCGTTCCGACGAGGCGCATGCCGCCTATGAGAAAGCCAAGGCCGCCCTGCCGGAAGATGCAGCGGTCGGTGGCTTGCAGATGAAGCTCGACGACCTGGCCAAAGGGGATGCGTGACGTGATGCGCTGGAAATTTGCCGCACTGCTGGCCATGGCCGTTCTGGCCGCAGGTTGCAGCAGCAATAGCAAGAAGGAACTGCCGCCTGCCGAACTGCCCGACATCACCGAAGAGGTCCAGCTCAAAGAAGTCTGGAGCCGCTCCATCGGCGAAGGTCAGGGTGATTCTTACAACATGCTGGTCCCCTCCGTGGACGGCGATGTCATCTATGCCGGTGACGTCGAAGGCCTGGTGGTCGCCATCGACCGCATGAGCGGCGACAAGCTCTGGGAACAGGAGCTGGACCTGCCGGTATCCGGCGCGGTCGCTGCAGGCTACGGCTTGGTGCTGGTCGGTACCCTCAAGGGCCAGGTGATCGCCCTCGACGCCAGCACTGGCGAAGAGAAGTGGCGTGCCCGGGTCAACGGTGAAGTCCTCGCTCCGCCGGCCACCAACGGTGACGTGGTGGTGGTACAGACCCAGAACGACACCCTGTTCGGCTTCGACGCAGCGACCGGTGAGCAGCGCTGGATCTACGAAAACACCCCCGCCGTGCTGACCCTGCGTGGTACCGGTGCGCCGATCGTGACCAATCGCCTGGCCGTTGCCGGCCTGTCGTCGGGCAAGGTCATCGCCCTCGACGTGCAACGCGGCCTGCCCATCTGGGAACAACGCGTCGCCGTGCCGCAAGGCCGTTCCGAGCTGGATCGCGTGGTCGACATCGACGGTGGCCTGCTGCTGTCCGGTGGCACCCTGTACGTCGCCACCTACCAGGGCCGCGTCGCGGGTCTGGACCTGGACAGCGGCCGTGTGCTTTGGCAGCGCGAAGCCTCCAGCTACGTGGGCGTTGCCCAGGGCTTCGGCAACGTCTACGTGAGCCAGGCCAGCGGCACCATCGAAGGCATCGACGAGCGTTCCTCCTCGGCGCTGTGGAGCAACGAATCCCTGGCCCGTCGCCAGCTTTCGGCTCCGGAAGTGTTCTCCAGCTACGTGGCTGTCGGCGACTTCGAAGGCTACCTGCACCTGCTGAGCCAGGTGGATGGTCACTTCGTGGGCCGCGAGAAGATCGACGGCGACGGCCTGCGTGCCCGTCCGCTGGTGATCGGCGACATGCTGTATGCCTTCGGAAACGGCGGGAAGCTGGTCGCGCTGACCATCCGCTAAGCTGAAAAATAGTGTCCGGCCGCTGCCGTCTGACGGCAGCGGCCGTTGCGTTTTCTGAAATAACGAATTGGAGAGCCTCATGGTTCCCGTAATTGCCCTGGTGGGCCGCCCGAACGTCGGCAAGTCCACCCTGTTCAACCGCCTGACCAAGACCCGCGACGCCATCGTCGCGGAGTACGCGGGGCTGACCCGTGACCGCCAATACGGCGAGGCGAAGTGGAACGGCCGCACCTTCATCGTCATCGATACCGGTGGTATCTCGGGTGACGAGCAGGGCATCGACGCGAAGATGGCCGAACAGTCCCTGCAGGCCATCGAAGAGGCCGATGCAGTGCTGTTCATGGTCGACTCCCGCGCCGGCATGAGCGCTGCCGATCAGTCCATCGCGGAGCACCTGCGCAAGCGCAACAAAAAGACCTACCTGGTCGCGAACAAGGTCGACACCGTCGACCCGGACCTCGCCCGCGCCGAGTTCAGCCCCCTGGGCCTGGGCGACGCCCTGCCGATCGCCGCGGCCCACGGGCGTGGCATCAGCCAGATGCTGCAGGAAGCCCTCGGCGAATTCCCCCGCGATGACGCGGCCGAGGAAGACGCTTCGCTCCAGGCCGAGGAGGTCGCCGAAGGCGAAGAACTCAGCCGCATCCCCGGGCCGAGCGAGAAGGACGGCATCAAGATCGCCATCATCGGTCGCCCCAACGTCGGCAAGTCGACGCTGGTCAACCGCATGCTCGGCGAGGAGCGGGTCATCGTTTATGACCAGGCCGGCACCACACGCGACAGCATCTACATCCCCTTCGAGCGCAACGAAGAGAAGTACACCCTGATCGACACCGCCGGCGTGCGCCGTCGCGGCAAGATCTTCGAAGCGGTCGAGAAGTTCTCGGTGGTCAAGACGCTGCAGGCGATCCAGGACGCCAACGTGGTGATCTTCGTCATGGACGCCCGTGAAGGCGTGGTCGAGCACGACCTCAACCTGCTCGGCTTCGTGCTGGAAACCGGCCGCGCGCTGGTCATCGCCCTGAACAAGTGGGACGGCATGGAATCCGGTGAGCGCGACTACGTGAAGACCGAGCTGGAGCGCCGGCTGTTCTTCGTCGACTTCGCCGACATCCACTTCATTTCCGCGCTGCATGGCACCGGTGTAGGCAACCTGTACAAGTCGGTGCAGGCGTCCTTCAAATCCGCCATCACCCGCTGGCCCACCAGCCGCCTGACCCAGATCCTCGAAGGCGCGGTGCAGGAGCACCAGCCACCGCTGGTCAACGGTCGCCGCATCAAGCTGCGCTATGCCCACCTCGGGGGGCCAACCCGCCGCTGATCGTGATCCACGGCAACCAGGTCGAGTCGGTGCCCAAGTCGTACTCGCGCTACCTGGAGAACACCTACCGGCGCGTGCTGAAGCTGGTGGGTACGCCCATCCGCATCGAGTACAAGGGGGGCGACAACCCCTTCGAGGGCAAGAAGAACACCCTCACCGACCGCCAGGTGAACAAGAAGCGCCGCCTCATGTCCCATCACAAGAAGGCTGACAAGAAGCGCCGCGACAAGAACCGCTGATTCTCGCAGCACCAGAAGAGGGCGCCCATGGGCGCCTTTTTCATTTCTGTTGTTCCGGGCCTTTACGCAGCGCCACCCGGCACCGCTTTCATCTTGGTCACGAGCCCCGTCAGGCCTTAAGCTAGCCGCCATCCCCAGTCGCCAGCAGCCTGAAGAAATGATCGCCAGCAAGTTGCCCAACGTCGGCACCACCATCTTCACCCGCATGTCCCAGCTCGCCGCCGAAACCGGCGCCATCAACCTGTCCCAGGGCTTCCCGGATTTCTCCGCCCCTGCCGCGTTGTGCGATGCGGTGGCCCGTCATATCGGCGCTGGCCACAACCAATACGCGCCCATGACCGGCCTGCCGGCGCTGCGCCAGCAGGTGGCCGCCAAGGTCGCGACCTTCTACGGTCGCAAGGTGGATGTCGACACCGAGGTCACGGTCACCCCTGGCGCCACCGAAGCGATCTTCTGTGCCATCCAGGCGGTGGTGCGCGCCGGTGACGAGGTCATCGTCCTCGACCCCTGCTACGACAGCTACGAGCCGTCCGTGGAGCTGGCCGGTGGACGTTGCGTGCATGTGCCCCTGGCCCTGCCGGGCTTCGCCATCGACTGGCAGCGCATGACCGACGCCCTCAGCGACCGCACCCGGATGATCATCCTCAACAGCCCGCACAACCCCAGCGGTGCACTGATCTCCCGCGCCGAGCTGGACCAGTTGGCGGCGCTGATCCGTGGCCGTGACATCTACCTGGTGTCCGACGAGGTCTACGAGCACCTGGTGTTCGACGGCCAGGCCCATGTCAGCGTGCTGTCCCACGACGAGCTCTACGCCCGCGCCTTCGTGGTCAGCTCCTTCGGCAAGACCTACCACGTCACCGGCTGGAAGACCGGCTACGTGGTCGCGCCACCGGCGCTCTCCGCCGAGCTGCGCAAGGTGCACCAGTACGTCAACTTCTGCGGCGTCACCCCGCTGCAGTGGGCGCTGGCCGATTTCATGGCCGCGCACCCGGAGCACCTCACCGAGCTGCCCGGCTTCTACCAGGCCAAGCGCGACCTGTTCTGCGACCTGCTGGCCGGCTCCCGCTTCGGCTTCACCCGCGCCGCCGGCACCTACTTCCAACTGGTGGACTACAGCGCCATCCGCCCCGAGCTGGACGATGTGGCCATGGCCGAATGGCTGACCCGTGAACATGGCGTTGCCGCCATTCCCGTGTCGGTGTTCTACCAGAGCGCCCCGCGCGACCTGCGTCTGGTGCGCTTCTGCTTCGCCAAACGTGAGGAGACGCTGCGCCAGGCAGCGGAAAAACTATGCGCGATCTGACCACGTTGCCCGACCTCAAGCTGGCCCTGGTGCAAAGCACCCTGGTCTGGCACGACGCCGCTGCCAACCGCAGCCACTTCGAGGTGCTGTTGGAACAGGCCCGTGGCGCCGACCTGGTGGTGCTGCCGGAAATGTTCACCACCGGCTTCTCCATGGATTCGGCCATCCTCGCCGAGGAGGAAGAGGGCGTCACCTACGCCTGGCTGCGTGAGCAGGCCCGGCGCATCGATGCCGTGGTCACCGGCAGCCTGATCATCCGCGCCGCCGACGGCAGCCATCGCAACCGCCTGCTCTGGGCGCGCCCCGACGGCGAAGTGCTGCACTACGACAAGCGCCACCTGTTCCGCATGGCGGGTGAACACAAGCACTACACCCCGGGGGATACCCGGGCGCTGTTCGAGCTCAAGGGCTGGCGGGTGCGCCCGCTGGTCTGCTACGACCTGCGCTTCCCGGTCTGGAGCCGCGACCCCCACGACACCGACCTGCTGCTCTATACCGCCAACTGGCCTGCCGCACGCCGCCACCACTGGAACCGCCTGCTGCCCGCCCGGGCCATCGAAAACCTCTGCTACGTGGCAGCGGTTAACCGCGTCGGCGAGGACGGCAAGGGCCATCCCTACAGTGGTGACAGCCAGGCCTTGGACTTCCAGGGCGAGACGCTGCTCGATGCCGCCGCGCAGGAGGGCGTATTCAGCGTCACCCTCAGCGCCAGCGCCCTGGCCAGCTACCGCGAGCGCTTCCCCGCGCACCTGGATGCGGACGGCTTCACCCTGACCCTTTGATCCTCGCGCATGCTCGGCACCCGAAGGTGCCGAGCTCCTCTCCTGCCTCGACCGCAGCCTGCCAGTGAGTCAGCTCCCTGCCTGGCGCCTAAGACGCGTCTGAATTCAGCCTCGTTTCTTTTACTTCCCCTGCGGCCTGCCCCTAGCATGGCGTCGCCGGCAACTACTCATTCTGTCAATCCCTTGGCGCGCTGCACTGTGAAGAGCTCGCAAGGCGTGCTGCTGACCAGGAATTCTTCATGCCGACGTTCCGCTTGAACCCACTCAGTCGTTCCACTCGCACCTGGATCGCCAGCCTTGGCCTGGCGGCGCTCCTCCCCCTGGGCGTCCAGGCACATTCGGGCCACTCCCCCGACGACGCTCCGGTACCCCAGGTGCTGGATACCCAGACGGGGCATTTCATCGAACTCTCCAGCCTCCTCTCCGCCCGGACCTTGAGCGCCGTCGCGCCAAGGGGAACCGAGCAGTTGCGCAGTGCCACCGGGCTCAATCTCTCGGGGCTGGCCCTGGAGAGTGCGGAGACATTTGACGATCTCAAGGTGTATACCGGCGGGGCGTTTTCCGGGGTGGGCGCACGCACGCTGCAACCCGTCGATGACGTCATCGTGGTCGCCCGCCAGGATGGCAGTTTCATTGCCTTGCTGCCCGAATCCAACATCGTCATCCGCGGCGAAGCATCGGGGCAGCAGACCCTCACGCGCTACGACGCAAGTCACACTCACCCTCCCGCCTCGCGTGACTACGTAGAGGATCCGCAAGCCGATCTGCCCCATGAAGTGCAATCCTTCTCCGGAGCCCGCAGCTACCTGGTTGACCGCAATGCCAATGGCGAGATCGTCGTTGATGTCCTGGCTGGCTTCTCCCGCAAAGCCGTCAAATACATCGGCGACCATGAGGCCTATGCGCTCGCACAGATCGCCTCGGTCAACCTGGCTTTGAAGAACTCCAAGGTCGAGGGCGTGCGCCTTCGCCTCGTGGGTACCCAGGTCATCGAGAGCGAACATTCGATCACCAGGGAAACGCTGCACAAGTTGAACGTCCTGTTCGCCGACGGCATGCGCCAATACGGGCCTGACCTCGTTACCGGTTTCTTCAGCGGCATCACGGGCGAAGACACAATGCTGGGCTGGGGCAACATCCGTGGCCGCTATTCCATCAACGTGATCACCTCGCCCACCACCTTCCGCCACGAGGTCGGGCATAACATCGGCGCCAACCACTGTCCGGAAGGCGATGGCTACCACTACGGCTATCACAACGGTCGCGTCGGAACCATCATGTGCGGCAACCAGGTCAACTACTTCTCCAACCCGGATCTGAAGGATCGGATGGGCGTGCCGCTGGGCCATCCGGAGATGGCCAACGTGGCCCGGCTCTGGCGCGAGAACAGCGCACGGATGTCCGCCTACAGCCCCTCCGTGGTTCCGCTGGAAACCGAGCGTGCAACCAAGTTCCTGGAAGAGCGCGTCACGCTGGATCGAAATGAATGGCGATATTTCCCCATCGACGTACCGGCAGGGACCGAGCGCCTGGCGTTCGCCGCCAACCATGGCGCGGGCCATGAGATCCACGGGCGCATTCAGCTCTACCTCCGCTATGGCCAGCAGCCGACCGCTACCCAATATGACGAGCGATCGATCATGGCGGCTGGCGTGGCCCTGGGGGTCAAGGACCCCAGGCCCGGGCGCTGGTACCTGGCCATGAGAGTGCAAGACAACCGCACGGCGACCGACCAGGTGCTCGAAGGTCATGCGTTCTCCAGGAAGCAGGACACGGTAGAGGCGCGCTACCTTCGCCTCGTCGCCAAGTCGGCGATCGACGGTGGCCAAGCCGCCAGCATCTCCGAACTCCACCTGGCCAATGCCGATGGACGCTCGTTGCCGCGTGATCAGTGGCGCGTGATCTCGTCCAAGGGCTACAAGCCTGAAAATGCCATCGATGGCGGAACCAATACCTACTGGTATTCCTCGTCCAAGGAGAACTATCCGTACGACTTCGTCATCGACCTTGGAGCTCCCGAGCGTTTCTCCCAGTTGCATTACCTCCCGCGTCAGGCCAGCGGCCTTTTCGGCAACATCAAGGACTACGAAGTGCACGCCGGTGATCGGCCAGATGGCGACTGGACCTTGTTGGCCGAGGGCCAGTTCACAGCAGACAACCTGGTCAAGCTCGCCAGCCTGAAACCGGTCAGCGCCATCCTGCCGCCGGTGGCGCAGATCAGCGGCCCGGCATCGGCCAGCGCGGGTGATACGGTTCGTCTGGACGCCTCCGCATCCAGCGATCCGCAGGGCAGCGTGCTCAGCTACACCTGGTCGGCCTCGCCCAAGCTGGACTTCAGCTTCGATGGCCCCCGGGTTTCCTTCAAGGCTCCGGCACTCGACAAGGACACCCGCTTCACCTTCGAGCTGGCTGTGAGCAACGGCAAGCACACGGTACGCAAGGCCCACCCGGTACTGGTGAAGGCCGGCATCACGGGGTCACCGACCTGCCATACCGCGTGGAGCGCGACATCCGACTACGTGTCGGGCAGCAAGGTGCAGAGGAAGGGGCGCACCTACGAGGCGCGCTGGTGGACCCGGGGTAACGAGCCGGGTGACCCGGCGTTCACCGGGCCGGATGGCAGCGGCAAGGTCTGGCGCGACCTGGGGGCCTGCAGTGGTACCGGCACCGAGACCCCGGAGAACCCGCCTGCAGTCCTGCCGCCCGTGGCGCGCATTTCCGGCCCTTCCATGGCCACTGCCGGCAGTGAGGTCCGCCTGAGTGCCGCCGCCTCCACCGATCCGGCCAACCTGCCGTTGACCTACCGCTGGAGCGTGAGCCCGCAGGTTTCCATCAAGGCGAGTGGTGCCAACCTGACGTTCGTAGCGCCGTTGCAGGACCAGGAGGTGGCTTACCGCTTCACCCTGACTTTGAGCAATGGGCAGAAAGAGGCGACCCGCACCCACGAGGTGAAGGTCGGCGCCCAGGTCATCGAGCAGCCGGGTACGGGCCGCTGTGCCAAGCCCTGGAGCGCCGATGAGGCTTATTGGGAAGGTAGCGGGGTGACCCACAAGGGCCGTCTCTATACCGCGCGTTGGTGGAACCGTGGCTCCGAGCCGGGCAATCCGGAGTACACCGGAGCGGACGGCAGCGGCAAGGTGTGGCGCGACGAGGGCGCCTGCAACTGATGGGCGGGATGGCCGGGTGATACTGGCCGCCCCTTCATCCGGGGTCGCCCGATGCCGGGCGGCTCCGTATCATGGCGCTCCTCGTCCTTCTTCTACGTTACCCACAGGAGCCCGATATGAGCACGGAAGCCGAAAACCCCTTCCAGACCCCCACCGCCGAGCTGCTGGCGCCGACTACCGGCACCGAGCATCTGCGCCTCTACAGCATCCCCGGCATCGGCATCGCCACCTTCTTCGGCACGCCGCTGGCGGGGGCTTATGTCATCGCCGCCAATCTCAAGGCGATGGGGCGGGGTGGCGAGACCGGGAAGCTCTGGGCCGTCTCGATCGGTTTCTTCATCGCGATAATCGTCGCCGGTGCCCTGCTGCCGGAGAACGTGCCCGCCATCGTGTTCGGCGTGGTCCAGGTGATTGCGATGAATGCCTATGCCCGGCAGCTGTTCGGTACGCAAGTGGACCAGCACAAGATCGCCAATGGCGCGTTCTTCTCGTTGTGGCGCAGCGTGGGCATCGGCCTGCTGTTCATGCTGGGGTTCATCGTCGCCATGGTGCCGGTCCTTCTGCTGTTCGGGCTCGTCTGAGCCGTTGCCATGAAAAACGCCGGGCATTGCCCGGCGTTTTCGTTTCAGCCTCCGTTCAACCCAGGGTCGGGTAGTCGGTGTAGCCGGCTTCGGCGCCACCGTAGAAGGTGTTGGCGTCCGGTTGGTTGAGGGGCGCGTCCTGGCGCAGGCGTTCCACCAGGTCGGGGTTGGCGATGTAGGGGCGACCGAAGGCGACGGCGTCGGCCAGGCCGGTGCTCAGGGCGGCTTCGGCGCTGCTGCTGTCCAGGCCACCGGCGAGGATGATCTGGCCCTGGTAGCGGTCGCGCAGTTCGCGCAGCAGGTCGTCGAAGCCTTCGAAGGTGCCGCCCAGCCAGTCCGGCTTGTTGATGTGCAGGTAGGCGAGGTTGCGGCTGTTCAATTGCTCCACCAGGTAGCCGAAGGTTTCGCGCGGGTTGGCGTCGCTGATGTCGCCGAAGGTGCCCATGGGGGAAATGCGCACGCCCACGCGACCGCTGTCGCCGGTGGTGGCGATCACGGCGTCGATCACCTGCAGTACCAAGCGCGCGCGGTTCGCAGCCGAGCCACCGTAGGCGTCGGTGCGCTGGTTGCTGCCGGAGCAGAGGAACTGGTCCAGCAGGTAGCCGTTGGCGGCGTGCACTTCCACGCCGTCGAAACCGGCGCGCAGGGCGTTGGCCGTGCCCTGGGCGTAGGCGGCGACCACGCCGGGGAGTTCGTCGATCTCCAGGGCGCGGGGCTTGGCGGTGGGCTGGCGATGGTGGCTGCCGTCGGCTTCCTGCACATAGCAATCAGCCTTGGCCTGGATGGCGGAGGGGGCGACAGGGTCGACGCCGCCCGGTTGCAGCAGCGGGTGGGAGATGCGCCCCACGTGCCAGAGCTGCAGGACGATGCGGCCGCCCTTGTCATGCACGGCGCGGGTGACCTTCTTCCAGCCTTCGATCTGTTCGGCGCTGTGGATGCCCGGGGTCCAGGCATAGCCCTGGCCTTCGGGGCAGACCTGGGTGGCTTCGCTGATGATCAGGCCGGCGCCGGCGCGCTGGGCGTAGTAGGTGGCATTGAGTTCGCTGGGGATGTTGCCGGGTTGCAGGCTGCGCTGGCGGGTGAGGGGCGCCATCACCACCGCGTTGGGGAGCTGGAGGCTGCCCAGTCGGGAGGGCTGGAACAGGTTGCGTGCGGTCATGGTTCGATCTCCATCGGCTGCATTCGGCATGAATGTGGCGGTCGATTATGCAGGTGGCATTCTTGCTGACAAGTACGTACGATTCTGGCAGTCACTTACTAGCGGGTAAGCAATATGAGCGAACACGAGCCGATCGCCACCGAATCCAAGCGTCTGGTTTCGGGCGACAAGGTCTACAACACGCCGGTGGAGGTGACGCTGGATGTGATCGGCGGCAAGTGGAAGTCGCTGCTGGTGTATCACCTGATGAAGGAGGCGCTGCGCTTCTCCGAGCTCAAGCGCCGGGTGCCGGGCATCACCGAAAAGATGCTGACCCAGCAGCTGCGCGAGCTGGAGCACGATGGCGTACTGTCGCGCACGGTGTTCGCCGAGGTGCCGCCGCGTGTGGAGTACCGCCTCACCGAGCATGGCGCCAGCCTGCAGCCGGTGCTGGAGGCGATGTGCGCCTGGGGTCGCTGCCACTGGCAGCAACAGGGCTAGAGATGCACACCGGGTTATCCCCGGAAAAACAAAACCCCGCCGATTGGCGGGGTTTTCATTGGCTGGCCGGGTGTCAGGCGGCTTCGGCTTCGGTCTGGCTCAGGGCGCGGTTGAGGGCGCTGAACAGGGCACGGAAGCTGGCGGTGGTGATGTTCTCGTCGATGCCGATGCCGTGCAGCGCGCGGCCACCGTCGAGGCGCAGTTCGATATAGGCCGCGGCCTTGGCGTTGGCGCCGCCACCGATGGCGTGCTCGGAGTAGTCCATGATCTCCACCTTCACCGGCAGGCTGGCCACCAGGGCTTCCAGCGGGCCCTTGCCCATGCCGCGCAGGTGCTGGGTCTCGCCCTTGATCTGCACTTCGATGTCCACGGCGCTGGTGCCGTTCTCTTCCTGCAGGCGGTGGCCTTTCAGGGTGTAGGGCGTGGTGGCTTGCAGGTACTCGCTGTCGAGCAGCTTGTAGATCTGTTCGGCGGTCATCTCCAGGCCGAGGCGGTCGGTCTCGCGTTGCACCACCTGGCTGAATTCGATCTGCATGCGACGCGGCAGGCTGATGCCGTATTCCTGCTCCAGCAGGAAGGTGATGCCGCCCTTGCCCGACTGGCTGTTGACGCGGATCACCGCCTCGTAGCTGCGGCCGATGTCGGCCGGGTCGATCGGCAGGTAGGGCACTTCCCAGACACCGTCTTCCTTCTGCTGGGCGAAGCCCTTGCGGATGGCGTCCTGGTGGGAGCCGGAGAAGGCGGTGTGCACCAGGTCGCCCACATAGGGGTGACGCGGGTGGACCGGCAGCTGGTTGCACTCCTCGACCACCTTGCGCACGGCGTCGATGTCGGAGAAGTCCAGCTGCGGGTGCAGGCCCTGGGTGTACATGTTCAGCGCCAGGGTCACCAGGTCGACGTTGCCGGTGCGCTCGCCGTTGCCGAACAGGCAGCCTTCGACGCGGTCGGCGCCGGCCATCAGGCCCAACTCGGTGGCGGCCACGCCGGTGCCACGGTCGTTGTGGGTGTGCAGGCTGATGATCACGCTGTCGCGTTTGTTGATGTGACGGCCGAACCACTCGATCTGGTCGGCGTAGACGTTCGGCGTGGCGCATTCCACGGTGGCCGGCAGGTTGAGGATGATCTTGTTGGTCGGGGTCGGTTCCCAGACGTCGATCACCGCGTTGCACACTTCCAGGGAGAAGTCCTGCTCGGTGGAGCTGAAGATTTCCGGCGAGTACTGGAAGGTCCACTGGGTTTCCGGCTGCTTGGCGGCCAGTTGCTTGATCAGGCGGGCGGCGCCGGTGGCGATGTCGATCACGCCCTGGCGGTCCTGGTTGAAGACGATGCGGCGGAAGGACGGCGCGGTGGCGTTGTAGACGTGGACGATGGCCTTCTTCGCGCCCTTGAGGGATTCGAAGGTGCGGGTGATCAGGTCTTCGCGGGCCTGGGTCAGCACCTGGATGGTGACGTCATCCGGGATGTGGCCGTTCTCGATCAGCTCGCGAACGAAGTCGAAGTCGGTCTGCGAAGCGGAGGGGAAGGCCACCTCGATTTCCTTCAGGCCCACCTGCACCAGGGTCTTGAAGAAGCGCATCTTCTTCTGCGCGTCCATCGGCTCGATCAGCGACTGGTTGCCGTCGCGCAGGTCGGAGCTGCACCAGATCGGCACTTCGGTGATGGTCTTCGACGGCCAGGTGCGGTCGGGCAGGTTGATGGCGGGGAAGGCGCGGTACTTGCGAGACGGGTCGTTGAGCATGCTCATGGGGAAATCCTTGTTCTGATGGGCCTGATGACGGCGGCCGGCCAAATGAAATGCGGGGTGAAGCAGGGCGTCGCGATTCAGCTACGCAGTCGTGGGCTGACCAGACGTAGGCAGGCGTGTTGACGCAGGAGGATGAGGGTGTGAGCGGTTTTCATGCCGACAACCCTATTCACTCGGGTTGAATATGGCAAGGCTTGTCAGAAAATTGGTGATTTCGTGCGAAGGGATTGGTGAGGTGAGAGATTCTTGCTCGGAGGGAGGACAAACGTAGCGAGAATTGCGCGTCAGCCGAGGAGCGAGAGTACCGCCTGGGGCATCTGGTTGGCCTGCACCAGCATGCTTTGGGCCGCCTGCCGGAGAATCTGCTGGGACGCGAGGGTGGCGGACTCCGAGGCGAAGTCCGCATCGGTGATGCGCGAGCGGCTGGCGCTGGCGTTCTCGGCGATGTTCTGCAGGTTGGCGACGGTGTTGTCCAGGCGGTTCTGGATGGCACCCATGTAGGCCCGCTGGCGGTCCACGTAGGCGAGGGCGTCGTCGATGTCCATCACCGCCAGGCCCGGGGTCTTGATCAGGTTGACGTTGTTCAGCGCCATTGCCCCGGTGTTGAAGGAGGCGAGCCCGACGTCGATGGTTTCCCAGGCATTGGCGCCCACCTGCAGCGAGGTCTGCACGCCGTTACCGGTGGCGTTGGCGTCGAACAGCTTGGGCTCTTCCAGCGTGAAGCCCAGTGAGCCGGGCGTACCGGTGCCGCGGTTGGGCAGCACGTTTTCGGCGGTGAGCACATCGCCACCGTCGGCATCGAAGCCGCCGATGGCGCCGGTGTCCTCGTTGGTCAGGTCCATCCCGGCGATGAACGCGGCGCCGTTGGCGGAGAACTGGGTGCCGAAGTCGGCTGCACTGGCGAAGGCGCCACGGCTGGCGTTGGCCAGGGCGTCGTCGAGGGTGGAGTTGGCGTGGCCCGCCAGGTACTGCATCACGTCCTTGATGCCGTTGCCGCCGGCGGCCTTGATCTCGGCGTGCATGTAGCGCACCGCGGCGTAGGAGGCGGAGTAGCCGGCGCTGTTGCCGATGCCGCCGAAGGCGCCCACCACCGCGCCGATGCTGCTGGCGGCGATGTCACTGCGCAGGCGTTCGTCGGCGCCTTGCACGGCTTCCGCGGTGCCTTCCTTGAACCAGCCGGGCAGGGCGTTGAAGTTCATCGCCCGGCCCATCACCGCGTGGGTCATCTCGTGGGCCAGGACGCGGTCGGTGTACTGGCCCGGGTTGTCGCCGCCGTTGGGCAGGCTGGACCCATCGAAGTAGGCCAGGTTCACGTCGAGCACCTGGTTGTAGTACTTGCCCCCGGCACCGGGCGAGCCGGCGACCGAGGCGAGGGTTGTGCTGGAGGGGTCGTTGCTCAGAGTGATCTTCAGCGTGGCGCCGTCGGCCTTGATGCCGTAGGCGTCGAAGACGCGCTGCTCGCCCTCGCTGATCCAGAAGCCCTTGAGCGAGTTGAGCACCGCGCGCTCGTCCAGCTTGCCCAATTGCGAGCCGGAGGCCTGGCTGAAGATCTTGCGGCCGCCGAAGGTGGTGGTCTCGTTGACCCGGTTGATCTCTTCCAGGAGCTTCTGCGCCTCCTGGTTCAGTGCGGCGCGATCGGTCTCGGTGTTGGAGCCGTTCATGGCCTGGAGGCCGAGCGTACGGATGCGCTGCAGGGCGGTAGTCACGCTTTCCAGCGCGCCTTCTCCCACCTGCAGCATCGACATGCCGTCATTCGCGTTCCGCGTGGCGACGTTGAGCCCACGCACCTGGGATGTAAGGGCGTTGGAGATCTGCAAACCGGCGGCATCATCCTTGGCGCTGTTGATGCGCTGGCCGGTCGACAGACGCTGCATGGCCTTACCCAGTGCGTTGTCCGTGTTGCTCAACTGTCTACGCGTGAACGAGGAGGCGATGTTGGTATTGACCGTCAGCATCCCGTTTCTCGCTCGCACTACCGGAAATTCCGGTATCGACACTGCATCGGCGGGCGTACTGGCTTCTTGATGCCGCTTCGGCTCAGGCCGACGAGTGGTCGAAAGCTGCGGGAGCCGGGGCTTGTGGCTGCTGGGCGGGCAGCCGCAGCTCACGCATGTCGGCGCCGCTCGGGTGCTGGAACACGCGCAAGCCGAACTCCGGGAGGATCGCCAGCAGGTGGTCGAAGATGTCCGACTGGATGGCCTCGTAGCGCGCCCAGGCCGTGGTGTTGGTGAAGCAATACAGCTCCAGCGGCAGGCCGTCGGCGGTGGGGTTCAACTGGCGCACCAGCAGGGTCATGTCCTTGCGGATGTCGTCGTTGTGGCGCAGGTAGTTCTCCACGTAGGCGCGGAAGGTCCCCAGGTTGGTCAGCTGGCGGCTGTTGACCGGCACCCGCAGCGGCTCGTCGAGCTGGCTGTTCCAGCTCAGCAGTTCGCTCTCCTTGGCCTTCAGGTACTGATCCAGCAGGCGGAAGCGGCGCAACTGGGCGATCTCGTCGGCGACGAGGAAGTGCACGCTGTTCTGGTCCAGGTAGATGGAGCGCTTGATGCGCCGGCCGCCGGATTCCTGCATGCCGCGCCAGTTCTTGAACGAGTCGGTGATGAAGCGCTTGGTGGGGATGGTGGTGATGGTCTTGTCCCAGTTCTGCACCTTCACCGTGTGCAGGGCGATGTCGATCACGTCGCCGTCGGCGTTCAGCTGCGGCATCTCGATCCAGTCACCCACGCGGATCACGTCGTTGGAGGAGATCTGCACGCTGGCCACCAGGGACAGCAGGGTGTCCTGGAATATCAGCATCAGCACGGCCGCCATGGCACCCAGGCCGGAGAGCAGAATCAGCGGCGAGCGGTCGATCAGGGTGGCGACCATGAGGATCGCGCAGATGGCGAACACCAGGATCTTGATCACCTGCAGGTAGCCCTTGATCGGGTGCAGGTGAGCGTCCTTGCGCAACTGGTAGAGGGTGTTGATCAGGTCGAGCAGGGCGCTCAGGGCCAGCGCGATGGTCAGCACGATGAAGGCGCCGCAGACGTTGCGCACTACGGTGACCAGGGTTTCCGGCAGGCCGGGGATCAGGACCACGCCGCTGGAGAGGATCAGTGCCGGCACGATATTGGCCAGCCGCTTGATCATGCCGTTCTCGCCCAGGTGCGTGTTGCGGCCTACGGCGGTGGCGCTCAGGGCGCGATAGAGCCCGCGCACGAGAATGCGCTTGACCATCCAGTTGGCCAGCCAGGCACCCAGTACCAGCAGGGTGGAGGCGCAGAGAGTGAGGAGTTCGGGGTGGCCCTTCAGCCAGTCCATCCAGGTTGCCAGCTCGTGGGGCATGTGCGGCTCCATGTCAGCGGTGGGATCGGGCCGGCCGTTGCGGCGGGCCTCCGGAGCTGGCGGACCTTAGCAAAAATGCGCCGCTTGGCCCAGGCGACGTCTGTAAGGGGAATTGTATGGCGTGGCCGGCGGCGGGCTATTCCGCGCCGGAGGTCAGGGCTTGAAGGCGCCGATGAAGATGGCCGGGTCGACACGCGCATCGTTGAGGCTGACGTTCCAGTGCATGTGCGGCCCGGTGGCCCGGCCGGTGGCACCGACGCGGCCGACCACGCCGCCGCGCGGCAGTTGCTGGCCGAGCTTCACGTCCACTTTCGACATGTGGCAGAACATGCTGATCAGCCCCTGGCCGTGGTCGACGAACACCGTCTTGCCATTGAAGAAGTAGTCGCCGATGAGCACCACCTTGCCGGCCGCCGGTGCCTTGATCGGCGTACCGGCGCCCACGGCGAAGTCCAGGCCCGAGTGCGGGTTGCGCTCCTCGCCGTTGAAGAAGCGGCGCAGGCCGAAGGGGCTGGAGAGCGGCCCGTTCACCGGCTTGTCGAACAGCAGGTTGCTCGGCGTGCCCGGGGTGAAGCTGCGGTAGGCGCGGGTCTGCTCGGCCAGTTCGCGATCGATGCGCTTGAGGTCCTCGGGCAGCGGGTTCACCTGGCGGGTGTTCTTCAGGGTGATGCGCTGTTCCTTGTAGTGCTTGCTGCCGACGCTGAAGGACAGGCTGCGACCGTCGCTCACCTTCAATTGCTGGGTGCCGGCCTGGGTGCCGAGGGGAATGCCGACGATGGCGATCCAGTCGCGGCCCTCTTCCTTCACCACCAGCACGGGCTTGTCCTGGAAGCGCGCCGTCGGCGCCGTGGCGCCCTGGCCCAGTTGCACCACGGCAACGCCGCCGGGCACCGGTTTGTTCAGCAGGCGGCTGATGAAGCCTTCGGCCTGGGCGGGGAGGGTGACGACGAGAAGCAGGGCGAGCAGCAGGCGCATCTATCAATCCAGCAGGGAAAGGGTGACCGGGGTCAGGTGGTTGTCTTCGACTCGCACGTCGAGTTCGCCCTCGCCCAGGCGAGCCTTCAGGCGCTGGCCGGTACGGGTCTGGGCGGCGTTGCGGATGGCCTGGCCGCGTTCGTCGAGGAGGATGCTGTAGCCCCGGCCGAGGGTGGCCAGCGGGCTGACCGCATTGAGCGTCTGCACCTGGCTTTGCAGCTGCAGGCGGCGCTCCTTGAGGCCTTCCTGCATGGCGCGCGGCAGGCGCGCGGCGAGGCTGTCCAGGCGCTGACGCAGCAGGCTCAGGGCGCGGCCCGGGTGTTGTGCGGCCAGGCGTGTCTCCAGGCGCGCGAAGCGTTCCCGGCGGGTGCTCAGCTGGCGGTCGAGCGCGCGTTGCAGGCGCATCTCCAGGTCGTCGAGGCGCTGGGCCTGCTGGCGCAGGCGCTCGCCCGGGTGGCGCAGGCGGCGGGTCAGGCCGTCGACGCGCAGGTGGTGATGGGCGATCTGCTGCTGCATGCGCAGCACCAGGCGCCGCTGCAGGCTCTCCAGGCGTTGGCGCAGGCTGCTGGAATCCGGGGCCAGGAGTTCGGCGGCGGCGGATGGCGTGGGCGCGCGGACGTCAGCGACGAAGTCGGCGATGGACACGTCCGTCTCATGGCCCACGGCGCTGACGATGGGCGTCTGGCAGACGGCCACGGCGCGGGCCACGGCTTCCTCGTTGAAGCACCAGAGGTCTTCCAGCGAGCCGCCGCCCCGGGCCAGGATCAGCGCATCGAAGCCCTGGGCGTCGGCCCGCTCGATGGCGCGGACGATCTGCGTGGTGGCTTCGCGGCCCTGCACGGCGGTGGGCACCAGGGTCAGTTCCACCTGTGGGGCGCGGCGGCGGAACACGCTGATGATGTCGCGGATCACCGCACCGGTGGGCGAACTGACGATGCCGATGCGCTGCGGGTGGGCGGGCAGCGGGCGCTTGGATTCGGCGTCGAACAGGCCTTCGGCGGCGAGCTTGTCCTTCAGGGCCTCGAAGGCCAGGCGCAGGGCACCGTCACCGGCGGGCTCCACGGCATCGGCGATCATCTGGTAGTCGCCACGGCCCTCGAACAACGAGACCTTGCCGCGCACCTTCACCGCCAGGCCGTCGCGCAGCGCCTGGCGCACCTTGGCGGCGTTCTGCCGGAACAGCGCGCAGCGCACCTGGGCCTGGCTGTCCTTGAGGGTGAAGTAGAGGTGGCCGGACGCGGGCTTGGCCAGGTTGGAGATTTCGCCTTCCACCCAGACCTGGGGGAACACGTCCTCCAGCAGATGGCGGGCACGCTGGTTGAGCTGGCTGACGGTCAGCACCTCGCGGTCGAGGCCGAGCCGTTGGAAGGGGTCTTTGAACATGAGCGGCATGATACGGGCGGCGATGGCCCGCGCTCAATGCGTGCCGTTCAGTCGTGCACCTCGACCAGGCGCACGGGGAAGCCCAGGCGGTCGGCGAAGGCAGCGAGGAAGGCGCGGCTGAAGCCGGCTTCCAGCCAATCGTTGAAGACGAACGCCAGGTTGGAGAAGCCGCAGGCCTGCAGATAAAGGAAGCCGTTGATGTCGTCTTCGAAACCGCATTCGGGGCAGGTGAAGTTATCGGTTTCGCCCGGCCACCACTCTTCCAGGCTTTCGAACAGCGGCTCACCGACCTCGCGGCGGCACTCCGGGCAGCCGGCCTCGTGCAGGAAGCCACGGGCGGGGGTGTAGATGCAGCGCTTGTCGACGATTTCCAACCCGGCGCCGGGCTTGCCCAGCGGCAGCCGGTCGGGATGTTCGACCACCTGGCGCGCCCCGGATGCGACGGCGTGGACCATGCGGTTGCCGCCCCGGGCGAAGGCGCTGGGGAAGGCCTCGACCACACCCTGGCGCACCAGCCAGCGCAGCATGCGGCCGGCCAGGGCATGGTGGCCGGGCACGGTGGAAATCTGCGGGACGATGATCAGTTGACGGGTTTCCACACGGGGCTCCGAGGGATCAGGGGCGCGCAGCTTAACCGCCAGTCGGCGGGCGTCAACCGCGAGGCGACGGAATCAGCCTGCGCCCAGTTGCTGGCGGAAGTGCTCCACCAGGCCCTGGCTCAGGGGCGTGGCATCGTGGCGCCAGGCCAGGGCGACCTGGCTGTCGCAGTCGGCATCGGCCAGTGCCATGAAACGCACCCCGGCAGGCGCGATGGCGCGCATCGAGGCGGGCACCAGGGCGACGCCGAGCCCGGCTTCGATGAGTTGCAGCTGGCTGGTCTTGCGTGAGACGGCGCGGGCCGCACGGGGAAAGAAGCCCTGGCGCAGGCAGAGTTCGGCGGCACGGTAGCTGAGGCCGCCGCGCTGCATGTGCGGCACCGAAACGAAGGGTTCGTCCGCCAGGCGGGCGAGGGGGATGGGCTCTGCCTCATCGGCCAGCGGGTGCTCGGCGGCCACGGCCAGCAGCAGCGGCTCGCGGTACAGCGGCTGCAGGGCGAGGCCGGGGTACTGGCGCAGCACCGGCAGGCGCAGCAGGCACACATCCAGGCGGCCTTCCTGCAAGTCGGCCAGTTGCTGCTCGGAGGATTGCTGGACGATCTCCAGGTTCACCCCTGGGTGCCGCTCCAGGTAGTTGCGCAGGGGCGTCTGCAAGGGCGTGCCCAGGGGCACCGAGCTGGAGTGGCTGAGGCGCAGGGTGCCGTGCTGGCCCTGGCCGACCTGGCGGGCCAGTTCGCCGGCGGCTTCCAGGTCCTGCAGCAGGCGCAGTGCCAGGGGGTGGAAGGTGCGCCCCGCCGGGGTCAGCTCGACCTGGCGCGGGCCGCGCTCCAGCAGCGGGGTGGCGAGGTGGGTTTCCAGTTCGCGCATCTGCCGGCTGAGGGCCGACTGGGCGATGTACAGGCGTTCGGCCGCGCGGCTGAAGCTGCCGCTCTCGACGATCTCGATGAAATAGCGCAGTTGTCGTAATGAGATCACGGGGGCTCCTGCCATGCCTTTTGGAGATGGGTCGAGACGGTGGATTGTATTGGCCCGATGCCTGCCGCGCTCGCTAGATTGGCGGCACTTCCCTGTCGAGCGCCGTTCCATGAGTGTCGAAAGCCTGTTCGCCCTGCTGTCGTTTTCGCCGACCGACTGGTTGCTCATCGCGGGGACCATCGTCCTGGCCTATGTGGTGTTCGGCATCGCCGGCTTCGGCACGGCGTTGGTGGCCGGGCCGCTGCTGGTGAGCAGCCTGCCCATGGCGCGGATCATCCCGCTGCTGGTGCTGCTGGATTTCGTCGCCTCCGCCGGCAGCTGGTTCACGGCGCGCCAGGCGGTGGCCGGGAGTGAGCTGCGTCGGCTGTTGCCCTGCATGGCGCTGGGCTGCGCCATTGGCGCCTACGGGCTGGTGAACCTGGATGCCGAGTTGCTGATGCTGCTGTTCGGCCTGTTCGTTTGTGCCTATGCCGTCTGGTCGCTGTTCCTGCAGCCGGTGCGGCAGGCACCGATGAAGCCCCTCTGGGTGGTGCCCTTCGGTGTCTTCGGCGGCACCTTCGGGGCGCTGTTCGGCAGCGGAGGTTTCCTCTATGCGCTGTACCTGAGCGGCCGTTTGCCCGAGAAGGAGCAGATCCGCGCGACCCAGAGTGCGCTGATCGGCTGCAGCACCCTGGTGCGCCTGGGGCTGTTCGTCGTGGCCGGGCTCTATGCTGACTGGCAGATACTGCTGCTCGCCCTGAGCCTGCTGCCGGCCATGGCGCTGGGGCTGTGGATAGGCCGGCGCCTGACCCTGCGCCTGTCCCGCGAGGCCTTTGTGCGGCTGGTCACCTGGCTGGTGCTGTGCAGCGGCGTGGCGCTGGTGGCGCGCTACCTGGCGCTGCAGCCTTGAGTGGCGCGCCGCCCGCTGCGCCACTGAAGCGGGCGGCGCGGGGCTAGAACAGCTCCAGCGGGTATTGGATGCGCAGGCGCGTCTGGTCGATGGAGGCGTCTGCGTAGGCGCGGTTGCTGCGGTGCCAGATCTGCGTGGCGCGCAGGTGCAGGTTCTTCAGCGGGCCGCTGGCGAAGGTGTAGCCGAGGTCCAGGTCCAGCTCGTGGTGCTTGCCGTCGCGACCGTAGAGCCCGTGGTAGATGCTGTGGCTAGGGGCATGGCTGCCGTCTGCGCCCCAGCCCCGCTGGTAGCGCAGGGCCAGGTTCAGCTCCGGCAGGCCCAGCCAGTGCAGGCGCTGGTCATAGCGAAGCTGCCAGGAGCGCTCACGGGGCCCGTTGAAGTCCGAATACGCGGCGGCGTTGGCCAGGACGATCGACTGGCTGCTCTGCCCATCACCGAAGCCGATGTAGTCGAAGGGCGTGTCCGAGAAGGTGCGCTGGTAGGCCAGGGTCAGGCGGTGCGCGCCCAAACGGTAGGCGATGGCGTGGGAGCCGATCAGGTTGTCGATGGGGCCGAACAGCGAGGCGCCACTGTTGCGGGTGCGATAGAGGTGGGTGCTGTTGCTCAGGGTGCCGGCGCCGAGCGCCTGTTCGTGGCCCAGGTGCAGGTAGTGCTGGGTCCAGACGTCCTCCAGCTGGCCCAGGTAATAGGAGAGGCTCCAGGGTTCGCCGCGATGGCTGAGCCCTATATAGCTGGCGCTGTGGATATCGATGCCGCGCCGGTCCGGGCGGCCGACGACGGTGGAGATGGCGCCACGGTTCTTGCTTTCGGTGGGGCCGGAAAGCGCGGTGAAACGCGCCGCCTCCAGTTGCAGCCTGGCCCAGTCGCCCTGCAGGTGCAGGCCGTGGGCCATGCCGGGGATGATGCGACTGTTGTCCGCCGCCAGCACCGGCGCCTGGGTGCTGAAGTTGCCGTACTTGAGCTGCGCATCGGCGATTTTCAGCTTGAGCGCGCCGCCGGCCTTGCCGTGGCTGTCTCGCGGGTGGCCCTGGCCGTCCACCGCCAGGGTGCCCGTGCCGGTGCGCCCGCCGCCGCTGTCGAGTTTGAACGCAGCCATGGCTAAGGCATCGACGCCCAGGCCGATGAGGCCGGGCGTGAAGCCCGAGTGGTAATGCAGCTGTACGGACTGTCCCCATTCCTGGCGGTAGCCGTTGCGTTCGTCGCGGGGTTTATAGCGGTTGCGCCCGGCGTTGTTCGGGCCATCGCGGAAGTCGCGGGCAAAGTACTGGTTGTCGAAGAACAGGCGGGCGTCGCCCTGGGCGAGAACGTCGCTCCAGGAGGTCTCCTGCGCCTGGGTGTGGCAGGCGAGGGCGGTCAGCAGTGGCAGGCAGAGGGGGAGGGCGAGGCGATTCACGAACATGGTGTCGCTCCTTCTTATCGAGGCTACGGCTCCCTGCGTCGGGTGGTGCCTTCCATGGCGGGCCGCGGCGTCACCCACCGCGGCCCGGGTGGGCGTCACTCCAGGGCGAGGTTGCTTCTCACCTCGCGCCGGGCGTGCTCGAAGTCACGCAGGGCGCCGGGGTTCTTCAGCAGTTCGTTGGCGAGTACCGCCGCGGATATGCGCCCGCCTTCCAGGTCGGTGGGGTAGTGCACGCCCGCCACCACGCGGCTTTGCGCGGCGGCTGCCGCCCGGGCGAAGAGTTCGGCGCGGTGCTCCGGCACCATCTTGGCCAGCAGGATGGCGGTGAGGTAGGCATCCATCGTGTGGCCGCTGGGGTAGGACTCGCCCATGGGGGGCGGCAGTATCGGCTTCACCTCCTGGCTGAGTTCGTAGGGGCGGGGGCGGGCGAAGTGGTGCTTGGCGGGCATCAGCGTCTGTTCCAGGTCCACCAGCACGCGGCGGAAGAAGTGCGCGGTCTGTGGGTGCCGCTCGACGGTGAACTCCGCCCCGAGGATGCCCTGGGCGAAGGGGAAGGCCGCGTCGTCGAGGTGGTCGTCGCGCTTGGCCTGCTCCACCTGCTGCGGGGTGCGCTGGCGCTGGACGAGCAGCACGGTATCGAGGTCGAGGCGGTCTTCGGCGGTGCCGGCGGGCGGCGGCGGTGGCAGGTACTCCGCGAGCTCCAGCGTCCGTTGCGGCAGGTAGGGCATGAGTTCCGGCTGCGTGGCCTGGGTGGCCGGGCTCAGGATCAGCAGCAGGGTGGCGAAAAGGGGCCAGGGTGAACGGGTCATGACGATGTCCTTTGCTCGGGGCGAACGGGTGTCGCCGCTTGATGGGCGGTGGTGGTGAGCGGGCGGGAGGTCTGGGGGCGCCTGGGGGCGGTGCGCGCGGGGCGCTCGGTGCAGCGGGAAGGTGGTGCGGGGATGGAGCCTGGCAGGGTGGGGCGGTCGCGGATCGCCGGTGCTGCGCTTGCGGCGGAACCAGGCGCGGCCGTTGCGTTGCCCAGGGGGATCGGCCAGCGTCGAGTCGGCGGGGGACGGATGGAGGGCAAGGGGCTGGCGCATGGTTCCCACTCTTTATTCTTGTCGTTATCGGCGTCGGCGAACGCGCCCTGCCTGGGGCGCAGCGTCATGGGGGAGTATCGGAATACCCGGCGCGGCGCGGCTATCCTGCAGATGCGGGATGGCACTCCATCGGAAAGGGTGGTACGGCAGTGAAGAAGGTGAGGCCGAAGGTAACGGTTTCATTGAGCGCGCCATCACAGCTGAGATATAATGCCGCGCTTCCAATTTTCCCGCCTGGGAGCCCCGCCATGCTGCGCATCAGCCAAGAAGCCCTCACCTTCGACGACGTACTCCTGATCCCGGGGTATTCCGAGGTCCTGCCGAAGGACGTCAGCCTCAAGACCCGCCTGACGCGCGGCATCGAGTTGAATATCCCCCTGCTGTCCGCCGCGATGGACACCGTGACCGAAGCCCGTCTGGCTATCGCCATGGCGCAGGAAGGCGGCATCGGCATCATCCACAAGAACATGACCGTCGAGCAGCAGGCTGCCGAGGTCCGCAAGGTGAAGAAGTTCGAGGCCGGCGTGGTCAAGGACCCGATCACCATCGAGGCCGACGCCACCGTGCGCGACCTGTTCGAACTGACCCGCCAGCACAACATCTCCGGTGTACCGGTGCTGTCCAACGGTGACCTGGTGGGCATCGTCACTTCCCGTGACGTCCGCTTCGAAAACCGCCTGGACGCCCGCGTCCGTGACGTGATGACGCCGAAAGAGCGCCTGGTCACCGTCAAGGAAGGTGCCGACAAGAACACCGTCCGCGAGCTGCTGCACAAGCACCGCATCGAGAAGGTCCTGATCGTCGACGATGCCTTCAACCTGAAGGGCATGATGACCGTGAAGGACATCGAGAAGGCCAAGGCCTATCCGCTGGCCAGCAAGGACGACCAGGGTCGCCTGCGCGTCGGCGCTGCCGTCGGCACCGGCGCCGACACCGCTGACCGCGTCACCGCGCTGGTGAATGCCGGCGTCGACGTGATCATCGTCGACACCGCCCACGGCCACTCCAAGGGCGTGATCGACCGCGTTCGCTGGGTCAAGCAGACCTTCCCCGACGTCCAGGTGATCGGCGGCAACATCGCCACCGGCGAAGCCGCCAAGGCCCTGGCCGAAGCGGGCGCCGATGCGGTCAAGGTCGGCATCGGCCCGGGCTCCATCTGCACCACCCGTATCGTCGCCGGCGTCGGCGTCCCGCAGATCTCCGCAGTCGCCAACGTCGCCGCTGCCCTGGCCGGCACCGGCGTTCCGCTGATCGCCGACGGCGGCATCCGTTACTCCGGTGACCTGTCCAAGGCCATCGTCGCCGGCGCCTCCGCCGTGATGATCGGCTCCATGCTGGCCGGTACCGAAGAGGCCCCGGGCGAGGTCGAGCTGTTCCAGGGCCGTTCCTACAAGGCCTACCGTGGCATGGGTTCGCTGGGTGCCATGGCCCAGGCCCAGGGTTCCTCCGACCGCTACTTCCAGGACTCCTCCGCCGGTGCCGAGAAGCTGGTTCCGGAAGGCATCGAAGGCCGCGTGCCCTACAAGGGCACCATGTCCGCGATCGTTCACCAACTGATGGGCGGCCTGCGCGCCTCCATGGGCTACACCGGCTGCGCCACCATCGAAGAGATGCGCACCAAGCCGGAGTTCGTGCGCATCACCGGCGCCGGCATGGCCGAGTCCCATGTGCATGACGTGCAGATCACCAAAGAGGCGCCCAACTACCGCGTAGGTTAAGGGGCCGCGTAACAGGTGCTGGAAGCTGGAAGCTGGAGGACGGAAGCATGACTTTCGCCCTGCACTTCCAGCTTCTGGCTTTCAGCTTCAAGCTCTTTCCGAAGGAAAGCTCATGGCCAATCAAGATATCCACGCCCACCGCATCCTGATCCTCGACTTCGGTTCCCAGTACACCCAGCTGATCGCTCGCCGCGTTCGCGAGATCGGCGTGTACTGCGAGATCCACCCGTTCGACATGGAAAACGATGCCATCCGCGCCTTCGCGCCCAAGGGCATCATCCTCGCCGGCGGCCCGGAGTCGGTACACGAGGCCAACAGCCCGCGCGCTCCGCAAGCGGTGTTCGATCTCAACGTCCCGCTGTTCGGCATCTGCTACGGCATGCAGACCATGGCCGAGCAATTGGGCGGCAAGGTCCAGGGGTCCGACCTGCGCGAGTTCGGCTACGCCCGTGTCGACGTGGTCGGCAAGGCCCGCCTGCTCGATGGCATCGAAGACCATGTCGACGCTGACGGCCTGTTCGGCCTCGACGTGTGGATGAGCCACGGCGACAAGGTCACTGCCATGCCCGAGGGCTTCCACATCCTCGCCAGCACCCCGAGCTGCCCGATCGCCGCCATGGCCGACGACAGCCGTGCCTACTACGGCGTGCAGTTCCACCCGGAAGTGACCCACACCAAGCAGGGCGGTCGCATCCTCTCCCGCTTCGTGCTGGACATCTGCGGCTGCGAAGCCCTGTGGACCCCCTCCAACATCGTCAGCGACGCCATCGCCACCGTGCGCGCCCAGGTGGGCAGCAACAAGGTGCTGCTGGGCCTGTCCGGCGGTGTCGACTCCTCGGTGGTCGCGGCGCTGCTGCACAAGGCCATCGGCGACCAGCTGACCTGCGTCTTCGTCGACAACGGCCTGCTGCGCCTGCACGAGGGTGACCAGGTGATGGCCATGTTCGCCGAGAACATGGGCGTCAAGGTGATCCGCGCCAACGCCGAAGAGCTGTTCCTCGGTCGCCTGGCCGGTGTCTCCGACCCGGAAGAGAAGCGCAAGATCATCGGCCGCACTTTCATCCAGGTGTTCGATGAGGAAGCCACCAAGCTGAAGGACGTGAAGTTCCTCGCCCAGGGCACCATCTACCCCGACGTGATCGAGTCGGCCGGCGCCAAGACCGGCAAGGCCCACGTGATCAAGTCCCACCACAACGTCGGCGGCCTGCCGGAAGACATGCAGTTCTCCCTGGTGGAGCCGCTGCGCGAACTGTTCAAGGACGAAGTGCGCAAGCTCGGCCTCGAACTGGGCCTGCCCTACGACATGGTCTACCGCCACCCCTTCCCGGGCCCGGGCCTGGGTGTGCGCATCCTCGGCGAGGTGAAGAAGGAGTACGCCGACCTGCTGCGTCGTGCCGACCACATCTTCATCGAAGAGCTGCGTGCCTTCGACTGGTACCACAAGACCAGCCAGGCCTTCGTGGTGTTCCAGCCGGTGAAATCCGTCGGCGTGGTCGGTGACGGCCGTCGCTACGCCTGGGTCGTTGCCCTGCGTGCGGTGGAAACCATCGACTTCATGACCGCCCGCTGGGCGCACCTGCCCTACGAGCTGCTGGAGAAGGTCTCCAACCGCATCATCAACGAGATCGAAGGCATCTCCCGCGTCACCTACGACGTGTCGAGCAAACCGCCGGCGACCATCGAGTGGGAATGACGGCGCACGCCTGAAGGCAGCGTCGAAGGCGCGGACCGCATGCGGTCCGCGCCTTTTTCATATCCGCCATCGCTTCCTCTCATCTGCCGCAGCAACCTGTCGCAGCCTTTTCTTGAGAACGAAGCGCAGTTGATCCGTATAATCGTTTCCGATTATTGCTGAGTTGATAGGAGTGGCTTATGTCGGCACGTCTCGTAACTGCGTTGGCCCGCGTCTGCGGCGCCGGTGTTCTGTCCCTCGGTCTGTTGCTGCCCATGGCGGCCCGGGCCGACGACGCGGTGACCCTGACTCTGTACAACGGGCAGCACGAAGCGACCGGCAAGGCCGTCGCCGAGGCCTTCACCAAAGCGACCGGCATCCAGGTGCGCATCCGCAAGGGTGGCGGTGGCCAGCTGGCCAACCAGATCGCCGAAGAGGGCGAGCGCTCGCCCGCCGACATCATCTACACCGAAGAAGCGCCGCCGCTGATCAAGCTGGCCGGCCAGGGCATGTTGGCCAAGGTGGATGACAGCTCCCTCAAGCAGGTTGAGCCGCAGTTCGCCGACCCCGCCGGCAACTGGATCGGCGTCACCTCGCGTGTGCGCGTGCTCGCCTACAACCCCGAGGAACTGGGCGACCAGGCCCTGCCGCAAAGCGTGCTCGATGTGGCCGACCCGGAATGGAGCGGCAAGATCGCCTTCGTGCCCAGCAGCGGTGAGTTCCTTGGCCAGGTGGCCGCCATCATCAAGCTGGAAGGCCGCGAGAAGGCCGAGGAATGGCTGACCGGCCTCAAGGCCTTCGGCTCCACCTACACCAACAACGTCATCGCCATGAAGGCAGTGGAGAACGGTGAAGTCGCCGCCGCGCTGATCAACAGCTACTACTGGATGGCGCTGAAGAAAGAGAAGGGCGAGCTGAAGAGCAAGCTGCACTACTTCGCCGACGGCGATGCCGGCGGCCTGGCCAGCGTCTCCGGCGTGGCGGTGGTGAAAGCCAGCAAGCACCCGAAGGAGGCCCAGCAGTTCGTCGCCTTCATGCTCAGCGAAGAGGGCCAGAAGGCCATCCTCAGCCAGTCCGCCGAATACCCGGTGAACCAGAAGGTGTCGGCCGACCCGCTGCTCAAGCCCTATGACCAACTGCGCCCGCCCAAGCTCACCGCCGCCGACATCGGCCTGGCGGAGGACGCCCTGGAGCTGGAGCGTGAGGTCGGGCTGAACTGATGCAAGCCGAAGTCCTGGACCCGGCCCTGGCGGCCTCGGCATCGAAACCCCTCGGCCGTCGTCGCCGCTCCCCGCCCATCTGGCTGCAGGTGCCGGTCCTGGCATTGTTGCTGGTCGCCGCGCTGCCCCTGTTCTACGTGGCCGTGCGCAGCTGGGAATCCGGCTGGCACACCGCCTGGCAGCTGCTGTGGCGCCCCTTCGTGTTCCACCTGCTGGCCAACACCATGAAGCTGATGGTGCTGGTGACCGCCGGTTGCGTACTGCTCGGCTTGGCTCTGGCCTGGTGCGTGGAGCGCAGCGACCTGCGCTGGCGCCGCCAGTGGAACGTGCTGCTGTGCCTGCCCTTTGCGATTCCGGCCTTCGTGGCCGGTTTCTCGTGGATCTCCATCAGCCCGGTGTTCGAGGGCCTCGGCGGCACGGCGCTGGTGATGATCCTGTCCAAATACCCGCTGATCTACCTGCCGGTGGTGGCCACGCTGCGTAACCTCGACCCGGCGCTGGAAGAGTCCGCGCGCATGCTCGGCTACACCCGGCGCCAGGTGTTCTGGCGGGTGACCCTGCCGCTGCTGCGGCCGACCCTGATGGGCACCGGGCTGCTGGTGGCGCTGCACATGCTGGTGGAATTCGGCGCGCCGTCGATCATGCGCTACCAGACCTTCACCACCGCTATCTATCAGCAGTTCGAGCTGGAATTCAGCAACGCCAACGCGGCGATGCTTTCGGCGCTGCTGCTGGCCCTGTGCATGTTGATGATGGGCATGGAACTGCGCCTGCGCGGGCGCGGCTTCGCCCGTACCGGGCAAGGCGTGGCGCGACGCACCGCGCCGGTGCGCCTGGGCCTGTGGAACTGGCCGATCCAGGTGCTGCTGGTGGCGCTGGTGGTGATCGGCTCGGGCACGCCGCTGGCCATGCTCGGCTTCTGGATCCACGAAGGCAGTTCGGCGGCCTTCCCGCTGATGGACATCCTGCGCACCCTGGGGTCGTCGCTCTACCTGTCCTTCGGCGGCGCGCTGATCAGCTGCCTGCTGGCATTGCCGGTGGGGCTGGTGGTGGTGCGCTACCACGGGCGCCTGGCGCGTCTGGCCGAACGCCTGCCCTACCTGTTGCACGCGTTGCCGGGGCTGGTGATCGCCCTGTCCCTGGTGTTCTTCGCCCTGGGTTATGCGCCGGCGCTGTACCAGACCACGTTGCTGTTGCTGGTGGCCTACGCGCTGCTGTTCATGCCCATGGCCCAGTCGCCGATCCGCGTGGCGCTGGAGAAGGCCTCGCCGCAGCTGGAGGAGGCCGCACGCACCCTCGGGCAGACGTCGTTCAAGGCCTTCCTGCGGGTGACGCTGCCGATCATCTTCCCGGCCATCGGCGCCGGTTTCGTGCTGGTGTTCCTCGACTGCATGAAGGAGCTGACGGCCACCCTGATCCTCGGCCCCACCGGGCTGGATACGCTGGCCACCGCCGTCTGGTCGCACACCGCCAACCTGGAGTACGCCGCCGCTGCGCCCTACGCCGCGTTGATCGTGCTGGTGTCCGGGCTGCCGGTGTACCTGCTCACCACCCGCGCCTACCTGGGCCGCAACCGCTAGGCGGCTGTGGCATCTGGCCACGGCCCGGCGCTGCCCTGATGCACAGGGGCTGTGCCAGAATGTGCCACCCGTGAGCCGGCCCATGCAGGCCGGCCCTTCCTGTCGCCGCAGAGCGACAACGCACCGCCTGATGGCCCCGCGAAGCATTACTCACAGGAGCCTGGATTCCGTGTCATTCACCCGCAGACAGATTCTCGGTGGCCTGGTCGGCCTCGGCGTGGTCGGCTTGGGCGCCGGCGGCGCCCGCTACTGGCTGGGTCGCAGCCTCGACGCCAAGACCCACGACTACGAACTGATCGCCGCCCCGCTGGACCTGGAGCTGGTCTCCGGCCACGTCACCCCGGCCTGGGCCTATGGCGGCCAGGCACCCGGCCTGGAGCTGCGCTCGCGCCAGGGCGACTGGCTGCGCGTGCGCTTCATCAACAAGCTCGACGAGCCCACCACCATCCACTGGCACGGCATCCGCCTGCCCCTGGAGATGGACGGCGTGCCCTATGTCTCGCAGCTGCCGGTGCTGCCGGGCGAGTATTTCGACTACCGCTTCCGCACCGATGACGCCGGCAGCTTCTGGTACCACCCGCACCTGTCCAGCGCCGAGCAGCTGGGGCGCGGCCTGGTCGGCCCGCTGATCGTCGAAGAGCGCGAGCCCAGCGGCTTCCGCCACGAGCGCGTACTCAGCCTGAAGACCTGGCACGTGGACGAGGAGGGCGCCTTCACCCAGTTCAGCGTGCCCCGCGAGGCGGCCCGCGAAGGCACCCGGGGTCGCCTGACCACCATCAATGGCAAGCCGGCGCCGACCCTCGAACTGCCCGCCGGGCAGGTGGTGCGCCTGCGCCTGCTCAACCTCGACAGCACCATCACCTACCGCCTCAACATGCCGGGCGCGGAGGTGCGCATCTATTCGCTGGACGGCCACCCGGTGGCGCCGCGCGACCTGGGCAAGGAGTACTGGCTCGGCCCGGGCATGCGTATCGAACTGGCGCTCAAGGTGCCGGCCGCCGGCCAGGAACTGCCGCTGCGCAACGGACCGCTGCGCCTGGCGACCCTGAAAAGCATCGCCACCGAGGAGGCTGCCGGTGACTGGCCGCCCGCGCTGCCGGCCAACCCGGTGCCGGAGCCGGACCTGGAAAAGGCCGAGACCCTCAGCTTCAAGTTCGAATGGGCGGCGACCCTGACCAGCGCCGCCGGCCGGCCGAGCAACTACTGGCAGATCAACGGCAAGGCCTGGGACATCCAGGACAAGACCTGCGCCGACCGCCCCATCGCCACATTGAAGAAGGGCGGCCACTACATCTTCGAGCTGCGCAACATGGCCCAGTACCTGCACCCGATCCACCTGCACGGCATGGCCTTTAAGGTGATCGGCTCGGACCGCAAGGCCATCATTCCCTACTTCACCGACACCTATCTGCTGGGCAAGAACGAGACCGCGCGCATCGCCCTGGTGGCCGATAACCCCGGCGTGTGGATGTTCCACTGCCACGTCATCGACCACATGGAGACCGGCCTGATGGCCGCGATCGAGGTGGCCTGAGGATGCGCCAGCCGATGATCGTCGACCGCAGCCGTGACGAGGACTTCATGCGTGAAGCCCTGGCGCTCGCCGCCGAGGGCGCGGCCCTGGGCGAGGTGCCGGTCGGCGCGGTGCTGGTGCAGGACGGCCAGGTGATCGGGCGCGGCTTCAATTGCCCGATCTCCCGTCACGACCCCAGCGCCCACGCCGAGATGGTCGCCATCCGCGATGCGGCACTGGCGGTGGAAAACTATCGGCTGGTGGGCAGCACCCTCTACGTGACCCTGGAGCCCTGCAGCATGTGCGCCGGGCTCATCGTCCATTCGCGTGTGGCGCGGGTGGTCTACGGCGCCACCGAGCCCAAGGCGGGGGTGGCGATCAGCCGTGGGCAGTTCTTCACCCAGGACTTCCTCAACCACCGGGTGCTGGTGGAGGGGGTGTATTGGCGGGGGAGTGCGGAGCGATCCTCAGCGAATTCTTCAAGATGCGACGTTCGCTGAAGGGCTGAGGGGCCGGTATCCGCTAGCTGCTTTCAGGCGCTAAGAGACTCAGAGCGGTGGGGTGTCTTCGCTGGGCTTGCGCTTGTCGATGCCGGGAACGTGCAGGTTGCTTTCGGCCACCTGCGAGCCTTCCATCTGCGGCTGGGTCACCCAGGTGAGGATGTCGTAGTAGCGGCGGATGTTCTGCACGAAGTGCACGGTTTCGCCGCCGCGGGCATAGCCGTAGCGGGTCTTGCGGTACCACTGCTTCTGCGACAGGCGCGGCAGCATCTGCTTCACGTCCAGCCACTTGTTCGGGTTCAGGCCTTCGGCCTCGGCCAGCTTGCGCGCGTCCCCCAGGTGGGCGATGCCGATGTTGTAGGCGGCCAGGGCGAACCAGGTGCGATCCGGCTCCAGCAGCTCATCGGCCAGCCCCTGCTTGATCATGCCGAAGTACTTGCTGCCGCCGACGATGCTCTGCTTGGGGTCCAGGCGGTTGGCCACGCCCATGGCCTTGGCGGTGTCCTGGGTCAGCATCATCAGGCCGCGCACGCCGGTCTTGGAGGTGGCGGTGGGCTGCCAGAGGGACTCCTGGTAGCCGATGGCGGCCAGCAGGCGCCAGTCCACCTGATTGTCCTGGGAGGCCTGGCGGAAGTGCTGTTCGTATTTGGGCAGGCGCTGCTGCAGGTGCTTGGCGAAGGTGTAGGCGCCGACATAGCCGAGTACGTCGACATGGCCGTAGTAGCGATCCTTGAGGCGCTGCAGGGTGCCGTTTTCCTTGGCCTTGTCGAGGAAGCCGTTGACCTCGTTGAGCAGGCTGTCGTCCTCGCCGGGGGCGACCGCCCAGGCCAGGTTGCTGGCATCGCCCAGGTCGAAGGCGACGCGCACGTTGGGGAAGTACACCTGGTTCATCGCCAGTTCGTTGGAGTCCACCAGGGTCAGGTCGATCTGCCCTTCATCGACCATGCGCAGCAGGTCGACGATCTCCACTTCGTCGGACTCCTCGTACTTCAGCTCCGGGTACTGCACCTTCAGCGCGGCCAACTGCTCGGCGTGGCTGCTGCCCTTGAGCACCAGGATGCGCTGGCCGACCAGGTCTTCCGGGCGGGTGGGGCGACGTTCGCCATTGCGGTAGATGACCTGCGGCGTGACTTCCAGGTACGGATGGGAGAAGCGCGACTCATGCTGGCGTGCGTCGCTGGCCACCAGGCCGGCGGCGGCGAGCACCGGGCCGTTGGCCTGGCCAAGGCGGGCGAAGAGGTCGTCGAGGTTGTCGGCGGTCTCGATCTGCAGCTCGACGCCCAGGTCGTCGGCGAAGCGTTTCACCAGCTCGTACTCGAAGCCGGTTTCGCCATTGCGGTCCTGGAAGTAGGTGGCCGGGCTGTTACGGGTGACCACGCGTAGAACACCCTCCTCCTGAATGCGCTCGAGGGTGGACGGCTGTTTACAGCCTCCGAGCAGCAGGAGGATTCCGGTCGCCAATAGCCAGACGGCACGACGCTTGCGGAACACGGGTGGGGTGAACATCGGCGCAGTATACGCAAACCCCGATCCTTGCCATATCTCGACAGTGGAAATCTTCTCTGCTAGCCGCAGGCCCCCGGGGGAGGGCGTTTGCGGCCGGCGGGCGCTTGCCCTGCCGCTCCTCGGATGGCCGCTTCGAGCGCGACGGCACGGGTGCCGGAATCAGGCGCTTTGCGCTAGAATGCACGGCCTCTAAGCACACCCCTTCCCAGAGGCTGTCCAGAAGATGTTGATCCTGCGCGGTGCCCCCGCCCTTTCCGCTTTTCGCCACGGCAAACTGCTCGAGCAACTGACCCAGAAGGTTCCCGCCGTCACCGGTCTGTATGCCGAGTTCACCCACTTTGCCGAAGTCACCGGCGTGCTCACCGCCGACGAGGAAAAGGTCCTGGCGCGTCTGCTCAAGTACGGGCCCAGCGTCCCGGTGCAGGAGCCTGCGGGCCGCCTGTTCCTGGTCCTGCCGCGCTTCGGCACCATCTCGCCCTGGTCGAGCAAGGCCACCGACATCGCCCGTAACTGCGGCCTGGCCAAGATCGAGCGCATCGAGCGCGGCATCGCCTACTACGTGGCCGGCCAGTTCTCCGATGCCGAGGCGCAGCTGATCGCCAGCGCCCTGCACGACCGCATGACCCAGCTGGTGCTGGGCGCCCTGGAAGAAGCTTCCAGCCTGTTCAGCCACGCGCAGCCCAAGGCGCTGACCGTGGTCGACATCCTCGGCGGTGGCCGCGACGCACTGGCCCGCGCCAACGTCGAGCTGGGCCTGGCCCTGGCCGAAGACGAGATCGACTACCTGGTGAAGAGCTTCAACGAGATGGGGCGCAACCCCCACGACGTCGAGCTGATGATGTTCGCCCAGGCCAACTCCGAGCATTGCCGCCACAAGATCTTCAACGCCAGCTGGGATATCGACGGCCAGGCGCAAGAGAAGAGCCTGTTCGGCATGATCAAGAACACCTACGAGATGAACAGCGAAGGCGTGCTGTCCGCCTACAAGGACAACGCGTCGGTCATCGAGGGCTTCACCGCCGGCCGCTTCTTCCCCAACCCGGGTACCCGCCAGTACGGCGCGACCGAGGAAGCGGTGCACATCCTGATGAAGGTGGAAACCCACAACCACCCGACCGCCATCGCGCCCTTCCCCGGTGCCTCCACCGGCTCCGGTGGCGAGATCCGCGACGAAGGCGCTACCGGTCGTGGCGCCAAGCCCAAGGCCGGCCTGACCGGCTTCACCGTTTCCAACCTGCAGATCCCCGGTTTCGAGCAGCCCTGGGAGAAGCCCTACGGCAAGCCCGAGCGCATCGTCACCGCGCTGGACATCATGATCGAAGGCCCTCTGGGCGGCGCCGCGTTCAACAACGAGTTCGGCCGCCCCGCGCTGAACGGCTACTTCCGTACCTTCGAGCAGGCCATCGACACCCCCCACGGCGAAGAAGTACGCGGCTACCACAAGCCGATCATGCTCGCCGGCGGCATGGGTAACATCCGCGCCGAGCACGTGCAGAAGGGCGAGATTTCCGTTGGCGCCAAGCTGATCGTCCTCGGCGGCCCGGCCATGCTCATCGGCCTGGGCGGCGGTGCTGCTTCCTCCATGGCCACCGGCTCCAGCTCCGCCGACCTGGACTTCGCGTCCGTCCAGCGCGACAACCCCGAGATGGAGCGTCGCTGCCAGGAAGTGATCGACCGCTGCTGGCAGCTGGGTGCCGAGAACCCCATCAAGTTCATCCACGACGTGGGTGCCGGCGGCATCTCCAACGCCCTGCCGGAACTGATCAACGACGGTGGTCGCGGCGGCCGTTTCGAACTGCGCGCCGTGCCCAACGACGAGCCGGGCATGAGCCCGCTGGAAATCTGGTGCAACGAATCCCAGGAACGCTACGTGATGTCGGTGGACGCCGCCGACTTCGAGCGCTTCAAGGCCATCTGCGAACGCGAGCGCTGCCCCTTCGCGGTGGTCGGCGAGGCCATCGAGGAGCCGCACCTGACCGTCGCCGACAGCCACTTCGGCAACAAGCCGGTGGACATGCCGCTCAACGTCCTGCTCGGCAAGCCGCCGCGCATGCACCGCAGCGTCAGCCGCGAAGCCGAGCAGGGCGATGACTTCAACGCCGCCAGCGTCGACATCGCCGATGCCGTGAGCCGTGTACTGCGTCACCCGGCCGTGGCCAGCAAGAGCTTCCTGATCACCATCGGCGACCGCACCATCACCGGCCTGGTCGCCCGCGACCAGATGGTCGGCCCGTGGCAGGTTCCGGTGGCCGACTGCGCCGTCACCGCCACCAGCTTCGACGTCTACACCGGCGAGGCGATGGCCATGGGCGAGCGCACTCCGCTGGCCCTGCTGGACGCCCCGGCCTCGGGCCGCATGGCGGTCGGCGAGACCGTCACCAACCTGGCCTGTGCCAGCATCGAGAAGATTTCCGATATTCGCCTGTCCGCCAACTGGATGGCCGCTGCCGGCCACCCGGGCGAGGACGCGCGCCTGTACGACACGGTCAAGGCCGTGGGCATGGAGCTGTGCCCGGCGCTGGGCATCACCATTCCGGTGGGCAAGGACTCCATGTCCATGAAAACCCGCTGGCAGGACGAGGGTGTGGACAAGTCCGTCACCTCGCCGCTGTCCCTGGTGATCACCGGCTTCGCCCCGGTGCAGGACATCCGCCGCACCCTCAACCCGCAACTGCGCCTGGACAAGGGCGAGACCGACCTGATCCTGGTCGACCTCGGCCGCGGCCAGAACCGCATGGGCGGCTCCATCCTCGCGCAGACCTTCGCCAAGCTCGGCCAGGCCGTGCCGGACGTCGACGACGCCGAAGACCTCAAGGCCTTCTTCGCCGTGATCCAGGGCCTGAACCAGGACGGCCTGCTGCTGGCCTACCACGACCGTTCCGACGGCGGCCTGCTGACCACCGTGCTGGAGATGGCCTTCGCCGGTCACTGCGGCCTGGACCTGCAACTGGACGCCCTGGCCGATGCCGCCGACGAGCTGCCGGCCGTGCTGTTCAACGAAGAGCTGGGTGCGGTCATCCAGGTCCAGCAGGGCGCCACGCCGGAAGTGCTGGCCCAGTTCAGTGCCGCCGGCCTGGGCGACTGCGTGGCCGTGATCGGCCAGCCGGTCAACGGTGCCGACGTCGCTATTTCCTTCAACGGCGAGCCGGTGTTCGCCGGCGAGCGCCGCCTGCTGCAGCGCCAGTGGGCCGAGACCAGCTACCAGGTCCAGCGCCTGCGCGACAACGCCGCCTGCGCCGACCAGGAATTCGACGTCCTGCTGGATGAAGACAATCCCGGCCTGTCGGTGAAGCTCAGCTTCGACGTCAACCAGGACATCGCCGCTCCTTATATAAAGAAGGGCGCGCGTCCCCAGGTCGCCGTACTGCGCGAGCAGGGCGTCAACGGCCAGGTGGAGATGGCTGCGGCCTTCGACCGTGCCGGCTTCGCCGCCATCGACGTGCACATGAGCGACATCCTCGCCGGCCGCGTCAGCCTGGAAGAGTTCAAGGGCCTGGTGGCCTGCGGTGGGTTCTCCTACGGTGACGTGCTCGGCGCCGGTGAGGGCTGGGCCAAGTCGGTCCTGTTCAACGCCCGTGCCCGTGATGGCTTCCAGGCCTTCTTCGAGCGCAAGGACAGCTTCGCTCTCGGCGTGTGCAACGGTTGCCAGATGATGTCCAACCTGCACGAGCTGATCCCCGGCAGCGAGTTCTGGCCGCACTTCGTGCGCAACCGCTCCGAGCAGTTCGAGGCCCGCGTGGCCATGGTCCAGGTGCAGGAGTCGGCGTCGATCTTCCTGCGTGGCATGGCCGGTTCGCGCATGCCCATCGCCATCGCCCACGGCGAAGGCCATGCCGAGTTCGAAAGCGAGGAAGCCCTGCTGGAAGCCGATCTGTCCGGTTGCGTGGCCATGCGCTTCGTCGACAACCACGGCAAGGTCACCGAAGGCTACCCAGCCAACCCGAACGGCTCGCCCCGTGGCATCACCGGCCTCACCAGCCGCGATGGTCGCGTGACCATCATGATGCCGCACCCGGAGCGCGTGTTCCGTGCCGTACAGAACTCCTGGCGCCCCGACGAGTGGCAGGAAGACGGCGGCTGGCTGCGCATGTTCCGCAATGCCCGCGTCTGGGTCGACTGACGACGCCGGCGAGCGCCCTCTCTCCACCACGGAGGAGGGCGCGTCGCTACCGGAGGTGCGCCGGGTCGAGCCCGGCGCCACTCTGCTGCTGTGCCGCTGCGGGCTTTCGCCCCGGCTTCCCGATTGCCCGTCCGACTGCGCGCAGGGCCTCTCGCTTCACATCGAACGCCAGCACTTGCTCATCCTCTGCCGCTGTGGCCTCTCGCAACGCCTGCCGTACTGCGATGGCAGCCACGCACCCGCCGCGCCTTCGCTGAAGGACAAGTGGCGCCGGTTCTGGCAGGGCGACTGATCGCCCACACGGCTCGCAACCCCACCGCAAAGCACTCCGTACGAGAGCGGCCTTATGGCCAACGGCTCTATCCCTGCGCTGAACACTTTGACCGGCGGTCAGTCGAATGCCGGTATCGTGACGCTGGTCGCGACAAAGTATTGGCGAATTGCCATCGTCCGATGGCATCATCTGGCCACTAGCGTCCAGCCTGTAATTGCCTACGGAGTAATTGATGTACAAGCTGTGCTTCTACGTTCCGGAATCCCATCTGGAGCCGGTCAAGAAAGCGGTCTTCTCGGCGGGGGGCGGCCGCATCGGCGCCTATGACAGTTGCTGCTGGCAAAGCCTAGGGCAGGGCCAGTTCCGCCCGCTGGCCGAAGCCGATCCCTTCATCGGCCAGGCCGGCCGGGTGGAGCATGTATCCGAGTGGAAGGTGGAGATGGTGGTGGCCGACGAGCTGATCCACGATGCCGTGCGCGCCCTCAAGCAGGCCCACCCCTACGAGACGCCGGCCTATGAGGTCTGGCGCCTGTCCGACCTGGTGTTCTGACTCCGTACTGGGTTGCCGCCCGGCCTTTGTAGGGTGGGTAGAGCGCAGCGAAACCCACCGTCTTAGTGCTGTGGCTCGCCCGGTGTGTGCGGGACATTGCCAATAAAAAAGGCGCCTCAGGGCGCCTTTCATGTCTGTCGCTCCCCTCACATCAGGGGCGGATCTCGATCAGCGTGCCGTCCTTCACCAGGCTCCAGATCTCGCGCATGTCGGCGTTCTTCATGGCGATGCAGCCTTCGGTCCAGTCCAGGGTGTGGAAATACCACTCGGGGTATTCCTCATCCAGCGGGGTGCCGTGGATCATGATCATGCCGCCGGCGGGCACGCCCTTGTCACGGGCCTGCAGGGAGTCGCGGGCGTTGGGGTAGGAGATGTGCATGGCCAGGTTGTACTTGTCGCTGGTCTTGCGCCAGTCGATCCAGTAGAAGCCTTCTGGCGTGCGCTGGTCGCCCTCGCGCAGCTTCGGCCCCTTGGGCTGCTTGCCCAGGGAGATGCGGTAGCTCTTGAGGATGTTGCCGCGGTTCATGAGCAGCAGCTTGCGCTCGGACTTGACCACCAGCACCTTGTCGATGCCCTTGCCTTCGAGGCTGGGGGCGGCGCTGGCGTGGGACAGGGAGGTAAAGCAAAGGATCAAGGCAACGAGCAAACAGCGCATTTCTACAGCATCCCCAGAGTGTTCGAATTCGGCAGTACGGTCAGGCTTTCTTGTAGTAGGCCAGTAAGGGCGCCAATGGCTCGTTGCGGACCGGATAGACCTGCTCGACACGGTCGGCGAAGTAGCATTCTAAGGTACGCCCGACAGTCGGAAAAGCCAGCTCGGACCAAGGGATGTCGGCTTCGTCGAAGAGTTTCACTTCCAGGCTTTCTTCGCCGGCCGAGAAGTCCAGGTCCTCCAGTTCAGCGAGGAAGAAGGTGTACACCTGGCTGATGTGCGGCAGGTCGAACAGGGTATAGAGCTGCAGGTTGCGCACCCGCGCGCAGGCCTCCTCGGCGGTTTCGCGGGCGGCGGCCTGTTCCATGGTCTCGCCGTTCTCCATGAAGCCGGCGGGCAGGGTCCAGTAGCCCTTGCGCGGTTCGATGGCGCGGCGGCACAGGAGCACCTGCTTGCCCCAGACCGGTACGCAGCCGGCGACGATGCGCGGGTTCATGTAGTGAATGGTGTGGCATAGCTCGCAGACATGGCGCAGGCGATTGTCGCCTTCGGGGATGCGCTGGATCACGGGGCCGCCGCACTGGCTGCAGAACTTCATCGGGAATCCTCGGGGTCGAGGGCGCAATCTTGGCGCGGCTCATGCCTCGACGGCAAGCGGGACGGGGGCTGCGCTTGCCTCGAACGTCGGTTCGGGGGTTGGGCGGCCTGCGGGTTCGTGCCATGATGCCCGGCAGAATAAAAGCCGAGACTGTCCATGTTGGATGACCTGCACCGCCGTGTGCGGAGCTACTCCCCGAAGACGCTGGTGACCGACCGCACGTTCCCCGAGGCGGCGGTACTGGTGCCCATCACCCGCAGCGCCGAACCCGAGCTGGTGCTCACCCTGCGCGCCAGCGGCCTGTCCACCCACGGTGGCGAAGTGGCCTTCCCTGGTGGCCGACGCGACCCCGAGGACCGCGACCTGATCCACACCGCCCTGCGCGAGGCGGAGGAGGAGATCGGCCTGCCGCCTGGCCTGGTCGAGGTGATCGGCCCGCTCAGTACCCTGGTCTCGCGCCATGGCATCCAGGTCACGCCCTATGTCGGCTTCGTGCCCGACTACGTGGAATACAAGGCCAACGACGGCGAGATCGATTCGGTCTTCAGCGTGCCCCTGGAGTTTTTCCGCAGCGACCCCCGCGAGATGACCCACCGCATCGACTACCTCGGCCAGAGCTGGTACGTGCCGAGCTACCAGTTCGGCCAGTACAAGATCTGGGGCCTTACCGCGATCATGGTGGTGGAGCTGGTCAACCTGGTCTTCGATGCCGGCATCGAGATGCGCGAGCCGCCGGCCACCTTCGTCAAACTCAGCTAAGCCCCGTATGTCAGGCCGTTGAAAAGCGTGGACGAGGCCGACGATGCAAGGCGAAAACGGCCGAGAAAGCGCGGTTTACGCGGTGTAAATGAGCATTTTTTGGGCGTTTTCAACGCCGCAGCGGCAACGCAGTTAGTTTTTCAACCGCCTGATCCTGATAGAGGAGCGCCTGATGAAATACCGCTTGGGCAACGCCCGTGTCGAAACCCATCCCGACAGCTGGATCGCCCCCGACGCGGCGGTGATCGGCAAGGTCCGTCTCGACGCTGGCGCCAGCGTCTGGTTCGGCGCCGTACTGCGCGGCGATAACGAACTCATCCATATCGGCGAGAACAGCAATGTGCAGGACGGCACCGTCATGCACACCGACATGGGCTTCCCGCTGAACATCGGCAAGGGCGTGACCATCGGCCACAACGCCATGCTCCATGGCTGCACCGTCGGCGACTACAGCCTCATCGGCATCAACGCCGTGATCCTCAACGGCGCCAAGATCGGCAAGTACTGCATCATCGGCGCCAATGCCCTGATCCCCGAAGGCAAGGAAATTCCCGATGGCTCGCTGGTCATGGGTTCGCCCGGTAAAATAGTCCGCGAGCTGACCGAGCAGCAGAAGAAGATGCTCGAAGGCAGCGCCGCGCACTACGTGCACAACGCCCAGCGTTATGCACGGGGACTGGTCGAACAGGAAGATTGATGGAACGTGAACGCCCCGTCGCCTCGCCCTGCGTGCATGTCTGCGCGCTGGACGATGATGACATCTGCACCGGCTGCCAGCGCAGCGTCGACGAGATCACCCGCTGGGGGCGCATGGACAACGCCGAGCGCCGCGAGGTGCTGGTGCGCTGCATGGAGCGTGCGCGGGCCGGTGGCCAGTTCCTGATCCAGCCCCACTGAAGCGGCGGCGGTACCTGCCCGCCGCCCGAGCGAATACCTTTCATCTTTCGAGGAAACACCGATGCCCCGTATTGGAACCCCGCTGTCGCCGAGCGCGACCCGTGTACTGCTCTGCGGCTCTGGCGAGCTGGGCAAGGAAGTGGTGATCGAGCTGCAGCGCCTGGGCGTCGAAGTGATCGCCGTCGACCGCTACGAGAACGCGCCGGCCATGCAGGTCGCCCATCGCAGCCACGTCATCAGCATGCTTGACGGCGAGGCCCTGCGCCGCGTCATCGAGCTGGAGAAGCCGCACTACATCGTGCCGGAGATCGAAGCCATCGCCACCGCCACCCTGGTGGAGCTGGAGGCCGAAGGCTACACCGTGATCCCCACCGCGCGCGCTGCGCAGCTGACCATGAACCGCGAAGGCATCCGTCGCCTGGCGGCCGAGGAGCTGGGCCTGCCCACCTCGCCGTACCACTTCGCCGACACCTTCGAGGATTACTGCGCCGGCGTCGCCAGCGTCGGCTACCCCTGCGTGGTGAAGCCGATCATGAGCTCCTCCGGCAAGGGCCAGTCGGTGCTCAAGAGCGACGACGACCTGCAATACGCCTGGGATTACGCCCAGGAAGGCGGCCGCGCCGGCAAGGGCCGCGTGATCGTCGAAGGCTTCATCGACTTCGAATACGAAATCACCCTGCTCACCGTGCGCCATGTCGGTGGCACCACCTTCTGCGCGCCCATCGGTCACCGCCAGGTGAAGGGCGACTACCACGAATCCTGGCAGCCCCAGGTGATGAGCCCCAAGGCCCTGGCCGAGTCCGAGCGCGTGGCCAAGGCCGTGACCGAGGCCCTGGGCGGCCGTGGCCTGTTCGGCGTGGAGCTGTTCGTCAAAGGCGACGAGGTGTGGTTCAGCGAAGTGTCGCCGCGCCCCCATGACACCGGCCTGGTCACCCTGATCTCCCAGGAGCTGTCCGAGTTCGCCCTGCATGCCCGCGCCATCCTCGGCCTGCCGATTCCGGTGATCCGCCAATCCGGCCCGTCCGCCTCGGCGGTGATCCTGGTGGAAGGCAAATCCACCGAGATGAGCTTCGGCAACCTCTCTGCGGCCCTGGCCGAGCCGGACACCGCGCTGCGCCTGTTCGGCAAGCCGGCGGTGGACGGTCAGCGTCGCCTCGGCGTGGCCCTGGCCCGCGACGAGTCCACCGACCTGGCCCGTGTCAAGGCGACCCGCGCGGCCCAGGCCGTCGACGTCAAGCTGTGAGCCGAGGGGCCGGGTTGCTCTGGTGGGCATCGGCGCTGGCGCTGATGCCCCTGGTGCTGCCCCAGGCCCTGTACACCAAGCGCACCGCCCTGCGCCTGGCCCCTGCCGCTGGCCCCGATCACGGGCTGGTGGGCGCGGAATTTGCGGGTGAACCCCTGCGCATCCTCCTGATCGGCGAATCCACCGTTGCCGGAGTCGGTGTCTCCTGCCTGCAACTGGCCTTGCCGGGGCAACTGGCGGCGGCGCTTTCCCGGCAGTTGCAGCGCCCGGTGGCCTGGCGCGCCTGTGGCGAGAACGGCATCACCGCGAGCGAGGCTTGTGAGCGCCTGTTGCCGCAGGTGCAGGACGTGCCGGTGGACCTGGTGCTGCTGGTCTTCGGTGTCAACGACACCACTCATTTCAGTTCCACCGCTGCCTGGCGCGAATCCCTGCGACGCCTGGCTGCCCCCTTCATGCCGCGGGGCGTCGAGGTGGTGTTCGCCGCCGTTCCCCCCTTGCAGCACTTCAGCGCCTTGCCCTGGTTGTTGCGCCGCCTGCTGGGCTGGCGTGCGCGCTTGCTCGACATGCAGGTGCGGGCATTGGCTGACGAGTTGGGGGCCGAGCACTGCGCGGCGAGCATCGCCATGCAGGCCGACTACCTGGCGCTGGACGGCTATCACCCGTCACAGCTGGGGTGTTCGGTCTGGGGCGGCTTGCTGGCGGAGTGGATCGTGCGGGCGGGGAGGGTGGCGCCGGCTGCCAGCCGCCTCGTCGAAGAGACGGCTGGAGCCTGACGCCCAAGGGGCGAGGCCTTAGCGCACCGCGCCCAGGTCGTCGTCGCGGGTTTCCTTGAGGCAGAGCACCGCCAGCAGGCTGAGTGCCGCCGCCACCGATACGTAGCCACCGACCCAGGACAGGCCACCCATGGCCACCAGCTTCTGGGCGAAAAAGGGTGCCACCGAGGCGCCGACGATGCCGCCGAGGTTATAGGCCGCCGAGGCGCCGGTGTAGCGCACGTGGGTGGGGAACAGCTCTGGCAGCAGCGCGCCCATGGGGGCGAAGGTCACGCCCATGAGGAACAGTTCGATGCTGAGGAACAGGGTGACCGAGAGGGTCGAGCCCTGGGTCAGCAGCGGCTGCATGGCGAAGCCGGAGAGGATCGCCAGCGTACAGCCCACGATCAGCACCGGTTTGCGCCCGTAGCGGTCGCTGAGCCAGGCCGACAATGGCGTCGCCGCTGCCATGAACAGCACGGCGAAGCACAGCATGCCGAGGAAGCTTTCGCGGCTGTAGCCGAGGCTGCCCACGCCGTGGCTGAGGGAGAACACGGTGGAGATGTAGAACAGCGCGTAGCACACCACCATCGCCAGGGCGCCGAGGACGATCGGGCGCCAGTGGCTGCCGAAGGCTTCGAGCACCGGCATCTTCACCCGCTCGTGCTGGGCCATGGCCTTGGCGAAGACCGGCGTCTCCTCCAGCTTCAGGCGCACGTAGAGACCGACCATCACCAGTGCGGCGCTGAGCAGGAAGGGGATGCGCCAGCCCCAGGCGCGGAACTGCTCGTCGCTCAGGCACAGGGCCAGGGTGAGGAACAGGCCGTTGGCGGCGAGAAAACCGATGGATGGGCCGAGCTGGGGGAACATGCCGAACCAGGCGCGCTTGCCGGGCGGGGCGTTCTCGGTGGCCAGCAATGCCGCGCCACCCCACTCGCCGCCGAGGCCCAGGCCCTGGCCGAAGCGCAGCAGGCAGAGCAGGATCGGCGCCCAGGCACCGATGGTGTCGTAGCCGGGCAGTACGCCGATCAGGGTAGTGGAGGCGCCCATCAGCAGCAGCGAGGCGACCAGGGTGGATTTACGCCCGATGCGGTCGCCGAAGTGGCCGAACAGCGCCGAGCCCAGCGGCCGGGCGAGGAAGGCGATGCCGAAGGTGAGGAAGGCCGAGAGCATCTGCGCGGTGCCGGAGGTCTGCGGGAAGAACACCGGGCCTATCACCAGGGCGGCGGCCGTGGCGTAGATGTAGAAGTCGTAGAACTCGATGGCGGTGCCGATGAAGCTGGCGGTGGCGACGCGGGCCGGCGAGTTGGCCGGTGTCGTGTTCGCAGCGTCGCTCAAGGTGGCGGTGGTCATCAGAGGGTCCCCTGTCAGTCGTCGCGGCCATCACGGCCCGACGGAGTCTCATGGCTGTCGTGTTGTGCTGAGGGAAGGGGATGATGCGGCGGGTCGCCGGACCAGGGGCCTTGCTGGCTGCGGACGGGCCTGTGGGGCCGTGGCAGGTGGTTCTCAGGCGGTCAGCGGGGCTGGCCGATGGCGCGTGGGCGGATAGCCGCGGCGGCCGAGGGGGCTGGGTAAGCCCGCGGGGATTATAGGAAGCGGCGGAAAACCACGGCAAGGGACCTCGACCAAGGTCGCAGGGGTGTCAGGCGCGCCAGGCCAGCACGCGCTGTACGCGGTTCTCGCCGGACTGGAGGATCTCCAGGCGGTAGGGGCCGATCTTCAGGCACACACTGGTGTCGGGAATCTGCTCCAGGGCCTCGGTGATCAGGCCGTTGAGGGTCTTCGGCCCTTCGCAGGGCAGGTGCCAGCCGAGCACGCGGTTGAGTTCGCGCAGGTGCAGGGAGCCGTCCAGCTCGAAGCGGCCGTCTTCCTGGGGCTGGATCGCCGGGTTGGGGGCGAGGTCGTCGAGGCTGCCGAATTCGCCGATCAGTTCCTGGAAGATGTCCTCCAGGCTGACCAGGCCGATCACGTCGCCATACTCGTCGACGACGATGCCGACCCGGCGCTGTTCCTTCTGGAAGTTCACCAGCTGGGTGAGCAGCGGGGTGCTTTCCGGCACGAAGTAGGTTTCGCGGCAGGCCGCCAGCAGGTCTTCGGCACTGACGCCATCCTGGGGCAGCAGGCGGGCGACCTGGCGGATGTGCAGGATGCCTTCGACCTGGTTGATGTCTTCGCGGTACACCGGCAGGCGCGTATGGGTGGCGGTGCGCAGCTGTTCGAGGATGCGTTCTGGCGACTGGCTGACGTCGATGCCCTGGATCTCGCTGCGCGGAATCATGATCGCGGCGATGGACACGCGCTGCAGGGCTTCGGTGAGCGAGGAGGGCAGGCGCGGCGTCGCTTCGGGCTCCACCTGCACCGGGGCACGACGTCGACGGGAGAGGCTCCAGGCCAGCACGGAGCCGGCGAGGGAGGCGAGCAGCAGGCCGAGCAGCAGCCCGGCGATCAAGCCGTCGATGGGCATCTCAGATATGCAGGATGAATTCGCGGACCAGCTTGCTACCGAAGTAGGCAAGCATCAGCAGGCAGAAGCCCGCCAGGGTCCAGCGGATGGCCTTGTGCCCGCGCCAGCCGAGCTGGTGGCGGCCCCACAGCAGTACGGCGAACACCACCCAGGCGATGCACGACAGGATGGTCTTGTGCGCCAGGTGCTGGGCGAACAGGTTGTCGACGAACAGCCAGCCGGAGAGCAACGACAGCGACAGCAGGGACCAGCCGGCCCAGAGGAAGCCGAACAGCAGGCTCTCCATGGTTTGCAGTGCCGGGAAGTTGCGGATCAGTCCCGAGGGGTGCTTGTGCTTGAGCTGGTGGTCCTGGAGCAGCAGCAGCAGCGACTGGAACACGGCGATGGTGAGCATGCCGTAGGCCAGGATCGACAGCAGGATATGCGCCAGGATGCCTGGCTCCTCGTCGATCGCCTGCACCGTCCCGGAGGGGGCGAAGGCGGCCAGCAGGACGGTCAGCATTCCCAGTGGCAGCAGCAGCAGGAGAAGGTTCTCCACCGGTATCCGGGCAATGGCCAGCAGTGTGAGGAAGATCACGGCTGCGGCAATCAGGCTGGCGGCGTTGAAGAAGTCGAGGGTCAGGCCCACCGGGGTGATCAGCTGGATATAAAGGCTGAGCGCATGGGCGACGAGTGCCAGGGAGCCGACCAGAACCAGCAGGCGCTTGTCCGGCGTGGTGCGCTGGCGAAGGCGCAGGCCCTGGTAGGTGGTGGCGCCGGCATAAAGGAAGGCAGCCAGGAGGCTGGGCAGCAGAGGGTGCATAAGTCCTTGTAAGGCAAGCCCGAAAGGCGCTGAGTTTGGCACAGATGAGGGGGCTCACGAAAGACCGCAGGCGGTGTCGGCGCTGGCGACACTTCGCTATAATCCGCCGCTTGCCGCAAGCTCACCCTCGGTTCGGACGAACCTGAAAGGAACGTGCATGTTCGAAAATCTTACAGACCGCCTCTCGCAGACGCTGCGCCATGTCACCGGCAAGGCCAAGCTGACCGAGGACAACATCAAGGACACCCTGCGTGAAGTGCGCATGGCCCTGCTCGAGGCCGACGTTGCCTTGCCCGTGGTCAAGGACTTCGTCAACAAGGTCAAGGAACGCGCCGTCGGTACCGAGGTATCGAAGAGCCTGACGCCGGGCCAGGCGTTCGTGAAGATCGTCCAGGCCGAGCTGATCGAGCTGATGGGCGTGGCCAACGAAGACCTGTCCCTGGCTGCCGCCCCGCCCGCCGTGGTGCTGATGGCCGGCCTGCAGGGTGCGGGCAAGACCACCACCGTCGGCAAGCTCGCGCGCTTCCTCAAGGAGCGCAAGAAGAAGTCCGTGCTGGTGGTGTCGGCCGACGTCTACCGCCCGGCGGCGATCAAGCAGCTGGAAACCCTGGCCGCCGATATCGGCGTGACCTTCTTCCCCTCCGACATCAGCCAGAAGCCGGTGGACATCGCCGAGGCCGCGATCCGCGAAGCCAAGCTGAAGTTCATCGACGTGGTGCTGGTGGACACCGCCGGCCGCCTGCACATCGACGGCGAGATGATGGCCGAGATCCAGGCGCTGCACGCGGCGATCAAGCCGGTGGAAACCCTGTTCGTGGTCGACGCCATGACCGGCCAGGACGCCGCCAACACCGCCAAGGCCTTCGGCGAAGCGCTGCCGCTCACCGGCGTGGTGCTGACCAAGGTCGACGGTGACGCCCGTGGCGGTGCCGCGCTCTCCGTGCGCGCCATCACCGGCAAGCCGATCAAATTCCTCGGCATGGGCGAGAAGAGCGAAGCGCTCGATCCCTTCCACCCGGACCGCATCGCCTCGCGCATCCTCGGCATGGGTGACGTGCTCAGCCTGATCGAGCAGGCCGAGCAGGGCATGGACCGCGAGAAGGCCGAGAAGCTCGCGAAGAAGATCAAGAAGGGCAAGGGCTTCGACCTCGAAGATTTCCGCGACCAATTGCAGCAGATGAAGAACATGGGCGGCCTCGGCGGCCTCATGGACAAGCTGCCCATGCTCGGTGGCGTCAACCTCGCGCAGATGGGCAATGCCCAGGGCGCGGCGGAGAAGCAGTTCAAGCAGATGGAAGCGATCATCAACTCGATGACGCCGCTGGAGCGCCGCGACCCTGAAGTCATCAGTGGCTCGCGCAAGCGCCGTATCGCCCTCGGCTCCGGCACCCAGGTGCAGGACGTCGGCCGGCTGATCAAACAGCACAAGCAGATGCAGAAGATGATGAAGAAGGTCACCGCCAAGGGCGGCATGGCCAAGATGATGCGCGGCATGGGCGGCATGTTCCCCGGCGGCGGCATGCCGAAGATGTAAGTGAAAGCGCTGCAAGCGATCAGTTGCCGGGCCTCCGGCAGCTTGAAATCTGCGGTTTGCAGCGACCACCGACAGGTGGCTGGTAAAAGAGATTTGCAATCGGCCGCATAATCCTTAGAATATGCGGCCTTTCGGGCCCATGGCCCATGTGTGTGCACAGCTTGAAAAGCACCGACCTATAGGAACGAAGTTCAATGGTAACCATCCGTCTTGCTCGTGGCGGCTCCAAGAAGCGCCCCTTCTACCACCTGACCGTGACCAACAGCCGCAATGCGCGCGATGGTCGCTTTGTTGAGCGTATCGGTTTCTTCAACCCGGTCGCCTCGGGTGCCGAAGTGAAGCTCTCCGTGAATCAAGAGCGCGCCACCTACTGGCTGAGCCAGGGCGCCCAGCCGTCTGAGCGCGTTGCTCAGCTGCTGAAGGAAGCTGCCAAGGCTGCTGCCTAAGCAACTTTATGAGCACGACGCCGGCACAGGCCGAGGACCTCATCGTTCTTGGCAAGATCTTTTCGGTGCATGGCGTACGGGGCGAGGTGAAGGTGTATTCCTTTACCGATCCGCTGGATAACGTGCTCGATTACCGCCGTTGGACGCTTAAACGCGACAACGAGGTAAAGCAGGTCGAAGTGGCCAGTGGACGCTTGCACGGCAAGGTCCTGGTAGCAAAGCTGAAGGGGCTCGATGATCGCGAAGTCGCTCGTACTTTCGCGGGCTTCGACATTTGCGTGCCCCGCAGCGAGCTGCCGGAACTCGAAGGTGACGAGTACTACTGGCATCAGTTGGAAGGTCTCAAGGTCATCGACCAGCAGGAGCAATTGCTCGGCGTCGTCGATCATCTGCTGGAGACCGGCGCCAACGACGTGATGGTGGTCAAGCCCTGCCCCGGCAGCCTCGATGATCGTGAGCGCCTGTTGCCCTATACGGCGCAATGCGTGCTGACGATCGACCTGGAAACAGGCGAGATGCGGGTGGATTGGGACGCTGACTTCTGAGTTGCATGACATGAAAAGCATGCAGGTCGAGGTCATCAGCATCTTTCCGGAGATGTTCGCCGCCATCAGCGAATACGGCATTACCAGCCGAGCGGTAAAGCAGGGTCTGCTCAAGCTGACCTGCTGGAACCCGCGGACCTTCACCGAGGACCGCCACCAGACGGTGGACGATCGGCCCTTCGGCGGCGGCCCAGGCATGGTGATGAAGATACAGCCCCTGGAGCGGGCCCTGGCAGCAGCCAAGGCGTCGGCCGGGGAGCAGGCGAAGGTGATCTACCTTTCGCCGCAGGGCCGCCAGCTCAAGCAGGAGGCCGTGCGCGAACTGGTGCAATCGGAATCCATGATTCTGATCGCCGGTCGCTACGAAGGTATCGACGAGCGCTTCATCGAAGAGCACGTCGACGAAGAATGGTCGATTGGCGACTACGTATTGTCCGGCGGTGAGCTGCCGGCAATGGTGCTGATCGACGCGGTGACGCGGTTGTTGCCCGGTGCACTGGGCCATGCGGACTCCGCAGAGGAAGACTCGTTCACGGACGGCCTCCTCGATTGCCCGCACTACACCCGGCCTGAGGTGTACGCGGACAAGCGTGTTCCTGATGTGTTGCTTAGTGGCAACCACGAACACATCCGGCGTTGGCGTTTGCAGCAGTCCCTTGGTCGGACCTGGGAACGTCGTGCCGATCTTCTGGATAGCCGCTCGCTTTCTGGAGAAGAGAAGAAGCTGTTGGCGGAATACATCCGTCAGCGGGACGATAGTTAACGTATCGATGGCAGGCCGGTGGCTTGTCTTAGGAGCGCAGCGATGACCAACAAGATCATTCAGCAAATCGAAGCTGAACAAATGAACAAAGAGATCCCGGCTTTCGCCCCCGGCGACACCGTGATCGTGCAAGTGAAAGTAAAGGAAGGCGACCGTCAGCGTCTGCAGGCCTTCGAAGGTGTTGTCATCGCCAAGCGTAACCGCGGCCTGAACAGCGCTTTCACCGTTCGCAAGATCTCCAACGGCGTAGGCGTAGAGCGTACTTTCCAGACCTACTCCCCGCTGGTTGACAGCCTGAGCGTCAAGCGCCGCGGTGACGTGCGCAAGGCCAAGCTGTACTACCTCCGCGACCTGTCCGGCAAGGCAGCTCGCATCAAGGAGAAGCTGGTCTAAGGACTGCTTCCCTCAAAAGCCCGCCCCGGGAAACCGCGGCGGGCTTTTTGTTGGGCCGAAGAAAGCGCTGCCGGTTGCGCCGGCGAAATCAGGCCGTGCTCATCTCGCCCAGCAGGCTGTGTTCCAGGCGCTCCAGTTCCGCCCGCAGCGCGGCGACTTCGGCGAGCAGTTCGTCTTCGCTGCCTTCTGCCTCGCAGAGTGCTTCAAGGGATTCGCAGCAGGCGATGAGCGGGCCGGCATGGACGATCTTCGCGGCGCCCTTGATCTTGTGCGCCACCTCGGCGATTGCCTGCCTGTCGCCGTCGTCGAGAAAGCCCTGCATCAACGCCATGTCGTTACGGTTGCTGTCCAGCAGGGTATCCAGCAGGCGCATGCGCAGCGCCGGGTCGCGTCCAGCCAACCGCTCGAATTCCTTCAGGTTGCAGGCGGCGGGCATGTGCGCGGTCAAGACGGCCCGTGGCGCGATGCCGACCAACTGGGCCGCCAGTTCCCCGAGGCTGATCGGCTTGAACAGGCAGGCGTCCATGCCCGCCTGGCGGCAGCGTTCGTGCTCCTCGTTCTGTGCGTTGGCGGTGTAGCCGATGAAGCGACAGGGTGTCAGTGCGTCGCGGCGCTCGAGATTGCGAACGGCCCGGGCGAGGTCGTAGCCATTCATGATCGGCATGTTGCAGTCGCTGATCACCAGGTCGAATTGCTGCCGTTGCCATAGCTCCAGGCCGCTGGCGCCGTTATGGGCCTCGTTGACCCGATGACCGAGGAAGATCAGCTGCTGCTTGAGCAGTTCGCGGTTGGCCGGGTGGTCGTCCACCACCAGTACGTCGAGGCTCTGCTGGGGTGCGGCGATCTGCGCAACCGGGCTCGCTTCCTTGCGTGGCAGCGGGTCGAGTATCTGCAGAGCCAGTTCCACGGTCACGCAGGTGCCGTGGCCGGGCCGGCTGGTCATCTCGATGCTGCCACCCATCATTTCGCACAGGGTTCGGCTGATGACCAGGCCCAGGCCGGTGCCGCCGATGGTGTTGTTGGGCTGCTGCTGGCCCTGGCTGAAGGGCTGGAACAGTCGCTCCAGGTCCTCGGGCTCGATGCCCTGGCCGCTGTCCTCCACGAGCAGCGTCAGCTCCAGGCGCTTGTTCGCGATTGCCTGGGCGGCAACCTTGAGAGTCACCCGGCCGCGTTCGGTGAACTTGATGGCATTGCTGACGAGGTTGGACAGCACCTGCTTGAAGCGCAATGGGTCCAGCAGTACGTCGACGCCTGCCTTGGGGTCGAACTCCAGCCTCAGGGCCAGGCTCTTCTGCCGCGCCAGCCCGTCGAATACCCGCACCACCGCCTCGACCTCTTCGCGGAGGTTGCAGCGCACGGGGCTCAGGTTGATGCGCCCGGACTCGATGCGGGCGATGTCGAGGATGTTGCCGATCAGCTCCAGCAGGTTGTTCGCCGAGTCGTGGGCGATTTCGATGGCCTGGCGGTCGAAGTGGTCCTGGTCGGCGCGCTGCAGGGCCAGTTCGAGCATGCCGATCACCGCGTTCATCGGCGTGCGGATCTCATGGCTCATGGTGGCGAGGAAGGTGCTTTTGGCGCGGCTGGCCTCATCGGCGCGCTCCTTGGCTTCCTGCAGGTCGGCCACCAGGCGCAGGCGTTCGGTGATATCGATCCAGCCACCGACCACGCCCCTGATGATCCCCCGGGAATCACGGAACGGCTCGATCCAGTGATAGATGCTGAAGGGCTCCCCCTTTTGGCTCAGGTGGTGGTCGGCCTGCATGCCCTGGCCGCTTTCCATCACCGCGTGGTAGTCCTCCAGCATCTGCGGTGAACAGCTGTCGTCACCGAAGAGCCCGTCCAGAGGCGGTGCGCCGATGGCTTGCTCCCGTTCGATGGAGAGCGCCTCCAGGTAATTGTCGTTGCACAGCAGCAGATGGTTGTCCCGGTCGCGCACATAGATGGGGTGGGGCGTGCCGTTGATCAGCGTCTCCATCAACTGCAATTGATCGTTCAATGCCCGCTCGGCGCTGGCGCGCAGTTTCATCTGGCGTCGCAGGTAGGCGTTCCAGATCAACGACACGCTAAGTAGCAGGCCCACCACGCCACTCACCTGGTAGATAAGCCTTTCATAATCGCGCCAGGCGGGCTTGGCCACCTCCACCGTGGAGCGCCAACGCTGGTTGACCAGCACCGCCAGCTCGTCCGGCGGAATGTTGACCAGGGTTTTGTCGAGCACCGACAGCAGCTCCAGGTCGCCACGGCGCAGGGCGAATACCGTGGACTCCAGTTGCTGGGGCACCACATCGGATATCCACAGGCGCTCGTCGAAGAAGCGCTGGACCAGGTGCTCGGCGACCGTGCCGGGGAGGATCGCCGCATCGGCGCCCCCATCCGCCGTGATGGTCAGTGCCTCGTGCATCGAGTCGTACTCCAGGGGCACGAGGCGGGGATAGCTGGCCAGCAACCATTTCACCAACTGCGGGGTGCGGGGTAGCGCGACGCGTTTGCCATTCAGGGACTCCAGGTCCACCGAGCGGGTATCGCTGCGGCGGGTGACAATCACCAGCCCGGCGTTCATATAGGGGCGGGTGTAGGCCAGGTCATCGGTGGTGCTGGCCGCCGGATTGAACGCCCCGATCAGGTCGGCCTCACCCGCCTTCAGCTTCTCCACCATCTCCTCCTGGCTGGAGGTGCGGATGATCTCGAAGCGCAGCCCCGTGCGCATGCGCACCTGATCGAGGACGTCGGCAGTGATGCCGTGGTAGTTGCCGTCGCTGTCGAAGAAGCTCACCGGCGACAGGTTGCCGAAGGTCGCGATGCGCAGCACCGGATGCAACAGCAGCCAGCGCTGCTCCTGCTGGGTGAACACCAGGTTGGACTCGGACAGCAGCGGGCCGTTGCCGCCGCTCCAGCGCTTGAGCAGCTGCCCCTGGCGCTCCGGCGGGATGCTGGCCAGTGCGGCGTTGATCACCTTCAGCAGCTCGGGCTGGTCGCTACGCATGGCGAAGCCGAAGCCGCTGCTGGGCATCTTGCTGTAGCCGGCCAGGCGCAGGCGGCCGGCCTGGGTCTGGTTGAGCAGGTAGTTGGCCATCACCAGGTCACCCAGGTAGAGGTCGGCGCGGCCCAGGGCCACGGCGCGCAGGGCCGAGCGCGGGTCGGGTTCGGTGCTGACCCGTGCCAGGGGATAGTGCGCGCGGATCTTCTCCAGGGGCTGGTAGTCGGCCGGCATCACCAGGTGCATGCCGTTGAGGCCGGGCGACAGCGGGCGGCGCTCGTCATCGCGACTGACCAGCACCGGCTGGTCCGGCGCGTAGGTGTCGCTGAGCAGCAGTTGGCGATTGGCCGTCTCGTAGGTGTTGGAGGCGCTGAGCAGGTCGATGCGGCCATCCACCAGCGCCAGCAGGGCCTCTTCCCGGTTGCGGAAGCGCAGCACCTTGATGTCGATGCCGAGCTTGTCGGCTATCACGCCGGCGACGTCGGCGGTGAGGCCTTCGAAGTCGCGACCGCTGCTGGTGATGTCGAAGGGGGGCAGGTCCGCGCCTATGCCCAGGCGCAGCTCGCGCTTGTCCCGCAGCCAGCGCCAGTCCTGCAGCTCCAGGGTGGCCTTGGCATCGGTGGGCAATGGGCGGCTGAGCAGTGGCAACTGCTCGTCAGCGGATAGGGGAGGCGCGAGCAGGGTCAGGAGGAAGCCGGCCAGGGCGCCCAGCAAGGGGCGGGCGAGTGGCGATCTGTGCATGGGGCTTTCCTTTTGCCGGATCCACGAGGGCCGCCGAGGGCGAACGGCAGCGGCGGTAGCGGAAAATAGCTCATTCCGAATCGCACAAAATCACCCTCAGGAGGGCTTAGGAAGCGTCTGTCGTGTGATGGTGGCGAGGGCTTACACCGAGTGCTCCTGGCGCCGAGGAACACGCCCGGCTGGCCGGAGTCGTCTCGTGCGGCGATCCGGGGTGGCAGCCGGATGGCGTTACGTCGGGCCTGCTGGCCAAGGGTGCTGCCGGGTGCACCGGGCTGTGGAATAATCGCGCCGCCGCAGGGCCAGGTCCCTGGGCAACTCCCGTGAAGGTGCTGCGATCGGCGGCCAGCGGGAGCCGTTCTGCCCGTTCGCAAGCGCACAACAACGACAACAGACGTCGCACGAGTGGCAGCCACATTGGGTTGTATTCAGGTAGTAGTGGCATGACCCCGAGAGAGCAAGAGATCGCCCGGCGCACCGCCTTGTCCGAAAGCCGCGTGACCAAGGCGGTATTCCCGCCGACCACCAACCATCACAACACCCTGTTCGGCGGCACTGCGCTGGCCTGGATGGACGAGGTGTCCTTCATCTGCGCCACGCGCTTCTGCCGACTGCCGCTGGTGACCGTTTCCACCGACCGCATCGACTTCAAACACCCCATTCCCGCCGGCTCCATCGTCGAGCTGGTCGGTCGCGTGGTGAAGGTGGGCAACACCAGCCTCAAGGTCGAGGTGGAGGTGTTCGTCGAAAGCATGTACGAGAACGGCCGCGAGAAGGCCATCACCGGGGTGTTCAGCTTCGTCGCCATCGACGAGGAGAAGCGTCCGGTGCCGGTGTTGCCGGAATCGGCCATCGAACAGGCGGCCTGATCCGGCTCGCAGGAGTGGGTCAGTGGCGCAGGGCGATCTTCAGCGAGGCCTGGGACAGGTCGATGTTGCTCAGGGTCAGGCTGCCGAAGCTCTGGTTCTGTGGCGCGCCGGCGACGCGGACATTGTCGAAGCGCAGCTCGCCGATGGAGCTGGGCAGGCGCACGTTGATCGAACCATCGGGATTGATGGTCGAGCGCATGTTGCGGGTGTCGTAGACCACGTCCTTCATCGAGGTCTCGGCCTCCAGGCTGTCCAGCACCGGCATCACCAGGCGGCTCAAGGCCTTCACCGTGGCGATGCCATCCCCGCCTTCGGCCTGCACGAACAGGCCCTGCAGCACCTCGTCCAGGCCCTGGGCGCTGACGTCGCTCATCTCGGCGTCGCTCAGCGGGCGCAGGCCCTTGGGCGTGTGCTGCTGGCTGATGGCGCTGGGCGTCTGCTGGATGTCGGCGCTGGCCATCTGGAAGGGGCTCATCAGCGCCGCCACAAGGGTCGCGGCCAGGCGCAGATTGCTCTGTTTCTTCAAGGCCCGGTCGAGTTGCCGGCGGCTCAGCAGGCCCTGTTCGATCAGCACCTCGCCAAGACGCTTGTCGCTGGTCAGCTGGAGTTTGATGGCAGCGTCCAGCTGCTGGCTGGTGATCAGTCCCTTGTTGACCAGGATCTGGCCAAGGCGTGATTTCTGCTGATTCGACATGGGGGTGACCGGTGGAGTGGTGGCAAGGTGAAATCATCCTCCCGTAGGAAGAGGCTGTCACCAAACAAAGGATAGGCTTACATGACCGCCTGTCCATGTGCCTAGGACGTAGCCTCCTCGCCGTGCCTCGCAGGCGCCTGGGCGCCTTCCTCGACCAGCGCCACCAGGCTCCAGCCGGCCTCCGGTTTCAGGGGCGCCTCCGTGCTGGCCAGGTGCACCCAGCCGCGCGGGTCACGGGCCAACAGCAGCACCGCCTGGTCACCGTTCAGGGCCCGGTAGGCGTCCCAGTCGAAGTTCGTGGTCAGGGTGGTCGTGCGGATCTCCGCGCCCCGGCTGAGCTTGCTGGCGAACTGCGGGTAGCTTAGGGCCGGCGAGCCCAGCGCCCGCCCACGCACCTGGTCGCTGGCGCGGTGCTTGTCGGTGCGCCGGCTTTCCGCACCGCTGGGCAGGGTGAAGCGGCGCAGCGCCGGGAAGTCGTGGCGGAAGCGCATGCAGGCCAGGGCGTTCATCTCACTGGAAGGGGAGAGCGCCAGCAGGTGGCCCAGCCCCACCAGGTCGAGGTGCGCATCGGCGTGCTGCGAGGTGGGGTTGCCGAAGTAGGTGGGCAGGTTGTCCATCCGCGCGGCGCGGATGTTCTCCCAGCTCGAATCGGTGAGCAGCACGCGGCTGCCCAGGTGCTGCAGGGCCTTGCCGATCTCCCGCGCCACCGGGTTGGCACCGATGATCAGGAAGCCCGCCGGGGCCGGCTCGGCCACCTTCAGCAGGCGCGCCAGCGGGCGCGCGGTGGCGCTCTGCAGCACCACGGTGCCGATGATCACCAGGAAGGTCAGCGGCACCAGCAGGTGCGCCTGGTCATTGCCATGCTGCTGCAGGCGCAGGGCGAAGATCGCCGATACCGCTGCGGCGACTATTCCCCGTGGTGCGATCCAGGCCAGCAGCGCGCGCTCGCGCCAGCCCAGCGGCGAGCCGAGGGTGCAGAGACCGACATTCAATGGCCGGGCGATGAACTGGATCACCGCCAGCAGCGCCAGCGTCGCCGGCCCCAGGGCGATCAGCGCGGCCAGGTCGAGGCGCGCCGCGAGCAGGATGAACAGCCCGGAAATCAGCAGCACGCTGAGGTTTTCCTTGAAGTGCAGGATCGGCTTGATATCCACCCCGCGCATATTGGCCAGGCCCATGCCCATCACAGTCACCGCCAGCAGGCCGGATTCGTGCACCAGCAGGTTGGCGCCGATGAACACCCCCAGCACCGCGGCCAGGGCCGCCAGGTTGTGCAGGTACTCGGGGAGCCAATGGCGGCGCAGCACCGTGCCGAAGGCCCAGCCGCCGAAGGCGCCGAGCAGGCAGCCGCAGGCGATCACACTGGCGAAGGTCGCCAGGCTCTGGCTCCAGCCGCCCTGGTCGCGGCTGACGATGAAGCTGAACACCACCACGGCCAGCAGCGCGCCGATGGGGTCGATGACGATGCCCTCCCAGCGCAGGATGTTGGCGATGGAGCTGCGCGGGCGCACCACGCGGAGCATCGGCACGATCACCGTGGGGCCGGTGACCAGGGTCAGCGAGCCGAACAGCAGCGCCAGGTCCCAGGCGAAACCCAGCAGCAGGTGCGTTGCCAGCGCGATCACCGCCCAGGTCACCAGCGCGCCCAGGGTCACCATGCGGCGCACCACGGTGCCGATTTCCTTCCACTCGGAAAGGTGCAGCGTCAGGCTGCCTTCGAAGAGGATCAGCGCCACCGCCAGGGAGGTGAGGGGGAACAGCAGCGGGCCGAACAGCGCCTGCGGGTCCAGCACCCCCAGCACCGGCCCGGCGAGAATGCCCGAGAGCAGCAGGAAGAGAATGGCTGGCAGGCGCAGGCGCCAGGCCAGCCATTGGCTGCCGAGGGCGGCCAGGCCGATGCCGCCGAGGGCGAGGAGGATTGCGGTTTCGTCCATCAGGACTCCTTGTCGCTGGTGAAGGTCGGGGCGCTTGTGGAAGACTAGACGCCGTTCATCCCGCCAGCGTTCCGTCATGCCTGCCCTCGACCACCCCCTGATCGACCGTTACCTCGACGCCCTGTGGCTGGAGAAGGGTCTTTCGCCCCACACCCGCTCCGCCTACCGCAGCGACCTGGCGCATTTCAACGCCTGGGCGGTGGAGCGCGGCGCGAGCCTGCAGCACGCCGGCCGCGACCTGATCCTCGACCACCTCGCCTGGCGCCTGGAGCAGGGCTACAAGGCCCGCTCCACCGCGCGCTTCCTCTCCGGGGCGCGGGGCTTCTACCGCTTCCTGCTGGGCGAGGGGCTGATCATCGAAGACCCCACCCTGCAGGTGGACCTGCCGCTGCTCGGGCGCCCGCTGCCCAAGTCGCTGTCCGAGGCGGACGTCGAAGCCCTGCTCGACGCCCCCGAACTGGACGACCCCATCGGCCTGCGTGACCGCGCCATGCTCGAAGTGCTCTACGCCTGCGGCCTGCGGGTCAGCGAGCTGGTGGGCCTGACCCTGGAACAGGTCAACCTGCGCCAGGGCGTGGTCAAGGTCTTCGGCAAGGGCAGCAAGGAGCGCCTGGTGCCGCTGGGCGAAGAAGCCATCGCCTGGATCGAGCGCTACGTCCGCGAGTCGCGGCCCTTCCTGCTCGACGGCAAGCCCAGCGACGTGCTTTTCCCCAGCCAGCGCGGCGAACAGATGACCCGGCAGACCTTCTGGTACCGCATCAAGCATCAGGCCAAGGTCGCCGGCATCGTCAAGTCGCTGTCGCCCCACACCCTGCGCCACGCCTTCGCCACCCACCTGCTCAACCACGGTGCCGACCTGCGGGTGGTGCAGATGCTGCTGGGGCACGCCGACCTCTCCACCACGCAGATCTACACCCACATCGCTCAGGCCCGCCTCAAGGACCTGCACGCCCGCCACCACCCGCGCGGCTGAGCCGGAAAAAGGCCATCGCACGCGCCCTGCATGCACCGGATATCCCCGCCGCACCTCCGTTCGGCTCTATGGCGCGGTGCTTCGGGGCTTCTGTGATAATCTTCGGCATCCGCCCGAATGTCCCCGCTCCACAGGAGTAACCATGCGCGTGACCCGTCTTTTCGCAGCCATGGCCCTTGGCCTGGTCAGCACCTTCAGCCTTGCCGACGATCCGGACCAGGCCATCCGCAAGACCCTCAGCGGCCTTGAACTGGGCCTGCCCATCGAGTCCATCGGCGAAAGCCCCATGAGCGGCATCTACCAGGTGCAGCTCAAGGGCGGTCGCATGCTCTACACCAGCGCCGACGGCCAGTACCTGATGCAGGGTTACCTGTACCACGTGAAGGACGGCAAGCCGGTGAACCTCACCGAGCAGTCCGAGAGCCGCTCCATCGCCAAGGAGATCAACGCCATCCCCGAAAGCGAGATGGTGGTCTTCGCACCCAAGGAGCCGGCCAAGGCGCACATCACCGTGTTCACCGACACCGATTGCGGCTACTGCCAGAAACTGCACAGCGAAGTTCCCGAGCTCAACCGTCGTGGCATCGAAGTGCGCTACGTCGCCTTCCCGCGCCAGGGCCTCGGCAGCCACGGCTACAACAGCCTGGTCAGCGTCTGGTGCAGCAAGGACCGCCAGGCGGCGATGAACAAGGCCAAGTCCCGCGAAGAGCTCCCCTCGGCCACCTGCGATAACCCGGTGGCCAAGCAGTTCGAGCTGGGCCAGCTGATCGGCGTCAACGGTACGCCGGCCATCGTCCTCGGCAACGGCCAGATGATCCCGGGCTACCAGCCGGCCCCGCAACTGGCCAAGATCGCCCTGGAAGCCAAGTAACACGGGCTCTGCGCGTATCACATCGATTGACCAAAAATCAGCCGCTTCGTAAAGTGCGGCTCTTTTCCACGGCCGGGACCATGCCCGGCCGTTTTTCGCAGTGAAGATGGGGAGTTCAGCGTGAAGCCGGTAAAAGTAGGCATCTGTGGCCTGGGGACCGTCGGTGGCGGCACCTTCAACGTACTCAAACGCAACGCCGAGGAGATTGCCCGCCGCGCCGGGCGTGGAATCGAAGTTGCCCAGATCGCTGCTCGTCGCCCCAACCCGAAGTGTGAAACCGGTACCACCCCCATTACCGCCGACATCTTCGCCCTGGCCGACAACCCGGAAATCGACATCGTCATCGAGCTGATCGGGGGCTACACCCTGGCCCGCGACCTGGTGCTCAAGGCCATCGAGAACGGCAAGCACGTGGTCACCGCCAACAAGGCGCTGATCGCCGTGCACGGCAACGAAATCTTCGCCAAGGCCCGTGAGAAGGGCGTCATCGTCGCCTTCGAAGCTGCCGTCGCCGGTGGCATCCCGGTGATCAAGGCGATCCGCGAAGGCCTGTCCGCCAACCGCATCAACTGGCTGGCCGGCATCATCAACGGCACCGGCAACTTCATCCTCACCGAGATGCGCGAAAAAGGCCGTGCCTTCGATGACGTGCTCAAGGAAGCGCAAGCCCTGGGCTACGCCGAAGCCGACCCGACCTTCGACGTCGAAGGCATCGATGCCGCGCACAAGCTGACCATCCTCGCTTCCATCGCCTTCGGCATCCCGCTGCAGTTCGACAAGGCCTACACCGAAGGCATCTCGAAACTCACCAGCGCCGACGTCAACTACGCCGAGGCCCTGGGCTACCGCATCAAGCACCTGGGCGTGGCCCGTCGTACCGACAAGGGCATCGAGCTGCGCGTGCACCCGACCCTGATCCCGGCCGACCGCCTCATCGCCAACGTCAACGGCGTGATGAACGCCGTGATGGTCAATGGCGACGCCGCCGGCAGCACCCTCTACTACGGCCCCGGCGCCGGCATGGAGCCCACCGCTTCCGCCGTGGTCGCCGACGTGGTGGACGTGGTCCGCGCGCTGACCGCCGACCCGGAGAACCACGTACCGCACCTGGCCTTCCAGCCGGATTCGCTGTCCGACCACCCGATCCTCCCGATCGACGCCTGCGAGAGCGCGTACTACCTGCGCATCCAGGCCAAGGACCACCCGGGCGTACTGGCCCAGGTGGCCACCATCCTGTCCGAGCGCGGCATCAACATCGAATCCATCATGCAGAAGGAAGTCGAAGAGCAGGACGGACTGGTGCCGATGATCCTGGTTACCCACCGGGTCGTCGAAGCGCGCGTTAACGACGCCATCGCCGCACTGGAAGCCCTCGACGACGTGGTCGGCAGCGTAGTCCGCATCCGCGTCGAACAGCTCAATTAATCAGGAGCCGGAAGCTGGAAGCCGAAAGCCGGAAGCCGCACTGCTTCAAGCTTCAAGCTTCAAGCTTCAAGCTCGAACCGAAGGTTTGAAGAAATGCGTTATATCAGTACCCGCGGCCAGGCCCCGGCCCTGAACTTCGAAGACGTGCTGCTGGCTGGCCTGGCCAGCGACGGCGGCCTCTACGTACCGGAAAACCTGCCGCGCTTCACCCAGGAAGAGATCGCCTCCTGGGCCGGCCTGCCGTACCACGAGCTGGCCTTCCGCGTGATGCGCCCGTTCGTTGCCGGCAGCATCGCCGATGCCGATTTCAAGAAGATCCTCGAGGAGACCTACGGCGTCTTCGCCCACAACGCCGTGGCGCCGCTGCGCCAGCTGAACGGCAACGAGTGGGTGCTGGAGCTGTTCCACGGCCCGACCCTGGCCTTCAAGGATTTCGCCCTGCAGCTGCTGGGCCGCCTGCTCGACCACGTGCTGTCCAAGCGCGGCGAGCGCGTGGTGATCATGGGCGCCACCTCCGGTGACACCGGTTCGGCCGCCATCGAAGGCTGCAAGGCCTGCGAGCACGTCGACATCTTCATCATGCACCCGCACAACCGTGTGTCCGAGGTGCAGCGCCGGCAGATGACCACCATCCTCGGTGAGAACATCCACAACATCGCCGTGGAAGGCAACTTCGACGACTGCCAGGAGATGGTCAAGGCCAGCTTCGCCGACCAGGGCTTCCTCAAGGGCACCCGCCTGGTCGCGGTCAACTCGATCAACTGGGCGCGGATCATGGCCCAGATCGTCTACTACTTCCACGCCGCCCTGCAGCTGGGTGGCCCGGCCCGTTCCGTGGCCTTCTCGGTGCCCACCGGCAACTTCGGCGACATCTTCGCCGGCTACCTGGCGCGCAACATGGGCCTGCCGATCAGCCAGCTGATCGTCGCCACCAACCGCAACGACATCCTGCACCGCTTCATGAGCGGCAACCGCTACGTCAAGGACACCCTGCACCCGACCCTGTCGCCGTCCATGGACATCATGGTCTCGTCCAACTTCGAGCGCCTGCTGTTCGACCTGCACGGCCGCAACGGCGCCGCCATCGCCGGGCTGATGGACACCTTCAAGCAGGGCGGCGGCTTCAGCGTCGAGGACGACCGCTGGACCGAAGCACGCAAGCTGTTCGACTCCCTGGCCGTCAACGACGAGCAGACTTGCGAGACCATCACCGAGGTCTACAAGGAATGCGGCGAGCTGCTGGACCCGCACACCGCCATCGGCGTACGCGCCGCCCGCGAGTGCCGTCGCAGCCTGTCCATTCCCATGGTCACCCTCGGCACCGCGCACCCGGTCAAGTTCCCGGAAGCGGTGGAGAAGGCCGGTATCGACGCGGTCCCGGCTCTGCCGCCGCACCTCGCCGACCTGTTCCAGCGCGAAGAACGCTGCACCGTCCTGGCCAACGACCTGAAGACCATCCAGGCCTTCGTCGCCGCCCACGGCAACCGCGGCAAGCCGCTCTAAACTGAACGGCAATGAAAAGCCCCTGGCGAGTGGTCGCCAGGGGCTTTTTCGTTTCTGCTGCGCGGGTCAGTCCACCTTGTCTTTTCCCAGGCCGTCCCGCTCCGTCAGGGGCAGTGCCTCGTGGGGCGAAGGCCCCAGCTCCGATGTATCTACCTGGACAGGCACGAAGCCCTCACCGGTCTTGTAGCCCTTGTAGAGGTTGTAACCGGCGTCGAAGTCGATCCACGTGTGCGGCGCCGGGGGTGTCAGTACGCACCAGGCCGGGTTGTGGGTACTGCCCGGTTTCTGGAATGTGACGATTTTGTATTCCTGCTTTTCAAGGAGCTGGAGCTCGCTGGCATCGATGCCGAAATTGATTTTGTATTCCATGTCCCTTCTCCATCGGGTCCGCGAACGGGGCGGGCACTGATCATGGGCCAGTTCTCGGCACGTTGCCGATTGATGGCCGTTCACAGATGCAACCGGCAGCCAGGAAGCCCTGCGATCGCTCGCCAGGTAGCCTCAGCTGGCGCTGAAGTCGAAGGTCCACAAACCGCCCGGGCGGCTCAGGTTCACGTCCACCTCGGTGGCGGTGATGGGCGCCACGTACTGGGTCATGTCCGAGAAGTTCTGCACGATGTAGGTCTGCCCCGCCAGCGGTGGGGAGGCCACCATGAAGTAGAAGTGGCCCGGCATCATCTCGAAGCTCACCGTCATGTTCAGGTCCACCTTGGGCATGCTCACCACCGGGTGGCCGCCGACATACCAGTTGCACGTGAACTGGATGAAGGGGTTGGTCTGGTTGATCACGCCGCACTGCTGCGGGGTGAGCTTTTCCTGCGCCAGCGATGTGGGGGCCGGTTGCAGGCGCGGAGACAGCCCTGCCGGGCTGACCGCCTGCAGCAGTTGGCCGGGCTGGACGGCCACGCGTGCGGAGATGATCTGTTCATCCGGGGCATTGCCCGTGCTGGAGAGATCGGTCTCGATCCGGTCCTCGTAGCTGAACCGCTCCGTAGCCCCCGCCGAACCAGTCAGTACCCGCCAGGCATGGATGTCGTAGTCGCGCTGCGGATTCTGCGGCTTGAGGAAGACCAGAACGGTTTTCCCCTCCATGTCCTCCACATCGAAATGCACGTTGAAAACCATCATGGGTCCCTGTCTCCTTGGTTCCGTCATAGCCCCGGCACCTGCCTGGGCAGGCGTTGATGATGGATCAGGAGCGGTCACTTTGCCGATTAATTGTGAGCGTCGTAGCCCGGGCTTCAGCCCGGGAGCCCGTTCAACGAAAAGCCCCGTCGATCACTCGCCGGGGCTCTTGCATACGGGAGGCGAGCTTCAGCTTGCGTTGAAGTCGAAATTCCATAGGCCGTTCGGGTGGCTCAGGGTCACGTTCACTTCGGTGGCGGTGATGGGCGCCACGTACTGGGTCATGTCCGAGAAGTTCTGCACGATATAGGTCTGCCCCACCAAGGGCGGATTGGCCACCATGAAATAAAAGTTGGGCAGGTACTCGAAGCTCACGGTCATGTTCGTGTCCACATTGGGCATGGTCACCACCGGGCGGTCGTTGACGTACCAGTTGCTGTCGAACTGGATGTAGGGATTGGTCTGGTTGATCACGCCGCACTGCTGCGGGGTGAGCTTTGCTTCGGCCAACGAGCGGGATGCTTGTTCCAGATACGGCAACATGCTGCTCGAGCACACGGCCTTCAGCAGGTTACCGGGCTCGATGGCCTTGCGCTCGGAAACGATCAGGCTGCCTGCCTTCCCACCATGGCTGGAAACATCGGTCGCGATCACCGCCTCGTATTGGAACGTCTCAGTCGACCCGGCCGAGCCGGTGAGTACCTGCCAGGCGTGGATGCGGTAGTCGCGCTGCGGGTTCTGTGGCTTGAGGAAGACCAGCACGGTCTTGCCCTCCATATCCGCTACATCGAAATGCACGTTGAAAATGGTCATGGTCCCTGTCTCCTTGGTTCCTTCGTAGCCCCGGCACCTGCCTGGGCAGGCGTTGATAATGGAGCAGGAACGGCCACTTTGCCGAGTAATTGTGAGCGTCGTAGCCCGGGCTTCAGCCCGGGAGCCCGCTCAACGAAAAAAGCCCCCAGCGATCACTCGCCGGGGGGCTTTTTCATGCAGGGTCGAGCGGGCTTCAGCTTGCGTTGAAGTCGAAACGCCACGGGCCGTTCGGGTGGCTCAGGGTCACATCCACTTCGGTGGCGGTGATGGGCGCCACGTACTGGGTCATGTCCGAGAAGTTCTGCACGATGTAGGTCTGCCCGATCATGGGCGGTGTGGCCACCATGAAGTAGAAATTGGGCTGGTACTCGAAGCCCACGGTCATGTTCGGGTCCACATAGGGCATGGCGACCACTGGGCGGTCGTTGACGTACCAGTTGTTGTCGAACGGGATGTAGGGAGTGCTCTGGTTGATCACGCCGGATTGCTGCGGAGTGAGCGTTTGCGATCCCGGCAGCCGCGACATTTCCTTGGGGCTGACCACCTGCAGCCCATCGCTGGGAAGGGGAGTCATGCCAAGGGGCAAGGGGTTGACGACCTTTTCGGCGATGCTGGAAATGTCGGTCTCGATCACCGCCTCGTAGACAAACGGCTCGGTTGCCCCGGCTGCCCCGCTGGGCACCTGCCAGGCGCTGGGGTGGTAATCGGCTTGCGGGTTCGGTTTGAGGAAGACCCGCATGGTCTTGCCCTCGATGTCGTCTTCGGCGTTCACGTTGAACGTGGTCATGGTCCCTGTCTCCTGGGTTCCCTGAACGCCCCAGCGGATGCCGTGGCAGGCGTTGATAATGGATCAGGAACGGCCACTTTGCCGATTAATTGTGAGCGTCGTAGCCCGGGCTTCAGCCCGGTAGCCCGCTGAAGGAAAAGCCCCGGCGATCACTCGCCGGGGGCTTTTCATGCAGGGTCGAGCGGGCTTCAGCGCGACAGGAAGTCGAAGGTCCACAGGCCATTCGGGCGGCTCAGGGTCACGTCCACTTCGGTGGCGGTGATGGGCGCCACGTACTGGGTCATGTCCGAGAAGTTCTGCACGATGTAGGTCTGCCCGATCATCGGCGGCGTGGCCACCATGAAGTAGAAATTGGGCTCGTACTCGAAGCTCACGGTCATGCGCGAGTCCACCTTGGGCATGGTCACCACCGGGCGGCCGTTGACGTACCAGTTGCTGTCGAACTGGATGTAGGGGTTGGTCTTGTTGATCACGCCGCACTGCTGCGGGGTGAGTTTTTCCTGGGCCAGCGAGGTGGCCGCCTGTTCCAGCTGCGGCGACAGGCCGCCGGGGCTGACGGCCTGCAACAGGCCGCCGGGCAGGGTGGCCTTGCGCCCGGAGACGATCAGGTTGCCGGCCTTCTCGCCATTGCTGGAGACGTCGGTCTCGATCACCGCCTCGTAGTCGAACGACTCGGTCGCCCCGGCCGAGCCGGTGAGCACCTGCCAGGCGTGGATGCGGTAGTCGCGCTGCGGGTTCTGCGGCTTGAGGAAGACCAGCACGGTCTTGCCCTCCATGTCGTCGACAGCGAAGTTCACGTTGAAAGTGGTCATGGTTCCCTTCTCCTTGGTTCCGTTACGGCCCCGACACCTGTCCGGGCCTGCTTCCATGACGGCCGACCCGTCGACCTGTGAAGTCCTTTCACGGCGCGCCGGGGCGGCGTCACGGATGCGGCGGCCTCCCGTCATTGCTGCTGGGCACCTTCCGCCCAGCCAAGTAAAGGAGATTCGCCATGGAATGCTTCAAGAGAACCCTGCCCCTGGGGCTGCTGGCTGCCTGCTGCAGCCTGCCGGCCCTCGCCCAGATCAACTGCACAGCCGGTGCGCCCGGGGTCAACCCGCTGCCGGTGCAGATAGGCGGTGGACTGCCCAATAGCCGGATAAACCCGCAGATCAACCAGCGCCACATCTTCTGCGGTGAGATCAACGGGGCGGGCGCAGCGGTGGGCTTCCACTCCCGCCCCGGCAACCATGATCCGGTCCTGGGAGGTCCCGCAGCGCCTTTCGCTGCACGCATTACTGCGGGGCGAGATTTCTTCGTGCAGCCAGGCATCAACCACCCCGCGCCATATCGTTATCTCGGCCGTGGCATCCAGGTCGCCAATGCTGGAGTCTGGGTGCCCAAGGCGGGGGCTGGAGTCTCGACCTTCTACCCCGACAGTTGCACCCAGGTGCAGGTCGTCGAATCGATCCGCTACGCCTACACCCACCCCATCCAGGGCGTGGGCCCTGTTGGCGGACCCAACTTCTTCACCGGGCCTTCAGCACCTTCGGTGGGGGCTGTGAACTACTGCGTTGGCGAAAACGGCAACCCCTTCACCATCGGCGGCTTTCTCAACAACATCGGCGGTCTCTGGACCATCAACAGCGCCTACCCCATCGGCAACTTCTGATCGGTCGGCCCGCCCCCTATGGGGCGGGCTTTCCGCTTCACCTCTCAGCCCTAGTTACCTGCCTCGCACAGGGTGCCCAGCCAGTCCCGCAACTGCCGGCGCGCCAGCTGCACGCGCTTGCGCAGGTTGGGCTCGCTGACGTGCAGCAGGCCGGCCAGGTCCACGTACTCCACACCGCAGATGCAGTGCTGCTCCAGGGCTTGGCCGAGCTTGGGCGGCAGCCGGTGCAGCGCCTTGTCCAGCACCTCCACCGCCTCCTGCAGGCAGGCCTGGCGCTCGGGGCCGAGCTGCTGCGGCTGCCAGGCGGCGTTGTCGTGCAACTGCTGGTCGAGCCAGTCGAGGTTGCAGGTCGAGGGTGTGCTGCGCAGCCGGTCGATGCAGTGGTTGCTGGCCACCCGACGCAACCAGGCCGGCACGTTATCCACAGCCTCCAGCCGCCCGGGTTCGCGCAGCAGCAGGGTGAACAGGCGGAGGCGCAGCTCGCTGAGGGCGTCCTCCGCATCGTGGGGATTGCGCGTCAGCTGCTGGCAGCGCTTGCGCATCAGGGGTTCGTGGTCGATGAGAAATTTCCATAGCAGTCTCCGCTGCGTGCCCTGCTCCAGGCTCGCGTCCAGGTTGCTCGCCATAACCATTCCTTGATCCTTCTAAATGCCGGTGGCGACGGTGCTGCACTGGCAGTCCTTGCCAGACCGGCCGGAGCAAGCAGGACGAAGGCGTGCCCGGGTTTGTGAAGGGGTTTCTAACAGGCGGGGCGAGCGCTGCGGCTATGACGTGAGGTGATTTCAGGCGCAGGGGCCGGGGCAGGGCGGTCAGGGCGTTTGGCGGCCTGGTGCGCGTGGCACAGCCCGGGGCGTGGCGGCTTTCGTAGGATGGCGTAGAGCGAAGCGAAACCCATGGGGCGGGGAGCGGCAGGCGGAACTCCAGCAATGCCCGGGGTGATGCTATCGAACGATGAGGACGGGAGAAGGCGAGGGTGGCCATGGTGGGCGAGCAGCGCCCACCACTGAACCAGGAGGCTCAGCCGGCCATTGAGGGGAAGCGGCCGACGGCGGATGCGTCGACCGCATGCAGCGGGGTTACTGGAGGGTGACGATCCACTCGGCGAGGACCTTGGCCTCTGCCTCGCTGACGGCGTTGGCCGGCATCGGGATGGGGCCCCACACGCCCTTGCTGCCGGTGAGGATGCTGTGGCTGATGTGCGCTGCGCCGTCGGCGCCGTACTTGGCCGCCACCTTCTGGAAGGGTGGGCCCAGCACCTGCTTGTCGATGGCATGGCAGGCCACGCACGACTTGGCCTTGAACAGCTCTTCACCGGGGCTGGCCATGGTGTTGGCCTGGGCCAGCAGCCCGCCGAGCAGCAGGGCAACCAGTGCTTTGTTCATGAACGTCTCCTCAGGGCTGGGCGCCTGTGCGCCGGTCGGTTGCGCCGGTTTTTCCCGGCGTCTGCGGCGATTCTAGGAGCGCTCCGCTGGGGCACCGCTTGATGGCGATCAAGAACTTCGCGCATCGCGCTTGAGCCCCTCGGCCGGGCTGGCTAGCGTGCCCAGCCGTAACCCGAACGGAGAGTCGCCCCGCCATGAACGCCCCTGTCCAGAACACCCCGCCGCTCTTCTACCAGCCGACCGGCAACGAGGTGGCGCTCTTCACCGAGGCCGCCGCCCAGGGCATGCCGGTGCTGATCAAGGGCCCCACCGGTTGCGGCAAGACCCGCTTCGTCCAGCACATGGCCCAGCGCCTGAACCGACCGCTGTACACCGTGGCCTGCCACGACGACCTGTCGGCGGCGGACCTGGTCGGCCGCCACCTGATCGGCAGCGACGGCACCTGGTGGCAGGACGGCCCGCTGACCCGCGCGGTGCGCGAGGGCGGCATCTGCTACCTCGACGAAGTGGTGGAAGCGCGCCAGGACACCGTGGTGGTGCTGCACCCCCTGGCGGACGATCGCCGCGAACTGTTCATCGAGCGCACCGGCGAATCCCTGGTGGCACCGCCCGGCTTCATGCTGGTGGTGTCGTACAACCCCGGCTACCAGAACCTGCTCAAGGGCATGAAGCCCAGCACCCGCCAGCGCTTCGTCGCCCTGCGCTTCGACTACCCGACGCCCGACGCGGAAGCCGGCATCATCGTCCGCGAAGCCGGTGTCGCGCCGGAGCTGGCGCATCGCCTGGTGCAACTGGGTACCGCCCTGCGCCGGCTCGGCCGCCAGGAACTGGAAGAGGTCTGCTCCACGCGCCTGCTGGTGCTCGCCGCACGCCTGCTCAACGCTGGCGTGGCCCCCCGTGACGCCTGTCGGGCCGCTCTGGCCGAACCGCTGTCGGATGACGAAGCCACGGTGGCAGCGTTGATGGACCTGGTCGATGTCCACTTCGCCTGAGGCCGCTGCCAGCGCCCGGCACCTGCCGGGCGACCTGGCGATGTGGTTCTTCATCCTCGCCGAGCTGACCGTCTTCGCCATCCTCATCATCGCCTTCGCCGTGGCCCAGCGCCTGGACGTGGAAAGCTTCCGCGCCGGCCGTGCGCAGCTGGACCTGTCCACCGCCCTGGCCTTGACCCTGACGCTGCTCAGCGCCGGTTTCTGCGCGGCCCTGGCGGTGCTGCGGGTGCGTCGCCAGCGGCAGGGCCAGGCGGCCATCCTGCTGGGTGTCGCGGTGCTGCTGGGGCTGGTCCATGTGGCATTGAAGTCCGCCGAGTACCACCACCTCGCCACGCTCGGGCTGGGCCTGGAATACAGCACCTTCTTCACCCTGTTCTGGCTGATCACCGGCTTCCACTTCCTGCATGTGTGGCTGGGGCTGGTGATCCTCGGCTGGATGCTCCTGCGCTGCCTGCGCGGCGCGTATCGCGACGGCGAACTCGGCGGGCTGGAGTCCGGCGCGCTGTATTGGCACATGGTCGACCTGGTCTGGGTGGTGCTGTTCCCGCTGGTCTACGTACTGGCGCCCGGGCCATGAAGGCGCTGCTGCTGGCCTGGCTGGCGATGTTGCCCATGTCCGTCGCCGGGGTCTGGCTGGGGCACCGCGAGCCGGCCGCGCTGCTGCCGGTGGCGGCGATCCTCCTGCTCGGCCTGGGCAAGGCCTGGCTCATCGCCCTGCGCTTCATGGAGCTGGGGCACGGCCCTCGGCTGTGGCGTTCGCTGCTGCTCGGCTGGCCGCTGCTGCTCACCGGGGTGATCTTCGCTCTGCACGCAATACCCTGATTTTTCTCAGGAAAAATACCCGACTGGAACAATCGGTCTTTCTTGATTGCCATCAAGCGAGGTGCCTGGGGGCGGTTCCTACAATGGCCACGCAACCGTGACCCAGGAGGGCCCATGTCAGAGACATTCACTAAAGGTATGGCGAGGAACATCTACCTGGGAGGAGGCGTTTTCTTCTTCCTGGTATTTCTCGCCCTGACCTATCACACAGAGACCACCTTCCCCAAACGCACCCACCAGGGCGCGCTCACCGAGTCGGTGGTGCGCGGCAAGCTGGTGTGGGAGCAGAACAACTGCGTCGGCTGCCATTCCATCCTCGGCGAGGGCGCCTACTTCGCGCCGGAACTGGGCAACGTGGTGATCCGCCGTGGCGGTGACGAAGCCTTCGACACCTTCCTCGCGGCCTGGATGAAGATGCAGCCGCTGGGCGTGCCCGGCCGCCGGCAGATGCCGCAGTTCAACCTCAGCGACCAGGAGGTGTCCGACCTCGCCGCGTTCCTGCGCTGGACCTCGAAGATCGATACCAACAACTGGCCGCCGAACAAGGAGGGTTGATCATGACCCCGGGCAATCCCTACCTGAAATTCGCCTCGCAGGCGGTCGCCAAGCCGTACTTCGTGTTCGCCCTGATGCTCTTCGTCGGGCAGATCCTCTTCGGCCTGATCATGGGCCTGCAGTACGTGGTCGGTGACTTCCTGTTCCCGCTCATCCCCTTCAACGTCGCCCGCATGGTGCACACCAACCTGCTGATCGTCTGGCTGCTGTTCGCCTTCATGGGGCGGCCTACTACCTGATTCCCGAAGAGGCCGACCGCGAGCTGTACAGCCCGAAACTGGCCATCGTGCTGTTCTGGGTGTTCGCCGCCGCCGGCGTGCTGACTATCCTCGGTTACCTGCTGGTGCCCTATGCGGGCCTGGCGAAGATGACCGGCAACGAGTTGCTGCCGACCATGGGCCGGGAGTTCCTCGAACAGCCCACCATTACCAAGATGGGCATCGTAGTCGTCGCGCTGGGTTTCCTCTTCAACATCGGCATGACCCTGCTCAAGGGCCGCAAGACCGCCGTCAGCGTGGTGATGATGACCGGCCTGGTGGGTCTCGCCGTGTTCTTCCTGTTCTCCTTCTACAACCCGGAGAACCTGGCGCGCGACAAGTACTACTGGTGGTGGGTCGTGCACCTGTGGGTGGAAGGCGTGTGGGAACTGATCATGGGCTCGATGCTGGCCTTCGTGCTGATCAAGATCACCGGCGTCGACCGCGAAGTCGTCGAGAAGTGGCTCTACGTGATCATCGCCATGGCCCTGATCACCGGCATCATCGGCACCGGCCACCACTACTTCTGGATCGGCGCTCCGACCGTCTGGCTGTGGCTCGGCTCGATCTTCTCCGCGCTGGAACCGCTGCCGTTCTTCGCCATGGTGCTGTTCGCCTTCAACATGGTCAGGCGCCGTCGCCGCGAGCACCCCAACAAGGCCGCCTCGCTCTGGGCCCTGGGCACCACCGTCACCGCCTTCCTCGGCGCCGGCGTCTGGGGCTTCCTGCACACCCTGGCACCGGTCAACTACTACACCCACGGTTCGCAGCTCACCGCCGCCCACGGCCACCTGGCCTTCTACGGCGCCTACGCGATGATCGTCATGACCATGATCAGCTACGCCATGCCGCGCCTGCGGGGCATCGGCGAAGCACCCGACGCCCGCGCCCAGAGCCTGGAGATCTGGGGCTTCTGGCTGATGACCATTTCCATGCTGCTGATCACCCTGCTGCTCACCGCCGCCGGCATCGTGCAGATCTGGCTGCAACGCATGCCGGCCGATGGCGCCGCGCTGCCGTTCATGGCCACGGTCGACCAGCTCAAGGTGTTCTTCTGGCTGCGCCTGTACGCCGGCGTGGGCTTCCTCATCGGGCTCATCTGCTACCTGTTCAGCTTCCGTCAGCGCGGCCGCGTCGCCGTGGGGGAGGTGCAGATGAACTGAGGGCTTACCGATCCGGGCCCGTCTTCTGTGACGGGCCTTTCGCGTTATCGCAGCCATCGGCAGGCCGCATCTGCCGGTGGCTCGAATCACTCCCTACCCCCAACCCTCTCCCAGGAGGCAGGTGCCCATGACCCTTCACCTCGAAGTCGAAGAAGGCTTCGGCCGCGCCTGGCACCGCTTCATCACCCGCCGTGCCAGCCCGGAATTCGACGAGGCGGCCGTGCCCCTGGACGCCATGCGCCGCAGCCTGCTCCTGCTGTTCCGCGGCACCGGCGGCGAGGCCGGTGTCGGTGTGGAAGCGGCCAGCGCCCGCGAGCTGCTGGTGCGCCGCAGCCTGCTGCAACAGGTGGCCGGTACCTGCCAGCAATTGCCGGTGGCCTGGTTCGATGCCGACTCCCTGCGCCTGCCCGCGCAGCTGGCCGTCTACCCCGATGTCGAACTGAACCGCGAGCTGTACCGCTGGCTGGCGCTGCTGGCCGCCCACAGCCAGCCGATGCGCCACTGGGCGCGGGACAACCAGGCCTGGACCCTCGCCGTGCTCGAACGCTACCCGCTGCTGCGCCCGCGCTACCAGCGCCTGGTGGAGGCACTGCTGAGCCTGCGTCCCGACCCTGCCGCCTTGCCCCCCGCCGAAGCGGCCCTGGAGCGGGCGCTGCAACAGGCCCTGCACAAGCCGGGCAGCCTCGAGCGTCTGCCCCGCAGCGAGAAGGCCCCTGGCCGCTGCCACTGTGGCTCTACCCGCCGCAACGCCTGGCCGCGCCACAGCATGCCGAACTGGTGGACGGCGACGAGCAGGGCCGCTCCGCCCACAGCGAGGCCAAGGGCCAGGCACGCAAACGGGCCGAACGCAGCGGGCAGGACCCCGGTCGCGGCGGCTTGCTGCTGTTCCGTCTGGAGAACCTGTTCAGCTGGTCCGAGCACGTCGAGCTGGACCGCGCCGGTGACGACAGCGAAGACCTCGATGCGGCCAAGGTCGCGGACGATCTGGACCACCTCAGCCTGTCGCGGCAGCGGCAGAAGAAGGGCGGCGGGCTGAAGCTCGACCTCGACCTGCCCGCCGCCGAGTTCGACGACATTCCCCTGGGCGAAGGCATCCGCCTGCCGGAGTGGGACCATCGTCGCCAGCAACTGCTCGCCGACCATGTCTGCCTGCAGCCGATGCTCCCGCGTGATGCCCAGCCGGCACCGTTGCCGGATGCCCTGGCGGCCATCGCACGGCGCCTGCGCCGGCAGTTCGAAAGCCTGCGCCAGCAGCCGCAGTGGCTGCATCGCCAGCCCCAGGGTACGGAGCTCGACCTCGACGCCTGGTTGGATTTCAGCGTCGAGCGGCGCCTGGGGGCGTGCAGCGAGCCGGGGCTGTTCCGCGAACGTCGGCAGGCCCGGCGTGACCTCGCCTGCCTGCTGTTGGCGGACCTGTCCATGTCCACCGATGCGCACATCGACAACCAGCACCGGGTCATCGACCTGATCAGCGACAGCCTGCTGCTGTTCGGCGAAGCGCTGCAGGCGGTGGGTGACCGCTTCGCCCTGTACGGTTTCTCCTCGCTGCGCCGCCACCAGGTGCGCATGACCCAGCTGAAAAGCTTCGATGAACGCCACGACGACCGCGTGCGCGGCCGCATCCGTGCATTGCGCCCCGGCTACTACACACGCATGGGCGCCGCCATCCGCCGCGCCACGCAACTGCTGCTGGAGCGCAAGGAACGCCAGCGCCTGCTGCTGATCCTCACCGACGGCAAGCCCAACGACCTGGACCGCTACGAAGGCCGCTACGGCGTCGAAGACACCCGCCAGGCCGTGCTCGAAGCGCGCCGCGCCGGGCTGCTGCCGTTCTGCATCACCATCGACCGCGAAGCGGCGGACTACCTGCCCTACCTGTTCGGCAGCCAGGGTCACCTGCTGATCAACGACCCGGCGCAGCTGCCCGTGCGCCTCCCCCAGCTCTACCGCCAGCTCACCCAGCGGCAGGGGTGAGCACCGCAAGGTCGGGGGCGTCGGAGAGGTATTCGTAGGAGGGGGCGGGCGGCGTTCCGCGAGGTACGAAACCCATGCTGCTTCGGTGTTCGGACTTGATGGGTTTCGCGGTGCTCTACCCATCCTACGGGCTATCGCCAGCTCACCTGTTGGTAGGGGTGAGCACCGCAAGGTCGGGGGCGTCGGAGAGGCATTCGTAGGAGGGTTCCGCGAGGTACGAAACCCATGCTGCTTCGGCGCTCGGACTTGATGGGTTTCGCTGCGCTCTACCCATCCTACGGGCTCGTTCTCGATGGGGTTCGCGGTGTTGGTCAGCGTGGCAGCCAGAGCATCATCGCCAGGCAGAACACCGCGAGCATCACGCAGTACCAGCGGAAGCGCTGCAGCCGGCGCTGGCGCTCCAGTGCCTGGCCGACCGGCAGTGACATGCCGCACTGGGGGCAGTCGTCGTCGTGGTCGTCGCTGCTTTCGTACTGGCAGTACAGGCACTGGCGCATGGCTTATTCGAACTGTTCCAGGCGGGGGATATCGAGCACCTGCACGGTGCGCCCGTCCAGGTCGATGATGCGCTCGTCGATCAACCGGCGCAGCACGCGGGAGAAGGTTTCCGGCTGGATCGACAAGTGCCCGGCCACCAATTGCTTGGCCATGGGCAGCTCGAAGCGATGGGCCTCATCGCCCAGGCGGTTCAGCTGGGTCAGCAGGTAGCGCACCACGCGGTGGGTGGAGTTCTTCAGCGACAGCGTCTCGATTTCGTTGATCCGCCGGTGCAGGCGCACGCACAGGGTGGCGAGCAGGGAGAAGGGCAGCTGCGGGTTGCTGTGCAGCAGCTCCATGTAGGTGCGGTTGGCGAAGCGGTAGACCTGGGTGGGCTCCAGCGCCTGGGCCGAGGCCACGTAGTCGGGGGTGTCCATCAGCATCATGGCTTCGGCGAAGGTCTGGCGGCTGCCGACCACCTCCAGCACCTTCTCCTGGCCTTCCGGGGTCAGGCGGAAGATCTTCACCGCACCGGAGATCACGAAGTAGAACGCGTGCGCCGGCTCGCCCTGGAGGAACAGCTTGTCGCCCTTCTCCAGGTTGAGCAGCGCGCTGCTGGCCAGGAGGTGCTCCAGCTGTTCCTCGTTGAGCACGTTGAACAGGTGGTGGCCACACAGAATCTGGTGGTGGACGCGATGCGCGTGCATGGCGGGGCGTTCCTGGGCAGGGGAAATCCCGCCAGTATGCACGCCGCCTCCCGAGGGGGTGATGAGGCAGGCTGTCACGGGTCGCACCTCCGGTGCGTTCTTCAGGCCGGGCGGTTGGCGCCGAGGAACAGCAGGTTGTTTTCCAGGTTGATGTGCTGCATCAGGTCGCGGCGCAGCGTCTCCAGCCCGCTGTAGAGGCGGCGCCAGCTGTTGCAGGCGTCGGCCGGCGGGGTGAGGTCGTCGGTCAGCTCGGCCAGCACCGCCAGGGACTGCGCATGCTCGTCGTGCTCATGGCGCATCACCCCGATCGGCCCCTGCACATGGGCCAGCGGTATGCCCTGGCGCAACCAGGGGAACAGCACGCTTTCCTCCTTGCACATGTGCCATTCCAGCTCCTCCTGCATCGTTCTCAGGTGCGTGGTGAGCCCGGCTGGGCATTGCGGGTGGTCGGCGTGGGTCTTCTCGACGCGGTCGGCCAGGGGGATCAGTGCCGGGAACTGCTCGCGGTGGACGGCGTGGTAGCGCTCGAGGATGTGGTCGATCAGCTCGGCGTTGCTGGTCAGGCGCCAGTCGACCTGGGGGCTGCCGGGCGGCAGCGCCTGCAGCTGCTCGGCGATGCGCTGGGCGTCGAGGCCCCGCTCGCGGGCCGCGTCGCCCAGGCTGCGCTGGCCGGCGCAGCAGAAGTCGAGCTTGTAGTCGTGGAACAGCGCGGTGCTGCCGGGCAGGCTGAAGCTCAGCTCGCTCAGGGTGCGTTCGGTGAGGTTGTCGTGCATGGCGGGCCTCCGGTGGAGTGGGGCACGGCGGGGCAGGCGTCGTGGTGATGGCGGCAGTCTAGGGACGGCCCGCGCCGGGCGCCTTGATTGCAGTCAAGCGTCCTCGTGGGCGGGCTCCCGCTCGTCGCCACCGGCGATCTGCATCAGCCGCTGCGGGTTGCACACCAGCAGCTTCTGCCGGCCGCCCCGCACCAGGCCGCGATCCTCCCAGGCGCTGAGGATGCGCGAGACGGTGTGCAGCGTGGTGCCGGTCATCTCGGCGATGTCCTGGCGGCTGACCGGGAAATCGATGCGGATGCCGTCCGCCTCCGGGCGCCCGGATTGCTGCACCAGGCGCAGCACGGTATGGGCGACGCGGCGTTCCACCTCCTCGGTGGCCAGCTCGCAGAAGCGCACATGGGCTTCCTGCAGGCGCACGCCGATGGCCTGCACGGTGTTCAGGGCGAAGCCGGGGTGCCGGGCCAGCAGCGGTTCCCACTGGCGGGTCGGCCAGGCCAGGGCGAGGCTGTCCTGGGTGGCGCAGGCGGTGGCCGGGTAGTCGCCACGGCCCAGTGCGCGGACGAAGCCGAACAGGTCGCCCGGGTTGACCACCCGCACCAGCACGCGCTGGCCATCGCCGGTGATCTGGCTGGCCTTGAGGCGGCCATGCACCAGCAGGTAGAACGCTTCCGCCGGCGCTCCCTGTTCGAACACGGTGTCGCCGTTGTGCAGACGCAGGATGGCGGCCTGGCTGAGGATGTCGTCCTGCTCTTCGCGGCGGCTGTTGGCGAAGGGCGGCAGGCTGGCGAGCCAGGCGCGGTTGAGGGCGAGATCGGCAGTCACGGCAATGATTCCCAAGGTTCCGCCGCAGCATAACCCCTAGGGCAGGCGGCAGAACTTGAGGGGGATCAAGGGATGTCCCTGACCAGGCGGAAACCCAGGTTGTCCGGTGGCTGCCCGACGGCGCAGCCACCGCCGCGCGCGTCCCGCACGAAGTCGTTGATGGCGGCGCGGTGGCGGCCTTCGGCGATGCGGATCGAGCAGGCGTCGATGCGGCTGAGCTGCTCGCCCTGGTCGTCCAGCTTGACCCGCTGGTGGCAGCTGTCGGTCCACTCCCAGACGTTGCCGGCGAGGTCGGCAATGCCGAATTCGTTGAGCCCGTGGCTGCCGCGCACCTGCGCCTGGGCCGATTCGGCGGTGCGCGTCTCGGCCTCGAAGCTGTAGCGCGCCAGCCAGCGCCGTGCCGGGTTGCTGCCATCGTCGTCGATGAGCAGGGCGTCGTCGGCCCAGCGTGAACCGGCGAAGAAAGCCCATTCGACATCGCTGGGCAGGCGCCAGCGCTGCCCGGTGCGGCGGGTCAGCCAATCGGCATAGAGCTGCGCGTCCAGCAGGCTCACGCCGGTGAGGGGCAGGTCGTCGCGGGGCGTGTCGCCTTCGCTCAGCGGCAGGCAGTCGCCGTCGGCCACGCAGCGGGCGTATTCGCCCTGGCTGACCTGGTACTTCATCACCTCGAAGCTGGGTTGCACCTGCTCGCGTCGGGCAGGCGCGTCGATGGCGCGTGCATCCTGCCAGTAGTCGCCAGCGGGGCGGAAGGTGAAGGCACGGGCCGTCAGGGCCACCGTTTCCGGTGCCAGTTCGGGCTCGTGGCGGGGGGTGAGGAGCAGCACGGCTGCACCGAGCGCGAACGCGACGGGCAGGCTGATCAGGGTGGCCTTGTGCATGGCGGTGGCGTCCGTTGGCCAAGGGGGATGGCCGGCCCTCCCGGACCGGCCGGCGGCTTACTTGATCGGCGACGGCGGCTCGATCTGGCTCATCAGGTCGGCGTTCCACTCACCCTCCACCTGGAAGTGCGCGGTGGCACCCAGCAGCACACCCTCGATCAGGTTGTGGTTGAGGTAGGCGTACAGGCCCGGCTGGCGGAAGGTGTAGAGCGCCGCCCCGGCCGCGCCGCCCGGGATGAACCAGGTTTCCAGGTCTTCCTCCGGCGGGTTGTTGAACTTGCCGCTGGCCCAGACGTGGTCGCCGTGGCCACCGATCAGGTGCGGGCGGGTGTCGCGGTTGGCCTGGGAGTGGACGATCAGCACCGTCTCGCCGACCTTGGCCTTGAGCGCGTTCTTGCCGGTCAGTGCGCCGACCTTGCCGTTGAACACGATGTGGCTGGGGATCAGCCCCTTCATCACCGCCTGCATGTCGACGAAGCTTTCCATCGGGCTGGCGTAGCGCTTGAACTTGCCGTCCTTGTCACGGGGGACGTAGAAGTCCTGCTCGCCGACGTAGAACACCTTGTCGTACTTCAGCGCCTTGCCGGCGCGGTCCTTCAGGCCGTCACGCGGGAGCACCATGATCGCGCCGTTCATGCCCGAGACCACGTGCCAGGGGATCATCGCCCCGCCCGGCGCGCAGTGGTACACGAAGACCCCGGCGCGGGTCGCCTTGAAGCGCAGCTTCACCTGCTCGCCGGGGCTGACGATGGTCAGCGCACCGCCGCCCAGGGCGCCGGTGGCGGCATGGAAGTCGATGTTGTGGGCCATGCTGTTGCTGGCCGGGTTGACCAGGGTGAGTTCCACGTAGTCGTCCTGGTGCACCACCATCAGCGGTCCGGGCACCGAACCGTTGAAGGTCATGGCGTGGATCTCGGTGCCCTCGTCATCGAGCACCAGGGTCTTCTCTTCGATGGTCAGGGTGAACGCCACCACCTTCGGCTTGCCGCTGGCGCGCGCCTCATGGGCATGGACGAAGGGCGGCGCCACCAGCTCGACCTTGACCCGCTCCAGCTTGGACAGGTCGGGCGCCTTGCCCATGTTCTTCGGTGCCGGCTCGCCGGCCATCGCTTTGGCGCTGCCAAGTACCGAGCCGGTGACGCCGAGCACCACCGCGCCTGCCAGCAGGGTACGGCGGGAAAGGGACAGCTCTTCCTGATCGTGCATGGTGCATCTCCGTAAAGGACGATTCGTCGTGGCTACAGAGATACCGCGTGGGTAGAAACGTTCTTTGAGCTGAGACAAACAAGCCTGCAACTGGACAACCTGTCGCAGGGGTAGATGTGCGTCAGGTCGCGTTTGTCGATCGATGTGCGCATCACTCGCGGTGCGCGCTGCGTCGCAGCGGCTTTCGTAGGATGGTGTAGAGCGAAGCGAAACCCATCGCGCGGAGTTGCAGAAATCCTGAAGAACCCCGGAAAGCGCCGTGCTTGAGGGGAGCGCGTCGAATCTATAGCAACGCATCAGCAAGGCTCGGCACTCAGCTGGGCTCAAAACCCTCCGGCAGCATAGTTTTGGGACTCAATCCTTCTCGAAAAAGCCCTTGGCGTCCTTCAGGTAGGCCTCGCGGGTGGGGCCGTCCAGCCAGCGGGCGTAGAGCTGGATCAGTTCCTCGCCGCGCAGTTCGCGGATCACCTCGTTTATCGCCGCGATGGCCTTCTTGCCTTCGGGCGTCTTCGAGCAGCCGACATGGGCCAGCAGGTAGCTGGGCATGCCCTGCACCGGGTAGAAGCGCAGGTTGGAGACCTCCATGCCCTCGGTCTCGGCCAGGTAGCGCACCTCGGGCCAGTAGCCGAGCAGGGCGCTGATGCGGCCGTGCTCCTGCATCTGCAACAGGCTGCCCAGGGCGTTGTTGCCGTGGTGCACCAGCAGGCGTTCGGGCGGGGCGGCATGCAGCGTGGCATCGATCGCCGGCCCGTAGCTGCGCTCCACCAGCACGCCGAGGCGCTGGTGCGAGTCGGCGAGAAAGGCCGCCAGGTCGATCTTGCCGTCGTGCAGGAAGGGCCGCATCTGCGCCTCCCGCTCCTGGCGCACCACTACGCCGTTGGTGACCACGCCCAGGGTGGGGATGGAGAAGTACATCAGCTGTTCGCGCTCCTGGGTCCTCAGCACCCCTGCGTCGCAGGTGAGGGTGTCGCGGGCGAACATCTGGTTGGCCCGGGCGCGGTTGACCCGGCTGTTGAGGTGGCGGTACTGCGGTAGCCGTTGCTGCAACAGGCCGAGCATGCGGTCGGCGATGCCCTGGCCCTTGAGCGGGCCCTCCATGATGTTGAACGGCGCCATGTCGCGCACCGTCCAGGTGATCAACGGGGCGGGCTCGGCCAGGCAGGCGCCGGCTGCGCCCAGCAGCGCGCAACCGAGCAGGGCGCGGCGCAGGCGGGCGCGCAGCGATGGGGCGTGCCGCAAGGTGGGTGGCGTGCTGCGGTTCAGATGGCGCCTTCCTTGCGCAGGGTGTCGATGCGTCCCGCGTCGTAGCCGAGACCGGCGAGCAACTCGGCGGTGTGCTCGCCCAGCTCCGGGCCGACCCATTCGGCCGAGCCCGGCGTCGCCGAGAGCTTGGGCACGATGCCGGGCATGCGGAAGGGCTTGCCGTCCGGCAGGCGCGCCTGGAGGAACATCTCCCGGGCGATGAATTGCGGGTCGTTGAACATGTCTTCGGCGGAGTAGATGCGGCTGGCCGGCACCTCGGCGCGGGTCAGGGTCGCCAGCACTTGGTCCAGGGGCAGCGAGCCCACCCAACGGTCGATCACCCCGTAGAGTTCGTCGCGGCGCGCATCGCGGCCATCGTTGCTGGCCAGGCTCGGGTCGGTGGCCAGGTCCTCGCGGTCGATGGCCAGCATGAAGCGGCGGAAGATCGCATCGCCGTTGGCGCCGATCTGTACGTGGCGGCCGTCGGCGCTGGTGTGGATGGAGGAGGGGGTGATGCCGGGCATGATGTTGCCGCTGCGCTCGCGGATGAAGCCGAACACGTCGAACTCCGGGACCATGCTTTCCATCATGGCGAACACCGCCTCGTACAGCGCCACGTCCACCACTTGGCCCTGGCCGCCGTTGACCTCGCGGTGGCGCAGCGCCATGAGCGCGCCGATCACGCCCCAGAGCGCGGCGATGGAGTCGCCTATGGAGATGCCGGTGCGCACCGGCGGGCGGTCCTCGAAGCCGGTGATGTAGCGCAGCCCGCCCATGGATTCGCCCACCGCGCCGAAGCCCGGCTGGTCCTTCATCGGCCCGCTCTGGCCGAAGCCGGAGAGGCGCACCATCACCAGCTTCGGATTCAAGGCGTGGATCACCTCCCAGCCGAGGCCGAGCTTCTCCAGCACGCCGGGGCGGAAGTTCTCGATAAGGATGTCCGCCTCGCTCAGCAACTGCTTGAGGATGGCGATGCCGTCGGGGTGCTTGAGGTTGAGCGTCAGCGACTTCTTGTTGCGCGCCTGCACGAACCACCAGAGCGAGGTGCCCTCGTACAGCTTGCGCCACTTGCGCAACGGGTCGCCGCCATCGGGGGATTCGACCTTGATCACCTCGGCACCGAACTCGGCGCACAGGCGCGAGGCGAAGGGGCCGGCGATCAGGGTGCCGAGTTCGATGACTTTCAATCCGGCGAGGGGCTTGGCGAGGGTATCCATGGCACATCCGTGGGGCAGGGAAAAATCCCGCGTAGCCTAGACCATTGCCCCGTTGCAGTGCAGCCGTCCGCCGGCTGCTTTTTCGTGAAACACGTCGGTCTTCGGTCCCTGTCCGCTTTCCAAGGGCCCGTCACGGGGTTCTAATCCCTGGCGATACCCATCGCGCACATCGGAAACCAGGGACAGGTACTCATGCTCGGCGCTCATCCCCACACCCTTCCAGAACCCTCCGGACCCGCTTCGGGGCCTAGTGCTGCGCGCCTTTTGCAGGGTCTCGCAAATATCACATGTGATGTATTGAAAGCTTACATGTGATGAATTATTCTGCGCCCATGCAAAACAAGTCATCCGCCCATTACCAACGTTTGTTCCGCCAGCGCCTGCGTGATCAGGGGCTGGTGAAAAAGGAAGTCTGGATACTGCCGGAGAACGCCCAGGCGCTTCTGGCGGTTGAACGCAAGCTGCGCCAGCCCCAGCCAGGGCCGGTCAATCTGGAAAAGGAGGGGGTCATGGAAATGCCTCAGATCTGGAATGCGCGTGCGCTCTGCGAGGCCTTGGCCGCGACCGAGCTCTTCACCTCTGGCGATGCCGGCATCGAGCTGATCGAAGGCGCCGAGCCGAGCTTGCACGTCACCATGCATGAATACGGCGACCTGCCGCTGTTCGTCGCCCTGCACGGTGAGCAGATCATCGTCGAGGCGCTGCTCTGGCCGCAGAGCGAAGTCACCGACCTGGTGGCCTTCAACGAAGAAGTGCTGCTCAGCCGCCAGCTGTTCCCGCTTTCCAGCATCGGCCTGGAGACGCTGCCCGGCGGTGAGCGTTGCTACACCATGTTCGGTGCCCTGAGCGCCACCTCGATCCTGTCCAACGTGGTCTACGAGATCGAAACCCTCGCCAGCAACGTGATTCGGGCCACCGAAGCCTACGAAGCCTATCTGAAGGCTCAGGCCTGACCTGGAGGATGCACATGAACGTTTGGAGCAAGCTGCTGGCCGCCCTGCGTGGCGGTGTCAACGAAGCCGGTGAGGCCATTGTCGACAGCCAGGCCCTGCGTATCCTCGACCAGGAGATTCGCGATGCCGACCTGGAGCTGCGCAAGTCCAAGGAAGCCCTGGCCGAGATCATGGCGCGGCAGAAACTGGCCGAGGACCGTGCCGGCAAATGCGCCGCCAAGGTAGGCGAGTACGAAGCCTACGCGCTGAAGGCCCTGGAAGCGGGCAACGAAGCCCTGGCCAAGGAAGTGGCGGAGAAGATCGCCAACCTGGAGAACGAACTGCTTGTGGAGCGCGAGCAGGTCGCCGGTTTCGCCGCCAACGTTGCCCAGTTGCGCAAGGCGGTGACCCAGGCCGAAGGCAACATCAAGCATCTGAAACAACAGGTGGATACCGTCAAGGCCACCGAGAGCGTGCAGAAGGCGCAGATGGCCGTGGCCCAGCGCTACAGCGGCTCGCAGACCAAGTTGCACACTGCCGTCGAATCGCTGGAGCGCATCAAGCGCCAGCAGGCCGAGCGCGCGGCGAAACTGGAGGCGGCAGCCGAACTGGCCGCCACCAGCAGCCCGGACGATGACCTCGATGCCAAGCTGCGTGCAGCCGGCATCGTCGCCGACGGCACCAGCGCCGACAGCGTGCTGGCCCGCCTGAAGGACAAGGGCAAGTCCTGATTCACCGTTGAACGGGCGGGGCCGCTCGGCTCCGTCCAGCCTTTTCAGGGATAGGAAAGCGATGGACATCTTCCTGCAGACCGCACTGTCGTTCCCCACCGTGCTATTCAGCTTCCTGCTGTGCCTGGCCATCATCTACTGGGCGATCGTCGCGCTCGGGCTGGTGGAGGTCGACCTGCTGGACGTCGAGGCCGACTCGCTGCTCGCCGGCGATGGCGTCGCTGCCCTGCTGTCGAAGCTCAAGCTCAACGGCGTACCGGTCACCCTGGTGCTCAGCCTGCTGTTCGCCGGCTCCTGGTTCCTCAGTTATTTCGCCGAACTCCTGGTCCTCAGCCACCTGCCCCTGGGCCTCCTGCGCTACCCGCTGGGCCTGGTGGTGGCCGTCGTTGCGCTGGGCCTGTCGCTGCCCGTGGCGGCGCTCATCTGCAGCCCGCTGCGGCCGCTGTTCCACAAGGCGGAGGCCGTCACCAGCAAGAGCGTGCTCGGCCAGACCGCGGTGATCCGCAGCGGCCGCGTCACCCTGGAGCATGGCGAAGCCGTGCTCGAAGACGGTGGCGCCGGGCTGATCCTCAAGGTCCGCGCCGAGGAGGCCAAGGGCTTCAAGCGTGGCGACCGCGTCGTATTACTGGAATACCTGGAGGCGCAGCACGCCTATCGGGTCATCACCGAGGACGAATTCCGGGGCATCTGACCCGGTGCGCCTCAGCATCAAAGGAGAGTGATTGCAAATGAACAACATCGAGTGGGTGATGCCCTTCCTGACCGTGCTCGGACTCGTCGTCCTGTTCGTGGTCGGCATCCTGGCCCTGTTCAAGGCCTTCTACATCAAGGTTCCCCAGGGCACCGCGCTGATCGTCAACGACATGTCCTCCACGCCCAAGGTGCACTTCACCGGCGCCCTGGTGTACCCGGTCATCCACCTCAAGGAGTTCATGCGCATCTCGCTGATCACCCTGGAAGTGGACCGCCGCGCCAAGGACGGGCTGATCTGCCGCGACAACATGCGCGCCGACATCACCGTGGCCTTCTACCTGCGCGTCAATGAAACCCAGGAAGACGTGCTCAAGGTGGCCAAGGCCATCGGCGTCGAGCGTGCTTCCGACCGCGCCGCGGTGAACGAGCTGTTCAACGCCAAGTTCTCCGAGGCGCTGAAGACCGTCGGCAAGCAGTTCGACTTCGTCCAGCTGTTCGAGAACCGCCAGGACTTCCGCGACCGCATCATCGAAGTGATCGGCAACGACCTGAACGGCTATGTGCTCGAAGACGTCGCCATCGACTACCTGGAGCAGACCGCGAAGAACTCCCTCGACCCGAGCAACATCCTCGACGCCGAAGGCATCCGCAAGATCACCGAGCTGACCGCCGCGCAGAACGTCATCACCAACGAACTGGAGCGCAACGAAGAGCTGGCGATCCAGAAGAAGAACGTCGAGACCCGCGAAGCCGCCCTGGCCCTGGAACGCCAGCAGGCCGACGCCGAGGCCCGGCAGAAGCGCGAGATCGAGACCATCCGCGCCCGCGAGGAAGCCGAGACCGCCAAGGTCAAGGAAGAGGAACGCCTCAAGGCCGAGCAGGCCCGCATCCAGGCGCAGCAGGAGATCGACGTGCGCGTCGAGAACCACCAGCGCGAAGTGGAAGTGGCCCAGCAGAACCGCCAGCGCGCCGTGGTCATCGAGGTGGAGAAGGTCACCCGGGCCAAGGACCTGGAAGTGGTCGCCCGCGAGCGCGAGGTCGAGCTGCAGCGCATCGAGAAGGAAAAGGCGCTGGAAGAACAGCGCAAGAACATCGCCAACGTGATCCGCGACCGCGTCGCCGTGGAGAAGACCGTGGCCCAGGAAGAAGAGCGCATCAAGGAAGTGCGTGAGATCTCCGAGGCCGAGCGCGCCAAGCAGGTCATCGTGCTCCAGGCGCAAGCCGAAGCCGAGCAGGAGCTGGTGCGCCAGGTCAAGCAGGCCGAAGCTGACGAAACCCGCTCCAAGCACAAGGCCGTGGAAATCAACAACCTGGCCCAGGCCGAGCTGGAAGCCGCGGCCAAGCAGGCCGAAGCCAAGAAACGCCTGGCCGAAGGCATTGAGGCCGAGCGCGCTGCGCCCGGCCTGGCCGATGCGCGGGTGCTGGAAGTCACCGCTGCCGCCCAGGAGAAGGAGGGCCTGGCCCAGGCCCGCGTGCGTGCCGAGCAACTGATTGCCGAGGCCCGTGGCGAGCAGGAAAAAGGCCTGGCCGATGCCCGCGTGCTGGAAGCCGCCGCGGCTGCCAAGGAGAAGGACGGCCTGGCCGAAGCCAAGGTCCTGGAAGAGAAGCTGGGCGCCCAGGCGCGTGGCGAGGAACAACTCGGCGCCGCCAAGGCCAAGGCCACCAAGGACCTGGGTTCGGCGGAAGCGGAAATCCTGCTGCAGCGCCTCAACGCCGAAGCCGAAGGCCTGGGCAAGAAGTTCGGTGCCCTGGATGCCCTCAGCGACAGCGCTCGCCAGCACGAGGAATTCCGCATGCAGCTGGAGAAGAGCTTCGAGGAGGCCATGGCCGCCATCGCCGCCAACAAGGACATCGCCAAGGACCAGGCCGAGGTGCTCGCCACCGCGCTGGGCAAGGCGAAGATCGAGATCGTCGGCGGCGAAGGCGACTTCTTCAACTCCTTCGCCAAGTCGCTCTCCGTGGGCAAGGCCATCGAAGGCGTGGTGGGCAAGAGCCCGGTGGTGCAGGACGTGCTCGCCCGCCTGCTCAACGGCAAGTCGGCGCCTGCCGCTGCCGTCGCCGCCCCGGCGCCCGAGCGCAAGGCCGAACCGCAGGACCCGGTCGCCGGCGCCTGACGAAGGCCTGCCTCAAACCGCCAGGCACCCGGTGCACCCGGGTGCCTGAACCCCACGAATGAACAGGGAACATGTCATGTCCGAACCCAGGGATTATCTGGAACTGTCCTTCCGCTCCATCCACTGCTTCGCCAACGATGGCCGGCTGGACGTGCACGAGCTGGGCTCGCTGCTGGCCATCGCCGAGCGTGATGGCGTGATCGATGAGAACGAAATCCGCGTGCTGAAGAAAATCATCGCGCACATCAAGCCCGAGGAACTCGACCCGGCGATGCGCGAGAAGGTCGCCGAAGTCGCCCGGAAGATCGGCGCCTAACCGCTCCACGCCCCACACCCCCAGTCCCCACCGCCGCGTGGGGGCGCCTCGCTTGCAGACAGCGCAGATTCAGGAAGACCACGATGTCGGATGCCCAAGCCGCAACCCCCGCTCAGGATGTACTGGACAAGGCCGTCGCCGAAGGCGGCGCCTACGAGGTGCTGCACAAGCGCCTGCTGGACCAGGGGCAACGCCTGCGGCAGACCACCGAGTCCCTCAACCAGAAGCGCCTGGAAGAGTTCGGCAACAGCCGCATGGAAGTGGTCGGCCGGGTGCGCATCCGCACCGAGAACAACTGCATTGCCCGCGACATCGTCCAGGTCGGCGACTGCCTGCTGTTCGGCTACAACGTCTTCATCGGCCTGAAGAAGGAGACCCACGTCGCCGACGTGTTCTCCCTCTACCGCCTGGTGGAGGAGGGCGAGGGCTACGAAGCCGAGCCGGTGCCGCTGGAGGGTTCGTTCCTCGCGGCCCAGGGCTTCGTCAACGACTTCAACGAGCTCTACACCTACTACAAGAACACCCGCCTGCTGCAGCTGGCCATCCGCGACGGCAAGCTGCTGGCGAGCTTCCAGATCGGCGAGCGCATCACCGACATCCGCGTGTTCCGCTGGTCCATCTCCGCCGACGGCCGCGATGTGCGCTACATCGACAACCGGGGCGAGCGCGACATCGCCCTGCCGGCGCCCTTCGACTTCGAATGGAAGAAGGCCACCCGCGACATGGTGGTGCAGGGGCGCTTCCCGCACCTGAACATCCTCGACACGGTGTTCGTCGAAACCATCGGCGGCGACCTCACCATCAAGGTCGAGAACAACACCGAGGACGGCCTCGGCATCTACCGCGAGGAGGTGCTCGACAAGACCCAGTCCCTCGACGATGCCCAGGTGGAATTCGCCCGCCTCGGCAGCCTGATCCTGCTCAAGGTGCTGCCCTACCGCGAAGAGCAGTGGCGCTACCTGGTGTTCAACAGCCTCACCCGCAAGGTCGAGCGCATCGACGCCATCGGCCTGGCCTGCGTCCAGCTGCCGGAAGACCACGGCATCATCTTCCCCGGTGGTTACTACCTGCAGAACGGCGAGTACAAGACCTTCGAGCAATCCATGGACGGCATGCGCTTCAAGCGTGCCGTGCGCTCGCCCAACGGCGAGGACGTGCAGTACATCTTCTACCACCCCGAACAGGGGCGGGCGGTGCTGCTCACCTACAACATGATCAACCGCCAGTTGCAGAACCCGCTGTTCGGCCATGGCTACGCGCGCCTGGAAGACGGGCGCATGGTGATCTTCGCCGCCGAGGGCGACGAGCCCACCCGCATCCACCCGATGCAGGTCTGGCAGACCCCCTTCTTCACCGAGGAATACGCTGCCCGCCAGCCGGCCCGCAGCGGCTTCCTCGGGCGCATCGGCAACGCCGAGCTGGTGCGCGGCGTCTCCGACCTCTACGACCTCAGCCGCGAGATCGAAACCCCCGCGGTCTCGGTGCAGCGCTATTCCCAGCTGTGCCAGAACACCCGCCGCCTGTTCGACGTCTACCACTGGCTCGGCAGCGACCAGCTGGAAGGCCTGGCGCCGCTGCTGCGCGAGGTGGCTGCCACCGCCGAGCTGGTGCTCGACGAATACGAGAAGGTCGAGAGCATCCGCCGCCAGTCCGACCAGGCCATGGTCGGCGCCGAAGAGAAACAGAAAGCCCTGCTCGACGGCCTGCTGCCGGACAGTTGGGACCAGGTGCAGAGCTTCGTCGATGCCCTCAACGGCATCACCGCCCAGCGCGGCCTGCTGCTGACCATCCGCGACTACCGCTACATAGACGTGGCGCGCATCGACGCCATGGAAGCCGAGCTGCTCAAGGCCCAGGAGCGTACCGCTGCCGCCACCGCCGGCTTCCTCGCCAGCGAGCAGGCGCTGCAGCCCTTCGTCGCCCGCCTGGAGGCCCTCGACGCCGAGGCGCAGAAGGCCGAAACCGTGGCCCAGCTGGCCGAGCCCCTGGCCGCGCTGCAAGCCATGGCCGCCGACCTCGACATGCTCTCCAGCCTGATGGCCTCGTTGCAGATCGACGACGCCACCCAGCGCACCCGCATCATCGAATCCATCTCCGAGATCTACGCCCGCCTCAACCAGGCCAAGGCCCGTGCAGAGCAGCGGCGCAAGGGGCTGGGTTCCACCGAGACCGTGGCCCAGTTCGGTGCCCAGTTCAAACTCTTCAGCCAGGGCATCACCAACGCCCTGGGCCAGGCCCAGGACCCGGAGCGCTGCGACGAACAGCTGTCGCGCCTGCTGGTGCAACTGGAAGAGCTGGAGAGCCGCTTCGGCGACCACGAACAGTTCCTCGGCGACATCCTTGCCAAGCGCGAAGAGCTGCTGGAAACCTTCGAGGCACACAAGCAATCCCTGCTCGACGAGCGCCAGCGCAAGGCCCAGGGCCTGCTCGACGCGGCCCGGCGCATCCTCGAAAGCCTCGGCCGGCGCACGGCGAAATTCACCCAGGCCGAAGAGCTCAACGCCTTCTTCGCCGCCGACCCGCTGATCCTCAAGCTGCGCGAACTGGCCGAGCGCCTGCGCGAGCTCAAGGACAGCGTCAAGGCCGATGACGTCGAGGCCCGCCTCAAGGGCGCCCGCGACCAGGCGGTGCGTGCCCTGCGCGACAAGACCGAGCTGTTCGAAGAGGGCGGCAACGTCATCAAGCTCGGCCCGCGCCACCGCTTCAGCGTCAACACCCAGGAGCTGGACCTGACCCTGATGCCCCGGGGCGACGAGCTGCACCTGCACCTCACCGGCACCGACTTCCTCGAACCCCTGCGCGACCCCGAGCTGGATGCCCTCAAGGCCTTCTGGCAGGTGGCGCTGGAGTCCGAATCCGCGCAGCTGTACCGCGCCGAATACCTCGCCGGGCAGGTGCTCGACGCCGCCGACGCCGGGCAGGAGAACCTCAGCCTGGACGGCCTCAAGCAACTGCTGGGGCAGCCCGACGAGCTGGCGCGGGTGATCCGCGACTTCGCCGCGCCGCGCTACAAGGAAGGCTACGAGAAGGGCATCCACGACCACGACGCCGCCGCCATCCTGGCCCAGCTGCTGCCGCTGCGCGAAAGCGCCGGGCTGCTGCGCCATGCCGCCCCGGCGCGGGCCTTCGCCAGCCTGTTCTGGGACATCCGCCGCAGCGACGAAAGCGCGGCCCAATGGCCGGAGCGGGCCCGTACCAGCCGGCACATCCAGCAGCTGTTCGGCCGCCGCGAGGGCCTGCTGCAGTTGCAGGCGGAAATCCTCGCCGCGATGCAGGCCTTCCTCGTCGAGCAGCCCCTGGGGCTGGGCGCCGCCGTCCCGGCGGAAGCCGCCGAGTACCTGGTGCAGGAACTGGCCGCCGAACGCATCGAATTCACTTTCAGCAAATACGCCCGCCAGCTGCAGGAGACGCTCAAGCTGCGCCTGCAGGGCGCGCGCATGTGGGACGACTACCAGCAGGCCCTGTCGCGCCTGGCCGAACGCCCGGCGGCGCAATGGGCGCTGGCGAGCAACTGGCTGCTTGGCCTCTGCTCGGAGGGCGAGCATGCCGCCCTGGCCGACTACATCCCCGAGGCGGTGGCCCTGTCGCTGCTGGCCGAGGACTTCCCGCGGCGCATCACCGAGGTCGACCTGCGCTTCACCGTCGGCAACTTAATGGGCGAGCACCCGCGCATCGCCGAGCGCAGCCTGCAACTGGCGGTGGATGACTTCTTCGCCCGTCTGCGTGGCCACCGCGAGGACTTCCTGCCCGGGCTGCAGCGCTACCAGGCGCTGCGCCAGGTCATCATCGGCCGCGAGCGCGATGCCCTGCGCCTGGCCGAATTCAAGCCGCGCCCGCTCAGCTCCTTCGTGCGCAACAAGCTGATCAACGATGTCTACCTGGGCGTGATCGGCGACAACCTGGCCAAGCAGATGGGCACCGTGGGCGAGAACAAGCGCACCGACCTGATGGGCCTGCTGATGCTCATCTCGCCCCCCGGCTACGGCAAGACCACGCTGATGGAATACGTGGCGCACCGCCTCGGGCTGATCTTCATGAAGATCAACGGCCCGGCCCTGGGCCACGAAGTGCGCTCCCTGGACCCGGCCCAGGCGCCGGACGCCACCTCGCGCCAGGAGCTGGAGAAGCTCAACCTGGCCCTGGAGATGGGCAACAACGTGATGCTCTATGTCGACGACATCCAGCACACCCACCCGGAATTCCTGCAGAAATTCATCTCGCTGTGCGACGGCACCCGGCGCATCGAGGGCGTGTGGAAGGGCCGCACCAAGACCTACGACATGCGCGGCAAGAAGTTCTGCGTGGTGATGTCGGGCAACCCGTACACCGAGTCCGGCGACGTGTTCAAGATCCCCGACATGCTCGCCAACCGTGCCGATATCTATAACCTCGGCGACACCCTGGGCGGCATGCAGGAAGCCTTCTCCCTCAGCTACATCGAGAACGGCCTGACCTCCAACCCGGTGCTGGCGCCCCTGGCCACCCGCGACATGGCCGATGTCTATCGCTTCGTCGCCAAGGCCGAGGGCAAGCCCTTCTCCAGCAACGAGCTGAGCCACAGCTACAGCGGCGCCGAGATCAACGAGATCACCACCACCCTGCAACGCCTGATGCAGGTGCGCGATGTGGTGCTCAAGGTCAACCAGCAGTACATCGCCAGCGCCGCCCAGGCCGACCAGTACCGCACCGAGCCGCCGTTCAAGCTGCAGGGTTCCTACCGCAACATGAACAAGATGGCGGAGAAGATCTCCGCCGTGATGAACGACGCCGAGCTGCTGCAACTGCTGGCCGACCACTACCAGGGCGAGTCCCAGTTGCTCACCACCGGCGCCGAGGAGAACCTGCTCAAGCTCGCCGAGCTGCGCGGCAACCAGAGCCCGGAACAGCTTGAGCGCTGGGCGCAGATCAAGCGCGACTTCCAGCGCAACAAGTCCATGGGCGGCAGCGACACCGACGTTGGCGGCCGCGTCGTGGCCCAGCTCAACGACCTGGTGGAAAGCGTGCGCGGCCTGGCCCGCCAGCCCGACGTGGAAGAGGCCCCGGCGGATGCCCAGGTGCCCTGGCAGGAGCTGCTCGCCGGGCTGGAGAAGCTGGTGCAGAAACCGGCCAACCTCGAGGTCGAGGTGGTCGCCCCGGCCCAGCAGGGCGTGCGCGAGGTGCTGGTCAGCCTGGCCGAGAGCCTGGAGAACAGCTTCCTGCCGCTGATCAAGGTGATGGACAAGAAGATCGACATCGACCTGCGCACCCACCACCGCATCAACGACATCTCCAACCGCCTCAACCAGCTGGGCGAGATGATGGGCGCCGGCAAGGCACCGGGTGGCGAATCGTCCTGACCCGCTGGGCTGGCCAGCCCAGCGAACAACCCGAAGAGAGGGAGGCTCCATGGATTTCGACGGACTCGACCAGCAGCTGCGTGACAGCCTGCTGGACCTGAAGCTGAGCAACGAGGAGCGCGACGAACTGCGCCAACTGGGCACTGAGCTGGGCCCGGACCAGGTGCGCTACCTGCGCAACCGCGCCTTCGACCTGGTGCGCGAGCTGGCCCTGGCCGACGCCGCCAACACCCTGCCGGCACTGAAGTGGCTGGAGCAGGTGATCAAGACCCTGGACGTCAGCGCCGCACCGGTGCGCAACATCGCCAGCGCCCACTTCAGCCCTGGCGAGGAATGCCGGCGCAAGATCCGCGAGCTGCTGCGCCAGGCACGGCAGGGCGTGGACATCTGCGTCTACACCATCTCCGACGACCAGCTCAGCAGCGAAATCCTCGCCTGCCACCAGCGCGGCATCGCCGTGCGGGTGATCAGCGACAACGAGAAGCTCTTCGACGAAGGCAGCGACATCCGCCAGCTGCAGGCCGCCGGCGTGCCCCTGCGCATCGACGACAGCCCCTTCCACATGCACCACAAGTTCGCCCTGTTCGATGGCCGCCTGTTGCTCAACGGCAGCTTCAACTGGACCCGCAGCGCCAGCACCAGCAACGAGGAAAACCTGCTGGTGATCGACAACGCGCACCTGGTCGGCAGCTACCAGGCCGAATTCGAACAACTGTGGAAACGCTACGCCCCGCGCTGATTGAGCGCGGCACCGCTCTCGTAGGATGGGTAGAGGCACGAAACCCATCAATACGGACTCCCAGGCATCACGGATGTACCAGGCTCGAAACCGCCTGCTTGTACCGGGGCGACCTAGGGGGCAGCGCGTAGGGTGGGCTTCAGCCCACCGCTTTCACCCCGCTGCCTCGACGCTCCCGAACGCCCCAATCTCGACCCCATCGCCAAAACACACACCAACCGATTCAGCCCAACCCCCTGATTCCGGCACAATGCGCCGCTGGAAACCGCCTCGGGACGCCCCATGCCGTCGATCGCGAAACGCCTGTCCTTCTACCGCGCCTGCTACCAGGCCGATAGCCGCGAACTGCAACTGGACGATGTCAGCACCTTCAAGGCCGAGCGCTGGGGCTGGCTGGACGGGCGCGAGGAACTGGCCAGCGGTGCCATGCCCTTCGCCGCGCTCTCCGCCGAGCTGGGCGAGCACCTGTTGCAACAGCAGAGCCTCTACCAGCGCGAGCTGCAGCTGATCTACGGCGTGCTGCCGGTGTGCGGCCGGCGCAGCGATGCCGAGGGCAAGGCGGTGCGCCACTGCGCGCCGCTGGTGTACTTCGAAGCGCGTCTGGAAAGCCTCGGCGAGGGCGCGCCACCGAGCCTGGCCATCGACCTGGCCCAACCCCAGCTCAACCGCCGCCTGCTGCGCCAGCTGCTCAAGGCCGATGCCGAGCAGGGGCTGGAAAGCCTGCCGCTGCCCAGCGGCGCGCTGGATGATCACTACCTGGCCGACCTGATGGCTTGGCTGCAGCGCTTCACCGTGGTCGGCGAGGTGCTCCCGGCCACCGGCTTCCCCGCGCTGGAGGACGCCGCGCCCCTGAAGAAGGCCATGGCCGCGCAACGCCTGTCGCTGCGTTCGGCGGCGCTGGTGGCCCTGGCTGAGCGTGGCGCCGGCAGCCGCGGCATCCTCCATGAACTGCAACTGCTACAGGGGGCGGAGCGTCATTCGCCGGCCCTGCGGCAGTTGCTGGGTGAAGACGCGGGGGCTGAGGCGGGCGGTGAAGTGGGCGCGACCCTCGGCACCCCCAGCCGTCCGGAAGCCCTGCCGGCCTCCCTCAGCCTGGCCCAGCGCCAGGCCCTGGCCAACGCCACCCGCTACCCCCTGAGCTTCGTCGCCGGGCCGCCCGGCACCGGCAAGAGCTACACCCTGGCCGCCCTGGCCCTCGACCGCCACCTGCAGGGCGAGAGCGTGCTGCTGGTCAGCCGCAGCCAGCAGGCGGTCACGGTGATCGCCGACAAGCTGCGCGACGACCTCGGCCTGCGCGACGGCGTGTTGCAGGTGGAGGAGCAATCCCTGCTGCGCACCCTGCGTGCGCGCCTCGACCAACTGCTGCAGGGCGAACTGCCGCCGCTGGAGGAGGGCGCCGTGGCCCGCCAGCAGCGGGCACTGAAAGACCTGCTGGAGGAAGAGGCCGCCTTGTCCCGGGCCTTCGACAAGCGCAGCCGTCAGGCCTTGCGCTGGAGCGGCCTGCTGGTGCGCGCCGAGCGCGGCACCCTGGCCTTCTGGCAACGCTGGTTGCAGGTGCCCTGGGTCGAGCGGCGGGTGCGCGGCAGCGTGCGCCACTGGCAGATACTCGACGACCTGCGCGATTGCCAGCGCCGCCGCGAGGCCCACAGCCGCCAGTACATCGACAGCCTGCGGGTGGAGCGCCTGCAACGCCTGCTGGACAGCGACCGGCAGACCTTCGTGCGCTACAACCAGGCGATCCGCGCGCGCAGCTCGCAGCGCCAGCAATCGCTGTTCGACGAGCTCGACCCGGCGCGCCTGCTCGCCGCCTTCCCCATCTGGGTGGTGAGCCTGGACGACCTGCACAAGGTGCTGCCGCTGCGCGAGGGGCTGTTCGACGTACTGGTGATCGACGAAGCCACCCAGTGCGACATCGCCAGCGCACTGCCGGCCCTGCAGCGTTGCAAGCGCGCGGTGGTGGCCGGCGACAGCCGCCAGCTGCGCCATGTGTCCTTCCTCTCCCGCGCCCAGGAGCGCCAGCTGCTGCAGCGCGCCGAACTGCCGGAGAGCGACCAGCAGGCCTGGAGCTACCGCGACAACAGCCTGCTCGACCTGGTGGGCGAGCGCCTGGCCAGCCAGCGTGCGCTGACCTTCCTCGACGAACACTTCCGTGGCCGCCCAGCGCTGATCCGCTTCAGCAACGAGGCCTTCTACAACGGCCGAATCCGGGTGATGAAGGAGCGCCCCGAGCAACTCGCCGCCGAAAGCCTCAGCCTGCACCGGCTGGAAGGCCAGCGCGTGCCGGCGGGGCACAACCCGGTGGAGGCGGAGCGTGCCCTGGCGCTGCTCGAAGAGCATGTCGGCCGCTACCGCGACAGCCAGATCAAGCCCAGCGTCGGCCTGCTCTCGCCCTTCCGCGACCAGGTGGAGCACCTGCGCCGCCTGCTCGCCGAGCGCCTGCCGGGCGAGTTGCTGGCGCAGTTCCGCGTGCGCGTGGCCACGCCCTACGGTTTTCAGGGCGAGGAGCGCGACCTGATGATCCTCAGCTTCGCCATCGACGCTGCCGGCGCCCAGGCCGCCCACTACCTCAACCGCGAAGACATGTTCAACGTCGCCATCACCCGCGCCCGCGAGCACCAGATGTTGCTGTTCAGCGGCGATGAACGGCAGCTCGCCCCCGGTCACCTGCTGCGGCGCTACCTGGAACGCCTGGAACAGGGCCAGGGCCATGACCACGGCGGCCAGGCGGTGGATGCCTTCCAGCAGCAGGTGGCGGAGGCGCTGCAAGGGCAGGGCGTGCGCGTCTGGTCCGGCTACCCGGTGGCCGGGCATTGCCTGGACCTGTTCTGCCAGCGCGGCGAGCGGGTGCTGGCCATCGACCTGATCGGCTACCCCGGCGCCAGCGAAGACGTCTTCGACCTGGAGCGCTACCAGGTCCTGGCGCGCGCCGGTCTGGAGATGATTCCGCTCAGCTATGCGGTGTGGAAGCTGCAGCCCCAGGTGGCCCTGGAGGCATTGCTGATGCGGCTGTGAATGGCGGCTGGCCATTGGCCGACGGCAGGCCGTGGCGGGCGCACACGGTTACGCGTAAAGTGCGACGCGAGTCACATTTTCATTCGCTGCCCTTTCCGGTATCACCATGCACGCCCTCGCTCGTCACTCCAGCCCGCCGACCCTTTCCGGGGCGGCGATCGTTCGCCATGGAGTGGCGTCATGGCGCTGAACATCCCCACCCTGGTGCTGGTGGACGTTTACATCCTCGTGCTGCTCGGCCTGCTGGCCGGCCGCGCCTGGCGCCGGGGCAGCCCGGAACCCACCCTCGGCTACCTGAGCCTGATGCTCCTGCTGGGTGCCCTGGCCACGGTGCTGGGCAGCCTGCGCGGGATGAACATCGACCTGGTGCCCATCCTGCTCGGCAATATCGTGCTGCAGTTCAGCTGCGCCATGAACTGGACCGCCATGCGCGTGTTCGCCGGGCGCCGCGCGCACCTGCCGGGAATACTCGCCGGGCCGCTGCTGTGGGCCGGGCTGTGCACCTTCCCGGCCTTCTACGAATCGCTGCCGCTGCGGGTCTTCGCCAGCACGGCGATGACCCTGGTCTACACCCTGCTCGCCGCGTTCGAGCTGTGGCGCGCGCGTCATGAGCTGCAGGTGTCGGTCAAACCGGCGCTGGCGCTGCACCTGATCCATTTCGTCACCTACGGCGTGCGTTTGGTGATCGACCGCGGCGTGCCCTTCCAGGCGGCGGTGGACGGACAGAGCACCGGCTTCTTCGCGGTGATGGTGTTCGAGACGCTGCTCTACGGCATCGGCATGGCCTTCGTCACCCTGGCCATGGTCAAGGAGCGCGCCGAGCTGCAGTACAAGCACGCCGCCTTCAGCGACCCGCTCACCGGCATCGGCAACCGCCGCGCCTTCATGACCTCCGGCGAGACGCTGCTCAAGGGCTGCGCGGCGCGCAAGGAATCGGTGGCGCTGCTGCTCTGCGACCTGGATAACTTCAAGCGCCTCAACGACACCTTCGGCCACTCGGCCGGGGACGAAGTGCTGATGGCCTTCTGCGCGGTGACCTCCGCGCGCATGCGCAAGCACGACGTGTTCGGGCGCATCGGCGGCGAGGAATTCGCCTGCCTGCTGAGCGATGCCGACGCCGCCACCGCCACCCTGGTGGCCGAGCGCATCCGCCGCGAGTTCGCCGAAAGCGACCTGCTCGGACCGGGCCGCCTCAGCGTCAGCATCGGCATCGCCACCTCCTCCCAGGCCGGGCACGAGCTGTACCGCCTGTTGTCCCTGGCGGACAAGGCGCTCTACGAGGCGAAGAACCAGGGGCGCAACCGGGTGGAGCATTATCACTCCGCCATTCCCACCCGCCCCGCCCGGGGCAGTTGAAAGACCGGCTGCCTGGCCATCGCGGCGTTGAAGACAGGCTCGAGTCGCATGCGTCGGGTTACGTGGCTGCCCTGTAGGGCGACCTCAGACTCGTAGGATGGGTAGAGCTCCGCGAAACCCATCAATGTGCAGTCCCAGGCATTGCCGCAGTGCCGGGCTCGACTCCGCTTGGTGGAGGTAAAAAGCGACCTCCACCCTACACGGCGGTCATGTCCCTGGGCGACTTCAGACTCGTAGGATGGGTAGAGCTCCGCGAAACCCATCAATACGGGGTCCAGGCATTGCCGCAGTGCCGGGCTCGACTCCGCTGGGTGGAGGTAAAGAGCGACCTCCACCCTACACAGCGGTCATGTCCCTGGGCGACTTCAGACTCGTAGGATGGGTAGAGCTCCGCGAAACCCATCAATGCGGGGTCCAGGCATTGCCGCAGTGCTGGGCTCGACTCCGCCTGGTGGAGGTAAAGAGCGACCTCCACCCTACACGGCGGTCATGTCCCTGGGCGACTTCAGACTCGTAGGATGGGTAGAGCTCCGCGAAACCCATCAATGCGGGGTCCAGGCATTGCCGCAGTGCCGGGCTCGACTCCGCCTGGTGGAGGTAAAAAGCGACCTCCACCCTACACAGCGGTCACGTCCCAGCGGTGGCACGAGCGCTTTGTGTAGGGGCGACTTCAGTCGCCAAGCGGCGCGCAGCGCCTGGCATAGGGGGTAAAAACGTCAGCGAGGCAGTCAGCGCAAGGCGAAGACAGGCCAGAAAAGCGCAGTTTACGTGCTGTAAATGAGCATTTTTTGGCCTGGCTTCAACGCTGCGATGGCAACGCAGCTAGTTTTTTCAAGTGCCCAGCGCGCCGTTGGCGAGGGCATCGAGCAGCTCTTGTTGCAGCTCATCCGCCCGTTGCGGCGCTTCCGGGCGCAGGCGTTCGATGGCCTGGCGCAGGCGGGCGAGGGGGTTCTCGGGGGCCATGAGGTTGCGCAGGTCGAGCAGGGCGATGGCTTGCGGGTAGCGCCCCTGGTCGATGTGCTGGCGCAGCAGCGTGGCGTCGAGGCCACGGCTGTCACCGTCCAGTTCCAGCAGGCGATCGCGCAGGGCGGTGGCTCGCTCCATCTGGTCGAGGGCGATGGCGGCTTCGGCCAGGGTTTCCAGGTACCAGGTGCGTTCGTCCGGGTCGTCGATTTCCTGCGCTTCCCAGAGCGCCACGGCCTTTTCCAGGGTCTCCAGGGCGGCATCCTGCAAGCCCAGCTGGTGCTGCAGGCGAGCCAGGTGGCAGGCCTGGTCCAACTGTTCATCCCAGTCCAGTTGCTGGCGCAGGGCGTCGAACTCCTCCAGGTCGGCGGTCATCCGTGCCGGGTCGCGGGCTTCCTCGCCCTGCAGCCGGCTGCGCAGGGCCAGCAGGCGCAGGCGTATCCAATCGGTCTCGTTATCCACGGCCTCCATGGCCTCCAGCCCCTGGTGCAGCAATGCTGCGCTCCAGGCCGGCTGGGCCTCGGTGCAGCGGCCGGCCAGCTCCAGGCGCAGCCAGGTGGCGTCGCTGCCGTCGAGGCCGCTGGCGCGCAGCAGGGCGTCGGCACGGGCGGTATCGGCATGGCCGGCGTGCCAGGCCATGAGGTCGGCCAGCAGCTCCAGGTGCATCTGTTCGGGAGCCAGGGCCAGCAGGCGTTCGGCCAGTTGCGGGCGCTCGCTGTCCAGGGCCAGACGCAGCAGCTCGTGCCAGTCGAGGGCATGCAGCGGCATGTCCGGGCGCGCCAGCAGCTCCAGGGCCTGGGCTTCGCGGTTGCTTGCCAGCAGCAGGGTGATGGCGTCGTTGGCCAGCAGCGCGTCGGGGGCGACGGCCAGCTCGGTGAACAGGTCGAGGCGTTCCTGGGCCAGGCATTCCCGCAGCAGGGCCTGGAAGTCGGCGGGCGCGTCCTGCACCGGGACGCTGAGCATGGCGCGGGCGCGCTCCAGGCTGCGGTCGGCGGCTTCGGGGCGCTCCAGCTGGCGTTGCAGGCCGGCCAGCAGCAGGTTCTGGCGGACGGACAGGGCCTGGCCCACCTGGCCTTCCTGGCCGGCGGTGACGCTGTCGAGCAACTGCTGCGCCTGGTCCCGGCGGCCGGCGGCGGCCATCAGCGGGATGCTCAGCAGGGGGGCTTCGGGCAGGGGGCTGGCGCTGGCTTCCAGCAGGTCGAGGGCGGCGAGGGCGCCCGTCTGTTCCAGCTGGTTCTCCAGCATCGCCTCCAGGGCGGACTGGCGATAGCCGGCCGTGAGTTCGGCCAGGGCGCCCAGCGCCAGGTCGCGGTCGCCGGCGAGCAATAGCGCCGGGGCTACCTGGTGCATGGCCAACTGGCGTGCCTCGCCGTCCAGGCGCTGCGCCAACTGGTGGCCCAGGTGCGGTTCGAGCAGGGTGAGCAAGGCTACCCGGTTGATCTGTGCGGCGCCCTCGGCGCTGACGCGGGGGGCGTGGGTGCGTCGGGCCGAGCGCCACAGCGCGATGGCCAGGAGTGCCACGATGCCAGCCACGATGATGAACGCTTCCATTGGCTTCCTTTCCTGAAGTGCGGACCGGGGCGGCTTATAAAGGGGCCCGGCCCGGGCTGGCAACCCCGAGTCGCGCGGGCTGGGAACCCGAGCGCATTTCCGGGTGCCGAACGGCCGGACGGCGCCCGGGCGCGGTGCCGGGTTTCGGGTTAGACTTGCCGCCTTTTCGCCTAACCAAGAAGCCCGCACATGGCCCTGCAAGCGACGCCCTACAAAGTCGACCTCAATCTCACCGACCTCGATCGCAGCGTCTACGAGAACCTGCGTTTCACCGTCGCCAAGCACCCCTCGGAAACCGAGGAACGCCTGGCCGTGCGCCTGATCGCCTACGCGCTCTGGTACCACGAGCAGCTGGCGTTCGGCCGCGGCCTGTCGGACGTCGACGAGCCGGCGCTGTGGGAGAAGAGCCTCGACGACCGCGTCCTGCACTGGATCGAAGTCGGCCAGCCGGATGCCGAACGCATCACCTGGTGCTCGCGTCGCACCGAACGCTTCAGCCTGGTGGCCTACGGCAACCTGCGCGTATGGCAGACCAAGGTGCTCGACGGTGTGCGCAGCCTGAAGAACATCAATGTGGTGGGGGTCGACCAGGAAGCCCTGGAGAACCTCGCCAAGGACATGCCGCGCGCCATCAACTGGAGCGTGATGATCAGTGACGGCGAGCTGTTCATCACCGACGAGCGTGGCCAGCACGAGATTCCCCTGGAGTGGCTGGCCGGCGAACGCTGACCGCTGTCCCACGCGGCCGCCGGCTCCGTCGCGCGGCCCCCTGTTCCACGGCGGGCCTCCCGCCCCGCAAGCCTGAAGACTGAGCCGCATGCGTATCGATCCCCGCCCGTTGCCCGCCACCCTGCCTGACCTCGGCGACCTGCCGCCCCTGCTGACCCGCCTCTACGCCGCCCGTGGCGTGCAGTCCGCCGCCGAGCTGGACAAGGGCCTGGCGCGGTTGATCCCCTACCAGCAGCTCAAGGGCATAGACGCGGCGGTGGAACTGCTGGTGCAGGCCCTGGAGCAGCGCCAGCGCATTCTCTATGTCGGCGACTTCGACGCCGACGGCGCCACCGCCAGTACCGTCGGCGTGCTCGGCCTGCGCATGCTCGGCGCGGCCCATGTCGATTACCTGGTGCCCAACCGCTTCGAATACGGCTACGGCCTGACCCCGGAGATCGTCGCCGTGGCCCTGGAGCGTCGCCCCGACCTGCTGGTGACCGTGGACAACGGCATCTCCAGCGTCGACGGCGTGGCCGCGGCCAAGGCGGCCGGGCTCAAGGTGCTGGTCACCGACCACCACCTGCCGGGCCCGGAATTGCCGGCGGCGGACGCCATCGTCAACCCCAACCAGCCGGGCTGCGAGTTCCCCAGCAAGGCCATGGCCGGCGTCGGCGTGATCTTCTACGTGCTGCTGGCCCTGCGCGCGCGCCTGCGCCAGCTGGACTGGTTCACCCGCACCGGCCGCCCGGACGCCAACCTCGCCGAGCTGCTCGACCTGGTGGCCCTGGGCAGCGTCGCCGACGTGGTGCCGCTGGATGCCAACAACCGCATCCTGGTGCACCAGGGCCTGGCACGCATCCGCGCCGGCCGTGCCCGCGCCGGCCTCAAGGCGGTGCTGGAAGTGGCCGGCCGCCCGGCGGCGCGGATCACCTCCACCGACCTCGGCTTCATCCTCGGCCCGCGCCTCAACGCCGCCGGCCGCCTGGACGACATGAGCCTGGGCATCGAATGCCTGCTCTGCGAGGACGAGGCCCTGGCCCGCGATATGGCGGTGCAGCTCGACCAGCTCAACCAGGACCGCAAGGCCATCGAGCAGGGCATGCAGCGCGAAGCCCTGGCGCAGCTCAAGGACCTGCCCCTGGAAGACCTGCCCTTCGGCCTCTGCCTGTTCGAGGCGGACTGGCACCAGGGGGTGATCGGCATCCTCGCCTCGCGCATGAAGGAGCGTTACCACCGCCCGACCATCGCCTTCGCCGACGCCGGCGAGGGCCTGCTCAAGGGCTCGGCGCGCTCGGTGCAGGGGTTCCATATCCGTGATGCCCTGGACGCCGTGGCCGCGCGCCACCCGGGACTGATCAGCAAGTTCGGCGGCCACGCCATGGCCGCCGGGCTGTCCCTGCCTGTGGAAAACTTCGGCGCCTTCGCCGCGGCCTTCGACGCCGAGGTGCGCCGCCAGCTGGATGAGGAAGACCTCACCGGCCGCCTGCTTTCCGACGGGCAGCTGAGCGTCCAGGAGTTCCACCTGGAACTGGCCCGCGCCCTGCGCCAGGCCGGCCCCTGGGGCCAGCATTTCCCCGAGCCGGTGTTCCACGGCATCTTCCAGGTGGTGCAGCAGCGCCTGGTGGGCGAGCGCCACCTCAAGCTGGTGCTGAAGACCGAATGCGGCTCGGTGCAGCTGGACGGCATCGCCTTCAACATCGACCGCGACCAATGGCCCAACCCCACCGTGCGCTGGGCGGAAGTGGCCTACAAGCTGGACGTCAACGAATACCGCGGGCAGGAGAGCGTGCAGCTGATGGTGGCGCACATCGCACCACGCTGATCGTCACCCCTGGCACGGTGATGACGGTTGTGTAGGGTGGATGACGCGTCATCCATCCACCGTGCGGGGTTTCGAGCGGCTGGTTGCGCATGGAGTGGGCGATGTTCCCCGTGCCACGTTCGACGCTGATCGCGCCGGCGGGTACAGGATGAGCAAGGGGGCGTAGGGTGGCGCTTCAGCCCACCGTTTCTCCGACCCCCAGCCATTTCGAAGTCCTGCCGAACTCCCGTGTCCCAGGCACAGCCGCGTGCCACGTTCGACGCCGCACGGTGGAGGTAAAAAGCGACCTCCACCCTACGCAGCGGTCATCTCCGCGCGTCAGCCCGGCAGTGCTGTAGGGGCGACTTCAGTCGCCAAGCGGCGCGCAGCGCCGCCGTTTCCGGGCCTTACCAGCAGTGTTCACTTGTACCGCGCCGCCGCGCTGCTGCGGGACATGTTCGGGCCGAGCTTGGTGCGGGCGCTGACCACGGCGGCCCAGTCGCCGGCGTCGGGCAGCGAGGGGATGGTGACCAGTTCGCCCTGGTCGAAGCCGGCCAGCGCGGCGTCCACCATCTCGCCGGCTTCCATGATCATGTTCGGGTCCAGGTGCGCGGCGTCGATGCCGGAGCGCTCCCAGATCTCGGTGCGGGTGATGCCCGGCAGCACGGCCTGCACCTGCACGCCCTTGGGTGCGATCTCGTGGTTCAGCGTCTGGGTCAGGCTCAGCACATAGGCCTTGGTGGCGCTGTAGGTGGCGTTGAACATCTCGGGGATCAGCGCGACCACCGAGGCGAGGTTGATGATCGCGCCTTCGCCGGCCTCGCCGAAGCGCTTGGCGGCGACCACCGAGAGGTGGGTGAGGGCGGTGACGTTGAGCTCGATCATCGAGTCGATCTGGTCCAGGTCGGCATCGACCAACTGGCCGTTCTGCGCCACCCCGGCGTTGTTCACCAGCACCTTGATGGCGGCATCGCTGGCCAGGCGCTGTTCCACCGCACGCAGGTCGGCGCGCTGGGTCAGGTCGGCCTTGAGGGTTTCCACCTTCACGCCGTATTCGCCGCCGAGGCGTTTGGCCAGTTCGTCGAGGCGTTTCTGGTCGCGGGCCACCAGCAGCAGGTCGAGGCCACGGCGGGCCAGGCGTTCGGCGTAGGTGGCGCCGATCCCGGAGGATGCGCCAGTGATCAGTGCGGTGCCCTTGAGATTGTGCGAGCTCATTGCGGTGTCTCCGGGAAGAGGGGGGGGGATGTTTATATGATGTGCGTAATTCACGATTTATATTATGACTATAATTTTAACTGTCAAGCACAGGATCAGAGTCATTCAAGCGGAGCGACGAAAGGATTCCAGGCCGCTGACCGCAAGCTGACGGGTGGCATGGCCGGTGGGCTCCGGGCTGATGAACGGCCGTGAACCGCGGCCGCGGTGGCCGGTCAATTGCCCCGTGGTCGCCAGGATGGCAGGACGCGGATGCGGGCCACGTCGACGCGGCAGCCGAGCAGGCCGCCGCTGCGTAGCCAATGACCGGCCCCCGCCGAAAGGAACTCGCCATGACCCAGCCCCGCACCCTCACCCGGCCGCGCCTGGCCACCTCGCTGATGCTCGCCTCCCTGCTCGCGCTGCCGACCCTGGGCATGGCGCGGGACTTCCAGGTCACCCGCACCGATGACGGCTTCGACGGCCTCTGCGATGCCGACTGCACGCTGCGCGACGCGGTGGAAGCCGCCAACCGCCTGGGTGGCAAGAACCGCATCGTCCTGCCCGCCGGCGTCTACGCCCTGACCCTGCCGCCGACCATGGGGGAGGAGGGCGAGATCCTCGACGAGGACCAGAACCTCAACGGTGACCTCGACGTGCGGGCCGACAACCTGACCCTGGTCGGTGCCGGCGTGGGTGCCAGCGTCATCGACGGTTCGGGCCTGGACCGCCTGCTGGAGATCGACCTCGGCGTCACCGTCCTGCTCCAGGACCTGACCCTGCGCAACGGCCACACCACCAGCAACGGCGGTGCCATCGAGAACTTCGGCTACCTGGTGGTGCGCCGTGTGGCCTTCCAGGACAACCGCGCCAGCTTCGGCTTCTACGATGGCGACGGCGGCGCGATCTCCAACCGCGGCACCCTGGAAGTCCACAGCTCGGTGTTCGAGCGCAACCGGGCCGACTTCGGCGACTCCGGCCGCGCCCTGGGCGGGGCCATCTTCAACGGCGGCCTGCTCACCCTGCGCGACAGCCTGTTCAGCGAGAACGTCACCAATGGCGACGACGTGGTCGCCCTCGGAGGGGCGCTGTTCAACACCGGCACCGCCGACGTGGCCCGCAGCGCCTTCCTCCATCACCGCGCCGACGGGCCCGGCGTGGTCATCCGCAATGACGGCAACGGCGTGCTCAGGCTGACCAACGTCACCGTCTCCGGGAAGAACGCCAACGGCGAGGGGGATTACGACGCCGTGGTTGCCAACGGCTCCGACTACCCGATGTTCGCCGGTACGCCGAGCCTGCAACTGGTCAACGTCACCATCGCCGACAACCTCACCCTCGGCCTGCTCAACCATGGCCGTCTGTCGGTTCGCAACAGCCTGATTGTCGGCAACGGCAACGAATCCATCGGCCCGGCCAACTGCGCCAATGGCGGTGATACGACGAGCTACCAGGCCAGTGGTCTGCTGCTGGGCACCGATACCGGCAACTGCACCGCCGACATCCAGGTGAACGATGCCGAGGCCTTCGCCCGGGTGCTCTACCCGCTCGCGGCCAACGGTTCCAGCCTGCCGACCCACGCCCTGCGCCCGCGCAGCCCGGCGGTGGACACCGGCGTCGGCTCCTGCACCCGGCAGGATCAGCGCGGTTCCATGCGGCCACGGGATGGCGATGGCGACGGCATGGCGCTGTGCGACCTGGGTGCCTATGAGCGGCCCAAGCCCTGAGGCACAGGCGGATTTTTTGCAAATTGTTTCAAACCTGACGCATCGATTGGAAAAAGCAATTTCAGGATCGGCCCGGTTCGGCTGATAAGACTGGAGCTGCAATCCGAATTGGCAGGGACGCTGGCGAGACCCCAACCCGCAGGTACTGCCATGTCCATACGATCCATCACCATCGCTTCGCGCGCTTCCCTGTGTTTCGCACTGATCACCCTGCTGGTGATCGTCCTCGGTGGTTTCTCATGGCAGCAGATGCATGTGCTGCGGGGGCTGAACAGGACATCGAGACCAACTGGCTACCCTCCATTCAGACCGCCAACGACATCCAGACCAGCCTGCTGCACGTCCGCCTGGAGAGCCTGCGGCTGCTGGCCAGCACCACCCCCGACGAACAGCGCAACGCGCTCGACCAGTTGCAGAGCGCGCGCCAGACCCTGACCGAGAAAAGCGAGCACTACCGCCGTAACATGATCACCAGTGCCGAAGAGCAGCGCGTGTTCGATGGCTCGGCGCAGGCCCTGCAGGCCTACATGGCGGGGTTGCAGAAGCTGATCGACCTGCAAGGCCGCGACCCCGCCCAGGCATTGCTCTGGGCCAACGGCGGCCAACGCGACCTGGCGACGACCTACCAGCAGCACGTGACCAAGCTGATCGACCTCAACGCCGCTGGCGTCAAGCGCTCGGGCGTTGCCGCCAGCGATGCCTACGACACCAGCATCAACATCGTCATCGGCTCGGTGCTGCTGGCCCTGGCGATGACCGTGGCCCTGGCCATGACCCTCACCCGCAGCATCGTGCGGCCCCTGGGCGACTCGCTGCGCTTCGCCGAATCCATCGCCAAGGGCGACCTGACCCGCACCGTCGAAGTCAGCGGCCAGGACGAGGCCACGCGCCTCAGCGAAGCCCTGCAGCGCATGCAGGAGAACCTGCGGCAGACCATCCGGCAGATTTCCGATTCCTCGATCCAGCTCGCCTCGGCGGCGGAGGAAATGACCACCGTCACCGAGCAGGGCAGCCTCACCCTGCAGCAGCAGAACTCCGAGATCGAGCAGGCCGCCGCAGCGGTCAACCAGATGACCGCCGCCGTGGAGGAAGTGGCCCGCAACGCCGCCTCGGCCTCTACCTCGGCGCGCCAGTCCAGCGAAGCGGCGAACCTGGGCAACCAGCGCGTGGCCGAAACCCTGGAGGCGATCCGCAGCCTCTCGGTGCAGGTGCAGGAAACCGAAGCCCAGGTGCAGGGCCTGGCCCAGCAGGCGGTGGACATCAGCCAGGTGCTCAACGTCATTCGTGCCATCGCCGAGCAGACCAACCTGCTGGCCCTCAACGCCGCCATCGAAGCGGCGCGGGCCGGCGAGCAGGGCCGTGGCTTCGCCGTGGTGGCCGACGAGGTGCGCGCCCTGGCCCATCGCACCCAGACCTCGACCCTGGAGATCGAGAAGATGATCGCCTCCATCCAGAACGGCACCGGCTCGGCGGTGCAGGCCATGCAGGCGAGCAACAGCCAGGCCCAGGCCACACGCCTGTCCGCCGACGAAGCCGGGCGCGCCTTGCAGGAAATCACCGAGGCGGTGGGCACCATCGACGAGCGCAACCTGCAGATCGCCACCGCCTCGGAGCAGCAGGCCCACGTCGCCCGCGAAGTGGATCGCAACCTGATGAGCATCCGCGACCTGTCGATCCAGAGCGCCGCCGGCGCCCACCAGACCACGGTCGCCAGCAGCGAAGTGGCGCGCCTGGCGGTGGACCTGAAAGGGCTGGTGGCACGCTTCAGCGTGTAAGGCGATTTCCGGGGCGACCGTAGGGGCGAACTCATTCGCCCAGCGGCGCCCCGCGCCGCCTCTCACGGTGGGAGCGAATTCATTCGCGAAACGCTTTACGGAGCGGTTTCACCATGGCCCCTCGCTGTGTTGGGCCTCGCTGCGCTTCAGCCCAGCGCTTCCCGGCATGGGAACCATCTCCCACTCCCACGGACGAACACCTGTAGGCCTCTGGACAAGCGGCCTGGCGGCGGCATAGCGTTGCCGGGCGCCGGGTTGGCGTGGTTTTCACAGCGTTCCAAGGAGTAATGGTGTTCGATCTTCTCAAGCCGATGTTGTACGTCCGGGTCTATCGCAACCGCATGCTGATCCGCGAGCTCGTGGCCCAGCGTGAGCAGGACGTGCATGCCACTTTCAGCACCGAGCGCTTGCTGGTGGGGCAGTTCAACGATGCCCGTGTCGCGCTGCGCCAGGCCATCAAGCTGATGCTGCGTGGCCAGTGGATGTCCATGGCGCCGACCATCCTCGTGCACCCCATGGAGATGATCGAAGGTGGCTTGTCCCAGGTGGAGGAGCGCATCTTCCATGAGCTCGGCGCCGGCATCGGCAGCCGCCGGGTGCGGGTGCATATCGGCGATGAGCTGAACGACGAGGCCGTGCGCCGCCAGTTGGCTGTGCGATGAGCGCGGAGCTGGTCGAGCGCTGGTTCGGCGCGGGCTTCGCCGGGCTGCACCCCTTGTTGCAGCAGCTGCACCGCCAGGGCGGGGTGCTCCAGGGCGAGGTGGAGCTGGCGACCGGCAGCGGTCTTGCCGGTTGGCTGGGTCGCCGGCTGGCGGCGAAGCTGGGGCTGCCCCTGGGGGCGCGACGGGTGCCCTTGCGGGTGGATATCCACAGCGACGAGGCGGGCCTGCACTGGAATCGGCGCTTCGCCGAATCCGCCACCCTGGTTTCCCTGTTCCGCCCCGTGGGGCACTGGCCGGATGGGCACTGGGAGGAAAGCACCGGTGCCTTGCGCCTGGCCCTGAAGGTAGACAGCCACGACGGCGGCTGGCGCTGGGTGCCGATTGCGGCCTGGGTGCGTGGCCTCCGTGTGCCGCTGTTCCTGTTGCCGCGTACCACTGCCTACAAGCGCATCGAAGACGGGCGTTACCACTTCTTCGTCGGCTTCTCCCTGCCGGGGTTGGGGACGTTGTTGTCCTATAGCGGTGGTTTGGAACTGGTGCCGGCGGTGGTGGCGGAGGCGGGGTGAAGTCCGATCGCGAATGAATTCGCTCCCACAGGAAGAGCGGCGACGCTGCGCGCCGCTTGGCGACTGAAGTCGCCCCTACAGATGCATCCCCACCGGAGGGGCTGACCGTTGTGTAGGGTGGAGGTCGCTGTTTACCTCCACCGGGCGAGGTCGAACCTGGCACCGCGTTATGCCTGAAATACCGCAGCCCCCATAAAAAAACGGGCTCCACCTGGGAGCCCGTCCTCTTCATCGGTTGACGATCAACCCAGCTCGCCCACCGCCCTCCAGGCTTCGTCGATGGCCGCGTGGGCGTAGGCGCTCCAGGCGGCGTCGGAGTTGGCGATGGTGACGTTGCCGACCTTGGTGCGGGCCAGGTTCATCAGCTTCTCGCTCTCGTCCTCATCGTCGAACAGGCTGTTGGCGAAGTAGGCGTAGCCGTGGGACCAGCGGTTCACGGTGATGCCGAGGATGTCCTTCTGGTGGTCGAAACCGACCGGGCCGAGCATGGCCTGGAGCTGGTCGCGGATGGCCTTTTCCATCTGCTCGAAGCTCATGGCGTAGAGCTTGGTGCGGCCGACCCGCGCCTGGGTGCGGGCGTCCATGCCCATGTTCGGGCTGGTGGGCACGTGGACCATGTGCAGGCCGATGGGCTGGTTCGGGTCGCGCGGGTGGCGGTAGCCGCCGATGTCCACCGGGTAGTCGAGCTTGACCCGGCTGTAGGGCTGGTTCGGCGCGTAGATCTCGTGCACGCCGAGCTTGCGGAAGCTCTGCCAGTTGCGGATCACCACCTTGGTGTACACCAGCGGGAACTTCACGTTCTGTGCCAGGGCGTGGGCCTGCTCGGCCGAGAGGTCGCGCAGGATGTAGGGGATGATCATGTTGTAGCAGGCCAGCACCGTGTGCTTGCCGCGCACGCGGTGCAGTTGGCCGCCACGGCTGTAGCCGACGTCCACGCCGCCATCGCGGTTGCGCACGCTGACCACGGTGCTGTTCAGGCGCAGGCGCACCGGGCTCCTGGCTTCGTCGAGCTTGGCGTAGTCGAAGTCGGCGAGGACGATGTCGTCCATGCCCTTGCCCGAGGCCACGGCCGGAATCAGGCCGCGCACCAGCAGGCGTGCCAGCGAGGCGTTGCCATCGGGGAAGTGGTAGATGTACGGCTCTTCCATCTCCGCCTTGGCTTCTTCGCTGACGGGGGAGAGGTCCATGGCGGCGAAGCCGGGGAAGCCCACCGAATAAGCGTCGGCGGCGGCCACGGCGTCGATGCTCAGGGCCGAGAAGTCGTTAGTGCGGGCGAGGAAGTAGCGGGTGGCCGCTTCGCTCAGGCCCACGTCCTTGCGCAGGAAATCCTGGTAGCTGGTCTTGGCCAGGTGCGCTTCCTTCTCCTCGCGGCTCTTGCCGGCGAGGTAGTCGCGGGGCGCCTCGTGCAGGTCGATCAACGCCTGGCGGTCGGCCTCGGGCAGCGGGAAGTCATTGATGAACGCACGCCAGCTGCGGGCGTTGAGTTTTTCCGGGGCGATGTCGTCGGCCACCATGGGCGTCGGGTCACCGGTCACCAGCTTGTCCTGGCCGAAGCCGGCCTTGTCGAAGAACACCCCGCGGGACAGGCCCAGGCCCGGGTAGAAGTCGCGGTCGAAGGCGGTCTCGAAACGGTCGATGTCCACGCCCAGCTGCTTGAGCAGGCCGTTGACCTCCTTGCTGTAGAGGCTCTTGGGCGACTGGAAGGCCTCGCTGCCGCCGTAGCCGAGGATCATCCGCCCACCGGCCTGGAATTCGTTGCGCTTGGCGTGGCCACCGAAGTCGTCGTGGTTCTCGACGATGAGCACCCGCGCCTGCGGGTTCTTCTGGCGGTAGAACCAGGCTGCGGCGAGGCCGCTGAGGCCGCCACCGACCACCACCAGGTCGTACTCCTCTTCGATCTTCAGGCCGTCGGTGTCGAACACCTTCTTCTCCCAGCCCATCTGGTGCGCCACCTCGAAGGCGCCGGGGTGGCTACCGCGCAGGCCGGTGAGGGCGGGCGGGTAGTAGCGGCCGGAGGGGGCGGCCTGGAGCAGCTGCAGCGGGGTGAGTCCGGCGCCGATGGCGAGGGCAGCGCCGTTGAGGAAGTCGCGGCGGGTGATGGTCATGGTGTACCTGCAAGGCGTTGTCGTTTTTTATGCATGGCGCCCGGGTCGTGCCGGGCGCCACGTCGGGCTTACCAGCCCAGTTGTTTATTGAAGCCCAGGGCGTCGTAGTAGTCGCCCTGGTAGGCGATCTTGCCGTCCTTGATGCGGACGAAACTCACCCCTTCGAACTTCAGGGGCTTGTTCGTTGCCGGGGTCTCCGCGCCCCAGGCACCGCTGTTGGTGCCGCTGAACTCCCACTGGAAGGCGATGCCGTCGGGCCCGACTATGGGCTCGCTGGTCATCCTCCACTTCAGGTCCGGCACCGCGCCGATGAACACCTTGATGACGTTGTCGCGGGCAGCGGCCTTGCCCTTCTGTGGCGTGCCGACGGTGGCGTCGAAGTACTCCGCATCCTCGGCGAGGAAGGTGGCGGCCTTGTCGGCATCGTGGGCATTCCAGGCAGCCATGTAGCCCTCGACTACGGACTTGGCATCGCCGGCGGCCTGGGCCAGGCCGGTGGCGGCGCACAGCAGGATGAAGCTGAAACTACGCAGGGTGGTTCGCATTTCGGTTCTCCTGGGGTTTGGGTGCAGCGGTTGTGAAGCAGAGCCGGTGGTGAGCAGGAACCTGTGGGAGCGAATTCATTCGCGAAAGCCGCGCAGCGGGCAGCCGATTACCTGCCGGCCCTGCGGGCCGGATCGCGAATGAATTCGCTCCCACGAAAAGCGTGCGGAACGCTGAGCGGCTGGGCGTCGTGAGCGACGGCCAGGCTAGGCGGAAGACGGCGAGAAAGCGGAATGTACGTTTGTACATGAGCATTTCGAGCCGGCTTCCAACAACGCCTGGCCTAGCGCAACAGCTCAGGGTCAATGTTTGAACATGACGTGGCGGATGGCGGTGTAATCCTCCAGTCCGTACATCGACATGTCCTTCCCGTAGCCCGACAGCTTCACGCCGCCGTGGGGCATTTCGCTGACCAGCATGAAGTGGGTGTTGACCCAGGTGCAGCCGTACTGCAGGCGTGCGGAGAGGCGGTGGGCGCGGCCGACGTCGGCGGTCCAGAGCGAGGAGGCCAGGCCGTAGTCGGAGTCGTTGGCCCAGGCCAGCACCTGCGCCTCGTCGTCGAAGGCGGTGACCGAGACCACCGGGCCGAAGACCTCGCGGCGGACGATCTCGTCGTCCTGCTGGGCGTCGGCGATCACGGTCGGCTCGAAGAAGAAGCCGGGGCCTTCGACCTTCTTGCCGCCGGTGACGATGCGGATGTGCGGCTGGGCGGCGGCGCGCTCGACGAAGCCGGCCACGCGCTCGCGGTGCTGTTCGGTGATCAGCGGGCCGAGCTCGGTGTCGGCGTCGTCCTGCAGGCCGTATTTGATGGTGGAGACGGCGGCGCCGAGCTTCTCGACGAACGTCTCGTAGATGCCCTTCTGCGCGTAGATGCGGCAGGCGGCGGTGCAATCCTGGCCGGCGTTGTAGAAGCCGAAGGTGCGGATGCCTTCCACGGCGGCGTCGATGTCGGCGTCGTCGAAGATGATCACCGGGGCCTTGCCGCCCAGTTCCATGTGCATGCGCTTAACGGTGTCGGCGGTGCCGGCGATGATGCGCGAGCCGGTGGCCACCGAGCCGGTGAGCGAGACCATGCGCACCTTGGGGTGGGTGGTCAGCGGTTCGCCGACGCTGGGGCCACGGCCGAAGACGATGTTGACCACGCCGGCGGGGAAGATCTCGGCCAGGTACTCGGCCAGCTTCAGGGCGGTCAGCGGGGTCTGCTCGGAGGGCTTGAGCACCACGGTGTTGCCGGCGGCCAGGGCCGGGCCGAGCTTCCACGCGGCCATCATCAGCGGGTAGTTCCAGGGGGCGATGGAAGCGACCACGCCCACCGGGTCGCGGCGGATCATCGAGGTGTGGCCGGGCAGGTATTCACCGGCGGCGGAACCGCTCATGCAGCGGCTGGCACCGGCGAAGAAGCGGAACACGTCGGCGACGGCGGGCAGCTCGTCGTTCAGCGCGGCGGCGTAGGGCTTGCCGCAGTTGTCCGACTCCAGGCGCGCCAGTTCCTCGGCGTCGGCGTCGATGCGGTCGGCGAGCTTGAGCAGCAGGGCGGAGCGGTCCTTGGGCGAGGTCTGCGACCAGGCGTCGAAGGCGGCGTCGGCGGCGCGCACGGCGGCGTCGACCTGGGCCTCGCTGGCTTCGGGGATGTCCACCAGGGTGGTGCCACGGGCGGGGTTGAGCACGGCTTGCGCGGCGCCTTCGCCGGCGACCAGTTGGCCGTTGATCAAGAGTTTGGTCTGCATGGTGAATCCTCCAGTCGGGGTTCGCTGATCCGGGTTGGAGCCCCCGCCACCCGGGCGGGGGCAGTTGTCATTTGCCGCTGCCGGCGACGCCTTCGCCACCCTTGGTCAGGTAGTAGGCGCCGAGGATCGGCAGCATGGTCACCAGCATCACCAGCATGGCGACGACGTTGGTCACCGGCACGTCGCGCGGGCGGCTGAGCTGGTTGAGCAGCCACAGCGGCAGGGTGCGTTCGTGGCCGGCGGTGAAGGTGGTGACGATGATCTCGTCGAAGGACAGGGCGAAGGCCAGCATGCCGCCTGCCAGCAGGGCCGAACCGAGGTTCGGCAGGATGATGTAGCGGAAGGTCTGCCAGCCGTCGGCGCCCAGGTCCATCGAGGCTTCGATGAGGCTGTGGGAGATGCGTCGGAAACGCGCGATCACGTTGTTGTGGACGATCACCACGCAGAAGGTCGCGTGGCCGATGATGATGGTCAGCAGCCCTGGTTCCAGGCCCAGGCTCTTGAACGCCGAGAGCAGCGCGATGCCGGTGATGATGCCGGGCAGGGCGATGGGCAGGATCAGCATCAGCGAGATGCTTTCCTTGCCGAAGAAGCTGCGCCGGTACAGCGCCGCCGAGGCCAGGGTGCCGAGCACCATGGCGATCAGCGTGGCGACGCAGGCGACCTGCAGCGACAGCTTGATCGACTCCAGCACGTCCTCGCGGGCGAAGGCCACGCTGAACCAGTGCAGGGTGAAGCCCTTGGGCGGGAAGCTGAAGGCCGCGTCCTCGGTGTTGAAGGCGTAGAGGAAGATGATCAGGATCGGGAAGTGCAGGAACACCAGCCCGCCCCAGGCGGCCGCTTTCAGGCCCCAGGATGCTTTCTCAGAGTGCATCGAATGCCCCCAGACGTTTGACGATGGAGAGGTAGACGGCGATCAGCACGATCGGCACCAGGGTGAAGGCGGCGGCCATGGGCATGTTGCCGATGGCGCCCTGCTGGGCGTAGACCATGCTGCCGATGAAGTAGCCGGGCGGGCCCACCAGCTGCGGCACGATGAAGTCGCCGAGGGTCAGGCTGAAGGTGAAGATCGAGCCGGCGGCGATGCCCGGGATCGACAGCGGCAGCACCACCTGGGTGAAGGTCTGGCGGGGCTTGGCGCCGAGGTCGGCGGAGGCCTGCAGCAGGTTCGGCGGCAGGCGCTCCAGGGACGCCTGGATCGGCAGGATCATGAACGGCAGCCAGATGTAGACGAACACCAGGAAGCGCCCCAGGTGCGAGGTGGACAGGGTGCTGCCGCCGACGCCGGGGATGCCGAGGATGAACTGCAGCACCGGCTCCAGGCCGAACTGCTGGACGAACCACTGGGCCACGCCGCCCTTGGCCAGCAGCAGGGTCCAGGCATAGGCCTTGACGATGTAGCTGGCCCACATGGGCATCATCACCGCGATGTAGAAGAACGCCTTGGTCTTGCCCGTGGTGTAGCGCGCCATGTAGTAGGCGATGGGGAAGGCCAGCAGGCCGGCACCGATCGACACCGCCACGGCCATGGTCAGGGTGCGCTGGATGATGTCGAAGTTGGCGGCCTGGAACAGCGCCGAGAAATTCGCCAGGGTCAGGTCCGTGGACACCGCCATGGTGAAGTCATCGAAGGTGTAGAAGCCCTGCCACAAGAGGCTCAGCAACGAGCCCAGGTAGATGGCACCGAACCACAGCAGCGGCGGGATCAGCAGCATCGACAGGTACAGCGTCGGCCGGCGGTAGAGCAGGTTGGACAGGCGCCGCATGGCCCCGTTGGGGGCGGCCTGTGCCTGGGCGGTCAGGGTCGCGCTCATGTCACACGCCCTCGCTCAGCTGCACCATGGCCTCGCGGGCCCAGCGCACGGTGATGCGTTCGCCGGGCTGGAACGACGGCGCGGCGGCCTGCCACTGGTTGTTGGCCTGGCTGATGCACAGGTTCTGGCCGTTATCCAGGCGCAGCTCGTAGCGGGTGGCGGCGCCCTGGTACTGGATGTCGTGGAGCAGGCCACTGATCTGCACCTCGCCGGCCAGGGCCGCCTCGGCCGTGGCGAAGCGGATGTGCTCGGGGCGGATGGAGAAGGGCTGTTCGTTGCCGGTCAGCTCCTTCGCCACGGCGCCGCGCAGCACGTTGGAGGTGCCGACGAACTCGGCGACGAAGGGCGTGGCCGGCTGCATGTAGAGGTTGCGCGGGGTGTCCACCTGCTCGATGCGGCCCTTGTTGAACACCGCCACGCGGTCGGACATCGACAGCGCTTCGCTCTGGTCGTGGGTGACGAAGATGAAGGTGATGCCCAGCTGGCGCTGTAGCTTCTTCAGCTCGCTCTGCATCTGCTCGCGCAGCTTCAGGTCCAGCGCGCCGAGGGGCTCGTCCAGCAGCAGCACGCGGGGGCGGTTGACCAGGGCACGGGCCAGGGCCACGCGCTGGCGCTGGCCACCGGAAAGCTGCGCCGGCTTGCGGTCGCCGTAGCCGGCCAGGGCCACCATGCCCAGGGCCTCTTCGGCGCGGTTCAGGCGCTCGGACTTGCCCACGCCCTTGACCTTCAGGCCATAGGCGACGTTGTCGCGCACGTTCATGTGGGGGAACAGCGCGTAGTCCTGGAACACGGTATTGACGTCGCGCTGGTAGGGCGGCAGGCCGGCGGCCTCCTCGCCATGGATGCGGATGGAACCCGAGCTGGGCTGCTCGAAGCCGGCGATCAGGCGCAGGCAGGTGGTCTTGCCGGAACCGGATGGGCCGAGCATGGAAAAGAACTCGCCGTCCTGGATATCGATGGATACCCGGTCGACGGCCTTCACCTCGCCGAAGAGACGGGAAACCTGGGTGAACTGGACTGCAAGCGTCATGGTGCGGTGCTCCGGTAAAACGAAAGGGTGCAGGTGTGGCGAAACGGTCCCCCGCCCGCAGGCGAGGGGAAATCTTCAGGTACTGCCTTGGAACCGGCCTCCCGTCTCCCGCAGGGAGAGGGGAGGGTGCTCAGGTACTGGACTGAGCCGAGCGAGCGGCCCGAGGGCGAGGCGCCCCGCAGCGAGACGCGAGACATACCTGCTGGTAGGCGAGCGTCGAGCGAGGACGCAACGACGCCCTCGGGTCGCGCAGCCGGCTCAGCGGCCGCCCATGATGGCGATGTAGTCCTGGGTCCAGCGGCTATAGGGCACGAACTTCCCGCCCTGTGCCTGCGGAGTCTTCCAGAAGGCGATCTTGTCGAACTGGTCGAAGCCGTTGGTGGCGCAGCCTTCGGCACCGAGCAGCTCGCTGGCCTTGCAGCCGGCGGGGACAGCGGGGAGGGAGCCGAACCAGGCGGCGACGTCACCCTGAACCTTAGGTTCCAGGGACCAGTTCATCCACTTGTAGGCGCAGTTCGGGTGCTTGGCCTCGGCGTGCAGCATGGTGGTGTCGGCCCAGCCGGTGGCGCCTTCCTTGGGTACCACGGAGGCGATCGGCTGCTTCTCCAGCTGCAGGGCGTTGACCTGGTACGGCCAGGCGCTGGAGGCGACCACGCCTTCGTTCTTGAAGTCGCTCATCTGCACCGTGGTGTCGTGCCAGTAGCGGTGGATCAGTGCGTGCTGCTTGCGCAGCAGGTCGAGCACGGCGCTGTACTGCTCTTCGTTCAGCTCGTAGGGGTCCTGGATGCCCAGGGTCGGCTGGGTGGCCTTCAGGTAGAGGGCGGCGTCGGCGATGTAGATCGGGCCGTCGTAGGCCTGCACGCGGCCTTTGTTGGCCTTGCCGTCGGGCAGGTCCTGGGCTTCGAAGATGGTCGCCCAACTGGTGGGCGCTTCCTTGAAGGTGTTGGTGTTGTACATCAGCACGTTCGGGCCCCACTGGTAGGGCGAGCCGTAGTGCTGGCCGTCCACCGTGTACCAGGGTGCGTCCTTCAGGCGCTCGTCGAGGTTCTTCCAGTTGGGGATCAGCGCGGTGTTGATCGGCTGCACGCGCTTGCCGTAGATCAGGCGCAGCGAGGCGTCGCCGGAGGCGGTGACCAGGTCGTAGCCGCCCTTGGCCATGAGGCTGACCATCTCGTCGGAGGTGGCGGCGGTCTTGACGTTGACCTTGCAGCCGCTGTCCTGCTCGAACTGGCTGACCCAGTCGTAGTTCTTGTCGGTCTGGCCGCGTTCGATGTAGCCGGGCCAGGCGATGATGTCGAGCTGGCCTTCGCCAGTGCCGACTTGTTTCAGGGGCTCGGCGGCCTGCAGGCTGGCGCTGGCCAGCAGGGCGGTGGAGAGCGCACTGAGCAGAGCGGTTTTGCGCGCGGACATTGATGTTCCCTCTTGTTGACTAGTTATTGGTCGGGGCAGTTGAACGTCGTTTCGCGGGCCTTCCGGCCTTTGTTGTTTTAGAAGTCCTGGCCGTGGCGCGCCATGATGTGGCGCACCACGCTGTAGTCCTGCAACGAGTCGCTGGACAGGTCCTTGCCATAGCCGGAGCGCTTCAGCCCGCCGTGGGGCATCTCGCTGGCCAGGGTGAAATGGGTGTTGATCCAGGTGCAGCCGTACTGCAGGCGGTTGGCCAGCTGGAAGGCCTTGTCGAGGTTCTGCGTCCACACCGAGGAGGCCAGGCCGTACTCGGAGTCGTTGGCCCAGTCCAGCGCCTGGTCGAGCTGGTCGAAGCGGGTCACGGTCACCACCGGGCCGAACACTTCGCGCTGGACGATCTCATCGCCCTGCTTGCAGCCGGCCAGCAGGGTGGGCTGGTAGTAGAAGCCGGCGCCGGAATGCACGGCGGCACCGGTGACGCGCTCGATGTGCGGCTGGCCGAGGGCGCGCTCGACGAAGCTGGCCACGCGGTCGCGCTGGCGCGAGCTGATCAGCGGGCCGATCTCGTTGTCCTGGTCGCGCTTGCGAGCGAAGCGCAGGCTGGAAACAGCGTCGCCCAGTTCACTGACGAGGCGGTCATGGATGCCGGCCTGGGCATAGATGCGGCAGGCGGCGGTGCAGTCCTGCCCGGCGTTGTAGTAGCCGTAGGCGCGCACGCCCTGGACCACGGCCTCGAGGTCGGCGTCGTTGCAGACGATCACCGGTGCCTTGCCGCCCAGCTCCAGGTGGGTGCGCTTGAGGGTGCGGGCGGCGGTCTGGAGGATCTTCTGCCCGGTGACGATATCGCCGGTGAGCGACACCATGCGCACCTTGGGGTGGCTGACCAGGTGGCTGCCGACGCCTTCGCCGCCGCCGGAGACGATGTTGATCACCCCGGCCGGGAGGATTTCCGCCAGGGCGGGGGCCAGGGCCAGGATCGACAGCGGGGTGTGTTCGGAGGGCTTGAACACCAGGGTGTTGCCGGCCGCCAGCGCCGGGGCGATCTTCCAGGCGGCCATCATCAGGGGGTAGTTCCAGGGCGCGATGGAGGCGACCACGCCCACCGGGTCGCGGCGCACCATGCTGGTGTGGCCAGGCACGTACTCGCCGGCGAGCTGGCCTTGCTGGCAGCGCACGGCGCCGGCGAAGAAGCGGAACACGTCGGCGGTGGCGGGAATGTCGTCCTGGCGCGCCAGGTGCAGCGGCTTGCCGCAGTTCAACGATTCCAGGCGGGCCAGGTGCTCGGCATTGGCCTCCACCGCGTCGGCGATGGCCAGCAGGGCGGCGGCGCGCTGCGCGGGCGTGGTGCGGGACCAGCCGGCGAAGGCCTTGTGCGCGGCGAAGACGGCGGCTTCCACCTGCTCGATGGAGGCTTCGGCGATGGTGATCAGGGTTTCCCCGGTGGCGGGGTTGAGGATGGGCTCGGCCAGGCCTTCACCGATGGCCAACTGGCCGTCGATCAGCAAATGGGAATGCAGGGTGGGCGTGCTCGCAGTGCCGGCCATCTTCGGGGCTCTTTTCTTCCTGGGTTTTTGTTCTTCAGTCATTCCAGTGCTCCTGGCGGCGCCCGGCATGACTCTGTTTATAGGGCACAGAGCCTAGTGGGCGGGCTTGAGGTCGACAAATTCTAAATATTGAAAGCAGCGTTCGATTAAATCGAAGGCTTGCGGGCGTTCGGCTGTTCGCGGGCCAGGGTGAGGAAGGGGTCCACCAGCGCCGGTCGCGCGGTGCCGCGACGCCAGGCCAGGCCCACGTCCAGCGGCTCGCCCAGGTCCACCAGCGGGCGCGCTTCGATGATGTCGCCCTCCAGGGACCAGGGGCGGTAGGTCATGTCCGGCTGGATGGACAGGCCGAGCCCCGCCGCCACCAGGCTGCGCACCGCTTCCACCGAGGCAGTGCGCAGGGTCACCTGGGGCGTGAGCCCGGCGCGGGACCAGATGCGCTGGGTGTGCAGGCCCATCTCGTCGGCGTTGAGCTGGATCAGCGGCTCGCCGGCGACGTCCGCCAGGCTGATGCTGTCGTGCTCCAGCAGTGGGTGCTGGGCCGGCAGCCAGAGGCGGTGGGGCGAGTGGGTGAGCACCTCGGTCTGCAGGGCGTGGCGGTCTTCCAGGTTGGAGAGGATCAGCACGCCGACATCGATCTCGCCGCTGACCAGCAAGTGCTCGATGTAGGGGCGTTCGTCCTCCACCACGCGGGTCTTCACGTTGGGGTAGGCGCGCTGGAAGCGGGTGATCAGGTCGGCCAGGTAGTAGCCGGCCACCAGGCTGGTCACGCCGATGGTGAGGCTGCCGGCCACCTGGTCGGTGCTCTGCTGCAGGCTGCGCTTGGCGTTGTCCACCGTAGCCAGGATCAGGTGCGCCTGGCGCAGGAACTGGTGGCCCTGGTGGGTCAGGGACATGCCCTTGGCGTGGCGGTTGAACAGGCTGACGCCGATCTCCTCCTCCAGCTGCTGGATGGCCAGGGTCAGGGTGGACTGGGAGATGAACACCGCCTGGGCGGCGGCGGAGATGGAGCCCGTCTCGGCGACGGCGATGAAGTGGCGGATCTGGCGCAGGGTCATCATGGGGCGGTATTCCGCAGGTGGAAATGCTGCGGGACAGTATGGTTTATCGAAAATCGAGCGGGTGATTCTTTTTTATCGAATGCTTGGTATGCCTGGCTGGCGGCTTTGTAGGGTGGGCCGGGCGGCGCTCCGCTCCAGCCCACCAGCAAGACACCGCGTGGGCTGAAGCCCACCCTACGGACTCGCCCTCGCGGCTGCGCAAGGCTTCTGGCGCAGCGGCAATATCCCGAAGCAATCCGGCGCTCACGGGCTTGGAAACTCGGCGGCTAGAGTGCAGTCCATTGCTCGACTTACCTACCAATAAGGAGGTTGTGATGAACACCCGTGGATTGCTCGATCAACTGCTCAAATCCGGCCAGGACCTGCTGCAGCAGAAAGCCGGCGGCAAGTCCGGCGGTTTCTCCGGTGGCGGTTCCGCTGGCTCCGGTGGCTTGGGCGGCAACCTCGGCAGCCTGCTCGGCGGCGCCGGTGGTGGTGCCCTGGCGGCTGGCGCGCTGGGCCTGCTGCTGGGCAACAAGAGCGCCCGCAAGCTGGGCGGCAAGGCGCTGACCTATGGCGGCCTGGCCGCGCTCGGCGTGCTGGCCTACAAGGCCTATGGCAACTGGCAGGCCAAGCAGGCCGGGGCGCCCCAGGGCGAGCCGCAGACCCTCGACCGCCTGCCCGCGCCCCAGGCCGAGCAGCACAGCCAGGCCATCCTCAAGGCGCTGGTGGCGGCGGCCAAGGCGGACGGCCATGTCGACGCCCGCGAGCGCCAGTTGATCGAAGGCGAGCTGGGCAAGCTGACCCAGGACGCCGAGCTGCAGTCCTGGCTGGAGCTGGAACTGAACAAGCCGCTGGACCCGGCCGACGTCGCCCGCGCCGCGCGCACCCCGGAGATGGCCGCCGAGATGTACCTCGCCAGCGTGCTGATGGTGGATGAGGAGCACTTCATGGAGCGCGCCTACCTGGACGAGCTGGCCCGCCAGCTCAAGCTCGACCCCGCGCTCAAGACCGAGCTGGAAGGGCAGGTGCGCCAGGAATTGCAGGTCAGCTAGGTCCCTGCAGAGGTGCCTGCACGTCCGATCGCGAATGAACTGGCTCCTGCAGGGCGCCGCTGTGCGCCGTTGGGCGACTGAAGTCGCCCCTGCAGCGCCCGGCGTGTGGGCATGACCGCTGCGTAGGGTGGAGGTCGCCCTTGACCTCCTCCAGGCGGAGCCGGGCCCTGACACCCATGATGGGCTTCGCGGTGCTCGCCGAATGGCGATGGCCTTGCTCGGCTGTGGCACCGCCCATTCCCCCAACACGCCCGGCACGATTTCTCGTTTCTGCCAGACTTCCAGGCGGGCCCGCCAAAGAGCTGGCGCCCCGTTGCGCTTTGCCTTGCAAGGGGGTGGGGCGAGTCTCTAGAGTCGCCGCTTTGTGACGCGTGCGACATTCGGCGCGGTAAATGACAGGGTTTGGCAAACGGGGGTCTACGTGAAGAACTGGTCGGTACGACTGCGCATCCAGGCGAGTTTCGCCATCATCATCGCGATCATGCTGCTGATGGCCGTCACCTCCTATGTGCGCTTGTTCACGGTGCAGAAGGGGGCGGAGCGCCTGGCGGAGGACGCCATGCCCGGCATGTTCCTCATCACCCAGGTACGCAGTGCCTGGACCGATGTGTTCATCCAGACCCTGGAGCGTTTAGGCGCCTCGGACCAGCCGCTGGAGAAGGTCGACCTGGACAACCTGCGCCTGCTCGACGAACGGCTCAATGGTGTGCTGGCCGACTACCGCAAGACCGTCCGCGACGATAACGACCTGGCGCTCCTGGAAAATTTCAACCAGAGCCGCAAGCGCTATGACGCGATCCTTTCCACGGTCATCGAGTTGCACCAGCAGAAGCGACTGGGCGAAGCCCGCTCGCTGCTCACCGGTGACCTCACCAAGCTGTGGAACGAAGGACGCAATGGCCTGACCGAACTCATCAGCTACAACCGCAAGACCGCCGAGGGGGCGACCGGCGACATTGTCGACGCCGCGCGTAATGCCGAGCTGAGCATGATCGTCTCGGTGTTCCTGGCCATCGCTGCCGCCTTCGTCTGTGGCGCGCTGTTGGTGCGGGCCATCACCGAGCCGGTACAGCGCGTGGTGCAGAACCTCCAGGCGCTTGCCTCGGGCGATCTCACCGCGCGCCTGCACCTGGGGCGCAAGGACGAGTTCGATTCCATCGAAACCGGCTTCAACAGCATGGCCGATGAGCTGAAGACCCTGGTGTCCCAGGCCCAACGCTCCTCGGTGCAGGTCACCACCTCGGTCACCGAGATCGCCGCCACCACCCGCCAGCAGCAGGCCACCGCCACCGAAACCGCGGCCACCACCACCGAGATCGGCGCCACCTCGCGGGAAATCGCCGCCACCTCGCGGGACCTGGTGCGCACCATGACCGAGGTTTCCGGCGCCGCCGAGCAGACTTCCACCCTGGCCGGCTCCGGCCAGTTGGGCCTGGCGCGCATGGAAGACACCATGCGCCAGGTGATGGGCGCCGCCGACCTGGTCAACGCCAAGCTGGCGATCCTCAACGAGAAGGCCGGCAACATCAACCAGGTGGTCACCACCATCGTCAAGGTCGCCGACCAGACCAACCTGCTGTCCCTCAATGCCGCCATCGAGGCGGAGAAGGCCGGCGAGTACGGCCGCGGGTTCGCCGTGGTCGCCACCGAAGTGCGCCGCCTGGCGGACCAGACGGCCGTGGCCACCTATGACATCGAGCAGATGGTGCGCGAGATCCAGTCCGCGGTGTCCGCCGGTGTCATGGGCATGGACAAGTTTTCCGAGGAGGTGCGTCGCGGCATGTCCGAAGTCGGCCAGGTCGGCGAGCAGCTGTCGCAGATCATCCAGCAGGTGCAGGCCCTGGCGCCCCGCGTGCAGATGGTCAACGAAGGCATGCAGGCGCAGTCCACCGGTGCCGAGCAGATCAACCAGGCCCTGGTGCAACTGGGCGAAGCCACCGGGCAGACGGTGGAATCGTTGCGCCAGGCCAGCTCCGCGATCGATGAGCTCAACCATGTCGCCCAGGGTCTGCGGGCCGGCGTCAGCCGCTTCAAGGTCTGATATGACGATCCGCACGACTCGCCAGCAGCCGCGACGGGGGCGGCTGTACCTGCTGTTCGGCATGGGCAGCGACCGCTACGCCCTGGACGTACGCGACGTACTGGAGGTGATGCCCCTGCGCCAGCTCAAGCGCGTGGCCGGAGCGCCCACCTGGGTGGCCGGCGTTTTCGACTGGCGCGGCTCGCCGGTTCCGGTGCTTGATCTCGGCGCCCTGGCTTTCGGCGAGCCCGCCCGCCCGCGCACCAGCACCCGGCTGGTGATGGTGCGTTATGCCGGGCACAGTCTCGGCCTGATCCTGGAACAGGCCACCGAGACCCTGCGCTGCCAACCCGAGGCATTCCAGGACTACGGGCTCGATGGGGGCGAAGCGCGTTACCTGGGGCCGGTTTTCCGCAGTGCACAAGGGCTGGTGCAGCGTGTCGAGGTCGCCGAGCTGCTCGGTGAAGAGGCGCGCGCACTGCTGTTCCCCACCGATGCGGAGGCCGCATCATGAATTCGCGCTTCGAGCGCCTGCTCAAGGAGCGCATCGGCCTCGATGTCGAGTCGGTCGGCCGTGAGCTGGTGGAGCGCGCCATACGCCTGCGCATGCAGGCCATCGGCTGCCGGGGCGAGGACGAGTACTGGCTGAGCCTGGAGTCGTCCCACGGCGAGCAGCAGGCCCTGGTCGAGGCCGTCGTAGTGCCTGAGACCTGGTTCTTCCGCTACCCCGAGTCTTTCGTAGCCCTGGCCCGGCTGGCCTTCGAGCGCCTGCCGCGCCTCGCCTCCGGGCGCCCGCTGCGAGTGCTGAGCCTGCCCTGCTCCAGCGGCGAGGAGCCGTACTCCATCGTCATGGCCCTGCTCGATTCAGGCTTTGCCCCGGCACTGTTCCAGGTGGATGCGCTGGACGTCAGCGAGAAGGTGCTGGAGCGCGCGCGCCAGGCCGTCTACGGGCGCAATTCGTTCCGTGGCGAGGAACTGGGCTTCCGCGACCGCCACTTCCTGGTCGTCGAGGATGGCTATGTCCTCACCGATCAGGTCCGGCGCAAGGTGAACTTCCGCCACGGCAACCTGCTGGCGCCGGGGCTGCTGGCCGGCGAGGCGCCCTACGATTTCGTCTTCTGCCGCAACCTGCTGATCTATTTCGACCGGCCCACCCAGGCCCAGGTGCTGGCGGTACTGAAGCGCCTGATGAGTCCCGAGGGCGCGCTGTTCGTCGGCCCCGCCGAAGCCAGCCTGGTGAGCCAGGATGGCATGCGCGCGCTGGATCTGCCGCAGTCCTTCGTCTTCCTCCCCGGCACCGCCCAGGCTCCGCGCGTTGTCGCTACACCGCGTCCGACTGTGGCGCCCGCGCGACCCGCCGCGCCGGTGGCGAAGGCCAAGGCGCCGCCGGCCTTCGCTCGCCCGCTGCACACCCCGAGCGCGCCCCGGCCGGTGGTGCCCGCGCCTGCGCCGGGCCGGGACGGCGCCGCCGAACTGCTGGAGATCGCCACGCTGGCCAATGCCGGGCGCAGTGCCGAAGCCCGCGCCGCCTGCGAGCGCCACCTGGCGGCCCACGGCCCCTCGGCAGCGGTGTTCTACTGGCTCGGGTTGCTCTGCGACGTGGCCGGGCAGCAGCAGGAGGCCCAGGACTACTACCGCAAGACTCTCTACTTGCAGCCCGGGCACGCCGAAGCCCTGGCCCACCTGGCGGCGCTGCTCGCCGCGCGCGGCGACCTGGCCGGCGCCCGGCGCTTGCAGGAGCGCGCCAGTCGTGGAGTGAACGACCATGATCGATAGCCATACCTTGCGCTTGGACGACGCCCAGGCGCCCATCGACGACTGCTGGAACCGCATCGGCGTACATGGCGACAAGAGCTGCGAGCGTCTGCACGAACACATCCATTGCCGCAACTGCGAGGTGCACGCTGCCGCCGCCACCCGCCTGCTGGATCGCTATGCCTTGCACCGCGAGCTGGACGAGGAGCAGGCGGCCGAGGAAGAAAGCCTCGGCGAAACCCGCTCCACCCTGGTGTTCCGCCTTGGCGACGCCTGGCTCGGCCTGGCCACTCGGCAACTGGTGGAGGTGGCGCCGCAATCGCTGATCCACTCCCTGCCGCACCAGCGCTCCCTCGGGCTGTTGGGGGTTACCAATGTGCGTGGCGCCCTGGTGGCCTGCCTGTCGCTAGTGGAAGTGCTCGGCCTGGAGCCGGGCCAGGGCGGCGCCCAGGAGCGCCGCGTGGTACCGCGCATGCTTATCGTCGCCAGCGACGACGGCCCGGTGGTGGCACCGGTGGACGAGGTGGACGGCATCCACGCCATTCCCCTGGGCGCGGTGGTGGAGGCCGGCCGGGGTGCCGCCCAGGTGGCGCGGCCCTTCGCTTCCGGCGTGGTGCAGTGGCGCGGGCGCAGCGTCACCCTGCTGGACGAATCGATGTTGCAGCAAGCCATCGCCAGGAGCCTTGGATGACCCCGGACCAGATGCGTGATGCCTCGCTGCTGGAGCTGTTCAAGCTGGAGGCCGAGGCGCAGACCCAGGTGCTCGGCAGCGGGCTGATGGTGCTGGAGCGCAACCCGCGCCAGGCCGACCAGCTGGAAGCCTGCATGCGCGCCGCCCACTCGCTCAAGGGCGCGGCGCGCATCGTCGGCATCGATGCCGGCGTGCGCATCGCCCACGTGATGGAAGACTGCCTGGTGGGCGCCCAGGAAGGCCGCCTGCACCTGCAATCCGAGCATATCGACGCGCTGCTGCAAGGCTCCGACCTGCTGCTGCGCCTGGGCTCGGCGGCCGGTGCCGACTGGGCCGACAAGGACGGCCGCGCGGATATCGACGCCCTGGTGGAGCGCCTGCAGGCGCTGGCCAGCGGGCAGCGCGTGGCCCCCCGCGAGCCGGTGGCCCGGCCCGAGCCCGCTGCCGAACCCGTGGCGGCGCCCGTCGTGGCCGCACCCGAGGAAGAACCCGTGGCATCCGCCCCAGCGGCCGGCGAGAACCGTGATCGGGTGTTGCGGGTCAGCGCCGAGCGACTCGACCACCTGCTGGACATCTCCAGCAAGTCGCTGGTGGAGTTCCAGCGCATCAAGCCCCTGGGGGATTCGCTGCAACGCCTCAAGCGCCTGCAGGCCAGCGCCGTGCGTTCCCTCGACGGCGTGCGCGAGGCGGTGCAGGACGACGCCATGGATGCGGCCTCCCGCGCCATGCTGGCCGAGGCCCGGCAACTGCTGGGCGAATGCCAGCAGATGCTCGCCCGGCACATGGCCGATCTCGACGAGTTCGGCTGGCAGGGCGGCCAGCGCGCCCAGCTGATGTACGACGCGGCGCTGGCCTCGCGCATGCGCCCCTTCGCCGACGTGCTCGCCGGCCAGGCGCGGATGTTGCGCGATCTCGGTCGCAGCCTCGGCAAACAGGTGCGCCTGGATATCGAGGGCGAGAACACCCAGGTCGACCGCGACGTGCTGGAGAGGCTCGAAGCGCCGCTGACCCACCTGCTGCGCAATGCCGTCGACCATGGCATCGAAAGCCCGGCACTGCGGGCCGAGCGTGGCAAGCCGGAGGAGGGGCGCATCCTCCTGCGCGCCCGTCATCACGCCGGCATGCTGGTGCTGGAGCTGCGCGACGACGGCGCTGGGGTCGACCTGGAGCGCCTGCGCAGCGCGGTGATCGAGCGTGGTTTCGCCACCGTCGAGACCGGCGCGCGGCTCGACGAAGACGAACTGCTGGCCTTCCTTTTCCTGCCCGGCTTCAGCATGCGCGAGCAGGTCACCGAGGTGTCCGGGCGCGGCGTCGGCCTGGACGCGGTGCAGCACATGGTGCGCCAGCTGCGGGGCGGCGTGCGCATGGAGCAGCGCCAGGGCGAGGGCTCCAGCTTCCACCTGGAGGTGCCGCTGACCCTGTCGGTGGTGCGCAGCCTGGTGGTGGAGATCGGCGGCGAGGCCTATGCCTTCCCCCTGGCCCATATCGAACGCATGACCCGGGTGCCCGCCGAGGCGCTGGTGCAGCTGGAAGGCCGCCAGCACTTCTGGCACGAGGAGCGCCACGTCGGCCTGGTGGCCGCCAGCCAGGTGCTGCAACGCCCCGAGGGCGAAAGCGATGGCGACGGCTTGGCAGTGGTGCTGGTGCGCGAGCGCGAGGCGCTCTACGGCATCGTGGTCGACCGTTTCATCGGCGAGCGCACCCTGGTGGTGATGCCGCTGGACCCGCGTCTGGGCAAGGTCCAGGACGTGTCCGCCGGTGCGCTGCTGGACGACGGTACGCCGGTGCTGATCCTCGATGTCGAGGACATGCTCAAGTCGGTGGGCAAGCTGCTCGGCAGTGGCCGCCTGGAGCGCGTCGGCGGCCTGGCCCGGCAGGGCGCGGGCAGCCGCCGCAAGCGCGTGCTGGTGGTGGACGACTCGCTCACCGTGCGCGAACTGGAGCGCAAGCTGCTGCTCGGCCGTGGCTACGAGGTGGCGGTGGCGGTGGACGGCATGGACGGCTGGAACGCCCTGCGCTCCGAAGCCTTCGACCTGCTGATCACCGACATCGACATGCCGCGCATGGACGGTATCGAGCTGGTGACCCTGGTGCGCCGCGACAGCCGCCTGCAATCACTGCCGGTGATGGTGGTGTCCTACAAGGACCGTGAAGAGGACCGGCGCCGTGGCCTGGACGCCGGTGCCGACTATTATCTGGCCAAGGCCAGTTTCCACGACGAGGCGTTGCTGGATGCGGTGGTCGTGCTGATCGGGGAGGCGCAGGGATGAGGATAGGGATCGCCAACGACATGCCCCTGGCGGTGGAAGCGCTGCGCCGGGCCCTGGCCCGCGAACCGGCCCACCAGATCGTCTGGATCGCCGGCAACGGCGCCGAAGCGGTGCGCTTCTGCCAGGAGGACACTCCGGACCTGGTGCTGATGGACCTGCTGATGCCGGAGATGGACGGTACCGAGGCGACCCGGCGGATCATGGCCCAGTCGCCCTGCGCGATCCTCATCGTCACCGTAGACAAGGAACAGAACATCCATCGCGTGTTCGAGGCCATGGGCCACGGCGCCCTGGATGCGGTGGACACGCCCGCGCTGGGCACCGACCACGAGCGCGACGCAGCGGCGTTGCTGCGCAAGATCCAGAACATCGGCTGGCTGATCGGCCAGCGCGTGGGCAGCCGCGGGGCTCGCGAGCCCTCGTGCCGGCAGTTGGTGGCCATCGGTGCCTCGGCCGGCGGGCCCGCGTCCCTGGCGCAGTTGCTCAAGCAGTTGCCGGCCGGCTTCGCGCCGGCGGTGATGCTGGTGCAGCACGTCGACGAAACCTTCGCCGCCGGCATGGCCGAGTGGCTGGGCAGCGAGTCCAGCCTGCCTGTACGCCTGGCTCGCGAGGGCGAGCCGCCGCAGCCCGGCCAGGTATTGCTGGCGGGTACCAATAACCATATGCGCCTACTGCGCAACGGTGAACTGGCCTATACCGAAGAGCCCCGCAGCCATGTATACCGCCCCTCCATCGATGTGTTCTTCGACAGCCTGGTGGCGCATTGGCGGGGCGAGGCGGTGGGCGTGCTGCTCACCGGCATGGGCCGCGATGGCGCGCAGGGGCTGAAGGCCATGCGTGAAAGGGGCTTCCTCACCATCGCCCAGGACCAGGCCAGCAGCGCCGTATACGGCATGCCCAAGGCTGCGGCGGCGCTGGATGCGGCCGTGGAGATCCTGCCCTTGCAGCGGATCGCACCCAGGCTCGTGGAGGCGTTCTCGCGTTGATGGTTTCTCGGGCCGGGGCGCTGCGGTCGGGTCTTGGTGCGTTCGTGCAGCCCGGGGCATCGACGGTGCAAGCCGGGCGGCTCGTTTTTTTGGCGGCGGCGTACCCGTGCCGCGCATTATCATTGGCCGTGCACAGAGGTTGTCTGCGTGTCGTGTGAGGCCTGTAGGCCTGGAGAAAGTTATGCATTACCCCTATCGCAATCAGGCCGAAACGTACTCGTTCACCGAGAATAAGGTGATGGTGCTGCTGGTCGATGATCAGGCGATGATCGGAGAGGCCCTGCGCCGCGCCCTGGCCGATGAGGCCGGAATCGATTTCCATTTCTGCGCGGACCCGCTGACGGCCGTCGAGGTTGCCCGGCAGATACGCCCGACGGTGATCCTCCAGGACCTGGTGATGCCCGGCGTCGACGGCATCAGCCTGCTGGCCGACTATCGAGCCGCCGCCGAGCTGCGTGACATCCCCATCATCGTGCTGTCCACCCGTGACGATGCAGCGATCAAGAGCACCGCATTCGCCGCCGGCGCCAACGATTACCTGGTCAAGCTGCCCGACACCATCGAGCTGGTGGCGCGCATCCGCTACCACTCCCGCTCCTACCTCGCCCTGCAGCAGCGCGACGAGGCCTACCGCGCCCTGCGCGAGAGCCAGCAGCAGCTGCTGGAAGCCAACCTGGTGCTGCAGCGCCTGATGAACTCCGACGGCCTCACCGGGCTGTCCAACCGCCGCCACTTCGATGAGTACCTGGAAATGGAATGGCGCCGTGCCTTCCGTGAACAGACCTCGCTGTCGCTGCTGATGATCGATGTGGACTACTTCAAGGGCTACAACGACCACTTCGGCCATATCGCCGGGGACGACGCCCTGCGCCGAGTGGCCGAAACCCTGCGCGAATCCTGTACGCGCTCCTCCGACCTGGCTGCGCGCTATGGCGGTGAGGAGTTCGCCATGGTGCTGCCGGGCACCTCCAGCGGCGGCGCGCGCCTGCTGGCGGAAAAGGTCCGGCGTGCGGTGGAGGCCCTGGGCATCCCCCATGACCTGCCCCAGGACGGAGCCTCGCTGAGTGTGAGCATTGGCGTCTCGACCCTGACGCCCAAGACCGGCCAGGTGTCGCTGTTGCTGGTGGACCGCGCCGACCAGGGGCTGTACATGGCCAAGAACAACGGCCGCAACCAGGTGGGGCTGGTAGCCGATACGCCCGGCGCCTAGCTTTTTGCCTGCGCTCCGCACAGATATGTAGGGGCCTGCAGGGGCGACTTCAGTCGCCAAGCGGCGCATAGCGCCGCCGCTCTGAGGACCCAACAGCATGAGCGCGTGCCGTAGGGTGTGCCGCGTGTTCAGCCGGGGGACATAGGTGACAGGTGTCGGGAGACATAGGTAACGCATTTAGGCTTACGGAATCCTTCGAAGAGGAGTTCGAGCGATGCCGTGGCAGGAGTGCACCACCATGTCGATACGACGTGAATTCGTACTGTTGGCCCAACACCCGCAGAGCAACATCCGGGAGCTCTGTCGACGCTATGGCATCAGCCCCAAGACGGCTTACAAATGGCTGGAGCGATATCAAGAACTGGGGGATTCCGGCCTGCAGGATCAGTCCCGTCGTCCGCTGACGAGTCCTGGACGCAGCAGCGCCGAGCTGGAGCGAGAGGTGGTGCGCCTGCATCACCAATTCCCTTATTGGGGCGCTCGCAAGCTGCTCCATCTGTTGCCAAAGGCCATGGATCGCCCTCATCACAGCACCCTCGATGCGATTCTTCGGCGCCATGGCTGCCAGGTGCGCTATCACGCCGAGGACGTACAGGCGCCAGCTACCCATCGCTACGAGCACAAGCGGCCAAACGAGCTCTGGCAGATCGACTTCAAGGGCAACTTCCATCTTTCGGACCGCAACTCACCACGTTGCCACCCGCTGACGGTACTCGATGACCATTCACGCTTTGCGCTCTGCCTGGAGGGCTGTGAAGGGGAACGCCTGGAGCTGGTGCGCCCCAAGCTGGCCACGGTTTTCCGTCGCTATGGGCTGCCATGCCGGATAACGGCCGACAACGGCCCGCCCTGGGGCTCAAACATCGAGGGCGGCCTATCTGCGATGGAGGTCTGGCTGATGCGCCTAGGCATCGACGTCAGTCATAGCCGCCCTTACCACCCACAGACCCAAGGCAAGCTTGAGCGTTTCCATCAAACCCTCAAGCATGAGCTGCTGCATCGCAGCTTCAGTGACATGGAGCACTGCCAGCGCGTGATGGACCAATGGCGAGACCAGTACAACCAACAACGACCTCATGAGGCGCTGGGCCAGTTACCACCGATATCGCGCTATCAGCCAAGCCTAAGGGCGTACCCGGAGCAATTGCCGGAAATCGAGTACGAGCCGGAGGACAAGGTGCTCAAGGTAGGGGGAACCGGACAGGTGCAATTCAAAGGGAAAAGCCGGTTCGTCGGTGGTGGGTTATTGGGCGAGCGAATCGCAATACGCCCCACCGGTGTGGATGGTGTCTACGATGTGATTTTCATCCATAAGACAATCCGCCAGTTCGACCTGAGAGAGAAGAAGTAACGACCAGCAACCCGTTACCCATGTCCCCCGACAAGCGTTACCCATGTATCCCGGCTAAACACCGCGCACCGCCGCTCGGTGCCTTCGGTGAGCCCCAGGTGCGCGCAGCACACCCTACGTCCTGAGTGAGTGGCGGCTGCATGCTCCGGGGCCGGGTTGCAACTCCCTTCAACAGGCCAAAAGCCAAGCCACGTTCCAAGGGCGTGGATGTTGACTCGCGAACGGTCTACCCCAGGCAAAAAAAGCCGGTGGAGGTAAAAAACGACCTCCACCCTACGCGCCGGTCAGGTCCGCAGGGCTGAACTCGCAGGCGCGAATTCATTCGCGACTGGCGATCACCGCATAACTCCACATAAACACCACGGGCCCTGCAAATTGCGTCCACACAGGCTGGCGAACATGGCTGCACGATCCTTTTCCATGGAGTGCACCGCATGTACCGCCCGCCCTTGTCTTCCCGCTCGCCCGGCCGCTGGCTGCTGGCGTTGTTCCTCGTGCTGTGCGGCGTGGCGCCGTGCCTGGCCGAGGAGGCTGCGGAACGTGGCGAGAGCCCCTATTTCGCGGTGGATAACGCCGAGCCGGGCGTCGATGGCCTGCCGCTGAAGTCCACCCGCGTGGAGGTGCAGGTGCTGGGGGTGATCGCCGACGTGAAGGTGATCCAGCAGTACCGCAACGAGGGCTCGCGGGCCCTGGAGGCGCGCTACGTGTTCCCCGGCTCCACCCGCGCGGCGGTGCATGGCATGACCGTGCGCCTGGGCGATCGCGAGCTGCATGCGCAGATCCGCGAAAAACAGAGCGCCCAGCGCGAGTACCAGGAGGCCAAGAGCGCTGGCAAGACCGCCGCCCTGCTGGAGCAGGAGCGCCCCAATGTGTTCCAGATGAGCGTGGCCAACATCCTCCCCGGCGACGTGGTGGACGTGGAGCTGCGCTACACCGAGCTGCTGCTGCCCACCGATGGCACCTACCACTTCGTTTTCCCCACCGTGGTCGGGCCGCGCTACAACGGCGCACCGGGGCAGCCGAGCCACAAGGCCGAGCCCTGGGTCTCCACATCGCACCTGGCCGAGGGCGACCCTGGCCGCAGCACCTTCTCCCTGCAGGTGGACCTGCAATCGCCCACCGCCATCGACGAAGTCGTCTCGCGTACCCACCGCATCGCCCGCCAGGCCATCGCGCCCCGGCACACCCGGGTGACCCTGGAAGAGGGGCAGGGGCCGGGCAACGACCGTGACTTCATCCTCGACTACCGCCTGGGCAGCGAGGTGTTCGAGAGCGGCGTGCTGCTGTCCCGTGGCGCCGAGGAGAACTTCTTCCTGGCCATGGTGGCGCCGCCGGCGGCGGTGAAGGCCAGCAGCATCGTGCCGCGCGAATACATCTTCGTGGTGGATATCTCCGGCTCCATGCACGGCTTCCCGCTGGACACCACCAAGGTCCTGCTGCGCCGGCTGATCGGCGGCCTGCGCCCGGTGGACAGCTTCAACGTGCTGCTGTTCTCCGGCAGCAGCAGCCTGCTGGCGCCGCAGTCGCAGCCGGCTACCAAGGCCAACATCGAGCAGGCGCTGACGATGCTCGACACCCAGATGGGCAGCGGCGGCACCGAGCTGCTGCCGGCGCTGCGCCAGGCGCTGGCGATGCCGGCGGATGCGGAGCGCTCGCGCAGCTTCGTGGTGGTCACCGATGGCTACGTGACGGTGGAAACCGAGGCCTTCGAACTGGTGCGCAACAACCTGGGCAAGGCCAACCTGTTCGCCTTCGGTATCGGCAGTTCGGTGAACCGCGAGCTGATCGAGGGCCTGGCACGGGCCGGGCAGGGCGAGCCCTTCGTGGTGCTCGACGACAGCTCGGCGCAAGCCGAGGCCGAACGCCTGCGGCGGATGATCGACTCGCCGGTGCTGGTGCACCCCAAGCTGTCCTTCAGTGGCCTGGAGACCTATGACGTCGAGCCGCTGGCGCTGCCCGACCTGTTCGCCCAGCGCCCGCTGGTGGTGTTCGGCAAGTGGCGCGGCGAGCCCCGTGGCGTGCTGCAGGCCGAGGGCATCGCCGCCAGCGGCCCCTGGCGCAGCGAAGTGCCGATCGAGGCGGGCAAGGTGCTCGATGGCGACCAGGCCCTGACCCATCTGTGGGCGCGGCACCGCATCGCGTCGTTGATGGACCAGGAGGCCCTGGAGGGCGGCTTCGGCTACAGCCAGCAGATTCTCGACCTGGGCCTGAAGTACAGCCTGCTGACGCCCTACACCTCGTTCATCGCCGTGGACCAGGTGGTGCGCAACCCCGACCCGGCCGGCAGCGCCACGGTCAAGCAACCACTGCCGCTGCCCCAGGGTGTGAGCGCCCAGGCCATCGGCACCGCCGAGGCGGGCTCCGCCACCGGCGGCATCCTCGTGCCGAGCACGCCGGAGCCGGCCACCTGGGCGATGTTGGCGCTGGCCCTGCTGGGCATGGGTTGGGTGACCCGCCGCCAGGTGCGTAGGTGAAGGCCCGCGCGCTGCCGGGCTGGGCCTGGCTGCTGGCGCCGGTGCTGGCGCTTTGGCCGGTGTGGCTGTGGAGCCTGCGGCGCATGGGCGATGGCTCGGACGACCCCTACGGCGTGGTGGCGCTGGTGGCCCTGCTGCTGGGGCTGTGGCGCGAGCGCCGCAGCTTCCTGGCGACGCCCCGGCGCAGCTGGCTGCTGGTGTCGCTGGCCCTGGCGGCGCTGGCCATTCTCGGCAGCGCGTGGGTCCCGGCCCTGGGGCGCGGCGTGCTGGCGGTGCTGGCGGTGATCGCCACCACCCTGGCGCTGCGCCGCCCGGGCCAGCCGGTGCTGGCCTGGCTGGGCCTGGGATTGCTGGCCTTGCCGATCCTCTCGTCGCTGCAGTTCTTCGCCGGTTACCCGCTGCGCCTGGTCACCGCTGAAGCCAGCCTCTGGCTGCTGCGCGGCCTGGGCCACGAGGTGCAGCGCCTGGGCACGGCGCTGCAGGTGAACGGGCAACTGGTGATGGTGGATGCGCCCTGCTCGGGCGTGCACATGGCTTGGGTGGCCTACTTCACCGCCTTCGCCACTGCCGCCTGGCTGCGCCTGGGGGACAGGCAGCTGCTGCGACGCCTGCCGTGGATCGGCCTGCTGGTGCTGGGCGGCAACAGCCTGCGCAACACCCTGCTGGTGCTGCAGGAGGCCGGGCAATCGAACTGGCCGGCGTGGATGCACGAGGCCACCGGGCTGCTGGTGTTCATCGGTGTCTGCGCCCTGGTGCTGCGCACCGTGGCGGCGGGGCAGGGCGCGGTGCGGGCGTTGCCCGCCACGACGGCGACCGGCGTGGCGCCCTGGCACAACGGGCGCTGGCTGGTGGCGGCGTCATTCCTGCTGCTGGGCGTGGGGTCGCTGCTGGGCCGGCCGATGGCCGAGGCCCGCCCCGTTGCCGCCTTCGTCGAGTGGCCGCAACGTTTCGAGGGCGAGCGCCTGCGGCCCCTGGCGCTGTCGCCGGTGGAGCAGCGCTTCGCCGCGCAGTTCCCTGGGGCCATCGCCCGCTTCAGCACCGGCTCGCGGGTGGTCACCCTGCGCCATGTCACGGCGGCCACGCGCAAGCTGCACCCGGCGGCGGACTGCTACCAGGGCCTGGGCTACGTGATCCGCGCCATCGCCCTGCGCCAGCGCCCCGGCAATGGCGGGCTGCAGCGCTGCTTCGTGGCCGAGGGGCAGGGGCCGGCGCTGCAGGTCTGCGAGTACATCGAGGACGCCGTCGGGCAGAGCTTCAGCGACAATTCCAGCTGGTACTGGGCGGCGCTCAGCGGCCGTTCCAGCGGGCCCTGGCGGGCGGTGACGGTGGCCGAAGCGCTGTAGTCCGACGCCGGGTCTACGGTGGTCGGGCGGGCTGCCCGGCGGGTTTCGAGTCGGGTATACTCGCCGGCTTTTCCGAAAGTTTTGCCTGAGAGCGCTTCCAGCCATGGAAATCAACCCGATCCTCAATAGCATCAAGGACCTCTCCGAACGTACCCAGACCATTCGGGGGTATCTTTGACTACGATCACAAGCATGATCGTCTCGTCGAAGTAAACCGCGAACTCGAAGACCCCAACGTCTGGAACAACCCGGAGTACGCCCAGAATCTTGGCCGTGAGCGTTCGCTCCTGGCGCAGATCGTCGAAACCCTCGACGAGCTGACCGGTGGCCTGGCCGACTCCCGCGACCTGCTGGACATGGCGGTCGAAGAGAACGACGAAGGCGCGGTCAACGACGTCGCCGCCGAAGTCGAGCGCCTGCGCGAGATCCTCGAGAAGCTGGAATTCCGCCGCATGTTCAGTGGCGAGATGGACCCGAACAACGCCTACCTGGACATCCAGGCCGGTTCCGGCGGCACCGAAGCCCAGGACTGGGCCAACATGCTGCTGCGCATGTACCTGCGCTGGGCCGACAAGAACGGCTTCAGCGCCGAGATCGTCGAACTGTCCGAAGGCGAAGTCGCCGGCATCAAGGGCGCCACCGTGCACATCAAGGGCGAATACGCCTTCGGTTGGCTGCGCACCGAGATCGGCGTGCACCGCCTGGTGCGCAAGAGCCCGTTCGACTCCGGCAACCGTCGCCACACCTCGTTCACCGCGGTGTTCGTCTCCCCCGAGATCGATGACAACATCGAGATCGAGATCAACCCGTCCGACCTGCGCATCGACACCTACCGCTCCTCCGGCGCGGGCGGTCAGCACGTGAACACCACCGACTCGGCCGTACGTATCACCCACGTACCGACCAACACGGTGGTCGCGTGCCAGAACGAACGCTCCCAGCACGCCAACAAGGACACCGCCATGAAAATGCTGCGGGCCCGGTTGTACGAGCAGGAGATGCAGAAACGCAACGCCGCGTCCCAGGCGCTGGAAGAGACCAAGTCCGATATCGGCTGGGGCCACCAGATCCGTTCCTACGTGCTCGACCAGTCGCGCATCAAGGACCTGCGTACCGGCGTCGAGCGCAGCGATTGCGACAAGGTGCTGGACGGGGATCTCAACGAGTACCTCGAAGCCAGCCTGAAACAAGGTCTCTAAAGCCGCTGCGCTTGTTCTTTTAGCGATAACTTTTCACCAGGCGCCAACACGCCGAAGCAGGAACCACCAAGACCATGAGCGACCAACAACCCGACCAGCACGAACTGCAACAGGAAGAGAACAAGCTGATCGCCCAGCGCAAGGAAAAGCTTGCCGCCGTGCGTGAGGCGAAGGCCATCGCCTTCCCCAACGACTTCCGCCGCGATGCCTATTTCGCGGACCTGCAGAAACAGTACGCGGACAAGACCAAGGAAGAGCTGGAAGCTGCAGCCATCCCGGTCAAGGTCGCCGGTCGCATCATGCTCAACCGTGGTTCCTTCATCGTCCTGCAGGACAGCACCAGCCGCCTGCAGGTCTATGTGAACCGCAAGACCCTGCCGGAAGAGACCCTGGCCGAGATCAAGACCTGGGACCTGGGCGACATCATCGGCGCCGAAGGCACCGTGGCCCGCTCCGGCAAGGGCGACCTGTATGTCGACATGACCAACGTGCGCCTGCTGACCAAGGCCCTGCGCCCGCTGCCGGACAAGCACCACGGCCTGACCGACACCGAGCAGCGCTATCGCCAGCGCTACGTCGACCTGATCGTCAACGAGGAAACCCGCCACACCTTCCGCGTGCGCTCCCAGGTCATCGCCCACATCCGTCGCTTCCTCTCCGATCGCGGTTTCCTCGAAGTGGAAACCCCGATGCTGCAGACCATCCCCGGCGGTGCCGCGGCCAAGCCCTTCGAAACCCACCACAACGCCCTGGACATGGCCATGTTCCTGCGTATCGCGCCGGAGCTGTACCTCAAGCGCCTGGTGGTCGGTGGCTTCGAGAAGGTCTTCGAGATCAACCGCAACTTCCGTAACGAAGGCGTTTCCACCCGGCACAACCCCGAGTTCACCATGCTCGAGTTCTACCAGGCCTACGCCGACTACGAAGACAACATGGACCTGACCGAGGAGCTGTTCCGCGAGCTGGCCCAGGCCGTGCTCGGCAGCACCGACGTGCCCTACGGCGACAAGGTGTTCCACTTCGGCGAGCCCTTCGCGCGCCTGTCCGTGTTCGACGCCATCCTCAAGTACAACCCGGAAATCACCGCGGCTGACCTCAACGATGTCGAGAAGGCCCGTGTCATCGCCAAGAACGCCGGCGCCAAGGTCCTCGGCCACGAAGGCCTGGGCAAGCTGCAGGTGATGATTTTCGAGGAACTGGTGGAGAGCAAGCTGGAGCAGCCGCACTTCATCACCCAGTACCCCTTCGAAGTCTCGCCGCTGGCGCGCCGCAACGACAACGACCCGAGCGTCACCGACCGCTTCGAGCTGTTCATCGGTGGCCGCGAGATCGCCAACGCCTACTCCGAGCTGAACGACGCCGAAGACCAGGCCGAGCGCTTCATGCTGCAGGTCAAGGAGAAGGACGCCGGTGACGACGAGGCGATGCACTTCGACGCCGACTTCGTCAACGCGCTGGAATACGGCATGCCGCCCACCGCCGGTGAAGGCATCGGTATCGACCGCCTGGTGATGTTGCTGACCAATTCGCCGTCTATTCGTGACGTCATCCTGTTCCCGCATATGCGGCCCCAGGCCTGACGCGTGAGAAAAGCCGCCTTCGGGCGGTTTTTTCTTGGCCGGCGTTGAGTTGAATAGCCGGAGAAATGGTCGAAACTGTCTTGCATCCCAGCTGAACCCGGAGGTCCATGCATCTTGCCCAAGTCGTCCCGTAGCGACAGTGCCGCCCAGGCGGCCAGCGCCCTCGCCGAAAGTGTCCAGTACCAGGGCCGCAAGGCCAGCCGGCAGGGCAGCGAGCAACGCCGCCAGGCGATTCTCGATGCCGCCATGCGCATCATCGTGCGCGACGGCGTGCGCGCGGTGCGCCACCGCGCCGTGGCGGCGGAGGCGGAAGTGCCGCTTTCGGCCACCACCTATTACTTCAAGGACATCAACGACCTGATCACCGACACCTTCGCCCAGTTCGTCGAGCGCAGCGCCGAAGCCATGGCCGCGTTCTGGGGCAGCGTCGAGGGTGACCTGCAGGGCATGGCGGCGGCTCTGAGCCGCGATGGTGCCTCGCGCCGGCAGATGACCGACGAGATCGTCGAGATGGCCATCCAGTATGTGCGCCGGCAACTGATCGAGAACCGCGTGCAGCTGCTGGCCGAGCAGGCGTTCCGCCAGGAGGCGCTGATCAACGCCGGCCTGCGGCCGCTGGCCGATGCCCACCGTGGCATCCTCTCCCAGGGCGCCGAGCACTTCTTCCAGGTACTGGGCTCGGATGAGCCGGCCGAGGACGCCAAGGTGTTGACGGCCATCATTCTGCGGATGGAATATCAGGGCCTGCTCGATGGGGTGGACAACCTCGATATCGACGAGATGCGAGCCGTGCTCAAGCGCTACCTCTACCTGGTGATGGGGCTCTAGAACACGGTACGAGACCCCGCATTCAGGCCACCTGTCTTGCGGGGTTTTTCATGGTCACAAGGAGAGCGAAATGAAACCCTGGCGCGCATTGGTCGCCCTGTCCTTCCTGCTGCTGAGCGGGTGCCTGGTCACCTTGCGGGACCCGATCCCGGCCCATGAGCCGGCGCCGATCCCGCTGCTGGGCGACTGGACGCGCAAGGACGAGTGGGGCGAGCGTCTCTACCTGGAGATCAGCCGCGCCGGCTCCAACCTGTACAAGGCCCGTACCTACGAAGGCAGCAAGGACAACCTCGACAGCCTCCAGGAGTACGGCTTCACCGTCGCCCACCATGGCCGCCGCTGGTACCTCTCCGCCGGGCTGCCGAAGAAGTGGGGCGCCAATTTCGCCGTCGCCGGCTTCGAACTCACCACCGACAACGAACTGGTGATCTACAACCTCGATGTCGAACGCCTGCACCAGGAGCTGGAGCACGGCACCTTCGAGGGCGCCAGCGTGGAGATGCCCGAGGGTGATGGCGTGCTGCTGAACACGCCCTGGGAGAAGATCCAGGCCTGGCTGGACGACCCGGCCAACTCCGACGTCTTCGTCGAGGTGGCGCGCTACCAGCGTTCCACCGAGGAGTGAGCATGAGCCGGCGCCAACTGCCCGACGACTACCAGAACATCGTCCGTACCCTGTCCGACCGTATCGTCCATGCGCAGACGCCGATCCGCGTGCTGGACGCCATCAAATGGGACGACAGCGTTCGCCAGGGCTTCCTCAAGCACAAGGGCAAGGCCATGCCCGAGGTGGACCGCGCCTATTACGAGAGCCGGCCGCTGGCCTTCGACTCCTCGGCGAAGAAGCTGGAATTCCAGAACATCGAGCGCGACATCACCCGCCAGCTGGGGCAGTTCAACCCGGTGGGGCAGATCATGCGGCGCATGTGCAAGGAATACCGCATGGTGATCCGCATGCTCGAAGCGCGCGGCACCGCCGACTTCGGGTTGATCTCCCAGGAGCTCTACGGCGCCGCCTCCGACGCCTTCCACGCCGGTGACCCGACCCTCTCCGACCTGGGGCTGATGCTCTCGGACTACCTGAACAAGATCGACGACCGTGGCGACCTCAAGGACGAGCCCAAGACGCTCACCGCCAAGGACGCCGTGGCCATGCTGCAGAGCCGCCTCAGCGCGGTGTTCGGCGAGGGCGACGACACCATCCGCGTGTTCGAGTCCGACGGCATCGTCGCCGACGCCGCCGCCGGTGCCGACTACATCAAGGTGCGCGCCGACGCCATGTTCAACGAACGCGACGTGCGCGCCCTGGAAGTGCACGAGGGGCTGGTGCACGTCGGCACCACGCTGAACGGCCAGAACCAGCCGATCTGCACCTTCCTGGCCAAGGGCCCGCCGTCGTCCACCGTGACCCAGGAAGGCCTGGCCATCCTCATGGAAGTGATCGCCTTCGCCTCCTACCCCACGCGCCTGCGCAAGCTCACCAACCGCACCCGTGCCATCCACATGGCGGAGGAGGGGGCCGACTTCCTCGAGGTCTACCACTTCTACCGCGAGCAGGGCTACGGCATGGCCGAGAGCTACGGCAACGCCAGCCGGGTGTTCCGGGGCTCCTCGCCGGACGGCCTGCCCTTCACCAAGGACCTGTCCTACCTGAAGGGCTTCATCATGATCTACAACTACATCCAGCTCGCCGTGCGCAAGGGCAAGCTGGAGCAGATCCCGCTGCTGTTCTGCGGCAAGACCACCCTGGAAGACATGCGCACCCTGCGCCAGCTGGTGGACGAAGGCCTGGTGGCACCGCCCAAGTATCTGCCCCCGCAGTTCCGCGACCTCAACGCGCTGTCGGCCTGGATGTGCTTCTCCAACTTCCTCAATCACCTCAGCCTGGATCGCATCGAAGCGGATTACGCGAATATTCTTTAAACGCTAGCTGGAAGCTTGAGGCCTGAAGCTGGAAGAAAAAGCCTACGAGGTCGGCCAGCAAATGGCCTGGATGAAAAACCGCTGCAACAGATGAATGCTTGATACCCGAGGTGACGCCCAGCACGCTTTCCAGCTTCCAGCTTCCAGCTTCCAGCTTCCAGCTTCCAGCTTCCAGCTTCCAGCTTCCAGCTTCCAGCTCCAGGCTCACTGAGGACCCAATCAAAATGCCCAGCCATCAGCTCGACTACGAAATCCTCGGCGCTTCGGCGCAGACCGTTGAGATCATCCTCGACCCGCAGGAAACGGTGATCGCCGAAGCCGGGGCGATGAACTACATGACCGAAGGCATCCGCTTCGAGGCGCGCATGGGCGACGGTTCCTCCAGCGGCGTGCTGGGCAAGTTGTGGGGGCGGGCAAGCGCCTGCTCACCGGCGAGTCGCTGTTCATGACCCACTTCACCAACGAGGGCCGTGGCCAGCAGCGGGTCGGTTTCGCCGCGCCCTACCCGGGCACCGTGGTGCCCATCGACCTGGCCCAGGTCGGCGGGCGCCTGGTGTGCCAGAAGGACGCCTTCCTCTGCGCCGCCCACGGCACGCAGATCGGCATCGCCTTCAACAAGCGCATCGGCGCCGGCTTCTTCGGCGGTGAGGGCTTCATCCTGCAGAAACTCGAAGGCGACGGCCTGGCCTTCGTGCATGCCGGCGGCACGGTGATCCGCAAGGAGCTGAACAACGAAACCCTGCGCCTGGACACCGGTTGCCTGGTGGCCTTCACCACGGGCATCGACTACGACATCGGTCTGGCCGGTGGGCTGAAGAGCATGCTCTTCGGCGGCGAGGGCATCCTCCTGGCCACCCTCAAGGGCACCGGCACGGTGTGGATCCAGAGCCTGCCCTTCTCGCGCCTGGCCGAGCGCATCTACGAGGCCACCTACAAGGCGCGCGAGGAAACCCGCGCCGGCGGCCAGTGACCCGTTCCTGCCTCCTGCTGCTGGTCCTGCTGCTGCAGGGCTGCAGCGGGCTGCTGTTCTACCCCGAGCGCCAGCTGCCCTTCACCCCCGAGCGCGCCGGCCTGGCCTACCGCGATGTCGAGCTGGTCACCGCCGATGGCCTGCGCCTGCATGGCTGGTGGCTGCCGGCTGCGGCGGGTGTCGAGGTCAAGGGCACGGTATTGCACCTGCACGGCAATGGCGGCAATGTCGCCTCGCACCTGGGTGGCAGCTGGTGGCTGCCGGAGCAGGGCTACCAGGTGTTGCTGCTGGACTACCGTGGCTACGGCCGCTCCGAGGGCAGCCCCTCGCTGGCGGGGGCCTACCTGGACATAGACGCCGCCTTCGCCTGGCTCGACCGCGCGCCCGAGGTGCAGGGCAAGCCGCTGGTGCTGCTGGGCCAGAGCCTGGGCGGCGCCATGGCGGTGCACTACCTGAGCGAGCACCCCGAGCGCCGTGCCCAGCTGCGCGCGCTGGTGCTGGACGGCGCGCCGGCCAGTTACCGTGACGTGGCTCAATTCACCCTGGGCAATGCCTGGTTAACCTGGCCGCTCCAGGTGCCGCTGTCCTGGCTGGTGCCTGATGGCGACAGCGCGATCGGTGCGATTGCCGGTCTGCAGGGCTTGCCGATGCTGATCTACCACAGCATCGACGACCAGGTGGTGCCTCTTTCCAATGGCGTGCGCTTGTATCAAGCTGCGCCGCCGCCGCGGGTGTTCCAGCCGACTCGTGGCGGCCATGTGCAGACCTTCGCCGACCCCACCTGGCGGGAGGTGATGCTGCGCTACCTCGAAGACCCGAACGGTTTCGTCGGGCTGCGACGGCTGGCTGAAGTCCCGAATACAGAGAGTCCCCAATGAGCGAACGCAACCCCATCCCGCTGATCCTCACCGGCGTCGGCACCATCATCGGCACCGTGATGGTCCTCTGGTACTACGGCTACCTGCACTTCGCCAAACCGGAAGATGCGCTGCTGCTGTCCGACTTCACCATGCTCAAGACCGTTCCCGGCGAGGACTACAAGGTCTCGCTGACGCCCGCCACCCAGGTCGCCCAGTGCATCGACGGCGTGCTGGTGCTGTTCGACACCGAGCAGAAAGGCCTGACCGGCGTGCTGGTGAACAACAAGAAACAGGCCGTGCGCTGCATGGGCCAGGAGACCCCGCAAGAGGTCAAGTGAGGGCAGGATGAAGGTCGAGGTCTGGCAGGGCGACATCACCCGCCTGGACGTGGACGCCATCGTCAACGCGGCCAATTCCTCGCTGCTCGGCGGCGGTGGCGTGGATGGTGCGATCCACCGCGCCGCCGGCCCGGAGCTGCTCGCCAGTTGCCGTGAGCTGCGCGGTTGCCCCACCGGCGAGGCGCGCATCACCCCGGGCTTCCGCCTGCCGGCGACCTTCGTCATCCACACGGTCGGCCCGATCTGGGCCGGCGGCAGCAAACGCGAGCCCGAGCTGCTCGCCAGCTGCTACCGCAACAGCCTGGCCCTGGCGGAATCCGCCGGCGTCGCCAGCATCGCCTTCCCGGCCATCAGCTGCGGCGTCTATGGCTACCCGCTGGAAGCCGCCGTGCGCATCGCCGTCACCGAACTGCGCCGCCCACGCCCGACCGGCAGCACCCTGCAGCGCGCGCTGCTGGTGGCCTTCTCCGAAGACATGGCACGTCTCTACCGCGACGCCCTGGCCTGATCCGGCGGCTTTTGCGCCCATCGCTCTTCCCCGCCCGGTTATGGATGGGGCCCTACGCAACTGGCATTACTCCGTGCCGATCCTGGCGCCCCCCTGGTGGAGGTAAAAAGCGACCTCCACCCTACGCAGCGGTCATGCCCGTGCGGCGGGGCCGGCTGCTTTTGTAGGGGCGACTTGAGTCGCCAAGCGGTGCGCAGCGCCGCCATTCGCTCACCGCGCCCCACGCAACAACCGCAAGCCGTTGAACACCACCAGCAAGCTGGCGCCCATGTCGGCAAACACGGCCATCCACAGGGTGCCCATGCCGGCCAGGGTGAGGGCGAGGAACAGCGCCTTGATGCCCAGGGCCAGGACGATGTTCTGCACCAGCACCGCGTGGGTGCGGCGCGAGAGGCGGATGAACAGCGGCAGCTTGCGCAGGTCGTCGTCCATCAGCGCCACGCCGGCGGTTTCGATGGCGGTGTCGGTGCCGGCGGCGCCCATGGCGAAGCCGATATCGGCGCGGGCCAGGGCCGGGGCGTCGTTGATGCCGTCGCCGACCATGCCGATGCGCTGGCCGCCCTGCTGGCGACGTTCCACTTCCCGCAGCTTGTCCTCGGGCAGCAGGTTGCCCAGGGCTTCGTCGATGCCCACCTGGGGGGCGATGGCGGCAGCGGTATGGGGGTTGTCGCCAGTGAGCATCAGGGTGCGCACCCCGAGCTGGTGCAGCTCGGTCACCGCCTCGCGGCTGGTTTCGCGCACGCCGTCGGCCACCGCGAACAGGGCCATCGGGCCTTCGGCGTCGAGCAGGACGATGGCTGTCTTGCCTTCGCGCTCGAGACTATCCAGGCGCATCTCCAGGGTGCTGGAGCACAACCCCAGCTCCTCCACCAGGCGATGGTTGCCCAGGTGGTAGAGGCGCCCGCCGATCAGCCCCTTGACCCCACGGCCCGGCAGCGCGGCCAGGTCGTCGACGCCGTGCAGGGCGATGCCGTCGGCCTCGGCGGCGCGGGCCAGGGCCTGGGACACCGGATGGTCCGAGCGCGCGGCGAGGCTGGCGGCCAGGGCGCGCGCCTCATCGGCGCGGCCCTCGCGCAGGGGCACATAGTCGGTCTGCTGCGGGCGGCCTTCGGTGAGGGTGCCGGTCTTGTCGAGGGCGACCCAGGCCAGCTGGCGGCCCATTTCCAGGTACACGCCGCCCTTGACCAGCACGCCACGGCGCGCGGCGGCGGCCAGGCCGCTGACCAGGGTCACCGGGGTGGAGATCACCAGGGCGCAGGGGCAGGCGATCACCAGCAGTACCAGGGCGCGGTACACCCAGTCGAGCCAGGCGCCCTGTATCAGCAGCGGCGGCAGCACGGCGGTGAGCAGGGCGAGGACGAACACCGTGGGCGTGTAGATGCGCGAGAAGCTGTCGACGAAGCGCTGGGTCGGTGCGCGGGTGCCCTGGGCTTCTTCCACGGCGTGGATGATGCGCGCCAGGGTGCTGTCGTTGGCGGCGCGGGTGACGCGGTATTCCAGCTCGCCCTCGCCGTTGATGGTGCCGGCGAACAGCGGGTCGCCCGGCTCCTTGTCCACCGGCAGGCTCTCGCCGGTGATGGGCGCCTGGTTGACGCCGGAGCGGCCCACCAGCAGCTCGCCGTCCAGGGCGATGCGCTCGCCGGGGCGCACGCGCACCCGGGCATCGGGGCGCACCTCGCTGGCCGGCACCTCGCGCCACTGGCCGTCCACCTGCACGGTGGCCTGTTGCGGGGCCAGGTCCAGCAGGCCACGGATGGCGTTGCGCGCGCGGTCCAGGGACTTGGCTTCGATCAGCTCGGCGAGGGCGAAGAGCACGCTGACCATGGCCGCCTCGGGCCACTGGCCGATGAGCAGGGCGCCGGTCACGGCGATGCTCATCAGGGCGTTGATGTTGAGGTTGCGGTTCTTCAGGGCGATCCAGCCCTTGCGGTAGGTGGGCAGGCCGGCGGTGGCGATGGCCAGCAGCGCCAGGCCGGCTTCCAGCCACACGGGCCCGAAGCCGAACCATTCGCAGGCTTCGGCGGCGAGCGCGGCGACACCGGCCAGTGCCAGGGGCCACCAGGGTTTGTCGGCCGGCTTGGCTGGGGGCGAGGCGGCGTCCAGCGGTTCGGCCTGCATGCCCAGCTGGGCCACCAGCTTCTGCAGCGGCGCCAGCTCGGTGAAGCGATGCTGCACCTTGAGCACACGCTGCATCAGGTTGAACTCCAGCGCTTCCACCGCTGCGACCTTGCCCAGGGCATCCCGCAGCAGGCGTTCCTCGGTGGGGCAGTCCATGGCGTCGATGCGCAGGCTGCTCCAGCGCAGCTCGCCCAGGGGCGCATCCATGGCCTCGGTCGCCAGGGCGGGTTGGGCATGCTCGTGGGCATGGCCGTCGTGGTCATGGTGATGGTCATGGCCGTGCGCATGGCCATGATCGTGCCGCGCCGGGCTGGGACGCGGGTTCGAATGATCGTGGTTGCAGCAGTTGTCCTGGCTCATCGCGGACTCCATTGACGGGAATGGTGCTGATTGCACACCCTGTAGCAACTACAGAGTCAAGCAGGGGAATGAACCATGAAGATCGGCGAGCTGGCACGACTGACCGATTGCCCGGTGGAGACCATCCGCTACTACGAGCGCGAAGGGCTGCTGCCGGAGCCGTCCCGCAGCGAGGGCAACTACCGCCAGTACACCCAGGCCCACGTGGAGCGCCTGGCCTTTATCCGCCACTGCCGTTCCCTGGACATGACCCAGCAGGAAATCCGCGAGCTGCTGCGCCTGCGCGACAGCCCCGAGGCGGACTGCACCGCCGCCAACCGGCTGATCGACGAGCACATGCATCATGTGGAGGTGCGCATCGCCGAACTGCGTTCGCTGCAGGAACAGCTGCGTGCCCTGCGTGCCCATTGCCAGATCGCCGGCAGCAGCGAGTCCTGCGGGATTCTCCGTGAGCTGGAGCAGCCGGCGCCGCCCAGCGTGATCTCCGATTCCTGCGCCGAGGCTGGGCACCTGCATGTGCCGGGGGTGCACAAGCGGCATTGAGGGTGCGGCGTTTCATCTGCAACGGTGTGCCGTTCTCGGCTCCGCCTGGTGGATGAGAAGAGCGTCATCCACCCTACATAGCGGTCATGTCCGTGCGCTGCGCAGCGCCGCCATCTGGCGGGCTACTGGGCTTCGAACACGAAGGGGTTCTGCGGATTGGGGAACCGCAGGCGGTGGTGTTCCGCCGGTGTCTTGCTGCCGGGTTGCAGGTAGTCCACCCGCAGGCCAACCGACTCGTTATCGACGGTCTCTTCCAGGTAGGCATTGCTCGGATAGAGGACGCTGCCTTGGGGGGCTTCGCGCACCGCCGCGCAGGAGGCGAACAGTGGGGGCAGGTTGTAGAGCGTCTGCCCTTGCACCAGCAGCACCTGGGTGTAGCGATCGGCACGGCCACTGCCCTTGGCCGGCAGCTCCAGGCAGAAGGATTCGCCGTTGCGCCAGGCGGTGATGCTGTAGAGCCCCTCCGGGTCGATCGAGGCGCCGGCCTGCCAATCGGTCGGGGCGAGGTCGGTGACATCTGCCAGGCTCCAGTGGCGCTCGCCGATGTCCAGGCGCTGGCCGTCGAAGGCGATCTCGGGCATGCCCGCTGGCGGCTCACCTTCCAGCGCGCCCGGGGCGCTCCATTGCTCCGAGTCGTAGCGCTTCACCGCTGCCGCCATGGCGTTGACCCAAAGGCACTGCTGCGCCTCGGTGCAGGCCAGGGACAGCTCGCTGCCGGCCCCTTCGAACAGGTTGCCGCCGAGGGACCGGTAGAAGGCCTCGTAGCCTTCGAAACGCAGGGGCTCGGCCGGTGCCGAGAAGGGCAGGGCGGTGCAGAAGGCGAGTGCCAGAACCTGGCGTGAGCGGGCGAATGACGGCATTTTCCCTGATCTCCGGGGCGCGATGGCTTGCATCCTAGCGAGGCGGCCGGCCTTGCGGAAACGGCGATCGGCGCGGCGCCAAGTCGCGCACAAAAAAGCCCGCCGGGGAGGCGGGCTTTTTCATTACCGAAGGATCAAAGCGCAGCGCGCGGGGCGACCGGGCCGGGACCGTTGGCGATGGTCACTTCCACACGACGGTTCAGCGTGCGCGAGGAGGCGGAGGCATTGCTGGCCACCGGGTAGTCCTTGCCGAAGCCGTGGGTGGTGATGCGCGTGGGGTTCACACCCATGGCCACCAGGGCGCGGCGCACCGAGTCGGCACGGGCCTGGGACAGGCGCAGGTTGTGGTCGACGGTGCCGGTGTTGTCGGTGAAGCCTTCCACCACCACCTGGCGATCCGGGTTCTGCACCAGGAAGTTGCCCAGTTGCTGGACGTTGCTCATGCCGTTGGGGTTGAGCTCGGCGCGGTCCACTTCGAACAGCACGTCACCCAGGGTCACCACCTGGCCACGGTCGGTCTGCTTGGCCTTGAGCTGGTTGACCAGTACATCCACCTGCTGGTTGCGCGCATCCAGCTGGGCCTGGGTGCGCTGGGCCGGCGCGTTGGCCAGGGCCTCTTCGGCGGCCTTCTGCTTGATGGTCTGGCGGGCCAGCTCGACGCGCTGGTTGGTGATGTAGGCGAGCTGGTCGACCTGCACCTGGTCCTGCTTGTCGGCGTAGGCCTGTTCGGCGCGGCTCAGCATGTCGCCGGCTTCCTTGGTTTCCAGGGCCGCCAGGGTGTTGGCCTGGGGCTCGGCCTGCAGCTCGGAGTAGTTGCTGCGTGCCTGGTCCAGGTTAGGGTTGGGCTTGGAGGCGCAGGCCACCAGCGCCAGGCTGAGTACGGAGAGAGCGGAAACTGTGATCAGCTTATTCATGACGGATCATCCTTATCGAGGCGGAAAGAGGGCGGCGCGGATCACTGCACGATGATCGGCTGGCGCGAGCCTTCCTCGCGAATCTGCTGGACGCCTTTCTGGGCGTCATCCAGGGTTTTCTCGGCCTTGATGGCCAGGGCCTTGCGCTCGGCGACGCGGGCGTCCCATTCGGCCTGCTCGGCGATGCGGCGGGCTTCGTCGTAACGCTCTTCACGCAGCAGGTTCTCGGCCTGGGCCAGCTTGTCCTGGGCGTTCTTCATTTCCACCGGGGCGTACTGTGGGCCGCCGGCGCTGACGGCGCTCTTGACCACGGTATTGGTCACGGCGAACTGTTCGGTGGGCGGATTTCCGGCGCAGCCGACGAGCAGGGCGCTACCGCCGGCGACCAGGGCGGCCAGGACTGTTCTGCGAATCGTTACAGCAGGGCTTGTCTTCATGATGTTCAGCTCCATTGGAATTACCTCGCCATTTCAGATCTCATGGCAACTTGCCTGCCAGATGCATGCTTAGGGCCGCTAGATCGACGATTTTCCGCCAAAAATCACCGACTAATGGTTGATGCGCTGGCGTGCTTTTTGTGACAGGGGCAATTCTGGAAATGTTCAATAAAATTTACGTAAATACCCTGGAAAGCCCGCCGCACAAGGGCTGCGGGCGATGGGCCGAGCCCTTCATGTCATGGCATGCAACGAGGGGGAGGTAGGCAAGATAGGCGGGCAGCGCCGGCCCCAGGGCGGGGCCGGGCAAGGGGCGATCAGTGCTCGGTGCTGTCGTGCTGCTGGTCGAACTGGCGCAGGTGCTTGCGGGAAAGGGCGAGGAAGCGTGGCGTGGGTCCGATGTCCTCGAAGAGCGGGTCACCCTGCTCGTCGGTGGCCACCACCTTGCTGCCCTTGACGTAGGGCAGGCTGGCTTCGAGCTCCTCGAGGGCGGCGCCGAGCAGTTCGCCGAGCAACTCCTCCAGGCTGCGCTTGGGGTACATCTCGTTGAGGGCGGCGAGTCGTGCCGCGGATTCCACATCCAGGTGGATGCTGTACTGGCTGCGGGTCAGGCGACCCTTGGCGTTTTCTTCCCAATGGCGGATCAGTTCGCGGATCTTCATGGTCACCTCGTGCCGGGCCCGCTCGTGGCGGGCATCTGCTGGAGGTCGGCGGCGCGGTGCCGTCGGCCGGCGGGCACTTCTGGGGCCTGCCTGTCTTCAGCCTAGCTCGCCGGGGACGATGCAGCGGCATGGTGTCGCACCCTTGTAAGTCGATGGCGCCCTCGGCACTCTGGGGGCTCGACATCTCTCTGGGGAGCCTGTCATGGCGGAAATCGACGCACGCTTGCGCGAAGACGTTCACCTGCTCGGCGAATTGCTGGGCAATACCATCCGCGCCCATCAGGGCGAGGCCTTCCTGGAAAAGATCGAGCGCATCCGCAAGGGCGCCAAGGCGGCCCGCAAGGGCTCGCGGCAGGGCGAGCAGCAGCTCAACGAGGCCCTCGACGATCTCACTGCCGATGAGTTGCTGCCGGTGGCCCGGGCCTTCAACCAGTTCCTCAATCTGGCCAATATCGCCGAGCAGTACCACCGCATCCGCCGGCGCGGGCCACAGGAGCCGGAGCTCTTCGAGAAGCGCGTGCTGCCGGAGCTGCTGCAGCGCCTGGGCGCCGCCGGGCATTCGCCGGACCAGCTGGCACGCCAGGTGGCGCGGCTGGATATCGAGCTGGTGCTGACCGCCCACCCCACCGAGGTGGCGCGGCGGACGCTGATCCAGAAGTACGACGCCATGGCCGCTCAACTGGCGGCCCAGGACCACAGCGACCTCAGCGCCGACGAGCGCGCCAAGGTGCACACCGCCCTGGAGCGGCTGATCGCCGAGGCCTGGTTCACCGACGAGATCCGCCGCAGCCGGCCGACGCCGGTGGACGAGGCCAAATGGGGTTTCGCGGTGATCGAGCATTCCCTCTGGCACGCGTTGCCGGAATTCATCCGCCAGACCGACCGCACCCTGCATGCCGCCACCGGCCTGCACTTGCCCCTGACCGCCGCGCCGGTGCGCTTCGCCTCGTGGATGGGCGGTGACCGCGACGGCAACCCCAATGTCACTGCCGCCGTGAGCCGCGAAGTGCTGCTGCTGGCGCGCTGGATGGCCGCCGACCTCTACCTGCGTGATGTCGACCACCTGGCCGCCGAGCTGTCCATGCACCAGGCCAGCGATGAATTGCGCGTACGCGTGGGCGTGCACCCCGAGCCCTACCGGGCGCTGCTCAAGCAATTGCGCGAACGCCTGCGCGCCACCCGCGCCTGGGCCCAGGCGGCGCTGGATGGCGAGGTGGCGGCCGGCCCCGAGGTGCTGCAGGACAACCAGCAACTGCTGGAGCCCCTGGAACTCTGCTACCACTCCCTGCACGCCTGCGGCATGGGCGTGATCGCCGATGGCGCGTTGCTCGACTGCCTGCGCCGCGCGGCCTGCTTCGGCCTGTTCCTGGTGCGCCTGGACGTGCGCCAGGACTCTGCCCGTCATCGCGCCGCCCTGGCAGAAATCACCGACTACCTGGGGCTCGGCGACTACGCGGCCTGGGACGAGGACGCGCGCCTGGCCTTCCTCCAGCGCGAACTGGACAACCGCCGCCCGCTGCTGCCGCCCCATCACAAGCCGTCCGCCGAAACCGCCGAGGTGCTCGCCACCTGCCGCGTGGTGGCCTCGGCACCGGTGGCCTCCCTGGGCTCCTATGTCATCTCCATGGCCGGCGCGCCTTCCGATGTGCTGGCCGTGCAACTGCTGCTCAAGGAAGCCGGGTTGCAGCGGCCGATCCGCGTGGTGCCGCTGTTCGAGACCCTCGCCGACCTGGACAACGCCGCCCCGGCCATCGACCGGCTGCTGGGCCTGCCCGGCTACCGCTCGCGCCTGCACGGCCCGCAGGAAGTGATGATCGGCTACTCCGACTCGGCCAAGGACGCCGGCACCACGGCCGCCGCTTGGGCCCAGTACCGCGCCCAGGAAGCGCTGGTGGAAACCTGCCGCCAGCATCAGGTCGAGCTGCTGCTGTTCCATGGCCGCGGCGGCACCGTGGGACGTGGCGGTGGCCCGGCCCACGCGGCGATCCTGTCGCAACCGCCGGGTTCGGTGGCGGGGCGTTTCCGCACCACCGAGCAGGGCGAGATGATCCGCTTCAAGTTCGGCCTGCCGGACGTCGCCGTGCAGAACCTCGACCTTTACCTGGCGGCGGTGCTGGAGGCGACCCTGTTGCCGCCCCCGCAACCCGAGCCCGCCTGGCGCGCTGAAATGGACCGCCTCGCCGCCGAAGGCGTGGCCGGCTACCGCGCCGTGGTGCGCGAGCACGAGCAGTTCGTCGAGTACTTCCGCCAGGCCACGCCGGAGCAGGAGCTGGGCCGCCTGCCCCTGGGCAGCCGCCCGGCCAAGCGCCGCGCCGGTGGCGTGGAAAGCCTGCGGGCGATCCCCTGGATATTCGCCTGGACCCAGACACGCCTGATGCTGCCGGCCTGGCTGGGCTGGGAGCGGGCGCTGCAGAGCGCGGTGGAGCGGGGCGAGCTGGCGCTGCTGCGGGAGATGCGCGAGCGCTGGCCGTTCTTCGCCACCCGCATCGATATGCTGGAAATGGTCCTGGCCAAGGCCGACGGCAACATTGCCGAACTCTATGACTCGCGACTGGTGGAAAAGCAGCTGTTGCCGCTGGGTGCGCATCTACGCGACCTATTGTCGCAGGCCTGTACGACCGTACTAGGGGTGACCGGGCAGTCCGAGCTTCTGGCGTCCAGTCCCGAGACCCGCGAGGCCATCAGTGTGCGCAACACCTACCTCGACCCGCTGCACCTGCTCCAGACGGAGCTTCTGGCCCGTTCCAGGCGCGCCGAGAACAGTGCCGAAGGCCCCCTGGAACAGGCGTTGCTGGTGAGCGTGGCGGGCATTGCGGCAGGCCTGCGGAACACCGGCTGAAGGGGCTTCTTATCCGACTTTCGGTGGCTTGTGCGGCATAGGGGTGCTGTGTATCTTGATCAACCTTTTGGCCGCTCAACGACGCCGAAACCCGATACTGAGATTGGCCCCAAGAGGCGAATCCGAGACTTCAAAACAATCTTGAGGAGCACATCGATGCGCGTGATTCTGCTGGGGGCGCCCGGTGCCGGAAAAGGTACCCAGGCTGGTTTCATCACCAAGAAATTCGCTATTCCGCAAATCTCCACCGGCGACATGCTGCGCGCAGCGGTCAAGGCGGGCACCGAGCTCGGCCTGAAGGCCAAGAGCGTGATGGATGCCGGCGGCCTGGTTTCCGATGACCTGATCATCAACCTGGTCAAGGAGCGCATCGCTCAGCCCGACTGCGCCAACGGCTTCCTCTTCGATGGCTTCCCGCGCACCATTCCCCAGGCCGAAGCCCTGAAGGACGCTGGCGTGACCATCGACCACGTGGTCGAGATCGCCGTGGACGACGAAGAGATCGTCGGCCGCATCGCCGGTCGTCGCGTGCACCCGGCTTCGGGTCGCGTGTACCACACCGAGCACAACCCGCCGAAGGTCGCTGGCAAAGACGACGAAACCGGTGAAGACCTGATCCAGCGCGACGACGACAAGGAAGCCACCGTGCGTCATCGCCTGTCCGTGTATCACTCGCAGACCAAGCCGCTGGTGGACTTCTACCAGAAGCTGTCCGCGGCCGAAGGCACCCCGAAGTACAGCGCCATCGCCGGCGTCGGCTCGGTGGAAGAGATCACCGGCAAGGTGTTCGCAGCGCTTTCCTGATCGATCGCTGATCGATTCGACCAACGGCCCGCTTGCGGGCCGTTGGCGTTTATAATGCGCGCCTTTTTCGACTCACCTGGATGCACCGATGACCACCTTGCTGGCCCTGGATACCGCCACCGAAGCCTGTTCCGTCGCCCTGCTGCATGACGGCCGCGTGCTCAGTCACTACGAGGTGATCCCGCGCCAGCACGCCCAGCGCCTGCTGCCGATGATCCAGGACCTGCTGGCCGAGGCCGGTGTCGGCCTGCCCGCCCTCGATGCCATCGCCTTCGGCCGTGGCCCGGGTGCCTTCACCGGCGTGCGCATCGCCGTGGGTGTGGTCCAGGGCCTGGCCTTCGCCCTCGACCGCCCGGTGCTGCCGGTGTCCAACCTCGCCGTGCTGGCCCAGCGTGCCCACCGCGAGCAGGGCGTGACCCAGGTGGCCGCGGCCATCGATGCACGCATGGACGAGGTCTACTGGGGTTGCTATCGCCTGGAAGCCGGCGAGATGCGCCTGACCGGCAGCGAAGCGGTGCTGCCGCCCGAGCGTGCAGAGCTGCCCCGTGACAGCCAGGGCGAGTGGTTCGGCGCCGGCACCGGCTGGGGCACCTTTGCCTCGCGCATTCCGGTGGCGGTGAGCGGCCAGGCGCCCGACCTGCTGCCCCACGCCCAGGACCTGCTGACCCTGGCCACCTTCGCCTGGGCCCGCGGCGAAGCGGTGGTGGCGGACGAGGCCCAACCGGTTTACCTGCGCGACAACGTCGCCACGCCCAAGGCGCCGCGCTGAGCGGTCTGACGGCCGGCATTGCCGGGCGTCAGCGGCGATTGAAAATCCCTGGCCATCCGGCTAGATTTCCACCACATTCGCCAACCCCTTTTTCAGCCTGACCTCCATTGATGCGCATCGACGGCTTCACCTCATCCATCTCGCTGGATCGCAGCCCCCGCCAGGGCAGCGCGAATACCGCTTTCCGCGAGGTGCAGCGCGAGGTCGAAACCCGTCGTGATGTGCCGGCCACCCCGGCCAGCACCCAGGGCTTCGAACAGACCGCCCAGCCGCGCAAGGTCGAGGCCAGCAACGCCAGCAGCAACAGCCTGCCGGCCCGCCCCCAGGACATCGTGCAGCAGCGCAACCTGAGCAATCGCGCCTACCAGGCCATTGCCAGCTACGCCACCACCGCCAGCTTCGCGTCGGAGACCGACGCGCCGGAAGTCCTCGGGCTCGATCTCTACGCCTGATGCTGCCGTACTTCCTCGGCTGCCCGTCCTGGAACGAGCCCGCCTGGCGCGGCAGCTTCTACCCCGCCGATACCCGCCCCGCTGAAACCCTCGAGCACTACACCCGCGTGTTCAACGCCGTGGAGGGCAACACCACCTTCTACGCCCGCCCCTCCGCCGCCACGCTGCAGCTGTGGGCCGAGCGCATGCCCGCGCATTTCCGCTTCTGCGCCAAGCTGCCCCGGGACATCAGCCACGAGGGCGACCTGCGCGACCGCATCGGCGCCACCCAGGAGTTCCTGCGCCTGCTCGAGCCCCTGGGGGCGCGGGTGGCGCCGCTCTGGCTGCAACTGCCGGCGAGCTTCGGGCCGCAGCGCCTGGGCGAGCTGGCGGACTGGCTGGACACCTTCTCCCACCGCGCCATCGCCGTGGAGGTGCGCAACGCCGCCTTCTTCGCCCGGGGCGAGGAGGAGAAGGCCCTCAACCGCCTGCTCCATGAGCGCGGCGTGGAGCGCATCTGCCTGGATTCGCGAGCCCTGTTCGCCTGCGACTCCGACGACCCGGCGGTGCTCCACGCGCAATCGAAGAAGCCGCGCGTGCCGGTACGCCCGACCGCCTTCAGTGCTGCGCCCCAGGTGCGCTTCATCGGCGGCCCGGACCTGGACGCCAACCAGCGCTACCTCGACCCCTGGCTGGACAAGGTGGCCGACTGGATCGGCGAAGGCCTGGTGCCCCATGTATTCCTGCACACCCCGGACAACCACCTGGCGGCCGCCCAGGCACAGCGCTTCCATGCCGGCTTGATGACCCGCCTGCCGGGCCTGCCGGCGTTGGCCGAAAGCGCCGCGCAGCAGGAATCGACACAACTCGACCTGCTCTGAGGCTGTCGCTTTCCCCAAGGCGCGGGTTAAGGTCGGGCCTTTGCAACCAGGGAGAGATGCCATGCCGAGCCAGGCCCAACGTGCCGAAACCTTCCGCGCCCTGCACCAGGACGCCGGACTTCTCGTACTGCCGAACCCATGGGATGCCGGGTCGGCGAAGATGCTCGCCGCCCTGGGCTGCCGTGCCCTGGCCACCACCAGTGCCGGGTTGGCCTTCTCCCTGGGCCGCCGTGACGCCGAGGGCGCGGTGAACCGTGAAGAGGCATTGGTCAACGCCCGCGCCATAGTCGAGGCCACGCCGCTGCCGGTGGCCGCCGACCTGGAGAACGGCTACGGCGACAGCCCCGAAGCCTGCGCCGAAACCATCCGCCTCGCCGCCGAGGTCGGCCTGGTGGGCGGCTCGATCGAGGACGCCAGCGGCCGTGCCGATGCGCCCATCTACCCCTTCGAGCTGGCCGTCGAGCGTGTCCGTGCTGCGGTGGAAGCCGCGCGCAGTCTGCCGTTCTCCTTCACCTTCGCCGCCCGTGCGGAGAACTTCCTCCATGGCCGCCCTGACCTCGACGACACCATTCGCCGCCTGGTGGCCTATGCCGAGGCCGGCGCCGATGTGCTCTATGCGCCGGGGCTGACCACCCGCGAGCAGATCATCGAAGTGGTACGGGCTGTGTCGCCCAAGTCGGTCAACATTCTGGTGGGCTCGCCGGCGTTGAAGATGGGGCTGGCGGAGCTGGCCGAGCTCGGCGTCAAGCGCGTCAGCCTGGGCTCCAACCTGGCGCGGGTGGCCTACGGCGCCTTCTTCCGCGCGGCGGAAGACCTGCTCTGCGGCGACCTCACGGCCACCCAGCGGGCGATGCCCTTCGACCGTATCAACGACCTGTTCAAGGGCTGAACGGGTGCGCGTGCGCCGGCTGATTCCGCTGCTGGTCCTGCTGCTGGTGCTCGGCGCACCCCTGGCGGTGTACCAGAAGTGGGTGCAGCTGCCGCCGCGCTGGGACCCCTGGGCGCCGCTGGATGTGCGTGACGACCCCAACCTGCTGACCCCCTTCAAGCTGATGCGCCTGCAGGCCGACCCGGTGCTGTGCCGCCTGGCGCTGCAGACCTCCAACCTGAAATACGCGGCGCTGCCGGACAGCGCGCCGGCGGCGGGTTGTCCCATCGAGAACAGCGTGCGCATCAGCGGCTCGGGGCTGGTCTTCAGCAGCAGCTTCATCGCCACCTGCGAGGTGGCCGTGGCCTTCGCCCTGTTCGAGCGCCACGGGCTGCAACCCGTCGCCCGCGAACTCTACGGCCAGCCGGTGGCGCGCATCGACCACCTCGGCAGCTTCGCCTGCCGCAACATCGGCGGCACCCAGCGTCGTAGCCAGCACGCCTCGGCCAACGCGCTGGACATCGCCGGCTTCCGCCTGGCCGATGGCCGGCGCATCAGCGTGGCCCGCGACTGGGCTGGCGATGACACCGAGGCGCGTTTCCTGCGCCGGGTGCGCGATGCCGCCTGCGAGCACTTCAATACCACCCTGGGGCCGGAGTACAACGTCGCCCACCACGACCACTTCCACGTCGACATGGGCCTGTTCCGCATGTGCCGCTGAGTGCCGCGCACGGGCGCCTGGCGCGCGGCTCTGGCAGAATGCCGAGCATCTTGAAGCAGTGGATCCAACCGATGAGTGATGAGCGGGAACAGGCCCGGGTGCGTGTCGACGCACTGGCGCCGCAGTACCAGGCAGGTGCGGCCCAATGGGCGGCCAGGCTTGGGCTGCCCCTGGACGGCGAGGCGGACTTCGCCCTGCAACTGGGTGACGACGGCCTGCAACTGGTGGACCTGTCGCCCCAGGCACCGGGCCCGGTGCGGGTCGACTTCGTCGAGGGCGCGGCCGCCCATCGACGCCAGTTCGGCGGTGGCGCCGGGCAGATGATCGCCAAGGCGGTGGGCGTGCAGCCGGGCATCCGCCCGCAGGTGCTGGACGCCACTGCCGGCCTGGGCCGCGACGCCTTCGTGCTCGCCAGCCTGGGTTGCGAGATGGACCTGATTGAGCGCCAGCCCCTGGTCGCCGCACTGCTGGAAGACGGCCTGGCCCGCGCTGCGGGTGACGGCGAGGTGGCTGCCATCGCCACGCGCATGCGCCTGCACACCGGCAATGCCATCGAGCTGATGCAGGGCTGGCAGGGCGAGGCGCCCCAGGTGATCTACCTCGACCCGATGTTCCCGCACCGCGACAAGAGCGCCCTGGTGAAGAAGGAAATGCGCCTGTTCCGCCCGCTGGTGGGCGATGACCTGGACGCCCCGGCCCTGCTCGCTGCCGCCCTGGCGCTGGCCAGCCACCGCGTGGTGGTGAAGCGCCCGCGCAAGGCGCCGATCATCGAGGGCGCCAAGCCCAGCTACGCGCTGGAGGGCAAGTCCAGCCGTTACGACATTTATCCGAAGAAGGCCCTGAGCAAGGGCTGACCGCGAGGGAAGGGACTCCATGGACGACGCCATCCGCTGCCCCATCCGCCGCACCCTGGCGCACCTGCCCTGGGTCGGCGATGACCGTGCCGGTGCCCGCCATTGGCTGGCCATGCAGCGCGACCCGCTGGCTTGGCTGCAGAAGGTGCACGCCGAGCAGCCGGACATGGCGGTCACGCGCATGGGGCTGAGCCGGCTCTGGTGCCTGTTCCACCCCCGGGCGGTGCAGGAGCTGATGGTCGACCACCGCGAACACCTGAAACGCTGGGAACCCAGCCTGTGCATGATGCGCCAGTGGAACGGGCGCAGTTTCATGATGCGCGAGGGCGAGCCGGCCCGTGAAAAGCGCAAGGAGATGCGACCGCATATCGCCGCGCCTTCGGCCGCCGAGATCCTGCAACTGGCGCAGCGCTGGAGCGCGGGCATCGAGCCCGGTGCCGAGCGCGACCTCGACCTGGAAATGGCCGCCTACAGCGTCACCCTCACCGGGCGCGCGCTCTTCGACATCGACCTGGAAAACGACGCCTTCCGCGTGGCCCGCGCGGTGCGCCTGCTGTCGCGGGTGGCGCTGCTGGAGACCAGCACCGGTATTCCCCTGGGGCACTGGTTCCCCAGCAAGCTCTGCCCGCGCAAGCGCTGGGCCCTGGCGCAACTGCAGGAAGTGGTAGGGCGCTGCGCTGACGAATCACCCCGCCCGCTGGCGGTGCAGCGCGACGAACTGGCCACGCTGCTGATGGCGGGGCACCAGTCCACCGGCGCGACCCTGACCTGGGCGCAACTGCTGCTGGCCCAGCACCCGGAGGTGCGCGAGGCGCTGCGGGACGAACTCAAGGGCGTGGACTGGAGCCGGGTACAGGGCGTGGCCGACCTGCGCCAGTGCCCGCTGCTGCGGGCGGTGATCCAGGAAAGCCTGCGCATCTACCCGCCGGCCTATGGCCTGGTGCCCCGGCAACTGACGGCGGACGTGGAGGTGTTCGGCCAGGGCTTGAAGAAGGGCGACATCGTCATGCTGTCGAGCTGGATCACCCACCGCGACCCGCGCTGGTTCGAGGCGCCGCTGGAATTCCGCCCGCAACGTTTCATCGAGCCTTCGACCTGGCCCAAGGGCGCCTACTTCCCCTTCGGGCTGGGGGACCGCGCCTGCCCGGGCACGGCCATGGCGATGATGGACCTGGCGGTGTCCCTGGCCTGGTGGGTCGAGCACTGGGACGTCGAGCCGCTGGGGCCGATCGAGCCCCAGGGCTGGTTCTCCCTGCGGCCCAAGCGGGCGCGGGTCAGGTTCGTGCGACGGGGGTGATGTCCTCGGCGCGGTAGGCGCGGAGGAACAGCTCCACCACTTCCTGCACATGCTGCTCGGCCTCTTCGCCCTGGAGGGGCGTGGCGCAGCCGATCAGCAGGCGGAAGTTGTGCCCGCCCTTGATCAGGCAGAAGAAGTGCTCGGCGGCGTTGATCGGCTTGTCGATGCGCAGCTTGCCGGCCTTGTCCGCCTGGATCAGCAGGCGCTCCATCTCGTTGAGGATCTGCTGCGGGCCGGCATCGAAGAACAGCTTCGACAGCTTCGGGTCCTGGTTGCCCAGGGTGGCCATCAAACGGTGCAGTTCGATGGACTCGCTGCTGTTGATCAGCGCCTGGAAACCCATGCCGATGTTGCGTAGCACAGTTTCGATGGTCCCACCGAGGGGCAATTCGAACAGCAGCTCCGGCAACTGCTCCATGCACTTGGCCTTCACCGCGGCGGAGAACAGCGTCTCCTTGTCGGTGAAGTGGCTGTACACGGTGAGTTTGGATACCCCGGCCTCGGCGGCGATGGCGTCCATGCTGCTGCCGTCGTAACCCTTGCTGAGGAACAGCGACTTGGCCGCCTCGAGGATCGCCGCACGCTTGGCCGGGTCCTTGGGGCGGCCGGGGCCGCTGGCTTGTAAAGTTTTGTCAGACATTCGCGTTTAAATACTGGACTGGTGAGTTTGCTATTTTTACTATACTCGGCAGTATAAATATTCCAACAGCACTTTTGCGAAAGGTCATACACCATGTTCCGCCATGTCCTGCCCCTCGCTCTGCCTTTGACACTCTCTTTGCTCGTCGGTGCCTGTGGCAACAGCGAGACCGTCCAGCAATCGATACGTCCGGCCATGGTGGTGCAGCCACAGCCCGCCGGCGACGCGATGGTGACCTACCCGGGCGAAGTGCGCGCCAGGCTGGAGCCGGAACTGGCGTTCCGCATCGGCGGCAAGATCACCCGGCGACTGGTGGACGTGGGGGACCGGGTGAAGGCCGAGCAGCCGCTGGCCGAACTCGACCCGCAGGATGTGCGCCTGCAACTGGAAGCCTCCCGCGCCCAGGTGACGGCGGCCGAGGCCAACCTCAAGCTGGTGCGCGCCGAGCGTGACCGCTACAAGACCCTGCTGGACCGCAAGCTCATCAGCCCCTCGCAGTTCGACAACGTCGAAAACCAGTACCGCTCCGGCGAGGCGCGACTGAGACAGATCCAGGCCGAATTCAACGTGGCCAGCAACCAGGCCGGCTATGCCGTGCTGCGCGCCTCGCAGAACGGCGTGATCGCCACCCGCCGCGCGGAAGTGGGTCAGGTGGTTGCCGCCGGGCAGACCGTGTTCACCCTGGCCGCCGACGGCGAGCGCGAAGTGCTGATCAGCCTGCCGGAGCACGCCATCGACCGCTTCAAGATCGGCCAGGAAGTGGCCGTCGAACTCTGGTCGCAGCCCGACAAGCGTTTCCCCGGGCGCATCCGCGAACTTTCGCCGGCTGCCGACCAGCAGTCGCGCACCTTCGCCGCGCGCATCGCCTTCACCGCCGGCGAGGTGCCCGCCGAGCTGGGCCAGAGCGCCCGCGTCTACATCCAGGCCAACGGTGAGGTGCCGCTGTCGGTACCGCTCTCGGCGCTCACCGCCGAAGCCGGTGCGCCTTACGTCTGGGTGGTGAACCCGGACAGCTCGAAGATCGAACGCCGCCCCGTGCGCGTCGGCCCCTACGGTGAAGACCGCGTACCGGTGCTCGAAGGCCTGAAGCCCGAGGACTGGGTGGTCGCCGCCGGTGTCCAGGTGCTGCGTGAAGGCCAGGAAGTCCGCCCCGTGGACCGCGCCAACCGCGCGGTGAAGCTGATCGCCAAGGAGTAGGGCAGAGTGAACTTCAACCTTTCCGCCTGGGCGCTGAAGAACCGTCAGATCGTCCTCTACATCATGCTGCTGCTGGGCATCGTCGGTGCGATCTCCTACACCAAGCTGGGGCAGAGCGAAGACCCGCCCTTCACCTTCAAGGCCATGGTGATCCGCACCAACTGGCCCGGCGCCAGCGCCGAGGAAGTTTCCCGCCAGGTCACCGAGCGCATCGAAAAGAAGCTCATGGAGACAGGCGAGTACGACAAGATCATTTCCTTCTCCCGCCCCGGCGAATCCCAGGTGACCTTCCTCGCGCGGGATTCGATGCATTCCAACGAGATCCCCGAGCTCTGGTACCAGGTGCGCAAGAAGGTCAGCGACATTCGCCACACCTTGCCCCAGGGCATCCAGGGACCGTTCTTCAACGACGAATTCGGCACCACCTTCGGCAATATCTACGCGCTGACCGGCGAGGGCTTCGACTACGCCGTGCTCAAGGACTACGCCGACCGCATCCAGCTGCAACTGCAGCGGGTCAAGGACGTGGGCAAGGTCGAGCTGCTCGGCCTGCAGGACGAGAAGATCTGGATCGAGCTCTCCAATACCAAGGCCGCCACCCTGGGCCTGCCGCTGGCCGCCGTGCAGCAGGCGCTGGAAGAGCAGAACGCCGTGGCCGCCGCCGGCTTCTTCGAGACGGCCAGCGACCGCGTGCAGTTGCGCGTCAGCGGGCGCTTCGACTCGGTGAAGGAGATTCGCGACTTCCCCATCCGCGTGGGTGACCGCACCTTCCGCATCGGCGACGTCGCCGACGTGCACCGTGGCTTCAACGACCCACCCGCGCCGCGCATGCGCTTCATGGGCGAGAACGCCATCGGCCTCGCGGTCTCGATGAAGGCGGGCGGTGACATCCTCATCCTCGGCCAGGCCCTGGAAGGCGAGTTTGCCCGCCTGCAGGAAACCCTCCCGGCCGGCATGCAGCTGCGCAAGGTCTCCGACCAGCCGGCAGCGGTGAAGACCGGCGTGGGCGAGTTCGTCCGCGTGCTCACCGAGGCGCTGATCATCGTGCTGCTGGTGAGCTTCTTCTCCCTGGGCCTGCGCACCGGCCTGGTGGTGGCGCTGTCGATCCCCCTGGTACTGGCGATGACCTTCGCCGCCATGTACTACCTGGGTATCGGCCTGCACAAGATTTCCCTCGGCGCGCTGGTGCTGGCGCTGGGCTTGCTGGTGGACGACGCGATCATCGCGGTGGAGATGATGGCCATCAAGATGGAGCAGGGCTACGACCGGCTCAAGGCGGCCAGCTATGCCTGGACCAGTACGGCCTTCCCCATGCTCACCGGCACCCTGATCACCGCCGCCGGCTTCCTGCCCATCGCCACCGCGCAATCGGGCACCGGCGAATACACCCGTTCGATCTTCCAGGTGGTGACCATCGCCCTGCTGGTGTCCTGGATCGCCGCCGTGGTCTTCGTGCCCTACCTGGGTGACCGCCTGCTGCCGGACCTGGCCAAGCGCCACGCCGAGAAGCATGGCGGCAGCGGCGCCCACGACCCCTACGCGACGCCCTTCTACCAGCGCGTGCGGCGCGTGGTGGAGTGGTGCGTGCGTCGGCGCAAGACGGTGATCGTCCTGACCCTGGTGGCCTTCGTCGCCGCCATCGCGATGTTCCGCTTCGTGCCCCAGCAGTTCTTCCCGGCCTCCGGGCGCCTGGAGCTGATGGTCGACCTGAAGCTGGGCGAGGGCTCCTCGCTGAGCAACACCGAAGCCGAAGTGACGCGCCTGGAGAAGATGATCAAGGAGCACTCGGGTGTGGATAACTACGTGGCCTACGTGGGCACCGGTTCGCCGCGCTTCTACCTGCCGCTGGACCAGCAACTGCCGGCGGCGAGCTTCGCCCAGTTCGTGGTGCTGGCCAAGACCATCGAGGACCGCGAGGCCCTGCGCAGCTGGCTGATCCAGACGCTCAACGACGAGTTCCCCAGCCTGCGCACCCGCGTCTCGCGCCTGGAGAACGGCCCGCCCGTGGGTTACCCGGTGCAGTTCCGCGTCTCCGGCGAGCACATCGACGAAGTCCGCGCCTACGCCCGCAAGGTGGCCGACAAGGTGCGCGAGAACCCCCACGTGGTGAACGTGCACCTGGATTGGGAAGAGCCGAGCAAGGTGGTGCGCCTGAACATCGACCAGGACCGCGCCCGCGCCCTGGGCGTGAGCACCGCCGACCTGTCGCGCTTCCTGCAGAGCTCGCTCACCGGTTCCACGGTCAGCCAGTTCCGCGAGGACAACGAGTTGATCGACATCCTCCTGCGCGGCACCCCGCGTGAGCGCCAGGAGCTGGCCCTGCTGCCGAGCCTGGCGGTGCCCACCGACAGTGGCAAGAGTGTGCCCCTGTCGCAGATCGCCACCCTGGAATACGGTTTCGAGGAAGGCATCATCTGGCACCGCAACCGCCTGCCTACCGTGACCGTGCGCGCCGACATCTACGACAAGTCGCTGCCGGCCAGCCTGGTGGCGCAGATTCTGCCGACCCTGGAGCCGATTCGCGCCGAACTGCCCAGCGGCTACCTGCTGGATGTAGGCGGCACCGTGGAAGACTCGACCCGTGGGCAGAAGTCGGTGAACGCCGGCGTGCCGCTGTTCATCGTCGTGGTGCTGACGTTGCTGATGCTGCAGCTGAAGAGCTTCTCGCGTACGGCGATGGTGTTCCTCACCGCGCCCCTGGGGCTGATCGGGGTGACTCTGTTCCTCCTGGTGTTCCGCCAGCCCTTCGGCTTCGTGGCCATGCTCGGCACCATCGCCCTGTCGGGGATGATCATGCGCAACTCGGTGATCCTGGTGGACCAGATCGAGCAGGACATCGCCGCCGGCCTGGACAAGTGGCACGCCATCATCGAAGCCACGGTGCGCCGCTTCCGGCCCATCGTGCTCACCGCCCTGGCGGCGGTGCTGGCGATGATCCCGCTGTCGCGCAGTGTGTTCTTCGGCCCCATGGCCGTCGCCATCATGGGCGGCCTGATCGTCGCCACGGCGTTGACCCTGCTGTTCCTGCCGGCGCTCTACGCGGCCTGGTTCCGGGTCAAGGAAATGCCCCGCGCCGTGTAGGCCGGGCTGAGGTACTAGGCCCAACGTTGCGATGCCACCTCAGGCACCGCGCGTTGGGCCTCGCTGCGCTCGGCGCCAACCTACCGCCTGGGTTCCTTCTGTAGGGCGGGTGAAACCCGCGATGCTCCGGGCAACGGGCCGTCGGGTTGCACCCGACCTACGGACTGTCCGTAGGATGGCGTAGAGCGCAGCGAAACCCATCGACTCATTCGTACATCCCATCCAGCAGCAACGCGAAGTTGCGCTCCACCACCAGGCGCTTGAGCTTCTGCGTTGGCGTCAGTTCGTCCTGCTCCTGGCTGAGCAGGCGCGGCAGCAGGGCCCAGGCCTTGATCCGCTCCACCTGGGACAGCTCTGCGTTGATGCTGTCGATGTGCCCCTGCAGCTCCGCCAGCAGCGCCGGTGCCTGCAGCCAGGCGTCGGCATCGCCCGCCAGGCCCTGGCGTTTCGCCCAGATGGCCAGGCTTTGCGGCTCCAGGGCGAGCAGGGCGCTGAGGTGCTTGCGCCTGTCCCCGTGCACCAGCGCCTGTTCCACCAGCGGGTGTTGCTTGAGGCGCGTCTCGATGGGCGTCGGGGCGATGTTCTTGCCGCCTGCAGTGATGATCAGTTCCTTCTTGCGACCGGTCAGCCAGAGGTAGCCGGTGGCGTCGATCCGCCCCAGGTCGCCGCTGCGCAGCCAGCCATCGAGGGTGAAGGTTTCGGCGGTCTTCTCCGGTTGCTGGAAGTAGCCCTGGAACACATGGGGGCCGCGCACCAGCACCTCGCCGTCGTCGGCGATGCGCACTTCCACGCCGGGCAAGGGCCGGCCCACCGAGCCGGCCTTGCTCGGGCCGCCTTCGTTGCTGGTGAGAAAGGCGGTGGACTCGGACATGCCCCAGCCTTCGTACAGGGGCAGGCCGAGGGCGGCGAAGAAGTTCACCAGCTCGGCGTCCAGCGGCGCGCCACCGCTGACCAGGGCGCGGATGCGCGAGCCGAACAGGCGCTGGCGCAGGCCGTTGAGCACCAGGCGCCGGGCCAGTTGCAGGCGCAGCCCGCCGCGCTGGCGAATACCGGTGCGCAGGGCCCAGTCGAGGACGCGGCGCTTGCCGGGCGCCAGGGTCTGACGCTGGGCCATGACGGCGGCGTGGAGCTTTTCGAAGAGCCTGGGCACGCTGCCGAAGAAGTCCGGCTGCACCTCGGCGATGGTCCGGGGCACATCATTGATATCCGGCACGTAGGCGGCCTGGGCGCCACACCAGAGGCGCTGGTAGTGGCCGATCACCCGTTCGCCGACATGGGCCATGGGCAGGAAGGCGAGCCCGGTGTAGCGCGGGGGCGGCAGTTGGTAGGCACTGATGGCAGCCAGCAGGTTGCCGTGGCTGAGCATGGCGGCCTTGGGCTCGCCGGTGGTGCCGGAGGTGAACACCAGGTTGGCCAGGGCCTGGCGGTCGAGGGCTTGCCAGCGTTGGCGGACCTGCTCGGCGCTCACCCCGTCGCCCTCGGCGATGAAGGCGTCCAGGCCCGTCGCGGCGCCGTCCTCCCCGCTGTCGATGGCCACCACGCGCAAGCCCGGCAGCGAGACGCCGCGGGCCTGTTCCAGGCGCTCGACGAACAGCAGGCGGCAATCCGCACGCTGCAGTTGCTGGGCCGCCTGCGCCAGGGTGAGGCTCGGGTAGAGGCCAACGCTGACGGCGCCGGCCATGAGCACGGCGAAGTCCAGCAGGCTCCATTCGAGGCGGGTGCGGCACCAGATCGCCACGCGGTCACCGGGCTCGACGCCGGCGGCGACCAGGGCCCTGGCCAGGGCCTCGCTGCGGCGTGCCACTTCGCCCCAGTCGAGGCTGCGCCAGGCGTCGTTTGCCCGCACCTGGGCGGCGGGCCAGTCGGGCGTCTGCCGGGCGCGCCAGGCGAGCAGGGCGGGGATGCTGGGAAGCTCGGCCGGCGGTTGTTGCGTCGTCATCGAACACCTCCTGTACTCGTGGGACGGCGGGGCTCAGGGAATGGGCTGGCCCGAATCGCGCTCCTTCACCGCCTGGGCGAACCCGACTTCCTCGCAACGTGCCTTGAAGCGCACGCCTTCCGGGCTATGGCGGGTGATGCCGTCGAACAGTGTGGCGAACATTTGCGTGGTTTCCAGGCCCATGTTGTGGAAGGCCTGGTTGATCATCAGCTTCTGCATCATCAGCTGGTTCCTGGGGATGCCCTGCATGCGCGCGGTGAGCGCTTCCACCGCTGCGTCCAGCTCGGCCAGGGGCACGCTCTGGTAGACCAGGCCCAGGCGCTGGGCCTCGCGGCCGTCGATGAGGTCGCCGGTGAGGAGCATGCGCTTGGCCTTCTCCGGGCCTAGGCGGTAGACCCACATGGCGGTGGTCGGGCAGCCCCAGACCCGCGCCGGCGGATAGCCGATCACCGCTTCGTCGGCCATCAGGATCAGGTCGCAGCACAGGGCGATGTCGCTGCCGCCGGCCACCGCCGGGCCGTGCACCTTGGCGATCACCGGCTTGTAGCTGCGGAACAGGCTCATGAAGTGCTCGGTGTTCTTCTTCATCAGCGCGTAGTCGACCATCGGGTCCCAGGGCATTTCCTGGCTGCCGTAGATGCCGCGCGGGTTCTCGGCGAAGAACTTGAGGTCGTAGCCGCTGCAGAAACCACGGCCGGCACCGGTGAGGACGATGACGTGCACCGCGTCGTCGGCATTGGCGCGCAGCACGGCGGCTTCGAGGTCGGCGGGGAGACGGTCGTCGATGGCGTTGAGCCGCTCGGGGCGGTTGAGGGTGAGGGTGGCGATGCGGCCGTCGACCGCGTAGTGGACGGTGGAATCGGTCATGGAAGCGCTCCGTGGTTTTTTATTGGATCGGGGCTTGGCGTGTGGGGAGAAATAAGTAAACTGAATTCACTTTTCCTGTCCAGCGCTTTATCGAGAGCCCCATGACCGATCTTTCCCCCAAGGCCCAGAGAACCCGTGCCAGCCTGCTGGATGCCGCCCGCGACGAATTGCTGGAGCTCGGCGGCGGCCTGGAAGTGGGGCGGGTGGCGGAGCGGGCCGGCGTCTCGGTGGGGCTGATCTACCGCTACTTCGCCTCCCGCGCCGGGCTGCTGGCCGCGGTGGCCGAGGACTTCCACGACCGCTACCAGGCCGAGGTGATGGTCGCCGACCCGCTGCCCGGTGCCGAGGACTGGTGCAGCCGCGAGGAGCAGCGGGTGCGCCGCGCGGTGCAGTTCGTCTATGCCGAGCCCCTGGCACCGCTGCTGTTGGTGAGCCTGGCGCGGGAGCCGGAGGTGGCGGCGCTGGAAGCCCGGCGCATCACCGAGAACGTACGCCAGGGTGCTGACAACATCCGCCGGGGCCAGGTTGCCGGGCAGTTGAACGCCAGCCTCGACCCGGAGCTGGTCTCGGCGATGATCCTCGGTGGCATGCACCAGGCCCTGCTCGAAGCCCTCGGCCGTTCGCCGCGCCCGCCGGCCGATCAGCTGTCGCGGCAGCTCTGGCATTTCATCCGGGGTGCCCTGGCGCCACTCCAGCCGACATGACCCCAACAACAAGAAGAGGCAGGCATGCAGCACGCGACACAGGTGGAACTGCTGAAGAAGACGCTGGCGCTGGCCGAGCGAGGACAATCCGACTGTCTGGAGGCGCCTTCATCGCTGGCGGTGGACAGCTACCTCGACGAGGCGCGTTACCGGCGTGAGCGGGACGAGGTATTGCGCCGCGAGCCGCTGCTGGTGGCGCGCTCCAGCGAGGTGACGGCGGGGCGCTTCATCACCCGGGACCTGCTGGCGCCATTGCTGCTGGTGCGTGACGAGGCGGGGCGGTTGCGCGGCTTCCTCAACGTCTGCAAGCACCGTGGCACCCAGTTGGTGGCGGAGGCGGAAGGTGCCAACCGGGTGTTCGTCTGCCCCTACCACGCCTGGGCCTACAACCCCGATGGGCAGCTGCGCGGCATTCCCCACGGCTACGGTTTCGAGGGCGTCGACCGCGGTTGCCTGAACCTCACCGAGGTGCCGGTGGCCGAGTGTTTCGGCGCAATCTGGGCGCGCCACTCGCCCGGCCCCGCACTGGACATGCCGGCGTTCTTCGGCCCCGAGCTGATGGCTGATTTCAACAGCTTCGCCCTGGAGGGGCAGGTGCTTTTCGACCCGCGCGACATCCTCCGGCCGGTGAACTGGAAGCTGACCATCGACACCTTCCTGGAGAACTACCACGTGGCCAAGGCGCACCAGGCCACCATCGACCCCCTGTTCTGGCCCAACCTGGGGCTGTTCGAGCGCTTCGGCCGGCACATCCGCAACTACTACGTGAAGCGCAACCTGCGCGAGGTGCTGGCGCAGCCGGAATCCGAGTGGGACCTGCGGCGCCACGGCAACCTGCTGTACTTCATCTGGCCCAACACCCTGGTGCTGGTGGAGCCGGACCACATCGACTTCTCCAGCGTCTTCCCCGACGGCCCGCTGGCCACCCGCGTGCTGGGCTACAACCTGCTGCTGGAGGAACCGGCGACGGACAAGGCCCGGCGCTACTTCGAGAAGAACAACGAGATCCTTTATTCCGCCCTGGAGGAGGACTTCGCCATGGCCGCACGGGTGCAGGACGGCATCCGCGCCGGCGCCAGCGACCGCCTCTGGCACGGGCGCTACGAGCAGGCGTTGCGCTGGTTCCACCAGGGGCTGGACGAGGCGCTGGGGGATTCTCGCGTCGAGGTGGTGGGGCGGGGTTGATCGCGAGCGCGGGGCGCAGTCCAGGCATGAACCTGTGCCGCCTTCGACTCCGCCTGGTGGAGGTAAAGAGCGACCTCCACCCTATACAGCGGTCGCGCTCAAGCGGTGGGGCCTCTGTAGGGGCGACTTCAGTCGCCAAGCGGTGCACAGCGCCGCCGCCCTTGTGGGAATTCATTCGCGAATCACGCCACTACACAGTCTCGGATGCCTACGAGAAATTGGACATGAAAAAGCCCGGCGCTTGGCCGGGCTTTTTCGTTTCGGGCTGAGGCTCAGAGTACGCCGAAGACCTTTTTCGCCAGGCCGGTGGCCGCGGCGGCTGGGTTCTTGCGGATGCTGGCTTCCTGGTCGGCGATCATCTTGAACAGGCCGTCGAGGGCTTCTTCGGTCACGTAGCTTTCGATGTTGGCGCTCTTGGCGTCGACCACACCGAAGCTCGCGGCCTGGCCGGCGAAGCTGTTGTACTGCTTGGCCAGGCCGACCTGGTCGGTGGCTTTCTTGACGATGGGCAGGAACTTGGCGCGCAGCTGTTCGCGGCTGGTCTTGTTCAGGTACTGGGTGGCGGAATCCTCGGGGCCGGAGAGGATGCCCTTGGCGTCCTGCACGGTCATCTTCTTCACCGCGTCCACCAGCAGCGCCTGGGCTTCCGGCACGGCGGCTTCGGCGGCCTTGTTCATGCTGGCTTCCAGCTGGTCGACCTGGGCACCCATGCCCATCATCTTCATGGTCTTGGCGGCCTTGCCGAGTTTGCCCGGCAGCTCGATGCGCACTTCGGGGTTTTCGCTGAAGCCGCCCGGCTTGCCGAGTTGCTGCACGGCGACCTTGGCGCCCTGGGTGAGCGCGTCCTTGAGGCCGCCGCTGGCGTCCTGCTGGCTGAGGTCGCTGAGGGAGAGGGCGAAGGCGCTGGCGGAGAGGGCGAGGCCGGCGACCAGGGTGGTGAGTCGGAACATGGCGGCATCCTTATGGCGGAAAGGCGGGTTGTCAGGGAACGGCATCGACCTTGATGCGCAGGGGCTGCGGGTCGCTGCCGTCGAGTTTAACCGAGTGGCGCTCGGTGCTGATGAACAGCAGCTTGCCGTCGCGCTCGATGCGCGCGCTCACCGCATAGTCATGGCCGGGCTGCAGGTTGGCCGGGTCGTAGCTGAGCTGGAAGGGCAGGGGCACCTGGCCTTCGACCCGGCCCTGCTGGTAGGCGAGCTCGCGGGCGGGGGCATCGGCCAGCGAGACGTCCTGCAGCGAGACGCGCAGCGTGGCATCCGGCGGCAAGGCGCTGCGTTGCAGGTAGAAGACCTCGCCATTGAGATGGGCCTGGGTCGGGGCTGGACGGTGGTGCAGGCGACGAGCAGGGCGCTGGCGAGCAGCAGGCTGGGCGATTTCATGGGAGTCTCGTGGTCCGTTGGCGGCGATAGACACACTATAGAAGCGAGGGCGCGGGGGTACAGCACCCGTGCGCCCGGATCGGATCATCGACCGTCGGCGTCGGCCTTCGAGACCGGCGCACGCTCCTGCAACACGCGGCTGAGTTCCTGCAGGCGCCGCTGGGCGCTGACCAGCTGTTCCAGTCGCAGCGCCATGCTCCGGCCGCGCTGGCGCTGCGCCGCCTCGCGCTCGGCCAGGCTGGATTCCCGGCGCTCCAGTTCCGCTTCGCGCCTGGCCAGTTCGCGGGCCTGCTGCTGGAGTCGCTCCATGCGCTCGGCGAGGTCCCTTTCCAGGCGCTGCAGATGCGCCGCGCGACCGGATGTCGCGGGTGGCGCTGCCTTGCCTGGCGCCGCGGCGATATTCCAGGTGCCGTGCTCCTGCTCGCGGTGGGCTTTGCTGGCGACGGCCATGAGCCGCTCCAGCGCGTCGCGGTCGAGCAGCACCGTGCGGTGCTCTTCCACGCGGCTCGGTTTCATGGGCTGGATCAGCGGCAGCGCCTTGAGGTTCAGCAGGTGGAATTCCAGCGCATGCTGGCGGGGCTCATGAGCAGCGCTCCCGGGTCAGCTCCTTGAGCACCCGTTTCACCTGGCTCCAGTGGTGGTCCTCGATGGCGTTCAGGCTGTAGCCCTCGGGATTGAGGGTGAGCTCGGCGATGTAGGCCTTGCAGCGTCGGCCGGGTTGGGGCTCGTCGAGGGTATAGAGAAGGAAGTCGCGCTCCAGGGCGGCGATCCCGAAACAGCAGAGGATGGCGGCATTGAGCGTCTGGCCCTCGGCGTTCTGGATGGGGATTGATCTGAGCAGCATGGTCGGCATCGTCCTCGTTGAAGGAGTCCTGCTGGGCGCAGGCCGGCCATGGTACTGAGCGGGCACGAGCAGGCCGCTCGGCACGATCCCCAGCGGCTTGTAGGCGAGTTCCCTAAATGTTCGGAGGAGGAGGGCCGGCCCCGGGCGGGGGGTCAGGGCGCGTCGACCGGCGCTTCGGTCTCGGCTTCGCCCTGGCGTTCCAGGGCGACCTGGCGGATCGACAGGCGGATCTCGGCCGGCAGCACGCGCTTGGCCGCGCCTTCGGCGAGGTCACCCAGGGCTGGGTGGTAGCTGAGCTTGCCGGCTTCGTCCTGGCGCAGCACGCGCTGGTCGAGGAGGGTCTGGATGAAGTGGCGGAACAGGCTCTTGTCGAAGAACTCCGGGGCGTTGAGGCCGTGGAGGATCGACAGGCGCTGGGCCATCACGGTGCACAGGTCTTCCAGTTCCTCGGCGGCCAGCTGGTTCTGCCCGGCGTTGAGCAGCAGGGCGATGGCCATGTAGAAGCGTTGCAGGGTCTGGGCGATGGAGCGCGAGAGCAGCGTCAGCAGCACGAACTGGCGCGAGCTCGGCGCCGGGCGCACATAGGTTTCGTTCTCGAACTTCAGCAGCCCCTGTTCGACGAAGGCCTCCAGCCACTGGTCGACCACGGCATCCAGCTCGTCCAGGTTCCAGCGGATGAACAGTTCGGCCTGCAGGTAGGGGTAGAGCGCGCGGGTGTAGCGCAGGATCTGCTCGCGGCTCATGCGCCCGCTGCTCTGGAAGAAGCTGGCGAGCAGCGCCGGCAGGGCGAAGATGTGCAGCACGTTGTTGCGGTAGTAGGTCATCAGGACGGCGTTCTGCTCGTCCAGGTAGAGGATCTTGCCCAGGGCGTCCTTCTGCTCGGCCAGCAGGTTCATGCTCTGCACGTACTGGATCAGCGCCTGGCCATCGCCTTCCGGCAGGGTGGCGTGGGGCGAGTAGGGCACGGCGCGCAGCAGGGCCAGGTAGAGGTCGAGCACGCGGGTCAGGGCGCGTTCGTCCAGGGCCAGGCGGCTGGTGGACAGCAGCGCCAGGGCCACCAGGTTGACCGGGTTGATCGCCGCCGCGTCGTTGAGGTGGCGGGCGACGCGGGTGGCCAGCTTGTTGGTGGTGTCGCTGAGCCATTCCGGGCGGTACTGCGGGCCCAGTTCCTGGTCGCGCCAGGTCGGCTGTTCCTGGTCGAGGAATTCGGCGAGCTTGATCGGCTCGCCGAAGTTCACCGCGACGCTGCCGAAGCGCAGCTTGAGGGCGCCGATGACTTTGAAGATGTCGAAGATGGATTCTTTCTTCTTGCTCGCGCCACGCAGCTCGCCCAGGTAGGTGCGGCCTTCCAGCACGCGCTCGTAGCCGATGTAGACCGGCACGAAGACGATGGGCAGGCGCGAGGAGCGCAGGAAGCTGCGCAGGGTGATGGCGAGCATGCCGGTTTTCGGGTGGAGCATGCGGCCGGTGCGCGAACGTCCGCCCTCGACGAAGTACTCCACCGGGAAGCCACGGCTGAACAGGGTGTGCAGGTATTCGTTGAACACCGCGGTGTAGAGCGGGTTGCCCTTGAAGGTACGGCGCATGAAGAAGGCGCCGCCGCGACGCAGCAGGCCGCCGATCACCGGCATGTTGAGGTTGATGCCGGCAGCGATGTGCGGCGGGGTCAGGCCGTTGCGGAACAGCAGGTAGGAGAGCAGCAGGTAGTCGATGTGGCTGCGGTGGCAGGGCACGTAGATGACTTCGTGGCCCTGGGCGATCTCCTGCACCCCTTCGATGTGGTTGACCTTGATGCCTTCATAGAGCTTGTTCCAGAACCAGCTCAGCACCACTTCGAGGAAGCGGATGGCGGTGTAGGCGAAGTCGGAGGCGATCTCGTTGCCGTACTTGAGCGCCTGGGCCTCGGCCTTGGCCGGGCTGATCTTCTCGCGCTCGGCTTCCTCGGCTATCACCTGGCGCACCTGGGGCGCGTGCACCAGGCCCTTGACCAGGTTGCGGCGGTGGGAGAGGTCGGGGCCGATGACGGCGGTCTTCTGGTTGCGGAAGTGCACCCGCAGGATGCGCTGCACCATGCGCTGGGTGCGCTCCGGGCCCTTGCCCTGGGCGATCAGCTCGCGCAGGTGGATGGGGGCGGAGAACTGCACGCGGGTCTTGCGCCCGAGGATGAGGATGCTGACCAGCTTGCGCAGGCGCCCGGTGACAGCCCAGCTGTCGGCGAACAGCAGCTTCCAGGGGCTGGTCTCGCGGTCCGGGGACTGGCCCCAGAACACCGTGACCGGAATGATCTGCGCGTCATCCACGGCGTGCTGCTGGATGGCGTCGAGCACCCGCACCAGGGTCGGCGAGGTGCCGCGCTTGTCCTGGCCGCCGAACCAGCCGGGTTCGGGGGTCAGGTAGAAGAAGGCGGCGGGCTCGAGGGTGTCGCCCACCGCCACCGGCAGCACCGGGCGGGGCAGGCCGGCCTTGGTGCACTCCCGGTCCACCACCGCCAGGTCGCTGGCCGAAGGTTGCTGGAGCACATAGAGCACCGGCTTGCTGCGGTCGAGCTTGAGGGTGAAGGCGGACTGGTTGATGGTTTCCGAGCGCACCCAGAGATAAAGGAGGCGGCGCAGGGTACCGAAGGCCAGGCGGCGGAAGGGCGAGCGGGTCATACGGAGTCTGTAGTCGAACGAGCGAGTGCTCGGGGTGGCTAGTTTGCCGTATTCGCCATCCAGCCGCAAAAAGCACCTAACGGTCTGAAAACCATGGGGCCGCCAGGAAACTTCCGGAATCTTCTGCTGTCTTGCTATGCCGCCGGGAGACTCCTTATAGTCCGCCGGCGTTTTGCAAGGCCCCAGCGGCCAGCATGGCCGGGGCTTTTCCCTTTTGGGGTAGAGGCCATGATCGAACTAAAAAAACTGACCAAGCGTTTCGCGCAGCACACAGTGGTGGATGACCTGTCCTTCGGCGTCCAGCAGGGGGAGGTGCTCGGCTTCCTCGGCCCGAACGGTGCCGGCAAGTCCACCACCATGAAGATGCTCACCGGGTTTCTCGCGCCGACCTCCGGCACTGCGAGCGTGCTCGGTTTCGACATCCAGACCCGCACCCTCCAGGCCCAGCAGCAGATCGGCTACCTCCCCGAAGGTGCGCCCTGCTATGGCGACATGACGGTGCGCGGCTTCCTCGAATTCATCGCCGAGGTACGCGGCTTCCGTGGCGCCGAGAAGAAGCAGCGGGTGACCCGCGCCGCCGGCCAGGTGGAGCTGGACAAGGTGCTGGGGCAATCCATCGATACCCTGTCCAAGGGCTTCAAGCGCCGTGTCGGCCTGGCCCAGGCGATTCTCCACGACCCTCGCGTGCTGATCCTCGACGAGCCCACCGACGGCCTCGACCCTAACCAGAAGCACCAGGTGCGCCAGCTGATCCAGAGCCTGGCCCAGGACAAGATCGTGATCATTTCCACCCACATCCTCGAAGAGGTGGCGGCGGTGTGCACCCGCGCGGTGGTGATCGCCGCCGGCAAGCTGGTGGCCGATGGCACCCCCTACGAGCTGGAGAGCCGTTCGCGCTATCACCAGGCGGTGACCCTGGTGGCCGACGAGCCCCTGGACCCACTGGCCCTGGCGGTATTGCCGGGCGTTGCCGGCGTGGAGGAGAACCCCCACGGCAGCGGCCTGACGGTGCTGGCCAAGCCTGGCGAGGTGATCTTCCCGCAGGTCAACCAGCTCATCCACCAGCGCGGCTGGAAGGTCAAGGAGCTGGATGTCGAGCGGGGTCGCCTGGATGAAGTGTTCCGCAGCCTGACCCGGGGAGAGGCGGCATGAAGCAGTTGCCGGTCATATTCAAGCGCGAGCTGGCGAGCTACTTCGCCACGCCGCTGGCCTATGTGTTCATCGTGATCTTCCTGGTGCTGTCCGGGGTCTTCACCTTCTACCTGGGCGGTTTCTTCGAGAGCGGCCAGGCCAGCCTCGCGCCCTTCTTCAACTTCCACCCCTGGCTCTACCTGTTCCTGGTGCCGGCCATCGCCATGCGCCTGTGGGCGGAGGAGCGCAAGTCAGGCTCCATCGAGCTACTGATGACGTTGCCGATCACCCGCTTCGAGGCGGTCACCGGCAAGTTCCTCGCCGCCTGGGCCTTCGCCGGCCTGGCGCTGCTGCTGACCTTCCCGATGATCGTCACGGTCAACTACCTGGGCGAGCCGGACAACGGCGCCATCATCACCGGCTACATCGGCAGCTGGCTGCTGGCGGGCTCGTACCTGGCCATCGGCTCGTGCATGTCGGCGCTGGCCAAGAACCAGGTGATCGCCTTCATCCTCGCCGTGGTCATGTGCTTCCTGTTCATGGTCAGCGGCTTCCCGCTGGTGCTCGACGCCTTCAGCACCTGGGCCCCGCAATGGCTGCTGGACGCGGTCGCCTCGCTGAGTTTCCTGACCCGCTTCGAGGCCATCAGCAAGGGCGTGATCGACCTGCGCGACCTGCTCTATTTCGTCACCCTGATCGCCGCCTGGCTGGCCGCCACCGCCGTGGTGGTCGATCTGAAGAAGGCCGACTGACATGAAGAAACTGATGTATTCCAGCGCCGGCCTGCTGCTTATCGCCCTGGCCTTCCTGGCGTTCAACATGGTCTCCGGGCTGGCGCTGACCAACGCCCGCATCGACCTCACCGAGCAGAAGCTCTACACCATTTCCGACGGCACCCGGCAGATCCTCGGGGAGTTGGACGAGCCCATCAACCTGTACTTCTTCTACTCCGACAAATCCGCCAAGGACCTGGTGGTGCTGCGCAACTACGCCAAGCGCGTGGAGGAGATGCTCAAGGCCTATGCCCAGGCGGCGGACGGCAAGATCAAGCTGCACATCGTCGACCCCGAGCCCTTCTCCGAGGACGAGGACAAGGCCGCCGAGTTCGGCCTGCAGGCGGTGCCGCTGCAGCAGGGCGGCGATTCGGTCTACTTCGGCCTGGCCGGGACCAACAGCGTCGATGACCGGCAGATCATCCCGTTCTTCCCCCTCGACCAGGAGGAGTTCCTCGAATACGAGATCAGCCGCCTGGTACAGAGCCTGGCCAAGCCCCAGCGGCCGGTGGTCGGGGTGATGTCCGGGTTGCCCATCAATGGCGGCTTCGACATGCAGACCCGCCAGCCCGGCCAGCCCTGGATGGTGATGGAGGAAATCCGCCAGCTGTTCCAGATCGAGAGCATCAAGCCCAGCGTCGACCAGATTCCCGACAAGGTTTCGGTCCTGCTGCTGGTGCACCCGAAGAACCTGTCGCAGCAGACCCAGTACGCCATCGACCAGTTCGTCCTGCGCGGCGGCAAGCTGCTGGTGTTCGTCGACCCCTACAGCGAAGCCGACCACGGCGTGCAGATGCCCGGCGAGATGGGCGGCGAGGACAAGGCCTCCGACCTGCCGGCGCTGTTCAAGGCCTGGGGCCTGGAGATGGTGCCCGGCAAGGTGGTGGGCGATGGCGCCTACGCCATGTCGGTGAGCATGGGCGAGGGCCAGCGCCCGGCGCGCCACGTCGGTTGGCTGAGCCTGCCGAAGAAGGCCCTGGACGCCAGCGACATCGCCACCTCCAGCCTGGAGACGGTCACCGTCGCCACCGCGGGCATCCTGCGCCCGCTGGAGGGTGCGAAGACCCATTTCGCGCCGCTGATCCAGAGCTCGGAATACGCCATGCCCTTCGATGCCGGGATCTTCGCCACCCTGCGCAACCCCGATGTGCTGATGCGCGAGCTGAAGCCCAGCGGCGACCGCTACGCCATCGCCGCGCGCATCGGCGGGCCGGTGCAGAGCGCCTTCCCCGATGGCATCGAGGGCCACAAGGACGGCCTCAAGGCGGCGGACAACATCAACGTCATCGTGGTCGCCGACACCGACATGCTCAGCGATCGCATGTGGGTGCAGGTGCAGGACTTCTTCGGCCAGCGCGTGCCGCAGCCCTGGGCCGACAACTCCGGCTTCGCCATCAACGCCCTGGATAACCTGACCGGTTCCGAAGCGCTGATCAGCGTGCGCTCCCGGGGGCGCTTCACCCGGCCCTTCACCGTGGTCGAGTCGCTGCAGCGTGAGGCGGAGACGCGCTTCCGCGAGCAGGAGCAGGTGCTGCAGCAGCGCCTCGCCGACACCGAGGAGAAGCTGGCCAGCCTGCAGAAGAACCAGGACCCTACCAAGGCCCTGGAACTGACCCCCGAACAGCAGGCCACCCTGCAGCAGTTCATGCAGGAGAAGGTGCGCATCCGCAAGGAGCTGCGTGAGGTCAACTACCAGCTCAACGCCGATATCGAGAAACTCGGCCGTACCCTCAAGCTCATCAACATCGTCCTGGTTCCGCTGGTGCTGACCCTGGGCGTGCTGCTGCTGTGGTTCTGGCGTCGTCGCCGGGCCTGAGGAGAGAACCGATGGGACGCAAGGCACTGTTGTTCCTGGCCCTGGTGGCCATCGCCCTGGTGCTGGCCTATGTCGGCCTGCACCGGGCCCCCGAACCTCTCGCGGTGAAGGGGCCGTCGCCCTTGCTACCGGCGCTGCAGGGCCGGCTCGCCGAGGTGGACCGCATCGAGGTGGAGCGCCCGGGGCAGCCACTGCTGCGCCTGGCACGGCAGAGCGGCACCTGGGTGCTGCCCGACAAGGCCGGCTACCCGGCGGCGGCCAAGCCGGTGGCCGACCTGCTGCGGGCCCTGGGGGATGCGCGGGAAATCGAGGCGCGCACCGCCAAGCCCGAGCTGCACGGCCAACTCGGCCTGGCGGACAAGGGCGAAGGCCAGGGCATCCGCGTGAAGCTGCAGGGCGAAGGCCTGCCCGAGCAGGTGCTGCTGGTGGGCAAGCCGGGCCAAGGCGGCAAGGGACAACTGGTGCGCCTGGCCAGCGAGAACCAGAGCTGGCTGATCGACACGCGTATCGCCCTGCCGGAGACCGAGCTCGGCTGGCTGGATCGACGTATCGCCAGCATCCCCTTCGCCAGCGTGCGCCAGGTCGAGGTGAAGTTCCGCCAGGGCAATGGGCTGGCGGTCTACCGCGATGCCGAAGGCGAAGCGAACCTCAAGGTCCGCCAACTGCCGGCCAACCGTACGCTGGCCTACGAGGCGGCGGCCAATGGCATGGCGACGCTGTTCGCCGACCTGGAGTTCGCCGACGCCGCACCGCTGGACCAGGTGCAGTTCAAGGACAAGCCGTTGCTCGAGTTCAGCCTGCAGGGCTTTGCGGGTGGCCAGCTCGATGGGGTCATCCTGGGGCAGGGCGAGCAGTACTGGATGCAGTTGAAGCGCAAGGACAAGTTCGACGGCGAGCAAGTTGCGGGTCGTCTCGATTGGGCTTATCGCATCGAGGCGTTCCAATACCAGGCGCTGGCGAAGAGGCTCGAAGACGTGCTCTCGGCCAAGTAAGAAGGGCAACTACCGGGGTGTGCGAAAGGCATTTCCAAGTTGCTTTTCAAACGCTCCGGGAGTGCCCCATTTTGTGCCCCGAAAGACCCATAAAAGGGCGTGAAAGCCCTGCCGGCCGGCGGTTTCACGGCATTCTAAAAAAGTGCTTTTCTGTAGCATTTCCTGTCGTATACTCCGGTCGCGGTGGTTAAAAGAACGCTATTCGGAATACCCGCCCACGCCTCTCTGGACTGCGGTCGGCTATAAAAAGAAGAACGTCCTTGCCCAACCGTCTAAGCCTCTTGAATAAGGGGCAACACAATAAAATTGCGAGTTTGGAGAGAGTAGTAATGGCTGATCGTGAGGTCGGAACCGTCAAGTGGTTCAATGACGCTAAAGGCTATGGATTCATTCAGCGCGAAAGCGGTCCGGATGTCTTCGTTCACTACCGTGCTATCCGCGGCGATGGGCATCGTTCCCTGGTCGAAGGCCAGAAAGTGGAATTCGCGGTGATCCAGGGACAGAAAGGCCTGCAGGCGGAAGACGTCTCCAGAGTCTGACGACTCCAAGCAAAAGGCCCGTCGATGACGGGCCTTTTGTTTTCTGCAACACCACTCGCGGCTGCACTCAGTCGGTGCGCCAGACGATCTCGCTGCTGCCTTGGGCGTTGACCCTGATCCAGCGGTCCGCATCGTCCTCGCCTTCTTCTTCCTGCCAGCCACCCGGTGCGCAACGGATTTCCACGCCCAGCGCGGCGAACGCGGCCAGTGCGCAGGAGAGGTCGTCCTCCCAGGGCGTCGCATCGCTCTCCAGCAGCAGGCTGTGCCACTTGCCCACCGCGCGCGGCAGCCAGGTCACGGGGATGCCGCCGGCGTTGCATTTGAAGGTCTGACCCTTCTGCTGCCAGGGCGAGCAGTCGCCCAGGGCCTGCGCCAGCCAGGCGGAAACGGCGTCCTGGTCGGCGTCCTTCAGGTAGATCTCGATATCGGGTTGGCGCATGGCGGGGGTCCTAGTTTCTGACGATCCAATCGTAGCGTATGGAGACCGTCACTTCGAAGGCGTCTTTGATCACGGCGGCGCGGCGTTCGGCGCTGGCGCGCCAGCCGTGGGGCGTCATGGCCAGAAGGTCGGCACGGGCTTCGCTGCTGGCCAGCTGCAGGTCGAATTCGAGGGTTTCGCTGTGTTCCAGTCGCATGCCCTCGGGGATCAGTGTCAGGTGCTTCTCGTCGTCGTAGTCGCGCACCTCGTCATACAGGCGCTCGCGTAGCTGCATCAGGTGGCCGCGGGTCGGGCCCATGCGCAGCAGGCCACCGCCGGGGGCGAGTAGGCGGCGGGCCTCCTGCCAGTCCAGCGGGCTGAAGACGCTGGCCAGGAGCTGGCAGCTGGCGTCCGCCAGGGGCACCCGGGCCATGCTCGCCACCAGCCAGGTCAGGCCCGGCGTACGGCGGCAGGCACGCTTCACCGCTTCGCGAGAGATGTCCAGGCCGTAGCCGTCGGCGTCGGGCAGCGCATCGGCGATCTGCGCGGTGTAGTAGCCTTCGCCGCAGCCGATATCCAGCCAGCGCGCGGGCTGGCGTTCGGCGGCCAGCTGCGCCAGGCGTGCGGCCAGCGGCGCGTAGTGACCGCCTTCGAGGAAGCGCCGACGGGCCTCGACCATGGCGGCGTTGTCACCGGGGTCACGGCTGTTCTTGTGCTGCACCGGCAGCAGGTTCAGGTAGCCCTGGCGGGCGCGGTCGAACCGGTGGTTGGCCGGGCAGGCGACGCCGTTGTCCACGGGGGACAGCGGCGCCTGGCAGATGGGGCAGGTGAGCATGATCAGGCCAGCAGCCGCACGAGGGTCTGCTGGTAGATCTCGGTCAGCAGGTCGAGGTCGCTGGCCAGCACGCGCTCGTTGACCTGGTGGATGGTGGCGTTGACCGGGCCGAGCTCGACCACCTGGGTGCCCATGGTGGCGATGAAGCGGCCATCGGAGGTGCCACCGCTGGTGGACGGGGTGGTCTCGCGACCGGTGACGGCCTTGATGCTGGCGGCCACGGCGTCGAGCAGCTCGCCCGGCTCGGTGAGGAACGGCAGGCCGGACAGGGCCCATTCCACGTGGTAGTCGAGGCCGTGCTTGTCGAGGATGGCATTGATCCGCTGCTGCAGGCCTTCGACCGTGGATTCGGTGGAGAAGCGGAAGTTGAACACCGCCACCAGCTCACCCGGGATCACGTTGGTGGCGCCGGTGCCGGAGTTGAGGTTGGAGACCTGGAAGCTGGTGGGCGGGAAGAAGGCGTTGCCGTCGTCCCAATGCTCGGCGGCGAGTTCCGCCAGGGCCGGGGCGGCGAGGTGGATCGGGTTCTTCGCCAGGTGCGGGTAGGCCACGTGGCCCTGGATGCCGCGCACGGTGAGGGTGGCGCCAAGGGAGCCACGGCGGCCGTTCTTCACCACGTCACCCACCAGGGTGGTGCTGGAGGGCTCGCCGACGATGCACCAGTCCAGGCGTTCGCCACGGGCGGCCAGGCGCTCGACCACGGCCTTGGTGCCATGGTGGGCGGGGCCTTCTTCGTCGCTGGTGATGAGGAAGGCGATGGCGCCCCGGTGCTGCGGGTGTTCGGCGACGAAGCGCTCGACGGCGATGATCATCGACGCCAGGCTGCCTTTCATGTCGGCGGCGCCACGGCCGCAGAGCATGCCCTGCTCGTCGATCTTGGCGTCGAAGGGCTGGTGCTGCCAGGCCTGCAGCGGGCCGGTGGGCACCACGTCGGTATGCCCGGCGAAGCACAGCACGGGGCCTTCACCGCCACGGATGGCCCAGAAGTTCTCCACGTCCTCGATGCGCATGCGTTCGATGCGGAAGCCGACCGCTTCCAGGCGGCGCATCATCAGCTCCTGGCAGCCTTCGTCGACCGGCGTGACCGAGGGGCGGCGGATGAGGTCGCAGGCGAGCTCGAGGGTGGGGGAGAGGGCGGTCATGCAGGGCTCCGGTAAGGCGGCAAGGCGTGAAAAGGACGACATCTTAAAACATAAACGGCGGCCATTGGCCGCCGTTTAGGTCACTCGCTACGGGTCAGGCCGTGGCTTCCGGATGGGGCTGTTCCAGCGGCTTGGGTGCCGAGGAGAGCAGCGCCATGATCAGCGCGGCGAGGTAGGGCAGCGACTGCACCAGCAGCATGGCCACCCAGAACTTCACGTCGGCGCTGGGCAGGCCCTGGACGATGCCGATGCCGATGGCGGCGCCCCACAGCAGCAGCATCACGAAGACTTCTTCGCGGGCTTCCGCCAGGGCCATCATCAGGCCGTGGTTGCTGCGCATCTTCGGCGTGCGGAAGAACGGGATGCTGGTGGTGAAGAAGCCGTACAGCACCGCCTTGGCGATGGTGTGCGACAGGGCCAGGCCCGCTACCGCAGCGCAGAACGCGTCCTTCAGGTTGACGCCGACGGCGCGCTGGTAGAGGAACACGATCTTCGCCACCTTGAAGAAGAACAGCGCCAGCGGCGGGATGGCGAAGATCAGCAGCGGCGGGTCGACCCGTTGCGGCACGATGATCATCGCGGCCGACCAGAGCAGCGCACCGATGGTGAAGAAGATGTTCAGGCCGTCGGCGATCCACGGCAGCCAGCCGGCGATGAAGTGGTAGCGCTGGCCACGCTTGAGCTCGGAATCCTTGCCCAGGAACAGGCTGCGGGCGTGCCCCTTCATGATCTGGATGGCGCCATAGGCCCAGCGGAAACGCTGCTTCTTGTAGTCGATGAAGGTGTCCGGCATCAGGCCCTGGCCGAAGCTGTCATGGGCGTAGGCGGCGGCATAGCCTTTTTCGAACACGCGCAGGCCGAGCTCGGCGTCTTCGCAGATGGTCCAGTCGGCCCATTGCAGCTCGTCCATCACGGTGCGGCGGATCATGGTCATGGTGCCGTGCTGGATGATCGCGTTGCGGTCGTTGCGGGTCACCATGCCGATGTGGAAGAAGCCCTTGTATTCGGCGTAGCAGAGCTTCTTGAAGGTGTTTTCCTTGCCGTCGCGGTAGTCCTGCGGCGACTGCACCACGGCGATCGAGGGATCGGCGAAGTGCGGGACCATGTGCTTGAGCCAGTTGGGGTTCACGCAGTAGTCGGAGTCGATCACCGCCACGACTTCGGCGTCAGGCGCGGTGTGCGGCAGGATGTAGTTCAGCGCACCGCCCTTGAAGCCGGCGAGCGGGGCGACGTGGAAGAAGCGGAAGCGCGGACCGAGCTGCTCGCAGTACGCCTGCACCGGTTCCCAGACGGCCGGGTCCTTGGTGTTGTTGTCGATGATGATGACTTCGTAGTCTGGATAATCCAGCGCGGCGAGGGCGTCGAGGGTCTGTTTGACCATCTCCGGCGGCTCGTTGTAGCAGGGCACGTGGATCGACACCTTGGGCCGGTAGGGCGAGTCGCCGATCACCGGCAGGAACGGCCGGCGACGGGAGCGTACCCAGACCGCTTCGGCCAGTTCGTGGGCCTCGGTGAGCAGGACGATGAACACGCCCAGGGCACCGACGCCCAGGAGCACGCCGACGGTGAGGCTGAACCAGGTGCTGTATTGCTGGCTGTAGTCGTAGGCGATCCACACCAGCACCGAGCCACCGGCGAAGGCGACGAAGGTGAGGAAGGTGCGGCCGCGCTGACGCAGGGCACTACCGTCGATGAGCATCAGGGCCAGGGCCAGCAGGGCCATGACCACCGAGGCGACGGCGAGCATGCGCCATTGCGGGATGGCGATCACCGGGCCTTCGAAGTTGAACTTGGGCTGGCGCTCCAGGTTGTAGACACCCCAATAGGCACCCACCGAGCCTTCGTCGCTGGCCTTCCACGGCTGGTCGAAGGCTTCGATCACGAAGTAGTTGTAGCCCTGGGCGTTGAGGGCGTTGACCAGGGTACGCAGGTAGATGGCCTGGTCGGCCTGGGAGGCGTCGGCACCGCCGCGCATGCGGCCGTTGCTCGGCCAGCCCACTTCGGAGAGCAGCAGCGGCTTTTTCGGGAAGGCCTTCTTCAGGTCCTTGGCGCGCTCCAGTACGAACTGGGTGGAGTCCTCCATGGGGATGAATTCCCAGTAGGGCAGGACGTGGGCGGCGACCAGGTCGACGTGGTTGGCCAGCTCCGGGTACTTCAGCCAGATGTGCCACTGCTCGGAGGTGGTCACCGGCACCTTCACGGCCGCGCGGACGCGGTCGAGGTAGACGGAGAGGTCCTTGCGGCTGATCTCGCGGCGGAACAACGCTTCGTTGCCGACCACTACGCGCACGACGCTGCGCGAGTTGTTGGCGATCTCGATGGCCTTGGTGATCTCGCGCTCGTTGCGCGCTTCGTCCGGGCTGATCCAGATGCCGAGGGTCACGCGCAGGCCGAATTCCTCGGCGATTCGGGGGATGTCGGCGAGGGTGCCGTCCACCGAGTAGGTGCGGATGTTGTCGGTCTGCTTGCTCAGCAGCTCGAGGTCTTCACGGATCTGCTCGTCGGTGGGGTAGCGGTCCTGCTGGGGGTTCTGGTCCACACGGAACGGCGAGTAGGAGTAGCCGGAGATCTGCTCGGGCCAGTCCGGGGCACTGACGGGACGGTTGTAGAGCGCCCAGATTCCGGTGAACAACGCGGCGACCGCCACGAAGACCACCAGGTTGAGTCCAAATTTACGCGATGGCATAGGGATTTCAGGTTCCGAAGCGTGGAACGGGGAGATAGCGCCAGCGAGCGCTGGTCGGCGCGCATGCTACTCCGGCGTCCGGCGACTGTATAGATTCTGTACGAACGATAGCCGTGCCTGCCGGCCATTGCACACAGGCTTTGTCCCTGGGGTTGCGGAGAAGTTCGCGGCGATTTCCCGGGCCCGCCGCTGGCGTTGTGTCAGGCCCGGTACGAAGGGGATTACAGGGCACGCAGAAGGATGCGCTCGCTGGCTTCCAGGTCGAGGTCGCGACGCTCGCTGAGGGCCGTCATGCCGTGGCGCTCCAGCTGGGCCAGCACCTGGGGGATGGCTTCCGCGTCCAGGCCGTGGTCGGCGAGGCGGGTGGGCACGCCCATGGCTTCGAAGAAGTCGCGGGTGGCGGCGATGGCGCCGTCGATCCGGGTGTCTTCGTCCCCTGTCAGGCCCCAGACCCGCTCGGCGTACTGGGCCAGCTTGGCGCGCTTGGGTTCGCGGCGCTCGGCCAGCAGCGCCGGCAGCACCACGGCCAGGGTCTGGGCATGGTCGAGGTGATAGAGGGCGGTGAGCTCGTGGCCGATCATGTGGGTCGCCCAGTCCTGCGGCACGCCGCAGCCGAGCAGGCCGTTGAGGGCCTGGGTGGCGCACCACATGAGGTTGGCGCGCACGGCATAGTCCTCGGGGTTGGCCAGGGCCTTGGGGCCTTCCTCTATAAGGGTGAGCAGCAGGCCTTCGGCCTGGCGGTCCTGCAGCGGCGCAACGGCGGGGTAGGTGAGGTACTGCTCCAGGGTGTGGACGAAGGCGTCGACCACGCCATTGCCGATCTGCCGCGCCGGCAGGCTGAAGGTGGTGCGCGGGTCGAGGATGGCGAAGCGCGGGTACAGCAAGGGGCTGGAGAAGGGCAGCTTCTCCTGGCGCGTCACATGGGTGACCACGCCGTGGGGGTTGCTCTCCGAGCCGGTGGCGGCAAGGGTCAGCACGCAGCCCATGGGCACGGCCGCCTTGGCCCGGGTGCCGGTGAGCAGGTCCAGCGGGTCGCCGTCATGGCACAGGGCCGCGGCGATGAACTTGCTGCCGTCGATCACCGAGCCGCCGCCAACGGCGAGGATGAAGTCGCAGCCTTCGCGGCGCGCCAGTTCCGTGGCTTTTACCAGGGTGTCGAATTGCGGGTTGGCCTCGATGCCGGCGAAGCGGGTCAGCGCATAACCGGCCAGGGCCTGTTCCACCTGCTGCCAGACGCCGTTCTGGAAGATGCTGCCGCCGCCGTGGGTGACCAGCACCCGGCTGCCGGCGGGAATCTCACGGGCCAGCTTGTCGATCTGGCCTTCGCCGAAATGAATGCGGGTGGGGTTATAGAAGGTGAAATTGCGCATGCTGGGCTCCCTTGTTGTTATCGGCCGACTATAGCGCTGGCGGGCAGCGGGCCGATCTATGGCCCACCATTCAGCGGTGTCGGGCTTGGGATGGCGGTCGACGCTTCCTATAATGCGCGCCCGGCCAGGTGGCTGGCGAGTTGGGAGCTAGGCATGAGTACAGACGAACGTTTCGGTGGCATCGCCCGCCTTTATGGCCTGGAGGGTGCCGCGCGCCTGCAGGCGGCGCACGTGGCGGTGGTGGGCATCGGTGGCGTCGGCTCCTGGGCGGCCGAGGCGCTGGCGCGATCCGGCGTTGGTGAGATTTCCCTGTTCGACCTGGACGATGTCTGCATCACCAACACCAATCGCCAGGTGCACGCCATCGCCGGTGCCGTGGGGCGGGCCAAGGTGGAGGTGATGGCCGAGCGCATTCGCGCCATCAACCCGGCCTGCGTGGTGCATGCGGTGGCCGACTTCGTCACCCGCGAGACCATGGCCGAGTACATCACCCCGAGCTGGATGCGGTGATCGACTGCATCGACAGCGTGGCGGCCAAGGCGGCGCTGATCGCCTGGTGCAAGCGCCGCAAGATCCAGATCGTCACCACCGGCGGCGCCGGCGGCCAGGTGGACCCAACGCAGATCCAGGTCACCGACCTGAACAAGACCTTCAACGACCCGCTGGCGGCCAAGGTGCGCTCCATGCTGCGCCGCGACTACAACTTCTCCCGCACGGCGGGGCGCACCTACAGCGTGCCTTGCGTGTTCTCCACCGAGCAGCTGCGCTACCCCAAGCCCGATGGCTCGGTGTGCCAGCAGAAGAGCTTCGTCGGTGAGGGCGTGAAGCTGGACTGCGCCGGCGGCTTCGGCGCGGTGATGATGGTTACCGCCAGCTTCGGCATGGCCGCTGCGGCCAAGACCGTGGACAAGCTGGTGGCCGGTGCGCGGCGGCCGTCGGAGCGGGCTGCGGGCTAGAGGCTTATCCCGGGAATCTCATCGCGAATGAATTCGCTCCCACCCAACGATGCTGATGACTCGCATGAGCCCTTGGCCGTAGGGCGGGTGAAACCCGCCGGCTGTAGCGGCTTTGCGTCGGGTTGCACCCGACCTACATAGCGGTCTTGCGAATCTGTTCGAGCACGGCGTTGAGGCCGTTGCTGCGGGAAGGGGAGAGCTGGCGGGTGAGGCCGAGCTGGGTGAACCAGTCGGCGAGGTCGAGGGCGGCCAGCTCCTCGAGTGCAAGGCCCTGAACACGTACCAGGAGCACGGCCAGCAGGCCGCGGATCAGTCGGGCGTCGCTGGCGGCGCGGAAGTGACGCTGGCCATCCTTCATTTCACTGACCAGCCAGACCTGGCTTTCGCAGCCATGCACACGGTTGGCGTCGCTGCGTTCTTCGTCTGCCAGGGGTTCCAGGCGCTCGCCCCATTGCATCAGCAGGCGTGCACGCTGTTCCCAACTGCCGGCGCCGGTGAAGGCTGCGAGGGCCTCGGAGGCGGCGGGTGGCAGGTTCATCGCAGCAGCTCCAGGGCCTTGTCCAGGGCAACGAAGAAGCGCTCCAGGTCGGCGCTGTCGTTGTAGAGGCCGAGGGAGACACGGATCGCGCCACTGAGGCCGAGCCCCTTGTACAGCGGCATGGCGCAGTGGTGCCCGGCACGCACGGCGATACCCTGTTCGGTGAGCAGGTGGGCGAGGTCGGCGTTGTGCACGCCTTCGACGCCGAAGCAGGCCAGTGCCACCCGGGGCTCGCCCACCAGGCGCACACCGTCGCGGGCGGCGAGGCCGGCCAGCAGCTTGGCGTGGAGCACGGTCTCGTGGGCGGTGACGGCGGCCGCATCGAGGCTGCCGAGGTAGTCCAGCGCGGCGCCGAGCCCGATCACCGGGGCGATGGCCGGGGTGCCGGCCTCGAAGCCCAGGGGCGCGCTGTGGAAGTCGGCGTCCTGGTAGTCGGCGCGGTGCACCATCTCGCCGCCGAACTGCCAATGCTCCAGACGGGCCAGGGCATCGGCACGGCCATAGAGCACGCCGACGCCTTCCGGGCCGTAGAGCTTGTGCCCGGAGAACACATAGAAGTCGCAACCCAAGGCCTGTACGTCATGACGGCCGTGGACCACGCCCTGGGCGCCATCCACCACGGTCAGCGCGCCCTGCTGGCGGGCCATGGCCAGCAGCTCGGCGAGGGGCTGCCAGCGGCCGAGCACATTGGACAGCTGGCTGACGGCGAGCAGGCGTGTACGCGAATCGATCAGTTGGCGGGCCTGGTCAAGGTCGATATCGCCCCGTGCATCCAGCGGCAGCACCAACAGTTCGAGCTGGCGACGGCGTGCCAGCTGCTGCCAGGGCAACAGGTTGGCGTGGTGTTCCAGGGCGCTGATGACGATGCGATCACCGGGCGCGAGCTGCCGCTCCAGCCCATAGGCCAGCAGGTTGAAGGCTTCGGTGGCGCCCCGGGTGAAGACAATCTGCGCCGGGTGGGCGGCATTCAGCCAGTGGGCGACACGCGTCCGGCTGCCTTCGAAAGCCCGGGTCGCCCGCTCGCCCGGCAGGTGCTGGGCGCGATGCACATTGGCTGCGCCGCTGGCGTAGTAGCCGAGCAGGGCATCGAGCACCGCCTGGGGCTTCTGCGAGGTGGCGGCGCTGTCCAGGTAGGTCTGCCCCTCGGCGTCGAGGGCCGAAAGGGCGGGGAAGTCGGAGCGCCAAGGGGACGGAAGCATAGCGATGAGCCTGGGACCGGCAGGTGCTGGAAGCCAGAAGCTGGAAGCCGGAAGTTCTCGAGGTCACTTCCGGCTTCAGGCTTTCAGCTTCAAGCTGCCTTTAGTTATGCGCGTGCAGCGCTTCGTTCAGCTCGATGGCGGTCTTGTTGGTCTTGCACTCGACGGCGCCGTTCTGCGAGTTGCGGCGGAACAGCAGGTCGGGCTGGCCGGCCAGGTCGCGGGCCTTGACCACTTTCACCAGGGCGTTCTGGTCGTCCAGCAGGGCGACCTTGGTGCCGGCGGTGATGTACAGGCCGGCTTCGACGATGTTGCGGTCGCCCAGGGGGATGCCGATGCCGGCGTTGGCGCCGATCAGGCAGCCTTCGCCCACGGCGATGACGATGTTGCCGCCACCGGAGAGGGTGCCCATGGTGGAGCAGCCGCCGCCCAGGTCGGAGCCCTTGCCGACGAAGACGCCAGCGGAGACGCGGCCTTCGATCATGCCCGGGCCTTCGGTGCCGGCGTTGAAGTTGATGAAGCCTTCGTGCATCACGGTGGTGCCTTCACCCACATAGGCGCCCAGGCGCACGCGGGCGCTGTCGGCGATGCGCACGCCGGCGGGGACCACGTAGTCGGTCATCTTGGGGAACTTGTCCACGGAGAAGACTTCCAGCAGCTCGCCCTTCAGGCGTGCTTCCAGCTGACGCTCGGCCAGTTCGGTCAGGTCGACGGCGCCGTGGCTGGTCCAGGCGACGTTGGGCAGCAGCGGGAAGATGCCGGTCAGGTTCAGGCCGTGGGGCTTGGCCAGGCGGTGGGACAGCAGGTGCAGCTTGAGGTAGGCCTCCGGGGTGGAGGTCAGGGCGGCGTCTTCGGCCAGCAGGGTGGCGACCAGCGGCTTCTGGCTTTCGGCCAGGCGGGTCAGCAGGGCGGACTGGGCCGGGTCGATTTCCTTGAGCGCGGAGGCCAGGTCGGCGGCCTGGGCATTGCTGAAGGCGATGGCCTGGTTGCCGGCGCTGTAGCCAAGGATCGGGGTGATGGCCTCGACCAGCTGGGTGCTGGGCTTGAGCAGGGGCTGGGCGTAGAAGACTTCCAGCCAGTTGCCCTGGCGGTTCTGGGTGCCGACGCCGAAAGCGACGCTGAAGAGTTGGGTGGACATGGGAATTCCTCGTTCTGAATAGGTGGATCAGGCGGTCCGGTCGATGGCTTGCCGGGCGGTGCCGAGACGGTGTGCGGTCACTTGAAGGCGGCGGCGTAGAGCTCGGGCTTGAAGCCGACCAGGGTGCGGGTGCCCAGGTCGAGTACCGGTCGCTTGATCATCGACGGCTGGGCCAGCATCAGTTCGATGGCCTTGGCCTGGTCGAGATCGGCCTTCTGCGCGTCGTCGAGTTTGCGGAAGGTGGTACCGGCACGGTTGAGGACGGTTTCCCAGCCGTGTTCGGCACACCATTTCTGCAGATTGGCGCGGTCGATGGCGGAAGCCTTGTAGTCGTGGAAGGCATAGCTCACACCCTGCTCGTCGAGCCAGGTGCGGGCCTTCTTCATGGTGTCGCAGGCCTTGATGCCGTAGAGGGTGATGGTCATGGGGCAGCTCGGAATCACGTGAACCAAGGGGGCGCGCAGCCGTGGGCGCGCGACGTCGGTCGGCGATTATGCCACGCGGGATTGCCCGGTGGGGCGCCTGCGCGGCGCACGGTGCCGTCAGAGGAAGAACACAGCGAGGCCGAGCACAGCGACGGCCGCGCCGAGGGCGCGCACGAGTGTCGGCGCCGATTGGAACTGGCGCTCGGGGGCCAGGCGCACCAGGGGGTAGCGGCCATAGAAGCGCGCGAGGGCAGTGGACACCTTGCCCGGGGCGAGTAGCAGATAGAGCGCGACGGCGAGCAGGAGGATGCCGATTGCCAGGCGGAGCGTGCTGTCCATTCGAAACTCCTAGAGTGCCCAGCGCGTGACGTTGTGGGACACGCTGATATCGACGCCGCCGTAGTCGGTCGAGACGCTGGTGGGGATCATCGGGCCATTGGGGATCTTGATGCCACCGCCGATCTTGATGCCGGCGCCCACTTCGGCCGATACCCCGCCCATGTAGCCGTAGCCTTCGAAGCTATTGGAGGACTTGGCGGCATCGTCGCTGAAGCGGAAGGTGCGGGATGTGGCGCGGAACGCTGGAAGACCTACGCCGATGCCGGCCATGTAGACGGTGTAGAGAGAGGTGCGGCCGTTGCTGGTGTCGCGTACTTCGGCGTTGAACACGCCGCCGCCGACGATGACATGGCCGACCGCGCCGCCGATGGTGATGGTCACTTCGAAGACTTTCATCCTGACTCCTGCTCCATGGATGGCCAGCCCCGGTTCAACCGGGGTCTGCGAGCTCATCCTTCCCTGGATGAGAGGCCGGATTTTCAGGGCCCCTGCACCAAGGGGCAAGCCTGGATGTTCGGCTTTGTGACACCTGCCCGTTCGCTGACCGGGCAGTCGGATCAGAGGCTGCGGACGAAGTCGCGGATGCGCTCGGCGGCTTCGATGCACTCGGCGAGCGGTGCCACCAGGGCCATGCGCACGCGGCCGGCGCCGGGGTTGAAGCCGTCCACCTCGCGGGAGAGGTAGGAGCCGGGCACCACGGTGACGTGCTCGCGGACGAAGAGCTCGCGGGTGAAGGTCTGGTCGTCCACCGGGGTTTTCGCCCAGAGGTAGAAGCCACCGTCCGGGCGTTGCACGTCGAGTACGCCACCGAGGATGTCGAGCACGGCGTCGTACTTCTCGCGGTACAGGTCGCGGTTGGCGCGCACGTGGGCTTCGTCGTTCCAGGCGGCGATGCTGGCCAGCTGTGTCTGCACGGGCATGGCGCAGCCGTGGTAGGTGCGATACAGCAGGAAGGCCTTGAGGATGGCGGCGTCACCGGCGACGAAGCCGGAACGCAGGCCCGGCAGGTTGGAGCGCTTGGACAGGCTGTGGAACACCACGCAGCGGGCGAAGTCGCTGCGGCCCAGTTCGGCGCAGGCGCTGAGCAGGCCGGCGGGCGGGTTGGCTTCGTCGAAGTACAGCTCGCTGTAGCACTCGTCGGCGGCGATGACGAAGTCGTGTTCGTCGGCCAGGGCGATCAGCTTCTTCAGTTGTTCGACCGGCACCAGGGCGCCGGTGGGGTTGCCCGGGGAGCAGAGGAAGAGGATCTGGCAGCGCTGCCAGACCTCGGCCGGTACGGCGTCGAAGTCGGGGTTGAAGCCGTTCTCCGCCAGGCAGGGCAGGTAGTGCGGCTCGGCGCCGGCGAGCAGGGCTGCGCCTTCATAGATTTGGTAGAAGGGGTTCGGGCTGACCACCAGGCCGTTGTCGGCGCGGTTGACCACGGTCTGGGTGAAGGCGAACAGCGCCTCGCGGGTGCCGTTGACCGGCAGCACGTGGCGGGCGGCGTCGAGCCAGCCGGCCGGTACCTTGAAGCGGCGCTCGCACCAGGCGGCAATGGCTTCACGCAGGGCCGGGATGCCGAGGGTGGTGGGGTACACGGCCATCTGGTCCAGGCTGTCGGCCAGGGCCTTGGCGACGAAGTCCGGCGAGCGGTGCTTGGGCTCGCCGATGGACAGGGCGATGGCCTTCTTGTCGGCGGGCTGCACGCCGCCGAGCAGGGCGCGGAGCTTTTCGAAGGGGTAGGGCTGCAGGTGGTTCAGCGCGTCGTTCATTCGTGGTTCCTGGCTACTGCGAGCGGCTGCACGGGCGCGCTCAGATACTGATGCGATTCGGGTCCACGCCCTGGGCGTTGGCTTCGGACAGCTGCGAGACGATGGCGGCCTGCAGGCGCCGGCACAGCTCTGGGTCGGCCAGCGGCTGGTTGTCGGCGTCGGTGACGAAGAATACGTCTTCCACCCGCTCGCCGAGGGTGGCGATCTTGGCGTTCTGCAGCGACAGGTCGAAGTCGAGGAAGATGCGCCCGATGCGCGCCAGCAGGCCGGGGCGGTCGGGGGCGATCAGTTCGAGCACGGTCACCGGGCGCTGGGCGTCGTTGGAGATGGTCACCTGGGGCGGGAAGGCGAAGTGCTTGAGCTGGCGCGGTACGCGGCGCTGGATGATCGCCGGGTACTCGTCGGGGTTCTTCAGCGCCTCGATCAGGCCCTCGCGGATTTCCTTCACCCGCGCCGGGTTGTCGCCGATGGAGCCACCAGCGGTGTCGAGCACGATGTAGGTGTCGAGGGTGAACTGGCTGGTGGAGGTGATGATCCGCGCGTCGTGGATGTTGAGGTTGAGCTGGCTCATCGCGGCCACGGTCACGGCGAAGAAGTCGTGCTGGTCCGGGGCGTAGATGAAGATCTGGGTGGCGCCCTCGAACTCGCGCTGGGCGGTTTCCTTGATCAGCACCAGCGGGTCGTTGCCGGCCGGGTGCTGGAGGATGGCTTCGGTGTGCCAGGCCACGTCGTTGGCGGTGTGGCGCAGGAAGTAGTCGTCGCCGAGCTGGGACCAGAGTTGCTCGGCGTCGTCCTGGTCGATGCCGTTGCGCACGAGGATGTCGATGGCGGCGGTCTGGGTCTGGCGGATCTGCTCTTCGCGGTCCAGCGGGTTTTCCAGGCCGCGGCGCAGGGCGCGCTTGGTTTCGGTGTAGAGCTGGCGCAGCAGGCTGGCGCGCCAGGAGTTCCAAAGGCTCGGGTTGGTGGCGTTGATGTCGGCCACGGTGAGTACGTAGAGGTAGTCGAGGTGGGTCTGGTCGCCGACCAGCTGGGCGAAGTCGAAGATCACCTGCGGGTCGGAGAGGTCCTTGCGCTGCGCGGTGGTGGACATGACCAGGTGGTTCTGCACCAGCCAGGTGACCAGGCGCGAGTCCCAGGCCGGCAACTGGTGCCGGGCGCAGAAGGCTTCGGCGTCGACGGCGCCGAGCTCGGAATGGTCGCCGCCACGGCCCTTGCCGATGTCGTGGTAGAGACCGGCGATATAGATCAGCTCGGGCTTGGGCAGCTTGTCGATGACCTTGCTGGCGAGCGGGAACTTCTCCGCCAGTTCGGGCCACTTGAGCTTGCGCAGGTGCTTGATCAGGTTGAGCGTGTGGGCGTCGACCGTATAGATGTGGAACAGGTCGTGCTGCATCTGCCCGATGATGTGGCCGAACTCGGGCAGGTAGCGGCCGAGGATGCCGTAGCGGTTCATCCGCCGCAGGTTGCGGTGGATGCCCTGGGACGACTTGAACAGCTCGATGAACAGGCTGGTGTTGCGGATGTCGCTGCGGAAGTCGTCGTCGATCAGGTGGCGGCTGTCGCGCAGCAGGCGGATGGTGTCGGCACGCACGCCCTTGATCTCGGGGTGCTGGGCCATCAGCACGAAGATTTCCAGCAGGGCGAAGGGGGTGCGCTTGAAGACGTTGGGGTGGGTGACTTCGATGTAGCGGTCACGCAGCTGGAAGCGGCTGTTGAGCGGCTGCGCGGGCGACGACTCGGCGCTGCGCAGGATGACTTCCTCGAAGTGCTGGTTGATCAGGTCGCTCAGCTCGGCGACGCCCATCACCACGCGGTAGTACTTCTGCATGAAGTGTTCGATGGCCTGCTTGGCATCGTCGCCCTGGAAGCCCAGCAGCCCGGCCAGCTTGCGCTGGTGGTCGAACAGCAGGCGGTCCTCGGCGCGCCCGGCGAGCATGTGCAGGGCGTAGCGCACCTTCCAGAGAAACTCCTGGCTGGAGGCGAGCATGCTGCATTCGCTTTCCACGAGGAAGCCTTCCTTGACCAGGGCGTGCAGGTTGAGGCTGCCGAACTGGCGGCGGGCGACCCAGAGGATGGTCTGGATGTCGCGCAGGCCCCCGGGCGAGCCCTTCACGTTGGGCTCGAGGTTGTATTCGGTGTCGTTGTACTTGGCGTGGCGGGCCTTCTGCTCCTGGCGCTTGGCGAGGAAGAAGTCCTTGCTCGGCCACATGCGCTCGGGGCTGGTGACGTCCTGCATGCGCCTGCGCAGGCTTTCCGGGCCGGCGATGGTGCGGCTTTCCATCAGGTTGGTGACCACCGTCAGGTCGGCGCGGGCCTCATCGGCGCATTCGTCCACCGAGCGCACGCTCTGCCCGACTTCCAGGCCGATGTCCCAGAGCAGGGTGAGGAAGCCTTCGATGGATTCGCGGAAGGTCTCGTGGTCGGCGCTGTCCAGGAGGATCAGCAGGTCGATGTCGGAGTAGGGGTGCAGCTCGCCCCGGCCGTAGCCGCCGACCGCCAGCAGGGCGATGTCGGCGTCTTCGCTCCAGTCGAAGCGCTCCCAGGCGGCGCGCAGGAGCTGGTCGACGAACCAGGCGCGGTCTTCCACCAGGCGGCGGATGTCGCGGCCATTGGCGAAGCGGGTGTCGAGCACCTCCTTCGCCTGGCGGATGGCCTTCTTGAAGGCGGCGATGGGGCTGGATTTCAGCGCCAGCTCGGCCTGGAACTGGCCGCGGTCGAACAGTTCGGGATCCACCTGCGGCATCGGTCGCCTTCCTTATAGCTGTGGGGCGGGGTCAGGACTCAGGCAGAAACCCGGGGAATGGTGTCGTCGCTGCGCAGGGTGAAGATCTCGTAGCCGGTCTCGGTCACCACCAGGGTGTGTTCCCACTGCGCGGAGAGCTTGCGGTCCTTGGTGATGGCGGTCCAGCCGTCGCCCAGTACCTTGGTCTCGGCACGGCCCTGGTTGATCATCGGCTCGATGGTGAAGGTCATCCCCGCCTTGAGCTCCATGCCAGTGCCGGCACGGCCGTAGTGGAGGATCTGCGGCTCTTCGTGGAACACCGCGCCGATGCCGTGGCCGCAGAACTCGCGGACCACCGAGAAACCGTTCTTCTCGGCGTGCTTCTGGATCACCTCGCCGATGTCGCCCAGGCGGCAGCCCGGCTTGACCAGCTCGATGGCCTTGTACATGCACTCCTGGGTGACCTGGGACAGGCGCTCGGCCCAGACCGGCACCTTGCCGACGTGGAACATGCGGCTGGTGTCGCCGTGGTAGCCGTCCTTGATGACGGTTACGTCGATGTTCAGGGTGTCGCCGTCCTTCAGCGCCTTCTCGTTGGGAATGCCGTGGCACACCACATGGTTGATCGAGGTGCAGATGGACTTGGGGAAGCCCTTGTAGTTGAGCGGGGCGGGAATCGCTTTCTGCACGTTGACGATGTAGTCGTGGCAGATGCGGTCGAGTTCTTCGGTGGTCACGCCGGGTTTGACGTGCTCGCCGATCATCTCCAGGACTTCGGCGGCCAGGCGGCCTGCCACGCGCATCTTTTCGATTTCTGCGGGCGTCTTTATGGTCACGGTCATGGCGGTTCTCGAGCGTTTCTATATAAAGGGTGCAATCTTAACAGCTGGAAGCCCGAAGCTTGAAGCTGGAAGAAGGCCCGACGCCTCTCGCTTCGGGTTCTGAGCTTATAGCTTCGGGATGATTTCTGTGCTATAAAACGCGCCGCTTTATGGGCAACCCTGTCCTGAAGCACAAACCCCACACACGTATCGACACGATTTTCTGGGTGCCCGCAAGGGTTGGAGATTGGGGTACGTGGAGGCCTAACCCGACTTAATCAAGGAACTATCATGTCCCAAGTCAATATGCGCGATATGCTGAAGGCCGGTGTGCACTTCGGCCACCAGACCCGTTACTGGAACCCGAAAATGGGCAAGTTCATTTTCGGCGCGCGTAACAAGATCCACATCATCAACCTTGAAAAAACCCTGCCGATGTTCAACGAGGCCCTGTCCTTCGTTGAGAAACTGGCTGCAGGCAAAAACAAGGTTCTGTTCGTCGGCACCAAGCGTTCCGCTGGCAAGATCGTCCGCGAAGAAGCTGCTCGTTGCGGCTCCCCGTACGTCGATCACCGCTGGCTCGGCGGCATGCTGACCAACTACAAGACCATCCGTCAGTCGATCAAGCGTCTGCGTGATCTGGAAGGTCAGGCTCAGGACGGCACTTTCGCCAAACTGACCAAGAAAGAAGCGCTGATGCGCACCCGCGATCTGGAAAAACTGGAACGCAGCCTGGGTGGTATCAAGGACATGGGCGGCCTGCCGGACGCTCTGTTCGTGGTTGACGTTGACCACGAGCGCATCGCTATCACCGAAGCCAACAAGCTGGGCATCCCGGTCATCGGCGTAGTCGATACCAACAGCAGCCCGGAAGGCGTTGACTACATCATCCCTGGTAACGACGACGCCATCCGCGCCGTTCAGCTGTACCTGGGTGCCATGGCTGACGCCGTACTGCGTGGCCGTCAGAACGCCAATGGCGGTGCTGACGAGTTCGTCGAAGAAGCTGCTGCTTCCGAGGCTGCCGAAGGCTGAGGCCGGCGCGCTTAGCGTTACCCGGTGCGCAAGAAGGGGGCTAGGCCCCCTTTTTGCCACCTTAGATATTTGTCTGCCCGGAATGCCGGGCTGAATGGTTGAAAACCTATTCAAGAGGATAGCGAACATGGCAGAGATTACTGCAGCCCTGGTTAAAGAACTGCGCGAGCGCACCGGCCTGGGCATGATGGATTGCAAGAAGGCCCTGACCGCGGCCGAAGGCGACATCGAAAAAGCCATCGACGACATGCGTGCCGCGGGTGCCATCAAGGCCGCCAAGAAGTCCGGCAACATCGCTGCCGAAGGCGCCATCGCCGTCAAGGTTGCTGCCGACAACAAGGCCGCCGTGATCATCGAAGTCAACTCCCAGACCGACTTCCTGGCTCTGCAGGACGACTTCAAGAACTTCGTCGCCGCCACCATCGACCAGGCTTTCGAAGAGAAGCTGACCGACGCCGCTCCGCTGGTTGCCTCCCGCGAAGACGCCCGTCTGGCCCTGGTTTCCAAGACTGGCGAAAACGTCAACATCCGTCGCCTGACCCGCGTCGAGGGTGACGTCGTTGGTGCCTACCTGCACGGCCACCGCATCGGCGTTCTGGTCAGCCTGAAAGGCGGCAGCGTCGAACTGGCTCGCGATATCGCCATGCACGTGGCTGCCAGCAACCCGCAGTTCCTGAACGCTTCCCAGGTTTCCGAAGAAGCTGTTGCCAAGGAAAAGGAAATCTTCCTGGCCCTGAACGCCGACAAGATCGCCGGCAAGCCGGAAAACATCGTCGAGAACATGGTCAAGGGCCGTATCGCCAAGTTCCTCGCCGAAGCCAGTCTGGTCGAGCAGCCGTTCGTCAAGGATCCGGAAGTCAAGGTCGGTGACCTGGCCAAGAAAGCCGGCGCCGAGATCGTTTCCTTCGTACGTTACGAAGTAGGCGAAGGCATCGAGAAGGTCGAAGTGGACTTCGCTGCCGAAGTTGCTGCTCAAGTCGCTGCAACCAAGCAGTAAGACAGCCTAGGCTGTCGCCCTGGAAGAGGCTGCCCGCTCACGCGCGCGGCCTCTTCGTCAAACTGGGGAGCCCTTTTGGGTGGCTCCGTGGCCAAGCCCGCCAGGCGGGCACCAAGTGCCGCGTGCGTAGTCGAAGCTACGCTCCAGAACGCGGGAGCCCCGTGCTCCATGAATTCAATACGCCGCAGGAGAACTCGTAATGGCTCAGCAGGTGAGTGGTCGTCAACCTCGCTATAAACGCATTCTGCTCAAACTCAGCGGCGAAGCCCTGATGGGTGCCGAGGAGTTCGGGATCGATCCGAAGGTCCTGGACCGCATGGCGCTGGAAATCGGTCAGTTGGTGGGCATCGGCGTCCAGGTCGGCCTGGTCATCGGCGGCGGCAACCTGTTCCGCGGTGCCGCCCTCAGTGCCGCTGGCATGGACCGGGTCACCGGCGACCACATGGGTATGCTGGCCACCGTGATGAACGGCCTGGCCATGCGCGACGCCCTTGAGCGTTCCAACATCCCCGCGCTGGTGATGTCGGCCATCTCCATGGTCGGCGTGACCGATCACTACGACCGCCGCAAGGCCATGCGCCACCTCAAGAGTGGCGAAGTGGTGATCTTCTCCGCCGGCACCGGCAACCCATTCTTCACCACCGACTCGGCGGCCTGCCTGCGCGCCATCGAGATCGATGCTGACGTGGTATTGAAAGCCACCAAGGTGGATGGCGTGTACACTGCCGACCCCTTCAAGGATCCGAACGCCGAGAAATTCGATCACCTCACCTATGACGAGGTGCTGGATCGCAAGCTGGGCGTGATGGACTTGACGGCGATTTGCCTGTGTCGTGACCAGAAGATGCCGCTGCGGGTCTTCAACATGAACAAACCCGGCGCCCTGTTGAACATCGTTGTGGGTGGCGCCGAAGGAACCCTGATCGAGGAGGGCGAGCAATGATCAACGAGATCAAGAAGGACACGCAGGAACGCATGACGAAGACCCTGGAGTCGCTGGGTCATGCCTTCGCCAAGATCCGCACCGGCCGTGCGCACCCGAGCATTCTGGACAGCGTGATGGTGTCTTACTACGGCACTGATACCCCGCTGCGCCAGGTGGCCAACGTGACCGCCGAGGATTCCCGCACCCTGGCCCTGACCGTGTTCGACAAGAGCATGATCCAGGCGGTCGAGAAGGCCATCATGACCTCCGACCTCGGCCTGAACCCGGCTACCGCGGGTACCACCATCCGCGTACCGATGCCGGCCCTGACCGAGGAAACCCGCAAGGGCTACACCAAGCAGGCTCGTGCCGAAGCCGAGAACGCCCGTGTCGCGGTGCGTAACATCCGTCGTGATGCACTGGCCCAGCTGAAGGACCTGGTGAAGGAAAAGGCGATCAGCGAGGACGAAGAGCGTCGCGCCGCTGATGACGTGCAGAAGCTGACCGACAAGTTCGTCGCTGAGGTCGATAAGGGCCTGGAAGGCAAAGAAAACGACCTGATGGCTGTCTGACGGCACCCGCATATGGAAAAGAAAGGCGTTTCTCCAGCGATCCCGCGTCATGTGGCGATCATCATGGATGGCAACAATCGCTGGGCCAAGAAGCGCCTGCTGCCAGGTGTCGCCGGTCACAAGGCCGGTGTCGACGCCGTTCGTGCGGTTATCGAGGTGTGCGCCGAGGCCGGTGTCGAGGTGCTCACCCTGTTCGCATTCTCCAGTGAGAACTGGCAGCGCCCGGCCGAAGAGGTCGGCGCGCTGATGGAGCTGTTCCTCTCGGCCTTGCGCCGGGAGGCGCGGCGCCTGAACGACAACCAGATCCGCTTGCGCATCATCGGTGATCGTTCGCGCTTTCACCCCGAGTTGCAGGCTGCGATGCGTGAAGCCGAGCTGCTGACCGCCGGCGAGCATCGCTTCACCCTGCAGATCGCCGCCAACTACGGTGGCCAATGGGACATTACCCAGGCCGCTCAGCGCCTGGCCCGTGAAGTCCAGGCCGGGCACCTGCAGGTGGACGAAATCACTCCCGGGCTGTTGCAGAACTGCCTGGCCACTGGCGACCTGCCGCTTCCTGACCTGTGCATCCGCACCGGTGGCGAGCATCGCATCAGTAATTTCCTGCTCTGGCAGTTGGCCTATGCCGAGCTGTATTTCTCCGATCTGTTCTGGCCTGACTTCAAGCACGAAGCCATGCGCAAGGCCCTGGCCGATTTCGCCATGCGCCAGCGCCGGTTCGGCAAGACCAGCGAACAGATAGAAGCCGAGGCCCGCTAACGATGCTGAAACAACGAATCATCACCGCGCTGGTGCTGCTGCCCATCGCGCTGGGAGGTTTCTTCCTGCTCGATGGCGGTGCTTTCGCGCTGTTCATCGGCCTGGTGGTCAGCCTGGGTGCCTGGGAATGGGCGCGTCTCGCCGGTTTCGGCGCCCAGCCTGCCCGTGTTGGTTATGCCGCACTGGTGGCGGCCCTGCTGTTCGGTCTTTACCAGGTGCCGGCCCTGGCGCCCTGGGTTCTCGCTGCCGGCATCCTCTGGTGGGTGGCAGCGACCTTGCTGGTGCTCGGCTATCCCGCCAGCAGCCGCTACTGGGGTGGCTCTGTGGGCAAGCTGGTCATCGGCCTGCTGATTCTCCTGCCGGCCTGGCAAGGCCTGGTGCTGTTCAAGCAGTGGCCGCTGGCCAACTGGCTGATCCTTGCGGTGATGGTGCTGGTCTGGGCTGCCGATATCGGCGCCTATTTTTCCGGCAAGGCCTTCGGCAAGCGCAAGCTGGCTCCGGCCGTCAGCCCCGGCAAGAGCTGGGAAGGACTGATCGGCGGCCTGTGCACCAGCCTGCTGATCACCCTCGGCGTGGGCATCTTCCGCGGCTGGGCGGGCGGTGAGCTGCTCGCCGGCTTGCTCGGTGCGGCGCTGGTGGTGTTGATTTCGGTGGTGGGCGACCTCACCGAAAGCATGTTCAAGCGCCAGTCCGGCATCAAGGACAGCAGCAACCTGCTGCCTGGCCATGGCGGCGTGCTCGACCGTATCGACAGCCTCACCGCGGCCATCCCGATGTTCGCCGCGCTGCTGTGGATCGCGGGCTGGGGCAGTCTGTGAGTCGTCCCCAGCGCATTACCGTGCTGGGGGCCACCGGCTCCATCGGCCTCAGCACCCTGGACGTCATTGCGCGGCACCCGCTGCGCTACGAAGCCTTTGCCCTGAGTGGTTTCAGTCGCCTGTCCGAGCTCCAGGCGCTGTGCCTGCGGCACCGCCCGCGCTATGCCGTGGTGCCCGACCATGAGTCCGCCCGCCATCTGCAGGCCGGCTTGCAGGGTGCCGGCCTGACCACCGAGGTGTTGGTGGGCGAGAGCGGGCTGTGCGAGGTCGCCTCCCATCCCGAGGTCGACGCGGTCATGGCCGCCATCGTCGGTGGGGCCGGGCTAAAACCGACCCTGGCGGCGGTCGAGGCCGGCAAGCGTGTGCTGCTGGCCAACAAGGAAGCCCTGGTGATGTCCGGTGCGCTGTTCATGCAGGCGGTGCGCCACAGTGGCGCCGTATTGCTGCCCATCGACAGTGAACACAACGCGATCTTCCAGTGCCTGCCCGGCGACTACGCCCGTGGGCTGGGCCAGGTCGGTGTGCGGCGCATCCTTCTCACCGCATCCGGTGGCCCGTTCCGCGAAACATCGCTGGACGCGTTGCACGACGTGACGCCCGAGCAGGCCTGCGCCCATCCCAACTGGTCCATGGGGCGCAAGATCTCCGTGGACTCGGCGAGCATGATGAACAAGGGACTCGAGCTGATCGAAGCCTGCTGGCTGTTCGATGCAAGCCCGGCGCAGATCGAGGTGGTGATCCACCCGCAGAGCGTCATTCATTCCCTGGTCGACTACGTCGACGGTTCGGTGCTGGCCCAGCTGGGCAACCCCGACATGCGTACGCCCATCGCCCATGCCCTGGCCTGGCCGGAGCGTATCGATTCCGGTGTCTCGCCCCTGGATCTGTTCCGTATTGGCCGTCTGGATTTCCAGGAGCCCGATGAAACCCGTTTCCCCTGCCTGCGCCTGGCGCGACAGGCGGCGGAGGAGGGCGGCAGCGCCCCGGCGATGCTCAATGCCGCCAATGAGGTGGCCGTGGATGCCTTCCTCGGGCGGCGGATTCGCTTCACCGAGATCGCGAGTATCATCGACGAGGTGCTGAACCGCGAATCGGTGCTGGCGGTCGAAACGCTGGACGCCGTGCTGCTCGCGGACGCCCGTGCACGCGCTGCGGCGCAGGATTGGCTGGCCCGTCACGGGCGCTAGCCCGGAGGTTTACGATGAGCGCGCTTTACATGGTTCTGGGCACCCTGGTGGCGCTCGGTGTGTTGGTTACCTTCCACGAGTTCGGCCACTTCTGGGTCGCTCGCCGCTGCGGCGTCAAGGTCCTGCGGTTCTCCGTCGGCTTCGGTACCCCGCTGGTGCGCTGGCATGACCGCCAGGGCAGCGAGTTCGTGATCGCCGCCATCCCCCTGGGCGGCTACGTGAAGATGCTCGACGAGCGCGAGGCGGAGGTACCTGCCGCGCTGATCGACCAGTCGTTCAATCGCAAGCCTGTCGGCCAGCGCATCGCCATCGTCGCCGCCGGCCCCATCGCCAACTTCCTTCTCGCGCTGCTGTTCTTCTGGATCCTGGCCATGCTGGGTACCCAGCAGGTGCGCCCAGTGGTGGGTTCGGTCGCCCCCGACAGCATCGCCGCCCAGGGTGGCTTGCAGGCGGGGCAGGAAATCCTCTCCATCGACGGCAAGGCGGTCAGCGGCTGGGGTGGGGTGAACCTGCAACTGGTGCGTCGTCTCGGTGAAAGCGGTGAATTGAACCTGGTGGTGCGAGGCGAAGGCTCGTCTGCCGAGACGCCGGTGCAGCTCCATCTGGATAAATGGCTGAAGGGCGCCGACGAGCCCGATCCCATCGGCTCTCTCGGCATCCGTCCCTGGCGCCCGGCCATGCCGCCGGTGCTGGACGAGGTGCCGGAAGGTCCGGCGCAGGCAGCTGGCCTGCGCCCTGGTGACCGTATCCGCGCGCTCGACGGGCAGGTGCTCGACGACTGGCAGCAACTGGTCGATTTCGTCCGCAGTCGTCCCGGGCAGCGCATCACCGTGCGCTACGAGCGTGACGGCCAGGTCGCCGAGATGCCGGTCACCCTGGGTGCGCGTGGCGAGGGTGAAGCCCACAGCGGCTTCCTCGGTGCGGGTGTCAAGGCGGGCGAGTGGCCGAAAGAGATGCTGCGCGAGGTCAGCTTCGGTCCGCTGGATGCCATAGGTGAGGCAGCGGGTCGCACCTTGTCCATGAGCCTGCTAACTCTGGATTCCCTAAAGAAAATGTTGCTCGGCGAGCTCTCGGTAAAAAACTTGAGCGGGCCGATAACCATTGCTAAAGTGGCGGGCGCTTCAGCCCAGTCCGGCGTGGGAGATTTCCTGAATTTCCTGGCCTACCTGAGCATAAGCCTGGGGGTTCTCAATCTGTTGCCAATTCCCGTCTTGGACGGGGGCACCTGCTGTTCTACCTGATTGAATGGGCGCGTGGACGACCACTGTCAGAGCGGGTGCAAGCGTGGGGGGTGCAGATCGGCATCAGTCTAGTCGTCGGGGTCATGCTATTGGCTCTGGTGAACGACCTGGGTCGTCTGTAACGCGTCACTGAATTCCGGATCTGCCGCCCTTCGCGGCAGATTCCTTATTATCAGTTGGAATAAAAAAGGACTTCATGAAACGCCTGCTGCTAACTGCGGTGCTCGCCGCACTCATGATCGGCGAAGTTCACGCCGAGTCCTTCACCATCTCCGACATCCGCGTAAACGGCCTGCAGCGGGTATCCGCCGGCAGCGTGTTCGGTGCTCTGCCGCTCAACGTCGGCGATCAGGCGGATGACCGCCGCTTGGTTGAAGCCACTAGGGCCCTGTTCAAGACCGGTTTCTTCCAGGACATCCAGCTTGGCCGTGACAACGGCGTTCTGGTGATCACCGTTGTCGAGCGCCCGTCGATTTCCAGCATCGAAATCGAGGGCAACAAGGCCATCACCAGCGAAGACCTGCTCAAGGGCCTGAAGCAGTCCGGCCTCTCCGAGGGCGAGATCTTCCAGCGTGCCACCCTCGAAGGCGTGCGTAACGAACTGCAGCGCCAGTACGTGGCCCAGGGCCGTTACTCCGCCGAGATCGACGCCGAAGTGATCCCGCAGCCGCGCAACCGTGTCGCGCTGAAGATCAACATCAACGAAGGCACGGTTGCCGCGATCCAGCACATCAACGTGGTGGGCAACACGGTATTCCCCGATGAGGACCTGATCGGCCTCTTCGAGCTGAAAACCACCAACTGGCTGTCCTTCTTCAAGAACGATGACAAGTACGCCCGCGAGAAACTCTCCGGTGACCTGGAGCGCCTGCGTTCCTATTACCTGGACCGCGGCTACATCAACATGGACATCTCCTCCACCCAGGTGTCCATCACCCCGGACAAGAAGCACGTCTACATCACCGTCAACGTCGACGAGGGCGAGAAGTACACCATTCGCGACGTCAAGCTCTCCGGCGACCTGAAGGTCCCTGAAGAGGAAGTGAAGGCGCTGCTGCTGGTCAAGGAAGGTCAGGTCTTCTCCCGCAAGATCATGACCACCACGTCCGAGCTGATCACCCGCCGCCTGGGCAACGAGGGTTACACCTTCGCCAACGTCAACGGCGTGCCCCAGGCACACGATGAGGATCACACAGTATCCGTGACCTTCGCCGTCGACCCGGGCAAGCGTGCCTACGTCAACCGCATCAACTTCCGTGGCAACACCAAGTCCGAGGACGAAGTGCTGCGCCGCGAAATGCGTCAGATGGAAGGTGGCTGGGCGTCGACCTACCTGATCGATCAGTCGAAGACCCGCCTCGAGCGTCTGGGCTTCTTCAAGGAAGTCAACGTCGAGACCCCGCAGGTCCCCGGCACCGACGACCAGGTGGACGTCAACTACAGCGTGGAAGAGCAGCCCTCCGGCTCCATCACCGCCAGCGTCGGCTTCGCCCAGAGCGCAGGCCTGATCCTCGGTGGCTCGATCAGCCAGAACAACTTCCTCGGTACCGGTAACAAGGTCAGCATCGGTCTGACCCGCTCCGAGTACCAGACCCGCTACAACTTCGGTTTCGTCGACCCCTACTGGACCGTCGACGGTGTGAGCCTGGGCTACAACGCCTTCTATCGCACCACCGACTACGACGACCTCGATGTCGACGTATCCAGCTACTCGGTGAACAGCCTCGGTGGCGGCGTCAGCGTTGGTTATCCGATCAACGAGACCTCGCGCCTGACCTTCGGCCTGACCGTGCAGCAGGACGAGATCGACACCGGCCTGTACACCGTCGACGAGATCTTCGACTTCATCCGCCAGGAAGGCGACAGCTACCTGAACTTCAAGGGCTCCATTGGCTGGTCCGAGTCCACACTGAACCGTGGCGTGCTGGCCAACCGCGGTCATTCCCAGAGCCTGGTGCTGGAAAGCACCCTGCCGGGCAGCGACCTGTCGTTCTTCAAACTCGACTACCGCGCCCAGCTGTTCACCCCGCTGAGCCAGAACACCGCGCTGCGCTGGCACACCGAACTGGGCTACGGCGACAGCTACGGCTCCACCTCCGAACTGCCGTTCTACGAGCATTACTTCGCCGGCGGCTTCAACTCGGTGCGTGGCTTCGAAGACAGCAGCCTCGGCCCGCGCAGTACTCCAAGTAAGGGTAAAAACCCAGGTACCATCACCGACCCGGACCAGGATCCGTTGCCCTTCGGTGGCAACGTGCTGGTACAGGGCGGCGTAGAGCTGCTGTTCCCGCTGCCCTTCGTCAAGGACCAGCGCCAACTGCGTACCGTGCTGTTCTGGGACGTGGGTAACGTGTTCGACACCAGTTGCTCGTCCACCGCGACCAACTGCAGCAGCATCAACGCAGGCGACCTCGCCAGCTCCGTGGGTGTGGGGCTGACCTGGATCACCGCGCTGGGGCCGTTGAGCTTCAGCCTGGGCATGCCGGTGAAGAAGCCGGACAATGCCGACACCCAGGTATTCCAGTTCTCCCTGGGCCAGACTTTCTAATTGCTGATCAAGAAGACAACAGTGTTTGTTGCAGGAGTGCATCGTGCGTAAGTTGACTCAAATCGTTCTGGTTGCCGCGGCCCTGATGGCCTCTCCGGCTTTTGCCGAGATGAAGGTTGCGGTACTGAACTATCAGATGGCGCTCCTCGAATCGGATTCGGCGAAGAAGTACGCCGTTGATGCCGAGAAGAAGTTCGGCCCGCAGCTGACCAAGCTGAAGACCCTGGAAAGCGACGCCAAGCGCATTCAGGATCGCCTGGTCAAGGAAGGCGAGAAGATGCAGCAGGCCGAGCGTGAACGCCTGGAGCTCGAATTCAAGCAGAAAGCCCGTGACTTCCAGTTCCAGTCCAAGGAACTGAACGAAGCCAAGGCCGTGGCTGATCGCGAAATGCTCAAGCAGCTCAAGCCGAAGCTGGACCAGGCCGTCGAAGAAGTCCTGAAGAAGGGCAGCTACGACCTGGTGCTGGAGCGTGGTGCGGTGATCGATGTCAAACCTCAGTACGACATCACCCGCCAGGTCATCGAGCGCATGAACCAACTGCGCTGATATGACCGCCCCGACCTTTACCCTCGGCCAGTTGGCCGAGCGTCTCGACGCCACCTTGCGTGGCGACGAGGCAAGGGTTGTCTCCGGATTGGCCACCCTGCAGGACGCTGGCCCCGATCAGCTGACCTTCCTGGCCAATCCGCAGTACCGCAAGTTTCTCGTCGATACCCGCGCTGCCGCCGTGCTGCTGACCCCGGCCGATGCCGAAGGCTTCACCGGTGACGCGCTTCTGGTGCCCAACCCCTACCTGGCCTACGCCCGGCTCTCCCACCTGTTCGATCCCAAACCCGTCTCCCCTGCCGGTATCCATCCGAGTGCGGTAGTCGCGGCCGATGCCATCGTCGATCCGTCGGCGAGCATCGGGCCTGGCGCGGTGATCGAGTCCGGTGCGCAGATTGGCGCGGGCGTCACCGTTGGCGCCTACAGCGTCATCGGTGCCCGCAGCGTGGTGGGCGAGGGTGGCTGGCTGGCGCCGCGAGTCACGCTTTACCACGATGTCCGCATCGGTAAGCGTGTGGTCATCCAGTCGGGCGCGGTGATCGGTGGCGAGGGCTTCGGCTTCGCCAACGAGAAGGGCGTCTGGCAGAAGATCGCGCAGATCGGCGGCGTCACCCTGGGCGACGATGTCGAGGTGGGTGCCAATACCACCATCGACCGTGGCGCCCTGGCCGACACCCTGATCGGCAACGGTGTGAAACTGGACAACCAGATCATGATCGCCCACAACGTCCAGATCGGTGACAACACCGCTATGGCCGGTTGCGTGGGCATTTCGGGCAGTACCAAGATCGGCCGCAACTGCATGATTGCAGGCGGCGTCGGCATGGTCGGGCATATCGAGGTCTGCGATGGCGTGTTCGTCACCGGCATGACCATGGTCACCCGTTCCATTACCGAGCCTGGTGCCTATTCCTCCGGTACCGCTATGCAACCTGCGGCGGATTGGAAGAAGAGCGCAGCCAGGATTCGCCAGTTGGATGACATGGCGCGTCGTCTGCAACAGCTGGAAAAGCGCCTGGCGTCAGTGACCCCGGGCGGGGATGCTTCATCTGATGCGTGACCCGCGCAGCGCCGCATCCCCAATCCCCTTTTAAGGCTCCAGGAAAATGATGGACATCAACGAGATTCGCGAATACCTGCCGCACCGCTACCCTTTCCTTCTGGTGGATCGGGTCGTGGATCTGGATATCGAAGGCAAGCGCATTCGCGCCTACAAGAATGTCAGCATCAACGAGCCATTCTTCAACGGCCACTTCCCCGAACACCCGATCATGCCGGGCGTGCTGATCATCGAAGCGATGGCCCAGGCTGCCGGCATTCTCGGTTTCAAGATGCTCGACGTGAAGCCGGCCGACGGCACCCTGTATTACTTCGTCGGCTCCGACAAGCTGCGCTTCCGCCAGCCGGTGCTGCCGGGTGACCAGCTGATCCTCGAAGCCAGCTTCCGCAGCGTCAAGCGCAGCATCTGGAAGTTCGAGTGCCAGGCCAGTGTCGATGGCAAGGAAGTCTGCTCGGCCGAAATCATTTGTGCGGAACGCAAATTATGAGTTTGATCGACCCTCGCGCCATCATCGATCCGTCAGCTCGGCTGGCGGATGACGTCCAGGTCGGCCCCTGGTCGATCATTGGACCCGATGTGGAAATCGGCGAGGGTAGCGTGGTCGGCCCCCATGTAGTGATCAAGGGCCCGACCCGCATCGGCAAGCACAATCGCATCTACCAGTTTTCTTCGGTAGGCGAGGACACGCCCGACCTGAAATACAAGGGCGAGCCCACCCGGCTGGTGATCGGCGATCACAATGTGATCCGCGAAGGCGTCACCATCCACCGGGGTACCGTGCAGGACCGATCCGAAACCACCATTGGCGACCACAACCTGCTGATGGCCTATGTGCACATCGGCCACGACAGCGTGATCGCCAATCATTGCATCCTGGTCAACAACACCGCGCTGGCGGGCCATGTCCATGTGGATGACTGGGCGATCCTCTCCGGCTTCACCCTGGTCCACCAGTTCTGCCGCATCGGCGCCCACAGCTTCTCCGGCATGGGCACCGCCATCGGCAAAGATGTTCCGGCCTATGTCACCGTGTTCGGCAACCCCGCCGAGGCGCGCAGCATGAACTTCGAGGGCATGCGCCGTCGTGGTTTCTCCGCCGAGGCGATCCAGGCCCTGCGCCGTGCCTACAAGGTGGTCTACCGCCAGGGGCTGACCGTCGAGCAGGCGCTCGCCGAGCTGGCCGAATCCTCCGAACAGTTCCCCGAGGTTGCGGTGTTCCGCGACTCGATCCAGTCCTCGACCCGCGGCATCACCCGCTGAGCCCATGACCCGTCCATTGCGCATCGCGCTGGTCGCCGGCGAGGCGTCCGGCGACATTCTCGGCTCCGGCCTCATGCAAGCCCTCAAAGCCCGTCACCCCGATGCCGAATTCATTGGCGTCGGTGGACCGTTGATGGAGGCCGAAGGGCTGGTTTCCTATTTCCCCATGGAGCGTCTCGCGGTGATGGGGCTGGTCGAGGTACTCGGCCGCCTGCCTGAGCTGCTGCGCCGTCGCAAGCGGCTGATCGCCACCCTGATCGACGCACGCCCGGACGTTTTCATCGGTATTGACGCCCCCGACTTCAACCTGGGCGTCGAGCTCAAGTTGCGTCGCGCCGGCATTCGCACCGTGCATTACGTCAGCCCCTCCGTGTGGGCCTGGCGGCAGAAGCGCGTGCTGAAGATTCGTGAAGGCTGCGACCTGATGCTCACCCTGTTCCCCTTCGAGGCGCAGTTCTACGAGGCCCATCAGGTGCCCGTGCGTTTCGTCGGGCACCCGCTCGCCGACACCATTCCGTTGCAGGCCGACCGTGCCGCCGCCCGCGCGGCCATCGACGTCCCGGAGGATGTGTCGCTGGTTGCGCTGATGCCCGGCAGCCGGGGCGGCGAGGTGGGCAAGCTCGGCAGCCTGTTCCTCGATGCTGCCGAGCGCATGCGTTCCATGCGTTCGGGCCTGCACTTCGTACTGCCGTGCGCCAGCCCCGCTCGACGCCAGCAGCTGGAGCAGATGCTGGCGGGCCGGAACCTGCCGCTGACGCTGCTCGATGGCCGCTCGCACCAGGCCCTGGCGGCCTGCGACGCGGTGTTGATCGCATCGGGTACCGCGACCCTGGAAGCCTTGCTGTACAAGCGCCCGATGGTGGTGGCCTACAAGGTTGCCCCCATGACCTATCGCATCCTCAAGCGATTGGTGAAAAGCCCCTATGTTTCGCTGCCCAACCTGCTGGCCCAGCGCCTGCTGGTTCCCGAGTTGCTGCAGGACGCGGCCACGGCGGAGGCGCTGGCGCAGACGCTGGTGCCGCTGCTCGATGGCGGTGATGTGCAGACCGAGGGCTTCGACGTGATCCATCGTACTCTGCGCCTCGACGCTTCCAAGGAAGCGGCCAGTGCAGTACTCGAGCTGATAGGGAGCCGCTGATGCAACTCGGACTGGATTTCGCCCTGGTGGAAGAACTGGTTGCCGGCGTCGACGAGGTGGGCCGTGGCCCGCTTTGCGGCCCCGTGGTCACCGCTGCGGTGATCCTCGATCCCGCGCGCCCCATTCTTGGCCTCAATGATTCGAAGAAGCTCACCGAGGCACGCCGTGAGGCGTTGTTCGACGAGATCCGCGAGAAGGCCCTGGCCTGGTGCATTGCCCGCGCCGAGGTGGAGGAGATCGATCGCCTGAATATCCTCCACGCCACCATGCTGGCTATGCAGCGTGCGGTCGAAGGGCTGAGCATCACCCCGAAACTGGCGCTCATCGACGGCAACCGCTGCCCGAAGCTCGCCGTGCCCAGCGCACCGGTGATCCAGGGCGACGCCAAGGTGCCGGCCATCGCCGCTGCCTCGATCCTGGCCAAGGTCAGCCGTGACCGCGAGATGCAGGAACTGGACGCGCTGTACCCCGGCTACGGCATGGGCGGGCACAAGGGTTACCCCACTCCCGTGCATCTGGAAGCCTTGCGCCGCCTGGGCGCTACGCCCATTCACCGGCGCTCATTCGCGCCGGTACGGGCGGTGATCGAAGGCGCCGACTGACGCTCGTCAGCCCGCCTGATCCTCATTTGATCGGCCTGCCGGAGCACGTTCCGGCAAGCGGCCGTTTCCGACTTGAAGCCTGCTGCCGCTTCCGCTGTACAATCCCGGCCTTGCCGTTTTTGCGTTTTGAATAGGACCGCCATGACTGTCGCCTTCGTCCATCTCCGTCTGCATTCCGAATACTCCCTGGTCGACGGCCTGGTACGGGTCAAGCCCCTGATCAAGGCCGTTGCGGGGGCCGGTATGCCCGCCGTCGCGGTCACCGACCAGAGCAACATGTGCTCCCTGGTTAAGTTCTACAAGGCGGCCATGGGCGGTGGCATCAAGCCGATCTGCGGCGCCGACATCTGGCTGGCCAGCCCTTATGAGGACGGCCCGCTGACGCGCATGACCCTGCTGGTGATGAACGCCAAGGGTTATCGCAACCTTACCGAACTCGTGTCCCGGGGCTGGTCGGAAGGCCAGAGCAACGACCTGGTGATCATCCAGCGCGACTGGGTGAAGGAGGCCGCCGAAGGCCTGATCGCCCTCTCTGGTTCCAAGGAGGGCGAGATTGGCATGGCGCTGCTCAACGGCGACCAGGCGGGGGCCGAGGCCTTGCTGGCCGAGTGGCAGGCCGTTTTCCCCGATCGCTTCTACCTGGAGCTGCAGCGCACCTCCCGGGTCAACGATGAGGAGCACGTGCACGCAGCCGTCGCCCTGGCAGACCGCTGTGGTGCCCTGCTGGTGGCGACCAACGACGTGCGCTTCATCAAGCCCGGCGACTTCGATGCTCACGAGACCCGCGTCTGCATCGGCGAGAGCCGCGTCCTTGACGATCCGCGCCGGCCACGCAACTTCTCCGACCAGCAGTACCTGAAGTCCCCGGAGGAGATGGCCGAGCTGTTCGCCGACATTCCCGAGGCGCTGCAGAACACCGTCGAGATCGCCAAGCGTTGCAACATCGAGGTGCAGCTGGGCAAGCACTTCCTGCCCGACTTCCCGACGCCCAACGGCATGGGCATCGACGACTACCTGCGCCACGCCTCCTACGAGGGGCTGGAAGAACGCCTCAAGGTGCTCTGGCCCAAGGACACCACGCCCGACTACGAGGAAAAGCGCCAGCTTTACATCGACCGGCTGGAGTTCGAACTGGGCACCATCATCCAGATGGGCTTCCCCGGTTACTTCCTGATCGTTGCCGACTTCATCCAGTGGGCCAAGAACAACGACGTGCCGGTGGGCCCTGGTCGGGGCTCGGGTGCCGGCTCCCTGGTGGCTTACGTACTCAAGATCACCGACCTTGACCCGCTGGCCTATGACCTGCTGTTCGAGCGCTTCCTCAACCCCGAGCGGGTCTCCATGCCGGACTTCGACGTCGACTTTTGCATGGACGGCCGTGACCGCGTGATCGACTACGTGGCCGACAAATACGGGCGCAACGCGGTAAGCCAGATCATCACCTTCGGCTCCATGGCGGCCAAGGCGGTGGTGCGCGATGTGGCGCGGGTGCAGGGCAAGTCCTACGGCCTGGCCGATCGCCTGTCGAAGATGATTCCCTTCGAAGTGGGCATGACCCTGGAGGCCGCCTTCAATCAGGAGGAGGCGCTGCGCGACTTCCTCAAGGTCGACGAGGAAGCCCAGGAAATCTGGGACATGGCCTTGAAGCTCGAAGGCATCACCCGTGGTACCGGCAAGCACGCCGGTGGCGTGGTGATTGCGCCGACCAAGCTCACCGACTTCTCGCCCATCGCGTGTGACGAGGAGGGTGGCGGCCTGGTGACCCAGTTCGACAAGGATGACGTTGAAGCTGCCGGCCTGGTGAAGTTCGACTTCCTCGGCCTGCGTACGCTGACGATCATCAAGTGGGCCATGGAGATGATCAACCGGGAGCGGGTCAAGGAAGGCAAGCCCCTGGTGGATATCGACCGCATCCCGCTGGATGACAAAAAAACCTACGACATGCTGCAGAAGGCGGAGACCACCGCGGTCTTCCAGCTCGAATCCCGCGGCATGAAGGAGCTGATCAAGAAGCTCAAGCCCGACTGCCTGGAAGACATGATCGCCCTGGTGGCGCTGTTCCGCCCGGGCCCGCTGCAATCGGGCATGGTGGACGACTTCATCAACCGCAAGCACGGTCGGGCCGAGCTGTCCTACCCGCACCCGGACTACCAGTACGCGGGCCTCGAGCCCGTGCTCAAGCCCACCTACGGCATCATCCTGTACCAGGAACAGGTGATGCAGATTGCCCAGGTGATGGCGGGCTACACCCTCGGCGGCGCGGATATGTTGCGCCGTGCCATGGGCAAGAAGAAGCCCGAGGAGATGGCCAAGCAGCGTGGCGGCTTCATCGAAGGCTGCTCCAGCAACGGTATCGACGAGAACCTCTCGGGCAACATCTTCGACCTGGTGGAAAAGTTCGCCGGCTACGGCTTCAACAAATCCCACTCGGCAGCCTACGGCTGGGTCTCCTACCAGACCGCCTGGCTCAAGGCGCACTTCCCGTCGCCCTTCATGGCTGCGGTACTCACGGCGGACATGCACAACACCGATAAGGTGGTGACGCTGATCGAAGAGTGCCGGAACATGAAGCTGCGCATCGTCGCGCCGGACGTGAATAACTCCGAATACCGCTTCACCGTCGATGACGCCGGGCAGATCATCTACGGCCTGGGCGCCATCAAGGGTGTGGGCGAGGGCCCCGTTGAGGCGATCACCGAATGCCGCGCCGAAGGTGGCCCGTTCAAGGACCTCTTCGACTTCTGCAACCGCATCGACCTCAAGCGCGTCAACAAGCGCACCCTGGACGCCCTGATCCGAGGCGGCGCATTGGATCGCCTCGGCCCGTTCTTCAGCGAAGAGCCCAAGGCCTACCAGGCGGGCATCGACCGCAACCGCGGGGTGCTCCTGGCGTCCATGGAGGAAGCCATCCAGGCTGCCGAGCAGACGGCGCGCAGCCACGACAGCGGACACATGGACCTGTTCGGCGGCCTGTTCGCCGAACCCGAAGCGGACATGTACGCCAACCATCGCAACGCCAAGGAGCTGTCCCTCAAGGAGCGGCTCAAGGGCGAGAAGGATGCCCTGGGGATCTACCTCACCGGGCACCCGATCGACGAATACGAAGGCGAGGTGCGTCGCTTCGCCCGCCAGCGCATCGTCGAGCTGAAGCCTGCGCGTGACACCCAGACCATCGCCGGCCTGATCGTCAACCTGCGGGTGATGAAGAACAAGAAGGGCGATAAGATGGGCTTCATCACCCTCGACGACCGTTCCGGTCGCATCGAGGCGTCGCTTTTCGCCGATGCCTTCAACTCCGCCAGTGCATTGCTGCAGACCGACGCGCTGGTGGTGGTCGAGGGCGAGGTCAGCCACGACGATTTCTCCGGCGGCCTGCGCCTGCGTGCCAAGCGCGTGATGAGCCTGGAGGAGGCCCGCACGGGGCTCGCCGAGAGCCTGCGGATGAAGGTCGACCACAGCGCCCTGCAGGGCGATCGCCTGCGCTGGCTGGCTGATCTGTGCAATCGCCATCGTGGCTCCTGCCCGATCACGCTGGACTACAGTGGAGCGAGTGCCAAGGCGTTGCTGCAGTTCGGTGAGCAGTGGCGGATCGACCCCGCCGACGCTTTGATTCAGGCATTGCGTGACCAGTTCGGGCGCGACAACGTCTTCCTGCACTACCGCTGAAGCGAAGGGGCGCCCGGTCGCCCCTCGTTTTCTCGACCCGCACGCGCCCTTCCTTTAAGGTAGGGCGTCAAATGGAACCAGCCGCCTGGCCCCACGCGCACGACGGAAGCCTATGAACCCGAATTTTCTGGATTTCGAACAGCCGATCGCTGACCTGCAAGCCAAGATCGAGGAGCTGCGCCTGGTCGGCAACGACAACGCGCTGAACATCACCGATGAAATCTCCCGCTTGCAGGAGAAGAGCAGCGCGCTCACCGAAAGCATCTTCGGCAACCTGACCAGCTGGCAGATCGCCCAGTTGGCACGCCACCCGCGCCGCCCCTACACCCTCGATTACATCGAGCACATCTTCACCGAGTTCGACGAGCTGCATGGCGATCGCCACTTCTCCGACGACGCGGCCCTGGTCGGTGGCGTTGCCCGCCTGGACGACCAGCCGGTGATGATCATCGGCCACCAGAAAGGCCGTGAAGTGCGCGAAAAGGTACGCCGCAACTTCGGCATGCCGCGCCCCGAGGGTTATCGCAAGGCCTGCCGCCTGATGGAAATGGCCGAACGCTTCAAGATGCCGATCCTCACCTTCATCGACACCCCCGGCGCGTACCCGGGCATCGATGCCGAAGAGCGTGGCCAGAGCGAAGCCATCGCCTGGAACCTGCGCGTGATGGCGCGCCTGAAGACCCCGATCATCGCCACCGTCATCGGTGAGGGTGGTTCCGGTGGTGCGCTGGCCATTGGCGTCTGCGACCGCCTGAACATGCTGCAGTACTCCACCTATTCGGTGATCTCGCCGGAAGGCTGCGCGTCCATCCTGTGGAAAACCGCCGAGAAGGCACCAGATGCCGCCGAGGCGATGGGCATCACCGCCGAGCGCCTCAAGGGCCTGGGCATCGTCGACAAGGTGATCGGCGAACCCCTGGGTGGCGCCCATCGCGAACCGGCCGTAGCTGCCGCGTCGATTCGTGCAGAACTCACTTCGCAACTGCAAGCCCTGAAGAAGCTCGACACCGACGACCTGCTGGCTCGTCGTTACGAGCGCCTGATGAGCTATGGCGTGGCCTGACGGCCATGGGGACGAGCGCGTGACCGCAAGCGGCCACTCGCTCGTCCTGAAGCTCGAATCCCTCCTGTTGGTTGCCGTCGCCCCCTGGCGTGACGCACCGGCCTGGCGGGTGGCCTTCTCCGGAGGGCTGGATTCCACCGTCCTGCTGCACCTCCTGGTGCGCCTCGCCGAACGCGAGCGCCTGCCACCTCTCTCCGCCATCCATGTTCACCACGGCCTGCAGCCCGCTGCAGAGGCCTGGCCTGCCCATTGCCAGCGCATATGCGACGGGCTGGGTGTGCCGCTGGATGTGGCGCGGGTGCGGGTGGCGCCGGGCAACAGCCTGGAGCGTGCTGCGCGCGATGCCCGTTATGCCGCCTTCATCGCTCGGCTCGGGGCAGGGGAGGTGCTGATGAGTGCCCAGCACCGTGACGACCAGGCGGAAACCCTGCTGTTCCGCCTGCTGCGTGGCGCAGGGGTGCGTGGCCTGGCGGGTATGCCGGGCAGTCGCGTGCTGGGGGATGGTGTTCTGCTTCGGCCGCTGCTGCAGGTGCCTCGCGCTGAACTCGAAGCCTGTGCGCGTGAGCTGGGGCTGGAGTGGGTCGAGGACCCGTCCAACGATGACACCGAATTCTCCCGCAACTACTTGCGTCAACGGATCATGCCGGCACTTGCCGAGCGCTGGCCGCAGGTGTCGTCGAGTATCGCCCGCAGTGCCGAGCATCTGGCCGAAGGCGAAGCGCTGCTCGGCGAACTGGCGCAGTTGGATTTGCAGGCGGCACGTACCGACAGCGCTTTCCCCTGGCTGCTGCTGCCGTCCCTGGAGCTGGCGCCGTTGATCGGCTTGTCTCCGGCCCGGCAGCGCAATGCCCTGCGCCACTGGCTCAACGCGTTCACCGCGATGCCGGACAGCGGGCACTGGGCGGGCTGGGATGACTTGCGTGATGCCGGCTCCAGTGCCAGCCCGGTCTGGAAACTCGAGGGCGGAGAACTGCGGCGCGCCGACGGACGGCTGTGGTGGTTGCCCGGCAGTTGGCAGCAGGGGCTGTTGGCGGGCGGGCAGTGGCCTGAGCCCGGCAAGGTGCTGGAGTTGCCCGGCAACGGCCAGTTGCAGCTTGTCGGCGAGCCCCCGCAAGGCGCGCTCGAGGTGCGCTACCGCCAAGGCGGCGAAGTGCTCGATGTCGCGGGGCGCGGGCGTCGCGACCTCAAGCGCCTGCTCAACGAGAGCGGCCTGCCGGCGTTCGTCCGTGGGCGCCTGCCACTGCTCTACCGCGGCGGTGAACTGCTTGCCGTGGCCAATCTCCCGGGCCTCGCCGGACCTGCGGATGCGCGCTGGCGACTGCGCTGGACACCGCCGACGAATGACCAAGGTTTGAGCTGAAAGGGTCTTTCCGGTAGACTACGCTCCCGTCTTACAGAGCTCTTGCTGATTCCTTCGGAGTCGGCGGGAGTTTGCCGTTTTGGCACTGTTCCAGATTGCAGGCTTCGGCCTTACTTCGCTCTCCCCGGCGGCCTTCCGCCTAAACGCAGACTTCTAGGGTTTTTCATGACGCGCTACATCTTCGTCACGGGTGGTGTTGTTTCTTCATTGGGGAAAGGCATCGCCTCGGCATCCTTGGCCGCCATTCTGGAAGCGCGGGGGCTGAAGGTCACCATGCTCAAGCTGGATCCGTACATCAACGTCGATCCCGGCACCATGAGCCCCTTCCAGCACGGTGAAGTGTTCGTCACCGAGGACGGCGCAGAGACCGACCTCGACCTGGGCCACTACGAGCGCTTCGTGCGCACCACCATGACCCAGAACAACAACTTCACCACCGGCCGCGTCTACGAGGACGTGCTGCGCAAGGAGCGCCGTGGTGACTACCTGGGCGCCACCATCCAGGTCATCCCGCACATCACCGACGAGATCAAGCGTCGCATCATCAAGGGCGCCGGCGATGCCGACGTCGCGATGGTCGAGATCGGCGGCACCGTGGGTGACATCGAGTCCCAGCCCTTCCTCGAGGCCATCCGCCAACTGCGCGTGGAAGTGGGCGCCAAGCGCGCCATGCTGATGCACCTGACCCTGGTCCCCTACATCGCCACTGCCGGCGAGACCAAGACCAAGCCGACCCAGCACTCGGTGAAGGAACTGCGCTCCATCGGTCTGCAGCCCGACGTACTGATCTGCCGCTCCGACCATGAAGTCGACCTGTCTTCGCGTCGCAAGATCGCCCTGTTCACCAACGTGGAAGAGCGCGCGGTCATCGCCCTGCAGGACGTCGACACCATCTACAAGATTCCTTCCGTGCTCCATGCTCAGGGCCTGGACGACTTCGTCGTCGAGCGCTTCGGCCTGCAGTGTGGCGGTGCCGACCTCTCCGAATGGGATCGCGTCGTCGATGCCAAGCTGAACCCGGAGAAGGACGTCACCATCGCCATGGTCGGCAAGTACATGGAGCTGCTGGACGCGTACAAGTCGCTGATCGAAGCGATGAGCCACGCCGGCATCCAGAACCGCACCAAGGTCAACCTGCGCTACATCGATTCCGAAGATATCGAGAACCAGGGCACCAGCCTGCTGGAAGGCGTCGACGCCATCCTGGTTCCCGGCGGTTTCGGCCTGCGTGGCGTGGAAGGCAAGATCACCACCGTTAAATACGCACGCGAGAACAAGATCCCCTACCTGGGCATCTGCCTCGGCATGCAGGTGGCGGTCATCGAGTTCGCCCGCAACGTGCTGGGCTGGACCGACGCCAACTCCACCGAATTCGACAAGGCCAGCGGCCACCCGGTCGTGGGCCTGATCACCGAGTGGGAAGATGCCACCGGTGCCACCGAGATCCGTACCGAGGCGTCCGACCTGGGCGGCACCATGCGCCTTGGCGCCCAGGCCTGCCAGCTGGAAAGCGGCTCCCTGGTGCATGCCTGCTACGGCAAGGACGAGATCGTCGAGCGCCACCGCCACCGTTACGAAGTGAACAACAACCTGCTGCCGCAACTGCGCGAAGCGGGGCTGAAGATCACCGGTCGCTCCGGCGACGGCGCCCTGGTCGAAGTGGTCGAGGCTCCGGATCATCCCTGGTTCGTCGCCTGCCAGTTCCACCCGGAGTTCACTTCCACGCCGCGTTACGGTCACCCGCTGTTCAGCGGCTTCGTCAACGCCGCCCTGGCGCAGAAAGCGAAGAAGGCCTGACCCATGGCGCAGAAGATCATCCGCGTCGGTGACATCGAGATCGCCAACGACAAGCCCTTCGTGCTGTTCGGCGGCATGAACGTGCTGGAGTCCCGCGACCTGGCACTGAAGGTCTGCGAGGAATACGTCAGGGTCACTGACAAGCTCGGTATCCCCTACGTCTTCAAGGCCAGCTTCGACAAGGCCAACCGCTCGTCGGTGAGCTCCTTCCGCGGCCCCGGCCTGGAAGAGGGCCTGAAGATCTTCGAGGAAGTGAAGAAGACCTTCGGCGTGCCGATCATCACCGACGTGCACGAGCCGCATCAGGCCGCGCCCGTCGCCGAAGTCTGCGACATCATCCAGCTGCCGGCCTTCCTCTCCCGCCAGACCGACCTGGTCGTGGCGATGGCGAAGACCGGTGCGGTGATCAACATCAAGAAAGCCCAGTTCCTCGCGCCCCAGGAGATGAAACACATCCTGGCCAAATGCGAAGAGGCGGGTAACGACCAGCTGATCCTCTGCGAGCGCGGTTCCTCCTTCGGGTACAACAACCTGGTGGTGGACATGCTCGGCTTCGGCATCATGAAGCAGTTCCAGTACCCGGTGTTCTTCGACGTCACCCATGCCCTGCAGATGCCGGGTGGTCGCGCCGACTCCGCCGGTGGCCGCCGCGCCCAGGTCACCGACCTGGCCAAGGCCGGCATGAGCCAGGGCCTGGCCGGCCTGTTCCTGGAGGCGCACCCGGATCCGGACAACGCCAAGTGCGACGGCCCCTGCGCCCTGCGCCTGGACAAGCTGGAACCGTTCCTCGCCCAGCTCAAGCAGCTGGATGATCTGGTCAAGAGTTTTCCGCCGATCGAGACTGCCTGAACGGGCAAATCTCCGGTAAAGTGCCGGGCGCGCGTTATCTGACCGATCGGTCAGATCAAGGGCGGATCTGCCCAAGTGAACGTCCGCCCGCGCCGCCCCTCTAATTCCGCTGCAGCGTCATCGTCAACTTTGGAGTGCTAACAACAATGGCAAAGATCGTCGACATCAAGGGCCGTGAAGTCCTGGATTCCCGCGGTAACCCCACCGTCGAGGCGGATGTGATCCTGGACAACGGTATCGTCGGCAGCGCCTGCGCGCCGTCCGGTGCCTCCACCGGTTCCCGTGAAGCCCTCGAGCTGCGCGATGGCGACAAGAGCCGCTACATGGGCAAGGGCGTGCTGAAAGCCGTTGCCAACATCAACGGCCCGATCCGCAGCCTGCTGCTGGGTAAAGACCCGGTCGACCAGAAAGCACTCGACCAGGCGATGATCGCCCTCGACGGCACCGAGAACAAAGCCTCCCTGGGCGCCAACGCCATCCTCGCCGTGTCCCTGGCCGCCGCCAAGGCCGCCGCCCAGGACCAGGACCTGCCGCTGTACGCGCACATCGCCAACCTCAACGGCACCCCGGGCCAGTACTCCATGCCGGTGCCGATGATGAACATCATCAACGGTGGCGAGCACGCCGATAACAACGTCGACATCCAGGAGTTCATGGTCCAGCCAGTTGGCGCCAAGACCTTCTCCGATGGCCTGCGCATGGGCACCGAGATCTTCCACCACCTCAAAGCCGTGCTGAAGGCCCGTGGCCTGAACACCGCCGTGGGTGACGAAGGTGGCTTCGCCCCGAACCTGACCTCCAACGAAGACGCCCTGGCCGCCATCGCCGAAGCCGTCGCCAATGCCGGCTACAAGCTGGGCACCGACGTGACCCTGGCCCTGGACTGCGCTGCCAGCGAATTCTTCGAAGACGGCAAGTACAACCTGTCCGGTGAAGGCAAGTCGTTCGACGCCGAAGGCTTCGCCGACTACCTGAAAGGCCTGACCGAGCGCTTCCCGATCATCTCCATCGAAGACGGCCTGGACGAGTCCGACTGGGCTGGCTGGAAGATCCTCACCGACAAGATCGGCGAGAAGATCCAGCTGGTGGGCGACGACCTGTTCGTCACCAACACCAAGATCCTCAAGGAAGGCATCGAGAAGGGCATCGGCAACTCGATCCTGATCAAGTTCAACCAGATCGGCTCGCTGACCGAAACCCTGGAAGCCATCCAGATGGCCAAGGCCGCTGGCTTCACCGCGGTGATCTCCCACCGCTCCGGTGAAACCGAGGACAGCACCATCGCCGACCTGGCCGTAGGCACCGCCGCCGGCCAGATCAAGACCGGCTCCCTGTGCCGTTCCGACCGCGTGTCCAAGTACAACCAGCTGCTGCGCATCGAAGAGCAACTGGGCGGAAAGGCGCCTTACCGTGGTCGTGCCGAGTTCCGCGGCTAAGCCGGGGATGATAAAAAGGGCAGCGAAAGCTGCCCTTTTCGTATGGAAACCTCTTTTTCGATGGCCAAATCCCCTTACTGGTTGTTCGTCGTACTGATCCTGGCCTTGTCCGGGTTGCAGTATCGCCTGTGGGTGGGCGACGGCAGCCTGGCGCAGGTGACGGACCTCGAGCGGCAGATCGCCGACCAGAAGGGCGAGAACGAACGCCTGCTGGAACGTAACCGCATCCTCGAGGCCGAAGTTTCCGAGCTCAAGAAGGGCATGGAGACCGTGGAAGAGCGCGCGCGTCACGAACTGGGCATGGTCAAAGAGGGCGAGACCCTCTACCAGCTGGCCGAATGAATACCCCCGAACTCCCCGCCTTCTGGGCCGTGATCCCGGCCGCCGGCGTCGGCGCCCGGATGCGTGCCGACCGCCCCAAGCAGTACCTGGAACTGGCCGGGCGGACCATCCTCGAACACAGCCTCGCCTGCTTCCTCGACCATCCGAACCTCAAGCGCGTGGTGGTCGGCCTGTCCGTCGATGACCCGTACTGGCCCGAACTGGATTGCGCCAGCGATTCGCGCATCGAGCGGGTGGATGGCGGCAAGGAACGTGCCGATACCGTGCTCAAGGCGCTGCTGCGCCTGGACGAATTGGGCGCACGCCCGAATGACTGGGTGCTGGTGCACGACGCTGCCCGGCCCAACCTGTCGCGCGGTGATCTCGACCTGCTGCTGGCCGAATTGGCCGATGACGCTATCGGCGGCCTGCTGGCGGTGCCGGCGCGCGACACCCTGAAGCGTGCCGGGCCTGATGGTCGTGTGGCCGAGACCGTCGACCGCAGCGTCATCTGGCAGGCCTATACGCCGCAGATGTTCCGCTTTGGCAGCCTGCATCGCTCCCTGGCCGATGCCCTGGTCTCAGGCGTCGCCGTGACCGACGAGGCCTCGGCCATCGAATGGTCGGGGCAGTCGCCGCGCCTGATCGAAGGGCGTGCGGACAACCTCAAGGTCACCCGCCCGGAAGACCTCGACTGGCTGCGTCAGCGCTGGGCCGGCCGGCACTGATCGCGATAGGCCGGGTGGCTCGCCAGGCCTTCCTTCAGCAGATCCACCAATTGGCGCACCTTGGGCGACAGGTGACGCTGCTGTGGATAAATCGCCCAGACTGCCGTGTTCGGCGGCTGATGCTGCTCCAGCAGTGAAACCAGCCGGCCGTTCTGCAGGTGCTCCAGCACGTAATAGTCCGGCAGCTGGCACAGGCCGAAGCCTCGCAGCGCCGCATCCAGCACCGCCTCGCCACTGTTGCAGCGCCAGTTGCCTTGCACCCGTACCGTCTGTTCCCGCCCTTCGGCGAGGAAGCTCCACTGGTCTGAGCTGCCGATCAGGCAGTTGTGCCGGCCGAGCTCCGACAGGCTGTGGGGGCGACCGTAGCGTTCCAGGTAGGAGGGCGCGGCACACAGGTACATGACCCGGGGCGCCAGGCGCGTGGCCACCAGCCGCGAATCCTGCAGGCGACCGAGGCGGATGGCCAGGTCCAGGCCCTCGTGGACCAGGTCCAGCGGGCGATTGCTCAGCTCGATCTCCACCCGCAACTGCGGGTGCCGGGCCATGAACTCATTCACCAGGGGCACGATGAAGCGCTCGCCGTAGGCGACGGCGCAGGTCATGCGCAGCAGCCCCTTGGGCTCGCCGGTGAGGTCGTTGACCGCGCGCAAGGCTTCGTCGCGTGCATCCACCAGGCGCTGGCAGTGCTGCAGGAAGGTCTGTCCGGCTTCGGTCAGCGCGACCTTGCGTGTGCTGCGATAGAACAGGCGGGTCTGCAGGCGCTCTTCCAGCCGCGCCACCTGGCGGCTGACATGGGACGAGGACAGTCCCAGGCGCTCGGCGGCAGCGGTGAAGCGGCCGGTCTCGGCCACGGCGACGAATTCATCCAGTCCTTCCCAGCGGCTCATCGATTATCCCTTTGCAGCAATAATGTTTTGCTTTGTGGCGGATTATTTACCATTGAGCGCTCATCTACACTCCCTGCCATCGTTAAATCCACTGGAGAGTCACCATGATCAAGTCGCGCGCCGCCGTTGCCTTCGAGGCCGGCAAACCCCTGCAGATCGTTGAAGTGGACGTCGCTCCGCCGAAAGCCGGCGAAGTGCTGGTGCGCATCGTTGCCACCGGCGTCTGCCACACCGACGCCTACACCCTCTCCGGTGCGGATTCCGAAGGCGCGTTCCCCTGCATCCTCGGCCACGAAGGTGGCGGCATCGTCGAGGCGGTGGGTGAGGGCGTGACCTCCCTGGCTGTGGGCGACCACGTGATCCCGCTCTATACGGCCGAATGCCGCGAGTGCAAGTTCTGCAAATCGGGCAAGACCAACCTGTGCCAGAAGGTGCGCGCCACCCAGGGCAAGGGCCTGATGCCCGACGGCACCAGCCGTTTCTCCTACAACGGCCAGCCGATCTACCACTACATGGGCACCTCGACCTTCTCCGAGTACACCGTGGTGCCGGAAATTTCCCTGGCGAAGATTCCCAAGGAAGCGCCGCTGGAGAAGGTCTGCCTGCTGGGTTGCGGCGTGACCACCGGCATCGGCGCGGTGCTCAACACCGCCAAGGTGGAGGAGGGCGCCACCGTGGCCATCTTCGGCCTGGGTGGCATCGGCCTGGCGGCGATCATCGGCGCCAAGATGGCCAAGGCCTCGCGCATCATTGCCATCGACATCAACCCGGCCAAGTTCGATGTGGCCCGTGAGCTGGGCGCGACCGACTTCATCAACCCGAAGGACCACGACAAGCCGATCCAGGACGTGGTGGTCGAGCTGACCGACGGCGGCGTCGACTATTCGTTCGAGTGCGTCGGCAACGTGCAACTGATGCGCGCCGCCCTCGAGTGCGCCCACAAGGGCTGGGGCGAGTCGGTGATCATCGGTGTCGCCGGTGCCGGCCAGGAGATCAGCACCCGTCCGTTCCAACTGGTGACCGGTCGCGTCTGGCGCGGTTCGGCCTTCGGCGGCGTGAAAGGCCGCACCGAGCTGCCGAGCTATGTGGAAAAGGCCGAGAAGGGCGAGATCCCGCTGGATACCTTCATCACCCACACCATGGGGCTGGACCGCATCAACGAAGCCTTCGACCTGATGCATGAAGGCAAGAGCATCCGCACCGTCATTCATTACTGAGCCAGCTAGAAGCCTGAAGCTTGAAGCTGGAGGTAACGAAGCCTTTTGCTTCGAGCTTCGAGCTTCCAGCTTCTGGCTCACCGCTCGGACGGAGTCCGTTCAATGACCCTTGAAATCGTTTCCAGCAACAAGAGCTTTGGCGGTTGGCACAAGCGTTATCGCCACCGCTCCACCACGCTCAACTGCGACATGGTCTTCGCCGTCTACCTGCCGCCCCAGGCCGAGCAGGGCACGAAGCTGCCGGTGCTGTACTGGCTGTCGGGGCTGACCTGCAGCGACGAGAACTTCATGCAGAAGGCCGGTGCCCATCGCCTGGCCGCCGAGCTGGGGCTGATCATCGTCGCCCCGGACACCAGCCCGCGCGGTACCGATGTGCCGGGTGACCCGGACGGTGCCTGGGACTTCGGTCTCGGTGCCGGTTTCTACCTCAACGCCACCCAGGAACCCTGGGCGCGCAACTACCGGATGCATGACTACGTGGTGCAGGAGCTGCCGGCGCTGATCGAGGCCAACTTCCCGGTCTCGGATAAACGTGGCATCAGTGGGCATTCCATGGGCGGCCATGGCGCGCTGGTCTGCGCGCTGCGCAACCCGGGGCGCTATCAGTCGCTGTCGGCCTTCGCGCCCATCGTCAACCCGATGGCGTGCCCCTGGGGCGAGAAGGCGTTTTCCCGCTACCTCGGCGATGACCGCTCGCGCTGGCGCGAATGGGATGCCTGTGCCCTGATCGCCGAGGCGGGCGAGCGCCTGCCTATCCTGGTGGACCAGGGCGACCGCGATGATTTCCTGGTCAACCAGCTCAAGCCCGAGGCGCTGCAGGCCGCCGCCAAGGCTGCCGATCATCCGCTGACGCTGCGCCTGCAGCCGGGCTACGACCATAGCTACTACTTCATCGCCAGCTTCATCGACGATCACCTGCGGCACCACGCCGCTGCGTTGAAAGGCTGATGAGTCCGCTTGGAGTGATCTGAGGGCTGGAAGCCGGTCTGGCTTCCCGCTTCCCGCTTCCGCTTTCAGTTAGAATCGCGCCCTGACTTTTCAGGGCGTTTTTCTGACTATGCGAATTGGCCACGGTTACGACGTGCATCGCTTTGGCGAAGGGGATTTCATCACCCTGGGCGGCGTGCGCATCCCTCACACGTTCGGGCTCATCGCCCATTCCGACGGCGACGTGCTGCTGCACGCACTCTCCGACGCGCTGCTGGGCGCGGCGGCGCTGGGTGATATCGGCAAGCACTTCCCGGACACCGACCCACAGTTCAAGGGCGCCGACAGCCGCGCGCTGCTGCGCCATGTGCTGGTGCAGGTGCGCAACAAGGGCTGGAAGGTCGGTAACGTCGACGCCACTATCGTCGCCCAGGCGCCGAAGATGGCCCCGCATATCGAGACCATGCGTGCGCTGATCGCCGAAGACCTCGGCGTCGAACTGGACCAGGTCAACGTCAAGGCCACCACCACCGAGAAGCTCGGTTTCACCGGTCGCGAGGAGGGGATTGCGGTTCACGCAGTCGCCCTGTTGCTGAAGGCATGAACGAACTCGAACTGCTGGGCCCGCGTGCCTATGGGGAGCCCCTGGGGCAGGCCGTGCTCAAGGCCATCGCCGAAGACTTCCAGGTCGACGAAGTGCTGGACATCCCCCTCGCCGGCGAAGGCGAACACCTGTGGCTGTGGGTGGAGAAGCGCGAGCTGAACACCGAGGAGGCCGCACGGCGCATCGCCCGTGCCGCCGGAGTGCCGGTGCGTACCATCAGCTACGCCGGCCTGAAGGATCGCCAGGCACTGACCCGCCAGTGGTTCAGCCTGCACCTGCCGGGCAAGGCCGACCCGGATCTTTCCGCTGCCGAGAACTCGAGCCTGCGCATCCTCAAAAGCGCCCGCCACAAGCGCAAGCTGCAACGCGGCGCGCACTCGGCCAACGGTTTTACCCTGCGCCTCACGCGCCTGGCCGCTGACCATGAGGCCCTGGATGCACGGCTGACCGCGATGGCTGCCGGCGGTGTGCCCAACTACTTCGGCCTGCAGCGCTTCGGCCATGGCGGTGGCAATGTCGTCGACGCCCGTGCCTTTGCCGAGCGGCGTGAGCTGCCGGAGCAGCGCAACCTGCGTTCACGTCTGCTGTCGGCCGGGCGTAGCTACCTGTTCAACCGCGTGCTCGCCGAGCGTGTCGCCAGCGGCAGCTGGAACCGTGCCGAAGTCGGCGACCTGCTGGCCTTTACCGACAAGCGCAGCTTCTTCATGGCCGGCGAGGAGGAGTGCCGGGACCCGCGCCTGGTGATCCTCGACCTGCATCCGACCGGTGCCCTGTGGGGCGAAGGCCCGTCCCCGGCGGGCGGCGACAGTGCCGCGCGCGAGCAGGCGCTGGCCGATGCCGAGCCCGCCTTGCGCGACTGGTTGGCGGATGCGGGCATGGCGCACGAACGGCGCATCCTCCGCCTCCCCATCGGCGGCCTTACGTGGCATTATCCCGAGCCTGACGTTCTGCAACTGGAATTCGTCCTGCCGGCTGGATGCTTCGCTACCGCAGTGGTTCGCGAGCTTGTCGATCTGGTGCCGGCAGGGCAGACGGACAACCCATGCGTATTCTGATTTCCAACGACGACGGGGTGAATGCACCCGGCCTCGCCGCCCTGCATGCTGCGCTAGAAAGTTATGCCGATTGCGTGGTCATCGCCCCTGACCAGGACAAGAGCGGTGCCAGCAGCTCGCTCACCCTGGATCGGCCGCTGTGCCCGCAGCGCCTCGACAACGGCTACATCAGCATCAACGGTACGCCCACCGATTGCGTGCACCTCGGGCTCAACGGCCTGCTGGAGCAGACGCCGGACATGGTGGTTTCCGGTATCAACCTTGGTGCCAACCTGGGTGACGACGTGCTTTATTCCGGCACGGTCGCGGCTGCTCTCGAGGGCCGCTTCCTCGGGCTGCCGGCGTTCGCCTTCTCGCTGCTTTCGCGGCAGCCGGAGAACCTCGCCACTGCCGCGCATTTCGCTCGCAAGCTGGTCGAGGGGCATGCCCAGCTCGATCTGCCGCCGCGTACCGTGCTCAACGTGAACGTCCCCAACCTGCCGCTGGATCGCATCCGCGGCATCCAGGTGACCCGCCTCGGCCATCGCGCCCGTGCGGCGGCGCCGGTCAAGGTGGTCAACCCGCGGGGCAAGGAAGGTTATTGGATCGCGGTCGCCGGCGACGCCGAGGATGGCGGCCCGGGTACCGACTTCCATGCGGTGATGCAGGGCTACGTCTCCATCACGCCGTTGCAGCTGGACCGTACGTTCACCCAGGGCCTCGACAGCCTCGAAGGCTCACTGGGGAGGCTGTTCTGATGGCTCGCGAGCAGGACGATCTGCTGCGCCGGGGGATCGGCATGACTTCCCAGCGCACTCGCGAGCGTCTGATCCAGCGCCTCTATGAGGAAGGGCTGTCCAACGCCCATGTGTTGGAAACCATCCGTCGCACGCCACGTCATCTGTTCGTCGACGAGGCGCTGGCGCATCGCGCCTATGAAGATACGGCGCTGCCCATCGGGCACAACCAGACCATCTCCCAGCCGTACATGGTGGCCCGCATGAGCGAGCTGCTGCTGGCGGCAGGGCCGTTGGACAAGGTGCTGGAGATCGGTACCGGCTCCGGCTACCAGACCGCCATCCTGGCGCAGCTGGTGGAGCGGGTGTTCTCCGTCGAGCGCATCCAGAGCCTGCAGGATCGCGCCAAGGAGCGCCTGGTCGAGCTCAACCTGCGCAATGTGGTGTTCCGCTGGGGTGATGGCTGGGAGGGCTGGTCCGCACTGGCGCCCTACAACGGCATCATCGTCACCGCCGGCGCCGCCGAGGTGCCTCAGGCATTGCTGGATCAACTGGCTCCTGGTGGGCGCTTGGTCATTCCGGTGGGCGCGGGCGACGTTCAGCAACTGATGTTGATCATCCGCGAGGAGCAGGGCTTCTCGCGCCATGTGCTGGATGCCGTGCGCTTCGTGCCGCTGCTCAATGGGCCGCTCGCCTGAACACGGCGGGTGAGTCGACGCACTATCCTCCGACCTTCGGGGAACCCGCGCGCCGATCGCCTTTCTGATTGGCAGACAGATGATGCGTCGTTGCGGCCCGGCCATGTAGCGGCCAGCCTGGAACGAGCGAAGGGTAACTGGCCCTGAACGATAAATTCGACACAATAAGTACGACCTTTGGGCGTTGGGGAAAGGGGACAGGAATGAGCCTGGCCATTAGGCAGAGGATCAGCATGGGAAGCACACGAGGACTGTTGTCCGTCGTTGCCGTCGGCTTGTTGCTGGCAGGGTGCGCCAGCTCGCCGCCTGGCGGTGTGCAGGTGGTCGACCGCGATGGCCGTGCCGCTGCCCAGCAGCGCCAGCCGGTGACCACGGGTCAGTACCGTGTCCAGCGGGGCGACACACTCTATTCCATTGCCTTCCGTTTCGGCTGGGACTGGAAGGCCCTGGCTGCCCGCAACAACATTCCCGCGCCCTATGTGATCCGTCCGGGGCAGACGATCCGCTTCGACGGGCAGTCCAATTCCGCTCCGGTACGTTCCGTTGCGACAGCGCCTGTCGTCACTACGCCACCGCCAAAGCAGCCCACTACGCAGCCGAGCCAGCCGGCTCAGAATCAGCCCACCAAGCCCGTGCCGCCACCTGTCGCGACCACGCCGGCAACGACTCCGACCTTGCCTGTAACCCGCTCAGCGACTGGCTGGGCGTGGCCTGCGAACGGCGCGATGATCGGCCGTTTTTCCTCAAACGGTAGTTTGAATAAAGGGATTGATATAGCAGGTGAATTAGGCCAGCCTGTTTTGGCTGCATCGGATGGTTCCGTTGTTTACGCCGGGAGTGGATTACGGGGCTACGGCGAATTGGTGATCATCAAGCACAGCGATACCTACGTAAGCGCCTATGGTCACAACCGCAGGCTGCTGGTACGGGAAGGACAGCAGGTCAAGGTCGGACAGACCATTGCAGAGATGGGCTCAACGGGTACTGACCGGGTGAAGCTTCACTTTGAAATTCGCCGCCAAGGTAAGCCTGTAGATCCACTGCAATATCTGCCTCGTCGTTGATCCGACGTCGGCCCGTCACCCACGTGGGATGGACGGGCTCAGGCGTAGCCAGGGAAATGGCGTCGTCAGAGCTTGTTGTCGAACTCAGCAAGGGACAACAACAATGGCACTCAATAAAGAAGCGCCGGAGTTTGACGTCGACGACGAGCTGCTCCTCCTGGAGCCAGGCGTCGTCATGGACGAGGGATTGAGCGAGGAGCACGAGTCTCCCCCCAGCACCAAATCCAAGTCGAGCTCACTCAAGCAGCACAAGTACATCGACTACACGCGCGCCCTAGACGCGACCCAGCTTTACCTCAACGAAATCGGCTTTTCCCCCTCCTGACTCCGGAAGAAGAAGTGCACTTCGCGCGCCTGGCGCAGCGTGGTGATCCCGCCGGACGCAAACGCATGATCGAGAGCAACCTGCGCCTGGTGGTGAAAATCGCCCGACGCTATGTCAACCGGGGGCTCTCCCTGCTGGATCTGATCGAAGAGGGCAACCTCGGCTTGATCAGGGCGGTCGAGAAGTTCGACCCGGAGCGGGGGTTCCGCTTCTCCACCTATGCGACCTGGTGGATACGCCAGACCATCGAACGCGCGATCATGAATCAGACCCGGACCATCCGGCTGCCGATCCATGTGGTCAAGGAACTCAACGTCTATCTGCGCGCAGCGCGGGAGTTGACCCACAAGCTCGATCACGAGCCCTCCGCCGAAGAAATCGCCAACCTGCTCGAGAAGCCGGTTGAAGAGGTGAAGCGGATGCTCGGCCTGAACGAGCGGGTTACCTCGGTGGACGTTTCCCTGGGCCCTGATTCGGACAAGACGCTGCTCGATACCCTGACCGACGACCGTCCTACCGACCCCTGCGAGTTGCTGCAGGATGACGATTTGTCGCAGAGCATCGATCAATGGCTTTCCGAATTGACGGACAAACAGCGTGAGGTCGTCGTGCGCCGCTTTGGCTTGCGCGGCCATGAAAGCTGCACGCTCGAGGAAGTCGGCCAGGAAATCGGACTGACCCGGGAGCGGGTGAGGCAGATCCAGGTGGAAGCCTTGAAGCGCCTGCGGGAGATTCTTGAGAAGAACGGCCTTTCGAGTGATGCCTTGTTCCAATAACCGATAGTGATCCGAAGAAACCCGGCCTTGGCCGGGTTTCTTTTTGGGGAGCCGATCAGGAACAAGTGGTTATGCCGCCGTTTCGTTGTTTGCGCATAACGTGCTTGTAAGTATTCGCTTACAAGTGGTGTAAGTGTTATGGGTCAAAAGCCAGTCGATAATGTGGCGAGATCACTGAGGTTTATTTTTAAATTATTGAAAATAAAGGCTTTTTATTTTTAAGCCTAACGCCGCACGCCGCTGTTTCACCAACAGGTGCCCTTGTTCGATTACCTGGAGTCGCTATCATCAGCCCCATGCAACACGGAACGTTGCGGGCCGATACGGACTTCGGCCAGGAGCGTCACGGGATGTGACTCATCAGGATGATGAAAGGGATTTAAAGGGATAGGGACAAAAGAGTGGGCGGGCAACCGCCCCTTTTTTTGCCCGCAAAAAACAAAGGCCCGCGATTGCGGGCCTTTTTGCTGTCTGTCGATCAGCGCTCCAGTTGCGGGAGCTTGCCTTTGACGCCATCCCACTCTTCGGCGTCTGCCAGGGCGTCTTTCTTCTCGGTGATGTTCGGCCAGACTTCAGCGAGATCACGGTTGAGCTCGATGAACTCCTGCATATCCTCCGGAACTTCGTCCTCGGAGAAGATGGCCTGGGCCGGGCATTCGGGTTCGCACAGTGCGCAGTCGATGCACTCGTCCGGGTGAATGACCAGGAAGTTCGGGCCTTCGTAGAAGCAGTCCACCGGACAGACTTCCACACAGTCAGTGTATTTGCATTTGATGCAGTTGTCGGTGACGACGAAGGTCATTCTAATTCTCTCCTCAGCGGCGGCTCGGAAACCCTGGCTAATTGGGCTCCCCGGCTCTGGAATGGCGTCTCCGGCTCAGGCTTGTGGTCGGAGCTCGTCCAGAGCGCGCGGGATTCTAACAGCTTGTGCGCTATGGCGTTAGATTCGAGCCTTCAATGTATATAACAACTCCAACGCGCGGCGTGGGGTCAGGTCGTCTGGTTGCAGCTTCGCCAGCTCGTCCAGTACCGGGTGCGGGAGGCTCGCGAACATGTCGCTCTGCATCGGCGGTACGGGTTGCCCAGGTGCTGCTTTCGGCGCTTCGTGGGGCAGGCTGGTGGTCTCCAGGCGCGCCAGATGCTGGCGGGCACGCTGGATCACGTCGGCTGGAACGCCCGCAAGCTGAGCCACCGCCAGGCCATAGCTCTGGCTGGCAGGGCCAGGCAGCACGTGGTGCAGGAAGACGATGCGCTCGTTGTGCTCGGTAGCATTGAGGTGGACGTTGGCTACCACCGGCTCGCTTTCCGGCAGCACGGTCAGCTCGAAATAGTGGGTGGCGAACAGCGTGTAGGCGCGCAGGCGCGCCAGGTGCTCGGCGGCGGCCCAGGCCAGGGACAGACCGTCGAAGGTGCTGGTGCCACGGCCCACTTCGTCCATCAGCACCAGGCTGCTGTCGGTGGCGTTGTGCAGGATGTTGGCGGTCTCGCTCATCTCCACCATGAAGGTGGAGCGGCCGCCGGCGAGATCGTCGCTGGAGCCGATGCGGGTGAAGATGCGGTCCACCGGCGACAGTTCGCAACTGGCTGCCGGCACGAAGCTGCCGATATGGGCCAGCAGGACGATGAGGGCGGTCTGGCGCATGTAGGTCGATTTACCGCCCATGTTCGGGCCGGTGATGATCAGCATGCGCGTGGTGTCGTCCAGCGACAGGTCGTTGGCCACGAAGGGGGTATCCAGTACCTGTTCCACCACCGGATGGCGGCCTTGCACGATGCGCATGCAGGGCTCTTCGACGAAGCGGGGGCGATTCAGGTCGAGGTTCAGCGCGCGCTCGGCCAGGTTGCTCAGCACGTCCAGCTCGGCCAGAGCGGCAGCGGTGTCCTGCAGCGGCGCCAGCTGTTCGATCAGCTGCTCCAGCAGTTCCTCGTAGAGCATCTTTTCACGGGCCAGGGCGCGACTCTTGGCCGATAGCGCCTTGTCCTCGAATGCCTTGAGCTCGGGGGTGATGAAGCGTTCGGCACCCTTGAGGGTCTGGCGGCGGATGTAGTCGGCGGGAGCCTGCTCGGCCTGCACGCGGGGCAGTTCGATGAAGTAGCCGTGGATGCGGTTGTAGCCGACCTTGAGGTTGGGCAGGCCGGTGCGCGCCTTCTCGCGGGCCTCCAGATCCATCAGGTATTGGCCGGCGTTCTCGCTCAGGGCTTGCAGCTCGTCCAGTTCCGCGTCGTAGCCGGTCTTGATCACGCCACCGTCACGGATCACCGCGGGCGGTGTTTCGATGATGGCGCGGGCCAGCAGCTCCGCCAGTTCCGGGTAGGTGCGGATGTTGGTGGCCAGGACGCCAAGGTGCGGTGCTTCCAGGCCGGTCATGGCCTGCTGCAGCTCCGGCAGGGCGGCCAGGGCGTCGCGAAGGCGGGCCAGGTCGCGAGGGCGGGCGTTACGCAGGCCGATACGGGCGAGGACGCGCTCGACGTCGCCGATTTCCTTCAGTTGGGGTTGCAGGCCTTCGAAGCGGAAGCGCTCCAGCAGGCAACTGATGGAGTCCTGGCGTGCTTCCAGTACGGCGCGGTCGCGCAGCGGGCGGTTCAGCCAGCGGCTCAGCAGGCGGCTGCCCATGGCGGTCTGGCAGCGGTCGACCACCGATTGCAGGGTGTTGTCGCGCCCGCCGGCGAGGTTGATGTCCAGCTCCAGGTTGCGGCGGCTGGCACCGTCGAGGATCACCGTGTCATCCAGGCGATCATGGCGCAGGCTGCGCAGGTGGGGCAGGGCGGTGCGCTGGGTTTCCTTGGCGTAGCCCAGCAGGCAGCCGGCGGCGCCGATGGCCAGGGTCAGGTTCTCACAGCCGAAGCCCTTGAGGTCCTGCACGCCGAACTGCTGGCACAGGCTTTTGCGTGCGGAATCCCGGTCGAAGTCCCAGGGCGCGCGACGGCGCACGCCACGGCGTTTCTCCGCTGGTAGGCCTTGGGGCCAATCGTCCGGGATCAACAGTTCGGCAGGGTTCATGCGCTCGAGTTCGGCCAGCAGGTTTTCCCAGCCCTTGATCTCCTGCACGCTGAAGCGGCCGCTGGTGATGTCGAGCACGGCGAGGCCGAACAGGCGTTCGTCGCCCAGTACCGCACCGATCAGGTTGTCGCGGCGCTCATCCAGCAGTGCCTCATCGCTGATGGTGCCGGGAGTGATGATGCGCACCACCTGGCGTTCGACCGGGCCCTTGCTGGTGGCCGGGTCGCCGATCTGCTCGCAGATGACCACCGACTCGCCCAGCTTCACCAGTTTGGCGAGGTAGCCTTCCACCGAATGGAAGGGAATGCCCGCCATGGGGATCGACTTGCCGGCGGACTGGCCACGGGCGGTGAGGGTGATGTCGAGAAGCTTGGCCGCCTTCTTGGCGTCTTCGTAGAAGATCTCGTAGAAGTCACCCATGCGATAGAACATCAGCTGGTCCGGGTGCTGGTTCTTCAGCCGCCAATACTGCTGCATCATCGGGGTGTGGTCGGAGAGGTCCTGGGTATCTTTGGCCATCTGTCAGCGCATCTGTCTTGAATGTGGGGCGGCAAGGCGCGTTCGGGAGGAGGAATCCATGCCCGGCCTTGCGCGCAAAAGGCGCTAGTGTACGGTATCCCGCTGGCCCGCTTTAACCCCGGAGTGCACATGTCCGATATCGATTCACGGCTGACCGAGCTCGCTGCCCGCCTGGGCGATTCGTTGCGTGAGCTCGCTGCCCAGGTGACCACAGCCGAATCCTGCACCGGGGGAGGTATCGCCGAGGCGATCACTCGCATTCCCGGCAGCTCGGCCTGGTTCGAGGCCGGTTACGTCACCTATTCCAATCGTCAGAAGACCCGGCAACTGGATGTACCCGAAGAGCTGTTCGGTCGCGTAGGCGCAGTCAGCCGCGAAGTGGTCGAAGCGATGGCGCAGGGGGCCCGGCTCGCCAGTGGTGCGCGTTTCGCCGTGGCGGTCAGTGGGGTGGCAGGGCCTGATGGCGGCTCGGCGGAGAAGCCGGTGGGCACGGTCTGGCTGGCCTGGGCCGATGGCGATTCCTTGTCTTCGTGCCGTTGCCGGTTCGATGGCGATCGACAGGCCGTTCGCCAGCAGACGGTCGCCAGGGCCCTGGATGGGCTTATCCGACTAGCTGCAGGAGAAAAAGCGTCCGAGGGGTAGGCGTGGGTCTTGCCCTATGGAATAATACTGGCTACTTATACAGTTGTTGGTGGCCTGTCAGGCCCTCTTGATTAGCGAGGACTTCAATGGACGAGAACAAGAAGCGTGCTTTGTCGGCTGCCCTGGGCCAGATCGAGAAGCAGTTCGGCAAGGGCGCGGTCATGCGCATGGGCGATCATGATCGCCAGGCCATTCCGGCTATTTCCACCGGCTCCCTCGGCCTGGATATCGCTCTCGGCATCGGCGGCCTGCCCAAGGGCCGTATCGTGGAAATCTACGGTCCGGAGTCTTCGGGCAAGACGACCCTCACCCTGTCCGTGATCGCCGAAGCCCAGAAGATGGGCGCCACCTGCGCCTTCGTCGACGCTGAACACGCACTCGATCCGGACTACGCCGGCAAGCTCGGCGTGAACGTCGACGACCTGCTGGTTTCCCAGCCGGACACCGGCGAACAGGCCCTGGAAATCACCGACATGCTGGTGCGTTCCAATGCCGTTGACGTGATCATCGTCGACTCCGTCGCGGCTCTCGTGCCCAAGGCCGAGATCGAAGGCGAGATGGGCGACTCCCACGTTGGTCTGCAAGCCCGCCTCATGTCCCAGGCGCTGCGCAAGATCACCGGCAACATCAAGAACGCCAACTGCCTGGTCATCTTCATCAACCAGATCCGTATGAAGATCGGCGTGATGTTCGGTAGCCCGGAAACCACCACCGGTGGTAACGCCCTGAAGTTCTACGCCTCCGTCCGCCTCGACATCCGTCGCATCGGCGCGGTGAAGGAAGGCGAGGAAGTGGTGGGTAGCGAAACCCGCGTCAAGGTCGTGAAGAACAAGGTCGCTCCGCCTTTCCGTCAGGCCGAGTTCCAGATCCTCTACGGCAAGGGCATCTACCGCAACGGCGAGATCATCGATCTGGGCGTACAGCAGGGCATCCTGGAGAAATCCGGCGCCTGGTACAGCTACCAGGGCAACAAGATCGGCCAGGGCAAGGCCAATTCCGCCAAGTACCTGGAAGACAATCCTGAAGTGGGCAAGGCCGTCGAGAAGCTGATTCGCGAGCAACTGCTCAATCGCGATGCAGTCAAGCCTGATGCCGCTTCCGCCAAGGAAGTCGCTGAAACCGAAGCCGACTTCTAATCCCCATGCCCATCGTGCTCGACAGCCCCGCCGCGGTGCGGCGGGCTGCCATGGACCTCCTGGCACGACGCGAGCACGGGCGAGTCGAGTTGACGCGCAAGCTGCGTCAACGCGGCGCCCCTCCTGAGTTGATCGACAGCGCCCTTGACCGCCTTGCGGACGAGGGCCTGCTCGACGAGTCCCGTTACCTGGAAAGCTTCGTGGCCAGCCGTGCCCGTGCAGGCTATGGGCCGCAGCGTATCCGCGAAGATCTCGCCCAGCGTGGCCTGCCCAGGGATGCTATCGAATCCGCCCTGCGTGAGGCGGGCATCGATTGGGGCAGCCATCTGCGTGATGTCTGGCAGCGCAAGTTTGGGGGAGAACGCCCAGGCGATGCACGAGAGCGCGCCAAGCAAGGGCGTTACCTCGCCTACCGTGGCTATCCCATGGACATGATCGGCCGCCTGTTGCGCGGCGCTTCACTGGACGACTGAGTTCTCGCCGGCCCTGAGCCATGCGCTGATTGCGCATGGCTGCTGGCCGTTTGGGAGGAGGTAGTCGGATGTCCAGGTCAGCTGGCCCAGTGTTGGCGTTCGTTGATGAAATCGATCAGTTCACGTAGGCGCCCGTGGTCGCGGCCATTGAAGGTGAAGGCCAGGCGGACAAGGGCGCAGAACTCGGGCTCATCCTTTTCCGACTCGCAATACGGGCGCTGTTCGAAGGTGCCTTGCAGGCAGAGGTCGCCGAAGGTTTCGCGGACGGTCGTCAGGGCTGCCTCGTTCAAGCCATGGTTCATGCGAACCAGGAAGCTGCCCTTGAGCCAGCGGCTCGAATGGTAGTTGCCGTAGAAGCGGGCGATCTCGTCGGCGGCCTCTTCGGCACTGCTGACCAGGCGCATCAGCCTCAAGTCGGTGGGCAGGATGTAGCGGTTTTGCGCCAGCTGGCGGTCGAGGAAATCCAGCGCGTCCTTCCAGTAGCTACCGTTGGGCTCATCGAGCAAGACGATCGGCACCAGCGGACTCTTGCCGGTCTGCACCAGGGTGAGCACTTCGAGGGCTTCGTCGAGGGTGCCGAAGCCGCCCGGGCAGAGCACCAGTGCGTCTGCTTCCTTGACGAAGAACAGCTTGCGCACGAAGAAGAAATGGAAGGACAGCAGGTTGTCCGTGCCGTCTACCGTGGCGTTGGCGTGTTGTTCGAAGGGCAGGGTGATGTTCAGCCCCAGGCTGTTCTCCAGGCCCGCACCCTCGTGGGCCGCCGCCATGATGCCGCCACCAGCGCCGGTGATCACCATCAGGTCGAGCTTGGCCAACTCCGCGCCCAGATCCCGGGCCAGGGCGTAGATCGGATGTTCGGCCGGCGTCCGCGCCGAACCGAATACGGTGACCTTGCGGCGACGCTTGAACTGTTCGAGAACGCTGAAGGCATGCTCCATTTCGCGCAGCGTCTGCAGCATGATCTTGGCGTCCCAGCGGTTGCGGTCGGCCTGGGCCATGCGCACCACGGTGATCACCATTTCCCGGTACAGCGCGAGGTTGCGGCTGTCCCCCGGGACCGTAAGGCTGATCAGTTCATCGACCTTCTGGTTGAGGTCGATCCCACTGGTCTGGAAGTGTCTCGACAGGTAGTCGTCCGGTTCGTACGGCATAGTGTTCTCCTTGCTCATCAACTGCATCGCAGTGCGTCGAACATCGAGGCCGTCGCATCGCGCAGAGCGTCATCGATTGTCCGGGCCGCATCCACGCGGGCCGCTGAGCGCTCATTTACAGCTTGCTTCAGCCCCGGGATCTTTTCCAGTTGGCGCCCGCCGATACGCGGAGGATAGGAGGGGGATTGTTTCGTCGTGGCTATCGGTCGCGTTTGTCGGAATCTGTCGGCGCCTCCCTTCAGGGCAGTGGCACCGCTCCAGGCCTCACCTAACCTGCCACTGTAGACACACGAAGTTAAAGGGAGGCCCGGGCAAGCCCGGCTTGCGTGGACCGTGCAGGAATAGGCGGAGGAGGGGCAGGCATGCCCAAGCTGAGTCTGGAGATCGACCTCGAGCTTTATCGCATGTTGCAGCAGGCCGCGCTCACCAACGGTCTGAGTCTGGAAGAGGAGTGCCAGCGCAGGCTGGACGGCGGCCTGCGCCGGTCACGTTATATGGAGGCGCTGCTGGCGGAGCTTCGCGCCGACGACGAGCAGCGGCGTGCCGCCAAGGATTGAGCGGCTGAGTTTCAGTTCGCAGGCTGGCTCTTGAGGCCGCAATCGCTGGCAATGAAGCGCTCGCTGCCCACCGGGCGATTGGTCTTGTATTCGCTGAACTCGTAGCGCAGCGCGGCACCGCGGGCCAGCAATTGGCGGTAGCCATTGTTGCGACACACGCTGTTGGCCAGTTGCGCTCGCATGGAGTCCGGGTTGGCGCGCATTTGCGCTGCATGCGCCTCGCGCACGCTCAGGTGGTTCACCAGTTCCGCTCCCGACACGGTGTAACCCTGGTCGAGGATGTCTTCGTTGATCGCCCGCGGCGTGCCGACACTGCTTTCTTCCGCCACCTTCTCCAGCATTTTGGTCAGCTCGAAGTCCTTCAGCGAGGCGGCCTGGGCGGTGAAGGGCAAAGCGAGTGCGAGTGCGAGTACGAGGTGGCGCGGCATGAAAATCTCCAACGGTTGGCAGCCTTTGACCCGAGGTTGGCGCAGGTGTTCAGCGTCACCTTGAAATCGCCCGGCCTCATCGTTGGCGCATCCTGAACAAGCGGGCGAGGCAGATCAAGAGGCAATCGGTCCTTCCCGCAATCTCCCGCCTATCAAGGCTTTCCTCCTGTGCGGCAGCGCGCGGACCTGTCTGCCGTGCCCCGCACGAAATCTCCCTTGAATCAAATTCCAGCGTACCGGTCTGTCGCTTCAGAGGCGGATGGCGATTGGCCGTCTCGTAGGGGGTCTCTTGCCGTTTTTCGTGAATTTCCCCATGGCGGCGAAATGCTGGCCGCAGCGGGCCTTCGTCGGGAGGTGGCTTCAGGCGGACGGGGCAATCGGTAACAGCGTCATGCGGAGAGGCCCCGGGCCGTGATCCGCCGTGACAGGCGGCGGCATGCCACCCCGCTGCGGATAAGCGAAGCGGCGGGTTTTTCGTCAACCAGTCGGTCATCTGTCCTTGGGTGTTACCCCCGTCGCCGACCTTGCGGGTCACCACGACTAAAGGTTGGGGATAGTGCGGGAAACACGAACTGTCACAAAAAACGGACGTCCCCCGGCGTCCAGTGAGGTTGGCCGGCCAAACCCCAGAAACACGTGCGTGCGGGCCAAAGAGGAAAGCTGCGTCAACGGTGCTCCCGAGTGCCGTCTTAAAAAGTTGGGAGTCGAGAACAATGACAATAACTCGTCCTGCCGGCTGGCTTACCGCGTTTTGCGGCGGCAGCCTGGTGCTTACATTCACCCCCCCGGTCCTGGCGTCCGGGTACCACTTCGGTTCGCAATCCGTCTCTGCCCAGGGCACCGCCCATGCCAATGGCGCGGAAGCGGCGGACCCCTCCGTGATTTTCTACAACCCCGCCGGGCTGGCCCGCTTAAAGGGCACCCAGATGACCTCGGGAATGAGCATCCTGATCCCCAAGGGCGAATACGAAGACAAGGGTTCCACCGACCTGTTCGGCAACCCCACCGGCACGGGTGATGGCGATGCCGGTTCCTACCTGCCCGACGCCGCGGCGGCGCCGAACTTTTACTTCTCCAAGGAGATCAACGACAACGTCACCATCGGCATGGGCATCTTCGTGCCCTACGGCGCCAAGCTGGATTACGAGGAGGACTGGAGCGGCCGCTACGGCATCCAGTCGGCGAGCCTGGAGACGGTCAACTTCAACCCCAGCATCGCTTACCGCTTCAACGAGCATCACAGCATCGGCTTCGGCGTCTCGGCCCAGTACATCAAGTCGATCCAGCGTGGCGCGGCGGATGTGAAAGGCGCGTCGAGGCAATTGGCCGGGCAGTTCGTCGCGGCCAACCAGGATGTCACCGAACTGGCGGCGTCGCCTCTCGGGCAGTTCGCGATCCCGCTGCTCTATGGCGTCAACGTGCCCACCGAAATCAGTAGCTGTGACGGGCAGACCGGTGACTCCTTCGTGGACTGTGTGGCGTCCAATTTCTCGGACAACGTCCAGGGCGATGGCTACTTCCGCGCCAAGGGCGATGACTGGGGCTTCGGTTGGAACATCGGCTACCTGTGGGAGCCCACCGAGTTCACTCGCTTCGGTGTCTCCTACCGCTCTCATATCAAGCACACGCTGGAAGGCGAATCGAAATGGAGCTTCGCCGGTGTCCAGGGGGCCGTTCCTTCCCCCACGACAGACCTGAGCGGCGGTATCGATCTCGGGATCATCACCTTGCCGCCACAGGATGCGCTGGAGCAGGTGCTCGATCCATCCAACTGGATCAACCCCGGCGACTTCGCTGCCAGCCGCCTCCACCCTAACTCCAACGCCAGCACCTCGATCGACACCCCCGAGTCGCTGTCCATCAACGCCTTCCACCAGCTCAACGACAAGGTCGCGCTGATGGCCGACGTCACCTGGACCCGCCACTCGCGGCTGGACACCATCGGCGTTGGTCTTGACCAGGTCGCCGGGTATCCCTACTTCAATGGCGTCACCGAGGGTGACCTCAACGTCAAGCAGGACTGGAACGACACCTACAAGATCTCCCTGGGGATGAACTACCAGTACAGCGACGACCTGCTGCTGCGCACCGGCGTCGCCTACGACAAGAGCCCGGTCAGCGGCTCCACCACCCGCCACCCGGGCTTCCCCGACGCAGATCGCTACTGGATGTCCTTTGGCGCCAACTACAAGCTGTTCAAGGACACCTCGGTGGACCTCGCCTACAGCTTCGTGCAGTTCGACACCGGCAAGATGGACTACACCGACAACTGCTCCCCGGCCGGCTGGGTTCCCGGCAGCGGTGGCCCCTATGTCGACAGCGGCGTGCGCTGCACCGGCAACGGCGGCAACTACAAGGGCGAGTACAAGACCCAGATCCACTTCATCGGCCTGGCGCTCAACCACACCTTCTGAGTGCGGGCGCGGACAGAAGGGCGGCTGCGGCCGCCCTTTTCCGTGGAGGCGCAGGTAAACTGCGCGGCATTCCCCCGCCCTTCAGGAGCCCGCCATGCCAGGCCCGGAAACCGCCCTGCCGCTTGCCCAGCAACGCCGCCCCGTGCGTGTCGCCACCGTGCAGTGGGCGCTCGGCCAGAGCAGTGAGCTGCCGGCCCTGCTGGATGCCCTGGAACACACGGTGGCGACCCTCGCCGGTTATGGCGTCGACCTGGCTGTGTTCCCCGAGTTCTTCCACGTCAATCTGCTCAAGGGCGCACGTTTCGCCCAGGGCCCTGCGCAGATGCGCAAGCTCGCCGAGTACACCGAGCCGCTGCTGGCCGCGTTCTCACGCCTGGCCCAGCGTTACCGGGTCAATCTGTGCCCGGGCAGCCTGCCGCTGGAAGAGGGTGGGCGCATGCTCAACATGAGCTGGTTGTACCACCGCGATGGCAGCCGGGATCGCCAGCCCAAGCTGCACATCACCCCCAACGAGCGTGAAGCCTGGGGCCTGGAAGGTGGCAACAGCCTGCAGGTGTTCGACAGCGATGTCGGCCGGGTCGGCATCCTCGTCTGCTACGACGTGGAGTTCCCCGAGCTGCCGCGGCTGCTGCGCGAGCAGGGGCTTGAGATCCTGCTGGTGCCGTTCTGGACCGACACCCGCCACGGCTACCTGCGCGTGCGGCTCTGCGCCCAGGCCCGCGCGGTGGAGAACGAGTGCTACGTCGCCATCGCCGGCGGCGTCGGCCTGCTGCGTGGCGTGGACAACGTCGACACCCAGTACAGCCAGTCGGCGATCTTCAGCCCGGCCGACCTGCCATTCCCGCCCGACGCCGTGCTGGCCCAGGCGGACGCCAATATCGAATCCTTCGCGATCGCCGACCTGGACCTCGCCCGCCTTGCGCAACTGCGCCAGCAGGGTGCCGTGCGCAACGGCCAGGACAGGCGCCACGACCTCTATCAGTTGCACTGGACCGTTACCCGATGAGTCACGCCGTTTCCCGCCTGCGCGCCGAGTGCCTGGCGCGCAGTACCCGCCCCTTCGTCGCCCGTGGCGCCCGTTCGCCACGCTGCCCGGGTTGCCGGGTGATCGCCGAATACTGCTTCTGCGCGCTGCGCCCCCAGGTGGATGTGCGTTCGGGCGTGTGCCTGTTCATGTACTGCTCGGAGCCGATGAAGCCGAGCAACACCGGCTGGCTGATCGCCGACATCGTGGCCGATACGGCCGCATTCGGCTGGTCCCGCACCGAGGTCGACCCGGCGATCATCGCCCTGCTCGACGACCCGCAATGGCAGCCCTACCTGGTGTTCCCGGGTGAGTATGTCGAGCCGCAATCACGGGTGGTCAGCGACGTGCAGGTGGAGGAGGGCAAGCGCCCGCTGTTCATTCTGCTGGACGCCACCTGGAGCGAAGCCCGCAAGATGTTCCGCAAGAGCCCCTACCTGGATCGCTTCCCGGTGCTCAGCCTGCAGCCGGAGCAGATTTCCCGCTATCGCCTGCGCCGCTCCAATCGCGAGGAGCACCTGTGTACCGCCGAAGTGGCGGCGTTGTGCCTGGAACTGGCCGGGGATGAGCGTGCAGCAGGGGCGCTGAACGCCTACCTGGATGTATTCACCGAGCACTACATCGGTGCCAAGCGCGCCCTGCCGCTGGACCTGGCCAGCCCGGCCCACCAGGCACTCAGCCCCTATCTCTGAGAGGCCGCCTCTGGGCTTGCGGCCGCAGCCTTGCGTTGCGGCCACAGCTGCGCAATCAGCATGCCGACGAACATCAGGCCGCAGCCCAGGTAGCCACGGGCATGCAGTGATTCGTCCAGCAACAGGGCACCGGCGATGGCGGCGAACACCGCTTCCAGGGACAGGATGATCGCCGCGTGCGAGGCGATGGCATGTTTTTGCGCCACCACCTGCAGGGTGTAGCCGATGGCTACGGCGATGACGCCGCCATAGAGGATCGCCGGGCCGGCCGCGAGGATGGCGTCGAGGCGGATCTCCTCCAGCACCATGGCCAGCACCATGCTGATCACCGCGCAGGTGACGAACTGCAGGATGGCCAGGCGGATCGGGTCATAGCGGCTGGCGAAGAAGCCCACCAGCAACACATGCACGCCCCAGACGAAGGCGCCGCACAGCTGCAGCCAGTCGCCCGAGGCGACCTGGAAGTTCTCACCGACGCTGAGCAGGAACATGCCCGCAACGGCCAGGCCCGCGCCCAGCCAGGTGCCCATGCCGGTGCGGTGGCCCAGCAGCAACCCCAGCAGCGGCACGATGATCACGTATAGCCCGGTGATGAAGCCCGAGTTGGTCACGCTGGTGAACAGCAGGCCCACCTGCTGCAGGTTGATGCCCAGCGACAGGGCCAGGCCCATCAGCACCCCGCCCAGCAGCATGCCCCGGTTCAGTGGCGCTTTCGGTGCCGGGCGTGGCAGCAGGAACAGCAGCGGTAGCAGCACCAGGGCGCCGAGGGTGAAGCGCAGGCCGGTATAGAGGAAGGGACCGATGGCATCCATGCCCAGGCGCTGAGCGACGAATGCGGCACCCCAGATGGCGGCGGTGATCAGCATCAGGATATCGGCGCGCAGGGCGTGGCTTCGCATGGTGATTCTCGGCGGGCAAAGGCGCAGACTTTGCCGTAAAGATGCCTGCTTGACCACCCCGTTGCGGGTCGGCATGCTGAGCGCCGCTTTACGGCCAACCCGTAAGCAGTTCAGGGCTTGGCAGAGGCGGCACCTCCCCCGTGCCGGGTGTTTCCGACAAGATCGGCAGCATCTCTGGGCCCACAAGAAAAAGGACACGCCCATGGCCGCATACGAAATCCTCATCGCCGACGATCACCCCCTGTTCCGCAGCGCCCTGCACCAGGCGCTGACGCTCGGGCTCGGCCCGGACGTGCGCCTGGTCGAAGCGGCGAGCATCGCCGAGCTCGAATCGCGCCTGGCCGAAAAGGCCGACTGGGACCTGGTCCTGCTGGACCTGAACATGCCCGGCGCTTACGGCTTTTCCGGCCTGGTGCTGCTGCGTGGCCAGTACCCACAGATTCCGGTGGTGATGATCTCCGCCCAGGAAGAGGCCGCGGTCGTGGTCCGCTCCCGTGAGTTCGGTGCCAGCGGCTTCATCCCCAAATCCAGCCCTCTGGAAGTGATTCAAAGCGCCGTGCGCGCGGTGCTCGATGGCGATGTCTGGTGGCCGCCGCAGGTCGAGGAGAATGTCGCGGTGTCGGCTGAGGCCAAGGCTGCCAGCGCCGGCCTCGCCAGCCTGACGCCGCAGCAGTTCCGCGTGCTGACCATGGTCTGCGAAGGGCTGCTGAACAAGCAGATCGCCTTCGAGCTCAGCGTTTCCGAGGCCACGGTCAAAGCCCACGTCACGGCGATCTTCCGCAAGCTCGGCGTGCGCACCCGCACCCAGGCGGCACTGCTGTTGCAACAGATGGAATCGATTCCGTCGGCCTGAGCCGGCGGTTTTCACGCAAATTTGATTCGTCGCGGGTTAGCCTGCGGCCTTCCTTCCCTAGCAGTCCCTCTATCTATGTCATCGCCATTCAAGGGCCAGACCGGCCTCAAGCGTATCCTCAATGCCGCCGGCTACTCCCTGGACGGCATGCGTGCCGCCTTCACCGGTGAAGCCGCGTTCCGCCAACTGGTGCTGCTCAACGTGGTGTTGATCCCCATCGCCTTCTTCCTCGACGTCAGCCGTGGCGAGCGCGCGCTGATGATCGCCGCCTGCCTGCTGGCGCTGATCGTCGAGTTGCTCAATTCGGCGGTGGAGGCGGCCATTGACCGCATCTCCCTGGATCGCCACCCGCTGTCGAAGAACGCCAAGGACATGGGCAGCGCGGCCCAGTTCGTCGCCCTGAGCCTGATCACCGCCGTCTGGGCCACCATCCTCCTGGGGTGATCAGGCGATCGGTGGCAGCACGATCTCGTCGCTGCGCCGTACGCCCGCCGTCAGTTCGCGGCACTGGTCGAGGAACTCGCGCATCGCTGCCGTCTGGTACTTCTGCTTGTGCCAGATGAAGTAGAACTGCCGGCGCAGGTCGATGCCCGGCGTCTCCAGCGCCACCAGGCTGCCGCGGCGGAAGGCGTCGCGCAGCGCCAGGCGTGAAATGCAGCTGATGCCCAGCCCCGACTCCACGGCCCGCTTGATGGCTTCGGTGTGCTCCAGCTCCAGGCGGATATTCAGCGGCGTAGGGTGGTGGCGCATGGCCTGGTCGAAGGTCAGGCGGGTGCCCGAACCCTGCTCGCGGAGGATCCACGCCTCGCGGCTGAGCTCGTCCAGCGAGGCCTGGCCGCGAACCGCCAGCGGATGCCCGGGCGCACAGAACACCACCAGTTCGTCTTCCACCCAGGGCAACACCTCGATATCCGGGTGCTGGCAATCGCCTTCGATTAGACCCAGATCAAGTTCGTAGTGGGCGATCTGCTGGACGATATTCATCGTGTTCTGCACATGCAGGCTCACCTGGCACTCGGGGTGGCGCTGCATGAAGCTGCCGATCAGCAGGGTCGCCAGGTAGTTGCCCACGGTGAGCGTGGCGCCGACGGACAGGGAGCCGAAGCCGCTCTTGCCGTTGAGCAGGTCCTCGATCTCCCGCGCCTGGTCCAGCAGCCCCACCGCCTGGGGCAGCAACTGGTGGCCCAGGGCGTTGAGGCTGAGGCGCTTGCCGACGCGGTCGAACAGCTGGCAGCCGGATTGGCGCTCCAGCTCGGTCAGCGAGGTGCTGGCGGCAGACTGTGACAGCGACAGTGATTCGGCGGCCCGGGAGACGCTGCCTTGCTGGGCGACGCTGACGAATACCTGCAATTGACGGAGAGTGAATCGCATATCGATATAACCGATAACCTATATCTTGATAATCCAGTTAACAGATATTGTGGCTATCAATACAATGTCGCGCAATTGCGCCCCGCATGGCGCTGGCGACATCCCAATTTTCGGAGCCCCCGTAAATGAGCAACATGAACTCCGAGCGCGTCCTCAGCGTTCACCACTGGAACGACACGCTGTTCAGCTTCAAGTGCACCCGTGACCCGGGCCTGCGCTTCGAGAACGGCCAGTTCGTCATGATCGGCCTGCAGCAGCCCAACGGCCGCCCGCTGATGCGCGCCTATTCCATTGCCAGCCCGAACTGGGAAGAGCACCTGGAGTTCTTCAGCATCAAGGTGCCGGACGGTCCGCTGACCTCCCAGCTGCAGCACCTGAAGGAAGGCGACGAGATCATCATCAGCAAGAAGCCCACCGGCACGCTGGTACTCGATGACCTCAACCCCGGCAAGCACCTGTACCTGCTCAGCACCGGCACCGGCCTCGCGCCCTTCATGAGCGTGATCCAAGACCCGGAAACCTACGAGCGCTTCGAGAAGGTGATCCTGGTCCACGGCGTGCGCTACGTGAACGAAGTCGCCTACCGCGAGTTCATCACCGAGCACCTGCCGCAGAACGAGTTCTTCGGCGAGGCGCTGCGTGACAAGCTGATCTACTACCCCACCGTCACCCGCGAGCCCTTCGAGAACCAGGGCCGCCTGACCGACCTGATGCGCAGCGGCAAGCTGTTCGCTGACATCGGCCTGCCGCCGATCAACCCGCAGGACGACCGCGCGATGATCTGTGGCAGCCCGAGCATGCTCGACGAGACCAGCCAGGTGCTCGACAGCTTCGGCCTGAAGATCTCCGCGCGCATGCGCGAGCCGGGCGATTACCTGATCGAGCGTGCATTCGTCGAGAAGTAAGCGTTCCCCGCGCCATGAGAAAGCCCGCTGATCAGCGGGCTTTTTCGTTTCTGTGTTTCGTCGATGGCAGGCGACAGGGGCTCAGATCGGCGAGCCGAAGCGCTGGCCCGAAATCGCCGGGTGGTAGATCGGCTGGATCTTGTTCCCCGCCGGGTCCAGCACGTGGAAGCTGTGGGCGCCGTCGCCATGGGCGAAGGGGCGGTCGAGCAGGGTCACGCCGCTGGCCTTGAGGTAGTCGTACCAGGCCCGCAGCTCGTCCAGGCTGTCCACCACGAAGCCGTAGTGATCCACCGCCTGCATGCCGCTGCTGGGCACGTCGGAACGGCCCAGGGAGAGGTTGTCGTTACCGCAGGTGAGGTAGACCAGGTCTTCGTTGGCGCGGTTGAGCACTTGCATGCCGAGGATGTCCACGTAGAAACGTTCGCACTCCTCCAGGTTGGGCACCATGATCGCCAGGTGGCGAAGACCGTTGAGGCGGCTCGGACGGACAGGCATGAGCGGGATTCCTTTTTTGTATACAATTTTAACTGAATATAAAACAAAAGAGACTCCAACGTGTATTGCCTTCTGCTCAAGACCCAGCTCAAGCCCTGCAGCCTCGATGCCTTCATGGACGCCATGCGCGTCAACGCCGCCGCTTCCGTGCGCGACGAGCCCGGTTGCCTGGTGTTCGACGTATTGCGTGATCGCCGCGACCCCGACCTGGTGTGGCTCTACGAGGTCTACACCGACGAAGCGGCCTTCGAGGCGCACATGGAAACGCCGCATTTCCTCGCCAGTCGCCCGCTGGTGAACCCGCTGATCGTCCAGCAGGACGTCATCGAGGCGGATGTGCTGGCGCTCAACGCTGCGCGTTAGTTGATCGAGGGGAGGGTGGCCTTCAGGCCGAGGGGCTGATTTCCAGCACGCGGATCAGCCACGGGCGCGGGTAGTGCCAGCGCACGTCCAGGTCCCAGAGGCGCGCACCGTAGCGGCGCTCCGGCTCCGGCTGCTGGTAGGCCGGGCGCGGGTCCTGGGCCAGGCACTGCTCGACCAGCTCCACCAGCGGCTCGCCCAGGCGCAGGGCATGCTCGCGGGCCTGGGCCAGCGCTGCCTCTTCCCACTCTACCGGAATCGGCTCCGGCGCCGCCTCGGCGATGCGGTTGGTGGCGCCGTCCTGGCGGTCGACATAGGGCACGTAGGGCTTGATATCGAGCACCGGGGTGCCGTCCAGCAGGTCGATGCCGGAGAGCCAGAGTCGCCCGGGCTCGACCTTGTCCAGCTTCACCACCGACTGGCCGATGCCGTTGGGCCTGTGGGTCGAGCGCGTGGCGAACACCCCGAGCGAACGATTGCCGCCGAGGCGAGGCGGGCGCACCTTCAGGCGCGGCTTGTCTTCCAGTGCCTGGTGGAAGAGGAACAGCAGCCAGACGTGGCTGACCTCCTCCAGCCCCTGCACCGCATCGCCGCTGTCGAAGGGCGGCAGCAGTTCCAGCACGCCACGGGCGGCGGGCGCCAGGTGCGGCTGTCGAGGGATGGCGAATTTTTCCTTGAAGCAGGAACGGACGATGCCCACGGGCGAGACGGAGTACTGCATGACAGGTGGGCTCAGCGGCTGCGAATCGGGGCGTCGAGGGGCACACGGCAGCCCGCGTCGCGATAGGGGCCGCTGTGGCGCAGCCAGCCTTCGCCGGGTTGTACCTGAGCGCAGCTGTAGTGGCCGTCCAGCTTGCTCTGCCAGAGGTAGAACGGGGCCGGCGCGGCGAAGGCCGGGGCGGCGAGGGCGAGCGAAAGGAGCAGGGACAGCAGGCGCATGGTGCGGAAATCCGGGGCGGTGGCGCGGCTACCCTAGCGCCCCGGCCTGGCCTTGCGCAAGCCGCCGTTGCCCGGCGGCCCGCACAGTGTCATCAGAGGTGGAAGCCACCGTCGATGGGGATGATGTTGCCGGTCATGTAGGCGCCGGCGGTGCTGGCCAGGCTCAGGGCCAGGGCGGACATTTCTTCCTCTCGGCCCCAGCGCTTCATGGGGATGTGCGCCACGTCGGCGGCCAGGGCCTCGCTGTCGTTGGCGATGAACTGGGTCATCTTGCTGGGGAAGCGGCCGGGGGCGATCACGTTGACATTGATGTGGTCGGCCACCAGCTCCTTGGCCAGCATGCGCGAGAGCTGGTGCAGCGCCGCCTTGCTCGGGCCGTATGCGTAGGCTTGCTCGCCGAGGGAGCTGATACCCGCCACCGAGCCGATGTTGATCACCCGCGCCGGGCTCTCGGCATTGCCGGCCTTGCGCAGCAGCGGCAGCAGTTGCTGGATGCAGCTGAATACCGAGGTGACGTTGAGCTGCATGACCTTTTCCCAGCCTTTCACCGGGTAGCTTTCCAGGGGCGCGCCCCAGGTGGTGCCAGCGTTGTTGACCAGGATGTCGAGATGCTCGATGCGCCCGGCCAGCTCGTTGGCCAGGGCCTTGGCGCCTTCTTCGCTGGAGAGGTCGGCCGCCAGGCCGATGCACTCGCCGTAGGTGGACAGCTCGGCGGCGGTCTCGGCGCAGGCGTCGGCATTGCGGGCACAGATGAACACGCGGGCGCCGGCTTCGAGGAAGCCCTGGGCGATCATCCTGCCGATGCCGCGGGTGCCGCCGGTCACCAGGGCGGTGCGGCCCTGGAGGCTGAAGTAGTGGTGCATGGAAACCTCGTCGCTGATCGGGTGAGGTCCATACCCTAGCCCGGCGCCACCGGTTGCGGCGGCATTATCGAGGCGCGGAATGCGCCGCCATTCCGCCGCTGCGCTTCAGCCGGCTTCCTGCGCTGCGGCCAGCTCCGCGTCCTTGGCCCTGGCCTTCTGCACGGCGGGGCGGGCGAGGAAGCGATCGACGTAGGCGCGGAACACGCGCCGCTCGGGGATCAGGCCGTAGGCCATGGTCCAGTTCAGTGCAGTACCCCAGAGCACGTCGGCGGCGCTGAAGTCATCCCCCAGGACCCAGGTGCGCCCTTGCAGGTGGTTGGCAAAGGTATCGAGCACGGTGGCGAAATCGCCGTAGGGCGAGCGGGAGGGTTCTACGGGCGCGCGTTGCAGCGCGTGGTCCACCACCGCCGGTTCGAAGCAGGTACCGGAGAACACCATCCAGCGCAGGAAGGTGCCGCGTTGCGGGCTTTCCAGCGAGGGCGTGAGCCCGGCGTCGGCATAGAGGTCGGCGAGGTAGAGGTACACCGCGACCTGCTCGGTGACGATGGTTTCGCCGTGGCGAATGGCCGGCACCTTGCCCATGGGGTTGATGGCCAGGTACGCGGGCTGGCGCTGCTCGCCCTTGTGCATGTTCATCAGGTGCAGGTCGTAGTCGGCACCCAGTTCCTCCAGCAGGGTGAGGATGCCGGAGGAGCGGGTGTGCGGGCAGTGGAACAGGGTGATGTGGCGGTTCATCTCTACTCCTACTCGAGCGATCAATAGAGGTGGGCGTAGCCGTACTGCGGGCCGATGCCCAGGCTCGGCTTCATGCCCAGTTCGATGATATGCACCTGCACGTCGGTGAAGGTCTGCTTGAAGGCGTTGATGCTGTGGGGCACGCAGGTACCGCAGCAGTCGATCTCGCTGACCAGGGTGACGTCGGTGAGGTGGCCGATGAAGCCCGGGCGGCCGTGGATGTAGTTGATCAGCCGAGGCTCGGTATGGAACTGGCCCATGCCGCCGCAGGCGAAGGTGCGGATATTGGTCGCCACGTCGGGCACGAACTCCACGCCCCATTCGTGCACCAGCTTGTTCAGGGCCGTCTTGCTGAAGGAGCTCATGGCCGAGAAGGAGAACAGGTTCAGCGGCGGGGCGTTGTTGAAGGTGCAGTGGGCGATGCACAGGTTGTGCGCTTCGGGGTTGAAGTTCGAGAGCTTCTGGTTCTTCTCGAAGGACTCGTTGACGGCGTAGCGCAGGGTGGCGATCAGCTCGTGGGCGTCCTGGTGGTTCATGGCGGGCATGGAGGGGTCTTCCTTGGTCGAGAGCTTCCTGTATAGGCGAGTCTCGCCGCGGCGCAAGGTCGAACCGACAACGGGTGCCGGCCAATGCCAACCGCATCCCACCCTAGCCCGGGATTCAGCTCCGGGGCTGATCGGCACCAATAAAAAAGCCCCGCATCGGCGGGGCTTCTTCATGGCTCAGGGCGTACTTAGACGCGCTCGGCCCAGAGGTCGTACTCGTCGGCATCGACCACGCGCACCATCACCTTGTCGCCCGGCTTCAGGTCGGTGCTGTCGATGAACACGCTGCCGTCGATCTCCGGGGCGTCGGCGAAGGAGCGGCCAACCGCGCCTTGCTCGTCCACTTCGTCGATCAGCACTTCGATTTCCTTGCCGATCTTCAGCTGCAGGCGCTCGGCGGAGATCGCCTGCTGGTGCGCCATGAAGCGATCCCAGCGGTCTTGCTTGACGTCGTCCGGCACCGGCTCCAGGTTCATGTCGTTGGCCGGGGCGCCGTCCACCGGGGAGTACTGGAAGCAGCCGACGCGGTCCAGCTGGGCTTCGCTCAGCCAGTCCAGCAGGTACTGGAAGTCTTCCTCGGTCTCGCCGGGGAAGCCGACGATGAAGGTGGAGCGGATGGTCAGCTCGGGGCAGATCTCGCGCCACTTCTTGATGCGGGCCAGGGTCTTGTCCTCGAAGGCCGGGCGCTTCATGGCCTTGAGCACTTTCGGGCTGGCGTGCTGGAAGGGGATGTCCAGGTAGGGCAGCAGCTTGCCGGCGGCCATCAGCGGGATCACGTCATCGACGTTCGGGTAGGGGTACACGTAGTGCAGGCGCACCCACACGCCCATGCTCGACAGCGCCTGGCACAGCTCCAGCATGCGGGTCTTCACCGGCTGGCCATTCCAGAAGTCGGTCTTGTACTTCATATCGACGCCATACGCGCTGGTGTCCTGGGAGATCACCAGCAGCTCCTTCACGCCGGCTTTTACCAGGCGCTCGGCTTCGCTCAGCACATCACCCACCGGGCGGCTGACCAGCTTGCCGCGCATGGAGGGAATGATGCAGAAGCTGCAGGTGTGGTTGCAGCCCTCGGAAATCTTCAGGTACGCGTAGTGGCGCGGGGTCAGCTTGATGCCCTGCGGCGGCACCAGGTCGATCAGCGGGTTGTGCTCGGTCTTCGGCGGGATCACCTCGTGCACCGCGTTGACCACCTGCTCGTACTGCTGCGGGCCGGTAACGGCCAGCACGCTGGGGTGCACGTCGCGGATGCTGTCTTCGGCCACGCCCATGCAGCCGGTGACGATGACCTTGCCGTTCTCGGCGATGGCTTCACCGATCACGTCCAGGGATTCGGCCTTGGCGCTGTCGATGAAGCCGCAGGTGTTGACCACCACGACGTCGGCATCCTGGTAGGTCGGGACGATCTCGTACCCTTCCATGCGCAGCTGGGTGAGGATGCGTTCGGAATCGACCGTGGCTTTGGGGCAACCAAGGGAGACGAAACCGACTTTGGGCGTTGCGGTGGACATTGGCGGCTAACCTCGAAGGGCACCTCGTTGGGTGCCTCTGATCAAAAAGTGCGCAATTCTAGCGGCAGCCCGCGCGCTTGACCAGCCTCTTCGGGACAAGCTGTCACAGGGCGTGGCAAGGCGCGTGAAGCCCGGTAATTGTAGGCGGCAGGCTCTATAGTCAGTCAGTGCGAACTTGTCCGACGCTTGCGTCGACGAATGGGTCGGAGCAGGATGCGCGGAATTTTTCTGAGGAATCTTGTTACATGTCCGATGCAAGCGCTGGCGCCGTTGAGCATGAACAGCCCCATTCCAGCTCCGCGATCGGCCTGATGGTCGGCGCCGTGGGTGTCTGCTACGGCGATATCGGTACCAGCCCGCTGTACACCCTGAAGGAAGTCTTCATCGGCGGTTATGGCGTACAGGCCAACCACGACGGCGTGCTCGGCGTGCTCTCGCTGATCTTCTGGTCGCTGATCTGGGTGGTGTCGATCAAGTACGTGATCTTCGTCCTGCGTGCCGACAACCAGGGCGAGGGCGGGGTCATGGCCTTGTCCGCGCTGGCCCGTCGCGCCGCTGCCGGGCGTCAACGCCTGCAGGCGATGGTGGTGATCGCCGGCCTGATCGGCGCCGCGCTGTTCTACGGCGACAGCATGATCACCCCGGCCATTTCGGTGCTCTCCGCCATCGAGGGCCTGGAGATCGCCTTCGACGGGCTGGAGCACTGGGTGGTACCCCTGTCGCTGATCGTGCTCGTTGGCCTGTTCCTGATCCAGAAGCACGGCACCACACGCATCGGCATCCTCTTCGGGCCGGTGATGGTTGCCTGGTTCCTCGCCCTCGCGGCCCTAGGCATCTACGGCGTGTCGCAAGAGCCGGAAGTGCTCAAGGCGATGAGCCCGGTCTGGGCGATCAACTTCTTCATCTCCCACCCGGGCATCGGCGTCGCCATCCTCGGTGCCACCGTGCTGGCGCTGACCGGCGCCGAGGCGCTGTACGCCGACATGGGCCACTTCGGCCGCAAACCCATTGCCCGTGCCTGGTTCGCCCTGGTGCTGCCGGCGCTGGTGCTGAACTACTTCGGCCAGGGCGCGACCATCCTGGTCAACCCCGAGGCTGCGCGTAACCCCTTCTACCTGACGGCCCCGGGCTGGGCGTTGCTGCCGATGGTGGCGCTGTCCACCGCCGCCACCGTGATCGCCTCCCAGGCGGTGATCTCCGGCGCCTTCTCCCTGACCCGCCAGGCCATCCAGCTCGGTTATGTGCCGCGCATGTTCATCCAGCACACCTCCAGCCACGAGCAGGGGCAGATCTACATCCCTGCGGTGAACTGGGCGCTGATGGTCGGCGTGGTGCTGCTGGTGCTGGGCTTCGAATCCTCCGCCGCCCTGGCCTCGGCCTACGGCGTGGCGGTGACCGGCACTATGTTGATGACCACCCTGCTGATGGGCGTGGTGATCTGGTTACTGTGGAAATGGCCGCTGTGGCTGGCCATCCCCTTCTTCCTGCTGATGCTGCTGGTGGACATCCTGTTCTTCGCCGCCAACCTGCCCAAGGTCATCCAGGGCGGTGCCTTCCCGGTGATCGCCGGTATCGCCCTGTTCATCCTCATGACCACCTGGAAGCGTGGCCGCCAGTTGCTGGTGGATCGCCTCGATGAAGGCTCGCTACCGCTGCCGTTGTTCATCGCCAGCATCCGCTCGCAGCCGCCGCACCGCGTGCAGGGGACTGCTGTGTTCCTCACCGCGCGTTCCGACGCCGTGCCCCACGCGTTGTTGCACAACCTGCTGCACAACCAGGTGCTGCATGAGCAGGTGGTGTTGCTCACCGTGGTCAACGAAGACAGCCCGCGGGTATCGCCGGAGCGGCGCTTCGAGGTGGACGCCTATGGCGAGGGCTTCTTCCGCGTGGTGCTGCACTTCGGCTTCATCGAAGACCCGGACATCCCCCAGGCGCTGAAGCTGTGCCACCTCAACGAGCTGGACTTCAGCCCGATGCGCACCACCTACTTCCTCAGCCGCGAGACGGTGATCCCCTCCAAGCTGATCGGCATGGCGATCTGGCGCGAGGCGTTGTTCGCCTTCCTGCTGAAGAACGCCAACGGCAACCTGCGCTACTTCAACCTGCCGCTCAACCGCGTGATCGAACTCGGTACGCAGGTGGAGATCTAGTCGGCGACGGGGTTCGCCATAACGAAAAAGCCCGGGCATGGCCCGGGCTTTTTCATGGGGTGTCGATCAGTCGCGGCCGGGCAGCATGCGCCGCACGGTGTCGTCCTTGCTGATGAAGTGGTGGAACAGCGCGGCCACCGCGTGCAGGCCGATCAGCCAGTAACCGAGGACGGCCACGGTCTCGTGCACTTCCTTGATCTGGCCGGCGAGGTCGGGGTTCTTGTCGATCAGCGGCGGCAGCTCCAGGCCGAAGAAGGGGATCGGCTTGCCGGCGGCGCTGAGGATCAGCCAGCCAGCGAACGGCAGGCCCAGCATCAGGCCGTACAGCGCCAGGTGCGCCAGCTTCGCCAGGGCGTTCTGCCAGGCCGGCGGGTTCGGGGTGATCGGCGGAGTGGGGGAGAGAAAGCGTGCGGCGATGCGCACGAACACCAGTGCAAATACCGAAAGGCCCAGCATGAAGTGCCATTGCTTGAGCAGTTCGCGGGTCTCGCTGCCTTTGGGAAAGTTGCCCTTCAGCTCGATGGTGGCGTAGACGGCGGCAATCAGCAGCAGCATCAGCCAGTGCAACGCGATTGAGAGTGTCCCGTAGCGGGACGTTTGGGTGGTCATCACGGCTCCTTGTTGTCCCGCATCGTGGTGGCGGGCTTGTCCCCAGTTTAGCGGCCGTGGCTTAAGTGAAAATGAAGCAGATCAAAAGTCGCGCCGCACGCCACCTGGCGGGTGGCGTCATGGGGCGGGCTGGCGCTTGGCGATGGCGGCGACCAGGCGTTCCGCCAGCGCCGGGTAGTTCTCGTCGTAGTGGTGGCCGCCGGGCAGCGCCAGCACTTCACCTGGGGCGCCGGGCTGGGTACAGCCGCTCTCGCTGGCCTCTTCCTGGCCATAGATGCAAAGCACCTTCTCGGCCGGCAGCTTGATCAGTTCCGGGCTGGTGGGCGCTTCCTGGCCTGCCTTGCCGAGCCAGCCCTGCACCTCGATCTCGAAGCTGCCGCTGCGCGCCAGGGCCAGCAGGAGGATGGCGTCCACCTGCTGCTGGTCCGCCTTGGGCAGGCGGTTGTAGAAGGCCGGCAATACATCGGCGCCGAAGGAGTAGCCGGCCAGTACGAAGCGCTGGGCGCCCCATTTCTCGCGGTACTGCTTCATCAGCCGGCTGAGGTCGGCGGCGCCCTGTTCGGGGCTTTTGTGCTGCCAGAAGTAGCGCAGCGCATCGATGCCGACCACCGAGTGGTCGCGCTTGGCCATTTCCTCGGCCACGGCGCGGTCCAGGTCACGCCAGCCGCCGTCGCCCGAATAGAACAGGGTGACGGTGGAGGAGGGCTTGGCGGCGGGCACCTCGACCACCGGCATCGGTGTGCCTTCGCCTTGAAGCAGGGCGCGCAACTGCTCGTTGAGCAGCTGGGGCAGGGTGGTGTCGTAGTCGCTGATGCTGGTGTCGGCGTTGGCCTGGTCCCGGGCGAAGGCGGCACTGGGATCGTCCGGGTTGTCGTTCCAGGCGATGCTCCAGTGGCCGTGGGGGGCGGTCTTGGGCAGCGGGGTCGGGCAGTCGGCGTGTTCCAGGCTGAAGTCGATGGACAGGGCGCGTGCCTCGTCCTTGTCCTGGCCGGCCAGCCAACGCCAGGCGAAGGCGGCTCCCGGGCCTATGCCCGCCACCAGGGTAGGTTCGCCCTGGAGCAGCTCCTGCGCGTTTTGGAGCAGGTGCTGCTGGGCGTCGCAATCATTGGCCGGCAGAGCCAGTTGCACGATGCGGGCGGCGCTGTCGTGAGCCAGGGCCAAGAGCTCGGCTTCCTTCAGTTGCTGCTCGGCATCCACCAGCACCAGCACCCGCGCCTTGGCATCCGCTGGCGGGGTCGCCAGGGTGGCGGGGCTGCCGTCCGCCAGTTGCTTCTGTTCGACCCGTGCCTGGGGCGCGGGGCGGCTCCAGAGCGCCAGGCCGACGCCGATGGCGAGAAGGATGACGACCAGCAGGAGGCGCTGCCATTTATGTTTGAGCATGGTTCCCTCAGCGTTTGACCAGTCCGGTGAAGCCGCCGGCGATAAGCGCGGCGGTATCGGCCAGCGCCACTAGCGGGTCGAGGCCGGCGGGCACGGCCATGTAGCGCGGCTCCCACTCGGGCTGGAACTTGTCCTTGAAGCGGCGCAGGCCCTGGAAGTTGTAGAACTGCTCGCCACGGCGGAACACCAGGGCGCCCAGGCGCTGGGTCAGCGGTGCGCCACGGCGCGGCTGCAGGCCGGCCAGGGGCACCATGCCCAGACTGAAGCGTTCATGCCCGCGCTCCTTGAAGTGCAGCAGCAGGTTGAGCATGAGGAATTCCATGGTCAGCTTGGGCGCTTCGGGGTGCACGCGCATCAGGTCCAGGCTGGCCAGGTCGCTGCTGCTGGTCTCCAGCAGGTTGGCGAAGGCCATGGCCTTGCCTTCGAAGGAAACCACCGCAATGCGGAAGTGCTTGAGGTACTCCGGGTCGAAGCGGCCCAGGGAGAAGCCCTTCTCGCGCACCTGCTTGCCCTGCATCCAGGCTTCGGAGATGGCTTGCAGCGTCTCCAGGGGCGCCAGCCCGGCGTCGAATATCTCCATCGACAGGCCGTCACGCTGGCCCCGGCTGAGGGTGTAGCGCAGATCCTTCATGGCCTTGTTCTTGGCTTCCAGGTCGAAGCGGCGCAGGTCGACCCGCGCCTCTTCGCCGAGCTTCAGGGCGCTGAGGCCGATATCCATGTAGTAGGGCAGGTTCTCCGCACGCACCTGGTAGAACACCGGGCGCGCGTGGTGCACGTCGCAGAGGTCGCGGAACTGCCAGATCAGCTCGGCGCGGTGGTTGGCCTTGCCGATGGGGTCGAACAGCGCCACCAGGCTGCGGCCGCGACGGGCGAACATCAGGAAGGCGTCTTCCTCGGGGTGGAACAGCAGCGCCTTGTCGCCGGTCAGCACCAGGCCGCCGTCGGGCTGGCCGGATGCCTTGACGATCTCGCTGGCCTTGAGCAGTTCTTCCTCGGTGGGCTCGTGGATCACCAGGGGGATCGGTCGCAGCAGCCAGATAAGTGCCAGGCCGGCCAGCAACAGGCCGCTGCCCAGGGTCGCGCGCAGGGTGCGCGGGGCGTCGGCGTCCACGGCGAACTGCCAGAACAACTCATGGCTGTAGGGCACGTCCTGGTAGGCGAAGAACATCAGCCACAGAGACGCCGCCAGCACGCAGGCGCTGGCGCCCAGGTTGACCGGCGAGAAGGGCATCTCCAGCAGGCGGCTGGGGCGGTAGAAGGCGCTGCGGAACATCGCCAGGAGGATGGCGGTGAGCACCAGCAGGCTGGCCTCTTCCCAATCGAAGCCCTTGAGCATCGACAGGCCGGCACCGGCCAGCAGCAGGATCACCGTCAGCGCCCAGGCTGCCGACAGGCGCCGACGCAGGCCGTGGGCCAGGAGCAGGCAAAGCACGCCCACCAGGCTGGCGGCCAGGTGCGAGGCGTCGATCAGGCGATGGGGGATCAGGAAGCTCAGGTGCTCCAGGCGGGTGTCGATGGCCGGGGTGGCGCCGGAGAACAGCAGCACCACGCCGGAGAGAAACACCATCAGCGACAGCACCGGCGCAGCCAGGCCGGAGGCGGCGCGTACCGCCTGGCGCCCGGCGGGCAGGAAGCGCTGTGCCTCGTTGGCCAGCAGCAGCAGGCAGGCGAGGATCAGCGGCAGGCCCACATAGATGAGGCGGTAGAGCAGCAGCGCGGCGGCCAGGGGCGCGGCACCGAGCTGGCCGGCAAAGGCCGCCAGCAAGACGGCCTCGAACACACCGACGCCGCCCGGTACGTGGCTGAGCACGCCGGCAGCCAGGGCCAGCAGGTAGACCAGCAGGAAGGCACCCAGGGGCGGCGCTTCCGGCAGCAGCACATAAAGCACGGCGGCGGCAGCGCAGACATCGACCAGGGTGATCAGCAGTTGCAGCGCGGACAGTTGCAGGCCCGGTAGGCGCAGGGTGCGATGGCCGATGCGGATGTTCACGCAACCCGGGGTCGGCGCCACCGGCTCACGCAGGCGCGACAGCCAGAGCACGGCGATGACGGTGGCCGCGATCACCGCGCTGGCGATGATCGCCACCAGGGTGGTGGAAATGCGCAGGGCCTGGGCGGCGGCCGGCAGGTCGCTCAGCGCGGCCACGGCGGCCAGGGGCGGCAGGGCGCTGCCCAGGGCCAGGCTGGCGAACAGGGTGATGCGGGCGATATCCCCAGTGCCGACGTTGTCGCGGCTGTAGAGGCGGTAGCGCACCGAGCCGCCGGTGATCACCGACAGGCCGATGGCGTTGCCGATGCCGGTGGCGCAGAAGCTGCCCAGGGCCATGCGTGGGAAAGGCAGCTTGACCCCGGCGAAGCGGCAGCCGGACCACTCGTAGCCCATCAGCGCGACGAAGCCGATCGCGGTGGCGCCGATGGCCATCAGCAGGCTGGTGCCGGGAACGTCCCGCACCGCCGTACGCAGCGCATCGGGGTCGAGCTCGCGCAGCAGGTGCCAGCAGGCGACCAGGCCGATGGTGAATAGCAGAAGGGTAAAGGCCAGCCCGATGGGCTGTCGGTAGGCGCTTATGCGGTCGAGCCAGCGCAGTTGCGCAGGTTCGTCCTGCAGGGTGGGATCTTCGGGGAGCGGGTTTTCAGCGGTGGAGTTGGCGCGCATCGAGCACCTCATGCAATGTGCGCCACAGGATGTGGGCAGCGCGGGCAAGTTCCAAGCCCCGTCATGCAATATTTTCCATGGCTCATGGCCTGACCGAGGGAGGAGCGGCTATAGCCTAAGAAAAGACGCCCAAACGAAAAAGGCCACTCTTTCGAGTGGCCTTTCCGTATTTGGTTGCGGGAGCTGGATTTGAACCAACGACCTTCGGGTTATGAGCCCGACGAGCTACCAGACTGCTCCATCCCGCGTCTGTGGGTCGGCATTCTAGCGATTTAATTCACCCTGTCAACGCCTGACTCAGAAAAAAATGTTTTTTCTTCAGATGCTTAGCGTGGACCGCGCGGTCAGGTACCCGTGCAGCCTTAGTGGCGTGCAGTTTTACAGGGCTTTTACAGGGGGATTACAGGTAAAGGAGAGCAGTTGGGGGAAACCTCGGGGCCGGAACGGGGAACCAGCCCCGAGGGCGACAGGAATTCCTTTTCCTGGTCGCCGGTCGAGAGTACCGGGCGGTGCCTGTAGGAAACTTCCAGCCACCGGTAGGCTCAGGCTGATTCCGGTTCGAGGGCGTTGTAGCGGGCAGGGCGCTGGCGATACTGCCCCGGCTTTCGGAGCGCACCCTTCGGCGCGCCGGCCTTCTACCTGCCGCCCTGTTTCGCCGGGCGCTTAGTTGTGGAGTTCCCATGACCCTCGATTCCCTTCGCCGCCTCGTCCTCGAGCCGGCCCTGTCCCTGCTGCCCGATGAGATGAATAGCCCCGAGGCGCAGTTGATGCTGCTCGCCATCGCCTTGCAGGAAAGCGACTTGGACAAGCGCCCCCTGGCCGAAGGTGGGCCCCACAGTTATTGGCAGTCAGGCTCGCCCGACGAGATGGTGCATTTCGTTCTGCGTTGCCCGGTCACCCGCGACCTGGCCGTGGCGGTGTGCGATGCCCGCCAGGTGCCGCCGGTGGATGAGCGGGTGCGCGCCGCGCTGGAGCATGACGACGTGCTCGCCGCAGCCTTCGCTCGCCTGCTGTTGTGGACCGACCCGGCGCGCCTGCCTGCGATCGATGAGGTGGACGCCGCCCATGACCTCTATATGAGGACCTGGCGCACGCCCGACCCCCGCCCGGAGCTTTGGTGTGAGCACCACGCCCGGGCCCTGAAGTCCTGGCTGTCCGCCCCCTGAAACCCGCCGGACAAATCAGCTAGAATTTGCCGCCTCCCGTTCGCGGAGGCCCCCGGCGGCATTCGCCCGCCCGAGCGTGCTTCCTTCGCTCCATCGGTATCAGGCGTTCATGAGTCAAAGGAAGATCATCCACATAGATTGCGACTGCTTCTATGCAGCCATCGAGATGCGTGACGACCCGTCGTTGGCTGGCCGGCCCCTGGCGGTCGGCGGCTCGGCGGATCGGCGCGGGGTGATCGCTACCTGCAACTACGAGGCGCGCGCCTATGGCGTGCGTTCGGCCATGTCGTCGCATCACGCTCTGAAGCTGTGCCCGGACTTGCTGATCGTGCGCCCGCGCTTCGACGCCTACCGTGAGGCCTCACGGGAGATCCACGCCATCCTTCGTGATTTCACCGAGATCATCGAGCCGTTGTCCCTCGATGAGGCTTACCTCGACGTTTCCGAGAGCCCGCACTTCAGTGGCAGCGCCACACGCATCGCCCAGGAGATCCGCAAGCGGGTCTGGCAGGAGCTGCGCATCACCGTCTCGGCCGGGGTAGCGCCGAACAAGTTCCTGGCCAAGATCGCCAGCGACTGGCGTAAACCCAATGGGTTGTTCGTGATCACGCCCGACCAGGTGGACGACTTCGTCGCCGAGCTGCCGGTGAGCAAGCTGCATGGGGTGGGCAAGGTCACGGCGGACAAGCTCGGCCGCCTCGGCGTCATCAACTGTGTGGACCTGCGCGAATGGAGCCGCGTGGCCCTGGCCCGCGAGTTCGGCAGTTTCGGCGAGCGCCTGTACGGCCTGGCGCGGGGCATCGACGAGCGCGCGGTGCAGGTGGACAGCCGCCGCCAGTCATTGAGCGTGGAGAACACCTTCGATCAGGACCTGCCCGACCTGGGCGCGTGCCTGGAGCGCCTGCCGGAGCTCTACGAGGAGTTGCAGCGGCGCCTGCAGCGGCTGGATTCCAGCTACAAGCCGGGCAAGCCGTTCGTGAAGCTGAAGTTCCACGACTTCTCCCAGACCACCCTGGAGCAGGCGGGCGCGGGGCGTGACCTGGACAGCTACAAGTTGCTGCTGGGGGCGGCCTTCGCCCGGGGCGATAAGCCGGTGCGGCTGATCGGCGTCGGCGTGCGCCTGCAGGACCTGCAAGGCGTCGCCGAGCAACTCAATCTCTTCTGAAATTCAGCGTTCCGGCCACAGACGCAGCGGCTTGCCTTCGGCGGGCCACAAGCGCAGCTGTTCGATCGCCGAGAAGTCCCAGCGCTGCACGCCCGGCAGGGCGTCGAGGAAGCGCTGCTCCTGCTCCATCAGCGCTGGTGCGCACATCTTGCGGGTGCTGCCGACCGGGCCGAAGCTGATCCTGTCGTCCTTCAGCTCGTAGGAGGCGAACCAGTGGTTGCAGCCGCCGTTGCCATAGGCACGGCCGTCGCGGCCCAGGGTGATGGTCAGGTGGCTGTTGTCGATCAGCGGGCGTTCGCCGATCCACTCCACCTGGTAGGTGCGTTCGGTCTCGATGCTCGGGCCATCGCTGGCGCAGCCCGCCAGGGTCGCGGCGGCGAGGCCGAGGATCAGCGCATTGTGGTTCATGGGGTCTCCTTGCGGCATTGCGGGCAGAGGTGCTTGCCGTCCCTGTTCACCCAGCCCAGCTCGGTGATGCGCGCTTCGGCGGCGGGGGCCTGCGCGGCCTTGCCCAGGCTGGAGTCGACGGCGAACTCGAAGTCCAGGCGCTTGGCGCAGGCGTCGCAGTCGACGTGCCAGTTGAGGATGGACAGCTCCTTGAAGACCGGGCCCTTGGCCACGGCCAGCCATTGGCCGGGCGGGTTGATCAGGTGGCGGACCTTCTCCACTTCCAGGCGCATGGCCAGGTCACGGCTGCCCTTGAGGGTGACGACCAGGGTGTCGCCGTTCTGGATCGAGCCACCGGTGCCGGTGACCTGATAGCGGCCCGGCGCGAGCGCGCGGCATTCGCTGAGGGTGTGAGCGGGGTTGAGCAGGTTGTAACGGAAATCGTGTTCGGCCATAGGTCCTCCAGAAGCGCCGCGCATCCTAACACGGCCTAGGTGTCGACCTGGTTGCACGGCCGCCCGGCGGCCCAGGCGGCGATGTTGTCGAGGGTGGTGCGGGCGATGGCCGCCAGCGCCTCGCGGGTGAGGAAGGCCTGGTGCGCGGTGACGATGACGTTGGGAAAGGTCAGCAACCGCGCCAGCACATCATCCTGCAGCGGCAGGTCGGAACGGTCCTCGAAGAACAGGTTCGCTTCCTCTTCATACACATCCAGGCCCAGGTAGCCGAGCTGGCCGCTTTTCAGCGCCTCGATCAACGCCGGGGTCTCCACCAGGGCGCCACGTCCGGTGTTGATCAGCATCGCGCCGGGTTTCATCTGCTGCAGGCTGTCGGCGTTGATCAGGTAGCGGGTGGCGTCGTTGAGGGGCAATGCAGGCTGATGATGTCGCTCTCCGCGAGCAGCTCATCCAGGGGCAGGTAGCGCGCGCCCAGGGCTTCCACCGCCGGGTTGGGGAAGGGGTCGTAGGCCAGCAGCTGGCAGCCGAAGCCGGCCATGATGCGGGCGAAGGTTTCGCCGATCTGCCCGGTGCCGACCACGCCCACGCGCTTGTTCACCAGGTCGAAGCCGGTGAGGCCGTGCAGGCTGAAGTCGCCTTCGCGGGTGCGGTTGTAGGCGCGGTGCAGGCGTCGGTTGAGGGCGAGGATCAGCGCCACCGCATGCTCGGCGACGGCGTGGGGCGAGTAGGCCGGCACCCGCACCACGGTGAGGCCGAGCTCGCGGGCGGCCTTGAGGTCGACATGGTTGTAGCCGGCCGAGCGCAGGGCGATCAGGCGCGTGCCACCGGCCACCAGGTGCTCCAGCACCGGCGCAGATAGGTCGTCGTTGATAAAGGCGCAGACCACGTCGAAGCCGTTGGCCAGGGCCGTGGTGTCCAGGGTCAGCCGGGCTGGCTGGAAGTGCAGTTCGATACCGGCGGCGATGCCGAGGAAGCTGTCGCGGTCGTAGCTCTGGCTGCTGAAAAGAATGGTACGCATCGGCTCTCCTTGCGTTGCCCGGCCGTCTGCGTGGCCAGGCAACATGCGCCTTGCATCAGGTCGGTTCAGGCATTGACCCGGGTTTCCCCGGCCAGGCGGACGATGGCCACGTCCAGGTCGTCCAGGGCCTGGCGGTAGGCCGGGTCGTTCTTCTTCAGCAGGGTTTCGCTGCGCTGGCAGGCCGCGCGCAATTGCGGCACGCCGCAGTAGCGGGTGGCGCCATGCAGGCGGTGCACGCGCTCCAGCAGCGTGGCGTGGTCGTCGCTGTCCAGCGCCTGGCGGATGGCCTGGCGGTCGGCGGCCAGCGAGGCCAGCAGCATCGCCAGCATGTCGGCGGCGAGATCGGCCTTGCCGGCTGCCAGGCGCAGGCCTTCTTCCGGGTCCAGCACGCTGGGCTCATCGTCGTTGGTCGGGTGTTCGGCGCTGCGGTCGGGGGCGGGGCTGTGCAGGCTCAGGCCCGTCCATTTGAGCACCACCTGGGCCAGTTGGCGCTCGCCGATGGGCTTGGTGAGGTAGTCGTCCATGCCGCCCTGTAGCAGGGCGCGTTTCTCGTTGGCCAGGGCGTGGGCGGTGAGGGCGACGATGGGCACCGGGCTCAACTCGCTGCCGGCTTCCAGGCGGCGGATTTCCTCGGTGGCCTGGCGCCCGTCCATGCCGGGCATCTGCACGTCCATGAGAACCAGGTCGAAGTTGTGCTGTTGCGCGGCCTCGACGGCGGCATAACCGCTGTCCACCGCCGTCACCAGTGCGCCCATGTCGCCGAGCAGGGTTTCCACCAGCAGCAGGTTGGCCGGGTTGTCGTCCACGCAGAGGATCTTCGGCGCGCGGGTGCTCTGCGGCTGCGGCGCTTCCAGGCGGGGTTGCTGGCGCGGGCTGACCAGGCCGGTGAGGGCGCGGTGCAGCTTGCGCGTGCAGGCCGGCTTGGCCTGCAGCTGGTTGTGCGAGTCGGGCAGCACCTGGTGATAGAGCGCCTGTTCGGTGGTGGGGCAGAGCACCAGGCTCTTGCAGCCCAGCTGCTCCAGGTCCCAGATGTACTGGCTGAGGCGATCGGGCGGCAGTTCGCGGGCGGTAACGCCCATGACGGCGAAGGCCACGGCCCGGGGGCCGTTGCGCTGGGTTTCCACCGCCTCCAGCAGGGCATCAAGGCTGGGATGGTCCTGCACCTCCAGGCCGCAATCCTCCAGTTGGTGGTGCAGGGCCTGGCGGGCCAGCTCCTGGGGTTCGAACACGGCGGCGTAACGCCCGGCCAGCAGGGCCTTGGGCAGGTCGTCGGCGTCATCGCGGGCCTTGGGCAGGCTGACGCTGATCCAGAACTCCGAGCCTTCGCCCGGGGTGCTCGCCACGCCGATCTCGCCGCCCATCTGCTCGATCAGGCGCTTGGAGATGACCAGCCCCAGCCCGGTGCCGCCCGCCTGGCGCGACAGCGAGTTGTCGGCCTGGCTGAAGGCCTGGAACAGCGCGCGCAGGTCTTCGTCGGAGAGGCCGATGCCGGTGTCCTGCACGCTGATGCGCAGCTGCACCAGGTCGGCATCGCTGTCGTCCTCGAGCATGGCACGCACGGCGATGGTGCCTTCGCGGGTGAACTTGATGGCGTTGCTCACCAGGTTGGTCAGCACCTGTTTGAGGCGCAGCGGGTCGCCCACCAGCTGCAGCGGGGTGTCGCGGTAGACCAGGCTGACCAGCTCCAGGCGCTTCTCGTGGGCGGCGGGGGCGAGGATGGTCAGGGTGTCCTGAATCAGGTCGCGCAGGTTGAAGGGGATGTTCTCCAGCACCAGCTTGCCGGCCTCGATCTTCGAGAAGTCGAGGATCTCGTTGATGATGCCCAGCAGGTTGTCGGCGGATTTCTCGATGGTCGACAGGTAGTCCTGCTGGCGCGGCGACAGCTCGCTCTTCTGCAGCAGGTTGGTGAAGCCGAGGATGCCGTTGAGCGGGGTGCGAATCTCGTGGCTCATATTGGCGAGGAACTCGGACTTGATCCGGCTCGCCTCCAGGGCCTCCTTGCGCGCCAGGTCCAGCTCGATGTTCTGGATCTCGATGGTTTCCAGGTTCTGGCGGACGTCTTCGGTGGCCTGGTCGATGTTGTGCTGCAGTTCTTCCTGGGCGCTTTGCAGGGCCTCGGCCATGCGATTGATGCCGCCGGCCAGCTCGTCCATCTCGTGGTTGCCCAGTTGCGGCAGACGGGTTTCCAGGCGGCCTTCCTTGAGCAGCGCCACGCCTTGCTTGATGCGCCGCAGCGGTTCGTTGATCTGGTGGCTCATGCGCAGGGCGAGCAGGGCCGTGACGGCGAGGCCGGCGGTGATCAGCAGCAGGCTGGCGAACAGGCTGCGATAGCCCTTGAGCAGGGTGCCGTGGTGGGACATCTCCAGCTCCACCCAGCCCAGCAACTGGTCGTTGCCGAGTTTCGCAGTGTCGCCGGAAAGCACCCGGTGGCGCTCGAACACCGGCTGCATGAAGCGCGTGGCGTCGGTGTTGCTGGTCAGGCTGAGGTGGCTGCCGTCGTTGTCCGGGCTGCTGTTGAGCATGCTCGGGCCAGCGTGGGCGAGGCGCGCGCGCTCGAGGCTGAGGAAGCTCACCGCACGCACATCAGGCTGGTCCAGCGCGTGGTCGGCGATGCGCTCCAGCAGCACCGCATCACCCCGCACCAGGGCGGGGGCGGCCAGCGGTGCGAGCTGCTCGGCGATCATCTGCCCGCGTTGCAGCAGTTGCGCCTGCATGTCGGAAAGCTGCGCCCAGATGAAGTAGCCACCCAGCACCATGGCCAGCAGGCTGGTGGGCAGGAGGGTGAGCAGCAGAACGCGGCCCTTGATGCCTAGATCCTTGTACACGCTCATTCCTTGCGAAGGTGAATGCCGGGAGTGTAGCGACTCGGGCGGTCGGAATCCTCTCGCTTATAGATGGGAATCCCGCTTGCAATTTGCCAAAATGCGATTCTATTAACGAATTATTCGCATTTGCTGGTGGTTCCCATGAACGGCAGTACTCCTCAGAGCGCCCGCATCCTCGCCATCGAGGACGATCCCGTACTGGCTGCTCACCTCTGTGATCATCTGGGCCGTCGCGGCTTCGACGTGACCTTGCGGCAGAACGGCGACGAGGGACTGGGCCTGGCCTGCGCCGAGGATTTCGACCTGATCCTCATGGACATCCTGCTGCCCGGCCGCAGTGGCCTGGAAGTGCTCGCCGAGCTGCGCCGTCGCCGTGGCGTGCCGGTGATCCTGATGTCGGCGCTGGGCGCCGAGCAGGATCGCATCGCCGGTTTCAACCAGGGCGCCGACGACTACCTGCCCAAGCCCTTCAGCATGGTGGAGATGCAGGTGCGGGTGGATGCGGTGCTGCGTCGCGTGGCCTATGAGCGCCGCGAACCCGAGCAGCCCAGCGAAGAGCTTGAGCTGAAGTTCGACGAAGCGCGCTCGGACGTCGTCTACAAAGGCCAGTGGGCTGATCTGACGCCTACCGAATTCCGCCTGTTGGTGACCTTCTCGCGGCACATGGAAGAGGCGCTGAGCAAGGCCTTCCTCTATCAGCATGTGCTGCATCGCGCCTATTCGCAGCACGACCGCAGCCTGGACATGCACGTCAGCCACATCCGCCGCAAGCTGGCGCGGCTCGACTATGCCGATTGGCGGCTCGAGACCGTCTGGGGCAAGGGCTATGTGCTGACCAACGGGAAAAGCTGATGCCTGGCCGCCATTCGCTGTTCTGGAAGCTGGCGATCATCCTCGTCGGCTTCTGCCTGGTGATGATCGCCCTGACGCTGTCGTTCGGCCAGATGATCGGCCAGCGCACCTCCTTCCTCTCCGATGATGCCCGCCAGGTGCTGCGGGGCTATGCACAGGAGGCCGAGCTGGCCTGGAAGCAGGGCGGTGCCGCGGGTGTCGACGCCTTCCAGGCAAGCCTGGAGCAGCGCGAAGGCAGCTGGGCGTTGCTGCTCGATGCGCACCTGTTCCCTCTCGGCAGCCGCGCCATCACCGATGACCAGCGCCAGCGCCTGAGTTTCATGCGTCGTCTGGAGTGGCCGATGGGGCGCCAGTCGGCTGAGCCGCGCACCCTGAGCATCCCCTTCGACGAGGGGCGTGCGCAGCTGGTGATGCTGCTGCCCGAGCGCTTCAGCCCCTGGGGGCCGCGCCCGGTGCTGTTCTTCCTTGCGCAGAAGGTGGTCCCCGGTTTGCTAGCGCTGCTGCTGTGCCTGCTGCTCTACCGCCTGCTGATCTCGCCGTTGCGCCATCTGCGCGAACAGGCCAACGCGCTGCGTGGCGACCAGTTGTCCACCCGCGTGGCCCCCAGCGTCAGCCGCCGTCGCGACGAGCTGGGCGAGCTGGCCCGCGCCTTCGACCACATGGCCGGGCGCCTGGAGAACACCGTGTCCTTCCAGCGCCAGCTGCTGCGCGACCTGTCCCACGAACTGCGCACCCCCCTCAGCCGCCTGCGCGTGGCGGGGGAGAGCGAGCTGGACGTGGAAGGCCTGCGCCAACGCCTGGAGCGCGAGGTGCAGTGCATGCAGCAACTGGTGGACGACACCCTGGAACTGGTCTGGCTGGACACCGAGCGCCCACAGCTGCCCCTGGAGGAGATTGAGGTGCGCTCGCTGTGGGGTGTGATCTGCGAGAACGCCTGCTACGAGAGCGGCTGGCCGGCCCGGCAGCTGGTGTGCGACCTGGGGCCGGAGTGCCGGGTGCTGGGCAACCTCAATGGTTTCGCCCAGGCGTTGGAGAACATCCTGCGCAACGCCATCCGCCATTCACCGCCGGGCGGGGTGATCCGCCTCGGTGGGCAACTGCAGGACGGTTACTGGGAGCTGTGGCTGGAGGACCAGGGCGGCGGCGTCGGCGACGGCCAACTGGAAACCATCTTCCGCCCCTTCACGCGGCTCTGCGCGGCGCGCCCGGGCGGCGAGGGATTCGGCCTCGGCCTAGCCATCGCGCGGGGCGCCATGCGCTCCCAAGGCGGCGACCTATGGGCGGAGAATACTGGCGAAGGGCTGCGCCTGAACCTGCGGTTGGCAACTGTATAGATTGTAAATGAGCTTTACTCTCAAATAGGAATAAATACCATTTGCGCCGACCCGCGCGGACTGCGGGGCATGCCGAATGGTTCCAGGCTCCATGGCCCACCCGCCACGAGCCGTTCGTCCCGCCTGCTGTCCTGCGCTCGCCCTTGCAACAGGAGTGCTCGACATGCAACCCCGATTCAAGCTCAACCACCTGACCCTGGCCGTGCTGGCCGCTTCGGCCCCGATGCCGGCGCTGGCCGACACCGTCGAACTGGATAGCGATGAACAGGCTGTGGCGACCAGCGACCAGCCGGTGGAACACGGCCAGGCCCTGGAGCTCGGCGAAACCCACGTGCTGGGTACCGCCGAGGAAGAGCTGAAGCAGGCACCGGGCGTGTCGATCATCACCGCCGAGGACATCAAGAAGCGCCCGCCGGCCAACGACCTGTCCGACATCATCCGTCGCGAGCCGGGGGTCAACCTCACCGGTAACAGCACCAGCGGCAACCGTGGCAACAACCGCCAGATCGACCTGCGCGGCATGGGCCCGGAAAACACCCTGATCCTCATCGATGGCAAGCCTTCGACCTCGCGCAACGCCGTGCGCTACGGCTGGAACGGCGACCGCGACACCCGTGGCGAAACCAACTGGGTGCCGGCCGAAGAGGTGGAACGCATCGAGATCCTCCGGGGCCCGGCGGCGGCTCGCTACGGCTCCGGTGCCATGGGTGGCGTGGTGAACATCATCACCAAGCGCCCGACCGAAGAGCTGCGCGGCTCCATGACCGTCTACACCATCCTCCCCGAGGACGATGCCGAGGGGCCGGCCGCCGCACCAACTTCAACCTCAGCGGCCCGCTGACCGATTCCCTGGCCTTCCGCCTCTACGGCGGTGCCAGCAAGACCGACGCCGACGACGCCGACATCAACGCCAGCCACCAGAGCGACCCCACCTCCCTGGTGGCCGGCCGCGAAGGGGTGCGCAACAAGGACATCAACGGCCTGCTCAGCTGGCAGTTGAACCCGGAACAGACTCTTGACCTGGAGGCCAGCTACAGCCGCCAGGGCAACATCTTCGCCGGCGACACCATGCTCAACAATGGCGCGGCCTTCGTCAGCAGCCTGGTGGGCTCCGAGACCAACGTGATGCAGCGCAGCGCCTACGCGCTGACCCACCGCGGTGACTTCGAGTGGGGCACCTCCGAGGCCAGCCTGGCCTACGACTACACCCGCAACTGGCGCCTCAACGAAGGCCTGGCCGGCAGCTCCGAAGGCGCCCCTTCCGATGGCGCTGGCGCCTTCACCTCCCGGCTGCGCAACACCCGCGCCAGCGGCGAGGTGAACCTGCCCTTGAGCCTTGGTTTCGAGCAGGTGCTGACCCTGGGCGGCGAGTACCTCTACGAGACCCTCAACGACCCGGGCTCCCTGCGCACCCAGAGCTTCGACCCCGGCAGCTCGGGCCTGCCGGCCCTGGCGGGCTTCGCACGGGGCAACACCAAGACCGACGCCCGCAGCTTCGCGCTGTTCGCCGAGGACAACATCGAAGTGGGCAGCCGCACCATCGTCACCCCGGGGCTGCGCTACGACGAGCACGAGGAGTTCGGCGGCAACTGGAGCCCCAGCCTCAACGCCTCCCACAAGCTGACCGACGTGCTGACCCTCAAGGGCGGTATCGCACGGGCCTACAAGACGCCCAACCTCTACCAGTCCAACCCCAACTACCTGCTCTACAGCATGGGTAACGGCTGCAACGCCGGCCAGACCAACACCGGTGGCTGCTACCTGGTGGGCAACCCGGACCTGAAGCCGGAAACCAGCATCAACAAGGAAATCGGCCTCGCCCTGGACATGGGCCAGTGGCGCGCCAGCGCGACCTACTTCCGCAACGACTACAAGAACAAGATCATCGGCAGCAACGACTTCCTCTACCGCCTGAGCAACGGCCGCCGGGTGCAGGAGTGGGAGAACGCCGGCAAGGCGGTGGTCGAGGGCATCGAGGGCAACTTCTTCATCGCCCTGACTCCGAGCCTGGACTGGAACACCAACTTCACCTACATGATCGAGTCCGAGGATCGCGACACCGGCGAGCCGCTGAGCATCATCCCCGAGTACACCCTCAACAGCACCCTGGACTGGTACGCCACCGAGCAGCTGTCCCTGCAGCTCAACGGCACCTACTACGCCAAGCAGGAGGCCCCCGCGCTCAACCAGCGCACCAACCAGGCCTATGCCACCGCCGCGCAGAAGGACGTCGACCCCTACGGCCTGATGGGCGTCAGCGCCGGCTACGAGTTCAGCGAGAACTACAGCGTGCGGGTGGGTATCAACAACCTCTTCGACAAGCGCATCTACCGTGAGGGCAACGCCGCTGACGCCGGTGCCAACACCTACAACGAACCAGGTCGCGCTTATTTCGCATCGGTCACCGCCTCGTTCTGAACCGCGCTCCTTGCCCACCCCGTGGTGGGCGTTCGGCTCTGCCAGGCCTTGCCTGGCAGAGTTTTTTCATCAGGGCTCGAACATGATGTTATGGAACGACGGCTACCTGGCCGACTTCCCCTACCCGCACCAGGTGCACCCGGAGCTGTCCCCCACCTGGCTGGCGGCAGTGCTCACCGCCCTGGGCCAGCGTGCGCCCGAACCGGGCGCGGGTTTCAGCTACTGCGAGCTGGGTTGCGGCCAGGGCCTGAACAGCCTGCTGCTGGCGGCGGCCAACCCCGCCGGGCGCTTCCTGGCGGTGGATTTCAACGCCCGTCACATCGACCACGGGCAACGCCTGGCGCTGGCCGCGGGGCTCGACAACCTGGTCTTCCGCCAGGCTGGCTTCGTCGAGCTGGCGGACGAGGAGGGTGGTGAGGCCTTCGATTTCATCGCCCTGCATGGGGTGTTCTCCTGGGTGTCGCCGGCCAGCCGCGCGGCCATCCTGCGTTTCGTCGAGCGCCGCCTTAAACCGGGTGGCGTGCTCTACCTCGCCTACATGAGCCACCCCGGGCTGTCGGCTTTCGTCAGCGCCCAGCGCTTCATCTGGCAGGCCGCGCAGCGCGCCGAGGGTGACCCGGTACAGCGCCTGCGCATCGCCCTCGACGCCCTGCAACGCTGGCAGGTGGCGGGCGCCGGGTACTTCATCGAGCACCCCGACGTGGCGCGGCGCCTGGCGTCCGGCCGCGGGCAGGACCTGGCCTTCCTCGCCCACGAGCTGCTGTGTGAGCACTGGGCGCCCCTGCATTCGGCCGAGGTGATCGAATCCCTCGCGGCCGTTGGCTGCACCTTCGTCGGCAGCGCCACGCCACTGGAAAACATCGACGAACTCGCCGTGCCCGGCCATTGCCTGCCGCTGCTGGCCGAGCTCGACGATGTGGCGCAGCGGGAGTCGGCACGGGACATGGCCTGCAACCAGTCGCTACGCCGCGACCTCTATGTGCGTACCCCGCGCGCACTGAGCGCGGACGAACACCGCCAGGCGCTGCTGGATGGCTGCTGGGCCGGCATGCCCGATGCGCCGGATCAGGGCGCGCTGCGCTTCGATACCCGTATCGGCCCGGTGGAGGGCGAGGCGACGCTGTTCTCGCCGCTGCTCCAGGCCCTAGCCGAAGGGCCGCAGCGCTTCACCGAACTGGCAAGTCGCCCGGCCCTGGCCAGCCAGCTGTCCGGCCTCAACCCTGCCTTGCAGATGCTCGCCTGGGCCGGCCACGCCCACCCCATGTTGACCGGCGCGGTGGCCGCCGAGCGCTGTCAGGGCCTCAACCGTTTGCTGGCCGAGGGTGCACTGCTTGGCGAGGGCTATGGCCACCTGGCGGCGCCCAGCCTGGGTGCCCCCGTAGCGGCCAGCCCCCTGGAAATGGCCTGCGCCCGGGTGCTGCTGGAGCACCCGCAGTTGCGCGGCAGCCTGTTGCGGGAAACCGCCCTGGCGCTGTTGCGCCGCCACGGCTGGCAGGTGGAAGACGCCGCCGGGCATTGGCAGCGCTTTGAAGCCCGCACGCTGCCAGCCTGGCTGCAACTGGGCGTGGTGGCCGGAGATGCCCGCCCGCCGGAGAACCAACGATGAGGAACGCACCATGACCCTGCCCACCTGGTTGCCCGTCACCTCCCGCGTGCTGGCCGCGCTGGTGGGGGGCTACGCCTTCACCTATGCGCTGACCGCCGCCTTGGGCCGCCTGCTGCCGCTGCACCCGATGGACGCCATGGTGGTCGCCACCCTGCCGAGCTTCGCCCTGTACACCCTGGCCATTCTCTGGGCCTTCGCCGCCCGTGATGCCTGGCGGGCCTGGGCCGGCGCCGCGCTGGCGCTGCCCCTGGCGGGCATCGGCTTCTGGCCGCAACTGCTGGAGCGCCTGGGATGAAACGCACCCTGACCCACTCCATGTCCTGGCTGCACACCTGGAGCGGCCTGGTCTTCGGTTGGCTGCTGTTCGCCATCTTCCTCACCGGCACCCTGGCCGTGTTCGACAAGGAGATCGATACCTGGCTGCGCCCGGAGATACCGGCGGTCGAGGTGAGCCAGGTGGACGCGGCGCGTGTCGCCCTGGGCTGGTTCGCCTTGCATCACCCGCACGCCGAAGCCTGGAACATCGCCCTGCCCACGGAGCGTTCGCCCGGTCTCGGCGTGTCCGCCGGCGAGCAGCGCCGTGGCGGCGGCCTCCAGCTCGACCCGCGCAGTGGCGAGCGTATCGAGGCCCGGGATACGGCGGGCGGGCTGTTCTTCTTCCGCTTCCACTTCACCCTCGACCTGCCGCGCGACATCGGCATCTGGCTGGTGGGCCTGGCGGCGATGGCGATGCTGGCGCTACTGGTGAGCGGGATCGTCATCCACAAGAAATTCTTCAAGGAGTTCTTCACCTTCCGTCCGGGCAAGGGGCAGCGCTCCTGGCTGGATGCGCACAACGCGGCGGGTGTGCTGGTGCTGCCCTTCCACCTGATGATCACCTACACGGGGCTGGTGATCTTCTACCTGATCTACATGCCCGCAGCGCTGGATGCGCTGTTCGACGGCAACCGCGAGGCGGCCTTCGGGCGCGGGCCACAGGGGGCGAGCAGCACCAGGGGCGCGGGCCGCAAGGGCAGGGCGACGGGACAGGGCACGAGGTTGTCGCGCGCGCCGAGCTGGCCGACCTCGGCCCATTGCTGGAGGAGGCGACCCGGTTGCTCGGGCCGGTCGCCGGCCTGTCCATCCGCAACCCGGGGCGGGCGGATGCGCGCATCGAGGCGCGACCGGTGCTGGGCAACCGCATCGAGTTGACCAAGGGCCAGAGCATGCTGTTCGACGGGGTAAGCGGCAAGGTGCTGCGCATGCCCAGCGAGAGCCGGCCGGCGCCGCTCACCCAGCGGGTGATGGCAGGGCTGCATTTCGCCCAGTTCGGCGGTTACCCGATGCGCTGGCTGTACTTCGTCTGTGGCCTGGTGAGCAGCGCGATGATCGCCACCGGGCTGGTGCTGTTCACCGTCAAGCGCAGTCGCCGCCCCGATGCCGAGGGCGCGCTGGCGGCTGCGTTCTACCGGGTGGCCGAGCCAGTGAACGTGGCCGTGGTGGCGGGCCTGACCCTGGCCTGCATCGGGCTGTTCTGGGCCAACCGTCTGCTGCCGGTGGAGCTGGCCCAGCGCGGTCACTGGGAAACCCGGGTGTTCTTCGCCATCTGGACCCTGAGCCTGGGGCATGCCTGGCTGCGTCCGAGCCTGGCGGCCTGGCGTGAGCAACTGGGGTTGGCCGCGCTGCTCTGCCTGGGCCTGCCCCTGGCCAGCGCCATGACCCTGGAGACGCCCTGGGTCGAGCAGACTCGGCTGTTGCTGGAACTCACCGCTTGTGGCTGCGGCCTGCTGCTGGCCTGGCCCGCGCTGAAGGTGCACAGGAAAGCCGGGCAACCGGTGGCAACGCGGGCGGCACACAAGCTGGCGGAGGTGAACTGAGATGGCGACTGTTCTCTTCGCCGGACTCTGGCTGGCCTACGGCGGGATGCTGGCGCTGTGCATGGGCATGGAGCGGCACTTCAAGCAGGTCTGGCAGCGGTTGCCGGCGCCCCTGCTGCGTCGCGGCCTGCGCGTTGGCGGTTGGCTGGCGCTGGGCTTGAGCTTGGTCGCCAGCGTTGCCGCCTGGGGCTGGGCGATGGGCCCGGTGGGCTGGTTCGGGATGCTGTCCTTGGCAGGGTTCGGGCTGGTGCTGCTGTTGCCGTACCAGCCACGCCTGGCGGCCTGGCTGCCCCTGGCCAGCGCTCCTTTGCTGGCGCTGATCGGGTTGCTGACCTGACGTTGCCGGGTCGTAGCCCGGGCTTCAGCCCGGGAGGGGCGCTGCAACGGCCGTGCTCGGTGCCTGGTAATCCCGCAGTGCCTGCCCGTCATGTTCGTCACCCAGCTCCGCCGCGCGCTGGTGATAGGCCAGGGCCAGCTCGCGCAGCTCGGCCTGTCGCGCGTTGGCCAGGCTGGTGCGAGCGACCCGAAGGAAATTGAGGTTGCCGCCGACCAGGGCTTCGCGCAGCCAATGCAGGGCTTCGTTCAGCTCACCGGCTTCGGCCAGTACCGCGGCATGGCTGAACTGACCGCGGAAATCACCCGCCAGCGCCGAGCGGCGGTACCAGTCGCGCGCCTGCTGGGCGTCCACCGGCACGCTGATGCCTTCTTCGAAGTAGCGCCCCACCAGGTTCATCGACTTGGCGTGCCCGGCTTCGGCTGCCTGCAGGTAGAGGGCGAAGGCGGCGGCCTGGTCACGCTCGACGCCACGCCCGGTGGCCAGCAGCCCGGCGTAGTTGTAGGCGGCCCAATCGAGGCCTTGCTGCATCGCCAGGCGGTAGTGGCGGGCGGCGCCGGGCAGGTCCTGGTCACCCCCCCAGCCGTGCTCCAGGCAGCGGCCGAGCATGTTGCGCGCCATGGCGTGGCCTTGTTCGGCGGCGATGCCGAACCAGGTGCGCGCCAATGCTGGGTCGCGCTCTATGCCCTGGCCGTCGAGGAGGATCTGCCCCAGCAGCGCCTGGGCTTCCGGCGCCCCCTGGCGGGCGGCGGCGAGCAGGCTGCGGGCGACGTCACGGGGTTCGCCGGCCAGGCGCTCGCGCAGGGCCTGGGCGTCCAGGGTCTCCTGGCGGCGCAGGACGAAGGCCATGCTCAGAGCTCCGCCCAGCGGCGCAGCAGGTTGTGGTAGTTACCGGTCAGCTGCACCAGTGCGGGGTGGTCCGGTACGTCGCGGGTCAGGCTCTGGATGGCCTGGTCCATCTCGTAGAGCAGGGTGCGCTGGCCGTCGTCGCGGACCATGCTCTGGGTCCAGAAGAACGAGGCGATGCGCGCGCCACGGTTCACCGGCTCGACCTTGTGCAGGCTGTGGGATGGGTAGATGACCAGGTCGCCGGCGGCGAACTTCACCCGTTGGGTGCCGTAGGTGTCCTGGATCACCAGTTCGCCGCCGTCGTAGCTGTCCGGCTCGCTGAAGAACAGCGTCGCTGAGACGTCGGTGCGCACCTGCTCCGGGCTGCCCTGGATGCGGCGGATGGCATTGTCGATGTGGTAGTCGAAGGTGCCGCCACCCGAGTAGCGGTTGAACAGCGGCGGGTAGACCTTCAGCGGCAGCACGGCGGAGACGAACAGCGGGTGGCTCCACAGGCGCTGCAGCATGGCCGCGCTGATCTCCTTGGCCAGGGGGTGGCCTTCCACCAGTTGCTCGTTGTGCTTGGCCCTCGCCGACTGATGCCCGGCGGTGATGCGGCCGTCCATCCAATCAGCCTGTTCCAGCGCCTCGCGGATACGGGCGGCCTCGTCGGGGGTGAATACGCCGGGTATGCGCAGGAGCATGGTCATCGGCCTCCGGATGGGAAAATGGCGCGGATAGTAGTGATTTTCATTTGATACTTACAAGCGGATTCGCGAGGGTTGCCGACGACCCGTCATGACAAGTGTAAATATTGTAAAAAAGACGCAAATGAGAATTCCTGGCAATTGCTACTGTAAATATTTTGAAATAGATTCCGCGACCTCTGAAATCCCTGGGGAGGGAAAACGATGTCGCGTCAGCTGCTCGAGTCCACTGTTTCTGCCCAGCGCCTGCTGGCTTCCGCCATCGGCGTCGCCCTGTCGGCCGCCTCCATGGCGCCGGTCGTCCATGCCGCACAGCCGGAAAAGAAGGACGGCGAGAAGGATGGCGTGATTTCCCTCGATGCCACCTCGGTGGTGGGCGAGCAGATCGAGAGCGAGGACTACCAGGTCCAGCGTTCCGCCTCGCAGAAATACACCGCGCCGCTGGTGGACACCCCGCGCTCGGTCACCGTGATTCCGCAGCAGGTGATCAAGGACACCGGCGCGCTGTCCCTGCAGGATGCCCTGCGCACCGTTCCCGGCATCACCATGGGCGCGGGCGAGGGTGGCAATCCCCAGGGCGACCGCCCCTTCATCCGGGGCTTCGATGCCCAGTCCGATACCTATCTGGACGGCGTGCGTGACACCGGCGCACAGACCCGCGAGATCTTCGCCATCGAGTCAGTGGAAGTGAGCAAGGGCCCGAACTCTTCCTTCGGTGGCCGCGGCTCGGCCGGCGGCAGCCTCAATCTGGTGACCAAGAAGGCGCACCTGGGCGACTCCATCGACGGCGGCTTCACCTGGGGCTCCGACCAGACCCAGCGCTACACCGCCGACATCAACCAGCAGTTCCTCGACACTGCGGCGTTCCGCCTCAACCTGATGAGCCACGAAAGCAACGTCGCCGGCCGTGACAAGGTCAACTACGACCGTTGGGGCGTCGCGCCCTCGCTGGCCTTCGGCCTGGGCACCGACACCCGGCTGAACCTCGATTTCTACCACATGGAAAGCAACGACCTGCCGGACTCGGGCATTCCCTATGGCTACTCGGTGGGTACCACCCACACTGCGGCCAGCCCCGACAAGCCGGTCGACGGCGGCGACAGCAGCAACTTCTATGGCCTGACCAACCGTGACTTCCGCAAGACCCGGGCGGACATCGCCACCATCGCCATCGAGCACGACCTGACCGACTCGCTGACCATCAAGAACACCCTGCGCCATGGCAACAGCATGCAGGACTACATCCTGACTCAGCCGGACGACAGCAAAGGCAACGTGCGCAATGGCAACGTATGGCGCCGCGCCAACACCCGTGTGGGCAACACCGCCACCACCACCAACCAGACCGACCTGTTCGGTGACTTCCAACTGGCGGGCTTCAAGAACAGCTTCTCCACGGGCATCGAACTGTCCCGCGAGGAGTCCGATCGTTCCACCTACACAGTGGCCAACTCGGTAGGCACCGGTAACCTCAACTGCCCGACCACTGGCGCGAGCACCGGTTACAACTGCACCTCCCTGGGCAACCCCAATCCGGATGACCCCTGGGCCGGAAGCGTGGCGCGCGACTATTCGGGAACTGTCACAACGGGTGACACCCGCGCGATCTACGCGTTCGACAGCATCGAGCTGGACCCGCAGTGGATCCTCAACCTGGGCCTGCGCTACGACAGCTTCGAGACCGATGCCAAGACCAAGGCGGCCTCGGGTGCCACCACCTTCAAGGCGTCCGACACGTCCGAGTTCGTCAACTACCAGGTGGGCCTGGTGTGGAAGCCGGCCAGCAACGGCAGCATCTACGCCTCCTACGCCACCTCCGCGACCCCGCCGGGCGCCATGCTCGGCGAGGGCACCGAGGGCAACGGCCTGCCGACGTCCGTGGGCACTCCGACCAGCATCGTCAGCGACCTGGAGCCGGAAGAGACCGTCAACTACGAGCTGGGCACCAAGTGGGACTTGCTGGATGAGCGCCTGTCGCTGACCGCTGCGATCTTCCGTACGGAGAAAGAGAACACCCGCATCCTGGTGAGCAACTACACCTACGAGAACGCCGGCAAGACCCGTGTCGACGGTTTCGAGCTGAGCGCCAGCGGCAAGATCACCGACAAGTGGCAGGTGTTCGCCGGCTACAGCTACCTGGACAGCGAGCTGGTCGACCCGGGCGCGGTGGGCAACCGTACCGGTGTGGTCACCAGCATCACCAACGCGGCCAAGGGCAACGAGATGCCCAACACGCCGAAGAACAGCTTCAGCCTGTGGACCACTTACCAGGTCCTGCCGCAGCTGACCGTCGGTGGTGGCGCCTTCTACGTGGACGATGTGTTCGGCGACAACAACAACTCTGTTTACGTCCCGTCCTACTGGCGCTACGACGCGATGGTCGCCTACAAGCTGACGAAGAACGTCGACCTGCAGCTGAACGTGCAGAACCTCACCGACGAGACCTACTACGACAAGGCCTACTCCACCCACTTCGCCAACCAGGCGGCGGGTCGCACGGCACTGCTGAGCACCAACTTCCACTTCTGACCGGTGCGGCCCTGGCCGCTCCTTCAGCCAACGAAGCCCCGGCCGCACCCGCTGCCGGGGCTTCGTCGTTCAGCGGCCTCTATATAGAAGAGGGCAAGCGATGCGTCGGCCATAGCCGCTGGTTCCATGCTTATAGCCTCATGGCATAACGCGATACGTTCCTGCGATATGGCCTCCGCCGGTTTGCCGGTATCATGTGCACCCCCTGCGTCTGGATTGCGAACCTCGCCATGACCCTGCAGTACCCAACCATCGCCGACTGCATCGGCAACACTCCGCTGGTGCGCCTGCAGCGCCTGGGCGGAGACACCAGCAATACCCTCCTGGTCAAGCTCGAAGGCAACAACCCCGCGGGTTCCGTGAAGGACCGCCCGGCCCTGTCGATGATCACCCGCGCCGAACTGCGCGGCGCCATCCAGCCCGGCGACACCCTGATCGAGGCGACCTCGGGCAACACCGGCATCGCGCTGGCCATGGCAGCGGCGATCAAGGGCTACAAGATGGTCCTGATCATGCCGGACAACATGAGTGCCGAGCGCAAGGCCGCCATGACCGCCTACGGCGCCGAGCTGATCATCGTCACCAAGGAAGAGGGCATGGAAGGCGCCCGCGACCTGGCCGAGCGCATGCAGGCCGAAGGCCGCGGCAAGGTGCTGGACCAGTTTGCCAACGGCGACAACCCCGAGGCCCATTACGTGGGCACCGGCCCCGAGATCTGGCGCCAGACCCAGGGCAGCATCACCCACTTCATCAGTTCCATGGGCACCACCGGCACCATCATGGGCACCTCGCGCTACCTCAAGGAGCAGAACCCCGAGATCCAGATCGTCGGCCTGCAACCCCAGGAAGGCTCGGCCATTCCCGGCATCCGCCGCTGGCCCGAGGAATACCTGCCGAAGATCTACCAGGCCGATCGCGTCGACCGCGTCGTCGACATGGCCCAGGTCGAAGCGGAGCAGACCATGCGCCGCCTGGCCCGCGAGGAAGGCATCTTCTGCGGCGTCTCCTCCGGCGGTTCGGTGGCGGCCATGCTGCGCCTCTCCCGCGAAGTGGAGAACGCGGTGATGGTGGCGATCATCTGCGATCGCGGCGACCGCTACCTGTCCACCGGCGTGTACGACCCGATCCCGTGAAACTCGTCATTCCCCGTCCCGATGGCTGCGCAGGCCGTTACTCGCTGCGCGCCTATCGCATTCACCTGCACCCCGTGAGCGGCAATGGCCGGGGCATCGCCCTGGGCGCCGCTCCGGCCGTTTCCCGTTATGCGCCGTCGGTTTTGCTGCAGCGCCCCTGGTTCCTGCCCAAGAGTGTGAAAGATGGCCAAGCGTAGTGGTGGCCTGCGGTTCCAGCCCAGTGGCGGCTCGCGCCCGGCGCAGCAGGTGCCCACCGGCAAGAAGCAGCGCCTGGCCATCGAGCGCCTGGCCAACGATGGCCGCGGCATCGCCTTTGTCGACGGACGCACCTGGTTCGTTTCCGGCGCGCTGCCGGGCGAAGAGGTGGAGAGCCGTGTGCTCGGTGCCCGCGCCCAGATAGTCGAAGCCCGAGCGGAGAAGGTGCTGGTCGCCAGCCCGCTGCGCCGCGTCGAGCCTTGTGCCCACGCCGGCCAGTGCGGCGGTTGCACCCTGCAGCACCTGCCCCATGCCGAGCAGCTTGCCCTGAAACAGCGCACGCTGGCCGAACAGCTGGCGCGCTTCGCCGGGCTCGAGCCCGAAGCCTGGGCCGCGCCGCTGGTGGGGCCCGAGTTGGGCTACCGCCGCCGCGCGCGCATTGCCGTGCGCTGGGACGCTAAGGCCGCGCGCCTGGATGTGGGCTTCCGCGCCGCCGCCAGCCAGTTGATCGTCGGCATCGACGATTGCGCCGTGCTGGTACAGCCCTTGCAGTCCATCGTCCGTGCGTTACCGCAACTGCTGCGCAGCCTGGAAAGGCCGCAAGCCCTCGGTCATGTCGAGCTCTTTCACGGCAATGCCTCGTCGCTGCTGCTGCGCCATACCCAGTCACTGGGTGAGGCGGACCTGCAGCGCCTGCGTCATTTCTGCGCCGAACACCAGGCCCAGCTGTGGCTCCACGGTGCGGGCGAACCGCAGCCGGACGATGCCGCCGCGCGCCTGGGTTACCGTTTGGAACAATGGGGCCTGGAGCTGGAATACCGACCAGGGGATTTCGTCCAGGTCAACGCCGTGGTCAACGAAGCGATGGTCGCCCAGGCGCTAGACTGGTTGGCACCACAGGCTTCCGAGCGGGTGCTGGACCTGTTCTGCGGGCTCGGCAATTTCGCCCTGCCACTGGCGCGCCAGGCGCGCGAAGTGGTGGCGGTGGAAGGTGTGGACGTCATGGTCCAACGCGCCCGCGGCAATGCTGTAACCAATGGTTTGGAGAATGCGCACTTTTTCCAGGCCGACTTGTCGAAGCCGCTGGCCGAGGCCCGTTGGGCTGCCCAGGGCTTCGATGCGGTACTGCTGGACCCGCCGCGCGATGGCGCGTTTGAGATCGCCCGTCACCTTGGCGAGCTCGGCGCGAAACGCGTGGTGTATGTGTCCTGCAACCCGGCGACGCTGGCACGTGACAGTGCCGAGCTGGTCCGACAGGGTTATCGGCTCAGGAGAGCCGGCATCCTCGACATGTTTCCGCAGACGGCCCATGTCGAGGCCATGGCGTTATTCGAGGCGGGCTAGGATGCTCGCGTAATCCGACTGGCCCAGAGAGGCTGGCGAACATTCGGCGTGACGGGCGTACGTCGTAGGGAAGGTAAGGCAAGATGGTACAGGTCAGAGCGCAACAGCCGGTCAATACCGACGGCAGTATCAACCTCGAGGCGTGGCTGGACCATGTCCTCAGTCTCGATCCGGTGCTGGACCGCGAGGTGCTGAAAAAGGCCTGCGAATTCGCCCGGGACTCCGAGCAGCAGGCCAATGCCGCACAGAACCTCTGGGCCGAAGGCACCTCGAGTTTCCAGACCGGCCTGGAGATCGCCGAGATCCTCGCTGATCTCAAGCTGGACCAGGAATCCCTGGTGGCTGCGGTCATCTACCGTGGCGTGCGCGAGGGCAAGATCCCGCTCCCCGAGGTCAACCAGCGCTTCGGCCCGGTGGTGGCCAAGCTGATCGAGGGCGTGCTGCGCATGGCCGCCATCAGCGCCAGCCTCAGCCCGCGCCAGTCCCTGGTGCTGGGCACCCAGGCCCAGGTGGAGAACCTGCGCAAAATGCTGGTGGCCATGGTCGACGACGTGCGCGTCGCCCTGATCAAGCTGGCCGAGCGGACCTGCGCCATCCGCGAGGTGAAGAACGCCGACGACGAGAAGCGCCACCGCGTCGCCCGCGAAGTCTTCGACATCTACGCGCCCCTGGCCCATCGGCTGGGCATCGGCCATATCAAGTGGGAGCTGGAAGACCTGTCCTTCCGCTACCTGGAGCCGGACCAGTACAAGCAGATCGCCAAGCTGCTGCATGAGCGCCGCCTGGATCGCGAGCAGTACATCGCCGATGTGATGAACCAGCTGCGCGAGGAGCTGGCCGCGACCGGCATCCGCTCCGATATCAGCGGGCGTGCCAAACACATCTATTCCATCTGGCGGAAGATGCAGCGCAAGGGCCTGCAGTTCAGCCAGATCTATGACGTGCGTGCCGTGCGCGTGCTGGTGCCGGAGGTGCGTGATTGCTACACCGCGCTCGGCATCGTGCACACCCTGTGGCGCCACATTCCCAAGGAATTCGACGACTACATCGCCAACCCCAAGGAGAACGGCTACCGCTCCCTGCATACGGCGGTGATCGGCCCGGACGGCAAGGTGCTGGAGGTGCAGATCCGGACCCACGCCATGCACGAGGAAGCCGAGCTCGGGGTCTGCGCCCACTGGCGCTACAAGGGCACCGACGTCAAATCCAGCTCCAACCATTACGAAGAGAAGATTTCCTGGCTGCGCCAGGTGCTGGAATGGCACGAGGAACTGGGTGATATCGGCGGCCTGGCCGAGCAGCTGCGGGTGGACATCGAGCCCGACCGGGTCTACGTCTTCACCCCCGACGGCCATGCCATCGACCTGCCCAAGGGCGCGACACCGCTGGACTTCGCCTACCGCGTGCACACCGAGATCGGCCACAACTGCCGGGGCGCGAAGATCAACGGCCGCATCGTGCCGCTGAACTACAGCCTGCAGACCGGCGAGCAGGTGGAGATCATCACCGGCAAGCAGGGTTCGCCCAGCCGCGACTGGCTCAACCCCAACCTCGGCTACATCACCACCTCCCGTGCACGGGCGAAGATCGTCCACTGGTTCAAGCTGCAGGCCCGCGACCAGAACGTCGCTGCGGGCAAGGCCATGCTCGAACGCGAGCTGGCCCGCCTGGCCCTGCCGCCGGTGGACTTCGAGAAGCTCGCCGAGAAGTGCAACCTGCGCACCGCCGAAGACATGCATGCGGCGCTGGGTGCCGGCGACCTGCGCCTGGCCCATGTGGTCAATTGCGCGCAGCAGTTGGTGGAGCCGGAGCGCGGCGCCAGCGAGCAGCTGGAGCTGATTCCCCGCCGCGCGACCGGCCAGTACAAGCCGGGCAAGCGTGGCGACATCCAGATCCAGGGCGTGGGCAACCTGATGACCCAGATGGCGGGCTGCTGCCAGCCGCTGCCGGGCGACCCCATCGTCGGCTACATCACCCTCGGGCGTGGCGTCAGCATCCACCGCCAGGATTGCGCCTCGGCCTTGCAACTGGCCGGCCGCGAGCCGGAGCGGATGATCCAGGTCAGCTGGGGGCCGGTGCCGGTGCAGACCTACCCGGTGGACATCGTCATTCGTGCCTATGACCGTTCCGGCCTGCTGCGCGATGTCTCCCAGGTGCTGCTCAACGAGCGCATCAACGTGCTGGCGGTGAACACCCGCTCGAACAAGGAAGACAACACTGCATCCATGCTGCTGACCATCGAGATTCCCGGGCTGGATGCGCTGGGGCGCCTGCTGGCCAGGATCTCGCAGCTGCCCAATATCATCGAAGCCCGCCGTAACCGCGCTGCCTGAACTACTGCGCTCGGTCTGGCGTTGTTGGGCCGGCCCTTCGCTCGTGACGTTCAGGTCGTGCCGGGCATAAATCACTGGACCTGCCATGTATCAACTCGACGACCTGCTGCACCTGATGGCCCGGCTGCGTGACCCGCAGTACGGTTGCCCCTGGGACCTGAAGCAGGACTACGCGACCATCGTTCCGCACACCATCGAGGAAGCCTACGAGGTGGCCGATGCCATCGAGCGCAGCGACTTCGAGCAGTTGCCAGGCGAGCTGGGTGACCTGCTGTTCCAGGTCGTCTACTACAGCCAGCTGGCGCGGGAGGAGGGGCGTTTCGAGTTCGCCACCGTGGTCGATGCGATCACCCGCAAGCTGGTGCGCCGCCATCCCCATGTGTTCCCCGATGGCGACCTGTACGGCGCGCCGGACATGGCGCGCCTGGAAGAGGCCGCCATCAAGCAGCGCTGGGAGGAGATCAAGGCCGAGGAGCGCGCCGAGAAGGCCGCCGCGCCGGAGCAACTGTCCCTGCTGGATGACGTGCCCGCCGTGCTACCCGCCCTGAGCCGTGCGGCCAAGCTGCAGAAGCGTGCGGCCCAGGTCGGCTTCGACTGGCCCGAGGCGCTGCCGGTGGTGGACAAGGTGCGCGAGGAGCTGGACGAGGTGCTGGAGGCGATGGCCGACAACGACCCCGCCGCCATCGCCGATGAGATCGGCGACCTGCTGTTCGTGGTGGTGAACCTGGCGCGCCATCTCAAGGTGGACCCGGAAACCGCCTTGCGTGGAGCCAACGGTAAATTCGAGCGGCGCTTCCGATTCATCGAACAGGCATTGCGTGAAGCGGGTCGTCCCATTGAAGATTGCACCCTGGACGAACTGGATGCCCTGTGGGGCGAAGCCAAGAAACAGGAAAAAGCCGCCCTTGGCTGCTAAGCAGAGAGACTGAATTACCCATGAGCCTTTCCCTCCGTGACCAACTGCTGAAAGCCGGGCTGGTCAATGAAAAGCAGGTCAAGCAGGCCGGCAAGCAACAGCAGAAGCAACAGCGCCTGGAGAAGAAAAACCAGGTCGAGAAGGATGACAGCCAGCGCCAGGCCGCTCTTCAGGCACAGGCCGAGAAGGTCGCCCGTGACCAGGAACTGAACCGTCAGCAGCAGGAAAAGGCCGAGCAGAAGGCCCGCTCGGCGCAGATCAAGCAGCTCATCGACAGCTCGCGCCTGCCCAAGCTGACCACCGAGGACTACTACAACTTCGTCGACGACAAGAAGGTCAAGCGCATCGCCGTCAACGACATGGTCCGCGACAAGCTGAGCCGTGGTTCCCTGGCCATCGTCCAGCACGGTGGTGGCTACGAGATCATCCCCCGCGATGCTGCGCTGCGTATCCAGGAGCGCGACCCGCGCCGCATCCTGCTGCTCAACACCCCCACCGAAGAAGCCGATGCGGACGATCCCTACGCCGCCTACAAGGTGCCGGACGACCTGATGTGGTGAGTGCGGTGCAGGCATGAAGAGAGCCGGGCGATGCCCGGCTTTTTCATGGGCGCCTGGCGGTGGCGGTAGGGCGGGTGAAGCCCGCGTAACCAGGTGCCCGCTGCTTGTCGGGTTGCACCCGACCTACAAGGCGTTGGTGGCGGTCCAGCCTGTAGCCCGGGCTTCAGCCCGGGGCGTGGAGGCGTCAGCAGATCTGGTTGCCCAGCAGCACCCGGCCGAAGCTGGCGCCTTCGGTCAGCGGGGTGATGGCGGTGATGTGGTCCAGGCGCAGGCGCTCGGGGCCGGCCTCGCCCTGGACGAGGAAGAATTCCTCCTTCGCCGGCGTGGTCTCGGTATTCACCGCGCGGGCTTCCAGGCTGGCGCCGTCGTCCAGCTCGATCAGCAACTGGTAGCGGTGCAGGCAGGCGATCTCGATGAAGTCATAGAGTTCGCAGGAAAGGGGCAGGTAGTGGCTCATCTCGGTCTCCTCGGGGCGGGAGTCTCGACTCAGGATGCCGATCATCCTATACCCGTGGAGGCGCGCCGCCAGCCCACCTTTGTAAGGGCATGAAAAAGCCGGGCATGGGCCCGGCTTCTCGGCAACGCTGGCGCCTTACTGGGCGCCTTCGACCTTGCGGCCGTCGACCGTGCCGTCCTTGAGCATGATCTGGTATTCCTTGCCGTCCTTCTCCACCTGGTTCAGGCGCACCAGCAGGTAGCCCCAGTCCTTGGCGAACCAGAGGGTGGTCTTGCGGTTGCTCTGGGTGGGATCGCGCACGCGCTCGACCTTGATGGCATCGACCGTGCCGGCCTTGGTCTCGACCTTTTCCTCGCCGAGGACGCGGAAGTCATAGGTCTCGACCTCGTCGCCGTCGATCACCTGGTAGCTCATGCTTTTCTTGCCGGCGGCGACGTCATGCTGCAGCACCAGCTGGTAGGTGGACTTGTCCACCAGGCCACGGTTCAGGGGCACGCGCACCTGGTTGCCGCGATCGCTGCCGATCACCTGCTTCTGGCTCCAGTCGAAGTCCAGCTCGATCTGCTTGCTCTTGCCCAGGCCGCTGCGGTTGAAGCGGTAGGTCTGGGGCAGGAAGGCGTTGTTTTCCAGGCGGAATACGCTCGTTTCGGTCAGGCTGGCCACCAGCATGGAGGCCTCGAAATCCAGCTGCCAGCGGCCATCGTCCAGTTTCTTCAGGCTGCGGCCGGCGGTGCCGCTGATGGGCATCGTCTTCCAGTCGGCGGTGTAGCTGGCCTCGAAGGGTTTCAGCTCGGCCGCGGTGACCGGCAGGGTGAACAGGGCGAGGAGCAACAACAGGGCACGACGCATCGGCAAAATCTCCTAGTTACGCAGTTGCTGCCCGCAGGGGGGCAGCGCTTGGCCATCCAGTAGCGCGCCTTGCTCGCCCAGGCTCAGGCGACCTTCGGCGAACCAGCGCATGGCCAGCGGGTAGATACGGTGTTCCTGCACATGCACCCGTCTGGCCAGGCTTTCCGGTGTGTCATCAGACTCTACCGGGATTACCGCCTGTACGACCAGAGGGCCCCCATCGAGTTCCTCGGTGACGAAGTGCACGCTGCAGCCATGCTCGGCATCACCGGCTTCCAGCGCGCGCTGGTGGGTGTGCAGGCCCTTGTGCAGGGGCAGCAGGGACGGGTGGATATTGAGCAGGCGGCCCTGGTAGTGACGCACGAAACCAGGGGTGAGGATGCGCATGAAACCGGCCAGCAGCACCAGGCGCGGGGCATGGGCGTCGATGGCTGCAACCAGCGCCGCATCGAAGGCCTCGCGGCCTTCGTACTGCGTGTGGTCGAGCACCTGGGTGGCGATCCCCGCCTGGCGGGCGCGCTCCAGCCCGTAGGCATCGGCGCGGTTGGAAATCACCGCGCGGATGCGTGCCGGGCTGTCGGCTGTGGAGCTGCTGTCGATCAGGGCCTGGAGGTTGCTGCCGGAACCGGAGATCAGCACCACCACATCACAGCGGTCGGACATCAGTGGCTTTTCAGGTTGTTCAGGACGACGCGTTCGCTGCCTTCGACGCCAGCGGCGATCTGGCCGATGACCCAGGGTTGCTCGCCAGCGGCGCGCAGGGTTTCCAGGGCCACGTCGACCTGCTCGGGGGCGATGCAGATGACCATGCCGACGCCGCAGTTGAGTACGCGGTGCATCTCGTGCTCATCGACGTTGCCTTTTTCCTGCAGCCAGTCGAACACGGCCGGACGCTGCCAGCTGGCGACGTCGATCACCGCCTGGGCGCCTTCGGGCAGCACGCGCGGGATGTTCTCGGTGAGGCCACCGCCGGTGATGTGGGCCATGGCCTTCACCGCGCCGGTGTCCTTGATCAGCTTGAGCAGCGGCTTGACGTAAATGCGGGTCGGCGCCATCAGCAGGTCGGCCAGGGGCTTGCCATCGAGCTGCACGCTCTCGATGTCGGCGCCGCTGACTTCGATGATCTTGCGGATCAGCGAGTAGCCGTTGGAGTGCGGGCCGGAGGAGGGCAGGGCGATCAGGGTGTCACCGGTGGCGACCTTGGAGCCGTCGATGATTTCGGCCTTTTCCACGACGCCGACGCAGAAGCCGGCCAGGTCGTAGTCTTCGCCTTCGTACATGCCGGGCATCTCGGCGGTCTCGCCGCCCACCAAGGAGCAGCCGGCCAGTTCGCAACCGGCACCGATGCCGGTGACCACGGTGGCGGCCACGTCGACGTTGAGCTTGCCGGTGGCGTAGTAGTCGAGGAAGAACAGCGGCTCGGCGCCGCAGACCACCAGGTCGTTCACGCACATGGCGACCAGGTCCTGGCCGATGCTGTCGTGCTTGTTCAGGTTCAGTGCCAGGCGCAGCTTGGTGCCGACGCCGTCGGTGCCGGAGACCAGCACGGGCTGCTTGTAGCCAGCCGGGATTTCGCAGAGGGCGCCGAAGCCACCCAGGCCGCCCATCACTTCAGGGCGCGCGGTGCGCTTGGCCACGCCTTTGATGCGTTCGACCAGGGCTTCGCCTGCGTCGATGTCCACACCGGCGTCCTTGTAGCTCAGGGAGGGTTGCTTGCTCATAAATCCAGGCCTATAGGGGAAATTCGAGGATCAACCGGCAAGTCTGGCTGCCGGTTTGCGAAGGCGCGCGATTTTATCAGGCTTGGCCAACAGCAGCCATCGGCAGCGGTCGGCGTTGGCGAAAAGCGTTCAAATAAGTGCTCACCCGGCCCCGGCCCGTTGCCCGTGAGGTTGGGCCTGTTTAAGGTATAGCCCTTCGCTCGCGGCCAGCCGCCGCCCAACAGAATGTCGAGAGTCTTCAATGCGCCTGATCGCCCGCCTGCTCATGGTCTGCCTGCCGTTGTCCAGCCTGCCGGCCCTCGCCGAAACGGTCAGCGGCCTCTACCAGGTGCGCGAGCCCGTGGCTTCCCAGCAGCCGGCGGACCGTGACCAGGCCCTGAACCGCGCTCTGGAGGCCCTGGTGATCCGCCTGGCCGGCGATGCCAAGGCGCTGGATAACCCGGCCCTGGCCGAGGCGCGCAAGAACCCGCAGCAACTGATCAGCCAGTTCGGCTACGAGGGCCAGTCCCTGCTGGTGGATTTCGACCCCGTGACCACCGAACGCACCCTGCGTCAGGCCGGTGTACCGCTGTGGGGCGCCAACCGCCCAGTGATCCTCGGCTGGTGGCTGAACCAGAGCAGCGAGGGGGCCAGCCTGGTGGGCGATGCCCAGGAAGCGGCCAAGCCGCTGCGTGATGCCGCCCAGCACCGCGGCCTGCCCCTGCGCCTGCCGCTGGCCGACCTCAGCGAGCAGCTGGTGGCCACCCCGGAAGCGCTCGTGGCGACCGACCCCGAGGCGCTGCGCCCGGCCTCCGAACGTTATTCCGCCGATGCCTTGCTCGCCGTGCTGGCCAGCGAAGCCGATGGCAAGTGGAAGGCGCAATGGCACCTGTGGCTGGGTGACAACCGCGACCAGGGCACCCTGGAAGCTGCCGACCAGGGCGCGCTGGCCGATGCCGTGCTGCTCGCCGTAAGCCAGCGCCTGGCACCGCGTTTCGTGGTGGCGGCGGGTGTCGGCCAGAGCCAGATCCTGGAAGTGAAGGGCGCTGACCTTGCGCGCTACGCCGAACTGTCCCGCGCGCTGGAGCCGTTCGGCGCCCGCCTGGTGCAGGTCGAAGGCGATCTGTTGCGCTACCAGGTCAACGCCAGCAGCGAACAACTGCGTGCCCAGCTGGCACTGAACGGTTTGCAGGAGTCGCCCGGCGAGGCCGCTCCGGTGGATGCCGGTCAGGCTCCGGCCACCCCGGGCGCCGCCCCTGCGCCGCAGGTGCAGCCGCGTGACCCGGTATTGCGATTCCACTGGTGAGGGCCCGGACGGCCACTCCCGCAACTCAAGGCTGAGGATTTCCCATGACCGATTCGCGTCGCTGGCTCTGGCTGGGGGGCGTCCTGCTTCTTGGCTGGCTGCTGTATCAGCTGCACCCCATTCTTTCCCCGTTCCTGGTGGGAATGCTGCTGGCCTACCTGGGCGATCCGCTGGTGGACCGGCTGGAACGCCTGGGCCTGTCGCGCACCTGGGGCGTGGTGGCGGTGTTCACCCTGTTCAGCCTGATCCTCCTGGCGTTGCTGCTGGTCCTCGTGCCCATGCTGGGTCGCCAGTTAGTGCGCCTCTATGAACTGGCGCCGCAGATGCTCGACTGGCTGCAGAACAGCGCGCTGCCCTGGGTCCAGGCCAAGCTGGGGCTGCCCCAGGGCTTCTGGCGTTTCGACAAGCTCAAGGAAGTGATCAGCGGCCACCTCGGCCAGACCACCGATGTGGTCGGCGTGCTGCTGGCCAGCGCCACCGCCTCCGGGCTGGCGCTGGTGGGCTGGATCGGCAACCTGCTGCTGATCCCGGTGGTCGGTTTCTACCTGCTGCGTGACTGGGACCTGATGATGGCCAAGCTGCGCGGCCTGTTGCCACGTAACCGCGAGGGGCTGGTGCTGAAGCTGACGGGCGAATGCCATGAAGTGCTGGGTGCCTTCATTCGCGGCCAGCTGCTGGTGATGTTGGCGCTGGGCGTCATCTACTCCGTCGGGCTCATGGCCATCGGGCTGGACCTCGGCCTGCTGATCGGCCTGCTCGCCGGGCTGGCCAGCATCGTTCCCTACATGGGCTTCGTGGTCGGTTTCGGCTCTGCCGTGGCGGCCGCGCTGTTCCAGTTCGGCGGCTTCGAGCTGTACCCGCTGATCGGCGTCGCGGTGGTGTTCGGCATCGGCCAACTGCTCGAAGGCATGCTGCTGACGCCGCTGCTGGTGGGCGATCGCATCGGCCTACATCCGGTGGCGGTGATCTTCGCCATACTCGCTGGTGGCCAGTTGTTTGGCTTCACCGGCGTGCTACTGGCGCTGCCTGTTGCAGCGGTGATCATGGTTTTGCTGCGTCATGCTCATGATTTATATAAACTTTCCCAACTTTACGGAGAGACCGGCAGCGGTTCCGACGAACCCAGCGATTCGGCATGAAACCCATTCAGCTTCCCCTCGGCATTCGCCTGCGTGACGACGCGACCTTTGCCAACTACTACCCCGGCGCCAACGCCGCGGCGCTCGGCTATGTCGAGCGTCTCTGCGAGGCCGATGCCGGCTGGACCGAAAGCCTGATCTACCTGTGGGGCGGGGAGGGTGTTGGGCGCAGCCACTTGCAGCAGGCAGCGTGCCTGCGCTTCGAGCAGCGTGGCGAGCAGGCGGTCTATCTGCCCCTGGCGGAGCTGGCGCAATACGGGACAGCAATCCTCGACAACCTGGAGCAGTGCGAGCTGGTCTGCCTCGATGACCTCGACGCGGTCGTCGGTCGCGCGGATTGGGAAGAGGCGCTGTTCCACCTGTTCAACCGCCTGCGCGATTCCGGTCGCAAGCTGCTGCTGGCGGCCAACACCGCGCCGCGCGGGTTGCCGGTGAAGCTGCCGGATTTGAAATCACGCCTGACCCTGGCGCTGATCTTCCAGCTGCAGTCGCTGTCCGACGAGGACAAGCTGCGCGCCCTGCAACTGCGCGCCTCGCGCCGTGGCCTGCACCTGACCGACGAGGTCGGGCGTTTCATCCTCACCCGCGGGTCACGCAGCATGAGCGCCCTGTTCGAATTGCTCGAACGTCTCGATCAGGCCTCCCTGCAGGCCCAGCGCAAGCTCACCATTCCCTTCCTCAAGGAAACCCTGGGCTGGTGAGCCCGGCGCGGCCCAAGGCCGCGCCGTTTCGCATCCCCCTTCAGCTTTCCCCGGCCAGCTTGCGGTTGTACTGGAAGCGCCAGCGCGTGTAGAGCAGTGCGGCGCAGAACAGCAGCAGGCTGAGCCCGCCCATCAGCCAGCCAAACAGTGCGCGGTTTGGGTCGGTGGCCGCCAGCACGCCCTGGATGAAGTACAGGTTGATCACGAAGCAGGCCCAGGCATGGGCGCGGGCGTTGCCGAGGACCATGCCCGGCGCCAGCAGCGCCAGCGGCAGCAGCTCGATGCTCAGCACCACCCAGGGGCGGGCGCCGTTGAGCTCGGCGTAGACCAGGGTCCAGACCACCAGCAGCAGGGCCAGGCCGAAGAAGGCGAACAGGCTCAGGGCGCGGCTGATGGCCAGGCGCGGGGCGAGCCAGCTCAGCTCGGGAAGGATCTTGGGTTGCTTAGCCACGGGGTTTCTCCAGGCGGATCGCAGTCGTCGCCAGGCGTTGGCCCAGGGCGCGGCAAAGGGTGATTTCCTGTTCGTCGAGGGCACGTTTGCCGTCGGCACCGGCGTAGTGGCTGGGGCCGTAGGGCGTGCCGCCACCGCTGGTGGAAAGCAGGGCCGGCTCACTGTAGGGCAGGCCAGTGACCAGCATGCCGTGGTGCAGCAGCGGCAGCAGCATGGACAGCAGGGTGCTTTCCTGGCCGCCGTGCAGGCTGGCGGTGGAGGTGAAGACGCCGGCGGGCTTGCCCACCAGGTCACCGCTGAGCCAGAGGCTGCTGGTGCCGTCGAGGAAGTACTTGAGGGCGGCGGCCATGTTGCCGAAGCGGGTCGGGCTGCCGAGGGCCAGGCCGGCGCAATTCTTCATGTCGTCGAGGCTGGCGTAGAGCGGGCCGTCGGCGGGAATGTCGCTGGCGACCGCCTCGCATTCGGTGGAGACGGCGGGCACGGTGCGCAGGCGCGCCTCCATGCCACCCAGTTCCACGCCCCGGGCGATCTGCCGGGCCATCTGCTCGGTGGCGCCATGGCGGCTGTAGTAGAGGACCAGGATGTAGGGCGCGCTCAAGGCAGGATCTCCAGGATCTTCTCCGGCGGGCGGCCGATCACGGCTTTGTCGCCCACCACCAGGATCGGGCGCTCGATCAGCTTGGGGTGAGCGCTCATGGCGGCGACCAGTGCGGCGTCATCGAGGCCGGCGTCGTCCAGGCCGAGGCTCTTGTATTCGTCCTCGCCAGTGCGCAGCAGTTGGCGCGCGCCAATGCCGAGGCGGCTGAGCAGGGTTTCGATTTCGGCGACGCTGGGTGGGGTTTCCAGGTAGCGCACGACATGCGGTACGAGGCCGCGTGCTTCGAGCAGTTCCAGGGCGCCGCGTGATTTCGAGCAGCGGGGATTGTGATACAGCGTCATTTCGGTCATGGCGGGGGTCGCAAGGCCTTGTGGGAGGCGGCTATTCTAACCGCGTCCGGGCGCAGGTCTGAACCTTGCGTGTCGAGTCGGCCAGCGGACAGGGCACCCAGCAACTAAGGAGATGGAATGCGCCAACGCATCAAAGACGTGGAAGAGTTCTGGCGCTTCCTGTTGCATCGCTTTCTCAGTGATCACGGCATGAACAGCGCAGCCGCGCTGACCTACACCAGCCTGTTCGCGGTGGTGCCCATCATGACCGTGACCTTCACCATGCTCTCGGCCATTCCGGCCTTCCAGGGCATGGGCGAGCAGATCCAGCGTTTCATCTTCCATAACTTCGTGCCGTCGAGCGGCGAGGCGGTGCAGGAGTACCTGCAAGGCTTCACCCTGCAGGCCCGGCACCTGACCTGGGTGGGCGTGGCGCTGCTGGCGGTGACCGCCTTCACCATGCTGGTGACCATCGAGAAGGCGTTCAACACCATCTGGCGGGTGCGCCAGCCGCGCCGGGGCGTTTCCAGCTTCCTGCTGTACTGGGCGATCCTCAGCCTGGGGCCGCTGCTGCTGGGCACGGGCTTCGCGGTGAGCACCTACATCACCTCGCTGTCGCTGCTTTCCAGCCTCAACGAGATTGCCGGTACCCGCATCCTGCTGGGCTTCACGCCGCTGCTGTTCAACGTGGCGGCCTTCACCTTGCTGTATGCGGCGGTGCCCAATGCCCGGGTGCCGATCCGCCATGCGCTGATCGGTGGCGCCTTCACGGCCCTGCTGTTCGAGTCCGCCAAGGCGCTGTTCGGGCTCTACGTGAGCTTCTTCCCGGGCTACCAACTGATCTACGGCGCCTTCGCCACCGTGCCGTTGTTCCTGCTGTGGGTCTATGTGTCCTGGGTGATCGTGCTCTTCGGTGCGGAACTGGTGTGCAACCTGTCCGGTTCGCGTCACTGGCGGCGCCGGCAGATGCCGCGCCTGCTGTCCCTGATGGGCATCCTGCGGGTGATGCATGACCGCCAGATCCGCGGCCTGCCGGCACGGCACCTGGATGTGCAGCGTGCCGGTTGGCTGCTGCCGGAGGACGAGTGGCTGGAGTTCATGGAACTGCTCGAAGGTCAGCACCTGGCCTGCCGGGTGGGTGGGGGCTCCTGGGTGCTTTCCCGTGACCTGAACAACTACAGCCTGCATCAGTTGCTCAGCCACTGTCCCTGGCCGTTGCCGCGCCCGGCGCAACTGCCGGAGCACCTCGACGAAGCCTGGTACCCGCCGCTGAAGGCTGCCCTGGAGGCCTTGCAGCAGGAGCAGCAGGCGCTGTTCGACGGCAGCCTGGCGGGCTGGTTGCGGCCTGCATCGGAGTGACAAAAAAGGGCAGTTTGCGGCATATTGCCAGCTGCCATTTCCGCCTCCACCTGGCGCCAGAGCCAGAAAGCGCGGGGAGGTGGAAAATGGCACGTTTCTGGCAATCTCAGGGAGAGTTTGCTGTCACTCTGCCATTAGGCAGGGATAAGCCAAGGAAAGAAGTGTTCTATGAGTAAGGCCAAGGGCAAAGTTGTCCATCTCCATGAGCGTGATCCGCAGGAGGCGCTTGAGCGCCTGAACCGGATCACAGGCCTGCAGTTCTCGCAATGGCCCGAATCCCTGGTTCCCCCCGCGCCCGTACCCGAAGCCCGTCGGGAAGAGGACCAGGAGCCGCCAACCCCCAGCAATGGCGCTGCTCGCGCCTGAGTGAAAATGAAAAACCCCGCGACAGGCGCGGGGTTTTCGTTTTCAGCCCTTGTGGCCGATCAGGCGAGCGCCTGGCGGCTGTCCGCTCCGGCCTGCTCGACGGCCTGGACGAAGAGTTCTTCCACCAGCAGGCCTTGCACGGTGACCGCCGATTTGAGGCGCACCTGCATGTCTTCGATCTTGTGCTTCACGGGCATGCGGGCGATGCCCGAGAGCAGGATCTTGCCGTGGGCGTTGACCTTGCCGTGGTCCACCGCGACTTCGCGACGGATTTCGCCATCGCGGTAGCTGACCAGCAGCGATACCGGCAGGGTGGCTAGGCCAGGCAACTGCAGCCAGGCGGCGATATTGAATTCGGCGACCCGGCCCTCGTAGGGGGTCACGATCGGGCGTGCCGCCTCGACGATGCGGGACGGCACGGGGCCGATCAGCTTGTCTTGATTCTGGGACATTAGGGGGGTTTCCAGGCTGATAGCGGAACGTTCGTACGGTTAGTGCGGGGAATTATAGGGAGGGTGCCCGGATGAAACTGTGCGCTTCGCCGATGAGCGGCGTGACCCGTCTCGCACTTTCGCCGATCAGGCCATTTTCAGCGGATAGCGCGCGACCATGGCGGTGCTGAGGTTGGGCTCGGGCAGCGGCAGGATGGCCTGGTTGTGCACGCTGGCGAGCTGCAGCCATAGGTGTTCGCCCCCCACGAACTGATCCTTGGGCAGCCACAGGCCGTGATGCCAGCCATTGCCGGGGGCCGGGGTGCTTTGCAGCACGCCGGGGTGGGTCTGCGAGTTGGGGGCCCGGCGCAGCCAGACCGGCCGTGGCAGGCCCTTGAGGTAGCGCAGGCCGAGATGCAGGCCTTCCTGGTTGGTGTGCCGCCAGCGCACCAGTGCCAGGGTCGGCGTGCCACTGTTGAGCAGCAGGGTCAGTTGGCCTACCGGCAGTTGCGCGCCCTGGTCGGCGTGGCACAGCAGCCGGGCGCCACCGGCACTGGAGTCGAGCATCTGCGCATCCAGGCTGGCCGGGCGTTGCGCCAGCAACTGGGCGTGGATGGCGGGCAGGCCCACCACCATGCTGCAGGAGCCTTCGTATTCGGTACGCGGATGACGTCGCTGCTGGCGGCCCAGCCAGTTCTGCCGCACACGCTCGAGCAGTTCGTGCTCGGCGCTGCTTTGCAGGGGCGCGGGTTCATGCAGGGCGATCAGCAGGGGGCCCAGTTCCAGGCGACGCAGGTAGGGGCCGGCGATGATGCTGTCGAGGCGGTCCTGGGGCACATAGGGTTGCGCCTCGGTGAGGTCGATCGTCGCACCGTCGCTATCGTCTTCCTGATCCCAGGGCAGCAGGTGCGCCAGGCCGGCCAGGGGCGCAAGGGCGCCGAACAGCAGCGTGCATTCGCCTTCGGTGAGGTGGAAGGGGTTGCTCAGGGCCAGCAGCAGCACCTGCTGGTAGAGGCCGCGCAGGGTGCTGGCGGGCACCGGGCGGAAGGCCGCGGCGACCGGCTCGTCCAGGCACTCCTGGTGCTCGCCGATCCAGTACAGCAGGTGGCTGTCGCGCCACAGCGAGCCGGGCGGCTCCTGGTAGTGCTGGTAGTGGCGCATCAGCGTCTGCGCGATGAAATGCTGGGCCATGTACAGGCACCATGCCAGGTGCGGTCGGGAAGGCTGGCGACCCTGGAGTATCTGCAGCAGCAGCCGCTTGAAGCCGGCGGCCAGTTCGCTGCACAGGCGCAGGAACAGCATCGGCGGCAGGGCGCCCTGTTCATAGGCCGTGGCGTAGTGGCGGTATTCCTCGCTGAAGCTTTGCAGCGCCCGTTGCCTTTCGAGTAAGGTCACCGCACTCCGGTTCAGTCGGAACAATCGCCCGAGCACCTCCTGCAGCGCGCCATCCTGGGGCTGCAGGCGCGCTTCGGCGAGGAACTGGTTCAGGCCCGCCAGGATAGGGGTGTCCTCTTCGAGGATGTCCGGCACTTCCAGGCACAGGGCATCCAGCGTCATATCAACCCTGCGTACACGAGGATCGATTGCATGGGATCACGACTCCAGGCTGTTTTCGGGGCGCTCATTCTCATGGGTGCCGGGCTGTTGCTGGGAGGTTGTTCGGATGACGTCGGCCTCGATCAGCATGGACAGAAGGTAGCGACTGACGGCCTCGAAAACCAGTGGTTGGTGATTAATTACTGGGCGGAGTGGTGCGGGCCCTGTCGTACCGAGATTCCCGAGCTCAACGCCCTGGCCGGGCAGCTCAAGGGCGGCGGCGTGCGCGTGCTGGGCGTCAACTTCGACGGCCTGCAGGGGGCCGAGCTGGAAAAAGCTGCCCAGCAGATGGGCATCGACTTCACCGTGCTCGCCCAGGACCCGGCCGAGCGCTACAAATTGCCACGCAGCGAAGCGCTGCCGGTGACCTATATCATCGACCCCCAGGGCCAGGTGCGTGAGCGCCTGATGGGCGAACAGACCGCTGCCGGGCTTTCCGGGCACCTGACCAGACTGAAGGAAGGAAAGTAAGCATGGCGCGCATCTGCCTGCACGGTTATGTCAGCGGCAAGGTCCAGGGCGTGTGTTTCCGCCAGTCGACCCAGGAGGAGGCGGACCGCCTCGATCTGGACGGTTGGGTGCGTAACCTTGCGGATGGTCGCGTCGAGGTGCTGTTCGAAGGCGAGGAGGGCGCGGTTCGCGAGCTCGCCGACTGGCTCGAGCAAGGCCCGAGCGTGGCGAAGGTCGACACGGTGGAGCTGACGGAGCAGCCCTTGCAGGGCATCGCCGGGTTTATCGTGCGGCGCTAGGTCAGGGGCGCACGTACCAGATGTCCTGCCAGAGCCCGACCACCTTGGCCGGGTACCAGTTCTCGCCGAGGCTGCCGTTGTAGCGGGCCAGAGCCCGGTTGATATCGCCCCGTTCCTTCTTCAGGTAGTAGCTGAGAATGGTGCAGCCGTAGCGCAGGTTGGTGGCGTTGTCGGTGAGGTTGTCCTGAGGGCGGCCCAGTTCGGCTTTCCAGAAGGGCATCACCTGCATCATTCCCTGCGCGCCTACGGATGAGATGGCGAAGCGATCGAAGCGGCTTTCAGCATGGATCAGCGCCAGCACCAGGTCAGGCCTGAGCCCGGCCTTGCTGGCTTCGTGGTGCACCAGCCTGAGCAGGTCGAGGCGCTGCGCCGGGTCGGGCACATAGCGTTTCAGGCGGGTGGACATGTCGAGCAGCCAGACTTCGGCGTCGAAGCGGTCGCCGAAGCTATCGGCCTCGGCCACCGTGTGCTGCAGCAGTTCCCGCAGCTCGGGTTCCGGCGCCTGGCGCAGATTGCCGGAGGCGGGCAGGGCCAGCGCCAGCAGGCCGCTCAGGAGCAGGGTTCGCCAGGGCGCGGGCACGGAGTGGCTCAGTCGCTTTCGCCAGGATCGGCTGCCAGGCGGCCGGCGTCCTTCATCAGCGCCTTGAGGAATTCCTGCTGCAGCTCGGGATCATTGCGGGTCAGTTCGATCAGGCTTTGTTCGAGCTCGCTGGCTTCCTCTTCCAGGCCCAGCTCGGACAGGCGTTTGACCCGGTGCACCCATTGCGGCACCTCGTCGTCTTCCAGGTCTTCGAAGATTAGCGCATGGGCTTCCTGCAGCTTGCTGCGCAGGCTGCGGCTGACCATCAGCGTGGCTTCGGCGCGGGTGGTGTCCAGCGGGTCTTCGACGCTGAGCAGGAGCTTGCCGATGCGGCTGGTGTCCTGTTCGGCGAAGGGGCCGTCGAGCAGGTTCAGGCGCAGCACGCCGTGGCGGTCGGTGAGCAGTTCATTGCTCTGCTTACCGGCGGTCACCAGTACCGGGCGCTCGGCCCAGGGCAGGCTGGAGTATTCGACGCGCTTGTCGCGCTGCTGCTCGTCGAGGCTGGCCAGGTTCTGCTCGGAGCGGCCATTGGACTCGACGTTCATGAAGGGGTTGAGCCCGGCAAAGCCGTAGCTGATCCAGTCCTTGGTAGCGGTATCGGGCAGGCTGCCGAGAAGCACCACGTTGAGTACGTTGGCGCCGACGCCGGCCACTACCGCTACTGCGCCCAGCGGCACTTCATAGAGTTCGCGCCAGGGTTGGTAGGGCGTGTAGCGGTCGTAGCGGCGGGTGACCTCGAACTCGGTCACCTCGAAGGTCTTCTGCTCGTTCACGCGCACGCGGCGCTGTGGCAGTTCCAGCACGCGGGGCTCGCCGACGTCGATCTGCAGCTCATGGTTGAGCAGCTTGCGCTCGACGCGCTCCTCGTGTTCCGCCCGCTGGGGCAGGTGGTTGGCGCAGCCGCTGAGGAAGAGGGCGCCGCCAAGGGCGGCGCTGGTGAGGCGGATGGAACTACGCTTGAACATTTCTTCTCGATCAGCGACGGACGCGGGCTGTGATATAGGACAGAACCTCGTCGACGGCGACAGCCTGGCTGTCGGTCTCGCGGCGGTTCTTGTATTCCAGGTTGCCTTCGGCCAGGCCGCGCTCGCTCACCACGATGCGGTGGGGGATGCCGATCAGTTCCATGTCGGCGAACTTCACGCCGGGGCTGGTCTTCTTGTCACGGTCGTCCAGCAGCACCTCGATACCGGCGGCAGTGAGCTCGGCGTAGAGCTTGTCGGTGGCTTCCTTGACGGCGGGCGTTTCGTACTTGAGCGGTACCAGGGCGACCTGGAAGGGCGCCAGGGCGTCCGGCCAGAGGATGCCGCGCTCGTCGTAGCTCTGCTCGATGGCGGCGGCGACCACGCGGGATACGCCGATGCCGTAGCAGCCCATGATCAGGGTGACGGGTTTGCCGTTCTCGCCCAGTACGCTGAGGTTCATCGCTTCGCTGTACTTGGTGCCGAGCTGGAAGATATGACCCACTTCTATGCCGCGCTTGATCACCAGGGTGCCTTTGCCGTCGGGGCTCGGGTCGCCGGCGACGACGTTGCGCAGGTCGGCGATTTCCGGCAGGGCCAGGTCGCGTTCCCAGTTGACGCCGAAGTAGTGCTTGTCATCGATGTTGGCGCCGATGGCGAAGTCGCTCATCAAGGCCACGGAACGGTCGATGATGCAGGGCATGGGCAGGTTCAGCGGGCCCAGGGAGCCGGCGCCGGCACCGATGGCGGCACGCAGTTCCTCTTCGCTGGCGAAAACCAGGGGGCTGGCGACCAGGGCCTGGTTGGCAGCCTTGATCTCGTTCAGCTCGTGGTCGCCACGGACGATCAGGGCGACCAGGGTGCCTTCTTCGGCGCCGTGCACGACCAGGGTCTTGATGGTCTTCTCGATGGCCAGGCCGAAGTTCTCGACCAGGGCGGCGATGGTCTTGGTGTCGGGGGTGTCCACCAGGCGCAGTTCCTCGGTGGCGGCGCCACGGGAGGTTTCGCGCGGTACGGCTTCGGCCTTCTCGATGTTGGCCGCGTAGTCGGAGCTGTCGCTGAAGACGATGTCGTCCTCGCCCGAGTCGGCGAGCACGTGGAATTCATGGGAGCCGCTGCCACCGATGGAGCCGTTGTCGGCCTGCACGGGGCGGAAGTTCAGGCCCAGGCGGGTGAACACCTTGCAGTAGGCGCCGTACATGACGTCGTAGGTGTCCTGCAGGGATTCCTGGGAGGCGTGGAAGGAGTAGGCGTCCTTCATGATGAATTCGCGGCCGCGCATCAGGCCGAAGCGCGGACGGATCTCGTCGCGGAACTTGGTCTGCACCTGATACATGTTGATGGGCAGCTGGCGGTAGCTGTTCAGCTCGTTGCGCGCGAGGTCGGTGATGACCTCCTCGTGGGTCGGGCCGACGCAGAATTCGCGACCATGGCGGTCCTTCAGGCGCAGCAACTCGGGGCCGTACTGTTCCCAGCGGCCGGATTCCTGCCAGAGTTCGGCGGGCTGGATGGCCGGCATCAGCACTTCGAGGGCGCCTGCGGCGTTCATCTCCTCGCGCACCACGGCTTCGGCCTTGCGCAGCGCGCGCAGCCCCATCGGCAACCAGGTGTAGAGACCGGAAGCCAGCTTGCGGATCATGCCCGCGCGCAGCAGCAGCTGATGACTGATCACCACCGCGTCGGTGGGGGTTTCCTTCAGGGTGGAGAGCAGGTACTGACTGGTACGCATGTTTGGCCGTTTCGTCGGTTGCGATGGGTTTTATAGGCTCGGCATTGTACGGCGCTCGTTGGGGCGCGTACAGGTTGCGGCCCGGTAATCGGCAAGGGGAGAGGTGATGGGCGGTTTGAGTGCAAAACAGGTGGAGGCGCTGATCCGCCAGGGCGTACCCATGGCCGAGGACATCGACCTGCGCGTCGAGCGCCTCGACGAAGCGGGTGCACTGGCGCGGGTCCCCTTCCAGCCCAAATTGGTGCGGCCGGGCGGCACCCTGTCCGGCCCGACCATCATGGCGCTGGCTGATGCGGCGATGTATGCAGTCGTGCTCGGCCGGTTGGGGCGGGTGGAGATGGCGGTGACCAGTAACCTCAACATCAACTTCCTGGCGCGACCACAGGCTGTGGATCTGCTCGCCGATGCGCGGATACTCAGGTTGAGCAGAAGGCAGGCGGTGTGCGAAGTGTCGTTGTATTCACAAGGCGGGGAAGATGAGCTGGTGGCACATGTAACGGGGACTTATGCATTGCCAATCTGACTGAGGCGACAACTTTTATTTGGTAATAACAATCAACTCCGTATGTATAGGCATCTATATAAAGAAAGAGCCCGGCATAAGCCGGGCTCTTTTGTATCGAAGTAACAGCTGGGCCTGTGTTACAGGATGTCCAGCGGGTACTCGGTGATGACGCGAACTTCGTCCACAGCGCTGCTGCCGCTAGAGTAGAAGCCGCCCATGTCGTTGTTGGCTCGCCAGGTGGAGTGACGGATGCGGACAGAAAGATCCTTGGCCGGGCCGTCCTGGACTACGTACTTGGCTTCCAAGTTGCGTTCCCACTCTTTGCCGTCTTCACCGAACGCACCAGCGTAGGCGCCATTCGGATCGGCTTTGGTGCCGTCTGCATCGGAACCGGTGATGTAGCGAGCCATGAAGCTCAGGCCCGGAACGCCAAGGGTGGCCATGTTCAGGTCATAGCGCAGTTGCCAGGACTTCTCGCCCGGGGCGTTGAAGTCGGAGTACTGCACGGAGTTGGCCAGGAAGATGGAGTCGCCAGAGTTGCCGCCATCCATGCCGATGTAATCGAACGGCTCGTCGCCATTAACGCGCTGGTGAGCAAGGGTCAGCTTGTGAGCGCCGATCGAGTAAGAGGCTGCGAGGGAGAATGCAGTGTTCTCGATCTCGCCAGCTTTCGACTGGCCTTCGTCGAGGGTGCGGTAGATGTTGAAGTCGAAGCCCAGAGCCTGGTCATCAGACAGGGGGATGCTGTAGTTGGCGTTGGCGTAGTACTGGCGATAGATATCTTCCAGCTCTGCACCGTAAAGGCTAACGGACAGCTGATCAGAGATTGCGTAAGTGCCACCTACGTAATCCGCGCTCTTAGCGTCGATTGCGCCACCATAAGCCAGGGTGATGTCGCCGTCTTTGTTGGTAGACAGGCTGCCGTCACGAATCGAGGTGAAGTGGCCGGCGTCGAGGGTCAGGCCTTCGAGCTCGCTGCTGAGGATCTGGAAGCCTTCAGCGGAGCCGGGGAACAGGCGAGCCGTGCCAGTAGCAAAAACTGGAGCAGTCGGAATCAGGTTGCCGTATTTCAGTTCGGTGTTGGATACGCGAACTTTTACAGCACCGCCAGCGTAGGAGTAATCGTCTTGAGCCTTGCCGTCGCTGCCGATCGGCATCAGGCCGGTACCGGAGGTGCCACCCCCGCTGTTGAGCTTGATGCCCAGCGCGCCGTGAGCATCGACGCCGAAGCCGACGGTACCTTGGGTATAACCCGACTGGTAGTTGGCGAGGATGCCGTGGGCCCACTCGTTACGGTAGTTCTGATTGGTAGCACTGCCGCCGTTGTTTACGCCATTGTTGCGGAAGTCGCGGTAGAAGGCGTAGTTCTTGTTCAGAACGGACAGCTTGCTGTCTTCAACGAAGCCCTTGGATTCGTCCTGGGCGCTGGCGAATGCCAGTTGGGTGGTACCGGCGGTCACGGCCAGGGCCAGTGCGCTCCACTTCATCACTTGCATTGTGATTGCTCCTTTGGTTTTTGAAGATTCTCGCCGCTTTCTTATATGTTGAAGGCGGTTCTTTCTTTTTGTGTCGGCGCTAACTTATAGCACGACGTCTATGTTGGCGATAGTTCAACTCTATTCCTTACGAATTCTTCACGGCCATGTCGCAAATTCAGTGTGAGCATGTCGCATATTCGTAGTTTTCGCCTTGCAATCCCTTCGTTTCGTATTTTTATGCGGTCTGGGCGGGCACTTAGCACAACTAAGCCTGCACTTCCGTCCTACATTCACTGCACGCTGCTGATGGCTGTTTGACAGCCTGTTGCCGGCACTTCGAAGGCGGGGTACGGGCACTTGCGGGTGCCTGCTACGACCTTGTTCCCTCTAAAGCAACAAGCGTGCTCAAAGTGGGTCCTCTGCCTGGAAATTTTGCCGCAGTGTGGCGGATGGCTCGTTCGGGGCGGGCCGGTGTTGCCCGGCGGCTCTGCCGTGCAGCCTGTCAGCCTGGGGGATGGCGGGTGTTCTCATGCTTTCCGGGGGTTGCGGTGTGGCGTTGGCTTCGCTAGGGCCATGCCCCGTGATGGGGCGAGTGTGGCGTGGGGTAACGGTCTTTGACTCTGTGTGCGATTTTGGTGCGTTGCGGTAACCGCTGCGCACTTTCAGGACGCAGGGCGCCAGCATGCGTGCGCCTCCTTATATAGAAGGGCTTACGGTTCCGCCGGAATCTTTCCTTGGGTATCCTGCGCGCCGTTTCCTGTCTCGCGCTGTTTTGTCTGTCGCCGGGGCGGGATTAAGCTTGGGTTACACCCGGAAGAACAGGAGAGGTCGTTATGTTCGCCCTGGATCAGAGACTGCAGCAGGATTGCCTGCAGGTCGGAGATTTCCCACTGTGCCGTCTGCTACTGATGAATGACGTGCACTACCCCTGGTTCATTCTCGTGCCCCGTCGTGAGGACGTCAGCGAGCTGTTCCAGCTCGATGCTGATGACCAACTGCGCCTGTGGAGCGAAACCACTCGCTTGGCGGAGGTGCTCAAGGACAACTTCGGCGCCGACAAGATGAACGTCGCCACCCTGGGCAACGTGGTCAGCCAACTGCATATGCATGTGATCGCGCGTCGTCGTGAAGATGCTGCCTGGCCCGCTCCGGTGTGGGGGCGGCATCCAGCGCAGCCCTATACGGCGGAGCAAGTCGACGAGGTGATGGCCAAGCTGCGCCTGGTGCTTACCGATGATTTCCGTTTCGCTGAGGTTCAGCCATGAGCCTTGAGGAGCGCATCAACGAACTGGAAACCCGCCTGGCGTTCCAGGACGACACCATCCAGGCGCTCAACGATGTGCTGGTCATGCAGCAGCGGGTCGTGGAGCGTTTGCAGCTGCAACTGGCTGCCTTGGCCAAGCGCCAGGAGGAACTGATCGGGCAGTTTGGTGGCGGTGGTGATGACGACGTGCCGCCCCCCCACTATTGAATCGAGTGAATGAAAAAGCCCGCCATCTGGCGGGCTTTTCTTTGGTGGCTGGCTTAGCGGCGGCCAGGCAGTGCGGCGATAACGTCTTCGGCTTGCAGGCCCTTGTCGCGTTGCATGACGGAGAACTCGACGCGCTGCCCTTCGATCAGGACGCGGTGGCCTTCGCCGCGGATGGCGCGGAAGTGCACGAAGATGTCATCGCCCGAGTCGCGGGAGATGAAGCCGAAGCCCTTGGAGGTGTTGAACCACTTGACCGTGCCGGTCTCGCGGTTGGACATGTCCTGGGGCAGGGGGACGGCCTGGGTGACCTTGCGCAGGTTGATCGCCAGGTGAAGCAGCACGGCGGCGATGGCGGTCAGCAGGCTGAGGAGGATGGCCGGCTGGTTGCCGATGGTGGACAGCGGCGCGAGCAGGTTCAGGGTCTGCAGGACCACGGCCAGGACCAGCAGGGCGGAGACGACGCCTTGCAATTGGTTGCGCAGGCCCTTGGCCCAGGCCGGTACGACGGGCGCGAGCAGCAGGTTGAGCAGGCCGAGCAGTGCCAGATAAAGGGCATCGGGTTGTTGCAGGTAGGGCAGGGCGTCGGTGCGCAGGCTAGGGACGAAGGACAACAGGAGCGCAGCAGCGCCCGTCAGCAGATGGACGATCTTCAACATATTCAATGGACTCACCTTGATAACGCTCGCGTCGGAAGGACCATCCGGGCAGCGGTTCCGGTTTACGGAAGGCTGATCTGGGGGTCGTTTCCGGGCCTCGGCAACTTGAGGCCGGGAGCACCGGGCCGTATTTAACAGCAAAGAGGAGGGCTACTCAAATCAAGCGGTTAGCGCCGCTTCCGGGGCCTGGGGGTGGACCTGATTGCGGCCGTTGCGCTTGGCCTGGTAGAGGGCGTCGTCCGCCCGGGTGAGCAGGCTTTCCAGGTTGTCGCCGGGCTCTGCCAGGGCCAGGCCGAAGCTGGCGGTGATGGTGTCGAGGACCTGGTCGGTACGGCGCACCTTGACCCGTAGCGACTGGAACTTCAGGCGCAGGTTTTCGGCGAATTGGTGAGCGGTGGCCAGGTCGTAGCAGTCCCGCAGTACTACGCAGAACTCTTCGCCGCCATAGCGGGCCGCCATGGCACGGGGGGGAGCAGTTCGCGGAGCAACTGGCCGACGTGCTGCAGCACCCGGTCACCCAGGGGGTGGCCGAAGTGATCGTTGAACTGCTTGAAGTGGTCGATATCCAGCATCACCAGGGCCAGCCCGTCGTGGCTGTTGGCCAGTGCCTGTTCCAGCAGGCGGGTGAAGGCGTGGCGGTTGAACACCTGGGTGAGGCTGTCCAGGGTGGCGGCCATCTGGGCTTTTTCCAGTTGGTTGCGCAGGTTCTGGATCTCCGATTGGGCGGCGCGCAGTCGATAGAGGAACTGTTCCTGCTGCTCTTGCATCAATTGGGTGCTCTGTTGCAGCTCGCCAAGGACACCGGGCAGGTCGTCGATGATCGGGTCGTGCAGGGCGGCGAGGCCGAGGGTCAGGCTGTGCTGGTAGGCGGTGCTGCCGACAACGCTGCGGGTAACGCCGGATTCGATGTCATCCACCAGTTCGATGACCTGCTGTTGCCCGGCGCGGGCGGCGTCCAGCTCGCCACGGATGATGTAGTCGCGGTACAGCTTGATCGCGGATTCCGGGGGAAAACTGTCGAAGTCCTTGACGATCTTGTCGAGGCGCCGGTTGAGGTCGGGCTCCAGGCCTTTGCTATAGGTGTACCAGAGGGCGTAGTGCACCGGATTCGGCGGAATGTCGTGGCGCACCATGAGGGGTACCGCCTGCTTGAGCAACTCGGCTGCTTCGCGGGTTTCTTCGGGGAACAGCTCGATGAGCAGGGGTGTTTTCGGCGGCTGACTCATTCGCGTCACTGTGTCGGGAGCGGATTGCCAGAGCATAGTTCAGGCAGGCTTTTGCGCATAGCTAAAGGCCCGGAGAACCGGGCCTTTGCTGGAGATTTTCCGTGATCAGATGGCGAGCAGGCTGCGCAGCATCCAGGCGGTCTTTTCATGGACCTGCATGCGCTGGGTCAGCAGGTCGGCGGTCGGCTCGTCGCTGACCTTGTCCAGCAGCGGGAAGATGCCGCGGGCGGTGCGTACAACGGCTTCCTGGCCCTGCACCAGTTGGCGGATCATGTCTTCGGAAGCGGGTACGCCTTCTTCTTCCTTGATCGACGACAGGCGCGCATAAGAGGCGTAGGTGCCTGGTGCCGGGAAGCCCAGGGCGCGAATGCGCTCGGCGATGGAGTCCACGGCCAGTGCCAGTTCGGTGTACTGCCCTTCGAACATCAGGTGCAGGGTGTTGAACATCGGCCCGGTGACGTTCCAGTGGAAGTTGTGGGTCTTGAGGTAGAGGGTGTAGGTGTCCGCCAGCAAGCGGGACAGGCCCTCGGCGATAGCTGCGCGATCCTGTTCGGCGATTCCGATATTGATTTCCATGCCTTTACTCCTCTCAGTGGCCAGGGCCTGGCTAGGGCCCGTGATGCGGCAGAGCCTAGCATAGAGCGCCCCATGGTCTGCCTTGGCTTATATCAATCGTTGCGATGCGTAGAGGCTATCGGCCGTCGATAACGTCAGCGACGACCGAGCAGTTTCGCCAGGATTCGCGGGTAGCTGGCCGGCAGCAGCCGCTGGATGCGGTCGAGCAGGCGGGCGTCGGCGCCGATCAGGATGCGCGGGTGCTGCCGACGAATGCCGTCGAGTATCACCCGGGCGGCTTCGTCGGGTGTGGTGCGGGCCACCTTGTCGAACTGCGCTGCTGCACGGGCGGCGTCCTGGCGGCCGTCGGGCCCCTGGTAGAAGCGTGCGGCCTTGGCGATATTGGTGCGGATGCCGCCGGGGTGCACGCAGGCGGCTTTCACTCCCGTGTGCGCCAGCTCCTGGCGCAGGGCCTCGGTGAAGCCGCGGACGGCGAACTTGCTGGCGTTGTAGGCGCCCTGGGTGGGCAGGCTGATGATGCCGAAAATGCTGGAGACGTTGACGATCTGCCCTTCGTTGTTCTTCAGCAGGTGCGGCAGGAAGGCCTTGGTGCCGTGTACCACGCCCCAGAAGTTGATGTTCATGATCCATTCGAAGTCGTCGTAGCGCAGCTCCGCGATCGTTTGCGAAAGGGCGACGCCGGCATTGTTGATCACCAGTTGCACGCTGCCGTGGGCGGCCAGCACCTCGTCGGCGAAGGCGTAGACAGCCGCGCGTTCGGCGACATCCAGCGGGTGGGTGGTGATCTTCAGCCCGTCGCGTTGCAGTTCACTGGCCACCTGGCTGAGGTTTTCCCGGTCGAGGTCGGCCAGCGCCAGGTGGCAGCCTTCGGCGGCCAGTTGGTGAGCCAGTGCGCGGCCGATGCCTGATCCTGCTCCCGTCACCACTGCGACTTTCCCTGCTAGCGCCTGCATCTGGACTCCTTGTTGGTTCTGCCCCGTCACGGGTGGCCGGGCTGCGTGGGCAGCTTAGTCAGGGGGCGAGGGGGCGACAACCGAATCAAAGGTGGGCGAGGGCGGGGTCTTCCTGCAGGCAGAGGTTGAACATATTGACCCAGTAGGCGCTGAACTGGCTGCCGCCGAGGCCGTTGATCTCCAGGATGGCGCGCAGCAGTGGGCGTTTGCTCAGTGTCTGGTGGGCACGCTCATGGGTGCGGGCGTCGAAGGTGTCGACGATGTCGAGGATCAGTGCGCCGGGGCTGATCTCCGTTTCATGCAGGCCCTTGGGGTAGCCGCTGCCGTCGGCGTGCTCCTGGTGCTGCAGGATGATCTCGGCGGCGTCTTCCCATTGCGGCATGCGCTTGAGCAGTTCCGCCCCCATGCGCGGGTGGGATTGCATGCGCCGGCGCTCGTCATGGTTGAGTGGCTCCTGCTTGTGCAGCAGCTCCAGCGGTAGCAGCGCCATGCCCAGGTCGTGCAGGCACACGGCTGCGGCCAACTGGCGGGGCGATACGGGGCGCCCGGCGCGCTCGTTCATCGCCAGGGCGAGTTCCAGCTGGCGCTGGCCACGGCCCAGCCAGAAGCGCGAGCGGTTCTCCGCCGCCAGCATCAGCTCGGCGAAGAACCGCAGGTCGGGTTCGTCTTCCAGGCCGTGGCGGGCCAGGGGGCCAGTGTTCTTCGCTTCGGGTTCGGGGGGCAGCAGGCGCGTGCTCGGGTCCAGGCGATGCAGCAGCGCGCTGCGCAGTTCCGCCTGGCGCTGTTCGGGGGCATTGGCCAGTGCCTTGAGGGCTTTGCTCAGTGAGCGGATGTCCGCCGGTTCGCGGGTGTCGCCCTTCAGCGCCTGTTCGATCTGCAGGCGCAGGCGGTCCTGCAGCAGCAGGAGGATGTCGCCCAGCAGGCTGTCGAACACCAGGGTGCCTTCGCGCAATTGGGCGAGCACATCCTCCAGGGCCTGGGGCAGGGTGTTCAGTCGGTCCAGCCCGACGTAGCCGAGGTTGCCCTTGAGCGTGTGCACCAGGCGGAACAGCTCGCGCAGGCGCTCGTCGTCATCGGGATGGCGCTCGAGTTCGATCAGCAGGTGCTCGCAGCGGGAGAACTGCTCACGTGTCTCCTGGCGGAAGTCGTCCAGCAGGTCCGTGGTGATGTCGACGGGGCGAGGCGTGGCCATGGATGGTCCTCCACCGGCTTGGGCCCTTCAGTATAGAAAGGCTTCCGGCGGGCGGCTGCGCGGTGTCGATTAACCATATATAATCCGCCCCTTTGCCACCGGTCCCTGGCCAGCGGCAGTGTGGTCCCGATGCCCGGCGGCGATTCGCAGCCCGTTCGCGGTCATCGACGGCACGCACACTGGCGGCCCGACGAATTCAAGACTCAAGAGAAGCGAAACACGACCATGATGCGCAGCCACTATTGCGGCCAACTGAACGAGAGCCTGGACGGCCAGGAAATCACCCTTTGCGGCTGGGTCCACCGTCGCCGTGACCATGGCGGGGTCATCTTCCTCGATATCCGTGATCGTGAAGGCCTGGCCCAGGTGGTGTTCGACCCGGATCGCGCCGAGACCTTCGCCAAGGCTGACCGCGTGCGCAGCGAGTACGTCGTCAAGGTGACCGGCAAGGTGCGTCCGCGCCCGGCCGGTGCGGTCAACGCCAACATGGCGTCCGGCGGTATCGAAGTGCTGGGCTATGAGCTCGAAGTCCTCAACCAGGCCGAGACCCCGCCTTTCCCGCTGGACGAATACTCCGACGTGGGCGAAGAGACCCGTCTGCGCTACCGCTTCATCGACCTGCGTCGCCCGGAAATGGCCGCCAAGCTGAAGCTGCGCGCGCGCATCACCAGCAGCATTCGCCGCTATCTGGACGAGAACGGCTTCCTCGACGTCGAGACGCCGATCCTCGGTCGCCCGACTCCGGAAGGCGCGCGTGACTACCTGGTGCCGAGCCGCACCTACCCGGGCAACTTCTTCGCCCTGCCGCAATCGCCCCAGCTGTTCAAGCAACTGCTGATGGTTGCCGGCTTCGATCGCTACTACCAGATCGCCAAATGCTTCCGCGACGAAGACCTGCGTGCCGACCGTCAGCCGGAATTCACCCAGATCGACATCGAAACCAGCTTCCTCGACGAGAGCGATATCATCGCCATCACCGAGAAGATGGTTCGCCAGCTGTTCAAGGAAGTCCTCGACGTCGAGTTCGACGAGTTCCCGCACATGCCCTTCGAAGAAGCCATGCGCCGCTACGGCTCGGACAAGCCCGACCTGCGCATCCCGCTGGAACTGGTGGACGTTGCCGACCAGTTGAAAGACGTTGAATTCAAGGTCTTCTCCGGCCCGGCCAACGATCCGAAAGGCCGCGTTGCCGCACTGCGCGTTCCGGGCGGGGCGAGCATGCCGCGCAAGCAGATCGACGACTACACCAAGTTCGTCGGCATCTACGGTGCCAAGGGCCTGGCCTACATCAAGGTCAACGAGCGCGCCAACGGTATCGACGGCCTGCAGTCGCCGATCGTCAAGAACATCGCCGAGCCGAACCTCAACGTGATCCTCGATCGCGTCGGTGCGGTCGATGGCGACATCGTGTTCTTCGGTGCCGACAAGGCCAAGGTCGTCTGCGACGCCCTGGGTGCCCTGCGCATCAAGGTCGGCCATGACCTCAACCTGCTCACCAAGGAATGGGCGCCGATGTGGGTCGTCGACTTCCCGATGTTCGAAGAGAACGACGACGGCAGCCTCACCTCCCTGCACCACCCGTTCACTGCGCCCAAGTGCAGCCCGGAAGAGCTGGAGGCCAACCCGGCCGGCAAGCTGTCCCGTGCCTATGACATGGTGCTCAACGGCACCGAACTGGGCGGCGGCTCCATCCGTATCCACGACAAGGCCATGCAGCAGGCCGTGTTCCGCGTGCTGGGCATCGACGATGCCGAGCAGGAAGAGAAGTTCGGCTTCCTCCTCGATGCGCTGAAGTACGGTGCTCCGCCGCACGGTGGCCTGGCCTTCGGCCTGGATCGCCTGGTCATGCTGATGACCGGTGCTGCGTCGATCCGCGAAGTGATCGCCTTCCCGAAAACCCAGAGCGCCGGCGACGTCATGACCCAGGCTCCGGGCAGCGTGGATGGCAAGGCACTGCGCGAACTGCACATCCGCCTGCGCGAACAGCCCAAGGCCGAGTAAACCGTTCCATCCCGACGGTGGCGCCCGGTGCGCCGCCGCCACCTAGCAAGCACGGAGTCAGATATGGCTGGTCATTCCAAATGGGCCAACATCAAGCACCGCAAGGAGCGCCAGGACGCCAAGCGCGGCAAGATCTTCACCAAGCTCATCCGTGAGCTGACCGTTGCCGCCAAGCATGGCGGTGGCAACCCGGCGGACAACCCGCGTCTGCGCCTGGCCGTGGACAAGGCGCTCACCGCCAACATGACCCGCGACACCATCGATCGCGCGATCGCCCGTGGCGCCGGCTCCAACGAAGCCGACAACATGGTCGAGCTGAGCTACGAGGGTTATGCGCCGAGCGGCGTGGCGATCATCGTCGAAGCCATGACCGACAACCGCAACCGCACCGCCGCTGAAGTGCGTCACGCCTTCAGCAAGTGTGGCGGCAACCTCGGAACCGACGGTTCGGTGGCCTACATGTTCGACCGCAAGGGCCAGATCAGCTACGCCCCTGGCGTGAATGAAGACGCCCTGATGGAAGCCGCGCTGGAAGCGGGTGCCGATGACGTGGTTGCCGCTGAAGACGGCTCGGTCGAGGTGTACACCTCCTTCGCCGACTTCCTCAGCGTCAACGAAGCGCTCACCGCCGCCGGTTTCAAGGGCGACGAGGCAGAAGTGGCGATGATCCCCTCGATCAGCGCGCCGATCACCGATGTGGAAACCGCACAGAAGGTGTTGAAGCTCATCGACATGCTCGAAGACCTCGACGACGTGCAGAACGTCTACAGCAACGTGGACATCCCCGACGATGTGATGGCCCAGTTGGGCTGACACGAAAAAGCCGGAGCCGACGCTTCGGCTTTTTTACTTGGGCACCTGATATAGAGCGCCAATGACCCTGATCCTCGGTATCGACCCTGGTTCGCGCATCACCGGTTACGGCGTGGTTCGCGATACCGGGCGCGGCTGTGAATACATCGCTTCCGGCTGCATCCGCACCGGCAGCGGCGAACTGCAGGAGCGCCTGCTGATCGTCTTCCGTGGCGTGCGGGAGGTCATCCAGACCTACGGGCCGGTGACCATGGGCATCGAAAAGGTGTTCATGGCGCGCAACGCCGACTCCGCCCTCAAGCTGGGCCAGGCTCGTGGTGCCGCCATAGTCGCGGCCAGCGAGGAAGGGCTGGAGGTGGCCGAGTACAGCGCCAGCCAGGTCAAGCAGGCCATCGCCGGCACCGGCGGCGCTGACAAGCAACAGGTGCAGATGATGGTCATGCACCTGCTCAAGCTGGTGCAGAAGCCACAGATCGACGCCTCCGACGCCCTGGCCATCGCCCTGTGCCATGCGCACCACCGGCAGAGCCTGATTCCCCATGGCCTGGCAACCGCCAAGCGCCGTGGCGGGCGGCTCCGTTTGTAACCCCATATAAGGACGCACTTCGTGATTGGACGTTTGCGTGGCACCCTGGCGGAAAAACAGCCGCCGCACCTGATTCTCGATGTCAACGGCGTCGGCTACGAGCTGGAAGTGCCCATGACCACCCTCTACCGCCTGCCCTCGACCGGCGAGCCCGTGACCCTGCACACCCATCTGGTGGTGCGTGAGGATGCGCACCTGCTCTACGGCTTCTTCGAGAAGCGCGAGCGTGAGCTGTTCCGTGAGCTGATCCGTCTCAACGGCGTTGGCCCGAAGCTGGCCCTGGCGCTGATGTCCGGGCTGGAAGTGGATGAGCTGGTGCGTTGCGTGCAGGCCCAGGACACCTCGACCCTGGTGAAGATCCCCGGGGTCGGCAAGAAGACCGCCGAGCGCCTGCTGGTGGAGCTGAAGGACCGTTTCAAGGCCTGGGAAACCATGCCGAGCATTTCCACCCTGGTGGTGGAGCCGCTCAAGGCTGCCGCCTCTAGCGCCGAAAACGATGCGCTCAGCGCCCTGATCTCCCTGGGCTTCAAGCCCCAGGAAGCCAGCCGTGCCGTTGCAGCCATCAAGGAAGAAGGGCTTTCCAGCGAAGAACTGATCCGCCGTGCCCTGAAAGGAATGGTGTAACACCGCATGATCGAAGCAGACCGCCTGATAACCGCCAGCAGCCGCGACCGCGACGAGCAGCTGGACCGGGCCATCCGCCCGCTGAGCCTCGCCGACTATGTCGGCCAGCCGACCGTGCGTGAGCAGATGGAACTGTTCATCCAGGCGGCCCGCGGGCGCAGCGAGGCGCTCGATCACACGCTGATCTTCGGCCCGCCGGGCCTGGGCAAGACCACCCTGGCCAACATCATCGCCCAGGAAATGGGCGTCTCGATCAAGAGCACGTCCGGCCCCGTGCTGGAGCGCCCGGGTGACCTGGCGGCGCTGCTGACCAACCTCGAGTCCGGCGATGTGCTCTTCGTCGACGAAATCCACCGCCTGTCGCCCATCGTCGAAGAAGTACTGTACCCGGCGATGGAGGACTTCCAGCTCGACATCATGATCGGCGAGGGCCCGGCGGCTCGCTCGATCAAGCTCGACCTGCCGCCCTTCACCCTGGTCGGCGCCACCACGCGCGCCGGCATGCTGACCAACCCGCTGCGCGACCGCTTCGGCATCGTCCAGCGCCTGGAGTTCTACAGCACTGCGGACCTGACCAGCATCGTCACCCGCTCTGCCGGCATCCTCGGCTTGCACATCGAGCCGGAGGGCGCCTTCGAGATCGCCCGCCGCGCCCGTGGTACACCGCGCATCGCCAACCGCCTGCTTCGCCGCGTGCGTGACTTCGCTGAAGTCCGTGGCCAGGGGCAGATCACCCGGGTCATTGCCGACCAGGCGCTCAACCTGCTGGATGTCGACGAACGTGGCTTCGACCACCAGGACCGGCGTCTGCTGTTGGCGATGATCGACAAGTTCGACGGTGGCCCGGTAGGCGTCGACAACCTGGCGGCGGCGATCAGTGAGGAACGTCACACCATCGAGGATGTTCTCGAGCCCTATCTGATCCAGCAGGGCTACATCATGCGCACGCCGCGTGGGCGTGTGGTCACCCGCCATGCCTACCTGCATTTCGGGTTGAACCTGCCCAGGCGCATGGTCGAGCCGCCCGCTGATGATTTCTCCGGGGCGGGGGACGAATAAGGGAAATCGCTGTCGAAGCGAGCGGCGGGGGCCGGGGATGAAAAAAACAGTTACCCGGCCTGATTGGCAACCTTTGGAGTAAGCACTAGAGTATGCGCGCGCAAAATGGGGCCCAGCCTTTCGTGCATCGGAGCCGCGTCTATTACGAAGACACCGATGCCGGTGGCATCGTCTATTACGTCAACTACCTCAAGTTCATGGAACGGGCTCGAACCGAATGCCTGCGGAGCCTGGGCTTTGCCCAGTCCGAGCTGGTCGGGGAGAACCTGTTGTTCGTCGTGCATTCGGCCGAGGCGCGTTATCACGCCCCCGCCAGGCTCGACGACGAGCTGACCATCAGCGCCGAAGTGATCGAATTGAACCGTGCCAGCCTGCGCTTTCGTCAACAGGTGAGGCGGGCTACGGATGATGCGCTGCTCTGTGAAGGGCAGTTCCTGGTGGCCTGTGTGCGCGCCGACAGTTTGAAACCCCGGGCGATCCCCGAAGCGCTGCGTTCAGCCTTCGCCGCCGTACCGGGCCAATCCCCTGCAGGAGACTAAGCGTGGAAGCCAACGTCGTCGACCATACCTCCATGTGGAGCCTGATCAGCAACGCCAGCATCGTGGTGCAACTGGTCATGCTCACTCTGGTGGCCGCCTCGGTCACCTCGTGGATCATGATTTTCCAGCGCAGCAACCTGCTGCGCGCGGCCAAGAAATCCCTCGTGTCCTTCGAGGAGCGTTTCTGGTCGGGCATCGACCTGTCCAAGCTGTATCGCCAGGCCGGCAGCAACCCGGACCCGGATTCCGGCGTCGAGCAGATCTTCCGTGCCGGCTTCAAGGAGTTCTCCCGCCTGCGCCAGCAGCCCGGCGTCGACCCGGACGCGGTGATGGAAGGCGTGGCCCGCGCCATGCGTGTGGCCATCTCCCGTGAGGAAGAGAAGCTCGAGCAGAGCCTGCCGTTCCTCGCCACCGTCGGCTCCACCAGCCCCTACATCGGCCTGTTCGGCACCGTCTGGGGGATCATGAATTCCTTCCGCGGCCTGGCTCAGGTGCAGCAGGCGACCCTGGCCACCGTGGCCCCCGGCATTGCCGAGGCGCTGATCGCTACAGCCATCGGCCTGTTCGCGGCGATCCCGGCGGTCATCGCGTACAACCGCTTCGCCGCGCGTGGTGAGACCCTGATCAGTCGCTACTACACCTTCGCCGACGAGTTCCAGGCCATCCTGCACCGCAAAGTGCACACCAGCGACGAATAAGACGCAGGTTCAATAGAGGACAGGTTTCACGCCATGGCCAGAATTCGCCACAAACGCAAGCCGGTCGCCGAGATGAACGTGGTGCCCTACATCGACGTGATGTTGGTGCTGCTGGTCATCTTCATGGTGACCGCGCCCATGCTCAACCAGGGCGTCAAGGTCGACTTGCCGAAGGTCTCCAGCGAGGCGCTGCCCCAGGACAACGACTCCCGGGTGCTGACCATCTCCATCAAGGCCGACAAAAGCTACTACTGGAACATGGGCGAGGAAGTGGACCCGGATCAGGGCAAGGCCAGCGAGACGTCCAGTACGCTGCCGCAGCTGGTCCAGGCGGTCACGGCGATCATGAGTCAGAACACCAGCCAGGGTAAGAAGGTCCAGGTCTTCGTGCGTGGCGACAAGGCCGTCGACTACGGCTCCGTGATGGCCGTCATGGGCGGCCTGCAGCAGGCCGGCGTGGGTAATGTCGGGCTGATCACCGAGGCGCCCTGATGCAGCAGCAGAGCGAACGCTCCCCATCGGAAAGCTATTTCTGGCCCGCGGTCTGGGCCATAGGCCTGCACGTGCTGATCTTCGGCACGCTGTTCGTCAGTTTCGCCTTCACCCCTGAACTGCCGCCGGCGCGCCCCATCGTGCAGGCTACGCTGTATCAGCTGAAATCGCAGAGCCAGGCGACCACCCAGACCAACCAGAAGATCGCCGGCGAAGCCAAGAAAGCCGCTGCTCCGCAGTACGAAACCGAGCAGATGGAGCAGAAGAAGGCCGAGCAGCAGAAGCTGGAGCAGCAGAAGGTCGCTGCCGCCAAGGCTGCGGAACAAAAGAAAGCCGACGAAGCTCGAAAAGCGGAAGAGGCGGCTGAAGCCAAGAAGGCCGACGACGCCAAGAAAGCTGAGGAGGCCAAGAAGCAGCAGGCCGACATCGCCAAGAAAAAGTCCGAAGAGGAAGCCAAGAAAAAGGCTGCCGACGAGGCCAAGAAGAAAGCCGCTGAAGAAGCGAAGAAGAAAGCTGCAGCCGAGGCCGCCAAGAAGAAGGCTGCCGAGGATGCGAAGAAGAAGGCCGCCGCCGAAGCCGCGAAGAAAAAGGCAGCGGAGGAGGCCAAGCGCAAGTCGACCGAGGACAAGAAGGCCGCGGCACTCGCCGACCTGCTGTCCGACACCGTCGAGCGTGAGCAGACCCTGGCTGACGAGGTGGGCGACCAGGTTGCCGGCAGCCTCGATGACTTGATCATCAAGCTGATCAGCGAGAACTGGCAGAAGCCGTTGTCGACCCGCCCGGGCATGAGCGTCGAGTTGCTGATTCAGATGTTGCCCGACGGCACCATCACCAACGCCAGCGTCACCCGTTCAAGTGGCGATGGGCCCTTCGACAGCTCCGCGGTGGCCGCGGTACGCAGCGTCGGGCGCATCCCTGAAATGCAACAATTGGATCGCGCTACCTTTGACAGGATGTACAGGCAGCGTCGCGTCGTCTTCAAACCGGAGGATTTAGGTCTGTGAACACTCTGATACGTATCGTCCTGCTCGGCCTGACCATGCTGGTCGGTACCGTGCAGGCCGCTGATCCGCTCGTGATTACCGGCGGGCGGGACAGCGCAACACCCATCGCCGTCGTGCCTTTCGGCTGGCAAGGCGGTAACGTCCTGCCCGAGGACATGTCCGAGATCATCGGCAATGACCTGCGCAACTCCGGCTTCTTCGAGCCCATCCCTCGGCAGAACATGATCAGCCTGCCGACCCAGGCCAGCGAAGTGATCTACCGCGACTGGAAGGCCCTCGGCGCCCAGTACGTGCTGGTGGGCAGCATCGCCCCCGCCGGCGGTCGTCTGCAGGTGCAGTTCGCCCTGTTCAACGTCGCCACCGAGCAACAGGTGTTCGCCGGCAGCGTCAGCGGCTCCACCGATCAGTTGCGCGACATGGCGCACTACGTGGCCGACCAGTCCTTCGAGAAGCTCACCGGCGTGAAGGGGGCGTTCTCCACACGCATGCTCTACGTGACCGCAGAGCGCTTCTCGGTGAACAACACCCGCTACACCCTGCAACGCTCGGACTATGACGGCCAGCGCGCCGTGACCCTGCTGCAGTCGCGTGAGCCGATCCTCTCGCCGCGCTACGCGCCGGATGGCCGCCGCATCGCCTATGTCTCCTTCGAGCAGAAGCGTCCACGCATCTTCATCCAGCACGTCGACACCGGTCGTCGCGAGCAGATCACCAACTTCGAAGGCCTGAACGGCGCGCCGGCCTGGTCGCCGGAAGGCAATCGCCTGGCGTTCGTGCTGTCCAAGGACGGCAACCCGGAGATCTACGTGATGGACCTGGGCAGCCGCCAGCTGCGCCGCGTCACCAATCACATGGCGATCGACACCGAACCCTTCTGGGGCGCCGATGGCCAGACCATCTACTTCACCTCGGATCGCGCCGGCAAGCCGCAGATCTACAAGACCAACATCAACGGCGGCGAGCCGCAGCGCGTTACCTTCGTGGGCAACTACAACGCCAACCCGAAGCTCTCGGCTGATGAAAAGACCCTGGTGATGATCCACCGCCAGGACGGCTTCACCAACTTCAAGGTGGCGGCCATGGACCTGGTGCGTGGCGGTGCTCCGCGCATCCTTTCCGGCACCACTCTGGATGACTCGCCCACTGTTGCGCCAAACGGCACCATGCTAATCTACGCCACCCGCCAGCAGGGCCGGGGAGTCCTGATGCTCGTGTCCACAAACGGGCACGTGCGACTCCCGATTCCAACCGTTCAAGGCGATATCCGCGAACCGTCCTGGTCGCCGTACCTGAACTGACGCGGTATCCACTATTGTTTTGCTAAACACACTGGGGCTCATTAGGAGTTACATGATGGAAATGATTAAATTCGGTAAGTTCGCTGCTCTGGCTCTGGCCATGGCTGTTGCAGTTGGTTGCTCCTCCAAGGGCGGCGACGATTCCGGCCAGGGCGCTGTAGACCCGAACGCTGGCTACAACAGCGGCAACAGCGGTGTTGACGGCAGCCTGAGCGAAGAAGCTGCTCTGCGCGCCATCACCACCTTCTACTTCGAGTACGACAGCTCCGACCTGAAGCCGGAAGCCATGCGCGCTCTGGACGTACACGCCAAGGACCTGAAAGGCAACGGCGCTCGCGTCGTTCTGGAAGGCCACACCGACGAGCGCGGCACCCGCGAGTACAACATGGCTCTGGGCGAGCGTCGTGCCAAGGCCGTTCAGCGCTACCTGGTTCTGCAGGGCGTTTCCCCGGCTCAGCTGGAACTGGTTTCCTACGGCGAAGAGCGTCCGGTTGCCACTGGCAACGACGAGCAGTCCTGGGCTCAGAACCGTCGCGTCGAACTGCGTAAGTAATTCGATATGCGTAAGTGCCGTCGTGCTTTGACTGTATTGGCCCTCAGCAGCCTGCCCCTGGCCGCCTTTGCTGAGGTTCCCGTGGTGGACGGAAACGATGCCGGTTACGGCAACAGTTACCCGCCCGCTGGTTATGGCACGACTGGCGCCTATGCCGGATCCGGGGCTTCGGCCCCGGTGTCCGCGCAAGGCGAGCTGTTCATGCAGCTGCAACAGATGCAGGAAGAGACTGCCCGCCTGCGCGGGATGGTCGAAGAACAGCAGAACGAGATCCAGCAGCTCAAGCGTGAATCGCTGGAGCGTTACCAGGATCTGGATAGCCGCTTGAATGCGGGCGCAGCGGGCGCACCAGCCGCACAACAGAATCCCCCTGCCGATGGCGCGATCAACGCCGCCGGCACCCCCTCGGCTCCGGCACAACAGCCGGCGGCCAGCACCGAACCGGGCGATCCGGCGAAGGAAAAGCTGTACTACGACGCCGCCTTCGACCTGATCAAAGCCAAGGATTTCGACAAGGCCAGCCAGGCCTTCGGCGCTTTCCTGCGCAAGTACCCCAACAGCCAGTACGCCGGCAACGCGCAGTACTGGCTGGGTGAGGTGAACCTCGCCAAGGGCGACCTGCAGGGCGCCGGCCAGGCCTTCGCCAAGGTCAGCCAGGTTTATCCGCAGCACGCCAAGGTGCCGGATTCCCTCTACAAGCTCGCCGACGTCGAGCAGCGCCTGGGCAACACCGACAAGGCCAAGGGCATCCTCAAGCAGGTCGTCGCCCAGTACCCGGGCAGCTCCGCCGCCCAGCTGGCGCAGCGGGACCTTCAGCGCCTGCCCTGATCCACGCCCCGAGCATCGATTAACCCGCGCCTGTCGCGGGTTTTTTCGTTTAGAATCGCCGCCCTCATATTTTCTTCCAGCAACGGAGGCGGATGGCCTGTTTAGCCGTCACGCCCGTGGCCCTTATGCAACAGACCCTGCGACTGACCGAGATCTTCTACTCGCTGCAGGGGGAGACGCGTACCGCCGGCTTGCCGACGGTATTCGTGCGCCTGACCGGCTGTCCCCTGCGCTGCCAGTACTGCGACACCGCCTACGCCTTCAATGGCGGCCAGATCCACACCCTGGACGACATCCTCGCCCAGGTAGCCGCCTACAAGCCCCGCTACGTCTGTGTGACGGGCGGTGAGCCGCTGGCGCAACCCAACTGCATCCCGCTCCTGCAACGGCTCTGTGATGCCGGCTACGAGGTTTCCCTGGAGACCAGCGGAGCCCTGGATATCGCCCCCGTGGACACCCGCGTCAGCCGTGTCGTCGACCTGAAGACGCCGGGCTCCGCCGAAGTCGGGCGCAACCGCTACGAGAACATGGCCCTGCTGACCAGCAACGACCAGGTGAAGTTCGTCATCTGTTCCCGCGAGGACTACGACTGGGCCGTGTCCAAGTTGATCGAGTACCGCCTGGAGCAGCGTGCCGGTGAGGTGCTGTTCTCGCCCAGCCACCAGCAGGTGAGCGCGCGGAACCTGGCGGACTGGATAGTGGCCGACAACCTGCCGGTGCGCCTGCAGCTGCAATTGCACAAGATCCTCTGGAACGACGAGCCGGGACATTGATATGAGCGACAAGAAAGCGGTAATCCTCCTCTCCGGCGGCCTGGACTCCGCCACCGTGGTAGCCATGGCCCGTGCTGAAGGCTACGCCTGCTACACCATGAGCTTCGACTACGGCCAGCGTCACCGTGCCGAGCTGCAGGCGGCCGAACGCGTGGCCCGCCAGTTGGGTGTGGTCGAACACAAGGTGATTGGCCTCAATCTCGATGGCATCGGTGGCTCGGCCCTGACCGACAGCAGCATCGATGTGCCGGAAGCCCCTACCGAAGGCATCCCGGTCACCTATGTGCCGGCACGCAACACCGTGTTCCTGTCCCTCGCCCTGGGGTGGGCCGAAGTACTCGGCGCGCGGGATATCTTCATCGGCGTCAATGCCGTGGACTATTCCGGCTACCCGGATTGCCGCCCCGAGTTCGTCGAGGCCTTCCAGCGCATGGCCAACCTGGCGACCAAGGCCGGGGTGGAAGGGGATGGTTTCCGCATCCAGGCGCCGCTGCAGAACCTCAGCAAGGCGGATATCGTCCAGGCGGGCATGAAGCTTGGCGTCGACTACGCTTTGACGGTGTCCTGCTACCAGGCCGATGACGAAGGCCGCGCCTGCCGCAAATGCGACAGCTGCCGCCTGCGTGCAGCCGGCTTCGAAGCGGCTGGGGTGCAGGATCCTACGAGATATTTCTGAAATATTTTCGGTGGGGTGTTGAATTCCTGAATAAAATCAGTATTATGCGCTCCGCGTCGGGTCGTTAGCTCAGTCGGTAGAGCAGTTGGCTTTTAACCAATTGGTCGTAGGTTCGAATCCTACACGACCCACCATACAAGGCTCCGCGAGGAGCAACGGAAGCGGGAAGATCGAAAGGTCTTCCCGCTTTTCGTTTGTCCGCCGAAAAGTATGGTCCCCCCCTCATCGGGGGACGGATGGCCTCTCCCGCAGCCATGCCCATTGGCGTTAATCTGCGTTATCATCCGCGCCCCGAACCGCATGGCCCCTGGCTTGGCGGGGCGGTGACCCAACAGGCTTTCGCGCAGTGCGCTCGCAGGTCCCGCAGACATGTCTCATCTCTCCGAACGTTTTCTCGTCCAGGCCCACCTCGCCGCCAAGCAGCCCCGGCAGCTTTCGGCTGATGAAGAGGCGCAGCTGCGTGCAGACATCGCCGCCGAGCTGAAGGCGCAGGATGCAGTGCTCGTCGCCCACTACTACTGCGACCCGGTGATCCAGGCCCTGGCCGAGGAAACCGGTGGTTGCGTGTCCGACTCGCTGGAGATGGCCCGCTTCGGCAACCAGCATTCGGCGAAGACGGTGCTGGTGGCGGGCGTGCGCTTCATGGGCGAGACGGCGAAGATCCTCAACCCGGAAAAGCGCGTGCTGATGCCGACCCTGGAAGCGACCTGCTCCCTGGACCTGGGTTGCCCGGTGGACGAGTTCTCGGCGTTCTGCGACCAGCATCCGGAGCGCACCGTGGTCGTCTACGCCAATACCTCCGCGGCGGTGAAGGCCCGGGCCGACTGGGTGGTGACCTCCAGCTGTGCGCTGGAGATCGTCGAGAGCCTGATGGACAACGGCGAGAAGATCATCTGGGCGCCGGACCAGCACCTGGGCCGTTACATCCAGCGCGAGACCGGTGCCGATATGCTGCTCTGGGACGGTGCCTGCATCGTCCACGAGGAGTTCAAGGCCAAGCAGCTCGAAGACATGAAGGCGCTGTACCCGGAGGCGGCCATCCTGGTCCACCCGGAATCGCCCGAGGCGGTCATTGAACTGGCCGATGCGGTGGGTTCCACCAGCCAACTGATCAAGGCTGCGCAAACCCTGCCGAACAAAATGTTCATCGTCGCCACCGACCGCGGCATCTTCTACAAGATGCAGCAGCTGTGCCCGGACAAGCAGTTCATCGAAGCGCCTACCGCCGGCAATGGCGCTGCCTGCCGCAGTTGCGCGCACTGCCCCTGGATGGCCATGAACACCCTGGAGCGCACCCTGCAGTGCCTGCGCGAAGGCAGCAACGAAATCTTCGTCGATGCCGCGCTGGTGCCCCGGGCGATCAAGCCGCTCAAGCGCATGCTCGACTTCACCCAGGCCGCACGGTTGAAGCTCGCCGGCAACGCCTGATCGGCACGCACAAAAAAGCCCGGACCTGTCCGGGCTTTTTCGTGTGCGCTTGCTGTCAGCGCATCATCTGCTTGATGGTCTTCTGCTGCTCGATCATCTCCTGCTGGCGTGCATCGATGCGCGAGGCGAGCGGGAAGTTGTTGGTGGCGCGGCGTTTGGCGAAATCCAGCTGTTCGATGGCCTGGTCGTAGTCGCCGACCAGGGCGAAGAACTCTGCGCGCGCCTGGTGCAGGCCGATGGTGTTGCCGGCCAGCCCGCGTACTTCGGCCACCTGGTACCAGACGTCCGGGTCGTTGGGCCGGGACTTCACCAGGCCGTCGAGGATTTTCTCCGCTTCCTGGGGTTTGTTGAGCTTGAGCATCAGGTCGCTGCGCGCCTGCTTCAGCGGGTAGTTGTTGGGGTACAGGCCCAGCAGTCGGTCGACCCGTTTCTGCGCGTCCGGCAGACGGTTGGCGGTGATGTCCAGGTCCACCTGGGCGAGGTTGTAGACGATCTCGTTGGGCGACTTGGCCAGCAATTGCGCCAGGCCTTCACGCGCCTCGTTGAGCTGGCCGTTCTTGATCTGCGCAATGGCCAGGCCGTAGCGCGCGGCATCCAGCTTGGGATCGGCGTCGAGCATGGCGCGGAAGCGCTTGGCGGAAATCCCCGGGGTTTCTTCGAACATCAGCTGCACGCGGGCGCGCATCAACTGGTAGCGCAGGCTGTTCTCCACGCCGCCCGGTGGCGCCTGTTCGGCACGGTTGCGGGTGTCGGCGATACGCGACTCGGTCACCGGGTGGGTGAGGAGGAATTCCGGCGGTTTGGAGTCGTAGCGGTACTGGCGCATCAGGCGCTCGAACATGTTGGGCATGGCGCGGGGGTCGTAACCGGCCTTTTCCAGGTTGAGCAGACCGATGCGGTCGGCTTCCTGTTCGTTCTGCCGGGAGAAGCGGCGCTGCTCCTGGATCGCGGCGGCCTGGGTCGACATGATCGCTGCCATGCCCGCGTCACCGGCGCCTGCGGCGGCCGCGACGATACCGGCCAGCATGGCCGCCATCACCGGGATCTGCATGCGTTGCTGGGCTTCGATGCCGCGTGCGAAGTGGCGTTGCGACAGGTGAGCCAGTTCGTGGGCGAGAACCGAGGCGTACTCGGCTTCGTTCGGTGCATAGAGGAACAGGCCGCCGTTGACGCCGACGATGCCGCCCGGCGCGGCGAAGGCGTTGAGCTGCGGGCTCTTGAGCAGCACGAATTCCAGGCGACGGTCCTGCAACTGGCTGGTTTCGGCCAGGCGGTAGACGCTGGTTTCGACATAGTCCTTGAGCTGCGGGTCCGGGAGCTGTTCCACCTGGCCGCGCAGCAGGCTGAGCCAGGCGCGGCCCAGCTGGTGTTCCTGTTCCGGGGAGACGATGGCCGAACTGGAGTCGCCGAGGGACGGCAGGTCATCGGCCATCACGGGCGATGCGAGGAGGCAGGCAAGCGTCAGCAGAGTGGGGCGCAGCGGATTCATGCACAGGGCTCTTGTCGGCAAAGCGCTAACTGTAGCCTCCCGCCCGGTCGGCTGGCCAGGGTTGCGCGGGCTTCTGTATCCTAGGCGCCCTCCTGGAGAACACCCATGACAGACGCCACCGGCGCTCCCGATACCTTCGACGCCGAACTCGACGCCAGCGGGCTCAACTGCCCCTTGCCGCTGCTCAAGGCCAAGCTGGAACTCAACCGTCTGGCCAGTGGCGCAGTGCTCAAGGTCACCGCCACCGATGCCGGTTCGCAACGCGACTTCCGCGCCTTCGCCCGCCTCGCCGGCCACGTGCTGCTGCACGAGGAAGAGCAGGGCGGGACCTATCGCTACTGGCTGCGCAAGGCCTGAATTTCTCCGCTTACCAAGGAACTCCGATGTTCAAGGTGCTTCGCGATTGGGTGCAGCGCTACTTCTCCGATGAAGAAGCGGTGGTACTGGCGGTCTTCCTGGTCCTGGGCTTCACCCTCGTCCTCACCCTCGGCAACATGTTGGCGCCGGTCCTGGCGGGTCTGGTGCTGGCCTTCCTGATGCAGGGGGTGGTGAATTTCCTCGAGCGCCTGCGCATGCCCGAGACGCTGGCCGTGTGGCTGGTGTTCGCGCTGTTCATCGGTGCCCTGGCGCTGTTCCTGGTGGTGCTCATGCCGCTGCTCTGGCAGCAGCTCAGCACCCTGTTCAACGAGCTGCCGCGCATGCTCGGCGAGTGGCAGTCGCTGCTCCTGCTGCTGCCCGAGCGCTACCCGCACCTGGTCACCGACGAGCAGGTGCTCAATGCCATCGAGGTGACCCGCAGCGAGATCGGCAAGTTCGGCCAGTGGGCGTTGACCTTCTCGCTCTCCAGCCTGCCGCTGGTGGTCAACCTGATGATCTACCTGGTGCTTGTGCCGATCCTGGTGTTCTTCTTCCTCAAGGACCGCGAGCTGATCCAGCGCTGGATGAGCGGCTACCTGCCGCGCGAGCGGGCGCTGATGACCCAGGTCTGGCGGGAAATGCACCAGCAGATCGCCAACTACATCCGCGGCAAGGTGATCGAGATCGTCATCTGTGGCGGCGTGACCTACGTCGCCTTCGTCTCTCTCGGGCTCAACTATGCGGCGTTGCTGGCCCTGTTGGTCGGCCTCTCGGTGGTGGTGCCCTACATAGGCGCGGTGGTGGTGACCGTGCCGGTGGCCCTGATCGCGCTGTTCCAGTGGGGCTGGGGCGACCAGTTCATCTACCTGATGGTGGTTTACGGGGTGATCCAGGCGCTGGATGGCAACATCCTGGTGCCGCTGCTGTTCTCCGAGGCGGTGAACATGCACCCGGTGGCGATCATTTGCGCAGTGCTGCTGTTTGGCGGGCTCTGGGGCTTTTGGGGGATCTTCTTCGCTATCCCCCTGGCGACCCTGTTCAAGGCGGTGCTGGATGCCTGGCCACGCAGCGGGCCCCTGCGGGAAGGGCCATCACCGCTGATGTGAGCCTCGCTGATGTAAGTGCACATGAAAAAGGCCGCGATCGCGGCCTTCTTTCATTGCGTCTGCATGGCGCCTGGGCTCAGCCCTTGTTCAGCGCCTGCGCGGCGGCGAGCACGGCATCCACATGGCCGGGAACCTTCACGCCACGCCACTCCTGGCGCAGCACGCCGTCCTTGTCGATGAGGAAGGTGCTGCGGTCGACGCCCATGTATTCCTTGCCGTAGAGCTTCTTCAGCTTGATCACGTCGAACAGCTGGCAGACCGCCTCGTCCTTGTCGGAGATCAGCTCGAAGGGGAACTCCTGCTTGCACTTGAAGTTCTCGTGGGACTTCAGGCCATCGCGGGAGACACCGAAGATCACCGTGTTGGCTGCTGCGAAGGCGCCGTGCTGGTCACGGAAACCCTGGCCTTCGGTGGTGCAGCCCGGGGTGCTGTCCTTCGGGTAGAAATAGATCACTACCTGCTTGCCCCTGAGGGCGGAGAGGGTCACCTGCTGGCCGCTGGTGGCGGGGGCGGTGAAATCGGCGACCGGCTGGTCGATGGTTACGGCCATGTCTTGCTCCTTACGGGTGCTGCGGGCGCCAGGGCTCGATCAGCGCGTCGAGGTTCAGCGCGTCGGCGAAGTCGAGGAACTGGTCGCGCAGCCAACTGATCTGGGTGCCGGCGGGCAGCGTCACGGTGATGGTGGCGTTGAGCATGGTGCTCATGGTCTGCGGCGCCTGGTAGGTGTCGCAGGTGAGGCTCTCCAGTTCGACACGGTGATCGATGAAGAACTGGCACAGCTCGTTGAGGATATCCGGGCGGTACGCGGCGCTGACGTAGGCGACGTAGGGCAGCGACTGCGGGCGGGGCTCCAGCGCGGCGCTGCGGGTCACCTGGGTGGTGAACTCGTGGCGCTTGGCCAGGGCCGGCAGGCCGGCTTCGAGGCGGGCCAGGGCATCCCAACTGCCGGATACCTGCAGTACCAGGGCGCAGTACTCACCGTGGCGGGTCAGGCGGCTGCTGACCACTGCGCAGCGGTTTTCCTGGCTGGCTCGGCACAGCACGTTGGTCAGCTCCATCGGGTTGACGCCAAGGGCACTGATCACAAGGAATTGTTCGCGGGGCGGGGTGGTGGACATGCAGCATTCCTAAAGCGAGAGGAGGGCGGGCAAAGCCGCGCCGATCAAAGCGGGAAGGTTAGCGAAAAGCGCCGCCGAGGGGAATGCTTGAGGCACCCTCGTCAGCTTGTGCTGGGCAATGGGCACCAGTACCATTACGGCTCTCTTTTTCCGGCAGGAGCGGTTGCATGATTGCGGGCAGTATGGTGGCACTGGTCACGCCCATGGATGCACAAGGTCAACTGGACTGGGCGAGTCTGACCAAGCTGGTGGATTTCCACCTGCAGGAAGGCACCAACGCCATAGTCGCAGTCGGCACCACGGGTGAATCCGCGACGCTGGACGTGAACGAACACATCGAAGTCATCCGCCGCGTGGTGGATCAGGTCAATGGCCGCATCCCGGTCATCGCCGGCACCGGTGGCAACTCCACCCGTGAGTCGGTCGACCTCACCGCCGCCGCCAAGGGCGTTGGCGCCGATGCCTGCCTGCTGGTGACCCCGTACTACAACAAGCCGACCCAGGAAGGCCTGTACCAGCATTTCCGCCACATCGCCGAATCCGTCGCGATCCCGCAGATCCTCTACAACGTCCCCGGCCGCACCGTCTGCGACATGCTGCCCGAGACCGTCGAGCGCCTGGCGAAGATCTCCAACATCATCGGTATCAAGGAAGCCACCGGCGACCTCAAGCGTGGCCAGGAAGTACTGGATCGCGTGAGCAAGGACTTCCTCGTCTATTCCGGTGACGACGCCACCGCCGTCGAGCTGATGCTCATGGGCGGCAAGGGCAACATCTCCGTGACCGCCAACGTCGCCCCCCGCGAGATGGCCGAACTCTGCGCCGCCGCCATGCGTGGCGATGCTGAAACCGCCCGTGCCATCAACGACAAGCTGATGCCGCTGCACAAGGCGCTGTTCATCGAATCGAACCCGATTCCGGTGAAATGGGCCCTGCACGAGATGGGCCTGATGCCCGATGGCATCCGTCTGCCGCTGACCTGGCTCAGCCCGCGTTGCCACGAACCGCTGCGTCAGGCGCTCCGCCAGTCCGGTGTATTGGTTTAATCCGAGGAATTACTACGCATGAAGCGACTGGCCGGACTTTCCGCTCTCGCCCTGATGATCTCCAGCACCAGCGGCTGCGGCTGGCTTTGGGGCGAAGATGGCTATTTCCGCGACCGCGGCAACGACTACCTGGAAGCGCGCCAGACCGCGCCCATGCAGCTGCCCCCGGATGCCCAATCCAAACGTCTTGACCCGTTGCTGCCGGTGCCGGTGAACGTCGCCGACAGCCGCAACGATGCCGACTACGAAGTCCCGCGCCCGCAGCCCCTGCAGGTCAAGGGCGAGGTCAGCGACTACAGCCTGCAGAAGAGCGGCGACTCCCGCTGGGTGGTTGCCCAGCGCGTCCCGGCAGAAGTCTGGCCGGTCGCGCGCCAGTTCTTCGAAGACGGCGGCTTCAAGGTCGTCGACGAGCGCCCGCAGACCGGTGAGTTCAGCACCGGCTGGCAGCGCCTGGATCAGCTCTCCGCTCCCCTGGCACGCCGCCTCGGCAGCCGCGTGAGCGGTGTCGAGCCCGACAGCGAAGTGCGTGCCCGCGTACGCATCGAGCCGGGTGTGCAGCGCAACACCAGCGAGATCTTCGTCATCACCACCACCCGTCCGGCAGGCAGCACCGCCGACACCGGCTGGCCGAGCCGTTCCGACAGCCCGAGCCTCGAGGCCGCGCTGATGGACGAAATGCTCGCCACCATGGCGCGCAGCGCCGAGCAGGGTGGTTCCGTGTCCCTGCTGGCCGCCCGCGACTTCGATGCGCCGAGCCGCGTGACCCTGTCCGAAGACGGCAGCGGTAACCCGATCCTCAACCTGGGCGCCGACTTCGACCGTTCCTGGTCGAGCGTGGGCCGTGCCCTGGAAGTGGCCGACGTACGCGTCGACGACATCAACCGCAGCCTGGGCGTGTACTACATCAACCTCGCCGAAGGCGCGGAGAAGGACCAGGAACCCGGCTTCTTCAGCCGCCTGTGGGGCAGCGCGCCCAGCAAGGAAGAGATCGAAGCCCGCGCCGACCGTTACCAGGTCCGCCTGACCCGCGTCGGCGACAGCGTGCAGGTCACCGTGGAGAAAGACATCAACACCGTGGCACCCGCCGATGTGGCGCGCCGTGTGCTGGGCCTGATCCAGGAAAACCTCGGCTGAGGCCGGACCGACCGGGTGGCGGGCAACCTTCACCCGGGCTCCAGTCGACGCGCCCCAGGGCGCGGCGGCAAGACAATAGGCGAAACCCCGCAGGTTTCGCCTGTTTCGTTTAACAGAGGCGGAAAATCCCCATGACCACTCCCAGCACCCTGAGCCTGAAGAAGATCTACTCCGGTAAAGTCCGCGACCTCTATGAGATCGATGCCAAGCGCATGCTCATGGTCGCCACCGACCGGCTCTCGGCCTTCGACGTCATCCTCGAGCAGCCGATCCCGGACAAGGGCAAGATCCTCACCGCCATCTCCAACTTCTGGTTCGACAAGCTCGCCGACGTGGTGCCCAACCACTTCACAGGCGACAAGGTCGAGGACGTGGTCCCCGCTGCCGAGCTGCCGCTGGTGGAAGGTCGCGCCGTGGTCGCCAAGCGCCTCAAGCCCGTTGCCGTCGAAGCCATCGTGCGCGGCTACATCGTCGGTTCCGGCTGGAAGGAGTACCAGAAGAGCGGCACCGTCTGCGGCATCCAGTTGCCCGCCGGCCTCAAGGAAGCCTCCAAGCTGCCCCAGCCGATCTTCACCCCCTCGACCAAGGCCGCCGTAGGCGACCATGACGAGAACATCTCCTTCGAGCAGTGCGAAGCCATCATCGGCAAGGAGCTGGCCGCCAAGGTCCGTGACACCGCCATCGCGCTCTACAGCACCGCCGTCGAATACGCGGCCACCCGTGGCATCATCATCGCCGACACCAAGTTCGAGTTCGGTATCGACGAAGACGGCACCCTGACCCTGATGGACGAAGTGCTGACCCCCGACTCCAGCCGCTTCTGGCCGGTGGAGAGCTACGTCGAAGGCAGCAACCCGCCCAGCTTCGACAAGCAGTTCGTCCGTGACTGGCTCGAGTCCACCGGCTGGAACAAGGAGCCGCCGGCCCCCGCTGTGCCCGCCGACGTCGCGCAGAAGACCGCGGACAAGTACCGCGAAGCCCTGACCAAGCTCACCGCCTGATCCCGGCGGCAGGGCCGCCAGCCCGGGCAATACGCAAGCATCTGAATGCACGCGAAAAAATTGCCTCGGCGGGCTTCGCCAAACGCCTTTCAGCTGGTATCATGCGCGCCGTTCGGGAAGATGCCGGAGTGGCCGAACGGGACGGATTCGAAATCCGTTGTGTCAGCAATGGCACCTAGGGTTCAAATCCCTATCTTCCCGCCATATACAACAAAGCCCCTGGTTCGCGAGAGCCAGGGGCTTTGTGCTTTCAGGCATGCCCGTGCGCGCCTTGCGCTAGCAGGGTGCGCTGTACCAGCACCTTCATCCGGCGGATGTCTGACCAGAACAGCTCATCCGGGAACGGCCCCGGCGCCAGCGCGTTCTTCACCAGGAAGTAGCCCTCCTCGCAAATACCCTCCACCGGCACCACCACGCCCACGATGTGGTAGCAGCAGAACAGCGGGTGCGGCACCTCTTCCCAGTGCAGCTCCATTACTACCGTCTGTCCCAGGTTTACCAGGGCCGTTCTGGTGTCCACAGGTTGCTCGCTCATGCTTTCCACTCCAGTGCCAGTCGCTGACGGCAAAGCAGCCAGTGCCGCCGGCAAGAGGTCTTCCCGTTCCATGCCCATTCCGTCACTATCCGTGGCTATTTCGAAGGCCTGCACGCCTTCTTCCCTTGGGTAACTATTTCCCACGGGTGAACTATATCCCACGAAATCATGTTCTGGGAAGTTATTGCCCAGAATTAAGGTCGAAGATGTTTTATGCAGACAGCGGGCGATAGAGCACGAGCGTTGATCAAGCGGCTGGGACCGAAAAAGGCCAGTGAACTGGGTGGAGGCAACCACGACCGTTGGCGAAGCGTCAGCAAAGGTGCGGTGAGAGTCAGCACGGAAGAGATCGACGTGCTTGTGAAGGCCTATCCCCAGTACGCGTTCTGGCTGGCTTGCGGCCAGATTGCACCCGAGATCGGGCAGACAAGCCCGGCCTATGACGACACCCATCCAGATTTATCGCCATCCAGCGCTGAGTGACCACGGGCTGTGACCCGCAGCTTACCGCCCAGCGCTGTATCGCTTTTGCCTAAGCGCCTGGCTTCTCCAGTCGTGCTCCCGGCAGCTGAGACCGGACGAACGCCAGTGCATTCCTGAATAGTGGATGCCATGCTTCGCCAAGTTCATGGGCAAGGGAATGCCAGACAAGGAGAGCTGCTCATCGCCTAACCTCGTATTCCATCGGATAGTCGCAAGGCTCCCGCTCAGCCTGTTCCGGCCACAACCACTGCGCATCCACACAACCCTGACGCTGGTAGAACCGCACCGTCTCCCTCGCCGAGTGGGACGAGACATACAGGCGCTGGATGCCCTTGTGGCGGGCCTCTTCGAGACAGCGGGCAAACAGCAGGCGCCCGACGCCCCTGCCACGCTCGGTGGCCTCGACATGGAACTCCTTCAATGGCCGGTAGCGCCCGGTGGGTTCTATAGGCGCGCCGTCCACACAGGCGAAGCCGACGACCCGCCCCAGGCGGGTCGCCAGGCAGACCAAGCCGCCGTTGGCCAGAGCGGCCCGCAGCGTGTCCTTCACTTCCTGGCGGTCGGCCGGGGACCAGTCGTCGATGAAGGGATCGGCGCTCTCCACCGCGTGGCCCGCCTGCAAGCGAATGACCCGGTCCACTACCTGCCGCCGCTCGAAGGTGAACACGAAGTCGAGGTCCGAATCGGCTACCGGTGCGGTGTGAAGGGTGATGTCCGGGGTGCTGCTCATGGGCTTCCTGCAGTTGATCCAGGGTGTGGGGCCGGGATGGTAGCGCGCCCGGCTGAAAACCGAGCAGGAAGCCAGCGAGATCGAGGAACTGCCGCTGTACAATGCCTCTGATCTGGCTTGCGCCTACGCGGATGACACCGTCGCTGCCGAGCAGGAGCTCAAGGGCCACAGATTGGTACCTGGTCAAGCAAGGCCCTGAATCCTTCTTCAGTGCCCCGTGATCCTCCGGAACCGTTGCCGCGTCGCTCATCCCTCACCGTTTCGGAAGTGATGGCCACAAGACATTTTATTGATATCAAAATGGGTTGGCTTCTCGACACGTTCGTCGCAGCTTGCGCCTTTTTGTATCGAAAAAGCGACAAAGCGCACGTTTTCCCCGTCACGCGCGAAGAACCCCGGCTACACCCTCCAGTCTAGGTTTTAGGCCGTCCGAAGGATGAAGTACCGGACAGTGGCGCAATGCCATTTCAGGCCTGCCTACAACCACTTCAAAAGGATTGGAGTCAGCATGAAAAATAATTTCAGACGTGTTGTCGGTTCCCTCGCTTTCGCCGTTTCCACCGCTTCCTTCGCCAGCCCCGCCGCAGACGCCGAATTCAAGGAGTTCTGGAGTCCCGGCAAACCCAACCCTTCCATCTGCAACTCGCCCTTGCTGGTCGGCACGCCGCTCGGCCTGCCGCGTTGCCTGCAGGCGAGCAACATCTTCACCCGGCTCCAGGCGCTACAGGACATTGCCAGCCTCAATGGCGGCAACCGCGCCGCTGGGCAGCCTGGCTACCAGGCGTCCATCGACTATGTGAAGAAGACCCTGCAGAAGGCCGGCTACAAGGTGACGGTGCAGCCGTTCCCCTTCACCGCCTACTACCCGAAAGGGCCGGGCACCCTGAACGCAGTCACACCAACCCCTGGCAACTACGTCTGGGATACGGACTTCACTTACCTCTCGCAAACCGAAGCCGGTGACGTGAGCGCCAAGGTGGTGCCCGTGGACGTAGCCCTGGGAGCGGGCAACAACTCCTCCAGCGGCTGCGAGGCGGAAGACTTCGCCAACTTCCCCAGCGGTTCCATTGCGCTGATCCAGCGGGGCACCTGCAACTTCGAGATCAAGGCCGAGAACGCGGCCGCCGCTGGTGCCGCCGGGGTGATCATCTTCAACCAGGGCAACACCGACGATCGCAAGGGCCTGGAGAACGTCACCCTGGGTGATGGCTACGAAGGCGGCATCCCGGTGATCTTCGCCACTTACGACAACGGTGCCGCCTGGGCTGGTACTGAAGGCCTGCAACTGCGCATGGTGGTCGATGTGGTGCGCTCCAAGACCCAGACCTACAACCTGGTGGCCGAGACTCGCTACGGCAACCCGAACAACGTGGTGATGGTCGGTTCGCACCTGGACTCCGTGTTCGAGGGCGCAGGCATCAACGACAACGGTTCCGGTAGCGCCGCGCTGCTGGAGATGGCCGTGCTGCTGCGCAAGGCCTACCCGCTGAACAAGGTGCGTTTCGCCTGGTGGGGCGCCGAGGAATCCGGGCTGGTGGGCTCGACCTATTACGTCAACAACCTCACCCCCGAGGAGAAGAAGAAGATCAAGGCCTACCTGAACTTCGACATGATCGGCTCGCCGAACTACGCGAACTTCATCTATGACGGCGACGGTTCCTCCTTCGGCCTGAAGGGGCCGGCCGGTTCGGCGGCGATCGAGCATCTGTTCGAGGCCTACTTCAAGCTGCGCCGTGCGCAGTTCGAAGGCACCGAGATCGACTTCCGCTCCGACTATGCGCAGTTCTTCGAGGATGGCATCGCCTTCGGTGGCCTGTTCACCGGCGCCGAGGACATCAAGACCGAAGAGCAGGCGCAGAAATATGGCGGAGCCGCCGGCCAGCCGTTCGACCCCTGCTACCACAGTGCCTGTGACAGCACGGCGAACATCGATCTCGATGCACTGGAGATCAATGGTGACGCCATGGCGTTCGCCACCAGCTGGCTGTCGATTTCCACCAAGATCATCGACGACGAAATCGCAGCGGCGAAGAAGGCCCAGGGCGCAACCCTGCGCAAGGCCGCGGTACGCGATATCGAGCGTTGGGGTGATGCCTACATCAAGTAACGCCTGATCTAACTTGCGCCGGGTATCCCGGCGCAAGCTCCCCATTGACGAAGCCCGGGCGCGCAAATACTGTATGCATGAACAGTATATGGAGGCTCCGCCATGGGTAACGTCCGCATCATCGGCCGCTTGGGGCCGTCATTCGCCAAACTCCCGCTTTACACCCTGGCCATCGATGAAAACGCCAAAGGGCCGGTGCGCTTGCGCTTGGAAGGCTGCGTCAGCCTGGACGAGCTCCTGGGCATCGACATTCCGCAAACCTTCACCGTGCGCCTGGAAGACGACAGCATGGATGGCATGGGCCTGGTCGCCGGTGACCTGCTGCTGGCGGATCGCTCCCGCGTAGCCGTCGACGGCAGCCTGGTGGTGGCGGTCATCGAGGGGGATTTCTACATACGCCGATTGCGCCACGAGGACGGGCGCCGCGTGCTGATGGCTGAGAACGCCCGTTACCCCGCGCTGAACCTCTCGCCCGAGCAGGATTGGATGATCCGCGGCGTGGTCACCCACAGCTTCCGTCGACCGGAGCGCTGGCAGCCATTGGCGTGAGGGGGGGAGGCCGTACCTCAGTGATGGGGTACGGTCGCTTGCCGGGGTTTGCGCCCGCTGGTCGGGTGTTCGACCTGCTCACGTGGCGCTCGTGTGGTGGGGTGATGGTGGTGATGGGTGATTCTGAGCATGGCCCAGAGCATCGCAACGGCTACCAGCAGCCAACCCAGGATCAACAACACGATAAAGGCTTCAGGACTCATCGCTAACCGCCTCGGTGCCCGCAGATGGGCACACATCTGGAGTTTAGTCCGGCATCCGTGACGCTTCCCTGACAGGCCCCGCCTTCGGTCGGCTGGCCGGCTCCTTTGGGCGAAATGCGCCGGTGCTTGAAAACTTCGGCAGCAGGGGCGCAATAAAGTGCGGGTCGAACGACGTGCGGCGGGGTTGCCTCAGTTGCAGAAGCGCTCCATGTTCTGCCGGGCTTTCTCATTGGGCGCGTTGCGCTGCTGGGCGGTCCAGAACTGGCACTTGGGGCTGGCCAGGCGTTCCGCCTCTTCGATACGGGCGTTGTCCCGCTGTTGGGCAGCACTCTGGTTCTGCTGGTAGCGCTCGAACATCTGCGCGTTGCTTTGTGGGGCGGGTGCAGGTGTGGGGGCAGGCCCCACCGGCGAACCCAAGGGTGCGGTGGTGCTCTGGCCCACTTGCTCCCAGGCGGCGCTCACCAGGTGGCGATAACCGAACCAGGCGGTGCCGGCAACGGCGACGAAACCGAGCCAGATGCCCAGGGCGATGCACAGCACCAGCTTCACCGGGTTGAGGCTGACGTGAAGCGTGCGGCTGCGAGTGGGCATGGGGACCTCCTGTGTGGCCAATGGACCGATCCAGGCGTGCCAGGTTCGATCTCAATGGGCTGCTATCACCTCATAGCATTGCCGAGTGCCGCCGATCACCAGGGTGATCTCCGCGCCGGCGCCCTTGCCCAGCAAGGCCTGCCCCAGCGGGGAGCGCGGGGTGATCACGGTGACTTCTCCGTCTTCGCCCTGCACTTTCAGCCCGGCAGCCTCCGGGCCGAGGAAGAGTAGCTGGCCGCTGCCGTTCTCGGCCTCCAGGTGCACCAGTGCGCTGAGCTGGATGCCGATGGCCGGGTCGTGTTCACGCAGCACCAGGTTCTGGAACAGCCCGATCGCCTGCTTGATCTCGGCCGCGCGGCGGGCCTGCCCGGTAGCCAGGTAGGAGGCTTCCAGGCCCAGGGTGTCGTACTTGTTCTCGGCGACATTCTCTTCATGGGTCGCCGCCTCATAGGCCGTCTGCGCGGCACGTTGCAGCAGCTCCAGGTCGTGCGTGAGCGTGTCGATGATCAAGTGCTGGATACGGGCTTTGTCCATGGCGAAGGTTCCTGCGGCGAAGGGGGCATTCTACGGCTGCCACTCAGTGAAGAGGAGGGGATTGTATTTTGTGTGTTTGCAGCATATTTGCTTTATATTGATGCAAACGCACGGAGGAATCCCATGAGCGCCCTCAGCCGCCCCACCCTCGATCCCGATGCCGTATTGGCCAAAGCACTGCTCAATACCCGTGAGCAACTGGGGCTGACCCAGCAGCAACTGGCCGACATCGTCGGGGTGCACCGTACCGCCATCACCCGCTGGGCGGACAGCGGCGGCATCCGCCCACAGAGCAAGACCGGCGAGCTGGCGCTGCTGCTGATCCGCGCCTACCGCGCCCTGTTCGCCCTGTTCGGCGGCAACCTCGACGACATGCGCCATTTCCTGCGCACCGAGAACCGCCACCTGGGTGCCGTGCCCCTCGAACTGATGGCCCAGGTGCAGGGGCTGGTAAGGGTGGTGGAGTATCTGGACGCCATCCGCGGCAAGATCTGAACGTCCCCCGATAACAACAACGAAGGAAGGCTGGACATGGATATCTGGACGACCTGCCAAGGCCCGGAACGGATCAGGCCCTTGCGTGGCCGCCTGGTGCGCCTGGTGGAGAGCCAGGAGCAGGTGGCCACCCTGCAACTGGTGGACAACCTCGCCGAGCAGGCGTTGCTGGAGGAACTCATCGAGACCAGCAAGCCGCCACTGCCCCGCAGCGCCGAACCGCTGCACTACCTGCTGAAGACCCCGTTCCGCTACCCGCCGCTGCGCTGGGGATCGCGCTTCGGCACCGTTCACGAGCCCAGCCTGTTCTATGCCGCATCACGCCTGGAAACCGCCATGGCCGAGGGGGCCTTCTACCGCTTCGTGCTGTGGAGCGGCATGGCGGTGCCGCCGCCCAGCGGGCGCATCCTGTCCGAGCATTCGTCCTTCGAGGCGCGCTTCCAGGTCGAGCGCGGTGTACAGCTGCAATTGCCGCCTTTCGATGCCCACGACGAAGCACTCGCCGACCCGGTGGACTACCGCACCAGCCAGGCGCTGGGTGCCGCCATGCGCGCTGCGGGGGTCGAGGCCTTCGAGTACCGCTCCGCGCGTTGTCCGTTGCAGGGCACCAATATCGCCCTGTTCACCCCTGAAGCCTTCACCGAGCGGCGGCCGCGCAATCTCACGCCTTGGTTCTGCGAAACCACGGCCGAATACGTCGCCTTCAAGCATGCCCAGGCACCGGACACACCGCGCCTGTTCCGCATGACCCAGTTCCTCGTCGACGGTCGTTTGCCGCAGCCGGCATGAGCCCTCGCCCGATGAGCGAATCCTGGCCGCAACGGCTGCTGTCCCTGGTCGGTTCCCCCGCCGGCATCGCCGCCAGCTACGTGGAGTCGCTGTTGCCAGCGGCGGCAGAGCGCGGCCTGGATGTCAGCGAGTTGCTGCGGGTTGTGGATATCCCGGCGGAGCAGCTGGCGTTGCCGGGCTATCGCCTGCCGCTGTTCAAGGCGTTCGCTTTGCTGTTGCAGGCCGAGCGCCTGGGGGGCGATCCGCTGATCGGCCTGCGCCTGGGCCTGGCCGTGCGCCCGCGTTCGTTCCAGGTGCTCGGTTATTCGGCCATGAGCTGCGCCACGTTGGGTGAGGCCATCCAGCGCTTGCAGCGTTTCGAGCAACTGGTCTGGGACATCGGCGAAACCCGGTTGGAGGAGGAGGGCGAGCAGGTTGCCCTGACCTGGCGGCCACGCTTGTTGCCCTGGGTGCCCCGCCAGGCGGTGGAAATGGCCCTGGCCGGCTGGCTGGCCTTCGGTCGCTGGCTGAGTGACGGGCGCGCGCAGCCCTTGCGGGTGGAGTTCCGCCATCGCCTCGACACGGCTGCCGACGTCTATGCCGAGGTGCTTGGCTGCCCGGTCCAGGGTGGTTGCACGCGCAATGCGGTAATTTTCCACAGGGCGCTGCTGCAGACGCCGTTGCGAGAGGCCGACCCCCACCTGCGCAGCCTGATGGACGCCCAGGGCGAAGCCTGCCTGGCGGCCTATCGCCTCGACGCCAACCTGGCCAACGAGGTGCGTGCGGCGCTTTGCACCGGCCTGGCGCAGGGGCAGATCGGTCTCGATGACGTGGCCGGGCATCTGGGGCTCACTGCACGCATCCTGCGTCGCCGCCTGGGGGAAGCCGGCCTGGCCTTGCCCGGTCTGCTCGATGAAGTGCGCAAGGATCTGGCGCAGCTTTACCTGCAGCACACCGATTTCGCCTTGCTGGAAATCGCCTACCTGCTGGGCTTCGCCGAACAAAGCTCATTCTCCCGAGCCTTTCGTCGCTGGACGGGCTTGCCGCCGACGGCTTTTCGCCGGGGAAAAGCGGCCGAAGCGCCCTGAAACGGGGCGCTGCAGGGGTTGACAGGAATGAGTTGTGCACAATGGCGAGGCAGCTTGTCATTTCGCAGTCACATTCGCGCGTAACCGCTTGATTCTTCGTGGCGCTCTATTAAAGCAATGAAAAATAAAGGGTTTTCAGGTTGGTGAAAAAATCGTCAATTTGACGGGAGCGCCCGTTTCATCGGGTTTGAAGGGGATTTCTCGCTGTTTTCCCACAGAGTTATCCACAGCTTCTGTGGATTGTCCCGAGCGCTTGCTCTAGAACGCCGCTCCCAGGCTTGGCAAGACTTTACCTGCGGCGAAAAAGGAGTAGAGTGCGCGACCTTCCCGGCCGCCACACCCCTTTACATGAAGTTCAGAGCACTCGTCGAAACCGCCCAGCAGAATCAACGCTTGCCCCTGCGCATGGCCCTCTGGTTGCTCGACAACCCTCGCCTCGGCCAGGCCGCCAGCGTCAAGCGGCTTGCCGGCAAACTGCTCAAGCAACCGGCCCGTCAGGGCGTGGTGGCTGCTCAGAGCCGCCTCGGCCAGATGCTCTGCCGCGACTGTGGCAACACCCGTGATCGCCGTATCGGCTTCGACATGCTGCGCCAGGCCGCGCGTGCCGGTGATCGCCGTGCCCAGCTCGAACTGGGCCGCCTTTATGCACAGCCCCGCACCCAGGAATTGCCGCAGGCCCGCCACTGGCTGGAGCAGGCAGCCGCCCAGGGTTCCCACGAGGCCAAGCGCCTGCTGAGCCGTCTGCCCAGCGCCTGACCGCCGCCTGGGCGCTGGGTATACTGCCCGGCATCCTTCCGCGGAGCCCCCCATGCCCTTCGACCTGCCCAATCTGCTGATCGGCCTCGCGCTCGCCGCTGTTCCCCTGTTGGGCCTGGCCTGGCATCAGCAACGCCGCATTGCCGCCGGCGAACTCGAACGGCTGTTGCTCGACGAGCGCCTCGCCACCGCGCAGATGGCCCAGGACGGGCTCGGTGCCCAGCTCGACGACAGCCGCGTGGAAATCCGCGAACTCACCCAGAACAACGCCGCCCAACAGGCCGAACTGGCTGCGTTGCGCCGCGAGGCCGAGCTGCTCGGCGTCGAGCGCAAGGCCGCTCGCGAAGCCCAGGCGGCCTGGAGCGAGGAGCGCGAGCGCAAGGAGGGCGAGCTGCGTCGCCTGGATAGCGAGCGTGCCGCCCTGGTCGCGGAGCTGCGCGAACAGCAGGATTCCCACGCCCAGCGCCTGGCCGATCTGCAGGCCGCTCGCGATGATTTGCGCGCCCAGTTCGCCGAGCTGGCCGGAAAGATCTTCGATGAGCGCGAGCAGCGTTTCGCCGAGACCAGCCAGCAGCGCCTGGGGCAGCTGCTCGACCCGTTGAAGGAGCGCATCCAGGCCTTCGAGAAGCGTGTCGAGGAGAGTTATCAACAGGAGGCGCGCGAACGCTTCTCCCTGGGCAAGGAGCTGGAGCGCCTGCAGCAGCTCAACCAGCGCCTGGGGGATGAGGCCACCAACCTCACCCGCGCGCTCAAGGGCCAGAAGACTCAGGGCAATTGGGGCGAGCTGGTGCTGGAACGGGTGCTGGAGCATGCCGGCCTGGAGAAGGGCCGCGAGTACCAGACCCAGGTCAGCCTGAACAGCGCCGATGGCCAGCGCTTCCAGCCCGACGTGCTGATCCAGTTGCCGGGCGACAAGCAGGTGGTTGTGGACGCCAAGGTCAGCCTTACCGCCTACCAGGCGCTGATTGCCGCTGAAGACGAGGCCGTCCGTGCCCAGGCGTTGAAGCAGCACGTGCTGTCCTTGCGTAATCACCTCAAGGGTCTGTCGGTGAAGGATTACCAGCGCCTGGAGGGCCTGCACAGCCTGGACTTCGTGCTGCTCTTCGTGCCCATCGAGGCCGCGTTCGCTGCCGCCTTGCAGGCCGATCCGGGGTTGTTCCAGGAGGCTTACGACCAGCACATCGTCATCGTCAGCCCGACCACCCTGCTGGCCACCCTGCGGGTCATCGACAGCCTGTGGCGCCAGGAGCGGCAGAGCCAGAACGCCCGGGAGATCGCCGAGCGCGCCGGGGCCCTTTACGACAAGTTCGTCGCCTTCGTGCGGGACCTGGACGAGATGGGCAGCCGCCTGCAGCAGCTGGACAAGGCCTACGCCGCCGCCCGCAACAAGCTGGTGGACGGGCGCGGCAACCTCGTCAGCCGGGTCGAGAACATCAAGCTGCTAGGGGCCCGCGCCAGCAAGAGCCTACCCACCGACCTGCTCGAGCGCGCGGCAGGGCTGCCGCTGCTGGATGAGCTGGAGGAGTGATGCCTTCGTTCTGGGCCCAGCTGGTGGGCCTCATTCCTCGGTGCCGGCCGGCGGGTCAGGCGCCCGCTTCCGCCGCGGCACGCTGCGCTGCCGGCGAGCGCTCCAGGTAACTCAGCGCCACTGACAGATCGCCTTCGGTACGCGGGTGGAAACCCGGCTCGTAATAGCGCAGCACCGCGCGGCCTATGCTGGCGGGCGTGGGCAGCGTGTCGCGGGCGCCCAGGCGACGCCAGTGGCGGAGGAAGCCGGCACGCTTGCGCGTGGCCGGGTCCTGGCGCATCAGGCTGGCGGAGCCGACGCTGAACAGGGTGATCAGCGCGATGCACGCCACCACCATGTAGAACCCCCGCGCCAGCAGGCTGCCGCCCAGGTGCACATGCAGGTCATGGGCGACGCAGCGGTGCTCCACTTCCTCGGCACCGTGCCAGCGCAGCAGGTCGAGCATCACCGGGTCGGCCTGGTCGAGGCTGCGGGTGGTGATGATCCAGTTGCCCAGCACGCAGGTGAAATGTTCAACGGCGGCGATCAGGCCGACGCGCTGGCGCAGCCACCAGGGTTGCAGCCAGCGGCTCAGGCGGTGTTCGCCCAGCGGGTGGTCGCAGAGCACCTTGTCGAACAGGCGGTAGATGCCGGCGGTGACCGGCGCTGGGTCCAGCCCGTGGCGTTCCAGGTAGGGTTTCAATGCGCTGTCGTGGGCGCGGGCGTGTTGCGCCTCCTGACGCACGAAGCCGCGCACGTCCTCGGCCAGCAGCGGGTCGGTCACCTGGGGCAGGGCCTTGTTGTAGACCCGGCAGAACCAGAACTCCCCGGCCGGCAGGATCAGGTGCAGGCTGTTCATGATGTGCGAAGCCTCGGGTTCGCCCGGTACCCAGTGCAGCGGCGTGTCGGCGAAGTCGAAGCGCACCTTGCGCTGTTCGAGGCGGTGGTGCTCGGTGCTCATGAGGCTCTCCTGGCCGGTTCCTCGCGGTCGACGAATTCACGCAGCCAACCGGCCAGCCGCTGCGGCTCGGCCAGCAGTTGCCAGTGGCCGGCGCGCACTTCACGGCGCCACAGGGTCGGCGCCCAACGGGTCAGCTCATCGAACAGCTGCGGACGCACGAAGCGGTCGCGGGTGGGGATGACCAGGTGCACGGGCAGGTCGGTGTGACGTTCACGGGGGCGGAACAGGCTGCTGATGAAATTGGCGCGGTAGAGCCTCACCCCACGCTGGCCGTCGGTGAGCTGGGTGCTGCTGACGTGTGGCTTGGCGATGCCTTCGACGCGGCGCAGCAGGCCTGGCCAGGCGCGGGCAAGTCCCAGTTTCCAGGTGAGCTCCGGCAGCAGCGGGGTGTGGAAAAAGGCGATGTACCAGGAGCTGAGCAGTTGCCCGATCATCTGCAGGTAGGCGCCGACGCGCTTTTCCCGCAGGCGGCTGCGCATCCAGTGGCCGACGTGGTCCAGGCAGGGGCCGGAGATGCTGGTGTAGGAGGCCAGCAGGGGCTGGATACGCGGTTCAGTCACCGCTTCCCAGCTCTGGATCGAGCCCCAGTCGTGGGCCACCAGGTGCACGCGGCGATCCGGGCTGAGGGCACGCAGCACCGCTTCCAGGTCATTGGCCAGGCGCGGCAGGCGGTAGTCGCGGATGCGCGGCGGCACCTCCGATGCGCCGGCGCCACGCACGTCGTAGGCGATGATGCGGTAGTCCGCCGCCAGTTCGCGCACCAGCGGCAGCCACACCTCGTGGCTGTCCGGGTAGCCGTGCACCAGCAGCAGGGTCGGCCCCTTGGCATTGCCCCACTGGTAGGTGGCCAGGCGCACGCCGTCGCCTTGCACCGTCACGCGCTGGGGTTCGAGGGTGAGGGGCGCGTTCATCGGCTCGCCTCCCGGTGCGGGCAAAGGGGGGCGGGGTGCGTGGCGGGCATGGCGGATCTCCTGCGGGCCTGAATCGTTACATCATTCGATGTCATCGATTGTCGGCCAGGGATGCGGTGCTGGCCAGATGCTGGGGCACTTTCGCCGGTGCGCCTGTTACCGCGTTACCGCTGCCCGCAAAGTACCGTGGCAGGGGGCTTGCGTGGCGTTATCCGGGTTTTGGCGGGCCCTCTGTGCCGGCAGGTCCAGCCATAGGTTGGGCCTCTGGCGGCGCTGTTGTTGGCCGTTGTGGCACGGAGATATGATCCGCCCATGAAGAATTCCCCCAGTTTCCTGCAGCGCTTGCTCGCCCAGGCGCCGCACATCCCCGAGCCCGTTCCCGGTGAGGAATACACGGTCGACGAGCTGGCCCGCGAGGCCGGTACCACCGTGCGCAACCTGCGTGCCTACCAGGATCGCGGGCTCTTGCCGCCGCCCGAGCGCCGGGGTCGTGTGGGTATCTACAGCGGCGAGCACCTGGCGCGCCTGCGCCTGATCGGTCAGTTGCTGGAGCGTGGCTACAGCATTGCCAGCATCCGCGAGCTGTTCGAGGCCTGGGACCAGGGCCGCGACCTGGCCCATGTGCTCGGCCTGGAGCAGGCCATAGTCGGCGACTGGACCCAGCTGGAGCCCACGCCCCTGGGCTTCGACGAGGTGCAGGCGCTGTTCGGCGACGAGCTCACCGACGAGGCCATGGACATCGCCCAGGAACTGGGGCTGATCGAGTTCGCCGGGGACCATCTGCGCGTGCTCAACCCGCGCATCTTCAATGCCGGGGTGCAGTTGCATCGTTCAGGGGTTCCGTTGCTGGTGCTGCTGGAGCAGTTCGCCACGATCCGCCAGCAGGTGGAGCCGGTGGCGGAGGGCATCGTGCGGATGATCGTCGATCACCTGGTCAACCCGCTGCTCAGCACCAGCCTGCCCCATGTCGCCGAACTGGAAGGCCTCAACCGTCAGTTGCTGGCGCTGCGCCCGCTGGTGGAGCAGGTGGTGGACAGCGAGCTGGCGCGCGGGCTGCAACTCTCAGCCAACCAGGAGCTGGGTGGCCGTGTGGGCGAGCTGCTCAGGGGCTTTCTCAAGGGCTGAAGCCCGCGCCTTCAGTGCGCGGGAGCGAGGAGGGTGGACTGCCCGCGAAAGGCTTCCACCCGGTTGCGCCCGGCGTGCTTGGCCGCATAGAGGGCCACGTCGGCGTTACCCACCAGGGCCTCTTCGCTGATCGCCGTGCCCTGCTCGGTGGAGGCCACGCCAATGCTCACGGTGAGGTGGCCGCGCTCGGCACCGGCATGGGGCTGGTCCAGGTCCTCCACGGCCGCGCGGATGCGTTCGGCGATGGCGCGGGCGGTTTCCAGGTCGGCCCCGGGCATGACCACGGTGAACTCCTCGCCGCCGAAGCGCGCGACGAAATCGCAGTGCTCGCGGATGCTCGCGCGCATCGCCTCGGCCACCTGGCGGATGCAGATGTCGCCAGCGAGGTGGCCGTAGCTGTCGTTGTAGAGCTTGAAGTGATCGATATCCAGCATCAGCACGCCCAGGTGCTCGTGATTGCGCGCGCAGCGGTGCCATTCACGCTTCAGGGTTTCGTCGAGGTGGCGCTTGTTGGCGATGCGGGTGAGGTCATCGGTGCGGCTGAGGATGGCCAGTTCCTGGTTGGCCAGGGCGTACTTGTGCGCCAGCACCTGGTGTTCCCAGGCCAGCTTCAGGGCTTCGTTGAAGCGGATCTGCAGGCGCCGGCCCATCTCGGCGATGAAGGGGCAGACCACCCAGGCGGAGACGGCGAGGAACATCGCCTGGGGCTCCGGGTCACGGCCGTAGGCGATGCCGAGGAAGAAGAACATGGGCACATGGAAGGCCAGGTGCGCCGGCCAGTAGGAGACGTTGCTCATGGCGACCATCACCGAGGCCAGGGCGATGCAGCCGAAGATCACGTCCTCGTAGGGCGTGCCATAGCCCATCAGCCAGATGGCGCCGACACCCCAGGCCACGCCCACGGCGCCGCACTGGCACATGGTCATGCGCGCCCAGGTCAGCGGCGGGAAGCGTTGCGGATCACGCCGCCAGGCGCGCACCAGGGACAGGCGCACCACCATCAGCACCACCAGGATGGCCAGCCAGATGCACAGCCCGCGCAGTGGCGCGCTTGCGTGGTAGACCCCGAACACCATGGAGCCGGAGAAGACGTTGCCGACTGCCGTCGAAGGGCTGGTGGAGAAGAGCGTGGCGACCCGTTCGGCGAGGTAGTCCTCGGCCGGGCGCTCGGGAAGGTGGGTCGGCACCGGGCCCGACCCACTGGAAAGATTCATTGCGAAGACTCCTGTCTCTACGGCGTGGCGGCAGGTGCGCCAGGCACTCCTTATACCGGGCCGCGTCGCCGAGGTGAACAGCGGCCTCTCGGCGGCTGCGCGGATGGCAGAAGTCTAGACGCTGGACGGTGACGGATACGCCATCGACAGGGGCGGGGAGCCAGGCCGGGGAATCCGGCCCGTGAGGCCTGCCGGGTTGCTCCCGAGCTGCGACGAAGAATTACCGGGTGCGCAGCGCGAGCCGCTCAGCGCAACACCAGGTGTCGGCTGAGCAGGGCACGCAGGGCGGCGGGCTTGACCGGCTTGGCCAGGTAGTCGAGGCCGGCGGCGTGGACTTCGGCGATCAGTTCGGCGCGGGCGTCGGCACTGATCACCACGCCCGGTACCGGTGCGCCGAGGCGGGTACGCAGCCAGGCCATCAGCTCGGTGCCGGTCTCGCCTTCATCCAGGTGGTAGTCCACCAGTGCCAGTTGCGGGCGCACGTCCTCGGCCAGCAGGTGTTCGCACTCCAGGCGGTTGCGCGCCGTCCACACCTGGCAGCCCCAGCGCGAGAGCAGGCTGTGCATGCCGGTGAGGATGCTGTCTTCGTTGTCGATGCACAGCACCTGGGTGCCATCCAGGGCGTGGCCGTTGGCTTCCTTCTGCGGCACGACGGGGGCCGGTGCCGGGGTGCGCGCCAGGGGCACGCTGACGCTGAAGACGCTGCCCTTGCCCGGCCACGAGCGGACTTCCAGGTGGTGGCCGAGCACGCGGCAGAGCCCGTCGGCGATGGCCAGGCCCAAGCCCAGGCCTTTCTCGGCGCGGGTCTGGTGGCTGTCCAGGCGCTTGAACTCTTCGAATATCACCTTGCGCTTATCTTCGGGGATGCCCGGGCCGCGGTCCCAGACTTCCAGGCGCAGCAGGCCGCCTTCGCGGCGCACGCCCAGCAGCACATGGCCCTTGGCATAGCGGAAGGCGTTGGTAAGGAAGTTCTGCAGCACCCGGCGCAGCAGCTTCATGTCGCTCTCGATGCGCAGCTTGCTGCCGCTGACGCGGAAGTCCACGCCCTGCTCCTGGGCCAGGGCCTTGAACTCGGCGCCGAGGGCGTCGTACAGCGCGGCCAGGGGGAAGGCGGCGCGGTCGGGGGTGATGCGCCCGCTTTCCAGGCGCGAGATGTCCAGCAGGTCGGTGATCAGGTCTTCCGCCGAGCGCAGCGAGCTGTCGAGGTGGCCCACCAGCTCGCGGGATTCCGGCGGCAGCGCGTCCTGCTGGTGGGCGAGGGCGGCGGAGAACAGCCGCGCGGCGTTAAGCGGCTGCATCAGGTCATGGCTGACGGCGGCAAGGAAACGGGTCTTCGATTGGTTGGCCGCTTCGGCGGTGCCCTTGGCCTCGATCAGCGCCTGGTTGAGCTGGGACAGTTCGAGGGTGCGTTCGGTGACCCGTTGCTCCAGCCCCTCGTTGGCGTCCTTGAGGGCCTTTTCCCCTTCGCGGAATGCGGTGATGTCGGTGAAGCTCATGACGAAGCCACCGCCCGGCATCGGGTTGCCGATCAGCTCGATGACCCGGCCATTGGGGAACAGGCGCTCGGAGGTATGGGCGTTGCCCTGGCGCATCCAGAACAGCCGGCGCGAGACGTGGGCCTCGGCGTCGCCCGGCCCGCACAGGCCGCGCTCGGCGTTGTAGCGGATGATGTCGGCGATGGGCCGGCCGACGCTGATCAGCCCGTCGGGGTAGTCGAAGAGTTCCAGGTAGCGGCGGTTCCAGGCCACCAGGCGCAGGGACTGGTCGACCACGCTGATGCCCTGGGTGATGTTCTCGATGGCCCCTTGCAGCAGGGCGCGGTTGAACTGCAGCACCTCGGAGGCTTCGTCGACGATGCGCACGACGTCCTCCACCTGCATCTCGCGGCCCTCGATGGCGGCCTTCACCACCGCGCGGGCGGACGAGGCGCCGAGCACGCCGGCGAGCAGGCGCTCGGTGTGGGTGATCCAGTCCTGGTTGGCGTTCTGCACCGGGTTGAAGCTGGTGCCCTGGCGGTAGGCGAAGCGCACGAAGCTCTGCCGCGCACGTTCCTCGCCGACGAAGCGTGCCGCCAGCATCAGCAGGTCTTCCACCTGCACCGCCAGCAGCGAACGGTTGCTCGGCCGCGCCGAGACGATCTGGCCGATGAAGCGGCTGGCCTGCCAGTGTTCGGACACCCGGGTGCGGGAGAACACCGAGACCCAGGCGAACAGCAGCCAGTTGCCGGCCAGGGACAGCACCACGCCCTGGGTTTGCGGGTCGATGGGCAGGTTCAGCGGGTTGGCCATCAGCCCGGCGAGACCGGGGAAGGCCTCCAGCGGCCAGCCGAGCCCCCGGGCCACCTGTGGCAGCACCAGGGTGTAGGCCCAGAGCAGGGCGCCGGTGGCCAGCCCGGCGAACACGCCGCGCCGGTTGGCCTGCTTCCAGTAGAGGGCACCGGCCATGGCCGGGCCGAGCTGGGCGATGGCGGCGAAGGCGATCTGGCCGATGGTGGCCAGGCTCGCGGTGGAGCCCAGCAGGCGGTAGCTGACGTAGCCGAGGAGGATGATTACCACGATGCTGACGCGGCGCACCGAGAGCATCCAGTGACGGAACACCTCGAAGGGGCGCTCGGCGCTCTGCCGGCGCAGCAGCCAGGGCAGCAGCATGTCGTTGGAGACCATGGTCGAGAGCGCCACGGCTTCGACGATGACCATGCCGGTGGCGGCCGAGGCGCCGCCGATGAAGGCCAGCAGGGCGAGGGACGGATGGGCCTCGGCCAGGGGCAGGCTGATGACGAAGGAGTCGGGCATCACGCCGGCGGGCAGCAGCATCTTGCCGGCCAGGGCGATGGGCACCACGAACAGCGCCGCCAGCCCCAGGTAGAGCGGGAACACCCAGCGCGCGGTGCGCAGGTCACGGGGCTCGATGTTTTCCACCACCGCGACATGGAACTGCCGGGGCAGGCAGACGAACGCCACCATCGCCACGCCGGTCTGCACGATCAGGGTCGGCCAGTCCACCGGCTGCAGCCAGAAGCTCTCCAGGTGGGTGGCCTGCATGGCGCGCAGGGTCAGGTCGTCGAAGCCATCGAACAGGCTGAAGCTGACGAAGATGCCGACGGCGAGGAAGGCCAGCAGCTTGATCAGCGACTCGAACGAGATGGCCAGCACCATGCCGCGGTGGTGCTCGGTGGCGTCGAGGTTGCGGGTGCCGAAAAGGATGGTGAACAGCGCCAGCACCAGGGACACGATCAGCGCGGTGTCCTGGGCGCGGGTGCCGGTGGATTCGGCGCCGGAGCCGATCAGCAGGTTGACGCCGAGGACGATGCCCTTGAGCTGCAGGGCGATGTAGGGCAGCACGCTGACCAGGCAGATCAGCGCCACCACCACCGCCAGGGCCTGGGACTTGCCATAGCGGGCGGCGATGAAGTCGGCGATGGAGGTGATGTTCTCCTGCTTGCTGATCAGCACCATCTTCTGCAGCACCCAGGGGGCGAAGACCATCAGCAGGATGGGGCCGAGGTAGATCGGCAAAAAGGCCCAGAGCTGGCCGGCGGCCTGGCCCACGGCGCCGAAGAAGGTCCAGCTGGTGCAGTACACCGCCAGCGACAGGCTGTAGACCAGGGCGCGGCCCTTCGGCGGCATGGGCGCGCGACGGCGGTCGCCATAGAAGGCGATGGCGAACAGCACGGCCATATAGAGAAGGGCGACCGCGGCGATCAGCCCGCTGGACAACGACATGCAGACTCCGAAGTGAAAGCGGCGGACGGATGCGCCCACCTGTGTCTCGATGCGGCAGTTTCGCACCAAAGCCGGTTGTCCGTCAGGCAGCTGCGACCAAGGTCGCAGGCGGGGTTGAGCGCTGCTGGCGGGGCTGCTAGCGTGGCAACCTTGCCGGCGGACTTCCAATCGTCCAGGCCGGCGCCCTGCAGGGCACTTCCGGGTGCCCGGACGCTCTGATCAGCAGGGGTCTTTCGCCTGAGGAGGCGCAGATGTTCAATCCGCAACCGGTCATCCTGCAGCGTGGCGCCTTGCGCCTGGAACCGCTGACTGAGGCCGACATCACCGAGCTCTCGGCCCTCGCTGAAGCCAACCGCGACGAGCTGGTCTACATGAGCGGCCCGCTGCGCCCGGACTGGTACCGCCAGGGCCTGGCCCAGCAGCGCGAAGGCCTGGCCGTGGTGTTCGCCATCCGCCTGGGCGACCGCCTGGTGGGCACCAGCCGTTTCGCGGATTTCATGCCTGCCCTGCCGGCGGTGGAGATCGGCTGGACCTGGCTGGCCCGCAGCGAGCATGCCAGTGGCCTCAATGCTTCGATCAAATACCTGATGCTGCGCCACGCCTTCGAGGAGTGGCAGGTGGTGCGTGTGCAACTGAAGACCGCGGGCAGCAACCTGCGCTCGCAGAAGGCCATCGAGAAGCTCGGTGCACAGCGCGAAGGGGTGCTGCGCAACAACCGCCGCCTGGCCGATGGGCGCCTCGACGACAGCGTGCTCTACAGCATCACCGACCGTGAATGGCCGGCGGTGAAGAAGGCCCTGGAAGCTTCCTTCGGCAACTGAACATGAGTGGCATCGGCGGCGAACAGACGCATTTCTGGCAGGCCAGCGAGCTCGGCGGTGTCGAGTTGCTGCATGCGCGCTACATCGAGCAGCGCTTCGCGCCCCATGTGCACGAGGGCTATGTCTTCACCGTGATCGAGTCCGGCGCCCAGCGTTTCCGTCATCGTGGCAGCGACCACCTGGCGGAGCAGGGCAGCATGGTGCTGATCAACCCCGACGAACTCCACACCGGCTCCAAGGCCCACGAGGAAGGCTGGCGCTATCGCGGTTTCTACCCCGACCTGCAGCGGGTGACCGAGGTGCTGGAGGAGCTGGATATCTCCACGGGCGGCCTGCCCACCTTTGCTGACAGCGTGCTGCACGACCCCGAGGTGACCAACCGCTTCCTCGCCCTGCACCGTTTGCTGGAGCAGGGCGCCACGGCGCTGGAGCAGCAGATGGCCTGGCGCGAAGCGGTGCTGCTGCTGTTTCAACGCTACGCACGCATCGGCACGCCCCGTGCCGCCGGGCATGAGCCCCAGGCGGTGACCCTTGCCCGCGAGCTGTTGGCTTCGCGCCTGGCCGAACCGCCGTCCCTGGAGGAACTGGCCGCAGCGGTGGGGCTCTCGCCCTTCCACTTCGCCCGGGTGTTCCGCCGGGCCACCGGGTTGCCGCCACATTCCTGGCTCAAGCAGCGTCGCCTGGAGCAGGCGCGGGCATTGCTGCGCGAGGGCTGCGCGCCGCTGTCGGTGGCCATGCAATTGGGCTTCGCCGACCAGAGCCATTTGAGCCGGCAGTTCAAGCAGGCCTATGGCGTGGCGCCGGGCGAATACCGCAGCGCCTGCGCAAGATCGTTCAAGACTCACTGAAACGCCTCTTCTAAGCTGCGCGGACAAGGAGAACCCATGTCCCGCTCAACCGAATTCCTCCGCGCCTGGCGCGATATGGTGCCGATGCTCATCGGCGCCGTGCCTTTCGGCATCATCTTCGGCACCCTCGCCGCCGGGGCCGGGCTCAGTGCCTGGCAGACCCTCGGCATGTCGTTGCTGGTGTTCGCCGGCTCCGCCCAGTTCATCGCCATCACCCTGCTCGGTGGTGGCGCGGGCATCGCGGTGGTGCTGCTCACCACGCTGGTGGTCAACCTGCGCCACGCCCTGTACAGCGCCAGCCTGCAGCCCTTCGTCAGCCACCTGCCCAAGCGCTGGCGCATGCCCCTGGCCTTCTGGCTCACCGATGAGGCCTTCGCCGTGGTGCAGCACCGCTACGCGGAGACGGACGCCTCGCCGCACAAGCACTGGTATTTCCTCGGCGCGGCGCTGGCCATGTACCTCAACTGGCAGCTGTGCACCCTGGTCGGCGTGGTCTTCGGCCAGGCCGTGCCCAATCTCGCCGCCTGGGGGCTGGACTTCGCCATGCTGGCGACCTTCATCGGGATCGTCGTGCCCATGCTGCGCAACCGCCCGCAGGTGGCGGCGGCGCTGGTGGCCGGTGCAGTGGCGCTGCTGTGCCACGGGTTGCCCTACAAGCTGGGGCTGATGGCGGCGGCCCTGAGCGGCATCGTCGTCGGCATCGTGCTGGAGCGCCGCTATCGGCTCGGCCAACTGGAGGAGGTGCTCTGATGGAAACCTGGCTGCTGATCCTCGGCATGACCGCGATCACCTTCTCGATCCGCTACAGCCTGTTCGCCTGGCCCGACCTGCGCTTCCCGCCCGTGGTGCGCCAGGGCCTGCACTACGTGCCCACGGCCGTACTCACCGCCATCGTGGTGCCGGGCATGGTGATGCCCGATGGCGTCCACGCCGCGCTGGCACTGGATAATGCCTACCTGCTGGGAGGGCTGGGCTGCATCCTCATCGCCGCGGTCACCCGCCACCTGCTGGCGACCATCCTCGGCGGCCTGCTGCTGTTCTTCGCCCTGCGCTGGGGGCTGGGGCAGTTGCCCATCTGAGGGAAGAGGGCGCCGTGAAAGGCGCCCTTTTTATGTGGGGATTCGGCATTTTTCGTCTCAAGGTGTGGCCTGGAGCTGGCCAGTTGCTGTCAAATCAGCGACGTGCTTCGTGCACCGGCTTTACCCCAGCCATTACCCAGGTACCAAGGAAGATGAGCCAACATTCGCAATTCGCCCTGCTGGGCAAGCGACGTTTCCTGCCGTTCTTCGTGACCCAGCTGCTCGGCGCCTTCAACGACAACATCTTCAAGCAGTCGCTGATCCTCGCCATCCTCTACAAGCTGGCGATCTCTGGTGACAAGACGGTCTACGTCAACCTGTGCGCCCTGCTGTTCATCCTGCCGTTCTTCCTCTTCTCCGCCCTCGGCGGGCAGTTCGGCGAGAAGTTCGCCAAGGACTCGCTGATCCGTGCGATCAAGGCAGCCGAGGTGGGGATCATGGCGGTGGGCGCCCTGGGCTTTTACCTCGACAACCTCTGGTTGCTGCTGGCGGCGCTGTTCGCCATGGGCACCCATTCGGCGCTGTTCGGCCCGGTGAAGTACTCGATCCTGCCCCAGGCATTGCGTGAGAACGAGCTGGTGGGCGGCAACGCCCTGGTGGAGATGGGCACCTTCCTGGCCATCCTCGCCGGCACCATCGGCGCCGGGATCATGATGTCCGCCGAGCGCTACGAGCCCATAGTCGCCGCCGCCATCCTGATCACCGCTTCCCTCGGCTACCTGGCCAGCCGCGGCATCCCCCGCGCTGCGGCGGCGATGCCGGAGCTGAAGCTCGACTGGAACATCTTCAGCCAGTCCTGGCGCATCCTGCAGCTGGGCCTCGGCCAGCGTCCTTCGGTGTCGCGCTCGCTGGTGGGCAACTCCTGGTTCTGGTTCCTCGGTGCGGTGTACCTGACGCAGATTCCCGCCTACTCGAAGGACCTGCTGTTCGGTGACGAGAGCGTGGTGACCCTGATCCTCACCGTGTTCTCGGTGGGCATCGCCATGGGTTCGATGCTCTGCGAGCGCCTCTCCGGCGGCAAGGTGGAAGTGGGCCTGGTGCCCTTCGGCTCCATCGGCCTGACCGTCTTCGGCATCCTGCTCTGGTGGCACTCGGGCGGCTTCCCCCAAGGCACTGCGCCCCATGACTGGCTGGCGGTGATCAGCGTGCCCCAGGCCTGGCTGATCCTTGCCGACATCTTCGGCATCGGCCTGTTCGGCGGCTTCTACATCGTGCCGCTGTATGCGCTGATCCAGTCGCGCACCGCGGAGAACGAGCGGGCTCGGGTGATCGCCGCCAACAACATCCTCAACGCACTGTTCATGGTGGTTTCGGCCATCGCCTCGATCCTGTTTCTCAGCGTCGCCGGGCTGTCGATTCCGCAGCTGTTCCTGGTGGTGTCGCTGATGAACATCGCGGTGAACAGCTACATCTTCAAGATCGTCCCCGAATTCAGCATGCGCTTCCTCATCTGGCTGCTGGGCCACTCGATGTACCGCGTCGAGCACAAGGGCCTGGAGGCGATTCCGGACGAGGGCGCCGCGCTGCTGGTGTGCAACCACGTGTCCTTCGTCGATGCCCTGCTGATTGGCGGTGCGGTACGGCGGCCGGTGCGTTTCGTCATGTACTACAAGATCTACAACCTGCCGGTGCTCAACTTCATCTTCCGCACGGCGGGCACGGTGCCCATCGCCGGGCGCAACGAGGACCTGCTGGTCTATGACCGCGCCTTCAAGAAGATCTCCGAGTACCTGCGTGCAGGGGAGGTGGTGTGCATCTTCCCGGAAGGCAAGCTGACCACCGACGGCGAGATGAACGAGTTCAAGAACGGCGTCGAGCGCATCCTCGAGGAGAACCCGGTGCAGGTCATTCCGATGGCGCTGCAGGGGCTGTGGGGCAGCTTCTTCAGCCGCGACCCGGGAAAGGGCCTGTTCAAGCGCTTCTGGTCGCGGATCAACCTGGTGGCCGGGCAGCCGCTGGCGCCGGAAGGTGTCGACCGCCTGAGCCTTCAGGCTTCGGTGGCGGCCTTGCGCGGTGACCAGCGCTAGGTGCTGCAGGCATGAAAAAGCCCGCCATATCGGCGGGCTTTTTTGTGGGCGGCGGGTTCGTCAGGGCACTCAGGTGCTCAGCTTCAGCCCGATCAGCCCGCAGAGGATCAGCGCCACGCTGGCCAGGCGCATCAGCGCCACGGATTCGCCGAAGAGGATGACGCCGGCGATCACCGTGCCGATGGCGCCGATGCCGGTCCAGATCGCGTAGGCGGTACCCAGCGGCAGGTGCTTCATGGCCAGGCCCAGCAGGCCGAGGCTGATGGCCATGGCCAATACGGTGAGCGCGGTGGGGATGGGGCGGGTGAAGCCCTCGGTGTATTTCAGGCCGACGGCCCAACCGACTTCGAACAGGCCGGCGAAGAACAGGATGATCCAGGACATGGTGACCTCCAAAGGTACGACTGATTGGATCGGGGCCGTCCCCGGAATGGTCACTCGGCGAGTGGCAGGGCCGTCCCTGCACTGCGCAGTATTTTGCACATCCTGGCCGCCCGGACAAGTTGCATGGGACGGGCGGCCTGACAGATGTCAGTCGGCGGGCTTGTCGGACTCATCCTTCATGCGCCGGAACAGCGCAGCGAGCAGGGAGCCCGAGAGGTTGTGCCAGACACTGAACAGGGCGCTTGGCACGGCCGCCAGGGGCGAGAAGTGGGCACTGGCCAGGGCGGCGCCGAGGCCGGAGTTCTGCATGCCCACCTCGATGGCGAGTGTCTTGCGCTGGGCCAGCGGCAGGCCGAAGACCTTGCCGGCGAGGTAACCCAGGGCCAGGCCGAGGCCGTTGTGCAGCACCACCACGGCCATGATCAGCAGGCCGGATTCGGCAATCTTCGCCTGGCTGGCGGCAACCACCGCCGCGACGATGACGACGATGCTCACCACCGAAACCAGTGGCAGGACCTCGACCAGGTGACGCACACGCACGCCGAGCAGGCGCTGGGCGATCAAACCGAGGGCGATGGGCAGCAGCACGACCTGAAGGATCGACATGAACAGTGCGCCGAACTGCACCGGTAGCCAGGCGGAGGCCAATAACCAGATCAGCGCCGGAGTCACCAGGGGAGCGAGCACGGTGGTGACGGCGGTGATGGCCACGGAGAGCGCCAGGTCGCCACGGGCGAACCAGGTCATCACGTTGGACGCGGTACCCCCGGGGCAGCAGCCCACCAGGATCACACCGACGGCCACTTCCGGCGGAAGGCGCAGTACCTGGCACAGCAGCCAGGCGAGCCCGGGCATGATCAGGAATTGGGCGAGCACGCCGATCAGCACGCGCAAGGGGCGGCGTGCGACTTCGCGGAAGTCTTCGGTCTTCAGGGTCAGGCCCATGCCGAACATGATCAGGCCGAGCAGCGGCACTATCCATTTCACCAGCGGCAGGAACCAGGCGGGTTGGTAGAACGCCAGCACGGCGAACAACAGGATCCAGAGGGCGAAGGTGTTGCCGACGAAGCGGCTCAGGGCGGCCAGTGCGCGCATGCTCGTTCCTTAGGGAGGGGCGCCCGGCATCTGCCGGGCGCGGGGGCGTCAGATACCTTGCGGGATCTCTTCGCCGCCGAGGGCGTCGATCAGTTGGGGCAGGAACTCCACCAGGGTCAGCATCATCAGGGTGAAGCTGGCGTCGAGCTGGCTCAGGGCGTCTTCGCCGCCGTCCTGCTCGGCCTTGTCCTGCAGCAGGTCTTCGAAGCGCAGGCGCTTGACCACCAGCTTGTCGTCGAGGATGAAGGACAGCTTGTCCTGCCACGCCAGGGACAGCTGGGTGACCAGCTTGCCGGAGGACAGGTGCAGCTGGATTTCGTCGCTGGTCAGGTCCTGGCGCTTGCAGCGCACCACGCCGCCGTCTTCGTCGGTGTCGCGCAGTTCGCACTCATCGAGCACGTAGAAGTCCTTGGCGGCTTCCTGGGTCTTGACCCACTCGGTGAGAGTGGCGGTGGGGGCGATCTTCACCGAGACCGGGCGCACGGGCAGGGAGCCGATGGCCTCGCGCAGGGTGGAGAGCAGGTCTTCGGCGCGCTTCGGGCTGGAGGCGTCGACCAGGATCAGGCCCTGGGCCGGGGCGATGGCGGCGAAGGTGGCGGACTTGCGGATGAAGGCGCGGGGCAGGAAGGTCTGGACGATCTCGTCCTTGAGCTGGTCGCGCTCCTTCTTGTAGACCTTGCGCATCTGCTCGGCTTCGATCTCGTCGACCTTCTCCTTCAGGGCGTCACGCACCACGCTGCCGGGGAGGATGCGTTCTTCCTTGCGCGCGGCCACCAGCAGGAAGCCTTCGCTGGAGTGGACGAGGGGCGCGTCGGGGCCTTTGCCGAAGGGGGCGATGAAGCCGTAGGTGGTCAGTTCCTGGCTGGCGCAGGAGCGGGCCGGCTTGGTGGCCAGGGCGGCTTCCAGGGCCTCGACGTCGAAGGGCACATCCTGGGTGAGGCGGTAGACGAGCAGGTTACGGAACCACATGGGGGAATTCTCTCCGGACACAAAGCGCGCATTATTCTCCCCCGGAGCACTCAGGCCAACCCTGAGCTAAGCCTTTGGAACGGCTAGCAAAATTTTTTTAAAAAGGGGCTTGCCAGGGTCGGGATACCACTCTAGAATGCGCCCCACTTCGAGAGTGAAGGGTGATTAGCTCAGCCGGGAGAGCATCTGCCTTACAAGCAGAGGGTCGGCGGTTCGATCCCGTCATCACCCACCAATCTTGCAGTAACGCGCAGCGGTAGTTCAGTCGGTTAGAATACCGGCCTGTCACGCCGGGGGTCGCGGGTTCGAGTCCCGTCCGCTGCGCCATATATAGAAAGCCCTCAGGTAGCGATACCTGGGGGCTTTTTCTTTGCCTGCGAAAAAGCCCCCTGACGTCCTGCCCCGCCTCTGCGAAAAAATGCTGGCAATTCATGCGTTTCTCGCCGCCCAGCGCTGAACTATTTGCCTGTTCTCCGATCCTATATGCCCATAGCCACTGGTCGCAGGGGCCTGCTAAGCTCGCAACTTCATAGAACATGCCATCACGGCGGACAGACAAGGAATCAGCATGAAACAACATCGGTTGGCAGCGGCTGTGGCTCTGGTGGGCCTGGTGCTCGCGGGCTGCGATTCGCAGACCAGCGTCGAGCTCAAGACTCCGGCACAGAAGGCCTCCTATGGCATCGGCCTGAACATGGGCAAGAGCCTGGCCCAGGAAGGCATGGACGATCTGGATTCCAAAGCTGTCGCCCAGGGCATCGAAGATGCCATCGGCAAGAAGGAACAGCGCCTGAAGGACGACGAGCTGGTTGAGGCCTTTGCCTTCCTGCAGAAGCGTGCCGAAGAGCGCATGACCAAGCTCAACGAGGAATCCGCCAAGGCGGGCAAGAAGTTCCTCGAAGAGAACGGCAAGCGTGAAGGCGTGACCACCACCGCCTCCGGCCTGCAGTATGAAATCGTCCAGGCTGCCAAAGGCGCTCAGCCCAAGGCCACCGACGTGGTGACCGTTCACTACGAAGGCAAGCTGACCGATGGCACCGTCTTCGACAGCTCCATCCAGCGTGGCAGCCCGATCGACCTGCCGGTCAACGGCGTGATCCCGGGTTGGGTCGAAGGCCTGCAACTGATGCACGTTGGCGAGAAGGTCAAACTGTATATCCCGAGCGAGCTGGCCTACGGCGAGCAGAGCCCGAGCCCGGCGATCCCGGCGAACTCCGTACTGGTGTTCGACCTGGAGCTGATCGGCATCAAGGACCCGGCTGCCGCTCCCCAGCAGTAAGCCGTTGTCTTTCGAGGCGCCCCGCATTGCGGGGCGTTTTCGTTTCTGCGGCCGGGGCCACTCTTTCGGATAGCCGCGCTGCGTTTCGGTAACCGGTTTTGCCGATGCGGTCACGGAGCGAACCTGGTGCTGACTGCCGGGTCTGAACGAAGGTGTTCCGGCATCCTGGTGTTACGGTTATGCACATGACCGAGTAACCACGGGACTTGTCACTGCGGTTTGCTGTCGCAGGCGCTGGTCGATTTTCAACCAGTTGATTTTGTTGGTGTTTTTAGCTTGGCCAAAAAATCGCCGATCTGTAGCGAAGCCGCGTGGCGCGGGCTTTTGCAGGTTGTCGGGATAAACTGCTAACAAGGTTATCCACAGCTTCTGTGGGTAACCGCCCATAGGCCCGCTCCCATGCGGTTTGCCGAGGAGCGACCATGAAATTACCCCGAATCTCGAGCGTTACCTGCCCATTGCACGGCGTTTCCTGGCGCGCGGAAGATTGCCTGCGCTGTTGCTGGCGGTGACCCGCAAGAGCGCGAAACAGAGCGGCCGCCTGGGGGCGGTGAAGGACGACCTGCAGGTGTTACTGGCCCTTTGCGTGGCGCGCCTGCGTGGCCAGTACCGTGACATCAGCCCCAAGGCGTTGCTCTCCATCGTTGCCGGGCTGGTGTACTTCCTCACCCCGGTGGATGCCATCCCAGATTGGGTGCTCGGTGTCGGCCTGATCGATGACCTCGGCGTGCTCGCCTGGGTGCTCAAGACCTGGAGCGCCGAGATCGACGCCTTCCGCCATTGGCGCGAGGCGCAAACGCCGGAAGTGAGCGCTTCCCTGGAGCGCATACCGGTTCGTGAAGAGGTGATCGACGAGGTGCTCTGAGACCGGCGAAGTGCAGGCGCACACGGGTTCACAGCTTGTTCACTGATGGCCCCCGGAGGCTGATTTGCCCTGTTAATATGGCGATCTGCAAGGAAAGTGCTGAAGCTGTCGGCACTGCTGTCCACGGGAGTTTCAATGAACGTGCAAGTGATCATGCGTGACGGTGAAGCAGAGTACGCAGTGTTGCCCTGGGCTGATTACCAGGCACTGCTACAGGCTGCCGGACAAGCCACCCAGGCGCCCAGCAGCGCCGCCGCCACCCCTGCTTTCTCGCAGCTCCAGGCATTGCGCGAGGCGCAGGGGCAGAGCCAGGAACAATTGGCCCGCGCCGTTGGCATCAGCCCGGTTTACCTGGCCCTGATCGAGAGCGGCGAGCGCGAGCCGGATACGGCCATCAAGCGCTCGCTGGCCCATATTCTGGGTGTCGCCGGTTGGGAGTCCGAATCTTGAGCGTGCGCATCAGCCGCCAGCACTGGCAGGCCTTGCTCGGTGAGCTCGAAGATGCGCGCCGCCAGCGCCACCTGCTGACCTATCGCGCGCTGGTGGAGCGTCTGCAACTCCCCACCCCCGCGATGCAGACCCTTACCGCTGCGCTGGAGCACCTGGCTGCACTGGATGCCCGGGCCGAACGCCCGCTGCGCAGCTCGCTGGTGATCAGCCAGGGCGCCAGCCGCCTGCCGCGCACCGGCTTCTTCGAATGCGTGATACGCCTGGGGCGTTTCCCCGGCCCTCCGGATGGCATCGCCGCGGCGTCCTGGCATGCCGCAGAAGTGGTCCGGGTATTCGAGTTCACTTACCCCGAGGAAGTCTGATGTTGCTGTGGAAGCTGCGGGCCCATGTCGGTTACCGGGTCGCCCGCTGGTTGCTGCGCTGGCCTTCGCTGGTCCGTCAGCCCCGTGCCTGGAACTGGATGCAGGGCCAGTACGCGCGCATGGCGAACCTCGGCGATGTGGCCGCGCAGAGCTTCTACGGTCATCTCCTGCTGCACCGTGGCCAGGGCTTCGGTGCTCGGGAGGAGGGCATCCGCATGCTGCGCCTGGCGGCCCGCGCCGGTGACGGTAAATCCGCCTACCAGCTCGGTGTGGTGGCCTTGGCGGGTGATACCCGTAACCCGCCGGACGCCGGTGAAGCCGCGTCCTGGTGGGTGATTGCCGAGGCCGCCGGGCACCCGTTGGCGGCCAAGCGCCTGGCCGACCTGTACCGTGATGGCGGGCCGGGCCTGGCACCCGACCCCGCCGCTGCCGAGCGTATGGCTGCCAGCGCCGTGCAACGGGGCTTCTGACCCACCGCCGATCGCCTTCTCTCGGATCAGACCGCGTCGATGATGTGCAGGCTATAGCCGGGCACTTCCTTGGCGTGGCGCTTGGCTTCCGAGGCGAGGGCGGCGAGCTGGCTGGCGTCCAGGTGGGCGCAGGCTTCGGCCCTTAGATTGACCACGCCGATGGACAGGGACAGAAGCGGGAATTCCTCGCGCTCGCCCCGGCGGTTGTGGGCGATGAAGCAGCCCGCTTGCAGGTGGTCGTTGCGGTAGAAGCGCCGGCACTGGCCCTGGAAATCCTCCAGCAGGTAGTTGAGCTTGGCGCGCCAGTCTTCCGAACCCAGCACCAGCATGAAGTCGTCGCCGCCGATATGGCCGACGAAGTCCCGCGCGGGGTCGACCCGTTCGTTCAGGCATTGCGCCAGGCACAGCAGTACTTCATCGCCCTTGGCATAGCCGTAGAGGTCGTTGAAGGGCTTGAAGCTGTCGATGTCCACATAGCAGACCATCGCCGGGCGGCCTTGCTGCAGCAGGCGCGCCAGGCACTGCTGGATGGGCACGTTGCCAGGCAGCAGGGTCAGCGGGTTGGCGTGGCGGGCCTGCTGGATCTTCATCTCGGTGATCAGCTTGAGCACATCGATCACCCGGCCCAGGCCCAGGTAGCGGCCTTCGGAAACGATGATGAAGTCTTCCTCGATACGCTGGCGCGCGCGACTGGTGAGCAGGCGGCTGACCCGCTGCAAGGACTGGCTCAGCTCCACTGCAAGGAAGTCGTCGCTCATCAGCCGGCTGATGGGCTTGCGGGCGAACAGGTCAGTGGCAAAGGGCTTGAGCAGGGCATCGGAAAGCAGGTGGCGATGGACGATGCCCACCGGTTGCTGCTGGGCGTCGATCACCGCCAGGGAGTTGAGGTTGGCCTGGGCGCGGAAGGCTTCCAGGACCACGGCGATGGGGGTGTTCTGGTCCACCGCTGCCTGTTCGTTGAGCAGGGCTTGCAGATCGGAGCCATCGTCGGCGAGGGGGCTGGTGCTTTCCAGTTGCGGCAGCAGCGGTCGGGCATCCCGAGGTGGCTGCTCCTGGGGGCGGCAGAGCAGGTAGCCCTGGACCAGGTCCAGGCCCATTTCGGCGAGTACTGCGAGTTCTTCAGGCAGTTCGATGCCTTCGGCGATCACCTGCGCTCGCGAGGCCTTGGCCATCTTGAGGATGGAGCCGACGAATTCGCGCTTCACCGCGTCCTGGTGGATGCCGTCGATAAAGTGGCGGTCGATCTTCACGTAATCGGGGCGCAGCTCCGACCACAGGCGTAGGCTGGAGTAGCCGGCGCCCAGGTCATCCAGGGCGATGGAGAAGCCCATGGCGCGATAGTGGTGCAGGGCAGTGTCCAGCAGGCCGAAGTCCTCGGTGGGGGCGTGCTCGGTCAGCTCGATTACCACTTGGCTGGGCGGGATGCCGAAGGACTGCAGCAGTTGCAGGGTACGACCGGGCTGGTGAGCCGGGTCGAGCAGGGATTCGGGGGACACGTTGAGGAACAGCTTGCCGTCGAGCTTCAGCTCATGGAAGCGCGTGCACGCGCGTTTGCGGCAGGCCATTTCCAGCTCGCTGAGGCGCCCCGCATGGCGGGCGACGGCGAACAGGGTGACGGGGGAGTGCAGGGGGCTGTTGGAGGGGCCTCGGGTGAGGGCCTCGTACCCCAGGATGCGGCGTTCGGAAAGCGAGATGATCGGCTGGAAAAGGCTGTTCAGGTCGCCGTGAGCGAGGATCTGGCCCAAGGCGCTCAACTGCTCGGTGACTGTCATGTTGGCTCTCGTGAATGCGGCTCAAAAGCAAAGGGGCCGCATCAGCGGCCCCTGCATTTCACGACAGTTTCGTGACGTTCTGATGACGTTCGATCAGTGCTTGGCGACCGTCGAATTCAGACCCAGGTAGTCGAGCAGGATCTGCCCGGTCTCGGTCAGGTAGGCGTCGTCTTCCGGCTTGGTCTTGTCATCGTCCAGCGGCAGCGCGTCCTCGTCTTCCTTCTTCAGTTCCTTCAGCGGCTCCTCACCCTTGCCCTTGCGACGGGTGTTTTCCATCGCCAGTTGCTTGGCTTCGATATCGGCCTGCTGGGCGCGACGCTTGGCCTCGTTGAGGGTGATGGTGGTTTCCTTCATCAGCTTCTGGGCCAGGGCCAGGCGCTCGCGGCTGTAGACGAAGTCGGGATTGTGCGCGGTGCGCGAATCGTGACGGGCCTTGAGTTCGGAGAGGAAGGGCTTGAAGGGGTCGACCTCGGGCTTGATGGCCGGGCGGATGCTGTCCCAGGGCATGGCCTCGGGCAGCGCGCTTTCGCCGATTTCCTTGGTGTCGACCACCGAGGGGTACTCGATGTCCGGGATCACGCCCTGGTGCTGGGTGCTCTGGCCGGAGACGCGGTAGAACTTGGCCAGGGTCAGCTTCAGCTCACCGTGGTTGAGCGGCTGGATGGTCTGCACGGTGCCCTTGCCGAAGGTCTGGCCACCGATGATCAGCGCACGGTGATAGTCCTGCATGGCGCCGGCGAAGATCTCCGAGGCCGAGGCGGACAGGCGATTGACCAGCACGGCCATCGGGCCCTTGTAGAAGATGCCGGTGTTCTCGTCGGCCAGCACGTCGACACGGCCGTCGCTGTTGCGTACCAGCACGGTCGGGCCCTGGTCGATGAACAGGCCGGTCAGCTCGGTGGCTTCCTGCAGGGAGCCGCCGCCGTTGTTGCGCAGGTCGATGACCACGCCGTCGACCTTCTCCTTCTGCAGCTCGCCGAGCAGCTTCTTCACGTCGCGGGTGGTGCTCTTGTACTCGGGATCACCGGCGCGGAAGGCCTTGAAGTCGAGGTAGAAGGCCGGCACTTCGATCACGCCGAGCTTGAAGGTGTGGCCTTCATGTTCGAGGTTGAGCACGGACTTCTTCGCGGCCTGCTCTTCGAGCTTCACCGCCTCGCGGGTGATGGAGACGATCTTGCTGCTCTGGTCGTTGGGCGCGTTGTTCGCGGGGACCACTTCCAGGCGCACCACCGAGCCTTTCGGGCCACGGATCAGCTTGACCACTTCGTCCAGGCGCCAGCCGATAACATCAACCATCTCGCCCGTGCCCTGGGCGACGCCGACGATCTTGTCGGCCGGGGCGATCTGCTTGCTCTTCTCGGCAGGGCCGGCAGGCACCAGGCGCACCACCTTGACGTGCTCGTTGTCGCTCTGCAGCACCGCACCGATGCCTTCCAGCGACAGGCTCATGTTGATGTCGAAGTTCTCCGCGTTATCCGGGGAGAGGTACTGGGTGTGCGGGTCGTAGGTCTGTGCGAAGGCGTTGATATAGGCCTGGAACACGTCCTCGCCACGGGTCTGCTCGAGGCGCGAAAGCTGGTTTTTGTAGCGTTTGACCAGCAGTTCCTGGATCGCCTTCGGCTCTTTATTGGCGATCTTCAGGCGCAGTACCTCGTCCTTCACGCGCTTGCGCCAAAGGTCGTCGAGGGCGGCGCTGTCCTTGGCCCAGGTGGCCTTCTCGCGGTCGGTCTCGAGGCTTTCGTCGGCGCTGAAGTCGATCTTGTCCACGCCCTTGTCGAGCATCGCCAGGGCGAAGTCCAGGCGTTCCTTGAGACGGTCGAGATGACGCTTGTAGATGGTGAAGCCCGGGTCCAGGTCGCCGCTTTTGAGGAAGTCGTCGAACTGGGTTTTCCACTGGTTGAATTCGGCGATGTCGCCGGCGGTGAAATACATCTTCGCCGGGTCGAGAAGCTTGAGGTAGCCCTCGTAGATCTTCACCGAGCGCTCATCGTTGAGTGGCGGCTTGTTGTAGTGATGGCGCTTGAGCAGCTCCACCACATTGAGGCTGGCTATCACCTGCTCACGGTCGGGCTGGATGGAGTCCCAGCTGTCGCTTGCCGAGGTGGTGGACGCATGCAGCGGCAGAACGCTGATGCTGAATACAAACGCAAGGGCGGAGCAGATCAGTGAACGCTTCATGCTTATTCGACGTCGGGGGAGGTGATAACGCATATTAGGCCGTATTTGAGGGCGCCGGGTTCCATCGGCGCAAAGCAAAAGCCCGGCGGTCAGCCGCCGGGCGAGTCCTGGGTCACTATGGAGGCAGCGTGAAAGCATTGCAAGGCGTGGAAGGGCGCGTGGAATGGGCTGAATACCCCATTCCTGACTGTGATGTGGGGCAGGTCCGCATTCGTGTGGCGGCCGCGGGATTGAACCGCGCCGATCTGTTGCAGGCGGCGGGGCATTACCCTCCGCCTCCCGGTGCGAGCGACATCATCGGCCTTGAATGTTCGGGCGTGATTACCGAAGTGGGGGCGGGTGCGGCGTGGCAGGTGGGCGATCGTGTCTGCGCGCTGCTGGCTGGTGGCGGCATGGCCGAAGAGGTGGTGGTGGATGCCGGTCACGTGCTGCCGGTGCCCGAAGGCCTCAGCCTGGCGGAGGGGGCTGCGCTGCCGGAGGTGTACGCCACCGCCTGGCTCAACCTGTTCCAGCTGGCCGGCCTGAAGCCCGGTGAGAAGGTGCTGTTGCACGCAGGGGCCAGCGGCGTCGGCTCCGCCGCCATCCAGCTGTGCAAGGCCTTTGGCAGCCCGGTCTGGGTCAGCGTCGGTTCCGCTGAACGCCTGGCCTATTGCGAGGGCCTCGGCGCCCAGGGCGGCGCACTGCGCGGCGAAACGCTGGAGAGCCTGCGTGACTTCGGCCCGTTCGACGTGATCCTCGACCCGGTCGGTGGTAACTACGCCGCGCTCAACCTCGACTTGCTGGCCCGTGATGGCCGCTGGGTGAATATCGGCCTCATGGGCGGCCGCAAGGCCGAGCTGGATATGGCCTTGGTGCTGGGCAAGCGCATCCAGCTGATCGGCTCGACCCTGCGCAACCGCGACGACGCCTTCAAGGCCGACCTGCTGCGTGATCTTGGCCAGCATGCCTGGCCGCTGTTCGCCGAAGGCCGCCTGAAGCCGCAACTGGAACAAAGCTTCGCGGCCAAGGACGTGGAAGCCGCCTTCGCCGCTCTGAACAGTAACCAGGTGTCGGGTAAAGTGGTTGTCGTACTGGACGAATCCCTCGTCTAGTTTCCTTTCGATACCTTGCGTGACAGGCTGGAAGGCCCGTGGCTACTGGGCTTCAGAGCGATATAGGAAATCAATGAGGTCGATTCCTTCAATCAATAAGCTCTTTACAGCGCAACCACCTAGTATTCGTCTGGTAAATTTCTCAACCCACACTTCCAACTCATAAGAGGTCCACTCGATGTCTCTGATCAACACCGCAGTTCAACCTTTCAAGGTCAACGCTTTCCACAACGGCAAGTTCATCGAAGTCACCGAAGAATCCCTCAAGGGCAAGTGGTCGGTCCTGATCTTCATGCCGGCAGCCTTCACCTTCAACTGCCCCACCGAGATCGAAGACGCCGCCAACAACTACGGCGAGTTCCAGAAGGCCGGTACCGAGGTCTACATCGTGACCACCGATACCCACTTCTCCCACAAGGTTTGGCACGAGACTTCCCCGGCAGTGGGCAAGGCTCAGTTCCCGCTGATCGGTGACCCGACCCACCAGCTGACCAACGCCTTCGGCGTGCACATCCCGGAAGAAGGCCTGGCCCTGCGCGGCACCTTCGTGATCAACCCGGAAGGCATCATCAAGACCGTTGAGATCCACTCCAACGAAATCGCTCGTGACGTCGGCGAGACCCTGCGCAAGCTGAAAGCTGCCCAGTACACCGCTGCCCACCCGGGCGAAGTCTGCCCGGCCAAGTGGAAGGAAGGCGAGAAGACCCTCGCTCCGTCCCTGGACCTGGTTGGCAAGATCTAAGCTAGAAAACGCAGTACCTCCCCCCGGTGGTCGGCCTCATGCCGACCACCCTGCAAAAAGCCCGAATCCGAGCGAGCAGGGCGGACGCGCATGCGTCCGCCGCGGGGTCCCCTTTGCCCGAAACAAGCAGGAGCCGAATCATGTTGGACGACAATCTTAAAACCCAGTTGAAGGCCTATCTGGAAAAGGTCACCCAGCCGTTCGAGATCGTCGCGTCCCTCGATGACAGCGACAAATCCAAGGAGCTGCGCGACCTGCTGCACGACATCGTCGGCCTGACCGACAAGATCACCCTGCGCGAAGACGGTGGCGATGCCCGCACGCCTTCCTTCTCGCTGGAACGCCCCGGTGCGGATATCAGCCTGCGTTTCGCCGGCATCCCCATGGGCCACGAATTCACCTCCCTGGTGCTGGCACTGCTGCAGGTCGGCGGCCACCCCTCCAAGCTCGAAGCCGATGTGATCGAGCAGGTGAAGGGCATCCAGGGCGAGTTCAACTTCGAAACCTATTTCTCGCTGTCCTGCCAGAACTGCCCGGACGTGGTCCAGGCGCTGAACCTGATGGCCGTGCTCAACCCCAACATCCGTCACGTCGCCATCGATGGCGCGCTGTTCCAGGATGAAGTCGAGCAGCGCCAGATCATGTCGGTGCCGAGCATCTACCTGAACGGCGAGCTGTTCAGCCAGGGCCGCATGGGCGTGGAAGAGATCCTCGCCAAGATCGACACCGGCGCTTCCGCCCGTGATGCCGAGAAGCTCAATGCCAAGGATGCCTTCGACGTCCTGGTGATCGGTGGTGGTCCGGCCGGTGCCTCGGCTGCCATCTACGCCGCCCGCAAGGGCATCCGTACTGGCGTCGCGGCCGAGCGTTTCGGCGGCCAGGTGCTGGACACCATGGCCATCGAGAACTTCATCTCCGTGCAGGAGACCGAAGGCCCGAAACTGGCCCGCGCGCTGGAAGAGCACGTCAAGCAATACGACGTCGACATCATGAACCTGCAGCGTGCCAGCCAGCTGATCCCGGCCAAGGCCGAAGGCGAGCTGCATGAAGTGAAGTTCGAGAGCGGTGCCAGCCTCAAGGCCAAGACCGTGATCCTCTCCACCGGTGCCCGCTGGCGCGAAATGAACGTACCCGGCGAGCAGGAATACCGCGGCCGTGGCGTTGCCTACTGCCCGCACTGCGACGGCCCGCTGTTCAAGGGCAAGCGCGTGGCGGTGATCGGTGGCGGCAACTCCGGTGTGGAAGCGGCCATCGACCTGGCCGGCATCGTCGCCCATGTCACCCTGATCGAGTTCGACAGCCAGCTGCGTGCCGACGCCGTGCTGCAGAAGAAACTGCGCAGCCTCGGCAACGTCGACATCATCACCAGCGCGCTGACCAGCGAAGTGAAGGGCGATGGCCAGAAGGTCACCGGCCTCACCTACAAGGACCGCAACTCCGACGAGTTCAAGGCCCTGGAACTGGAAGGCATCTTCGTGCAGATCGGCCTGCTGCCCAACAGCGATTGGCTCAAAGGCACCGTCGAGCTGAGCCAGCGTGGCGAGATCATCGTCGACGCCCGTGGCGAGACCTCGCTGCCCGGTGTGTTCGCTGCCGGTGACGTGACCACCGTGCCTTACAAGCAGATCGTGATTGCGGTGGGTGAGGGTGCCAAGGCCTCCCTGAGCGCCTTCGACCACCTGATCCGCACCACCTGATTCACCCTGCTCCAACAACAAAGGCAGCCCTCGGGCTGCCTTTTTTCATGGCCGTTCTGACCTTGTAGCCCGGGCTTCAGCCCGGGGAGAGTGCCCTGCCGCTCACCCCTCCCGCTTCAGGTAATCCACCGGCACCCGCGCGGTCAGCCACACGCCGTTCTCCGCCTGGTGGAATTCGAAACCGTCCTCGTGCATGGCGCTGGCCGCGATCTCGAGGATCACCGGCTCGCCATAGCGCTCGCCCACCTGGGTGGCGGTTTCGCGGTCTTCGGAGAGGTGCACGTGGTGGCGAGAGCCGGCGATCAGACCCTTCTGCAGGATGCTGTCGACAAAGCGGCTGGCGGTGCCGTGGAACAGCCGCTGCGGCGGCACCACGGCGTCGTACTGGCGCTGCACCGAGGCGGTCGAGTGGCCTTGTACCGCGCGGATGCGCCGGCCGTCCTCGGAAATGGCGAAGCGCTTCTTGTCGTTGTTCGCCACCACGCGGCGGATCGCCCGCTCATCGAGTTCCTTGCCCGTGCGTGCGGCACCGGTGATCAGCGCCTCGATATCGGCCCAGCCTTCGCTGTCCAGCTGCAAGCCGATGGCCTCGGGTTTGTGCCTCAGTACAAAGCTGAGGAAGCGGCTTATCTCGACATCCGGTCCGTTGCTCATGGTGAGCTCCTGCATCCTGCGCGATTGAGGGGCAGATTCTGCCACGACGGCACGACCGACCAAATACCTCGAACCTTCATCGGCCAGCTCCCTCACAACTCCTGACGACCACGAAACCACGAGGTGGAACATGCCCGTCAAACATGACCCGAGCCAGGGCATCGGCCTCTCTGAAGTACGGCACCTGAGGGAGGACGCGCCATGATCGACAGGGACCCCAGCGTTACCGAGGACGGCGAGCTGCCCGAGATCACCCCCGACGAGGAAGCGGAGAACCAGGCCGAGGTGGAGCGCCTGCAGAAACCACGCGACCCCGAGCCCGATCTGCGACCACGCCATCACCAGCCGGAACTGCCCGGCGAGGGCGACAATACGGTGCCTTGAGCGTCACTCGGCCCGGTGGCAGCACACGCACAGCTTGTTGCCATCCGGGTCGCGGAAATAGGCGCCGTAGTAGTCGGGGTGATAGTGCGGCCGCAGGCCTGGTGCTCCTTCGCACTGGCCGCCATTGGCCAGTGCCAGCGCGTGGCAGCGGTCGACGCTGGCGCGGTCCGGCGCCAGCAGGGCGACCATCTGGCCATTGCCCACGGTCGCCGCCTCGCCATCGAACGGCGCGCCCAGCACCAGCAACGGGCGCGGTGCATCCGCCGGCATCCAGCCCGCCCAGGGGCGGGACGGGTCGCAGAATTTCTGCGGCAGTCCCAGTGCCTCCATCAGTGGCGTGTAGAAGGCCAGGGCACGGGGGAAATCGTTGGTACCGATGCAGACGTGGGACAGCATGAGCGACTCTCCTGGGCGGCTACGAACGCCGATTATGCTCGGCCCTCTTTCTTGCCGGCCAGCCGGCGCCTAGCATGTCCGCCTTCGCGCCTCGGCGCCAACACCCCCTGAAAGGAACTCCCGTGAGCCTGCATATCCGCGATGCCGTGCGCAGCGATGCCCGCCAGATTCTCGCCTTCATCACCGAACTGGCCATCTACGAGAAGGCCGAACACGAAGTCATCGCCACCGTTGCCGACATCGAGCAGAGCCTGTTCGAGGGCGACACCCCGGCCCGTGCGCTGATCTGCGAGCTGGACGGCACGCCCATCGGGTTCGCCGTGTATTTCTACAGCTACTCCACCTGGCTGGGCCGCAAGGGGATGTACCTGGAAGACCTCTACGTTTCCCCCCAGCAACGCGGCGTCGGCGCCGGCAAGGTGCTGTTGCGCCATCTCGCGCGCCTGGCCTGCGACAGCGGCTGCGGCCGCCTGGAATGGAGCGTGCTGGACTGGAACGAACCCGCCATCCAGTTCTACCAATCCATCGGCGCCAGCCCCCAGGACGAGTGGGTGCGCTACCGCATGGCCGGTGACGAGCTCAAGGCCTTCGCCCACGGCGATAGCTGAGTCCTCGGCAAACCAGGCACGCGGGTTTCACCCGCCCTACGGCATGTCGCAGGGCGGGGTGACTCAACGCCAGTCGAGGATCGGCCAGCCGGCCTGTTCGGCGTGTTCGCGCAGGGCCGGGTCGGGGTTGACCACGCGGGGGTTGCTGACCAGCTTGAGCAGCGGCAGGTCGTTGCGCGAGTCGGAGTAGAAGTAGGCGCCGTCGAGGCTTTCACCTTCGGCCTCGAGCCAGGCGTGCAGGCGGGTGACCTTGCCCTCGCGGTAGGTGAGCACGCCGCGGGTGTTGCCGCTGTAATGCCCGTGCTGCTCTTCCAGGTCGATGGCCAGTACTTCGTCGATCTTCAGGCGCTCTGCGATGGCGCTGACCAGGAAGTGCGCAGAGGCGGAGATCACCAGGATGCGGTCGCCGGCTTCGCGGTGGCTGGCCAGGCAGCGGGTGGCGTCGCTGTGGAAGATGGGTTCGATCACGTCCTCGACGAAGGGCTCGACGACGAAGGCCACTTCCTCCGGCGTGCGGCCCACCAGGGGCGAGAGGCTGAAGGCCATGTAGTCCTCCATCGCCAGCTTGCCTTCGGCATAGAGCGCCATGAGTTCGTGGTCCTTCCTGACGAAGGATTCACCGTCCACCCAGCCGATGGCGGCCATGTGTTCGCTCCACAGGCTGGCGCAGTCGCCGTCGATGAGGGTGTCGTCGAGATCGAAGATCGCCAGGGTCATCACGCCACCTCCCGGATTGCGTTGTCGTCGATGGACAGGCCGATGCGCTGGCCCTTGCCATGCAGGTCGTCGGCGCTGCGGTTGAGCACGTCCACCACCAGTTCCACACCCCGTGCTTCCACACGGTAGCGGATGACGTTGCCCAGCAGGCTGTGGCTGCGCACCTCAGCCTCGATGGCGCCGTCGCTGCTCAGCGAGATGGCTTCCGGGCGGATGGCGATGCGGCTGGCCACCGGGCGCGCCAGCAGGCGTGCGGCGTCCTCGGCCTCGAGCAGGTTGTAGTTGCCGATGAAGCCGGCGGCGAAGGCGTCCACCGGGGCGGTGTAGAGGGTCTCGGCGTCGCCGCTCTGGACGATGCGCCCGGCGTTCATCAGGAAGATGCGGTCGGACATGGTCAGCGCCTCCTCCTGGTCGTGGGTGACGAAGAGGGTGGTCAGCCCCAGCTCCTGCTGGATGCTGCGGATCTGTTCGCGCAGGTGCTTGCGGATGCGCGCGTCGAGGGCCGAGAGCGGCTCGTCGAGCAGCAGCAGGCGCGGGCGGGTGACCAGGGAGCGGGCCAGGGCCACGCGCTGGCACTGGCCACCGGAGAGCTGGTGCGGGTAGCGGTCGGCGTACGTGTCCAGCTCGACCATGGCCAGGGCTTCCTGCACGCGGCGGGCGCTTTCTTCCTTGCTGGCCTTCTGCATGCGCAGGCCGAAGGCGACGTTCTGCGCGGCGGTCATGTTGGGGAACAGCGCATAGCTCTGGAACACCATGCCGATGCCGCGCTTCTGCGGTGCCAGCGGCACCAGGTCCTGGCCGTCGAGGACGATCTTGCCGCCATTGACCTCGGTGAGCCCGGCGATGCAGCGCAGCAGGGTGGATTTGCCGCAGCCGGAAGGGCCGAGGAGGGTGACGAATTCACCCTTGCCGATCTCGCAGTTGATGTCGCTGAAGATCGAGGTGGCGGCATAGCTTTTGTGCAGCCCCTGAATGCTCAGAAAACTCATGATTTGTCCTTGTTCAGGCGGTTGGCTGCCCAGGTGAACAGCAGCACGAAGAAGAAGTAGGAGATCACCAGGGCGCTGTTGAAGTGGCCGCTGCTGTTCTTCATGTTGTTCAGGTAGACCTGCAGGGTTTCGTAGCGCGTGCCCACCAGCAGGTTGGCGAAGACGAACTCGCCGAAGAGGAAGGAGAACGACAGGAATAGCGAAACCATCAGGCCCTTGCGCAGGTTGGGCAGCACCACCAGCAGAGCGGCCTTCCAGGTGCTGGCGCCGAGCAGGTGGGCGGCGTCCATCAGGTCACGCAGGTTGATCGCCTGCAGGTTGTTGGTGATGGCCCGGTACATGAACGGCAGCGCCACGGTGAAGTAGCAGCCGATCAGGATCCACGGTGTACCGACCATGGCCAGCGGGCCGGAGCCATAGAGCTGCAGCAGGCCCACCGAAGACACCACCGGCGGCACCGCGAAGGGCAGCAGGATGAGGATGTTCATCAGCGCGTCCAGCTTGGGGAAGTGGTAGTGCACCACGAACAGCAGCGGCAGGATCAGCACCACCGACAGCGCCAGGGCGCCGAAGCACACCAGCAGCGATTGGCCGAAGGCGTTGAGGAAGCGGGCATCGCTCCACAGCGCCAGGTACCACTTGAAGGTCAGGCCATCGGGGAGGATGGACGCCGACCAACTGGTGGACAGCGAATAGAGCAGGGTGCCGGCCAGGGGCAGCAGCAGGATCAGGAACAGCAGCCAGACCACGATGCGGTGGTAGAGGCTGGCGACCGGGGCTTCAGCGCGCGACATGGTAGCTCCTCTTCAGCAGCCACTGGTGGACCACGGTGATCAGCGCCATCAGGCCCACCAGCACCATGGCCAGGGCGCTGGCGAGGTTGGGATTGAGGGCGATGTCGCCGGCGACCATGGCGGCGATGCGGATCGGCAGCACGTTGAAGTTGCCGGTGGTCAGGGCGTAGACGGTGGCGTAGGCGCCCAGGGCGTTGGCCAGCAGGATGATGAAGGTGCCCAGCAGCGCGGGGGTCAGCACCGGCAGGCCGATGTGCCGCCAGAAGTCCCAGGTGCTGGCGCCGAGCAGCGAGGCGGATTCGCGCCAGTCCGCGCGCAGGGCGTCGAAGGCGGGGTAGAGCAGCAGCACGCCGAGGGGGATCTGGAAGTAGGTGTAGAGCACGATCAGGCCGGTCTTGGAGTAGAGGTTGAAGTCCTCGATCAGCCCGCTCTGTTTGAGCAGCAGGGTCAGTGCACCGTTGAAGCCCAGGAGGATGACGAAGGCGAAGGCCAGGGGCACGCCGGCGAAGTTGCTGGTCATGTTGGAAAAGGCCATGACGAAGTCGCGCAGGCGGCTGTCCACCTGGCGCAGCGAGTAGCTGCCGAGGATGGCGATGAAGATGCCGATCAGGCTCGACCAGAAGGCGATCTGCAGGCTGTGCTTGATCGCCTGCAGGTAGAACTTGGAGGCGAACACCTTGGCGTAGTTGCCCAGGCCCCAGCCTTCGGGGCTGTTCAGGCTATTGATCGCCACCCAGGCCAGCGGCGCGATCTGGAAGGCGATGAAGAAAATGGCGAATGGCAGCAGGCACAGCAGCGCCAGCCATTTGCCGCGGTTGGCTGAATTCACTTCAACAGCTCCCGGCATACAGGTTTGTCGTGGGGCACGCCCAGCAGTTCGCACAGGGTGCCGCAAAGGTCGGTCTGCTTCGGCTGCGCATAGCCGTCGAGGCTGAAGGCGTCGCCGAGGACGAACAGCGGCACTTCGCGCTCTTCGGTGAGCAGGCCGTTGTGCGAACGGTCGTTGTTCATGCCGTGGTCGGCGGTCACCAGCACCTGGTAGCCGGCATCGAGCCAGCGCTGCAGGTACTCGGCGAGGATGATGTCGGCGACCCGCGCGCTGTTGCGGTATTGCGGCGTGTCGAGGCCGTGCTTGTGGCCGGCGTCGTCGATGTTCATCGGGTGCACCAGGAGGAAGTCCGGCGCGTGGCGCAGGCGCAGGCTCTCGGCATCGGCGAACAGGTGCGCGTCCGGGTAGTGGTCGGCCCAGTAGAAGTGGCCATGCTGGATGGGCAGTTCGGGCGCCTCGGTGTGGCGGTCGCGGGCGGCGTCGAAGGGCGAGCGGTTATACAGCTCGCTGAACCAGTGGTAGGCCGCAGCGGCGGTGGTCAGCCCGGCATCGCGGGCGTAGTGGAACACGCTGCGCTGGTTGGACAGGCGCGAGACGTCGTTGTGCACGATGCCGCTGTCGATCGGCGGCACCCCGCTGAGAATGCATTCGTAGAGGGGGCGGGACAGCGCCGGTAGCTCGCACTCCAGTTTGTACAGCGCAGCACGGCCGGCGGCGCAATAAGCCTGGAGGTGGCCCATGGCGTGTTGTGCGACGCCGTAGTTGAGGCCGTCCAGCAGGACCAGGATTGCTTTGTGCTTCATGAGCTGGCACCCAGATGTGACGAGGCGCCGGCCAAGGCCGGCGCCCGTGTGTCACTTATTCCATGTTGATGATGACGTTTTCCTGCCACAGGCTCGGCAGTGCCTTGGAGGTTTCTTCCCAGGCCTTGGCGTCCTTGATCGGCTGCACCTTGGCGTACTGCTCGTTGGGCAGCAGCTTGGCCTGCACTTCGGCCGGCAGGGTCAGGTGCTCGGCGCGGATCGGGCGGGCGTTGCCCTTGGCCAGGTTGATCTGGCCGGCGTCGCTGAAGATGTACTCGCGAGCCAGCTTGGCGGCGTTCGGGTTCTTGGCGTACTTGTTGATGATGGTGGTGTAGCCGGAGATCACCGAACCGTCGGAGGGGATCAGCACCTCGAAGCGGCTGGGGTCGATCTGGTCGCGGTAGGACAGGCCGTTGAAGTCCCAGACGATGCCGACTTCGACTTCGCCTTTCTCCAGGGTCTGGATGGTCGGGTTGGACAGGGACAAGCGGCCCTGTTCGGCGATCTTGGCGAAGAGGTCCAGGCCCGGCTGGATGTTCTTCTCGTCACCGCCCTTGGCGATGGCGGCGGCCAGCACGCCGTTTACGGCCTGGGCGGCGGCGCTGACGTCACCGATGGCGACCTTGTACTTGCCTTTCTCCAGGTCGGCCCAGGATTTCGGCGGCTCTTTCACCAGTTGCTTGTTGATGATGAAGGCGATGGAGCCGGTGTAGGCGAGGGCCCAGTGGCCGTCCTGGTCCTTGGCCCACGCGGGGACCTGGTCCCAGGTGCTGGGCTTGTAGGCCTGGGTGACGCCCTGCTGGGTGGCGATGGGGCCGAAGGCCGCGCCGACGTCGCCGATGTCGGCGGTGGCGTTTTCCTTCTCGGCGGCGAACTTGGCGATTTCCTGCGCCGAGCTCATGTCGGTGTCCATGTGCTTGAGGCCGAACTTCTTCTCCAGGTCGACCCAGGTGTCCTTCCAGTTCGCCCAGCTGTCGGGCATGCCCACGCTGTTTACCGCGCCTTCCTTGCGGGCAGCGTCTTCCAGGGCCTTCAGTGCAGCGTCATCCGCCATGGCCTGGGTGCTCAGGGCCAGGGTGGTTCCAATCAGTGAAGCCAGCAGCAGGCGTTTCATATGAAGCTCCTTAGCAGGGTTGAGTATTGGTCTAGATCAGCAAGACCCAGGCCAATCTAAAGGCCATAGATGACGGTTTCATTGCACCGCGTGGCTCTGCGGGCCCCGTTCTTCCGGCGTCAGCAAGCGTAGACCATGGCTGCACGTCCCATGGCGCTTGGCGCGGGACCCTGTCGCTGGCACGCACCCTGCAGGTCGCAGGTGCTGTCACGGGACAGTCATCTAGGCTGCATAGGATGGTCACACCCCCATCGGCATCGCACTTTTATGGTGCTGGTCTATTCCAGATTGGAGTTTTTCGATGCGCGAAGAGGCGCCCCGTACCGTTACCGCCATCTGCCGCGCCCTGCAGGAGCAGATCGAGCATGGCCTGTTGCCTCTGGGCGGCAAGCTGCCGGCCGAGCGCAAGCTCAGCGAACTGTTCGACACCACCCGCATCACCCTGCGTGAGGCACTGGGCCAGCTGGAGGCGCAGGGGCTGATCTACCGTGAAGAGCGCCGCGGCTGGTTCGTCTCGCCGCCACGGGTGGCCTACAACCCCCTGGTGCGCAGCCACTTCCACGCCATGGTTGGCGAGCAGGGCCGGGTTCCGGCCACCGAAGTGCTCAGTGCACGGCTAATGCCGGCGACCGTGGAAGTCTGCGAGCTGCTGGAGCTGCCGGCGTTGTCCAGCGTCTACCAGATCCGCCGGGCACGGCGCATCGACGGGCGCCTGGTGCTCTACGTCGAGCATTACCTCAACCCGCAGTACTTCGCCGGCATCCTCGATTTCGACCTGACCCGCTCGCTGACCGACCTCTACGGCAGCGAATACGGCATCCGCTACGGCCGCGTGCGCTTCGACATGGTGCCCACGGCGCTGCACCCCGAAGCCGCCTCGACCCTGAAGGTCGCCCCCGGCAGCCCGGCGCTGCGCATCACCCGGGTCAACCGCGACCAGCACGGCCGGTTGATCGACTGCGACCTGGAGTTCTGGCGGCACGATGCGATCCACGTCAGCGTGGAGGTGCCGGAATAAGGGCAGCTGGAAGCCAGAAGTTAGAAGCTGGAAGTGAAGGGCAGAGCGGGGGCGGGTGTAGGTTGGGCTGAGGTACGAAGCCCAACATGGCGAGGGTGAAGTGTGCGTCGTTGGGCCTCGCTGCGCTCGGCGCCAACCTACCAATGCGTTCTGAGGCGGGCTGAGTTAACCAGGAAGCTGGGCCTGGCACGCTGACTGGCTTCCAGCTTCCAGCTTCTTTAAGCGTAGTTTTCAGGCGCGAGCTTGCGTTCCACCAGCTCGATGAGGATGTGCACCACCTTGATGTGCAGCTCCTGCACGCGGTCGGCGAAGTCGCCGCCGGGGGCGCAGATGCACACGTCGGCGAGGCCTTCGAGCAGCGAGCCGGGTTTGCCGGTGAGGGCGACGACCTTCACCCCCAGTGCCTTGGCGGCTTCGGCGGCCTTGATCACGTTGGGGCTCTTGCCGCTGGTGCTGAAGGCCAGCAGCACGTCACCTTCACGACCGTGGGATTCGATGTAGCGCGAGAAGATGTGGTCGTAGCCGAAGTCGTTGGCCACGCAGCTGATGTGGCTGGCGTCGCTGATGGAGATGGCGGCGATGCCCGGGCGGTTCTTGCGGTAGCGCCCGGTCAGTTCCTCGGCGAAGTGCATGGCGTCGCACATGGAGCCGCCATTGCCGCAGGAGAAGGCCTTGCCCTTGTTCTCGAAGCTTTCCACCAGCAGTTCCGCCGCGCGCTCGATGCTGCGCAGGGCCTGCTCGTTGGCGATGAAGTTGTCCAGCGCCGTCCGGGCTTCCTCGAGGCTGTTGCGGATGTGGCTGAGCATGCGGCTGTCTCCGTTCAGGGCAGGTCGTGGCTGGAGTAGAAGGCGGCCAGCACCTTCACCAGGTGGGCGAGGTCATGGCTGCCGGCCAGTTCGCGGATGGAGTGCATGGCGAAGGTCGGCAGGCCGATGTCCACGGTGCGCACGCCCAGTTGGCTGGCGGTGATGGGGCCGATGGTGGAGCCGCACCCCATATCGCTGCGGGTGACGAAGCTCTGCACCGGCACTTCGTTTTCCAGGCACAGGTGGCGGAAGAAACCGGCGGTTTCGCTGTTGGTGGCGTAGCGCTGGTTGCTGTTGATCTTGATCACCGGGCCGGCGTTGAGCTTGGGCCCGTGGTTGCCGTCGTGCTTGTCGGCGTAGTTGGGGTGCACGCCATGGGCGTTGTCGGCGGAAACCAGCAACGAGCGCTGGATGGTGCGGGCGAACGCATCGCCTTCGGGCATCAGGCGGCGCAGCACCTGCTCCAGGAAGGGGCCGTCGGCGCCACAGGCGGAGCAGGAGCCCACTTCCTCGTGGTCGGTGCACACCAGTACGCAGCTTTCGTCGCCTTCGGCGGCGAGCAGGGCCTGCAGGCCGGCGTAGCAGGAGAGCAGGTTGTCCAGGCGCGCACCGGCGATGAAGTCGCCGCCGAGGCCGATCACGGCGGCGCTCTGGGTGTCGTAGAGGCTCAGTTCGTAGTCCAGCACCGCGTCGGCGCTGACGCCGTGCTCCAGGGTCAGTTGCTCGGCCAGCAGGTCACGGAACTCGCGGGTCTCGCCGGTGGCCAGCTGGGCCAGGATCGGTGGCAGTTCGGTCTGGGCGTTGATGGCCCAGCCCTGGTTGGCTTCACGGTTGAGGTGGATGGCCAGGTTGGGGATCACGGCGATGGGCGCCTGGAAGTCCACCAACTGGCTTTCCACCTTGCCGGCGGCGCGGTAGGTGACGCGGCCGGCCAGGGACAGGTCGCGGTCGAACCAGGGGGCCAGCAGGGCGCCGCCGTAGACTTCGACGCCCAGTTGCCAGAAGCCCTGGCGGTGCAGTTCCGGGTTGGGCTTGACTCGCAGGCAGGGGCTGTCGGTGTGGGCGCCGACCAGGCGCAGGCCGCCGTCGAGCATGGGGCGCTTGCCCAGTTTGATGGCGATCAGCGAGGAGTCGTTGCGGGTCACGTAGTAGCGCCCACCGGCCTCGGCGCGCCAGGCATCGCGCTCGTCGAGGTGCACGTAGCCCGCTGCCTCCAGGCGCTGGGCCAGGCTGCGGGTGGCATGGAAGGGGGTGGGGGAGGCCTTGAGGAAATCGATAAGGCCCTGGTTCAACTCTTCGCGCATAACGGACTCCAGACAGCGATGGGCCGGAGTTTATCGCATCGGGCTTGCTGATTAGGAGGCGCAGGCCGGTGAATTTTCACCATGGCGGCGATAGCCCGGTTCTTGTGCCGGCCGTCATGGATTCAGCGGTGCCGCGCGACCACTGAAAACAGGTGCCAGCGCTTGGTGCGGCCACGGGCGGTGCTGCCTTCGCGGTCGATCACTTCGAAGTGCAGCAGCTCCCAGTCGGCGAACAGCTGCCGAACCTGGTCCTCGCTGAAGATGCTCAGCTCGGGGCCGGCCCAGTCGTCACGTTCGCCGAACAGGTTGCCGCAGAAGATACCGCCGCCTGCCAGGGCCTCGTCGATGCGCTGCCACAGGGCCGGGAAGTCCGCCGGGGCGCAGAAGGGCAGGGCGAAGGCGCTGTTGACGACGTCGGCGGCCGGCAGCTCGCAGTCCTCGAAACGGGCGCAGCGCGCTTGCAGGCGTGGCAACTGATCGGGCGGCACCTGGCCCAGCAGGCGTTCGATGGCTTCGGGCTCGCGGTCGATGGCCAGCACCTCCCAGCCACGGCGGAGCATTTCCAGGGTGTCGCGGCCGGCGCCGCAGCCGAGGTCGATGCCACGGTTACCGGGGCGGCCGAGGGCTTCGATGGCCATCAACAGGACCGGCCAGGGTGGGGCGCCCTGGGTACGGTCGTAGTAGAGGCTGTCGGTCATCGCCTCAGAACGGCGCCGGGCACTCGAAGCGCAAGCGCTCGCCGGTCACCGGGTGGCTGAAGGCGAGCATGCTGGCGTGCAGGCACAGGCGCTCGTGGGCGGCCAGGGCTTCGTCGTGGGCGTAGAGGCGGTCGCCCAGCAGTGGGTGGCCGATGGAGAGCATGTGCACGCGCAACTGGTGGGAGCGACCGGTGATGGGGGTCAGCTCGACGCGGCAGTGGTTGCCGCAGCGCTCCAGTACCCGCCAGAAGGTCAGGGCGTGGCGGCCCTGCTCGTGGTCGACCACGTGGCGCGGCTTGGTCGGCGGGTCGTAGCGCAGGGGCAGTTCGATGCGCCCGCTGTCCTGTTCCGGCTGGCCCCAGCAGAGGGCGGTGTAGGCCTTCTCGGTCTCGCGATCATGGAACTGGCGGGACAGCTCGCGGTGGCTGTCGGGGTCACGGGCCAGGAGGATGATGCCCGAGGTCTCCCAGTCCAGGCGGTGGACGATCAGCGCTTCCGGGTAGCCGTTCTCCTGCAGCCGGGTGATCAGGCAGTCCTTGTTGTCATCGGCGCGGCCCGGCACGGAAAGCAGCAGGGTCGGCTTGTTGATGACCAGGAAGGCCGGATCCTGGTGGAGTATTTCGATCTGCGAGAGAGGCATGGTTCTATATCCGGAAATGAAGACGGCGGCCGCAGCCGCCGTCCAGCACACCAGCCCTGATCAGCGATCGGGCAGGGTGATGTTCAACTCGAGGATGGAGCAGTTGCCCTGGTCCTCGAGCAGGACCTGGACCTGATCCTGGTCGATGTTGACGTACTTACGGATCACCTCAACCAGTTCCTTCTGCAGCGCCGGGAGGTAGTCCGGCTGGCTGCGCTGGCCGCGCTCGTGGGCGACGATGATCTGGAGTCGTTCTTTAGCGATCGAAGCGCTGTTCTGCTTCTTCCGCTCGCGAAAGAAGTCAAGAATATTCATTCACGGCCTCCAAAAAGGCGTTGCAAGAGTCCTTTCTTCTGCACGTCCAGGAACCGGTGGGGCAGTTCCTTGCCGAGCAGGCGATCGACGGCATCACTGTACGCCTGGCCGGCGTCGCTTTGCTCGTCGAGGATGACCGGAACACCCTGGTTAGATGCCTTGAGCACCGCCTGGGATTCCGGGATGACACCGAGCAGGTGGATGGCGAGGATTTCCTCGACGTCCTCGACACCGAGCATTTCGCCCTTGGTGACGCGCTCCGGGTTGTAGCGGGTGAGCAGCAGGCGCTCCTTGATCGGCTCCTCGCCCTTCTCGGCGCGGCGCGATTTGCTGGCCAGCAGGCCGAGCATGCGGTCGGAGTCGCGTACCGAGGAGACTTCCGGGTTGGTCACGACGATCGCCTCATCGGCGTAGTACATGGCCAGGTGGGCACCTTTCTCGATGCCGGCGGGAGAGTCGCAGACCACGTATTCGAAATTCTTCGCCAGCTCTTCGATGACCGTGCCGACGCCTTCGAGGGTCAGCGCGTCCTTGTCGCGGGTCTGGCTGGCGGCCAGGACGTAGAGGTTCTCGAGACGCTTGTCCTTGATCAGGGCCTGGGTCAGGGTCGCTTCGCCGTTGATGACGTTGACGAAGTCGTACACCACGCGGCGTTCGCAGCCCATGATGAGGTCGAGGTTACGCAGGCCGACGTCGAAGTCGACGATGACGGTTTTGTGCCCGCGCAGAGCGAGGCCGGTGCCGATGGCGGCGCTGGTGGTGGTTTTGCCCACGCCACCCTTGCCGGACGTGACAACGAGGATCTTGGCCAAGGTGATTCACCCCAAATAATAAGAAAAGCGGGAACTTGCAGGCCTTGGTCGGCCGTCCTGGCTCCCGTTCAGGTCCCTGAAAATTCGCGGCAGTATCCGTTAAAGGCGGGTGATGTTCAACACATCTCCCGACAGGCTGACCTGCACCGAATGCCCCCAGAGCGGCTCGCGCCGGAGGTCTTCGGCGACCTTGTATTGACCGGCTACCGACACCAGTTCGGCGGCCAGTTGCTGACAGAAGATCCGGGCCTTGGTATCGCCCTTTATGCCTGCCAGTGCCCTGCCACGCATGGGACCGTACACATGGATGTTGCCATCGGCGAGAAGTTCCGCACCCGGGCTCACCGGGGCGACTACCACCAGGTCGCCGCCGGGAGCGTAGATCTGCTGGCCGCCGCGTACCGGGGTAGTCACCACCTTGGTCGGGCGGGTCACGGGCTCGGCGGGTTTCTCCGGGACTTTCGTCGCCTTCTTGGCGCCGGGCTCCACCGGGTCGATGACCCGCTCGCGAGCGCCCGAGGGCGGCAGCACGGGGATGTCGAGGGTATTGGCGGCGGCGATGTGCTGTTCGTTGCTGGCGCGGATGGCCAGGGTGCGCAGGCCATGGCGGCGGCAGACGTCGAGCAGCGCGGCGAGGTCCACTTCGCCTTCGCTGGCCGGCAGTTTGTCGAGGGCCATCACCAGCGGGGTGTTCTGGAAGAAGTTGGGGGCCTGGGCGACCTTGTCGGCCAGTTGCCGGGCGAGGCGTTCGAGGTCGTTGTGCGCCAGCTCCATCACGGTGATGGCGAGCATGCTGCCCTTGAGCTGGAACACGGGATCTTGGTCGAGAAGGTCAGCTTGGCTCATGGTCTTTCTGCTGGGTCTGATGGGCAGGACTTATAGCGAGAACGCCGGGCCGTCGCAAGACGCGCGGGGCAGGATGGGCGCCGGCTGGCAGCTATTTCTGTAGAATGCCGGCCTTTGCCCACACAGCCCTACGGATCCACCGATGGAACGTCCCCGCTTCCGCGCCGCCTTCCTCCACCCGCGCTTCTGGCCCCTGTGGCTCGGCCTGGCGGTGCTGTGGCTGATTACCCTGTTGCCCTACCCGGTGCTGCTGCGCCTGGGGCGCGCCCTGGGCTGGCTGATGCTGCGGGTCGCCGGTTCGCGTCGACACATCGTCCGGCGCAACCTGGAGCTGTGTTTCCCCGCGTTGCCCGTTGCCGAGCGCAAGCGCTTGCTCAGGGAGAACTTCGCCTCCACCGGCATCGCCTTCTTCGAGATGGCCACGAGCTGGTGGTGGCCGGCCTCGCGCCTGCGCAAACTCGCCCATATAGAAGGCCTGGAGCATCTGCGCCAGGCCCAGGCGGACGGCCAGGGCGTGATTCTCATGGCGCTGCACTTCACCACCCTGGAGATCGGCGCCGCGCTGCTCGGCCAGGTGCACACCATCGACGGCATGTACCGCGAGCACAAGAACCCGCTGTTCGACTTCGTCCAGCGCCAGGGGCGCGAGCGGCACAATCTCGACGCCACGGCCATCGAGCGTGAAGACGTACGCGCCATGCTCAAGGTGCTGCGTGCCGGGCGTGCCATCTGGTACGCGCCGGACCAGGACTACGGGCGCAAGCAGAGCCTGTTCGTGCCGCTGTTCGGCGTCACCGCCGCCACCGTCACCGCCACCACCAAGTTCGCCCGCCTGGGCCGCGCGCGGGTGCTGCCCTTCACCCAGGAACGCCTGGCCGACGGCTCCGGCTACCGCCTGGTGATCCACCCGCCGCTGGCCGACTTCCCGGGCGAGAGCGAGGAGGCGGATTGCCTGCGCATCAACCAGTGGATCGAACAGGCCGTAAGCCGCCTCCCCGAGCAGTACCTCTGGGCCCATCGCCGCTTCAAGACCCGGCCGGAAGGCGAGCCGAAGCTCTACTGAGCAGCGCCGGGCCCACGCGGGCCCTATACTCGCGGAAAAAAACGGAAGCCTTTCATGAGTGAACCCGCCGCAACCAAGCCCGTGACCGGACTCATCCTCTCGGGCGGCGGCGCGCGAGCGGCCTACCAGGTGGGCGTGCTGGCGGCGATCGCCGACCTGCTGCCCGACTCGATGCACAACCCCTTCCCGGTGATAGTCGGCACCTCGGCCGGCGCCATCAACGCTGTGGGCCTGGCCTGCGGTGCCCTGCATTTCAGCGAGGCGATCCGCCGCCTCACCGCCGTCTGGCAAGGCTTCCACACCTCCCAGGTGTACCGCAGCGACTGGCCCGGTGTATTGCGCCAGAGCGCGCGCTTCCTCGGTCACAGCCTGCTGGGGATGAACCGCCACGCGCCGGTGGCGCTGCTGGACAACGCCCCACTGCGCGGCCTGCTGGAGCGCGAGCTGGACTTCACCGGCATCGCCGCCGCCGTACGCCTGCGCCAGTTGCGGGCCGTGGCGGTGACCGCCTTCGGCTACGAGTCCGGCCAGGCGGTGACCTTCTACCAGGGCCGCGCCACCATCGACCCCTGGTTCCGCCACCGCCGCGTCGGCGTGCCCACGCGCCTGGCGCTTGACCACCTGCTGGCCAGTGCGGCCATTCCGCTGATCTTCCCGCCGGTGCGGATCAACCGCGAATACTTCGGCGACGGCGCGGTGCGCCAGTCGGCGCCCATCAGCCCGGCGCTGCACCTGGGGGCCAATCGCATCCTGGTGGTGGGGGTGAGTGGCAACCCGCGGGTGGGCAACGTCAACGATGGTGTGGTGCGCGCCAGTACGGGCAACCCGCCGAGCCTGGCGCAGATCGGCGGGCACATGCTCAACAGCACCTTCATCGACAACCTGGAAAGCGACATCGAGCTGCTGGAGCGCATCAACCAGCTGAGCCAGGCGATTCCCGCCGGGCAGCGCCCGCGAAACCTGGGCCTGAAGCCTGTGGAGGTGCTGGTGATTTCGCCGAGCCAGCCGCTGGACACCATCGCCGCGCGTCACCGCCGCGAGATGCCGCGGGCGATCCGCACCTTCCTGCGTGGGCCGGGAGCGACCAAGGCCAGTGGTGCCGGGGTGATCAGTTACCTGCTGTTCGAACCCGGCTACTGCAATGAACTGATCGAGCTGGGCTACCAGGACGCCATGGCGCAGAAGGCCGACCTGCAAAGCTTCCTCGGCCTGGAGACGGCTTCGGTGCTGCCGACGCCGGTGGCCTACTAGCCCGCGAGGCGGCCGTCGCGGTAGTCGCGCAGGGCCTGTTCGATTTCCTCACGGGTGTTCATCACGAAGGGGCCGTACTGCACGATGGGCTCCCCAAAGGGCGACCGGCGAGCAGCAACACACGGGCACCCTCGGTGCTGGCCAGTTCCAGCGCACCCTGCTCCGAGAGGCGCACCAGGCGACCCTTGGCCACCGGGTTGCCGTTGACGTGCACCTCGCCCTCGTAGACGTAGAGCAGCACCCGCAAGCCATCCGCCAGGCGCGGGGCCGCGTGGCTGCCGGCCTGCAGGTGCAGGTCGAACAGCTGCGGTTCGGTGTGCGGGCGTTGCACGGCGCCGTCCTGTTGCTGCTCGCCGTCATCGAAGTACCCGGCGATCACTAGCGCGTCGACGCCGCCCGAGGTGCGCAGGCGCGGGATTTCATGTGGTGCGAAGTCGCGGTAGCCCGGGTCGCCCAGCTTGTCCTTGCCCGGCAGGTTGAGCCAGATCTGGAAGCCGCGCATCACGCCCTCCTGCTGCTCCGGCATCTCGCTGTGAATGATGCCGCGCGCGGCGGTCATCCACTGCACGCCGCCGTTCTCCAGCAGGCCGACGTTGCCCAGGTGGTCCTCGTGGCGCATGCGCCCCTCGATCATGTAGGTGATGGTCTCGAAGCCTCGATGGGGGTGGGGCGGGAAGCCGGCGACGTAGTCGTCCGGGTTGGCCGAGCCGAACTCGTCGAGCATCAGGAAGGGGTCGAAGCGCGGAATGCCCTGCTCGGCGAAGACGCGGGTCAGGTTGACCCCGGCGCCGTCGGATGCGGGCTGGCCGGGGCGTTGTTCGATGATCTGGCGGTAGCGGTTCATAGGAGCCTCCCTGGAAAAGAATGGGGCGATGCTAATCCAGGGAATCGAATCGATGGTGCGTGATTTTGCGTGGTTCCTATCGAGCCGTTGGATGGGTTCTAAGCCCCCGGCTGGCGCCATGGTCGGCGCCAGCCTGGGGCTGCATCACTCGGCGATCTGCAGCTTGCGCGACTCGGTGTACACGTAGCGGATCTTCTCGTACTCGAAGGGCGAGTTGAGCTGGCCGTAGCGGAAGCTGGTGGTGTAGCGCTTGTCCACCGCCCGCAGCAGGCTGATCTCCGGGTGGTCGCGGCTGACCTCGGGCACGTTGAGGAAGTTGATCTGGTTGTCTGCCACGAAGTCCACCACCAGGCCGCCGGTGTCGCGCAGGTTGGAGGGGCCGAGGATCGGCAGCATCAGGTAGGGCCCGGCACCGAGGCCGTAGAAGCCCAGGGTCTGGCCGAAGTCCTCGCTCTGCTTGGGCAGGCCCATCATCGTGGCCGGGTCCCAGAGCCCGGCCACGCCTAGGGTGGTGTTGAGCAACAGGCGCCCGGTGACTTCCATCGAGCGCTGGCCCTTGAACTGCAGCAGGCTGTTGAGCAGGTTGGGCACATCACCCAGGTTGCTGAAGAAGTTGCTCACGCCACTGCGCACGAAGCGCGGGGTGACGTAGGTGTAGCCGCGCACCACGGGCAGGAACACCCATTGGTCGAAGCGGTAGTTGAAGTGGTACACGCGTCGGTTCCAGGACTCCAGCGGGTCGTAGACCTCCAGGGCGTCGAAGGTGGAGCGCTCGAATTCGCGCTGGTCGAGCCCGGGGTTGAACTGCAAGCGCTGGAGCGGCTCGGTGAAGCCATCCGGCTCCTGGCGCTCGTCGGCGAGAAGGGGGGCGCTGGCCAGCAGCAGGGCGAGGAGGAGAACGTGCTTAGCCACGGAAGAACTCCAGCATGGCGTCGCTGTTGACGCGGTAGTTGAGGTTGCCGCAGTGGCCGCCATGGGGGTAGACGGTCAGGCGGTCGCCGAAGGTGCGGCGCAGGAAGCCCAGGTCGCCCGGGCCGAGGATGACGTCGTCGGCATTGTGCATCACGGCGATCTTCCCGCTCTGTTTCAGGTAATCCTCCAGGCCGTAGAGGCTTACCTGGTTGATTAGCTGGGTGAGGCTGCCGCCGTCGAAGCGGGCGCGCCAGAAGGGAATCAGTTGCTCGGTGATGTAGCAGTCGAAGTCGCACTGCAGCGCGCGCTTGAAGAAGGGCGTGAGGCTGGTGCCCTCGGTGATCGGCAGCTTCACCGGGGTGATCAGGCCGCGGCGGTTGATCAGGTCCGAGGTGAAGGCGATGTCCGAGGAGGAGAAGCGGAAGGAGGTGCCGATGAGCATCGCCATCTGCTCGTCCGAGAGCTTCTGCTTGGATTGCTGGAAATCGTAGAGCAGGGCGTCGTTGAGGTCGACGTAGCCGCGCTGCTGGAAGTAGCGGGTCAGCTTGCCCAGCACCACCTGGTAGAAGGTGGTGTTGTTGTCGATGCCCTTGACCCGGGTCTGTACCAGGCGGTCGAGGTTGCTGATGGAGGTGTACAGGTTCACTGGCGGGTTGAGCAGCAGCACGCGCTTGAAGTTGAAGCTGCGGCGCGTCTCGTCGAGCTTGCTGACGAAGGCCGCCTCGAGGGCGCCGAGGCTGTAGCCGGTGAGGTGGTACTCGGTGACCGGCAGTTTCGGGTGCTGGGCTCGCACGGCCTGCATCACCCGGTAGAGGTCGTCGGCGTCTTCGTTGGAAAGCCCCGGCGTGGCGAAGCGCGAGGCGGCGGCCATGAAGTCGTAGCTGGTGGGCGAGGACAGCTGCACCACGTGGAAGCCGGCGCCGTAGAACAGCCGCTTCAGGTACTCGGCCTGGCTGCTGGAATAGTGGGCCCCGGTGCCGGCGATGATGAAGATCAGCGGCGCGGCGTGGTCCTGCTGGGCCAGGCGGTAACGCAGGGTCTTCACCGGCCAGAAGTTGTCCGGCAGCTTGAACTCGCGTTCGGGGCGCAGCTTGAGGTCGTAGTCGGCCTGGTCGATGTCCTCGTCCGCCGGCAGGTCGGGGCGCAGCTCCGGTGGCGTGGTGGCGATGGTCGCCTCGAACGGGTTGGTCAGCGGGAAGCCATAGCCGGCAGCATCTATATCGGCCGCCCACAGCGGGGCACTCAGAAGCAGGCTGCCGAGCAGGGCAGCGAGGCGGAGACGGAGCATGAGGTTCAAGTCCCTTTGCAGGAAGTCGGGCTGAGGGGATACCGATGCTATGACAAGTGCGGGCTCGCCAAAGTGCCGTGAGGGAAGGCGAAATGCCTTCACGGGGCGCCGGACAGCATGCACCCGGCGCAACGGCGGGTCCAGGCCTCCTTGTTAGCGCTGTTTACAGACTTTGTCTTGCATACGGCGAGCGTGCGTTTATCCTTGGCGCCGCTTTCAATTCTTCGGAGAGAACCATGTCACGCCGTCTGCCCCTGATCATCCTGCTGGTGGTCCTGTCGCTCTGGCTGGCGGCCAGCTATGGCCTGCGCTACGGCCTGATGGAGGACGGCCAGTGGGTCGGCCTGTGCGTCGATGATGCCCAGCGCTGGGAATGCCAGGTGCGCGCCAACCTCGGCCTGCTCATCCACTTCCGCGTCATCGCCTGGAGCGCCCTGGTGCTGTCCCTGGTCGCCTTCTTCGTACCCGGCCGCGCCGGCTGGGGCCTGGGCGTGGCGGCCATGCTCTTCGCCCTGCCGGCCCTGGTGCTCTACAGCGCCAGCCTCGGTGTGTTCGCCATCGTCATCGCCGCCCTGCGCCTGGTGCGCGCGCCCCGTGGCGGGCTGAGCATCGCCTGAAGACGCGGCGCGGAATGAAAAAGGACGCTTCGGCGTCCTTTTTTTCGCCTGCGGGTTGGGGCGGCATGGCCGGGTTCGGCTTCGTTGCGTCGGGCTGTGTAGGGTGGATGGCGCTCTTCTCATCCACCAGGCGGTGCTGCCGGGGAACACCCTGCAGTGGCAGCCCTGCGGCCTGCTTGGCGACTGAAGTCGCCCCTAGATGGCGTGGGTGAGCCTGTAGGTCGGGTGCAACCCGTTGTTTGTGTGCGGGATGCCCTGGGGCGTTGTCGTGGGCGAATTCATTGGCTCTGTCTGCGTTAGCTGTTGTGGTTTTAATGCAGGCGCTCAAGCACGACCATTTCCGGGCGTCCAAGAGTTCGTACCACCTCCACCGCATGGGTTTCGCTTCGCTCTACACCATCCTACGAAAGCCTGTGCGCACCTGTGGTGATGCGCTGGACGAAGAAAGTTGGAGCAGCCGCCAACGCCCCTCCAGGAGGCCGAACGCAGTCGTTGCGCCGGGGGACGAGCGGCATGGATGCCGCGAGAGGCCCGCCAGGCCATGGATGGCCCATCGCGCCGGCCCCCAGAGCAACGATGGAGTGAGGGAACCCCGGCGAAGCCGGGGCCGGATGATGGGGCAAGCCCTTTTGGTTTCTTTTGGGTGGTTCGGCACCCCGACGACTGCCAAAAGAGACTCGCCCGGGTGGGCGAAACCAAAAGCACCAGCAGAACTCGGCAATCAGCTGGGCTCAAATCCTCTAGCAACACTTAACGCCGACATAGCCAATTCATTCGCGAAAGGCCCTGCCCGCTGCATCGCGGTTGAAACCGTTCCCACGCCAGCAGGCCGGTTATCGCGGGCCATAAAAAAGGGATGCCGAGGCATCCCTTTTTCGTTGCATCTGGTTCAGCGGCCGAGGCGCAGGCTGCGTACCAGGGCGAGGGTCAGCAGCAGGGCGGTGGCGGCCCAGCCGATCGCCTGGATATTGCCCAGGGTCTCCTCATAGAGCTGCGGGATGATGCCCAGGCCGATGAACAGAGCCAGCAGGGCGATCTCGCGGCGCGGTGCTTTCACCGGGCGGCACAGGTAGACCACCGCCGGCAGCAGCAGTGCGGCGCTGGGGAAGCTGCGGTAGCGGGCGTCGAAGACCAGGGCCAGCATCAGCACGGCACCGGCGAAGCCAGAGGCGGACAGCCACCAACTGGCACGGGTGTCGAGCCAGGCGAACAGGCGGCCACGGGCGCCTTCGCGGGTCGACAGCGCCAAGGCGCCGTGCATCAGCACCACCAGGTTGAGGCCGACGATGAAGGCCGCCCAGGCCCATTCACCGGCGAAGCGAGCGGTGATGCGCGCCAGTTCGGCCCACATGCCGATGCAACCGGCACCCAGTGCGGCCAGCAGGGGCAGCAGCAGGGCGGCGCGGCTGGAGGCGGGGCGCCCGGCGACGATCAGGGTGAGGGCGAAGATCAGCCCGCTGACGGAAAGCCACAGCGGCCAGTTCGGCAGGTTGGAAACCGGGCCGGCGAGCACGCCCTTCTCGGTACGGTCAGCACTGAACAGGCCCCAGTAGCCGCCGACAGCGCCTTCGCTTTCGCGCTTCCAGGGCTGGTCGAAGGCTTCGATCAGGTTGTAGCGCCAGCCGTTCTCTTCGGCCATGTGCACGAAGCCACGGATGAACAGGGCTTCGTTGACGCGGCTGGGCAGGGCGGTTTCGCGCTGGCGGCCTTCGCTGGGCCAGCCGGTTTCGCCGATCACGATGTCCTTGGGTGCGAAGCGCGTACCGAACTCCTCGCGGATGTCCTTCACGTGGGCCAGGGCCTCGTGGATGCCGGCGGGGTCGTCTTCCCAGTAGGGCAGCAGGTGAATGGTGAGGAAGTCCACCGCCGGGGCGACTTCAGGGTGCTTGAGCCAGAACTCCCACACATCCGCATAGGTGACCGGCTGCTTGACCTGGGCTTTCACCTGGCCGATCAGCTTGGCCAGCTGGGTGCCGGTGACTTCCTTGCGCAGCAGTGTCTCGTTACCGACGATCACCGCCTCGACCACGTCCGGGTTGGCGTTGGCGGCCTTGATCAGCGCGTCGATCTCCTTGCCGGTGTCCACCGGGTTGCCGTTGACCCAGGCGCCGAGCATCAGCTTCAGGCCGTGCTTGCGGGCCAGCTCCGGGATGGCTTCGAGGCCGGTCATGGAGTAGGTGCGCACGCAATGGAAGCGGGTGGCGAGCAGTTCGAGGTCGGCGTCCATGCGTTCGGGGCGCAGCACGAAGGGCTGGTCGAACGGCGACTGGTCCTTGTCGAACGGGCTGTAGGAGGCGCATTGCAGCTTGTGCGTCGGGGTGGCCGCATCGGGCAGGATCACCGGCTTGCCCTGGCCGTACCAGAGGGCGGCGAGCAGCAGCAGGGCGGCGATCGAGGCGAGCAGGTAGGGCAGAACGGGGAAGTGACGGGTCTGGCTCATGGGCTAAGGGCGCGTGGTGGCGGCAAAGCCGCGCATCTTAGCGGATTCAGCTGTTCGGTAGGAATGCGCTGGCCACCTGCTAACTGGTTTCAGCGCATTACCGAGGTGTTTTCCGGCCCGTTCAGGCGTGCTGGTGCAACCAGTTGCCCCGAGGCGCCGCCGGGCCTTCGGCCTTGGCCTTCTCGAAGCGCTTCCAGACCTTCTCGTGGACGTAGAAGCCCACGGAGTTGACCAGCGGCTCGACGATCGCCACCAGGCCACCGATGGCGACGCTACCGGTGAGCAGGTAGGCGACGGTGAAGGCGATGCCGAAGTGCATGACGGTGAAGGTGACGGTCTTGAGCATGATGGGTCTCCCTTAGATGGGAATGATTCCGAGTTACGTGCAGAGTAGAGGCCCTGTTCCATGTAAGGAAATATGCATGGGAAATGGTGCTGATAGAGCGCCTATATGAATGGCCTACGACCTTGGTCGAGAAAGCCCCCACGCTACGACTAAGGTCGTCTGTTGCCTGTGTACGAGCGTTCTAGAGTTGTTTTCACCACTAACGTGCTGTGTAGAGGACAACAACAATGAACGACAGCATCTACCAGCGGATTCACGAGAATCCGCGATTCCAGGAGTTGGTCGCCAAGCGCGAACGCTTCGCCTGGATTCTCTCCGCCATCATGCTCGGCCTGTACCTGGCCTTCATCCTGCTCATCGCCTTCGAGCCCCAGGTGCTCGGCACCAAGCTCAGCCCGGGCTCGTCCATCACCTGGGGCATCCCGATCGGCGTCGGCCTGATCGTCTCCGCCTTCGTGCTCACCGGCATCTACGTGCGCCGCGCCAATGGCGAGTTCGACCGTCTGAACCGCGAAGTCCTCAAGGAGGCGCAGCAATGATCGCGCGCATTCTCTCCATCTGCGGCATTGTCGGCCTGATGGCCGTGGCCCCGGCCCTGTGGGCCGCCGGCGCCCTCGAAGGCGACGTGCAGCGCCAGCCGCTGAACGTCTCCGCCATCGTGATGTTCGTGGTCTTTGTCGGCTTCACCCTCTACATCACCTACTGGGCGTCCAAGCGCAGCAAGTCGACCGCCGACTTCTATACCGCCGGCGGCAGCATCACCGGTTTCCAGAACGGCCTGGCGATCGCCGGTGACTACATGTCCGCGGCGTCCTTCCTGGGTATTTCCGCCCTGGTCTACACCTCCGGCTACGACGGCCTGATCTATTCGATCGGCTTCCTCGTCGGCTGGCCGGTGATCCTCTTCCTGATCGCCGAGCGCCTGCGCAACCTGGGCAAGTACACCTTCGCCGACGTCGCCTCCTACCGCCTCAAGCAGAAGGAAATCCGCACCCTGTCCGCCTGCGGTTCTCTGGTGGTGGTGGCCTTCTACCTGATCGCGCAGATGGTCGGTGCCGGCAAGCTGATCGAACTGCTGTTCGGCCTGAACTACCACGTGGCCGTGGTCCTGGTGGGCGTGTTGATGGTGCTCTACGTGCTGTTCGGCGGCATGCTGGCCACCACCTGGGTGCAGATCATCAAGGCGGTGATGTTGCTGTCCGGCGCCTCCTTCATGGCGATCATGGTGCTCAAGCACGTCAACTTCGACATCGGCATGCTGTTCAGCGAGGCCATCAAGGTCCACCCGAAAGGCGAGGCCATCATGAGCCCCGGCGGCCTGGTGAAGGATCCGATCTCGGCGATCTCCCTCGGCCTGGCGCTGATGTTCGGCACCGCCGGCCTGCCGCACATCCTGATGCGCTTCTTCACCGTCAGCGATGCCAAGGAAGCCCGTAAATCGGTGTTCTTCGCCACCGGCTTCATCGGCTACTTCTACATCCTCACCTTCATCATCGGTTTCGGCGCCATCCTCCTGGTCAGCACCAACCCGATGTTCAAGGACGCCACCGGCGCGCTGCTGGGCGGCAACAACATGGCGGCGGTGCACCTGGCCAACGCCGTGGGCGGCAGCCTGTTCCTCGGCTTCATCTCGGCCGTGGCCTTCGCCACCATCCTGGCGGTGGTCGCCGGCCTGACCCTGGCCGGTGCCTCGGCGGTGTCCCACGACCTGTACGCCTCGGTCATCAAGAAGGGCAAGGCCAACGAGAAGGATGAGCTGCGCGTATCGAAGATCACCACCGTCGCACTCGGCGTCCTGGCCATCGGCCTGGGCATCCTGTTCGAGAAGCAGAACATCGCCTTCATGGTGGGCCTGGCCTTCTCCATCGCGGCCAGCTGCAACTTCCCGGTGCTGATCCTTTCCATGTACTGGAAGAAGCTGACCACCCGTGGCGCCATGATCGGCGGCTGGCTGGGCCTGATCACCGCGGTCGGCCTGATGATCCTCGGCCCAACCATCTGGGTGCAGATCCTCGGTCATGCCGAAGCCATCTACCCCTACGAGTACCCGGCGCTGTTCTCGATCCTGGTGGCCTTCGTGGGTATCTGGTTCTTCTCCATCACCGACAAGTCCGCCGCTGCAGACGAGGAACGCGCACGCTTCTTCCCGCAGTTCGTCCGCTCGCAGACCGGCCTGGGCGCCAGCGGCGCCGTCGCCCACTGATCCACGCACCACTCCGTGACATTGGGCAGCCTTCGGGCTGCCCTTTTTGTTTGGGGTGGGGTTGGGCGGGGGGAGAAAGAAAGGAGCAGCAAGGGTGGGTTGCGAGGTTGGGGTCGGCTTCGGAGAGGCGGTGGGCTGAAGCCCACCCTACAGCCCACCCTACGCCCACCCTATGCGCATGCTACGTCCACCCTGTGCCCTGCCTGTGTGGCTTATGGGGCTGCTGCAGGTGGGAGGGGATGAGAGGGGGAGGAGGAAAGACAGGAAGGGGTGCTCGCCTCGCGAACCACATCCGCCAATGTGGCCCGAGAGGGAGCGTGGTCAGATACGGCCCAATATCATCAGAACCAGCAGGATGATCAGCAGGGTGCCGATGATGCCAGAGGGACCGTAACCCCAGCCACGGGAGTGGGGGAATACAGGCAGGCCGCCAATGAGCAGCAGGATCAGGATGACGAGCAGAATGGTACTGATACCCATGGTGGAACTCCTTCTATGAACCTTGTTCTTGGACTTCCCGGAGCCGCCGCACACTTCATGCATCGCTGCATGCAAGGTGAGTGACCGCTCCTGTAAATTCCGACTTCGCCTGTTTTGCAAAGGTTCATGAAAGATTCTTGCGCGGGCGTTTTTGCCGAGTGAAAACAAGGGCTTGCCGACTATCAGAAGTTGGGGCGGGCCGCGGAAACGAACGGGGACAGCAGGATGCTTTATCGGATTGCAGCGGACGCGGTGGTGCTTTTCCACCTGGGTTTCATCCTCTTCGTGCTGCTGGGTGGCCTGCTGGTGCTGCGCTGGCCGAAGCTGGCGCTGTTGCACCTGCCCGCCGCCTGCTGGGGCGTGACCGTCGAATGGCTGCACCTGATCTGCCCGCTCACACCGCTGGAAAACAGCCTGCGCCGCGCGGCCGGCGAGCAGGGCTACGAAGGTGGTTTCATCGAGCATCACGTGCTGCCGGTGATCTACCCGGCGGGCCTCACGCCGGGCATCCAGCTCTGGCTCGGCGGCATCGTCGTCGGCCTCAACCTGCTGGTCTACGGTGTTCTCCTGGTGCGCCTGCTGCGTCGCGCCCGCTAGCGCCTGTCGAGGGTGCGCGCAAGGCGCCGATGCGTTGATTTGCCCCCGTCATTCAGCGCCCTGATTTCGCGCTTTGGCGGGTGGCGCCTCGCTAAACTGCGGGGCACCAACGCACATACCAAGAAGGCAACCTCACCATGCAGAACCGCATCATGATCACCGGCGCTGGCTCCGGTCTGGGCCGTGAGATCGCCCTGCGCTGGGCCCGTGAAGGCAGCAAGCTGGCCCTTTCCGATGTCAACGAGCCCGGGCTGGCGGAAACCCTCGCACTGGTCCGCGAAGCGGGTGGCGACGGCTTCACCCAACGCTGCGACGTTCGCGACTACAGCCAGCTCACCGCCTTCGCCCAGGCCTGCGAGCAGAAGCTCGGCGGCATCGACATCATCGTCAACAACGCGGGCGTGGCCTCCGGCGGCTTCTTCGAGGAGCTGTCCCTGGAAGACTGGGACTGGCAGATCGCGATCAACCTGATGGGCGTGGTCAAGGGCTGCAAGGCCTTCCTGCCGCTGCTGCAGCGCAGCAAGGGCCGCATCGTCAACATTGCGTCCATGGCGGCGCTGATGCAGGGCCCGGCGATGAGCAACTACAACGTGGCCAAGGCCGGCGTGGTGGCGCTCTCGGAAAGCCTGCTGATCGAACTCAAGCAGGAAGGTGTCGGCGTGCACGTGGTCTGCCCGTCGTTCTTCCAGACCAACCTGCTGGACTCCTTCCGTGGCCCGACCCCGGCCATGAAGCAGCAGGTGGGCAAGCTGCTGGAAAGCTCGCCGATCAGCGCCGCCGATATCGCCGACTACATCTTCAATGAAGTGGCCGCCGGCACCTTCATGATCCTGCCCCACGAGCAGGGCCGCATGGCCTGGGCGGTGAAGCAGAAGAACCCGCAGATGCTCTACGACGAGATGGCCAACATGTCGGACAAGATGCGCGCCAAGGGCCGCCAGCAGGCGTGAGCCCTTCCGGCCCGGCTCCACGCAGGTGGGGCCAGGCCTGCCAGCGGCGTTTAGTGGCTGGTTTTTCTGTCCGGTCGGTCAGTTTATCCATGCCGGTGGCTTGCCCGGCTGCGCTTTCGCGGAGTAGGGTTGCACCCCCGGCGTGCATGCCGACGACCTTCTGGACTCCCTGTGAAACCTGCTTCCCGAGCCCTGTTCATGCTGGCTCTGGTGCTGGCGGCGATCAACCTGCGCCCTGGCATCACTTCCCTTGCCCCCTGATCGAACGCATCGCCAGCGAGCTCGACCTGAGCCGTGGGCTGATCAGCCTCACCACCGCGTTGCCGGTGCTGTGCATGGGCCTGCTGGCGCCCCTGGCACCGCGCCTGGCCATGCGCTTCGGCCTGGAACGGGTGATCGCCCTGTGCCTGCTGCTCATCGTCATCGCCTGCGGCGTGCGCGTGGCCGGGCACGCCAGTGCGGTGCTGATCGGCAGCGCGGTGCTGTTGGGCGCCGGCATCGCCATCGCCGGACCGCTGGTGTCCGGGTTCATCAAGCGCCATTTCCATGACCAGGTTGGCCGCGTGGTCGCCTGGTATTCCCTGAGCATGACGATCGGTGGCGCCTCCGGCGCGGTGCTCACCGAGCCGGTGACCCAGGCGCTGGCCAACGAATGGTCGATGGGCCTGGCGTTCTGGGCGTTGCCGGCACTGGCCGCGATGATCCTCTGGCTGTTCCTGCCCAACCGCGCGGAGACGAGCAGCGAGGCCGGGGGCTCCGGCGGGCTGCCCTGGCGTGAGCCGCGTGCCTGGCTGATCACCGCCTTCTTCGCCATCCAGGCCGGGCTGTTCTATGCCCTCACCACCTGGCTGGTGGCGCGTTACCACGAGGCCGGCTTCAGCGTGCTGCGCAGCAACAGCCTGTTCAGCCTGTTCATGCTGGTGGGGCTGCCCAGCGCCTTCATCCTGCCCTGGCTGGCCCAGCGCTACGACAACCGCTACCAGCTGCTGCTCGGGTGCGGCATCACCAGTTCGCTGTGCCTGGGGATGATCACCTTCGCCCCCGGCCTCTACCCCGAGGTCTGGGCGGTGCTGCTGGGGCTGGGGCTTTCCGGTTCCTTCGCGCTGTCCATGGTGCTGCCGCTGTACGAGGTGAACACCTCCCTGGCGGTGAGCCGCTGGACGGCGATGATGCTCTTCGCCGGCTACAGCCTGGGCAGCCTGACGCCGGTGCTCGCCGGCCTCGGTCGCGACCTGGGCGGCAACTACCAGTTGCCCTTCATGGTCTTCACCGGCCTGGCGGTGACCATGTGCGTGCTGGCCTGGATGTTGGGCCGGCGCCGGGCCTGATGGGGCCTGGTCGAGGAAATCAGCGGCAATTCCTTTCCTGCCTGGCAGCCCTGTGATAGAAGGCTGCCACTGTTTTTCTGGAGTGCTCGCGTGGACTCTGAATCCATCGTCTATGGCTGCATCCGCGACTGGCCGTCGGACGACGGCGAGGTGCGGCAACTGCGCCGCGCGACCAACCGCCGCGTGATCGAAAGCCTGCCTGCCGGTGACATCTGGCCCTTCCTCGGGCGCGAGATGTTTTCCTTCAGCGCCCATCCCGGCCAGGGGCTCTACCAGACCCAGGTGATCCACTTCGGTGCCAGCTATGCGGCGGTGGAGTACGAGTGGAACCTGTGGGTGCAACAGTTCGAGGCCCTGCTCAAGCAGCTCTACTGGGGCAGCGCCGTGGTGCACCTGGAGACCGAGCTCAACGGCACCCACACCTTCCGCTGGGAAAGCGAACAGGGCTTCCACAGCCCCCAGGAAGCCAACCTGCGCGTACGCTGCGCCTGGGAACGCGAAGGCGCGTTGCGCGGCTGAACGCCGGGCGCGCTCCTTGCATTCAGCTCCCTGCAATGAGCTGCAGTGTGAGCCGCGCCCAGATCGGTTCCAGACGAGGACATCCCCCCATGCTCAACTACCTCTGGTTCTTCCTCGCCGCACTCTTCGAGATCGCCGGTTGCTATGCCTTCTTCATGTGGCTGCGCCTGGATCGCAGCGCCTGGTGGATCGCCCCCGGGCTGCTCAGCCTGCTGTGCTTCGCCCTGCTGCTGACCCGCGTCGAAGCGGCCTACGCCGGTCGCGCCTATGCGGCCTACGGTGGCATTTACATCATCACCTCGCTGCTCTGGCTGGGCCTGGTGGAGCGCACCCGCCCGCTGGCCAGCGATTGGCTGGGCGCGGCGCTCTGCGTCGCGGGTGCGCTGGTCATCCTGCTGGGCCCGCGCTTCTCCCAGAGCTGAAGGGCAACCCGTGCTTTCGTCGAATCCTGATACAGATGGGGGTGGCAAGGCGCTCCCGGGCTGCTAGATTTTCGTCCTCGGTCTCGATCATCCTTTCGCCAGGCCCGGTTACCCAACAAGAACAGGACGGACCCGCCATGGATACTTGTCAGAGCATTTCCGCTGCCGAATTGAAGAACCTGGTCCATCAGCAACTGCACGACTGTTCCCCTGCCCAGCAGGTGGTGTTCGCCGCCTGTCGCGTTCCCTTCTATGCCCACACCCGGCTGCGCCTCGGCGAGCTGGAGCCGGTGCTGGTCGTCGCCGAATTGCCCAGCGGTCTCCTCTACTTCGAGGAGGCGGACGAGGGCTTCGGCCTTGGCGTGGCGGACGAGCACGGCGTGCTCCACTGCCATGGCCACGACCCGCTGGCACTGGCCCAGGCCCTGTCCCGCGCCGGCTTCTGAGGCGCTCCGGGCTGCCGGTTATCCAGGCGGCCATTCTGCCGATGCACTGTTCCCACAGCGTCACGCCTGTCGCCCGCTCGACAGCGAAGGTGCGCGCAAGGGGCTCAATCGCGTAGCATTTCTATGCGTGATGGCACTTTGCAATCTTCCGCCTGCCGCCGTCATTTCAGGCCCGTTCCGGGCACCGCTGGCTAAGCTTCTTGTCTGAAGCGAAGAGCTGGCTTCAACCACCATCAACATCAGCCGCTGCATGCAGCCGGCCCACAGGGGAGCGACGGATGGAGAAAGTAGAGGCCAAACGCCTGGCGCTGTTCCTGCGCACGCGCCTGGCTCTATGGCTGGCCTACTTCCTGATCCTGTTCGGTGGTGTGGTGGCCATCGGCGTCAACCTCTATCAGGTGTTCGACTCCCGCACGCACTACCTCAGCGAGGCGGACAAATCCAACGCCAATCTGGCCTACTCGGTTTCCCAGCACGCGGAGGAGACCATCAAGGAAGCCGACCTGATCCTCAGCGGCCTGGTCTACCTGCTGGAAAGCGCCGACCTGCATGACCAGCAGCGCATCAAGGGCCTGATCACCGCCTACAAGCTTCGCGCGCAGCAGCTGTCCGGCATCTACGTGTTCGACAGCAGCGGGCGTTGGCTCCACTACACCAGCGCGCCGCCGTCGCCCACCACCAGCAGTGCCGACCAGGAATACTTCCAGCACCACCTCAACTCGGTGAGCCGCGACATCGAGGTCAGCTCGCCCATGCAGAGCCGTTCCACCGGCGAGTGGGTGCTGCCCATCTCGCGCCGCCTCAATGGCCCCCATGGCGAGTTCGCCGGGGTGGTGTTGGCGACCATCCGCATCAGCTACTTCAACGCCTTCTACAAGGACTTCGACATCGGCCGCAACGGCGCCATCCTCCTGGCCGAGAACGACGGCACCCTGGTGGTGCGGCGCCCGGTCATGGAGCCCGGTACCGGCAACCTGAAGGACAGCCCGTTGTTCATGGACGACCTGAAGAACTCGCCGGTGGGCACCGGCGCCGGCCTTTCCAGCCTGGACGGCCGCGAGCGCGTCTACGCCTACCGGGTGCTGGACGGCTACCCGCTGCTGGTGGTGGCCGCGATGCAGAAGAGCGAAGTGCTCATCGAATGGCGGCAGAAGGCCGTGGTGCTGGTGACCTTGGTCACCGGTCTGGTGTTGGCGCTGATGAGCATCGGCGTGGTGCTGGTGCGGCGTACCCGCCAGCGCCTGCTGGCGGCCCGCAGCATCCAGCTGGAGAACGAGGAGCTGTCGCAGCTGGCGGCGATAGACGGCCTGACCGGCATCGCCAACCGCCGGCAGTTCGACAAGACCCTCAACGAGGAATTCCAGCGCGCGGCGATCATCCGCCAGCCCATCTCGCTGCTGATGATCGATGTGGATAACTTCAAGCTGTTCAACGACACCTACGGCCACCGTGCCGGCGACCTGTGCCTCAAGGCGGTGAGCGAGGCGCTCAAGGTGATCAAGATCCGCTCCACCGACCTCATTGCCCGCTACGGCGGCGAAGAGTTCGCCATCATCCTGCCGCACACCGCGCCGGCCGGCGCCCAGGTGATCGCCGAGAGCGTGCGCGCCGCCGTCGAGACGAAGCACATAGAGCACCTGGGGGCCCAGGCCGGCGTGGTGACCGTGAGCATCGGCATCCACAGCATGATCCCCCGCCCCGGCGACCTGCCCGAGATGCTCATCCAGAGTGCGGACACGGCCCTCTACGCCGCCAAGCACTCCGGGCGCAACAAGGTGCGCAGCTTCGGCTGAGTGCAGCCCGACCCTCCAATAACCCTGAATCCGGTCGCTTTGCAGGGCTGCGGGCCGCAGCTTGCCTGCTTATGCCATCCAAGCGAACACTTATTGCCAATTCTTCTTGAAATTAATATTGCGCGCAAAATAAATGCACACTAATCTTCGCTCCATGGAATCGCTTAGCGCACAAATCTACAGCGAACCAAATAACCCCCAATCGCTATCCAGAGGAATACATCATGAGCATCGAAAACGTCCTGTATCGCGCCTATGCAGAAGCCACCGGTGGCCGTGAAGGCCGCGCCATCTCCTCCGACGGCGTCCTCGACGTCTCCCTGACCACCCCGCGTGAACTGGGTGGCGCGGGCGGCGAGGGCACCAACCCCGAGCAACTGTTCGCCGCCGGTTATTCGGCCTGCTTCCTGGGGGCGATCAAGTTCGTCGGTGCCCGTGACAAGTACGCCGTTCCGGCGGACGCCTCCATCGAAGGCATCGTCGGCATCGGCGCCATCCCCACCGGCTTCGGCATCGAGGTGGAACTGCAGATCAGCCTGCCGGGCATGGACAAGGACAAGGCGCGTGAGCTGGTGGAAAAAGCCCACATCGTCTGCCCCTACTCCAACGCCACCCGCGGCAACATCGACGTCACCCTCACCCTGGTCTGAGGCGACGGTGGAATGAAAAAGGGCCCTTCGGGGCCCTTTTTGCGTTTGGGAGAAACAGCGTTCGCAGGATGGGGCGAGCGGTCAGGCCTCGGGCTCGATGAACAGCTGCTGCACCACGGAGAAGTCCTGGCGGCCCTTGCCCTGCTTGAGCAGCATCTTGTAGAGCTGCAGCGCCAGGGCGCCCATGGGGGTGCTGTTCTGGGTGAGCTGCGCGGCCTCCTGGGCCAGGCCCAGGTCCTTGGCCATCAGCTCGGCCATGAAGCCGCCCTGGTAGCCGTTACTCGCCGGTGCCGCAGCCATCACGCCGGGCCAGGGGTTGTAGCGCTCCAGCACCCAGTTGCCGCCGGAGCTCTGGCGCATGATCTCCGCCAGGGCGCTGGGGTCGAGGCCGTTGGCCACGCCCAGGGCCATGGCTTCGGCGGTGGCGATCATCTGCACCGCCAGCACCTGGTTGTTGCACACCTTGGCCACCTGGCCGGCGCCTTCGGGGCCGGCGTGGAAGATGTTCTTGCCCATGGCCGCCAGCACCGGGCGGGCCTTTTCCAGGGTGTTGCCGTCGCCGCCGACCATGAAGGTCAGGGTGCCGCCAGCGGCCCCGGCGGTGCCACCGGAAACCGGTGCGTCCAGCAGGTCGATGCCCAGCGCCTTGGCCTGGGCGTGCACCTTGCGCGCCGAGTCGGGGGCGATGGTCGAGCACTCCAGCACCAGGGTGCCGGCGCGGATGAAGGCGAGCAGGCCGTCATCGCCCAGGTACAGGCCCTCCACATGGCGGCTGGCGGGCAGCATGCTGACCACGATCTCGACGCCGGAAACGGCGTCGTGGGCATCGTTGGCGGCCTTGGCACCTTCGGCCACCAGTTCGTCCACCGCGCTTTGCACCAGGTCGAAGACTTTGAGCTCATGGCCGGCCTTGAGCAGGTTGCGGGCCATTGGCAGGCCCATGTTGCCGAGGCCGATGAAGGCGATCTTTTTCATTGTTGTTCTCCTTGGCCGTTGTGGATGGGCTAGAGCGCTGCCAGCGGATGGGGGCCATCCCACACCGGCTCGAAGTGCGCCTCGATCACCGCGCGGGGGATGGCGGCGGCATCGGGCCAGTGCCAGCGCGGCGTGTTGTCCTTGTCGATCAGGCGCGCCCGCACGCCTTCGGAGAAATCCGGGTGGCGGCAGCAGTTCAGGCTCATGGCGTATTCCATGCGGAACACCTCACCCAGGGACAGGTAGCGGGCACGGCGGATCTGCTCCCAGACCAGGTGCGCGGTGAGCGGGCAGCCGCCCGCCAGGGTCTTGGCGGCGCGGGCGAGGAGGGCGTCATCGTCGTGCAGCAGCGCGGTGATGGCCTTCCAGGCGGTCGGCAGGTCGGCCACGTCCAGCAGGGCGTCGATGCGCGCCCGGCGTGGCAGCCACTGGGCCGCTGGCAACTGGCCGCGGGCCTGGTGTTCCAGGGACTGCAGCAGGCTGGTGAGCTGCGCGCCGGCCTGCTCGCGCCAGTTCAGCTGCACCAGGCCGTCGAGCAGCTCGGCTTGCTGGTCTTCCAGCAGGAAGCGGTCGGCGAGACCCAGGTCCAGGGCGTCGTGGGCGTTGATGGTGCTGGCGGTGAGGCCGAGGAACAGCCCCAGGCGGCCGGGCAGGCGGGCGAGGAACCAGCTGCCGCCGACGTCCGGGTACAGGCCGATGTTGATCTCCGGCATGCCCAGGCGGCTGGAGGGGGTGACGATGCGGATGGCCGCGCCCTGCATCAGGCCCATGCCGCCGCCCAGCACATGGCCGTGGGCCCAGCAGATCAGCGGCTTGGAGTAGGTGTGGATGCGGTGGTCGAGGCGGTATTCGTCGGCGAAGAAGCGCGCCGCCAGCGGGGGCACCTCGCCGGGGTGTTCGCGACAGGCCTCCACCAGCTTGCGCACATCGCCGCCGGCGCAGAAGGCGCGCGGGCCGTTGCCGCGCAGCAGCACGCAGACGACCTCCGGGTTGCTTTCCCATTCCTGCAGCCTCGCGTCGAGGGCCTCGATCATTGGCAGGCTCAGGGCGTTGAGGCTGGCTTCGGCATCGAGGCTGGCGATGCCGATGCGGGCGCCGTGCAGGCCGACGCGTTCTTCGAACTGGATATTCATCACTTCTCCCAACGGGTGTCTTCGGGCTGGCGGCTCAGCGGTTGCGCCATTGCGGGTCGCGCTTCTCGAGGAAGGCGTTGACCCCTTCACGGGTGTCCTCGGCGTCGAACAGGTCGACGAAGCGCTCGCGCTCCTCCGGCAACCAGGTGTTCGGCCCGCGCTGGCGCGCGCCTTCGATCAGCGGCTTGATGGTGCGCACCGCCACCGGGCTCTGCCGCGCCACCTTGGCGGCCAGCAGCAGGGCGGCGCCGCGCGCCTCGCCGGTGTCCACCACCTGCTCCACCAGGCCGATGCGCAGGGCGGTTTCCGCGTCCACGCGCTCGCCGCAGAGGATCATGCGCTTGGCCCAGCCTTCGCCCACCAGCCAGGACAGCGCCTGGGTGCCGCCAGCGCAAGGCAGCAGGCCCACGGCGGCTTCGGGCAGGGCCATCAGCGATTGCCGTTCGGCAATGCGCAGGTCGCAGGCCAGGGCGCATTCCAGGCCGCCGCCCATGGCGTAGCCGTTGATCGCGGCGATGGACACGCCACGGAAGTCGCGCAGGGTTTCGAAGGCTTCACCGAAGCGCCGGGCCATCTCGCGGGCGCGGGCCTTGTCGCCGTCGGCGAAGAGGTTGAGGTCGGCGCCGGCGCTGAAGAACTTCGGTCCCTGGCCGGTCACCACCAGGGCGTAGACGTCGTCGTCGCGGTTGAGGTGCTCGACCACCTGCTTGAGGCCGATCAGCGAGTCGCGGTCCCAGGTGTTGGCCGGCGGGTGGTTGATGGTGATCAGCGCGGTGTGCCCGTGCTTTTCCACGGTGAGCTTGTGGGTCAGGTCGAAAACGCCGGCTTGGTACGGCTCTACGGCAGTGCTCATGGAGTGCTCCTTACAACAGGCGGTCGATGCTGCCGCCCTGTTCCAGTAAACGGCGCGCCACGATGACGCGCATGATCTCGTTGGTGCCTTCGAGTATCTGGTGCACACGGGTGTCGCGCACCCAGCGCTCCAGAGGGTAGTCATTCAGATAGCCATAGCCACCATGGAGTTGCAGTGCATCGTTGCAGATGTCGAAGCACTGGTCGGTGGCGAAGCGCTTGGCCATGGCGCAGTAGAGGCTGGCCTCGGCGTGGCGGTGGTCCAGGCGGTGGGCCGCCAGGCGCACCATCTGCCGGCTGGCGGTGAGCGCGGTGAGCATGTCGGCGAGCTTGAACTGCAGGGCCTGGAACTCAGCCAGGGGCTTGCCGAACTGCTTGCGCTCCTCGACGTAGCGCAGGCTCTGCTCCAGCGCCGCCTGGCCCGCGCCCAGGGAGCAGCTGGCGATGTTCAGGCGGCCGCCGTCCAGTCCCTTCATGGCGTAGACGAAGCCCTGGCCTTCCGGGCCGATGCGATTGCCGGCGGGGATACGCACGCCCTCGAAGGTGATGGTGCGGGTGGGCTGGGCGCGCCAGCCCATCTTGTCTTCGTTACGCCCGTAGCGGATGCCCTCGGCGTCGGCCGGCACCAGGAAGCAGGAGATGCCCTTGGCGCCGTCTTCGCCGGTGCGTGCCATGACGATCAGCACCTGGGTGCTGCCGGCCCCGGAGATGAAGCACTTGCTGCCGTCCAGCACGTAGTGCTCGCCGTCGCGGCGTGCACGGGTGCGCAGGTGGGCGGCGTCGGAGCCGGCATCCGGCTCGGTGAGGCAATAGGACGCCAGGTGCTCGCCGCTGATCAGCCCCGGCAGCCAGCGCGCCTTGAGGTCGGTGTCGCCGAAGGAGGCGAGCATCCAGGCGGCCATGTTGTGGATGGTCAGGTAGGCGGTGGTGGCGACGCAGCCGGCGGCGAGCTGTTCGAAGATCAGTGAGGCGGACAGGCGCGAGAGGCCCAGCCCGCCGTCGTCCTCGGCGATGTACAGGCCCAGGTAGCCCTGCTCGGCGGCGCGGCGGATCACCTCCACCGGGAAGTGGTGGTCACGGTCCCAGTCCGCTGCGTTCGGCGCCAGCTCGTGGCGGGTGAAGGCGGCGGCGCTGTGTACCAGCAGGCGCTGTTCATCACTGAGTTCGAAGTCCATGGCATCTCATTGCAAGGTCGGGGGTTGGTTGCCGGCACGCCGTTCGGCCTGCCAGTCGGGGAGGCTGGGCAGGGCGCTGCTGGCGTCGAGGCGGTCGACGATTTCGAAGTAGTCCTGCTTGAGCGGGTCCTTGAGCACCTCGTCACGGGTCTTCACCCGCACGGCATAGACCGTCTGCAGGTTCTGGTGATCGAAGGGACGCCACTGCTGCTCGTCCTTCAGCAGGCTGTATGTATGGCCTTCCAGCGCCTTGATCAGTGCCTCGCTGTTGAGGCTGCCGCTGCGTTTGGCGGCATCGGCCCATTGCTGGACGATGCTGTAGGCGGAGGCGGCGGAGCTGGAGGGGTACATCTGGTAGCGGGCCTTGAAGGCTTCGACGAAGGCCATGCCGCGCTGGGATTTCTCCAGGGCCGGCACGCGCCAGGTCCAGGGTTCGGTACCGAGCACGCCTTGCATCAGGTCAGGGCCGGCCTGCTCGATGATGCCCTGGGTGAGGTTCGGCGCGACGATCTGCATGCGTTCGGTCAGGCCCATGTCCTTGGCGATGCGCATGGCGCGCACCAGGTCCTCGCCGAACAGCACCAGGGCCAGCACCTGGGCGTCGCTGGCGGCGGCCTGGGTCAGGGCGTCCTGGTAGTCGGTGAGACGTGCGCCGGGGAAGGGCACGTGCACGCCGGCGTGACGGGCGGGGTCCTGGCTGGCGGTGGCCTGGCGTAGCGAGGCTTCGGTGGTGTGGCCCCAGGTGTAGTCGGCGGTGACATAGAAATAGCGTTTGTCGGGCAGGGTCTTGTTCAGGTACTGGCCGAGCACCTTGGCGCTCATCCAGGCGTTGTTGCACTCGCGGAACATGTAGCGGTGGCCGTTCTTGCCGGTGGTGTCGTTGGAGTAGGTGAGGGTGCCGAAGTACAGCAGGCCATGGTCACGGGCACGTTCGCCGGCGGCGATGGCCACCGCGCTGGAGGCCCCGCCGAAGAGCATCACCGCGCCTTCGGCGGCCAGCTTGTCGACGTTCTTTACCGCTTTCTCCGGGCGTGAGGCGGAATCCTTGCCGGACAGGCGCAAGGGGCGGCCGAGCACCCCGCCGGTGGCGTTGAGCTCGTCGATGGCCAGCAGGGCTCCACGCATCTGCGCCAATCCCTCTTCCTTGTATGAGCCGGTGCGCGGGTAGTTGAGCCCCAGGGTGATGGGCTCAGCGGCCTGCGCACAGGCGGTGATTCCGGCCCAGAGGGCCAGGGTGGCAGTCAATCGGCGCATTGAAGTTCTCCTTGTTGTTGTTCTGCAGGGAACCTTTTACGCCGCTCGTTTTTAAGGTGAGATCATCTTTTGGTCTAACAGGGCCGACGCACTTCTCACTTCAACTGAATGGTCATGTTCGGCCCGCTCACGGGGCTGTCGTCGAACCAGCGGCTGGTGACCGTCTTGGTCTCGGTGTAGAAGCGCACCGCCTGCTTGCCGTAGGCATGCAGGTCGCCATAGAAGGAGCCCTTCCAGCCGGTGAAGGAGAAGAATGGCAGCGGCACCGGGATCGGCACGTTGATGCCCACCTGGCCCACCTCCACCGTATGCTGGAAGTGCCGCGCGGCGCCGCCCGAGCGGGTGAAGATGCTGGTGCCGTTGCCGTAGGGGCTGGCGTTGACCAGCTCGATGGCGGCGTTGAGGTCGTCCACCTCCATGCAGGCCAGCACCGGGCCGAAGATCTCTTCGCGGTACAGGCCCATCTTGGTGGTCACGCCGCGGAACAGGGTCGGGCCCAGCCAGTTGCCGTCGGGGTAGCCCGCCACTTCGCAGTGGGAGCCATCCAGCAGGCAGTCGGCGCCCTCGGCCTTGCCCTCGGCGATCAGCCGTTGCACGCGCTGCTTGGCCTGCTGGCTGATCAGCGGGCCGTAGGCGGCGTGGGCGTCCTGCCAGTGGCCGGGCTTGAGCTCGGCCATCTGCGCGGCCAGCTCGGGGATCCACTCCCGCGCCGCGCCGACGAACACCGCCACGCTGATGGCCATGCAGCGCTGGCCGGCGGCGCCGCAGCTGGCGCCCAGCAGGTTGCTGAGGACCTGGTCCTTGTTGGCGTCGGGCATGATCACCATGTGGTTCTTGGCGCCGGCGAAGGCCTGCACGCGCTTCAGGTGCGCGGTGCCGGTGCGGTAGATGTGCTGGCCCACCGGCACCGAGCCGACGAAGGAGATGGCGCGGATGTCCGGGTGAGTGAGCAGGGCGTCCACCTGCTCGCGGCCACCATGCAGCACCTGCAGCACGCCCTTGGGGGCACCGGCTTCGAGGAACAGCTCGGCGAGGCGGTTGGGGGTCAGCGGGTCCTGCTCGGACGGCTTGAGGATGAAGGTGTTGCCGCAGGCGATGGCCAGGGGAAACATCCACAGCGGGATCATCGCCGGGAAGTTGAAGGGGGTGATGCCGACGCACACGCCCAGGGGCTGGACCCAGCTGGCGGTGTCGATCTCGCGGGCCACGTTCTCCACCGTCTCGCCCATCATCAGGCTGGCAATGTTGGCGGCGTGCTCGGCCACCTCGATGCCGCGCCAGACGTCGCCCTTGGCATCGGCGAAGGTCTTGCCGGTCTCGCTGGCGAGGATTTCGGCCAGCTCGTCGTGGTGCTCCTTGAGCAGGTGCTGGTAGCGCAGCATCAGCCGCGCCCGTTCCGACACCGGCACCTCGCGCCAACTGGTGAAGGCCTGCTTGGCGCTGGCGATGGCGGCCTCGATTTCCTCGGGCGTTGCCTTGGGCGCCAGGGCCAGCACGGCCTGGGTCGCGGGATCGGTGACTTCGATCAGCTCGCGGGAGCGGCTGTCGCGCCATTCGCCGTCGATGAGTTGCGGAATCGTCCTGGTCATCTGGTCCTCCACCCGTGCCGGGCGTCTTGTTGTTTTCTTGTCGTTATAGCGGCGCGCACGGCAGATGTGGATTGACGATCTTGTCGCCTGGATGGACGATCTTGTGATTGCAGGCCCAGACAAGAACAACCATGAGCCGCTCCGTGGAAACCTCCAACTGGCCCTTGCCGGCCAATGGCGTGCGCTTCACCACGCCACCGCGCCTGCGCCGCCTGCTGGCGCGTAATCCGCTGACGGCGGGCTGTTACCCCCTGGCCCTGGGCTTCTACCCGGAGGCTGGTGGGCACCGCATGCTGCGCCTGGCGCCGGACGATCACCTGCTCATCTACTGCCGTGCCGGCCAGGGCTGGCTGGAGACCGGGGATGGACGATTGGACGTGGTCGGCGGCGACCTGCTGCTGCTGCCCAAGGGGCGCATGCACGCCTACGGCGCCGACCCGCAGCGGCCCTGGAGCATCTATTGGGTGCACTTCGAAGGGGAGTTGGTGGAGGACTTCCTGCGTCCCCTGGGGCCGGCCGGGCTGCGCCGCATCGGTGCCCAGCCGCGCCTGCTGGCGGATTTCGACGCCTTGCTGGGGCTTCGCCGCCATGGGCTCAACCCGCTGCATTTCGTCCACGCCGCCCATCAACTGCAGACGCTGCTGACCTCGCTCGCCGTGCTGCCGGCGCGCGGGGTGCTGAAGTCCGGGCGTGTGTTGGACATCGATGCGGTGCAGGCGGTGATGCGCGCGCACCTGCACGACAGCCTCAACCTCGACCAGCTGGCCGCGCAGTTCAAGCTGTCGCGCTTCCACTTCGCCAAGACCTACCGCGCGCTGACCGGGCACGCGCCGATCCAGGATTTCATCCAGTTGAAGATGGCCCACGCTTGTCGCCTGCTCGACGAAGGCGAGCAGGGCATCCGCCAGATCGCCGAGCAACTGGGCTACGAGGACGTCTATTACTTCTCGCGGCTGTTCCGCAAGGTGGTGGGCATGGCGCCCAGCCACTACCGGGCGCTGCACCAGGGCTGATGCGATTCAGGCGTGGCCCTTGCCGCCGAGCAGCTTGAACCAGAAGCCCACCTCGCTGGCGAGCTCCGCGCGTACCGCCTCCGGCGGCAGGCTGTCGAGGCGCTCCCCCAGCAGGCGCTGCCAGGCGGGTAGCTGCACCAGTTGCTCATCGTCGAGTTCCCGCGCGGCCAACTGGCGGGCCACCTGCACCACGTCCACCAGGTCCGCCGAGCCCTTGTGCGCGCGGCACCAGTCGCTGCGGTTGCGCGCGCAGTCGATGAGCAGCGGCGGCAGCTTCCAGCTGGTGAGCACGATCACCCCGATGTCGGCAGAGAGCTGGTCGCAGAGACGCTGCAGCTCGCTCTCCTCGCGGGGGACCTCCGGCCAGCGCTCCAACTCGTCGAGCAACGGCAGGCTGCCGATGTCCTGCACCAGGCCGGCGAGCAGGGCATCTTCCAGGGGCAGGCGCGTGAGCAACTGGGCCAGGCAGGCGCTGTGGGCGGCGCAGAGCAGGGCGGCATTCCAGCGGGTGCGGAAGATCTTCTGCAGGGCCGGGTCCTGGCTGGTGAACAGGTGCTGGATGGCGAAGCTGAGCACCAGGTTGTTGAGGCGCTGCATGCCCAGGCGCGCGATCACCTCCTGCAGGTTCACGCCCTGGCGCAGGTTGCGCAGCATCGGGGTCTCGGCGAATTGCAGCAGGTAGGCGGCGAGCGGCGGGTTGCTGTGCAGCAGGCGGGTGACCTGTTCCAGCGAGGCGTGCTCGGATGCCAGCAGCTTGCGCAGGCGCAGCGAGGTTTCCGGCATCTGCGGCACCTTGGCGTTGCCCTTGAGGAAGCTGCTGTAGAGCGAGAACTTCAGGCCATCGTGGCGGTTGTCCATCGGATGCGATCTCCTTGTCCTCCTTGATTGACAAGAGTAGAGGGCATTTTTTAGGGTGCCCGACCATTGAGCGGCCTTCGCCCGCCTCATCCGCGCTGGAAGGCGCTAGAGAACTGGAAGAGAGATGACCGAGACCGTTGATCGGATAAAGCTCGAAGCGGGTTGGAAAGAGGCCCTGCGTGACGAGTTCGACAAGCCCTACATGAAGGCGCTGCGCGAGTTCCTGCGCGCCGAGAAGGCCGACGGCAAGGTGGTGTTCCCGCCCGGCCCGATGATTTTCAACGCGCTGAACTCCACGCCGCTGGACGAGGTGAAGGTGGTGATCATCGGCCAGGACCCTTATCACGGCCCCGGCCAGGCCCATGGCCTGTGCTTCTCGGTGCAGCCGGGCGTGCCCATTCCGCCGTCGCTGCTGAACATCTACAAGGAGCTCAAGCGCGACCTGAACATCGACATGCCCGACCACGGCCACTTGCAGAGCTGGGCCGAGCAGGGCGTGCTGCTGCTCAACACCTCCCTGACCGTGGAGCAGGCCCGGGCCGGTTCCCACGCCAACCAGGGCTGGCAGCCCTTCACCGACCGGGTGATAGAGGTCGTCAGCGCGCACCAGCCGAACCTGGTGTTCCTGCTCTGGGGCGCCCACGCGCAGAGCAAGCAGCGCCTGATCGACTCCACCAAGCACCTGGTGCTGCGTTCCGCCCACCCCTCGCCGCTGTCGGCCTACCGCGGCTTCCTCGGCAACGGCCACTTCAGCCGCTGCAACAAGTTCCTCGAGCAGCACGGCCTGGCGCCCATCGATTGGAGCGTGCCGCCGCTCTGACGCCGCTGGCGCATGGCGTCATGCGCTTTGGCGCGAGCCGCCATGCGCCGGGTCATCCCCGCGCTGTAGCCTGCCGTGCATCCCCATTGGCTCACGACAGGACGCCCCATGCTCGTTTCCACCCCGATGCTGATCCTCCATGTCGGCGGCGAGCTGCTGCTGGCCAGCGCCTGCCTCCTGGCTGCCTGGCTCCATGGCCGTGAGCGCGAGGGCTGGCGGGCGGCGGGCTTCGTCTCCATGGCCCTGGCGGCGTTGGCAGGGGCGGTGCTCTATGCAGGCTTCAGCGCCGTCGACGACCTGCACCGCCAGTTGGCCTTCGTCTCCTCGCGCATTGGCTTGCCGCTGATAGCGTTCGTCTGGCTGCAGGGGGCGCCGCGTCACCTGGCGCTGCTGGCCCTGGCGGCGGCGATGCTGCTGGTGCCGCCCCCTGTGGCGCTGGTGGGCAACGCGCTGGCTCTGGTGGCGCTGGCCTGGCCGGGGCGTTCCCGGCGCTGGGCGCTGGCGGTGGCCGGCTCCCTGGCGTTCCTGCTGGCGGGGCTGGTGATCGGCACCCAGGGCGACTGGCTCGGGATTCCCCGGGTCGACCTGTTCCACCTGTGCCTGGCCACGGCAGTGCTGGCCTGGATCGGAGCGCGCCTGCGCGGCTGAGGCGGGTTCAGGCCGTCGGGCACTGCAACTGGCGGATGTCCTGCTGCAGGTCGTGCAGGCGGCTGCGCAGGCGCTCGCGCTGGCTGGCGCTGGATGCATTGAACAGATCGGCGAGCAACTGCGACAGGGCCACCTGCCCGCGCTCGAAGTGCGCCCGGTAGGCGTCGCTCCAGAAGGCTTCGCGGTCCTGCAGCAGCGCCGCGACGCGCGGCGCGAAATCCTGGCTGTCGCGCTCGGCGAGGGCGCTGCGCAGGGCTGATTGCCAGAGCCTGCGGTTATCCACCCACAACAGGTTGCTGTCGCCGAGGCTTTCGGCCCAGGCATCCACTTTCGCCTGCTGCTGGGCGGAGAGCGTGCCGAACCAGGGCTTGAGGCGTTTCTCCATGCGTTCGCGGCGCTGTTCGACCTGCTCGTCACGCGGGATCAGGTGCTCCTTGCGCAGCTTGCGTTCCTTCTCGTCCAGCGAGGTGTTCAGTTCCTCCACCTGCTCGGGGTCGAGCCCCTGCAGCAGCGAAACGCTGGTGGGGGTGATCTCCACGGCGACGGCGTCGATGGCTTCCTTGAACCCCTGCATGTGCTCGAGCAGTTGCCCGGCATCCAGTCGCTCGGCCTGGCCCAGGGTTGCCACCTCCTGCAGCCAGGCGGCGTAGCGTGGCAACTGGGTGCTGCAGTGCCAGCGCAGGTGTGCCTGAATGCGCGGTTCCAGCCAGGCGCGCTGGGCCTTGTGCAGGCTGACGTAGTCGGCGATGGACCAGGGGATCAGCCAATCGAGGTTGCGGTAGGCGAGGTCCAGGCGGCTGCAGGCGCCGAGAAGCAGCAGCGCCGCGAAGAGCGGCAGCCAGCGGAGGGGCGCGAGGGCGCGCGGACGCGGCATGGGATCACCGTGGGCGGCAGGGCATGGCCAAGAGGATAGGACAGGGCCCCCGCCAAGCGGAGCGTGGGGACATATCCGTTAATCAAATGGCCGCTCCTCGTGGGAGCCAATCCATTCGCGATACGGCCTCGCTGTACTGGGTGCCAACCTACGGGCGGGCGCGCTGGCGCCAGCGGCGGTAGATGGGTTCGGCGAGGAACAGCACCAGCAGCAGGCGCAGCACCTGCAAGGCGGTGACCAGGGGGACGGAGAGCTGCAGGGTCTCGGCGGTGAGGCTCATCTCGGCGATGCCGCCGGGCATCATGCCCAGGGTCAGCGAGCGTATGTCCAGGGCGGTGAGCCAGCCCAGGCCGAGGGCGCAGAGGGTGGCGGCGCCGATCATCAGTGCGGTGCCCAGCAAAGTGCGGGCGAGGAAGCTGGGGGCGCGGCGGAAGAAGGCGCGATCGAAGTGGCAGCCCAGGCCGCTGCCGATCAGCAACTGGCCGACCTGGCTGGCGCCGGGGGGCAGGCCCAGGTGCAGGTCGTAGAGGATGCTGGCGGTGGCGCTGACCAGCAGCGGTCCGAACAGCCAGGGGTTGGGCTGGCGCAGGCGTTGCCAGAGCAGCGCCAGCAGGCCGCCGGCGGGCACCAGTAGGGCCAGCCAGGCCCAGTCCACCGGCGCGACCGGGTGCAGCGCCGGGCCGTCGCCCAGCAGCAGCTTGAACACCGCCGGCACGCAGAGCACCACGGCCACCACGCGCAGGCTCTGCCCGGCCGCCACGCGGCTGGGGGAGGCGCCGTTGCGCAGGCCGAGGTTGACCATCTCCCCCGAGCCGCCGGGCATGCTGGAGAAGAAGGCGGTGGCCGGGTCTTCCCCGGTGCGCCGCAGCAGCCACACGGCGGCGGCGCTGGAGAGGGTGGTGAACAGGGCGCCGAAGAGGATCAGCCAGAAGTGCGCCAGCACCTGCTCCACCACGGCGGGGGAGAAGTGCAGGCCGATGCCGATGCCGATGATCCATTGCCCGGTCTTGCGGCCCCCTGGCAGATCACGGATCTGCCAGGGGGTGGTGCAGCGGAACAGGATGACCGCCACCAGGGCGCCGATCATCCAGGGCAGCGGCCAGTGGGCGAGGCTGGCCAGCAGCCCGCCCACCGCGCCCACTAGCGGGGTGGCCCACCAGGCGCGCCATCCCTCAGGCACCGGCCAGGGCCTTGCGCTGGGCGCTGCGGCGGCGCCAGATGCGCACCAGCGGCAGGGCCAGCATCACCAGCACCAGGGCCCAGGTGCCGAGGGTGATGGGGCTGGACCAGAGGATGCCCAGCTCACCGTTGGAGATGGACAGCGCACGGCGCAGGTTCTGCTCCATCAGCCCGCCGAGGATGAAGCCCAGCAGCAGCGGCGACAGGGGGAAGTCCAGCTTGCGCAGGATGTAGCCGAAGATGCCGATGGCGACCATCAGGAACAGGTCGAAGGTGGTGGCGTGCACGGCGTAGACGCCGATGGAGGTGATGATGGCGATCACCGGCACCAGCACCCAGTTGGGCACGTTGAGGATGCGGGTGAACAACCGGATCATCGGGATGTTGAGGATCACCAGCATGAGGTTGGCGATGAACAGCGAGGCGATCAGGCCCCAGACGATGTCCGGTTGCTGCTGGAACAGCATCGGGCCGGGGGTGATGTTGTAGAGCGTCAGCGCGCCGATCATCACCGCGGTGGTGCCGGAGCCGGGAACGCCGAGGGTCAGCATCGGCACCATGGCGCCGCAGGCGGAGGCGCCGATGGCGGTTTCCGGTGCCGCCAGGCCGCGCATGTCGCCCTTGCCGAACGTGCCGCTGTCGCCGGCCAGCTTCTTCTCGGTCATGTAGGCCACGGCGCTGGCCAGGGTGGCGCCAGCACCGGGCAGCACGCCGAGGATGAAGCCCATGACCCCGCAGCGCAGGTTGACCACGGCCACCGAAGCGGCCTCCTTGACGTTGAACAGCATGCGCCCGGTGGCCTTCACCGCAACGTGGCCGTGGTGAGTCTTCTCCAGCAACAGGAGGATCTCGCTCACCGAGAACAGGCCCAGTACCAGCACCACGAACTGGATGCCGTCGGCGACGTGGATGCTGTCGAAGGTGAAGCGGTACACGCCGCTGTTGGCGTCGATACCGATGGTGGAGAGGAACAGGCCGAGCAGGGCGGCGATGAAGGTTTTCATCGGCCGGTCGCCGGCCATGCCGCCCAGGGCGACGATGGCGAAGACCATGAGCACGAAGTACTCCGCCGGGCCGAAGGCGATGGCCCACTTGGCCAGCAGCGGGGCGAACAGCACCATGCCGCAGGTGGCGATGAAGGCGCCGATGAAGGAACTCCAGGCCGACAGCGACAGGGCCACGCCGGCCAGGCCCTGGCGGGCCATGGGGTAGCCGTCGAGGGTGGTCATCACGGTGGAGGCTTCACCGGGGATGTTGAGCAGGATGGAGCTGATGCGCCCACCGTATTCGCAGCCCAGGTAGACGGCGGCGAGGAGGATCAGCGCCGACTCCGGTGGCAGGCCGAGGGCGAAGGCCACCGGAATCAGCAGGGCCACGCCGTTGATCGGGCCGAGGCCCGGCAGCAGGCCGACGATGGTACCGATCAGGGTGCCCACCAGCGCAGTGACCAGGTTGTAGGGGGAAAGGGCAACGCCGAAGCCCTGGCCCAGGTAGCTCAAGGTTTCCATGTCATCACTCCAGGAAGTCGAGGACGCCCAGCGGCAGCGGCACGTCGAGGGTCTTGTCGAACAGCAGGTAGAGGCCGACGCTGATCAGCAGCGCGGCGATGGCACTGGGCAGCCAGCGGCCGCCGTAGAGGCGCGCCATGAAGACGCCGACGAGGCTGCTGGAGAGGATGAAGCCCAGCGGCTCGAAGAGCCCGGCGTAGACCAGCAGCAGGGCGATGCAGGCGGCCACCTTGCGCAGGCTGGCGGCGTCCAGCGGCTGCTCGTCGTGCGTGTGCGCCACCGGGGTGGGGCGCAGCGTCAGCCAGACCAGCGCGGCGGCCATCAGCCCCAGCATCAGCAGGGGGAAGGCGCGCGGGCCGACCGGCTCGTAGGAGAAGGCGGCGTGGTAGTCCCAGGCCAGCACGGCAAAAACCAGGCATGCAGCGAGCCAGCCCAGACTGAACAGGCGTTGAAAAAGCATGGTGAATTCCTCGCGGATCGAAGGCGCGGAGGGCCGGCTGGCGGGGCGCTCAGCCGGCTGCGGCGGTGAGCCTTATTGGGTCAGGCCGAATTCCTGGGCCATCTGCTTGTACTGGGCGACGCGCGTTTTCACGTAGGCGTCCAGTTCCGGGCCGGTCATGGCGAAGGGGAACAGCTCGCGCTGGTCGCGCAGCTTGGCGAAGTCCTCGGAGGCCAGCAGCTGGTCGAAGGCGGCCTTCCACCAGGCGTAGTCCTCGTCGCTGACCTTGGGCCCGAGGTAGAAGCCACGCACCACCGGCCAGCTGATGTCGTAGCCCTGTTCCTTGGCGGTGGGGATGTTGGCCTTGTCCTCACCCGGCAGGCGTTCGTCGGAGAGCACGGCGAGGATGCGCATGTTGCCGGCGAGGATGTGCGGCATGGAGTCGGAGATGTCGGTGCTACCCACCTGGATGTGCCCGCCGAGCAGCGCGGTGGCGATCTCGCCGCCGCCTTCCAGGGCCACGTAGCGCAGGTTGCGCGGGTCGATACCGGCGGCCTTGGCCAGTAGCGCGGTCTGCATCCAGTCCTGGCTGCCGACGGTGCCGGAGGATCCGATCACCACCTTGCCCGGGTCGGCCTTGAGGGCTTTGACCAGGTCGTCGAGGTTCTTGTAGGGCGAATCGTTACGCACGGCGATGGCGCCGTAGCTGGTGCCGATGCCGGCCAGCCAGCGCACGGCGTTCTCGTCGAAGCGGCCGAACTTGCCCTGGGCGAGGTTGAGCAGCGAGCCGCTGGACCAGGCGGTGAGGGTGCCGGCGTCACCGGGGCGCTGGGCGACCACGGCGTTGTAGGCCACCGCGCCGACGCCGCCGGGCATGTAGGTGACGCGCATCGGCTTGCTCAGCAGCTTGGCGTCCATCAGGGCGCTTTGCGCCAGCTTGCAGGTGAGGTCGAAGCCGCCGCCGGGCGCGGCCGGGGCGATGCACTCGGGGCGCTTGGGCTCAGCCAGCAACTGGCTGGAGAGCAGCAGGCAGGATGCGGCGAGGGCGAGGCGGGTGAGAGCGATCTTCATCGGGGGTTCTCCTGTGGAGTCTTATTGTGGATCACCAGATCGGCAGGGCGTAGCTGACGATCAGGCGCAGCTCGTCCGCGTCACGGGCGAAGTTGGAACGGAAGCCGGCGTGGCGGGCGCGGAAGGTGAGGTCCTTGAGCGTGCCACTCTGCACCACGTACTTGAATTCGACGTCGCGCTCCCATTCGCGGCCTTCCTCGGCGCTGTTGGTGACCTCGGCGTTGTCGCTGGTGATGTAGCGGGTCATGAAGCTCAGGCCAGGCACGCCCATGGCGGTGAAGTCCAGGTCGTAGCGGGCCTGCCAGGAACGCTGGTCGGCGTTGGCGAAGTCGTTGATCTGCACGAAGTTGACCAGGAAGGGGTCGGTGCCATCGATGTAGGCGAAGCCGGTGTCGCCGCTCATGCGCTGGTAGCCGAGGCCGACCTTGTGGCTGCCCTGGCCGTAGCTGAGCATGCCGTTGAGGGCGCGGTTGTCCACCTTGCCGGCGTCGGCGCGGCCGCTGTCGTCGCTGATGGCGTAGCGCAGGTCGGCGCTGAGGGTGCCGCTGCCCAGGGGCTGGCTGGCCAGCAGGCCGAAGAAGTGCTGGCGGTAGACGTCGTCCAGCTCGGCGAAGTAGTAGCGCCCGGTGAGCTGCTTGCTGAAGGCGTAGTCGGCGCCGGCCAGGTCGAAGTGCGAGCCGCTGGCACCGCTGGCGAAGCGGCGGTTCTTGTTGTTCAGGGCGAGGTCTTCGGAGTTGGTCGAGGCGCGGTCCTTGACCTCGCGCAGGCGGCCACCGTTGAAGGTCAGGCCGTCGAGTTCCTTGGAAGTCAGCAGGCCGCCCTCGAACACCTGGGGCAGGATGCGGCTGTCGCTGGCCTTGACCACCGGCAGCTCGGGGATGTGGCTGCCCAGGCGCAGCTCGCTCTTGGAGAAACGCACCTTGGCGGTGAGGCCGAGCTTGCCGTATTCGTCCGGGGTGCCGCCGTCGTCCTGCACCGGCAGCAGGTCGGTGCCGCTCTGGCCGCGACCGGAGTCGAGCTTGATACCGAGCATGCCGAGGGCGTCCAGGCCGAAGCCGACGGTGCCTTCGGTGTAGCCGGATTCGATGTTGAGGATGAAGCCCTGGGCCCATTCGTCGCGGCGGGACTGGCCGTCGCCATCGCGGAAGTCGCGGTTCAGGTAGATGTTGCGGGCTTCGAGGGTCGCCGTGCTGTCCTTGATGAAGTCAGCCTGGGCGAAGGGGGCCAGGGTGCAGCCGGCGATGGCTAGGGTGAGGGTGCGAACAGGCGGCAGCGCCTGCCGGGAGGCAGTGAGCATCGTTGGTCTCCAATTCTTGTTTTTGTTAGCGCGGGCCCGACCATGAGCCTGCGTCTGTGGGTGGTTCTTGCCACCCTGGCCGGATGCTAGGGGGTGAAACTTTCGCCAGCCTTTCAGCGTGAAAGAAATCCTGCGTGCCATTCACAGCGGCTTTCGGGCCGTTACACTTCAGCCCGATCGCCGTTCTCCGGAGTACCCCGCCTTGCGAATCCTGCTGGTCGAAGACCACCCCCAACTGGCCGAGAGCATCGCCCAGGCCTTCAAGGCCGTGGGCTGGACGGTGGACGTGCTGCACGACGGCGTGGCGGCCGACCTGGCCCTGGCCAGCGAGGATTACGCCCTGGCGGTGCTCGACGTGGGGCTGCCGCGGCTGGACGGTTTCGAGGTGCTGGCGCGCCTGCGCGGGCGCGGCAAGACCCTGCCGGTGCTGATGCTGACGGCGCGCGGCGAGGTGAAGGACCGGGTGCACGGCCTCAACCTCGGCGCGGACGACTATCTGGCCAAGCCCTTCGAACTCACCGAACTGGAGGCGCGGGTCAAGGCGCTGTTGCGGCGCAGCGTGCTCGGCGGCGAACAGCAGCAGCGCTGCGGGCCCCTGCTCTATGACCTGGGGACGCGGCGCTTCAGCCTGGACGACGAGGTGCTGACCCTGACCTCCCGCGAGCAGGCGGTGCTGGAGGTGCTGATCGCCCGGCCCGGTCGGGTGATGAGCAAGGAGCAGCTGGCGTCCCAGGTGTTCGGCCTGGACCAGGACGCCAGCCCCGACGCCATCGAGATCTACATCCACCGCCTGCGCAAGAAGCTCGAAGGCAGCGCGGTGCGCATCGTCACCTTCCGTGGCCTGGGCTACCTGCTGGAACACCAGGATGCGTGAAGCCGGCAGCTTGCGGGGGCGGCTGCTGCGGCGCCTGGCGGCGCTGCTGGCGGTGCTGCTGGTGATCGTCAGCATGAGCGCCTACTGGAGCGCCCGCGATGCCGCCGACACCGCCTATGACCGCACGTTGCTGGCCTCGGCGCGGGCCATCTCCGCCGGGCTCTACGAGGCGGATGGCCGGCTCAAGGCCGATGTGCCCTATGTGGCGCTGGACACCTTCGCCTACGACAGCGCGGGGCGCATCTTCTACCAGGTGACCGATATCGAGGGAAAACTGGTTTCCGGCTACGAGAACCTGCCCGGCCCACCGAAGGGCACGACACGTACCGATGATTACCCGGCCCTGGCGCGTTTCTACGATGCCCGTTACGACGGCGTGGACGTGCGCGTGGTGAGCCTGCTGCGGCCGGTGAGCGAGGAGAGCATCAACGGCATGGCGGAGATCCGCGTGGCCGAGACCGAGGAGGCCCGCGAGCGCCTGGCCCGCGGCCTGCTGGTGGACAGCCTGTGGCGCCTGGCAGTGATGTCGCTGGCGGCCCTGGCCCTGGTGTGGCTGGTGGTGAGCGCCGCCCTGCGCCCGCTGAACCAGCTGCGCAATGCCGTGGAAGAGCGCCAGGCCGACGACCTGCGGCCGTTGCCGGTGGTGGCGGTGCAGACCGAGCTGAAGCCACTGGTGGATGCACTGAACCAGTTCACCGAGCGTCTGCGCGGCTTGTTCCAGCGCCAGGCCGACTTTATCGCCGATGCCTCCCACGAATTGCGCACGCCGCTGGCGGCGCTAAAGGCTCGGGTGGAGCTGGGGTTGCGCGAGCGGGAGCCCGCGCAGTGGTATCGCACCCTGGAGGACACCGCCGCCAACACCGACCGGCTGACCCATCTGGCCAACCAACTGTTGTCCCTGGCGCGCATCGAGAGCGGCGCGCGCGCCATCGCCGAGGGAGGGGCCGAGCGCATCGAGCTGGGCGCCCTGGCCCGCGAGCTGGGCATGGCCCTGGCGCCGCTGGCCCATGCGCGGGGCATCGCCCTGGCCCTGGAGGCGGAGGACATGGCCTGGGTGATGGGCGAGCCGACGCTGCTCAACGAGCTGCTGAGCAACCTCGTGGACAACGCCCTGGCGCACACGCCGAAGGGCGGCAATGTGACCCTGCGGGTGCTCGCGCCGGCGGTGCTGGAGGTGGAGGACGATGGCAGCGGCATCCCCGCCGAGGACCGCGACAAGGTGTTCGAGCGCTTCTACCGGCGATCGCCGCAGGTCAGTGGCGCGGGGCTGGGCCTGGCGATAGTCGGGGAAATCTGCCGGGCGCACCTGGCGGACATCAGCCTGCATGACGGCGCCTCGGGTGGCTTGCGGGTGCGAGTCAGCTTTCCGCCGGCCTAGGGCAGCATGCTCAGCGGTTGTTGGGCTTCGAGCAGGTAGCGGGCGACCTTGCCGCTCTCGCGCAGGCGTGCCAGGCCCCGGTTGAAGCGCGTGATGCGTTCGGCATTGGCCGGGTCGGTGCGCGACAGCAGCAGGTGCAGGGAGTCGCTGCGCAGCGGGCGGGCATGGAAGCTGACACGAGCGCGCTCGGCGCTGGTGAAGTTGTCCTGGAGCATGGCGATGGCGACGATCTTGTCCACCGGGAATACGTCGATGCGCCCGGCCAGCAGCATGCGCAGGCCCTGTTCCTCGCTGGGCAGGCGCTGCACCTTGAGGCGGCCCTCGCGTTCGGCACGCTGGAAGGCTTCGCCGTAGTCATAGCCGAGGGTGGCGCCGAAGCGCAGCTGGGCGAGGTCGTCGATCTGTTGCCAGTCGAGCGCCAGGTCGTTGCGGTGGAACAGGTAGTAGCCGCTTTCGATCACCGGTTCGCTGACGAAGAAGTGCTGGTCGCGCTCGGGGTTGCGCAGCCAGACCGCGCTGCCGTCGCGTTCGCCGCGTTCGGCCAGGCGCAGGGCGCGGGCCCAGGGGTAGAACTCCCAGCGCACGTCGATCCCTTCCAGGGCGAAGGCTTCGGCGACGATGCGCGAGGCGACGCCCTGGTAGGGCAGCTTCTCGCCGAGATAGGGCGCCCATTCACCGTTGGTGAGGCGCAGCTCCTGGGCGGTGCAGAAGCCGCCCAGGCAGAGGGAGAGGAACAGGAGGAGGGTGCGCATCCGTTACATCCTTGAACTCCGGAATGCCCGGAGTCTAGTGAGGTTTTCGCGGATGCGCGTTACCGCTGTATTACTGCAGCATACCCATGGCCGCTTCCATGGCGGCGGAGAGGTCTTCGTCGGCCTGCATGTCCACCTGCGGGTCGAGGCCCAGCTTGGCGAACGCCGGGATCTGGCTCCAGTCCAGCTGGGTGTAGGGGTGCTCGCTGCCCAGGTAGCTCTGCAGGGTGGCGACCTGGACGATGTCGACGTAGTCGACCTTGGGCGAGTTGCGGGTGAAGTCGAGGAACTGGCTCGGCACCTGGGCGATCGGCTCGGGGAATTCCCAGGCGCGCAGGATGCGGTCGCCGATGACCGGGTGGATGCGCTCGATCACGTGGTTGAGGCTGATGGAGTCGGCCAGCAGCTCGTAGTGCTCCTCGGCGTAGGTGAGGATCGGCAGCACGCCGATCTGGTGCACCAGGCCGGCCAGGGTCGCCTGGTCCGGGGCGAGGCGGGTGTAGTGGCGGCAGAGCACGTGGCAGATGCCGGCGATCTCGGTGCTCTTGTTCCACACTTCGCGCATCTTGCGGTCGACCACGTCGGAGGTGGCCTGGAACATCTGCTCCATGGCCAGGCCGGTGGCCAGGTTGCAGGTGTAGTTGATCCCCAGGCGGCTGATGGCCATCTGCAGGTCGGTGATTTCCTTGTTGGTGCGCAGCAGCGGGCTGTTGACCACCTTGATGATGCGCGCAGTGAGGGCGGCATCGTTGCCGATCACCTTCGACAGGGCGGGGATGCTGACGTCCGGGTCCTCGGCGGCTTCGCGCACCTTGAGGGCGACCTCGGGGAGGGTCGGCAAGACCAGCTCGTCGTTGTCGATGGCGTTGATCAGTTCTTGCTGGACGCGTTCTGCGAGTTTGCTCATGGATGCTCTCTTGGAAAAAGGGGACGGGTCGGTGCTGTCTACCGCTGAATCTCGCGGTCGGCATCCAGTACGTAAGGCAGGTTCAGCAGAGTCAGGGCGGGGCCATCGGCCGCGCCCAGGTGGATCCGTCCGTCATTCACCGCATCTTCCTGGAGCACGGCGAGCAATTCGAATCCGTTTTCTGCCGGGGCCGCCAGCACCACTTCGCCCACGCTGCTCTGGTGCACCGGGGAGAAGAGTTCGGCGCCCGGCTGCGGGCGTTCCCCGGCGGGCAGGGCAAGGCGCTGCAGGCGGCGCTTGAGTTTGCCCAGGTACTGCATGCGGGCGACGATTTCCTGCCCGGTGTAGCAGCCCTTCTTGAAGCTGACGCCACCGACCGCCTGGAGGTTGATCATCTGCGGGATGAACAGCTCGCGGGTGGCGGCGAAGACCTGGCCGATGCCGGCGCGGACCTGGCCGAGCAGCCAGGCGTCCAGCGGCGCCTCGGGCAGGTCGGCGGCGAGGCGTGTGTGCAGGGTGTCGGCCTGGCCACGCGGTGCCCAGAGTTCGCTGCGGCCATTGGACAGGCGCAGGGCGATGAGGCCATTGGCACGGGCCAGGCTGTCGGCTTCCGGCGGCAGTTCGAGGCCCAGGCCTTGCAGCACGGCGTCACCACCGGCGACGCCGAAGCGCACCCAGTCGCTGCTTTCATCACCGAGGGTGGACTTGGAGAACACGGCGTACTTTTTCAGGTCGGCCAGTTGTGCATCCAGCAGGGCAGCGTCGAGCGCCAGCAGGTAGCCGTCGCCTTCGGAAAGAATGCGGAAGCTGGAGACCATGCGGCCCTTGGGGGTGCAGCGGGCGCCGAGGCTGGCGGTCTTGTCGTCGAGGTAGGCGAGGTTGCAGGTGACCTGGCCCTGGAGGAACTTGGCGGCGTCCACGCCACGGACGGCGAGCAGGCCTTCGTGGGTGAGCGGGCAGAAGAATGCTGAGTCGGCCATTGGATATCGCAGGAATTGAGGTCCGGAGCGTCATGATAGAGCCCGGCATCCCCGTTGTCAGCGGGTGCCGCATGCCGCTCGGGCCGTTATACTGCCGCCCTCATTCCTGGAGGCGCTCTGATGGCCGACGCAACTGAACTGAACCGACTCTTCTGGCACAGCCGCCGTGGCATGCTGGAGCTCGATGTGCTGCTGGTACCTTTCGTCCGGGAGGTCTACCCGAGCCTTGGCGAGGAGGATCAGGCGCGCTTCCGCAAGCTGCTCGAATGCGAAGACCAGGACATGTTCGGCTGGTTCATGCAGCGCGGCGAGCCGGAAGACGCCGACCTGCGCTACATCGTGAAAATGATCCTGGACCGTGTCCAGCCGAAGTAGCACCTTCGAATGCCACTGGCGCCCGTCGCGGCGCCTGCTGGTGCTCTACCTGTCCCTGTTTTCCCTGGCCCTGATGGCCGTGGCCTGCGCTGACCTGCCTTTGTGGGCGCGGTTGCTGGGGGTTCTCGCCTGCCTGGCCCATGCCGCCTGGGTGCTGCCGCGCCAGGTGCTGCTGGCCCGTTCCTCTTCCGTGCGTGGCCTGCGCCTGGACGCCGATGGCTTGCGGCTGCGGCGCCACGATGGCGAATGGTTTCCCGTGCACCTGAGCCCCGACAGCCTGGCGCTGCCGATGGCGGTGCTGCTGGTCTATCGCTGCGAAGGGGCGTTGATCGGGCGGGGATTGTGCATCCCCGCCGATTCACTGGATGGCGAGAGCCACAGGCGCTTGCGCATGCACCTGCGTTTCAATCGCCATAGATGGACGGCGCCAGGATAGTGTCGCGGGCCTCGGCCAACTGCTCGGGGTAGTCGAGCGTGTAGTGCAGGCCACGGCTCTCGCGGCGCTGCATGGCCGATTCGATCATCAACTCGGCGACCTGGGCCAGGTTGCGCAGCTCGATCAGGTCGCGGCTGACCTTGTAGTTGCTGTAGAACTCGTCGATCTCGCTGAGCAGCAGGCGCACCCGGTGCTGGGCGCGCTGCAGGCGCTTGTTGGTGCGCACGATGCCGACGTAGTCCCACATGAATCGCCGCAGTTCGTCCCAGTTGTGCGCAATGATCACGTCTTCGTCCGAGTCGGTGACCTGGCTGGCGTCCCAGGCCGGCAGGCTGGCGGGCAGGGGAATGGCGTCGAGCTGGGCGAGCATGTCCTGGGCGGCGGCGCGGGCGTAGACGAAGCATTCCAGCAGCGAGTTGCTGGCCATGCGGTTGGCGCCGTGCAGGCCGGTGAAGCTGGTTTCGCCGATGGCGTAGAGGCCGGGGATGTCGGTGTGGCCGTCCTTGTCCACCACCACGCCACCGCAGGTGTAGTGCGCCGCCGGCACCACCGGGATGGGCTGGCGGGTGATGTCGATGCCGAAGTCCAGGCAGCGCTCATAAACGGTGGGGAAGTGGTTTTTGACGAACTCGGCGGGCTTGTGGCTGATGTCCAGGTAGACGCAGTCGATGCCCAGGCGCTTCATCTCGTGGTCGATGGCGCGGGCGACGATGTCGCGCGGGGCCAGTTCGGCGCGCGGGTCGAAGCGCTGCATGAAACGTTCGCCGTTGGGCAGCTTGAGCAGGCCGCCTTCGCCGCGCACGGCTTCGGTGATGAGGAAGCTCTTGGCCTGTGGGTGGTAGAGGCAGGTGGGGTGGAACTGGTTGAACTCCAGGTTGCCCACCCGGCAGCCGGCGCGCCAGGCCATGGCGATGCCGTCGCCACAGGCGCCGTCGGGGTTGCTGGTATAGAGGTAGACCTTGGCCGCGCCGCCGGAGGCGAGGGCGGTGAAGCGCGCACCGTAGGTGTCGACTTCGCCGCTGGCGCGGTTGAGCACGTAGGCGCCGAGGCAGCGGTGGCCATCCAGGCCGAGCTTGCGCTCGGTGATCAGGTCGACGGCGACGCGCTGTTCCAGCAGCTCGATGTTCGGGCGTTGGCGGGCCTGGGCCAGCAGGGTATTGAAGATGGCGGCGCCGGTGGCGTCGGCGGCATGGATGATGCGCCGGTGGCTGTGGCCGCCTTCGCGGGTGAGGTGGAATTCGAAGCCACCGTCCTCGCGGTCATGTTCGTCATCGCGGGTGAAGGGCACGCCCTGGTCGATCAGCCACTGGATGGCCTGGCGGCTGTTTTCCACGGTGAAGCGCACGGCGTCTTCGCGGCAGAGTCCGGCGCCGGCGACGAGAGTGTCCTCGACATGGGAGTCCACCGTATCGGTGTCATCCAGAACCGCCGCGACACCGCCCTGGGCCCAGTAGGTTGACCCGTTGGAAAGGTCACCTTTACTCAGGACGGCGATGCGCAGGTGCGCGGGTAACGTCAGCGCCAAAGTGAGGCCGGCCGCACCGCTGCCGATCACCAGGACGTCGTGCTGAAAGTGTTGGCTCATGTCGGGTTCCCGCGAAAATGCGGCCACTAGTATATAGAGGGGGTGGGCGGCACAATAGCGGGCTTATGTCCGGTAGAGAATCCTGGGAACTTTCTTAGTCCTCATGGTTTCTTACTTCCGTCGCACATGAGATGACATGCTTGCTGAGTTGTGCCGCGGTGCGCTTCTTGCGCTCCAGGCAGCGGCAAATCAGGCGAAAAATTATCCGCGCAGCAGTGGCCAGTGCCTTGCTGCGCGATTCCGTGCAAGACGGAAACAGTCTTGTAGGAAGCTTGCTTGGAGGGGAGAACTTTTGCGCAACGCCCGAGTCTATTTTGGCAAGCCGATCCACTGGCTGGCGCAACGCCCCTCGAGCTCCAACGAGGAGTGTCCATGCTAACCCAGGAACAGGATCAGCAACTGGTCGAACGGGTGCAGCGAGGCGACAAACGAGCTTTCGATCTTCTGGTGCTGAAGTATCAGCACAAGATACTGGGGCTGATCGTGCGATTCGTCCACGACGCCCAGGAAGCTCAGGATGTTGCTCAGGAGGCCTTCATCAAGGCCTATCGCGCACTTGGTAATTTTCGCGGTGACAGCGCTTTCTATACATGGCTGTACCGCATCGCCATCAACACGGCGAAGAACCATCTGGTGGCGCGCGGTCGGCGCCCACCGGATAGCGATGTAAGTGCCGAGGATGCGGAGTTCTACGACGGCGATCATGCCCTCAAGGACAACGAATCACCGGAACGAGCATTGCTGCGGGATGAGATCGAAGGCACCGTCCATCGGACCATTCAGCAATTGCCGGAAGATTTGCGTACTGCGCTGACTTTACGTGAATTCGATGGTCTGAGTTACGAGGACATCGCCAGCGTCATGCAATGTCCGGTTGGTACGGTTCGCTCGCGTATTTTCAGGGCGCGAGAAGCTATCGATAAAGCCCTGCAACCTTTGTTGCAGGAATCCTGAGACAGCGGCGACAGCTAAGAGAGGAATCGCCATGAGTCGTGAAGCCCTGCAGGAATCGCTGTCCGCGGTGATGGATAACGAAGCGGATGAACTGGAGTTGCGGCGTGTGCTCGCTTCCAGCGGCGATGAGGAGCTGCGTTCCACCTGGTCCCGTTACCAGATCGCCCGTGCCGTGATGCACAAGGAACTGATCGAGCCGCGCCTCGACATCGCCGCCGCGGTTTCCGCCGCGCTGGCCGATGAAGCGTTGCCCGCTCAGCCCGTTCGCGGGCCCTGGCGCAACCTTGGCCGTCTGGCCGTCGCCGCTTCGGTGACCCTGGCCGTGCTGGCAGGTGTGCGCATGTACAACCAGGACGAAGTGGGCACCCAGCAACTGGCTCAGCAAGGCGCATCGCAGCCGGTGATCAGTGCACCGCAGGCGAGCCAGGGCACCGTCCTGGCCGGCTACAGCACCGATTCGCAAGGCGTGCGTCCGCCGCTGTCCGGTGCCGCGCAAGCGACGTCCGGCTGGCATGATCAGCGTCTGCCGGCGTACCTGCGTCAGCATGCGCAGCAGGCTGCCATGAGTGGGACCGACAGTGCGCTGCCGTACGCACGTGCTGCCAGTCTGGAAAGCCGCTAAGGAGAAACATGCGCGCATTTCCAATCTTCGTACTGCTCGGTGGCGGATGGCTGGCTCAGGCCGCCCACGCCGCCGATGCGCAGGATTGGCTGAAGCGACTCGCTGATGCCGAACAGCGGCAGAATTTCCAGGGCACTTTCGTCTACGAGCGAAGTGGCAGCTTTTCCACCCATCAGGTCTGGCATCGCGTCGATGCCGCCGGCAAGGTGCGTGAACGGCTGCAGCAGCTCGATGGCCCCGCCCAGGAAATCCTCCGCGTGGATGGACGCACAGAATGCGTGAGTGGCGCGCTTTCCGACCAGATGGGCGATGGCCAGGTCTGGCCGGCCCGCGACCTCGATGCCGCCCAGATCGCCAAGTCCTATGACATGAGCGTGGTGGGCGAATCGCGGGTTGCGGGGCGACAGGCGATCGTCCTGTCGCTCAATCCTCGTGATCAGCACCGTTACGGCTTCGAGTTGCATCTGGACCGGGAAACCGGCCTGCCGCTCAAGTCGCTGCTGCTCAATGAGAAGGGCATGTTGCTGGAACGCTTCCAGTTCACCCAGATCGATACATCCCAGGTTCCGGGTGATGCCATGCTTCAGGCTGGGCAGGATTGCAAGCCTGTGCGCTTCGCCGAGGCGCCGAAGACCCTGGCCAACAACTGGCGTTCCGACTGGCTGCCCGAGGGCTTCACCCTCACCAGTGCCATCCAACGGCAGAGTCCCGTATCGTCCGATCCGGTGGCCTGTCTGCTCTATGGAGACGGCCTGGCGCGCTTCTCGGTCTTCCTCGAGCCCCTGCACGGTGCGCCGGTGGAGGACGTTCGCGTCGAGCTCGGTCCGACAGTGGCTGTGTCCCGTAGGCTCGGCACCAGCGACGGTGACGTAATGGTCACGGTAGTCGGTGAGATCCCCGTGGGAACTGCCGAGCGTATCGCGTTGTCTATGCGTACGGCTGGAACCGCAGCCCCCCAGGCAGCTCAGTGAGTTGAGCGACGCCGTGGGCGGAGCGGCCACGACCACGGCGACCCGCTGGGCGTCGTGGACTGATCGTTCCTCGGCGACGGTTCCTGCAAAAGAATTCCCAATTGTGTTATCTCGGGCTGGGGGCGACCCCCGGCCCGAATTGCGTTTGCCCGCCAGGCCGGTCGGCCCGCGCCGGGTTCACATTCCTCGTTTCATGACGGGAGCTGTATGTCGATGCTAAGCATGAAATCCTGCCTGTCCGCGTTCGCGGCGGTGCTGCTGCTCGGTCAAACCTTTGTCGCGCATGCCGAATTGCCCGACTTCACGCCGCTGGTGGAGGAGGCCTCCCCGGCGGTCGTCAACATCAGTACCCGGCAGAAGCTGCCCTCGCGTGCGGTCGCTGGTAACCAGGCGATGCCCGATCTGGAAGGCCTGCCGCCCATGCTCCGCGAGTTCTTCGAGCGCAGCATGCCTCAGGTTCCGCGCAGTCCGGGGGGCGGTCGCCAGCGCGAGGCGCAGTCCCTGGGTTCGGGCTTCATCATCTCCAAGGATGGCTACGTCCTGACCAACAACCATGTGGTAGCGGATGCCGATGAAATCATCGTGCGCCTGTCCGACCGCAGCGAGCTGGAAGCCAAGCTGATCGGTGCCGATGCGCGCACCGACGTGGCTCTGCTCAAGGTCGAAGGCAAGGACCTGCCCATCGTCAAGCTCGGCAAGTCCGATGCGCTGAAAGTCGGCAGTTGGGTGTTGGCCATCGGCTCGCCCTTCGGCTTCGACCATTCGGTGACCGCCGGCATCGTCAGCGCCAAGGGGCGCAGCCTGCCGAACGAGAACTATGTGCCCTTCATCCAGACCGACGTGGCCATCAACCCGGGTAACTCCGGCGGCCCGCTGTTCAACCTGGATGGCGAGGTAGTGGGCATCAACTCGCAGATCTTCACCCGTTCCGGCGGCTTCATGGGCCTGTCCTTCGCCATCCCGATCGACGTCGCCATGAGTGTGGCCGACCAGCTCAAGGCCGAAGGCAAGGTCAGCCGCGGCTGGCTCGGCGTGGTAATCCAGGAAGTGAACAAGGATCTGGCCGAATCCTTCGGTCTCGACAAGCCGGCCGGTGCCCTCGTGGCCCAGGTGCTGGACGATGGCCCCGCCGCCAAGGGTGGCCTGCAGGTCGGTGACGTGATCCTCAGCATGAACGGCCAGCCGATCGTCATGTCCGCTGACCTGCCGCATCTGGTCGGGGCCCTCAAGCCTGGCAGCAAGATCGACCTTGATGTCGTTCGCGAAGGCTCGCGCAAGAACCTGTCGCTGACCATCGGCTCGCTGCCGGAAGACGGTGAGGAAGTCACCTCCACCGGTGCTCCGCAGGGTGCCGAGCGCAGCAGCAATCGTCTGGGCGTGCTGGTCGCCGAGCTGTCCAACGAGCAGAAGAAGAGCCTCGACATCAAGGGCGGTGTGGTGATCAAGGAAGTTCAGGATGGCCCGGCAGCCCTCATGGGCCTGCGCCCGGGTGATGTGATCAGCCACCTGAACAACCAGTCCATCGATTCGGTGCAGACCTTCGCCAAGGTGGCCAAGGAACTGCCGAAGAATCGTTCCGTGTCCATGCGCGTGCTGCGCCAGGGACGCGCCAGCTTCATCACCTTCAAGCTTTCGGAATAATCCGATGCACTGAAAAAGGGCGACCAGGGTCGCCCTTTTTCATGTCTGCGCTCCGCCATGCGGGCGTGACGCCTGAGTTGCCTATCAGGTAAACTCCCCGGCTATTTTTCGGCAAGCAACCGGCTTGCGGCTTTTTTCGAGTGTCGACCCTGTGAGTGACCTGAGTCATATCCGCAATTTTTCGATCATCGCCCACATCGACCATGGCAAGTCGACCCTGGCCGACCGCTTCATCCAGATGTGTGGCGGCCTGTCCGACCGCGAGATGGAGGCCCAGGTCCTGGACTCCATGGACCTGGAGCGTGAACGCGGCATCACCATCAAGGCCCATAGCGTCACCCTGCACTACAAGTCGCAGGACGGTAAGACCTACCAGTTGAACTTCATCGATACCCCCGGCCACGTCGACTTCACCTATGAAGTCAGCCGCTCGCTGGCCGCCTGCGAAGGTGCGCTGCTGGTGGTGGATGCCGGCCAGGGCGTCGAGGCGCAGTCGGTCGCCAACTGTTACACCGCCATCGAGCAGGGGCTTGAAGTCATGCCCGTGCTGAACAAGATGGACCTGCCCCAGGCCGAGCCGGAGCGGGTCAAGGAAGAGATCGAGCACATCATCGGCATCGACGCCACCGACGCCGTGCCCTGCAGCGCCAAGAGCGGCATGGGCGTGATCGACGTGCTCGAGCAGCTGGTCAAGGTCATCCCTGCGCCCGAAGGCGAGATCGAGGCGCCGCTGCAGGCCCTGATCATCGACTCCTGGTTCGACAACTACCTGGGTGTGGTCTCCCTGGTACGGGTCAAGCACGGCCGGGTGAAGAAGGGCGACAAGATCCTGGTCAAGTCCACCGGCAAGCTCCACCAGGTGGACAGCGTCGGTGTATTCACCCCCAAGCACACCGAAATGGCCGACCTCAAGGCCGGTGAAGTGGGCTTCATCATCGCCGGTATCAAGGACATCCTCGGTGCCCCGGTGGGTGACACCCTGACCCTCTCCAATACTCCTGACGTCGACGTGCTGCCGGGCTTCCAGCGCATCAAGCCGCAGGTCTACGCCGGCCTGTTCCCGGTCAGTTCCGACGACTTCGAGGACTTCCGCGAAGCGCTGCAGAAACTGACCCTGAACGATGCCGCGCTGCAATACGAGCCGGAAAGCTCCGAAGCCCTGGGCTTCGGCTTCCGCATCGGCTTCCTCGGCATGCTGCACATGGAGATCATCCAGGAGCGCCTGGAGCGCGAATACGACCTGGACCTGATCACCACCGCGCCGACGGTAATCTTCGAGGTGGTGCTGAAGACCGGCGAGACGATCTACGTCGACAACCCGTCCAAGCTGCCCGACCTCTCGCTCGTCGAGGAAATGCGCGAACCCATCGTGCGCGCCAATATCCTCGTGCCCCAGGAGCACCTGGGCAACGTCATCACCCTGTGCATCGAGAAACGTGGCGTACAGCGCGACATGCAATTCCTCAGCAGCCAGGTTCAGGTTTGCTACGACCTGCCGATGAACGAAGTGGTGCTCGACTTCTTCGACCGCTTGAAGTCGGTGAGCCGCGGCTACGCGTCGCTGGACTACAGCTTCGACCGCTTCCAGTCGGCCAACCTGGTCAAGCTGGACGTGTTGATCAACGGTGAGAAGGTCGACGCGCTGGCGCTGATCGTTCACCGTGACCAGGCCCACTACAAAGGCCGCGCGCTGACCGAGAAAATGAAAGAACTGATCCCACGGCAGATGTTCGACGTGGCGATCCAGGCGGCGATCGGTGGTCAGATCGTTGCACGTACTACCGTAAAGGCGCTCAGGAAGAACGTTCTGGCCAAATGCTACGGCGGTGACGTCAGCCGTAAGAAGAAACTGCTGGAGAAGCAGAAGGCCGGTAAGAAAAGGATGAAGCAGGTCGGCAGTGTGGAAATTCCACAGGAAGCCTTCCTCGCAGTGCTCAAAGTGGATAGCTAGGGTCTATGTCGATCAATTTCCCGCTCTTGTTGGTTATCGCCGTGGCTGTCTGCGGCGTACTCGCGCTCATCGATCTGGTTCTGCTGGCTCCGCGCCGGCGCTCTGCGATTGCCGCCTACGAGGGGCAAGTCGGCGAGCCCGACCCCGAGGTGGTGGAAAAGCTCGACAAGGAACCCTTGCTGGTGGAATACGGCAAGTCCTTCTTCCCGGTGCTGGCCATCGTGCTGGTGCTGCGGTCGTTCCTGGTCGAGCCCTTCCAGATTCCCTCCGGCTCGATGAAACCGACCCTGGAAGTGGGCGATTTCATCCTGGTCAACAAGTTCGCCTATGGCATTCGCCTGCCGGTGGTGGACAGCAAGGTGATCGAGGTCGGTGACCCGCAGCGCGGTGATGTCATGGTGTTCCGCTACCCCAGCGACCCGAACATCAACTACATCAAGCGCGTGATCGGCCTGCCGGGTGATCGTATCGCCTACAGCAGCGACAAGCGCCTCACCGTCAACGGCGAGCAGGTAGCGGAGAAGCTGATCGGCGACGAGCCGGGCACCCTGGGCAGCTCCCGCCTGTACGAGGAGAAGCTGGGCGCCGCCGAGCACCTCATCCGCAAGGAGATGAAGCGCTACCGCATGGAACCGGGCAAGGAGTGGGTGGTGCCGCAAGGGCATTACTTCATGATGGGCGACAACCGCGACAACTCGAATGACAGTCGCTACTGGAACGACCCGAACATTCCCAAGGACCTGCTCGGCATGGTTCCGGATCGCAACATCGTCGGCAAGGCGTTCGCCGTATGGATGAGCTGGCCGGACCCGAAGATGAACAACCTGCCGAATTTCTCCCGCGTGGGCCTCATTCACTGACGGCCCCCGACTTTCGCTTTTGCGGCGCTGTTCAATGCAGCGCCGCCCGCTATATATAGTCTTGCAGGGGGCCATCCGGCTCACACAACACCACTGACATTGAGGTCATCATGACGTTTGCGCACTCGCAGAGGGGCTTGTCGATACTGGGCTGGCTGGTTGTCCTGGCCGTCGTCGCCTTCCTCGCCAGCACGGCCTTCAAGATCGTTCCGCACTACATGGATTACTACGCGATCGAGAAAATGATCAAGGCGGTCGAGAACGAGAAGGGCCAGAACATCTCCACTCCACGAGATTTCCAGGATTACGTGCGTAAAGGCATGATGGTCAACGGTATCCGTGATATCGACCTGGAGAAGGCCCTGCAGGTGAAGGTCGAGAACAACGACTTCTATGCCACGCTGAAATACGAAAAACGCGAGCCGCTGATCGAGAACCTCGATCTGGTGGTGCACTTCGACAAAGAATTCCGTGTGCGGGTCCCGTGAGCGTATCCCTTAGCCGTCTCGAGCGTCAGCTCGGCCACACCTTCCAGGACCAGGGTCTGATGACCCTGGCCCTGACCCACCGCAGTTTCGCCGGGCGCAACAACGAACGCCTGGAGTTCCTCGGTGATGCCATTCTCAACTTCGTTGCCGGCGAGGCGCTCTACGAGCGTTTTCCCCAGGCCCGCGAAGGTCAGCTGTCACGCCTGCGTGCTCGCCTGGTCAAGGGTGAGACCCTGGCCCTGCTGGCCCGTGGTTTCGAGCTGGGCGAGTACCTGCGCCTGGGCTCCGGTGAGCTGAAAAGCGGCGGTTTCCGCCGCGAGTCGATCCTGGCCGATGCGCTGGAAGCGCTGATCGGTGCCATCTATCTCGATGCCGGCATGGAGCGCGCCCGTGAACGCGTCCTCGCCTGGCTGCACAACGAGCTGGAAGGCCTGACCCTGGTCGATACCAACAAGGACCCGAAAACCCGCCTGCAGGAATTCCTCCAGTCGCGGGCCTGCGAACTGCCCCGCTATGAAGTGGTGGATATCCAGGGCGAACCCCATTGCCGCACCTTCTTCGTCGAGTGCGAGATCGCCCTGCTGAATGACAAGACCCGTGGCCAGGGTGCCAGCCGACGCATTGCCGAACAGGTAGCGGCGGCAGCAGCACTGGTGGCCTTGGGCGTGGAGAACGGCCATGACTGATACCAATACCCAGCGCTGTGGCTATGTCGCCATCGTCGGTCGCCCCAACGTGGGCAAGTCGACGCTGCTCAACCACATCCTCGGGCAGAAGCTGGCGATCACCTCGCGCAAGCCGCAGACCACCCGCCACAACATGCTCGGCATCAAGACCGAGGGTGATGTCCAGGCCGTCTATGTCGATACCCCCGGCCTGCACAAGAACAACGAGAAAGCGCTCAACCGCTACATGAACAAGACCGCCTCGGCCGCCCTCAAGGATGTCGACGTGGTGATCTTCGTGGTCGACCGCAACCGCTGGACCGACGAGGACCAACTGGTGCTCGAGCGCGTCCAGTACGTCCAGGGCCCGGTGATCCTGGCCATCAACAAGACCGACCGCCTGGACGACAAGGCCGACCTGATGCCGCACCTGGCCTGGCTCCAGGAGCAGCTGCCCAAGGCCGAAGTGGTGCCGATCTCCGCCCAGCAGGGGCACAACCTCGACACCCTGGAGCGCCTGGTCGCCGAACGCCTGCCCGAGGGCGAGCACTTCTTCCCGGAAGACCAGATCACCGACCGCAGCAGCCGTTTCCTCGCTGCCGAGCTGGTGCGCGAGAAGATCATGCGCCAGCTCGGTGCCGAACTGCCCTACCAGATCACCGTCGAGATCGAGGAGTTCAAGCAGGAAGGCCGCATCCTCCATATCCATGCGCTGATCCTGGTGGAGCGCGACGGGCAGAAGAAAATCATCATTGGCGACGGTGGCGAGCGCATCAAGCGCATCGGCCAGGAAGCCCGCAAGGACATGGAGGTGCTGTTCGACTCCAAGGTCATGCTCAACCTCTGGGTCAAGGTGAAGGGTGGCTGGTCCGACGACGAGCGCGCCCTGCGCTCCCTGGGCTACAACGACCAGTAACCGATGCAGACCAGTGCGCAACCGGCCTTCGTACTGCACAGCAGGGCCTACCGCGAAAGCAGCGCGCTGGTGGATTTCCTCACCCCGGAAGGGCGGCTTCGCGCCGTCATGCGGGGTGCGCGGGGCAAGGCCGGTACTTTGGTCCGGCCCTTCGTGCCGCTGGAGGCCGAATTCCGCGGCCGTGGTGAGCTGAAGAACGTGGGGCGCCTGGAAAGCGCCGGCATCCCCCACTTCCTCACCGGTGAGGCGCTGTTCAGCGGCCTCTACCTCAATGAACTGACCATCCGCCTGCTGCCGGCCGAAGCGCCGCACCCCGCGCTGTTCGAGCATTACGCCGCCACCCTCCAGGCCCTGGCCGGCGGCCGTCCGCTGGAGCCGCTGCTACGCGCTTTCGAATGGCGCCTGCTGGACGAGCTGGGCTATGGTTTTGCCCTGGACATCGACCTCCACGGCACGCCCATCGCCGCCAGCGGCATCTACCGCCTGTTGCCCGATGCCGGCCTCGAGCCCGTTGGCCAACTGCAGCCGGGCCTGTTCCAGGGCGCCGAACTGCTGGCCCTGGCCGATGCCGACTGGAGCGCGCCCGGTGCCCTTGCTGCGGCCAAGCGCCTGATGCGCCAGGCCCTGGCGCCCCATCTCGGCGGCAGGCCCCTGGCCAGCCGCGAACTCTTCATGACACTCAAGGAACCCTCCCGTGACTGAAGCCAACCGTGTTCTGCTCGGCGTCAACATCGACCACGTCGCCACCCTGCGCCAGGCCCGTGGCACCCGCTACCCGGACCCGGTCAAGGCCGCGCTGGACGCCGAGGAAGCCGGCGCCGACGGCATCACCGTGCACCTGCGCGAGGACCGCCGGCACATCCAGGAGCGTGACGTGCGCGTGCTCAAGGAGGTCATGCAGACGCGCATGAACTTCGAGATGGGTGTCACCGAGGAGATGCTCGCCTTCGCCGAGGAGATCCGCCCCGAGCATGTCTGCCTGGTACCGGAAACCCGCCAGGAACTGACCACCGAAGGCGGCCTCGACGTCGCCGGCCAGGAAGCCCGCATCAAAGCTGCGGTCGAGCGCCTGGCGCGTCTGGGCAGTGAAGTCTCCCTGTTCATCGATGCCGACCCGGCGCAGATCGAAGCCTCCCACCGCGTCGGCGCCCCCGCCATCGAACTGCACACCGGCCGCTACGCCGACGCCCACACCCCGGAAGAAGCCGCCCACGAGCTGCAGCGCATCCGCGAAGGCGTCGCCCTGGGCTTGAAGCTCGGCCTGGTGGTCAACGCCGGCCACGGCCTGCACTACCACAACGTCGAACCGGTAGCCGCCATCCCCGGCATCAATGAGCTGAATATCGGTCACGCCCTGGTGGCCCATGCGCTGTTTGTTGGTTTCAAGCAGGCGGTGATCGAGATGAAACAGCTGATCCAGGGGGCGCAAGCGTCACGAGCTTGAAGCTTGAAGTGTCGTGTGTGGGGGCACGGGGCCGGGGTTCGACATGACTCCGAATGGTGGACCGGTGAAGCGTGGTCCACCATTCGCTCGAGCCGGTGCCGGGCTTTCCCGGTCTGAAGCCCGGGCTACGTTCGGAGTGCGAAAAAATAAGCCCGGGGGTTGACAGCTTCCGCCGATCCCCCAGGCTCTTCCAGCTTCCAGCTTCCAGCTTCCAGCTTCCAGCTTCCAGCTTCCAGCTTCCAGCTTCCAGCTTCCAGCTTCCAGCTTCCAGCTTCCAGCTTCCAGCTTCCAGCTTCCAGCTTCCAGCTTCCAGCTTCCAGCTACGGCTTGCGCGCCACCATCACCGCTCGAGCCGGGGCGGGGAGGCCTTCGATGGTGCGGCTGTGGTCGGCCGGGTCGAGGAATTCGGGCAGGGACTGGTAGCGCATCCACTCGGTACTGCGCTGCTCCTCGATGCTGGTGACGCTGACGTCCACACAGCGCACGTCGACGAAACCGGCGCGGCGCAGCCACAACTCCAGCGCCGGAACCGACGGCAGGAACCACACGTTGCGCATCTGCGCGTAGCGGTCTTCGGGCACCAGCACCTGCTGGGCGTCGCCTTCCACTACCAGGGTTTCCAGCACCAGCTCACCGCCGCGCAGCAGGCAGTCCTTGAGGTCGAACAGGTGGTCGATGGGCGAGCGGCGGTGGTAGAGCACGCCCATGGAAAACACCGTGTCGAAGCCTTCCAGCTTCGCCGGCAGCTCTTCCAGGGCCAGGGGCAGGTGCCAGGCGGGGAGCTCTGGCAGGTAGCGCTTCATGGCCAGGAATTGGCAGAAGAACAGCCAGTTCGGGTCGATGCCCACCACGCTGCCGGCACCGGCGCCGAGCATGCGCCACTGGTAGTAGCCGTTGCCGCAGCCGACATCCAGCACGCGCTTGCCGCGCAGGTCGAGGTGCGGCGAGACCCGGGACCATTTCCAATCGGAGCGCCACTCGGTGTCGACATGCACGCCGAACAGCTCGAAGGGCCCCTTGCGCCAGGGGATCAGCCCCATCAGCGCATCCTTGAGCAGGGCGCGGGTGGCTTCGTCGCAATCGCCGTCGAGGGCGAAGCGTTGTGCCAGTTCCACGCGGGTTGGCGTGATCGGCGGCAGGGCGTCCACCGACGCGCCCCAGCGCTGAAGGTCGCCGTGACCGATGGCCAGCTTGGCGTCGAGTTGGCCGGGCAGGTCGGCGGCCCAATCCTGCAGCGGGGTGCCCATGAGCGTTTGCTGCAGGGCGTCGAGATCGAGGGTACGGATCATGGCAGGGCGATCAGCGAGGCGAAGTTGAGGCACTGGAACCAGGGCACCACGCGGGAGAAGCCGGCCGCCAGCAGGCGCTCGCGGTGTTCCTCCAGGCTGTCGGGGCGCATCACGTTTTCCAGGGCGCTGCGTTTCTGGGCAATCTCCAGTTCGCTGTAGCCGTTGGCGCGCTTGAAGTCGATGTGCAGGTCGGTGAGCAGCTCATGCTCCGCGGCATCGGTGAAGCGCAGCTTCTCCGAAAGAATCAATGCACCACCCGGCAGCAACGCCTGATGGATGCGCGCCAGCAGGGGCTGGCGTTCCTCGCGGGCGACGAACTGCAGGGTGAAGTTCATCGCCACCAGCGAGGTCGGCTGGAATTCCAGGGCGAGGATATCCGCCTCCAGCACCTCCACCGGCAGCAGTTCCTGGTACATGGAATCCTGGGCGTGCAGGTACTCGCGGCAGCGTTCTACCATCGCGGCGGAGTTATCCACAGCCAGCACCCGGCAGCCATCGGTGCGCACATGGCGGCGCAGGGCCTGGGTCACCGCGCCGAGGGAGGCACCCAGGTCATACAGGCGGGTATTGGGCTGGGCGAAGCGGGCGGCCAGTACGCCGATGTTCTCGACGATGGTCGGGTAGCCCGGCACCGAGCGCTTGATCATGTCCGGGAACACCTTGACCACGTCCTCGTTGAACGCGAAGTCGGAGACTTGAGCCTGGGGCGTGGCATAGATGCGGTCGGGGTTGTGCTTCACGGGCCGGTACCAGCTGTTGGAAAGGCCGGCATTCTAGCCAAGACCGCGCCCGGCCAGAATCCCGGCGTGCCGATCGGTCGAAAATCAGCGTCGCCCGTGCAGCACCGCCGATGCGACTATGCCCAGCTGCCCAAGCCAGTAGGTGAGCATGATGGCCAACCCCGCCATCTCGAAGGGCGCGACGAAGCGGTTGACCCCCAGCAGGCTGTCGGACACCACGAAGCACAGCGCTCCGGCGGCCGCGACCTGCACCGAGCGCCGGCCCGGTTCGCTTGCACCGAGGCGGGCGAGGGCGCGCCAGAGCATGGTGCTGATGGTCAGCGCATAGAGCGCCACCGGCACCAGCAGGTCACCGAGGCCGCCGCTGGCCAGCACCGCGAACATGCCGATGCCGAACAGCGCCGCCGCCAGCAGAGCCAGGGGTGCCAGGCGCCGGGTATCCGCCAGGTAGGCACCGATATAGGCCAGGTGGCCGAGGAGGAAGGCGCCCAGGCCGAAGACGAAGAAGTCCGGCGACCACTGCAACAATACGTCGCCGGCCAGGCACAGCAGCAGCCCCAGCGTAACCCAGCGTCGATAAAGACCGTGCGGGGCGCTTTGCAGCAGCCAGGCGAGCAGGGCGAGGATGGGCACCGGCTTGGTCCAGAAACACAGCGTATCCAGGTCGGCGGCGTCGCCGTACAGGTAGGCGACAGCACCGATCAGCCCGATCAACAGCCACTGCATGCAAGGTTCTCCATCGTTGTCCATCCGGGCCGCGCGGCGGCCTGCCAGCGGGCCTCCCGGCCCTGGGCTACTCTGCGCATCGTCGCGATCGGGTTCCAGGCGCAAAACGCCAGGTGCAGTCGCCGATTGCGCCGCTAGACTGAAAACGCACCCCGCCACGAGGACAACGATGTGATGAAGACGGCGACTCGTCTGCAGGCCGGATTCCTGCTGGCGATCGGCATGCTGGTACTCAATATCGTGCTGCCCCTGGCCACCACCCGCTGGGTCGGCAACGCCGAGCGTCAGCTGGAGCTGCACGAGCACACCGGGCGCGAGCTGAGCAACCTCCTATCCTCCCTCAAGGATGGCGAAACCGGCCAGCGAGGATTCGCCTTGACCGGCCGCGACGACTACCTGACCCCGCTCTACCAGGGCTATGGCGATGTCGACAAGGACATGGCGCGCTTCAAGGTGACGCTGGCGAACGATGAGCTGTTAGATGACCTGCAACGGCTGGTCGGGCTGCTCGCCGAGCAGCGCGCCTTCTTTGGCCGGGTCATCGAGCTGCGCCGCAGCGAAGGTCTGGCCGCCGCCGGCGACCTGGTCAGCACCGGCAAGGGCAAGCAACTCATGGACGCCATCCGCCTGCGCCTCGGCGAGATGCAGGGCGTGGTCGAGCAGCGCGTGCTGCTGGCCAAGCAGGAGATCGAGTGGCGCGGCTGGGTCGGGATGGCGATGCTGGGGCTGGTCACCCTGCTGGACCTGCTGGTGATCGCGCTGCTCTTCCACTTCACCTTCCGCATGCTGCGCGCGGGCCGCGAAGCCCGTCTCGCCCAGGACCTGCTCAGCGAGCAACTGAGCCTGGGCATGCAGCGCGTGGAACTGCGCAACCACCAGATCTCACTGTTGAGCCGTATGGCGGGTGCCCTGCACTCGGTGAACGAGTTCGACGAGTGCTTCGGCATCATCACCCGCTTCGCTGCCCAGTTGTTCCCCCAGAGCGATGGCTGCCTCTCTCTCTATCACCCCTCGCGGGACGTGCTCGAGGAGGCCGGGCACTGGGGTGGCTGGCAGGTGGGCAGCGTCGAGTTGTTCGAGCCCGACGACTGCTGGGCGATCCGCCGTGGCCAGAGCCATCTGGTGCTGGACGTGAACAAGGACCTGGTCTGCCCGCACCTGCACGAAAGCCCGTTGGCAGCCAATGGCTCGCTTTGCGTGCCGCTCATGGCCCAGGGGGAGCCGCTGGGGGTGATGACCCTGTGCGGCGGCAGTGCCGACCTGGAGTTGGCGGAAGCCTTCGCCGAGCAGGTATCCCTGGGGGTGGCCAACCTCAGCCTGCGCGAGAGCCTGCGCCAGCAATCGGTGGTGGACGCCCTGACCGGCCTGCACAACCGCCGCTTCCTCGACGAAACCCTGCGCCGCGAACTGCTGCGCGCCAGCCGCAAGCAGTCACCGGTGATCGTCGTGCTGCTGGATGTGGACCACTTCAAGCGCTTCAACGACACCTTCGGCCACGAGGCGGGGGACCTGGTGCTGCGTCACCTGGCCCTGGAAATGAAGCGGCATGTGCGCTCCAGCGACCTAGCCTGCCGCTACGGGGGCGAAGAGTTCGCCCTGGTGATGCCGGAAATCAGCCTGGAGGATGCCATGGAGCGCTGCGAGGCCCTACGCCTCGGGGTCACCCGGCTGCAGATCCGCTACGGCGGCCAGCCCCTGGGCCCGATCGCCATCTCCCTGGGCCTGGCCTGTTTCCCCGCCGATGGCGAGAGCGCCGATGTGTTGCTGCATGCCGCCGACAGCGCGCTGTACCAGGCCAAGCGCGCCGGCCGCAACCAGCTGTGCCTGTACCAGGGCATACGCGGCCAGCAGAGCATCGCCGCCGAGTCCCAGGCCCCGTAGGTTGGCGCCGAGCGTAGCGAGGCCCAACGATGGGCCTCATGAGGGAGGTAAAACGTTTCGCCAGCAGGGTCCGCCAGGGGCAGGCCCCCGTATCAGTCCACGCTGACCTTGCAATCGAAGGTCTGCTCCGGCGCCACGTCGGCTTCCCAGGGGCGCTGGTAGACCAGCAACAGGCGGCCTTCGCCGCTCTGCGCGGCATTGAAGCGCCAGGTGGACTCACCGGCGCCGCCCACCAGGCCGGCTTCCTCGGGGGTGTCGTAGACCTCCGGGCCGAGGCTGCGCAGCACGCCCGGCGCGGCGTCCTTCACCACCCAGCGGAACCCCGTGGTGGGATTGCTCGGCAGGGTCAGGACCAGCAACTGGCCCTTGTCCAGCTCGATCGGGCAACTGCTCTGTTTCTGCACCACCAGGCTGGTGGATTCATGGGCGCAGGCGGCCAACAGCATCAGGGCGGCGGGCAGCAGCAGGCGGGGAAGGCGGGCAGGACTCATGGACGGCTCCATCGTTCAGGGGCCGGTGCAGCATATCCGCTGCATCGGCCCCTGGGTAGGCGCCGCAGGCGTCAGGCGAACAGCACCTTGGCGACATCGGAGAAGCGCCGGGCGAAATGCACCGTCATGCCGTCGCGCAGGTAATCCGGCAGTTCCTCGTAGGAGCCACGGTTGGCCTCCGGGAGGATCAGCTCGAAGATCTTCTGCCGGCGCGCGGCGATCACCTTCTCGCGCACCCCGCCAATGGGCAGTACCTGGCCGGTGAGGGTCAGCTCGCCGGTCATGGCCACACCCTTCTTCGGTGCCTGGTCGCGGGCCAGGGAGAGCAGGGCGCTGGCCATGGTGATGCCGGCGCTGGGGCCATCCTTGGGGGTGGCGCCCTCCGGCACGTGGAGGTGGACGAAGGCCTGGTCGAAGAACCCGGCATCGCCGCCGTACTTCTTCAGATTCGAGCTGATGTAGCTGTAGGCGATCTCGGCCGACTCCTTCATGACGTCACCCAACTGGCCGGTGAGCTTGAAGCCGCGGTTCAGCGTATGGATGCGCGTCGCCTCGATCGGCAGGGTGGCGCCGCCCATGCTGGTCCAGGCCAGGCCGGTGATCACGCCGGTGCCGGAGAGGAGCTGCTCCTTGCGGAACGGCGGGGTGCCGAGGAAGGGCTCCAGGTCCTTCTGCGCGACCTTGATCTTCGCGGTGGGGTCTTCGAGCATCTTCACCACCGACTTGCGGATGATCTTGCCCAGCTGCTTCTCCAGCTGGCGCACCCCGGCTTCGCGGGCGTACCCCTCGATCACCGAGGTCAGCGCGCCGTCGGTGATCGACAGGCGCTCCTTGGGCACACCGGTGCGCTCCAGCAGGCGCGGCCACAGGTGGCGCTTGGCGATGGCGTGCTTCTCCTCGGTGATGTAGCCGGAGAGGCGGATCACCTCCATGCGGTCCAGCAGCGGGCCGGGGATGGAATCCAGGGTGTTGGCCGTGCACACGAACAGCACCTTGGACAGGTCCATGCGCAGGTCCAGGTAGTGGTCGAGGAATTCGACGTTCTGCTCCGGGTCCAGCGTCTCCAGCAGTGCCGAGGCCGGGTCGCCCTGGTAGCTGGCGCCGAGCTTGTCGATCTCGTCGAGCATGATCACCGGGTTCATCACCTCCACGTCCTTCAGCGCCTGCACCAGCTTGCCGGGCAGGGCGCCGATGTAGGTGCGGCGGTGGCCCTTGATCTCGGCCTCGTCACGCATGCCGCCGACGCTGAAGCGGTAGAAGGGGCGGCCCAGGGATTCGGCGATGGACTTGCCGATGCTGGTCTTGCCCACGCCGGGCGGCCCCACCAGCAGCACGATGGAGCCGGCGATCTCGCCCTTGAAGGCGCCTACCGCGAGGAACTCGAGGATGCGGTTCTTGATGTCGTCCAGCCCCGCGTGGTGCTTGTCGAGCACCTTGCGCGCATGGGCGAGGTCGAGCTTGTCCTTGCCGTACACGCCCCAGGGCACGCTGGTGGCCCAGTCCAGGTAGTTGCGGGTCACCGCGTATTCCGGCGAGCCGGTCTCCAGGATCGACAGCTTGTTCAGCTCTTCGTCGATGCGCTTCTTCGCCTGCTCCGGCAGTACCTTGCTCTGCAGGCGCTGGGTGAACTGCTCGGCGTCGGCGCTGCGGTCATCCTTGGTGATGCCCAGCTCCTGCTGGATGATCTTCAGCTGCTCCTTGAGGAAGAACTCGCGCTGGTGCTGGCCGATCTTGCGGTTCACCTCGGCGGAGAGCTCGCTCTGCAGGCGTGCCACCTCCACTTCCTTGCGCAGCAGCGGCAGCACCTTCTCCATGCGCTTGAGCACCGGCACCGTGTCCAGCACCTCCTGCAGCTCCTTGGCCGGTGCACTGGTCAGGGCGGCGGCGAAGTCGGTGAGCGGCGACGGGTCATTGGGGCTGAAGCGGTTGAGGTAGTTCTTCAGCTCCTCGCTGTACAGCGGGTTGAGCGGCAGCAGCTCCTTGATCGCGTTGATCAGCGCCATGCCGTAGGCCTTCACCTCATCGCGCTGGTCGCTGGGGTTCTGCGGGTAGTCCACCTCCACCAGGTAGGGCGGGCGATGGCGCTTGAGCCAGCCACGGATGCGCACCCGCGACAGGCCCTGGGCAACGAACTGCAGCTTGCCGCCTTCACGGCTGGCATGGTGCACGCGCACCAGGGTGCCGTGCTCGGGCAGGGTGGACGGGTCGAAATGGCGCGGGTCTTCCGGCGGGTTCTCCATGAAGAACAGCGCCAGGCAGTGGTGTTCGGTCTTGGACACCAGCTCCAGGGTCTCGGCCCAGGGCTCCTCGTTGACGATCACCGGCAGCACCTGGGCCGGGAAGAAGGGGCGGTTGTGGATCGGGATGATGTACACCTTGTCCGGCAGGGTCTGGCCGGGCAGGACGAGGCCTGTGCTGTGGGGGCCGGTCGCTTCTTCGACGAGATCGGCGTGGATGTCCTGATCGCTCATTGGGCACCTGGTAGCTGGGTTCGTAGGGGCTGAAGGTTGGGCATGTGAGGCAGATGGGGCTGTGCCGCGGGCTTTTCAAGCGTGGCTGCCAGGGCTGCGCTGCCGGGCGGTGCTGGGCAACAGCTGGCCATTTGCCTAAAATGTGCAAATTCTGACCACGACCCGCCATGCTAGTTGCCCGCCTTCTGCGCCTCGATGAACAGGCCCACGCCCATGCCCACGATCATCACCAACTGGTGATGTCGCTGTCCGGCCGCGCGGAATTCGAAGTGGGCGGCCGGGGCGGCGAGGTCTGCCGCATGCGCGCCTGCCTGGTGCCGGGGGATGCCGAGCATCAGTTCGCCGGCATGGGCGAGAACCGCATGCTGATCCTCGACCTCGACGAGCAGGGCACCAGCAGCGAAGACCGCGAGCTCCTCGCGCGCCTGTTCGAAACCCCGCGCTACCCCGAGCTGGATGCCGATTTCCAGAACCTCCTGAGCTACGCCGGCGCCGAACTGGCGCGCTACGGCAGCGACCAGATCCTCGCCCGCTCCCTGGGCGGCGTACTGCTGCGGGCCCTGCACCTGCGCCTGTTCGGCGACCAGCCCCGGCGCTCGGCCGGTGGCCTGGACATGGAGCCCCTCGACGCGCACATCCTGCAGAACCTGTCGCGGCGCATCAGCGTCGCCGAGCTGGCTCAGATCGCCTGCCTCAGCCCCAGCCACTTCCACGCCCTGTTCAAGGACAGCGTCGGCCTCAGCCCCCACCAATACCTGCTCAAGACCCGCCTCGACCGCGCCGCCCGCCTGCTGCGCGAGAGCGACCTGGCCCTGGTGCGCATCGCCGAGGAATGCGGCTTCTCCAGCCAGAGCGCGCTGACCAACGCCATGCGCCGCTACCTCGGCCTCACCCCACGGCGCCTGCGCAGCGGCCACTGAGGCGAGGGTGATGGCCAGTTGCTTCCGCCGGCCGCGTGAAGTTCCGCCGATCGACAGCTAATCTGCAATTCAACTGGTTCGCACAGGCCAGGGGCATGGCGCACGAGCCGCCCCCGTCGGCCGTTCAAAGGGTGGAAGACGACATGCTGTGCTTCACTCCATGGCCCCCCGTAATGGGCCTGATCGGTCTTTTGTGGTGCCTGTGCGGCACGCTCTCGGCGGCGCCCCTGCAGGGCGAGGTGGTCGACGGCCATGGGCAGCCGCTGGGAGATGCGGTGCTCAGCCTGAACGGCCCTTCGGGCAGCGCCGCCATTCCCGACACGGGTGTAATGGACCAGCGCGACAAGCAATTCGCCCCCTACGTGCTGGCGGTGCATACCGGCACCGCCGTGAGCTTCCCCAACAGCGACAACATCCGCCATCACGTCTACTCCTTCTCGCCGGCCAAGCGCTTCGAACTGCGCCTCTACCAGGGCACACCCGCCGAACCCGTGGTGTTCGACAAGCCCGGCGTGGTGGTGCTCGGCTGCAACATCCACGACTGGATGCTGGGGTACGTCTATATCACCGACGACCCCTTCTTCGCCGTCAGTGACGACGCCGGCCACTTCAGCCTCGACCTGCCTCCCGGGCGCTACACCGCCAGCCTCTGGCACCCCCAGGTGCCCAACATGCTGCCCGTCGCTGCGGGCGAGGTGGAGGTCCCGGCCGCCGGCCTCGTCCAGCGCTTCCCGCTGACGCTGCAGGGCGCTCCGGCCGCACAACCGTCCGCGCCGGTGGAAAAAGGCTTCGGTGACGCATTCAAGAGGGCGGCGGGTGAGGCTCAGTAACAGCTTCCAGGCGCGCATCGCCTGCGTCCTCATTCTCCTGCTGCTGGTTGTGGTCAGTGCGCTGTACTTCGCCGTCAAGGCCGCCACAGGCGCCGCCGTGCAGGCCCAGGCGCGCGAGGAGCTGGATATCGGCGGGCGTGTCTTCGAGCGCCTGCTGGAGTCGCGCAGCCGCCAGTTGCATGACGCCGTGCAGGTTCTGGCGGCCGACTTCGGCTTCAAGGAGGCGGTGGCCAGCGGCGACGAGGAAACCATTCGCTCCGCCCTTGGCAACTCCGGTGCACGCATCAACGCCGGTGCGGTGATGCTCCTGGGCATGGACGGCAAGCTGCAGGTCTCCACCGCTGTGCGGGTCGGCAGCGATTCCTCGGCGCGCCTCGCCGAACTGATGCAGGAGCACCAGCGCAATGGCGGACAGGGCCTGCTGCAACCCATCGACGACGACATCTACCTGCTGGTCGAGGCCAACGTCACCGCGCCCATCCCCATCGCCCGCGTGGTCATGGGCTTCCGCCTGGATGCCGACTTCGCCAGCGAGATGCGTGAGCTCACCCACCTCGACATGAGCCTGGTGGCAACCCAGGCGGGTAAGCCGGACATCTGGCTCAGCACCCTGCCTGGCGACCTCGAGGAGGCGCTCAGGAGCGAGATCAAGACCCACGATGGCGACATCCTGCGCATCGGCGAGCGGCGCTACATGGATCGCCGCCTGGTGCTGTCCAGCGGGGCGGACTACCAGGTGCTGCTGCTCCTGCACAAATCCCTGGAGCAGGCCCAGGAGGCCTTCGCACCGCTGGACCGGGACATCCTGCTGATCGCCCTCTGCGCGCTGCTCGGCTCTCTGGCCGGCGCGCTGTTGCTGGCCCGCAGCGTGTCGCAGCCGGTGCGAGCCCTGGCCGCAGCCGCCCGGCGCATCGGTGAAGGCGACTACCTGAGCACCCTCGAGCTGGACCGCTCCGACGAACTGGGGCAACTGGCCGGCGCCATCAATCGCATGCGCGACGACATCGCCGAGCGTGAGCGGCAGCTCGCCCATAACGCCCTGCACGACACACTCACCGGCCTGCCCAACCGCACACTGGCGCTGGAGCGCCTGGGCAGCGCCATCACCGCCGAACGGCCCACCGCGCTGCTGTACCTGGGCATCGGCAACTTCCGTTCGGTCAATGAAGCCTGTGGCCCTGGTGGCGGCGACCTCGTCCTGCAGCAGATCGGCCGGCGCCTGCACGCCACCCTGCGCCCCGGCGACAGCCTGGCGCGGCTGATCGCCGACGAATTCCTTCTGCTGCTGGAGGGCACCGACAGCGACAGTGCGGTGGCCGCGGCGGACAAGCTCCAGCAATTGCTGCTCAAGCCGCAGCGCATCGGCAGCCTCGACGTCGCCATCGATTCGCGCATCGGCATCGCCTGCTACCCCGCCGATGGCAGCACGCCGGAGGAGCTGCTGCGCCGCGCCGGCATCGCCATGCAGGATGCCGCCCAGGCGCCTGGCCACCTGCAGCTCTACCAGCAGGGCCGCGACGCCGCCCAGCAGCGCCAGGTGCTGCTGATTCGCGACCTGCGCCATGCCGCCGCGCGGGGCGAACTGCTGCTGCACTACCAGCCCAAGCTGGACATCGCCGAGGGCCGGGTGCTGCAGGCCGAGGCACTGCTGCGCTGGCAGCACCCGCAGTTCGGCCTGGTCTCGCCCGGGGAGTTCATTCCCCTGGCCGAGCGCACCGGCAGCATCCAGTCGCTCACCGCCTGGGTCATCGAAGAGGTGCTGCGCCAGCTCCAGGAATGGGCCGGGCGTGGATTGCGCCTGCAGGTCTCGCTCAACATCTCCACCGACGACCTGATGGGCCGCGAGCTGGTGGAGCGCATGCGCGGCCTGTTGCGACGCTTCCGTGTGCACCCCGACCAACTGAGTTTCGAAATCACCGAAAGCGCGGTGATGCAGGACCCGGTCCAGGCGCTGAAGGTGCTCAACGGCCTGCGCGACCTGGGCATCAGCCTCTCGGTGGACGATTTCGGCACCGGCTACTCCTCCCTCGCCCAGTTGAAAAGCATGCCGGTGCAGGAGTTGAAGATCGACCAGTCCTTCATCCGCGAGCTGGACGAGACCAGCGAAGACGCGGTGATCGTCCGCTCCACCATCGACATGAGCCACAGCCTCGGGCTCAAGGTGGTCGCCGAGGGCGTCGAGCACGCCCACAGCCTGCGCCTGCTCGAACGCTGGCGCTGCGACACCGCCCAGGGCTACCTGATCAGCCGGCCGCTATCGGCCAGCGCCTTCGAGGCCTGGATCGCCCAGCCACTCCACTCACCCATCGCCGCGGTGCACTGACCATGAACCGATGCCTTGCCCTGCTCATCGCCCTGTCCCTGCCCGCCGCTGCGTTCGCCGATGAGGGCCGCCTGCTGGCCACCGGCGGCGCCACCAGCGTCGAAGGCGCCGCCGGCGGTGGGATTACACCCTGGGCGGTGCTGGCCGGCTACGGCGAGAAGGGCGAGTGGGGCGCCACCGCGTTCGCCACCCGGGTCGAGACCGGCGACTACCGCCTCGACGCCGCCGGGGTGGCCGCCTCCTGGGACAACCGCCTGGAGCTGTCCTACGCCCGCCAGCGCTTTGATCTCGGCACCCTCGCCCGCGACCTGTCGCTGCCGGAAAACACCCTCAGCCAGGATGTGGTGGGGCTCAAGGTGCGGCTGCTCGGCGACCTCATCTACGATCAGCTGCCGCAGGTGTCCCTGGGGCTCCAGTACAAGCGGCAGAAGGACTTTCTCATCCCCTCCCTGGTGGGCGCCCAGCGTGACGAGGACACCGAAGGCTACATCGCCGTCAGCCGGCTGATCCTCGGCGGCGCCTTCGGCTACAACCTGCTGCTCAACGGCGGGCTGCGCTACAGCCGGGCCAACGAGCTGGGCCTGCTGGGCTTCGGCGGCGACCGCCGCGACGAACGCTCGGTGCTCAAGGAAGGCTCCATCGCCGTGCTGCCCGACCGCCACTGGGCCATAGGGGTCGAATACCGGGAGAAGCCCGACAACCTCAACTTCGCCGGCGAAAGCGACTGGGCGGACCTGTTCGTCGGCTACTTCCCCAACAAGCACCTGTCGGTGGTGTTGGCCTATGCCCGCCTCGGCGAGATCGCCACCCTCGACAACCAGGACGGCGTCTACCTGTCCGTGCAGGGGAGCTTCTGACATGCGCCGCCTGATCCTCGTCGCCACCCTGGTCCTGGCCGCCTGCGCCCAGCAGCCACCGAGGGACGACAGCCTCTACCAGGACCTGGGCGGCACGCCCGGCATCACCCGCATCGTCGAAGGCATGCTGCTGAACATCGCCAAGGACGAGCGCATCGTCGAACACTTCCGCAAGATCGACATCGAACGCCTGCGCGACAAGCTGGTGGAGCAGTTCTGCGTCGAGGCGGGTGGCCCCTGCGAATACACCGGCGACAGCATGGAGGAGAGCCACAAGGGCCAGCGCCTCACCGAAAGCGATTTCAACGCCCTGGTGGAAGACCTGCAGGACGCCATGGACGCCGAAGGCATCTCCAGCCGCACCCAGAATCGCCTGCTCGCACGCCTCGCGCCGATGCGCGGTCAGGTCATCCACAAGTAGCATTGCAGAGCGGCGGTTGCACCTTGTGGTGCAACCAGGTTGCACGTCTTGTTGGACAGTCGGAGGATTTCGCAATAACTCCGGAGCTTTTCGAAAGAAAAGGGCGCCACCGCTCTCTACATTCCGCTGTCCCTTTCGCGCGGCCGGGTCGACACTTGACCCAGCGGCGAATCGATATGGCCAGACCGGACCAGGAAGACCAGGTGCAGTCCGGATGGCTTGGCGTCTCGTCCTGAGGCGAGGCATGACGCCTGAGCACCGATGACGGGCAGAGGTTGCACCCCCACGGGTTGCGCCGGGCCCGCAAACCAATCGGTAATTGCCCCGAGCAACTGCCAAATGCCAACCAGAGAGATGCGAAATACCCGTCGCACCTCCATAACAACAAACGACAGGGGAGACCCCCAATGAGTATGAGCAACCCGATGCTGATCACCTTCGTGATCTATATCGCTGCCATGGTGCTGATCGGCTTCGCGGCCTACCGCGCCACCAACAACCTTTCCGACTACATCCTCGGTGGCCGCAGCCTCGGCAGCTTCGTCACCGCACTGTCCGCTGGCGCCTCCGACATGAGCGGCTGGCTGCTGATGGGCCTTCCGGGTGCCGTCTACCTCTCCGGCTTGTCGGAAAGCTGGATCGCCATCGGCCTGATCGTCGGTGCTTATCTCAACTGGCTGTGGGTTGCCGGCCGTCTGCGCGTGCAGACCGAGCACAACGGCAACGCCCTGACCCTGCCCGACTACTTCACCAACCGCTTCGAAGACCACAGCCGCATCCTGCGCATCTTCTCGGCCCTGGTGATCCTGGTGTTCTTCACCATCTACTGCGCATCCGGCATCGTCGCCGGTGCCCGTCTGTTCGAGAGCACCTTCGGCCTCTCCTACGAGACCGCCCTCTGGGCCGGCGCCGCCGCCACCATCGCCTACACCTTCGTCGGTGGCTTCCTGGCGGTGAGCTGGACCGACACCGTGCAAGCCTCGCTGATGATCTTCGCCCTGATCCTCACCCCCATCGTGGTGATGCTGGCCACCGGTGGCATCGACCCCACCTTCGCCGCCATCGAGCTGAAGGACGCCACCAGCTTCGACATGCTCAAGGGCGCGTCCTTCGTCGGCGTGATCTCGCTGCTGGCCTGGGGCCTGGGCTACTTCGGCCAACCGCACATCCTGGCGCGCTTCATGGCCGCTGATTCGGTCAAGTCGATCCCGGCCGCCCGCCGCATCTCCATGACCTGGATGGTGCTCTGCCTCGGCGGCGCCGTGGCCGTGGGCTTCTTCGGCATCGCCTACTTCTCGGCCCACCCGGAAGTCGCCGGCGCCGTCACCGAGAACCCCGAGCGCGTGTTCATCGAACTGGCCAAGCTGCTGTTCAACCCCTGGGTCGCCGGCGTGCTGCTGTCCGCCATCCTCGCCGCGGTGATGTCCACCCTCAGCTGCCAGCTGCTGGTGTGCTCCAGCGCCCTGACCGAAGACTTCTACAAGGCCTTCTTCCGCAAGAACGCCAGCCAGGTCGAACTGGTCTGGGTCGGCCGCGCCATGGTGCTGCTGGTAGCTGTGATCGCCATCCTCATCGCCGCCAACCCCGAGAGCAAGGTCCTGGGCCTGGTGTCCTACGCCTGGGCCGGCTTCGGTGCCGCCTTCGGCCCCGTGGTCATCCTCTCCCTGCTGTGGAAGGGCATGACCCGTAACGGCGCCCTGGCCGGCATGATCTTCGGTGCCGTCACCGTGGTGCTGTGGAAGCAGTTCTTCGGCTGGACCGGCCTGTATGAAATCGTCCCCGGCTTCATCCTCGCCACCCTCGGCATCCTGATCTTCAGCCACATCGGCAGCGGCCCGTCCGCGGCCATGGTCAAGCGCTTCGACGAAGCCGAGAAGGAATACCAGGACGCCAGCGCCTGATGATCTAGCCGCCCGGGCCGCAGAGCCCGCGCGGTAAACAATTTGATAGTGCTTCAACGGCCCTCGTCCTCGGACCCGGGCCGTTTTTTTATGCCCGGGAAAACGCCTGCCGCACGGTGACGACCCTTGCTTTTCGTGGGAGCGAATTCATTCGCGATGCGTGTGTGGGGCGGACCGTCGGGTTGCACTCGACCTACGAGGGGGTGCCTACCACCTCCCGGCTCAACCAATCGAAGAACGCCTTCACCGGCGGGTGCCGCTCGCGGCCCGGCACGCAGAGGGTGGAATAGCCCGCGCCCTCCACGCTGATCTCCGGCCGGTAGGGCACCAGCAGGCCGCTGGCGACGCTTTCGGACACCAGGATCGAGCTCGCCAGCACCAGCCCCTGGCCGGCGATGGCCGCTTGCAGGGCGTAGTGCTCCTCGTCGTACTCGCGCTGCGGCGCGGTCTCCAGCAGGCGCTGCTCGCCGGCGGCCTGGCACCAGGCCTTCCAGCCCAGTTCGTAGAGCTGCGCGTTGCGCCAGCGGATGGTGATCAGCGTCGGCTGGCGGTTGCCCAGCTCGGCCACCAGCGCCGGCGAGCCGTAGACGCCGAAGCACTCGTCCAGCAGGCACTGGCTGTGCAGGCTGGGGTAGCTGCCGATGCCGTAGCGGATCACCAGGTCGATGCTGGCGTCCTGGTGCAGGTCCACCAGGGTGTTGCGGGTGTCCAGGCGCAGGCTGATGGCCGGGTGCGCGGCATAGAAGCGCCCCAGGCGGGGGATCAGCCACAGCGCGGCGAAGGCCGGGGTGGTGGACAGGGTCAACTGGCCGCCGCTGCGCTGCGGGCGCAACTGGTCGAGGGTCTGGGTCACCTCCAGCAGCGCCCCGTGCAGGCTGCCGAACAGTTGCTGGCCGCAGGCCGTGAGGCGCACGCTGCGGGGCAGGCGCTCGAACAGCGGTGCCCCGAGCCAGCCTTCCAGGCTGCGGATCTGGTGGGACACCGCCGTGGGCGTCACCGCCAGTTCCTCGGCGGCGGCCTTGAAGCTCAGCAGGCGAGCGGCGGACTCGAAGGTGCGCAGGGCGGTCAGGGGCAGGTTGGCGAACATCTGGGCTCCACGGATGAAATGGATTCATCCCGATGAACTATCGGTCATTTGTCCGGAAATACGGCTGGACCTAGCTTAGTGCCTGTGTTCAGGCCCGTCACCGGCCTCCAAGAAACGACCTTGACCCAGGAGCAACAGATGAACCGCATTCTCTCGATCCAAGGCAGCCCCCGTGGCGAACGTTCCCACTCTCGCCGCCTGCAGGACGCCTTCCTCGCCGCCTGGCAGGGCCAGGACGCCGCCCGCCAGGTGACCCACCGCGAAGTCGGTCGCTCGCCCATCGCCCCGGTCACCGAAGGCTGGATCGCCGCTGCCTTCCACCCCGAGCCGGAGAAGCGCAGCGAGGTGATGAAGGCCGACCTGGCCCTCAGCGACCTGCTGGTGGACGAGCTGTTCGCCGCCGACCGCCTGGTGATTTCCGCGCCCATGTACAACTTCGGCGTGCCCAGCGGGGTCAAGGCCTGGGTCGACCAGATCGTGCGCATCCGCCGCACCTTCGACTTCCACCCCGACCGTCCCGGCAACCCCTACACACCGCTGGTGCTGGGGCGCAAGGCGCTGATCATCACCACCCGTGGCGACCACGGCTACGGCCCCGGCGGCGTCAACGCCCACATGAACCACGCTGACGCCTACCTGCGCACCGTGCTGGGCTACATCGGCATCACCGACGTGACGGTGGTGGCGGTGGAGAACGACGAGTTCGGCGGCGACGCCTTCCAGCAGTCCTACCAGCGCGCGGAGCGCGCCCTGGTGGAGCTGGCCGAGGTCTTCTGAGGAGGTCGCCATGGCCTGGTTGTTCCTGCTGATCGCGGCGTTCTTCGAGGTGCTCTTCGCCATGAGCATGAAGTACGCCAACGGCTTCACCCAACCGCTGCCCAGCGCCCTGGTGGTGCTGGCGGCCACCGCCGGCATCTACTTCCTCACCCTGGCCATGCGCGTGCTGCCGGTGAGCGTCGCCTACCCGATCTGGACCGCCATCGGCACCCTCGGCACCGTCATCCTCGGCGTGGCGCTACTGGGCGAATCCATCACCCCGGTGAAGCTGCTGTCGGTGGCGCTGATCATCGCCGGGGTGGCGGGGTTGAAGTGATCAGGGCCGCCACTGGGCATGATCGATGCGTGGTGGAGCCGCTTTTTACCTCCACCAAAGGTTGCCGGGCTTGGCACGTTCTTGTGTCTGATGCGCCCCATCGATGGGTTTCGTACCTCTACCCATCCTACGAAGGCCGCCGTCACGCGCGTGCCGAGCCCGTAGGATGGGTAGAGCGAAGCGAAACCCATGCTGACGCACGCTTCGCGAATGGATTCGCTCCCGCGATGGCGGCACTGCGCGCCGCTGGGCGACTGAAGTCGCCCCTACGGGAGGTTCCTCTTCGCAAGGCACGGCCATTGCCCTAAGCTGCCACGCTTTCCCCCCATCGAGGCGTTTACGTGAGCTCCCAAGACCCCCTGCACGGCATGACCCTGGCAAAGATCCTCGAAGAGCTGGTCGCCAAGTACGGTTGGGACGGGCTGGCCAAGCGCATCGATATCCGCTGCTTCAAGAGCGACCCGAGCATCAAGTCGAGCCTGACCTTCCTGCGCAAGACGCCCTGGGCGCGGGAGAAGGTCGAGTCGCTGTTCATCGACGTGCGCCGCCGCCAGGAGTGAGCCCTCAGAGCCGGCTGGCCCGCACCGAGGCTTCCGGCATCTGGCACAGGGTGGCGCGGCCCGGCTCCAGGTAGGGCTGGAGGATCGGCGCCATGCCCTTCATCACCTGCACCGGCAGCGCCGAGGTGAAGCGGAAGTTCGACGCCTGGCTGCCTGCCACGTAGGCGGTGAGGGTGCCGAAGTGCCGCGGCCCCAGGTAGAAGACGAAGGTGGCGGTGCGGTTCAGTGCCTTGGAGCTGATCACCTGGCCGCTGCGCCCCACCGTCTGCAGGCGGTTATCCCCTGTACCGGTCTTGCCGCCCATCACCAGCGGCTTGCCGTCGGGCTGGGTGAAGGTGCCTTGCAGGCGCCGCGCGGTACCGGCATCCACCACTTGCGAGAGCGCCTCGCGCAACGCCGTCGCCACTTCCGAGGCCATCACCCGCTTGCCCGGCGCCGCCGCGTGGCTGAGCAGGGTTTCGTAGGGGGTGTCGGCGGCGAAATGCAGGCGGTCGATGCGCACTGTGGGCAGGCGCACGCCGTCGTTGACGATGATCCCCATCAGCTCCGCCAGCGCCGCCGGGCGATCGCCCGAGCTGCCCAGCGCGGTGGCCAGGGAGGGCACCAGGTGGTCGAAGGGATAGCCCAGCTGGCGCCACTGCTGGTGGATATCGAGGAAGGCTTCCACCTCCAGCATGATGCGGATGCGCTTGTCCCGGGCGTTCTTGCGCTGTGACTTGAACAGCCAGCCGTACACCTCGCTGCGCGGCCCGCCGCTGGCTTCCACCGCCTCGCGGTAGGTGGCCTGCGGGTGGCCCTGCAGGTAGGCCAGCAGCCACAGCTCCAGCGGGTGCACCCGCGCCACGTAACCCTGGTCGTTGAGGTTGAAGGCGCCGGGGCCGTAGCGGTCGTACAGCTGGTTGATGCGCTTCTCGCCCAGGGCCTCGTTGGGCAGGCGCTCGCGCATGAAGGCGGCGAAGGTCGCGCGGTCGGCCTGGGGCTGCAGGTAGCGGTGGATGGCCGCGAGGCGCGAGGCCCAGGGGCGCAGGCCATCGAGGAAGGTGGCCATGCGCTCGTCGGCGTCCTTGCCCTTGTACTTGTTCCAGAAACGCAGCAGGTAGGTCTGGCTCTCGCGGGAGACGAACAGGTCCAGGTAGCCCTGGCGGCGCGGGTCCTTGTCGTCGGAGAGCAGCGCCACCTTGCCGCCGTCGGGGCGGTAGATGTCGTGGCGCACGATGTCGCGCAGCAGGCGCACGAAGGGCAGGTTGATCGACTCGCGGAGGGCGTCGCGCAGGCTCGGGTTGCGGCCGTTGTCCTCCTTGCGGAAGTTGCTGAAGGTGTGCAGCCCGCCGCCGGTGAAGAAGCTCTCGCTGGGGCTGGCCGAGTAGGTGCGGTCCAGCGCCGCCGCCAGCATCGGCGCCAGGCTGCGGTCGTGGGTGGTGGCCAGGTAGTCGAGGGCCCAGCGGCTCAGGGCGTCCAGCGGGTCGACCTGCACCTTGCGCAGCTCCGCCGCCGGCATCTCGCCGTAGTGGGTGTGCAGTGCGGTGATGGAGTCGAGGTAGGTGGCCAGCACCCGCAGCTTGGCGGTGGAACCCAGCTCGAGCTTGCTGCCCTCGTTGATGTCGAAGGGCTGGTCGGTGTTGTCGGTCTGCACCCGCACCTGGTTGCCCGAGGGCGTGCGCTCGAACAGGGTGAAGCTGTAGCGCACCTCGCGGGTCTTCTCCGGCGACAGCAGGCGCTCGCCGAACAACCCGGCCTGCTCGGCGTAGGCCGGCTCGGCGAGGTCGTGCAGGTAGGTGGTGACGGCCTGCTGCAACTCGCCCTGCAGGCTGCTGCTGGCGGCCAGGTCGAGGCGGTCGAGGTCGTAGAGCGGCATCTGCAGCATGCTCGACAGGCGCGCCCGCGCCAGGCTGATGCCCTTGTTGCCTTCGATGCGCGACAGCGCCGGCTCCTGCTGCAGGTCGCGGAAGACCAGGCGCGCCTCCAGCGCCGCCCGGCCCAGGGCCGGGTGGAGCACGCCGGCGTTGCCCAGCAGGCGCAGGTGGCTGTCGGTCAGCGCCTCCAGCTCCTCGCGCCCGCGTGACAGGTAATAGGAGGGGCGGCGCTGGGCGATCATCAGCGACACCACCTGGCGCAGCGCCAGGCCCCGTGCCTGCAGGTGTTCGGGCTCGTCCTGGTGCTCGGCCAGCAGGCGGTTCACCTGCTCGAAGTCGGCGCCGTACCAGACCCGCAAGCCATCGGCCAGGCCGTGCACCTCGCCATGGCCCGGCACGGCGGAGAGCGGCACGCTGTTGAGGTAATCGAGCACCACGCGCTGGCGGGCGGCCAGGGTTTCCGGGCCACCCCGGTAGGCGCGCACGCTGGCCGAAGCCATCTGGCGGATCTTTTCGCCGGCCGACAGGGTGAGGCCGGAGGGCGAGTGGCGGTACTTCTCCAGCTGGGTCGCCAGGGTGCTGCCGCCGGCGCTCTGCCCGGGCATGTCGAGCACCTTGCCGGCCTGGCTCAGCGCCGCCTTGACGAAGCGCGGCCAGTCCACCGCCGGGTTGGCCAGGGGCTCGTCGGCCAGCAGGGAGCGGTTCTCGATGAACAGCAGGCTGCTGGTGAGCAGCGGCGGGATGGCGGAGAAGCCCGGGTAGAGCTGCTGTGGGTAGCTGAAGCGGTACAGCGGCTCGCCCCGGCAATCGCTGATGTCGATGCCCGCCTGGACCTTCTCCCGGTATGGCGGAAACAGCCCGTGGCGGCTGTACTCCATCAGCTCCGGGGAGAAGCGCACCTGCTGGCGGATGGCATAGCCGCGCTGGTCCAGGCGCTGCAACATCGGCGGCAGGTAGACGTAGCCCAGGCGCTTGTCGAAGGGGCCGTCGTGGGGGTAGAGGATGGCGTCGCTGGGGCCTTCTTCGAGGCTGTAGTTCAGGGTTGCGGCATAGCGGGTGATTTCGCGGGATTGCAGCCAGGAACTGCGCATCTCCTCGCGGGCGGCGAGGGCAATGGCGACACCGGCCAGCAGCATCAGGGTCCAGAACGCCAGGCGGTGTTTCTTGCGGCGGGAGCGGCCGGGCCGCAAGGTGACCTCGTTGAGGCTACCTTTCGGTATCTCGGTGGACGATGCGTCGGTTTGCCATAAAACGCCCATGGTCGATGGCCTGGCTGGCGCGTTACCGCTCTTGTACAAAGCGTAGTTGCTGAGAACCGCAGCGCGCCCCGAAACGACATAAAACAAGGCGATAGGCCATGTCAGACGATAATCGGCAGCAAATAGACCGCAGTTGGCGCGCCAATGCCGGCGCCTGGACCGACGCCGTGCGCGGGCGACGCATCGAAAGCCGTCGCCTGGCCACCGACGGCGCCATGCTCGATGCGCTGGTGGCGCGGGCACCGCAGCGTGTGCTGGACCTGGGGTGTGGCGAGGGCTGGCTGTGCCGTGCCCTGGCCGAGCGGGGCATTGCCACCCTGGGCGTGGATGCGTCCCCGGGGCTGGTTGAGCTGGCGCGGGCCGCAGGGGGAGCGTTCGAGTGCTGCGACTACCAGGGCTTTATCGAGCAGCCCCTGCGCTTCGGCCGCTTCGATGCCGTGGCCTGCAACTTCGCCTTGCTGGAAGAGGACCTGCAGCCCCTGCTCGCCGCGATCGCCAGCGCCCTGGCGGCGGGCGGCGCACTGCTGCTGCAGACCGTCCACCCTGGACGGCGGCGGGCGAGGAGGGCTACCGCGATGGCTGGCGCCTGGAGACCTTCGCCGCCTTCGACGGGGCCTTCGCCGAGCCCATGCCCTGGTACTTCCGCACCCTGGAATCCTGGCTGGCCCTGCTGGGGCGCAGCGGCCTCGTGCTGGAGGCGCTGCACGAACCCCGTCATCCCGACAGCGGGGTACCGCTGTCGTTGCTGCTCATCACCCGCCCTCAGGGCTGAATGCGGTAGAGGGTGCGGGTCACCCGTAGCCGGGGTTGGCCAGGCGCACGGGCGTGGGCGTGGCCTGCGGCGGCTTGCGCTGGTTGAGGCGGTTGCTCAGGTCCAGCCAGGCCGCCAGGGCCGACATCAGCAGCACCCCGGCGCAGGCCAGCGCCACCTGGCCCACGGCGTTGAGCCCGTAGAGGGTGGCGACGGCGTCCGCCAGGGGTGCCAGCAGCACGCTGAGGCAGAACACTTCCAGCGAGTGCATGCCCATGCGGCACACTTCGCGGGCCGGCCAGCGGGTCAGCCAGTCGCTGCGCGGCAGCAGCACGGCCACGCAATAGGCGAGGGCGAGGAAGTGCAGCAGGCGCATGGGCGAGAGGTCGGTCTTGTCCAGCGGGTAGAGCACATCGCGCACCACCATGGGCATCCAGGCGTCGTGCAGGCCGGGCACCTTCCAGCTCAGGGCGACCACCGCGCTGAACACCAGGTAGCCGGCAGCGGCGAAGAACAATGGCGACTTCCAGGTGGCCGGCGGCGCATCGGCCGGCCGCGTCTGCGCATGGCGCGCGGCCACGCCGCCGAGGACGAAGAGGAACTGCCAGGCCAGCGGATTGAAGAACCACTCGCCGCCGGGGTGCGAGCTGAGGTTCCACCCGGGCGCGCACAGGTACAGCGCGCCGGACAGCGCCAGGGCGGCGAAGCTCCAGCGCATCAGCAGCGGCAGGATCAGCGGCAGCCCGGCCAGCAGCACCACGTACAGCGGCAGCGGGTCCATCAGGTTGGGCTTGAAGCGCAGCAGCAGCTCGTCGATCAGCGCCTGCTGCGGGTTGGCCAGGAAGTAGTCGAGGCCCATCTCGTTGATGAAGTTGCGGCTGTCCACATGGTTGTTGGTGTAGAACACCACCCCCATCAGCACCGCCAGCAGGAAGATGTGGGCCACGTACAGCACCCAGACCCGGCGCAGTACCCGCAGGCAGGCCACCGCGTAGCCGTCGCGCAGCAGCAGCTTGCCGTAGGCGAGCACGGCGGCGTAGCCGGCGAGGAAGACGAAGATCTCCGCCGCGTCGCTGAAGCCGAAGTTGCGCGGCGTCACCTGGCCCAGCGGGTTGTGCGGAATGTGGTCCCAGAAGATGAACACCAGGGCCAGCCCTCGGAAGAAATCGATACGGAGGTCGCGTCCTGTCTGCATGGCGGCGTACTCGCGGCAAGTCCCGCCCGGGCTGGGCGAGCGGTGGGTCCTGATGGTTCTGACTGTGCACCCGTGGCGAGTTTCCCCATGCAAGACCAACGGTCGTGCACGGCCCGACGCACGGCTTTACCGACGCGGCGGGAAGCCGCACTATCCGCGCGTTTCGATGCGTGCATTCAAGGAGTGGAAATGAGCAAGGCATTGCTGGTCGTGGACATGCAGGCGGGGCTGTTCCTCACCCCCCCGGAGCCCTGGCGCGCCGGGCAGGTACTGGAGCGGATCAACCGCCTGGCCGACCGTGCACGCAGCGCCGGCGTGCCGGTGATCTACGTGCAGCACGACGGCGAGCCGGGCAGCGAGCTGGAGCCCGGCTGCATCGGCTGGCAGCTGCACCCGGGCCTGGAACGCACCGGGAACGACTGGGTGGTGCGCAAGACCGCCTGTGACGCCTTCTTCGAGACCGAGCTCAAGGCCACCCTGGAGAAGCTCTACGTCACCGACCTGGTGGTGACCGGCTACGCCACCGAATTCTGCGTCGACACCTCCATCCGCCGCGCTGCCAGCGAAGGCTTCAACGTCATCCTGGCCAGCGACGCGCACACCACCCGTGACCGGCCGCACCAGCGCGCCGAGGCGATAGTCGCCCACCACAACTGGGTCTGGAGCGAATTCATCCAGCCACGGAACCCCATGCGCCTGCAGCAGGCCGAAGAGATTCACTTCTGAGGAGAGACACCATGGGCCGCATCACCTTTCCCGACGGCACCGCCGTGCCCGCCATCGGCCAGGGCACCTGGCACATGGGCGAACGCCCCGACCAGCGCGCCCGCGAGGTCGCCGCCTTGCGCCTGGGCCTGGAGCTGGGCATGAACCTGATCGACACCGCCGAGATGTACGCCGAGGGCGGCGCCGAGCAGGTGGTGGGCGAGGCCATCGCCGGGCATCGCGACGCGGTGTTCCTGGTCAGCAAGGTGTACCCGTGGAATGCCAGCCGCCAGGGCGTCGAGCAGGCCTGCGAACGCAGCCTCAAGCGCCTGGGCACCGATCGCCTCGACCTCTACCTGCTGCACTGGCCGGGCGAGCACCCGCTGGGGGAAACGGTGGAAGGCTTCGAGCGCCTGCGCGAGCAGGGCAAGATCCTGCGCTGGGGCGTCTCCAACTTCGACCAGGCCGACCTGCAGGGCCTGCCCGCTGGCTGCGCCGCCAACCAGGTGCTGTACAACCCCGAGTCGCGCGGCATCGAGTTCGACCTGCTGCCCTGGCAGCAGCGCCAGCGCCTGCCGCTCATGGCCTACTGCCCGGTGGGGCAGGGTGGCAGCCTGCTGCGTGACGCGGCACTCGTCGAAGTCGCCCGCCGGCACGACGCCACCCCGGCGCAGGTGGCCCTGGCCTGGGCCCTGCGCCAGGACGGCGTGATCGTCATCCCCAAGGCCGTCGACCCCGTGCACATCAAGCAGAACGCCGGCGCCGGCGATCTCGGCCTAAGCGCCGACGACCTGGCGCTGATCGACCGCGCCTACCCGGCGCCGACCCGCAAGCAGCGACTGGACATGGTCTGACCCGCTTCGCACCCTGGGTGGGCGCCGAGCGCAGCTGTGTGGGTGCGCGGGTGGGCGGGTGGGCGTAGGGTGGGCTTCAGCCCACCGTTTTTTCGGCGGGCACGAGGCTTGGCTGATCACGGAGCCCGGAGGGTGGGTCGGGCGGCGCTCCGCGAGCGGAGCGAAACCATCACCCCGGAGCGATCTCCCGGTCCTATCCGGCCAATATCCTAAGAAGCGCCCGTCACCTAGATTCCTATTGTCCTACGGCTCCCATAGACTCGCGGCTCAGATACCCAAGGAAGGATTTCCATGAAACGCATGCTGTGGACGCTGTTGGGCCTGTCGGGGCTGACCATGGGTGCCTGGGCGCAGGACACCGCGACGCCGGACCCGCTGCTCGACGCCCCCGCCGCGTCGGCCGCGACCGCCGGCAGCGGTGCCCGTGGCGTGCTGCGGGCGCAGGACCAGGCCGTGCTCGCCAGCGAGCTGGCCGGGCGCATCACCGAGATGCCCTATGCCGAAGGCCAGGCGTTCAAGAAGGGCGAGGTGCTGGTGCGCTTCGACTGCAGCGCCTACCAGGCCCAGCTCAACGCCGCCAATGCCGCCACCCGCGCCGCCCGTGAAGAGCTGAAGAACAAGCAACAACTGGCCGCGCTCAACTCCGTCGGCCGCTTCGAAGTGGCCCTGGCCGAGGCGCGCCAGGCGCAATCCCAGGCGGAAGCCCAGGTCTACCAGGTGCAGGTGCAGCGCTGCCAGGTCAAGGCGCCCTTCGATGGCCAGGTGGTCAGCCGCCGCGTGCAGCCCCATGAAAGCGTGCCCAGCGGCGCGCCGCTGCTGGAGGTGGTGGACAACCGTACCCTGGAAATCCACCTGCTGGTGCCATCGCGCTGGCTCGGCGGACTCAAGCCCGGTGAACCCTTCGAATTCGTGCCCGACGAGACCGGCAAGCCGCTCAAGGCCACGGTCAAGCGCCTCGGTGCGCGCATTGACGAAGGCAGCCAGACCCTGCTGCTGATCGGCGCCCTGCCCGAGGACGCGCCCGGCCTGCTGGCCGGCATGAGCGGCAGCGCACGCTTCCCGGAGAGCCGATGAACGCGCCGCTGCCCGGTTTCGCCGAGCGGGTCTTCGCGGTCTTCCTCGGTCTGCAGGCCCAGGCCCGCAAGGCCGGGACGTCTTCGCAACTGGCCTTCGCCATGGTCAACGACGGCCAGGGCGTATTCGGCTATCGCCATGCCGCGCTGCTGATCACCGGCAAGGTCCGCGCGCTCACTGGCATCAGCGTGGTGGAGCCCAACGCTCCCTTCGTCGCCTTCGTCGAGCGTGCGGCGGCCCAGCGCCTGGCTGCGGGCCAGCTGGGCGAGCCTGGCGTCGTCGAGCCGAGCAGCCTGGACGAGGGCAGCCGTGAGGACTGGCAGGCGCTGTCCGCCGCCCAGGCCTTCTGGCTGCCGCTGAAGGATCGCCAGGGTGAGGTCTTCGGCGGCCTGTGGATCGCCCGCGACACCCCCTGGAGCGAGGCCGAGCAGGCCTTGCTGGTGCAGCTCGGCGACACCTACGGGCACGCCTGGCTGGCCCTGCAGCCGCGCAAGCCCTGGCGCCTGCGCTGGCCGAAGAAGAAGCTCCTGGCCCTGGCCGGCGCGCTGGCCCTGGTGCTGCTGGTGCCGGTGCGCCAGTCGGTGCTGGCGCCGGCCGAAGTGGTGCCCCAGGGCGGTCGCGTGGTGGCTGCGCCGCTGGATGGGGTGATCGCCGAATTCCTCGTCAAGCCCAACCAGAGCGTTGCCGCCGGCGACCTGCTGGTGCGCTTCGACGCCACCACCCTCAAGGCCCAGGCCGATGTCGCCGAACGCGCCCTGGGGGTGGCCGAGGCGGAGCTGAAGGCCAGCAGCCAGCGCGCCTTCGCCGACGCCGAATCCAGCGCCCGCATCGACCTGCTGGCCGCCCGCGTCGAGCAGAAGCGCGCCGAGCGCGACTACGCCCGGCAATTGCTGGCGCGCAGTGAAGTCCGCGCCGAGCGCGCCGGCATCGCCGTGTTCGCCGATGCCGAGCGTCTCACCGGCAAGCCGGTGCAGACCGGCGAGCGGCTGATGCAGATCGCCGACCCGGCCCAGGCCGAGCTGCGCATCGAGCTGCCCGTGGGCGACGCCATCGCCCTGCAACCCGGCGCCGAGGTGGCGCTGTTCCTCGACAGCGACCCGCTCAACCGCCACGACGCACGCCTGGAACGCGCCGCCTACGAGGCCCAGGCCACCGCCGCCGGGCAACTGGCCTATCGCCTCGACGCCGCCTTCGCCGATGCCCCGCCACGCATCGGCCTGCGCGGTACCGCCAAGCTGTTTGGTGACCGCGCGCCGCTGGCCTACTACCTGTTGCGCCGCCCTCTGGCCGCGCTGCGCCAGGGCCTGGGGTTCTGATGCTGCCCGCCCTGCGCCCCGACCTGCAGCTCTCGCCCGCCGCGCCGGACCGCGACGGTGCGCCGCAATGGACCCTGGCCGACCCGCTGCGTGGCCGCTATTTCAAGCTCGGTGCCGCCGCCGTTCGCCTGCTGCGCCACTGGTCGCGGGGTGAGCCCCAGCAGGTGCTGGAGGCCGCCAACGCCGAGCCGGGCGCGCCCCTGGGCGCCGGCGAGCTGGAGCAGATGCTGCGCTTTTTGCGCGGGCACGACCTGATCGCCGCCCTCGACCCGGAACAGCGTGCCAGCTATGCCCTCAAGGTCGCCAGCACGCGCCATAGCCTGTGGCAGCAGGTGCTGCACCAGTACCTGTTCTTCCGCATCCCGCTGTGGCGACCGGACCGTTTCCTCAACCGTGCCTGGCCGGTGCTGGAACGCAATGGCCCCTGGCTGCTGCGACGCGGCCTGCCGGTAATTCTGCTGCTCGGGCTGTTCCTGGTGGCCCGGGACTGGGAGCGCTTCCTCGCCACCTTCCCGCACCTGTTCAGCTTCGGTGGTGCGCTGGCCTTCGGCATCGCGCTGACCTTCGCCAAGCTCTGCCACGAGTTCGGCCATGCCTTCATGGCCAAGCGCGCGGGGTGCCGGGTGCAGAGCATGGGCCTGGCCTTCATGGTGATGCTGCCGATGTTCTACACCGACGTCAGTGATGCCTGGCGGGTGCAGGACCGGCGCTCGCGATTACTTATCGGCGCCGGCGGCGTGCTCGCTGAGCTGGTGCTGGCGGTGCTGGCGCTGCTGGCCTGGTCGCTGCTGCCGGACGGCCCGGCACGTACCGCCGCCTTCATGCTGGCCAGCGCCACCTGGATCACCACCCTGGCGATCAACCTCAACCCCTTCATGCGCTTCGACGGCTACTTCCTGCTGAGCGACCTGTGGGGCGTCGACAACCTGCAGAACCGCGCCTTCGCCCTGGGCCGCTGGCGCCTGCGCGAGGCGCTGTTCGGCTACGGCGAACCGGCCCCGGAGCCCTGGTCGCCAGCCATGCAGCGCCGCCTGCTGCTGTGGAGCTACGGCTCGTGGATCTGGCGCGCGGCGCTGTTCTTCGGCATCGCGCTGACGGTCTACCACCTGTTCTTCAAGGTGCTGGGCATCTTCCTCATGCTGGTGGAACTGGTGTGGTTCATCGGCCTGCCGATCTGGAAGGAATTCGGCGAGTGGTGGCAGCGCCGCGACCAGGCCGACCCGCGCAAGGTGCTGCTCACAGGCTCGGCCCTGGGGCTGGTGCTGCTGGTGCTGCTGGTGCCCTGGCGCAACGCCGTGGACGTGCCGGCCATGCTGGAGGCCGCGCGCACCGGCACCCTGCACGCGCCCATCGGCGCGCGGGTCAAGGCGGTACGGGTGAAGGACGGCGACACGGTGGAGCAGGGCGCCCTGCTGGTGGAGCTGGAATCCCCGGACCTGGACGCGCGCCAGGGCATCGTCCGGCGCGAGATCGACATCCTCCAGTTGCAGCTGCGGCGCCAGGCCGGGCGCAGCGAGACCGCCGCCGAGACCGGGGTGATCGAGCAGCAACTGGCCGAGGCCGTGGCCGAGTACCGCGGCCTGGCCGCCCAGCGCGAGCGCCTGCAACTGCGCGCGCCCCTGGCCGGCGTGGTGCGCGACCTGCCACCGGACCTGGTGGTGGGCCGCTGGCTGCACAGCGGCGAGACCCTGGCGCGGGTGATCGCCCCCGGGCTGCGCCTGCGCGGCTACCTGGCCGAGGAAAACCTCTGGCGCGTGGCGCCGGGGGCCGAGGGCCGCTTCATCGCCGACGACCCGGCGCGGCCTGCCTTCGCGGTGCGCCTGGACGAAGTGGACACCACCGGCGTCGCCTACCTCGAACTGGAGGCGCTGACCTCCGACCACCACGGCCAGGTGGCCGTGCGACGCAACGCTCAGCAACGCGCCGAGCCGGTGCAGGCCCAGTACGGCGTGCGCCTCAGCCTGCTGCAGGACCTGCCGCCCCCCGCCCAGCCACTGCGTGGCGTGGTGGTGCTGGAGGGCAGCCGGCAGTCGCTGCTCGGCTTCGCCTGGCGCCGCATGGCGGCGTTGGGTGTCAGGGAAAGCGGTTTCTAGCCCATCTGCCAAGGAAGGTTCCATGGACGTAACCCTGCCGATCTGTTCCCGCCTGCCCTGGCGCTTCGACCTGGAGCCGCTGCTGGCGGCCCTGGAGCGGATCGACCCGACGGCCTGGGTGGCGCATTTCAACACCGCCTACTACCAGGGCGACTGGAGCGGGATCGACCTGGTGGCGGCGGTGGACGCGCCGATTCCCCTGGCACCGGGCTTCGGCCCGGTGGCCCGCAGCGCCCTGTGCGCGGCCGATCCGGCCTGGCAGGCGGCCATCGAGTGGTTCGGCGAGGGCCTGCGCAGTGCCCGCCTGCTGCGCCTGGGCGCTGGCGCCAGCATCCGCGAGCATTGCGACCCCGACCTGGGCAGCCCGGAAGGGCCGCTGCGCCTGCACATGCCGCTGCTCAGCCCGCCCGGTGTGGAGTTCCTCGTGGATGGGCGGCAGGTGCCGATGGCGCCGGGGGAATGCTGGTTCATCGACCTGTCCCGCCCCATCGGGTGGACAACCCGGGGCCGGGACCACGCATCCACCTGGTGCTGGACTGCCTGGCCCACCCGCGCCTGCGCCAGGCGATCGCCGAGGGCCTGGCGACGACGCCTGCGCTGCAACCGAGCCGGGGCGTACGGGCCTTCGCCGCGTTCAACGAGCAGGTGCAGCAGCGCCCGGAACTGGCCCGTGCGCTGCAACGGATCACCGACCCCACCGACTTCTGCCGTGAGGCGGTAGCCGCCGGCCAGGCCCTCGGGCTGGTGTTCGGCGAGGCGGATGTGCGCATGGCCATGCGCCAGGGACGCCAGGCCTGGAGCCGGCAATGGAGCGTGCGATGACCCCGTTGGATTTCACCGAGTGGCTGCCGATCCGTGCCTTCGAGCAGGCCGGCAGCTGGCAGCTGGACTGGGCCTGGTTCGGCACCGCGCCCCTGGCCCGTCCCTTCTTCAGCGACGATGTGGACGATGCGCTGCGCCTGCCGTTCAACCTGGCCCTGCGCCGCCAGACCGGCCTGGATGCGCTGTTCGACTGGCAGGCCCGCAGCCCCGGCCTGGAACCTTCGCTGCTGGTGTTCCACACCTCCCGCTGCGGCTCCACCCTGCTGGCGCAGTTGCTGCGAGCCCTGCCCGGGCACGTGGTGCTGTCCGAGCCGCCGCCGCTGGATGCCCTGCTGCGCGCGCACTACCGCGACCCCACGGCCTCCGCCTGGCAGGCGGATGCGGTGCGCGCATTGTGCTCGGCCTATGGCCAGCGGCGCTGCGGCGACGAAACCCGGCTGGTGGTCAAGCTGGACGCCTGGAATCTCTTCGAGGCGCAGTTGTTGCGCCGGCTCTACCCCGAGGTGCCGTGCCTGTTCCTTTACCGCGACCCGCTGGAGGTGGTGGTGTCCCAGCGGCGCCAGCCCGGCCTGCATGCGGTCCCTGGGCTGCTGGGCCCGTCCGGGCTGGATGGCCTGCCGGGGCGGGAGGCAGTGGCGCCCGGCGATTACCTCGCCTGGATGGTCGGCCACCTGCTGCAGGCCGGGTTCGGCCTGTGCGCGGCCGGCGAAGCGGTCGCCCTGAACTACCGTGAACTGCCCGACGCCCTCTGGGGCCACCTGGGGCCGCTCCTGGGCATCGACCCGGCCGCCGTGCCGCACCTGCAGGCCGTGGCCGGACGGGATGCCAAGCGCCCCGGACAAGCCTTCAGTGCCGATGGCGAGGCCAAGCGCAACGAGGCGGACGAGGCCACACGGGCGGCTGTGGAGCGCTGGGCGAGGGCGCCCTATCAGGCGCTGGAGGCCCTTCCACCCCCGCCACTTGTGAATGACGCTTCACATTCATTGCCCAAACCGCCGAACGGCGATTTTTCGATGGTGGCCAACTGAAATCTTCGTCTATGCTGCAAGCAGGGAAACTGTAACCACAGTTGTAGGCTCTTTCCCCGGGCCAGCAAGGATGCACGTCGTATGTCTTTCCAGACCTTGAACCTCCGCTTGGCAACGTCCGCCGATCGCGCTTTCCTGCGGGCGCTGTACGGCACCACCCGTGCCCACGAGATGCAGCACACCCCCTGGGACCAGGCGGGCTGCGAGCGTTTCCTCGACCAGCAGTTCGAATCCCAGTGCGGCTACTACCTGGCGCATTACGCCGACGCCGATCAATACGTCATCGAAGAGGCCGGCCAGCCCCTAGGCCGGGCCTACCTGCTGTGGACCGACACCCACCTGCAAATCATCGACCTGGCCCTGTTGCCCGAGGCCTGTGGCCGTGGCATCGGCGGCGAGCTGCTGGGCCGCTTTCTCGAACGGGCCGACCGTGAGGGCCTCAGCGCGGGGCTGCACGTGGAGTCCTACAACCCGGCCCAGCACCTCTACAGCCGCCACGGCTTCGAGGTGGTGGGGGAGAACGGCGTGTATCTGAAGTTGCGCCGCGCCCCTCGCAGCCCGCAGGCCATGGCCGTGCCTGCGCAACGTCCGGCCGGTCTGTCCTGAGGAATTGCCTATGCACCCGATGCCTTCCTTCGCACTGCTTACCGAGATCGTCGGCCAGCCTTTCCACCTCTGGCTGTCGCCGGAGCAGGTGCTGCCCATCGAACTGCTCGCCGTCGAGGAGGGCACCGCCATGACCCCCCGGCACCAGTGCTACCTCGCCCACTTCGGCCTGCCTTCCCAATGCAGCCTGCCCCAGGACGTCTACCGCCTGGGCTTGCCGGGGGAGCCGGGCTGGGAGCTTCTGCTGACCCCCGCAATGCCCACCCCGGACGGGCGCCCTGTACTCCAGGCCGTGTTCCACACCGACCGGCCGGCATAGACCACAACAATAAACATGCACACGCGCCGAGCCTTAAGGGCGCGCAAAACCAGAGCCAGAGGAGAGTCAACACGTGGAACCTTTCATCGGTGAGATCAAGATGTTCGGCGGCAACTTTGCACCCCGGGGCTACGCATTCTGCATGGGGCAGATCGTGGGGATTGCGCAGAACACCGCGCTGTTTTCCCTGTTGGGCACCGTCTACGGCGGTAACGGCCAGACCACCTTCGGGCTGCCGGACCTGCGCGGCCGCTCGCCGGTCGGCCAGTTCCAGGGGCCGGGCCTCTCGATGATCGACCTCGGCGAGGTCGGCGGCACCGAGAGCGTCACCCTGCTCCAGACCCAGATGCCGATGCACACCCACGTCGCCACCGGCACCAGCACGATTTCCGCTGCCGGCACGCCGACCAGCCCGGCACTGGTTCCGAGCGCCACCAACTCCGTACTGGGTGGGTCCGTCGGCGGGTCGGCCTCTGCGGCGGCCATCTGGTCGACCGCGATGGCGAATCCGGTTCCGCTGACCAACCCCAGCACCGTCAACGTGACGGTGCAGGTCGCCGGCGGCAGCCAGCCGGTGAGCCTGCGCAATCCCTTCCTCGGGGTGAACTTCATCATCGCGATGGAAGGGGTCTTCCCCTCCCGCAACTGATGAACCTGCGCCGCCGGTGCCTCGCGGCACCGGCGGCTCCGTGATCGGACAGAGACTCATCGACAGGCAGACGTACACGCAGACCATGGCCAATTCATCACCCGCCTTCCATTTCATCTCGGGGCTGCCACGCTCGGGGTCCACGCTGCTGGCGGCGCTGCTGCGGCAGAACCCGCGCTTCCACGCCGGCATGACCAGCCCGGTGGGCAGCTTCTTCTCGGCCCTGCTCAAGCAGTTCGGCGCCGAGAGCGAGTTCGGCCCGGTGGTGACCCAGGAGCAGCGCAAGCGCCTGCTCGCCGGGCTGTTCAGCAACTACTACGCGGACCAGGCCGAGCGGGACGTGATCTTCGACACCAACCGCCAGTGGTGCGCGCGGTTGCCTGCCCTGCTGGACCTGTTCCCCCAGGCCAGGGTGATCGCCTGCGTGCGCAATGTCGCCTGGGTGATGGACAGCATCGAGCGGCTCTACCGCGCCAACCCGTACGAGATCACCAAGCTGTTCAACGACGACAACGAGCGCAACACCGTCTACAGCCGGGTCGAGACCCTGGCCCAGCGCAACCGCCTGGTGGGCCTGCCCTGGTCGGCGCTCAAGGATGCCTATTACGGCGAGCACGCCCGCTCCCTGCTGCTTGTGGACTACGACCTGCTGGTGACCACGCCCGAGCGGGTGCTGCGGCTGGTCTACGAGTTCCTTGGCGAGCCCTGGTTCGAGCACGACTTCGAGCATGTCGAGTACGACGCCCCGGAGTTCGACCAGGCCCTGGGCCTGCGCGGCCTGCACAAGGTGCGGCCCAAGGTCGAAGTGGCGGCGCGGCGCACCTTGCTGCCGCCGGATCTGTTCGAGCAGTACGCGCAACTGGATTTCTGGAAGGACTCGCGTAACAGCGAGGCCCATGTGATCAGGACCGCCCGGGATGCCCGGGCCCTGGAAGAAGAACGCAACTGAGCACCCGCCGAGGCGGGCGCCGGAACGAGGAGGTAGAGGTCATGGGCTGGGGTCATTCGAGGAAGGCAGGTCGCAACGGCAAGGCCAAAGGTGCGGAGGCTGCGCCCCTGGCGTGCCCGCTGCCGCTGATCAGTGCGCTGGAGCCGCGCATGATGTTCGACGGCGCGGTGGCCGCGACGGTTGCCGATACCGCCGCCTCGGCGGCCACCTCCGCTCCCACAGCGGCCGACGCGGCCCATGACACCGGCGCCAGCGACAGCAGCCATGCCGGCACCGCCGACAACAGCCACGGCACCCAGGACCTGCAGGCCAGCCCGGTGACCGACGGGCAGAACGGCGTGCGCAAGGAAATCGTCTTCGTCGACACGCGTGCGCCGAACTACCAGGAGCTGCTCAAGGCCGTCTCGCCCAATGCCGAGGTGGTGCTGCTGTCCACCAACAAGGACGGCGTGCAGCAGATCGCCGACGCCCTGGCCGGGCGCACCGGCATCGACGCCATCCACATCATTTCCCACGGCGATTCCGGGGTGCTGCTGCTGGGCAACGGGCCGCTGTTCGAAGGCAACCTCGGGCAATACGCCTCCCAGCTTTCCAGCATCGGCAAGGCGCTGACCACCGATGGCGACATCCTCCTCTACGGCTGCGAAGTGGGGGCCGGCAGCGAAGGCCAGGCCTTTGTCACCAAGCTGGCCGGCATGACCGGGGCGGACATCGCCGCTTCCGACGACAACACCGGCGGCAACGCCAAGGGCGGTGACTGGGACCTGGAGATCGCCACCGGCCAGATCGCGGCCAGCAGCGCCCTGAGCCTGTCGCGCCTGGGCGGTTATGACCACCTGCTGGTGACCACGGCGGTGAACAACATCGCCGACCTGAAGAGCGCCATTGCCACGGGCAATACCGACGGCGTCGACGATGTCATCACCCTGACGGGCAACATCACTTTCGCCAGCTTCAACGATGCCATCACCATCAACGTCACCGACGGCCATACCTTGCAGATCGTCGGCGGCGGTTTCGCGCTGGACGGCGCCAACAAGACCCGGGTGCTGGACGTGACCACCAGCGGCGCCAACTCCAAGGTCGCGCTGGACAACATCACCATCCGCAACGGCCTGCTCGTCGGCAACGGGGCCAATGAAGGTGCCCCCGCTATGGACAGCCTGGGCGCGGCTATCCGCAACGCGGGCGTATTGACCATCACCAACAGCACCATCACCGCCAACAAGGCATCCGGCGGCGGCGGTGGCGGTGGCGACTTCGGTGGCAACTACGCCGGGGGCGGCGGCGGCGGCGGTGGTTTTGGTACCACCCTCGGCGGCACCGGGGGAACCAGCGCCGGTGCCGCCATAACGCCCACCTCACCTTCCACTGTCACCGGAGGTAATGGCGGCGGTCCCAACCCCGACTTCGGGGGCGTGGCGGCAGCGCTGCGGCAGGTTCGGGTGGCAGTTACTTCGGTAACGGTTCGAACACTGCCGGCTACACCGCCGGGGGATCGGGCGGGGTGGCCAACAACGGCAGCATCAGCATCGGCGGCGGCGGCGGTGGTGGTGGCTCATCGGCGGCCGGCGGCAGGGGGGCTGCTGCCGCAGGCGGCATCTACAACTCCAGCAGCGGCATCCTGACTATCGTCAACAGCAGCGTGACCAACAACCTCGGTGCCGGTGGCGGCGGTGGCGGCGGGGTTGCCAGCGACCAGGCCGCAAACTACGGCCGGACGGGCAGTGGCGGTGATGGCGGTGCCGGGGTCGGCGCCATCTGGAACGCCGGCGGTACGGTGCGGATGGACGCCACCAGCGCCGGTACCCTCGCCACCGGCAACGTGGGCGGTGGCGGCCTGGGCGGCAAGGCGGCCGGAGCCGGCAACGTCGATGGCGCCAACGGTGCGTCCACCTCGTCCATCTACACCACCAACGGGGGCACCACCGATACCAATTACAACCCCAACGCGGCACCGACCCTCGGCAACCTCAACAACGACAGCGTCGCCTGGGCCGGTGCGGGCAACACCGTGCGGCTCGATCTGGGCAGCAACGCCAGCCTGGCCGATGCCGAGCTGGGCGCGCTGAACAGCGGCAACGGCAACTGGTCCGGTGCCAGCCTGGTGATCCAGCGCAATGGCACGGCGGTGAGCAGCGACCTGCTGGGCTTCGACACCACCGGCGGGCTGTTCACCGTCAGTGGCAGCAACCTGCAATCGGGCGGGCAGACCTTCGCCACCTTCACCAATACCGGCGGCGTGCTGACCATCAGCTTCACCAGCAGCGGCACCACGGCGACCACCGCCCTGGTGAATGATGTGGCGCAGCGCATCACCTACCGCAACGACACGCCGGCCGGCGATGCCAACGTCAAGGTCACCCTCAACGATGGTGCCGGCGCCAGCGCCACCGCCAACGTCACGGTGACCACGGACTTCATCTACGTCACCAATACCAGCGACACCGCCACCATCGATGCCAGCAACGGCACGAGCTTCAGCGAGGCCGTCGCCATCGCCGCGGCCGACAGCACCGGCAGCCAGACCATCGTCTTCGCCAGCAACCTGGCTGGCCAGACGCTCAACCTCAATGCCGGGTCGATCAACGAGAGCCTGACCTTCGACATGGACCAGGCCAGCGGCCTGATCCTCACCGGCGGCACCCTCACCCTGGGGGCGGCACCACCCAGACCTTCACCCATGGCGCCGGCGACACCGCCACCATCAGCAGCGTCATCGCCGGCAGCGGCGCCCTGACCAAGGCCGGGGCGGGCAACCTGACCCTCTCCGGCTCCGGCAACACCTTCAGCGGCGCCACCACCATCAGCGCGGGCACCCTGACGGTCAGTGGCGGCGATGCGCTCGCCTCCAACACCAGCGTGTCGGTCGCAGCCGGTGCCACCCTGGCCCTGGCCGGCAACGAGGCGCTGGGCAACCTCTCCGGTGCCGGCTCGGTGACGCTCGGCAGCTTCAACCTCACCAGCAACCAGACGGCGGACACCACCTTCTCCGGCGGCATCAGCGGCACCGGTGGGGTGACCTTCAACCAGACCGGGGCCGCCACCTACTCGACCACGCTTTCCGGCACCAACACCTACACCGGCAACACCGTGCTCGCCAACTACGGCTGGCTGAAGCTCAACGGCGACGCCTCCATGGCTGACACCAACGCCGTGCGGGTCAATGGCAACAGTGTCCTGACGCTGCTCTCGGACCAGACCGTCGGCAGCCTGGCGAGCAACAACGCCAACGCCAGCATCCAACTGGGCAGCTACACCCTGACCGCCGGGGGTGACAACACCTCCACCTCGGTTTCGGGTGCAGTGTCCGGCACCGGCTCGCTGGTCAAGCAGGGCAGCGGCACCCTGACCCTGTCCGGCAGCAATACCTACGGTGGCACCACCACCGTCTCCGCCGGCACCCTGTCGATCGCCGGCGACGGCAACCTGGGCAGCGGGGCCGTCATCCTGGCGGGAGGCACCCTGCTCGACGTCACGGGCGCTACCACCATCGACAACGCCATCGTCCTGGCCGGCAACAGCAGCATCGGCAACAGCAACGCCGTCACCCTCAGTGGTGCCATCAGCGGTGCCTACGACCTGACGAAAACCGGCAGCGGCACCCTGACCCTGTCCGGCAGCAACAGCTACGGCGCCACCTATGTGAGTGCCGGCACCCTGTCGATCACAAACGATGGCAACCTGGGATCGGGCGCGGTGAACCTGGCCGCCGGCACCACCCTGGCGCTCACCGGCGCCAATACCATCGACAACGCCATCGTGCTCGGCGGCGATGCCTCGGTGAGCGCCTCGGCCGCCGCGACCCTGTCGGGTGTGATCAGCGGCGCCTTCACCCTGACCAAGGCCGGCGCCAGCACCCTGACCCTGTCCGGCAGCAACACCTACGGTGCGACGACCGTCAGTGCCGGCACCCTCAGCGTCGCCAGCGACAGCAACCTCGGCAGCGGTACGCTGACCCTGGGCGCCGGCACGACCCTGGCGGTGACCAGCGCCGCCACCCTCGACAACGCCATCGCCCTGAGCGGCAGCGCCACGGTCAACACCAGTGCCGATACCACCCTGTCCGGGGTGATCAGTGGCAGCAACAACCTGACCAAGACCGGTGCCAGCACCCTGACCCTGACCGGCAACAACACCTACAGCGGCAGCACCAGCGTCAACAGCGGGACCCTGAGCATCGCCAGCGACGCCAACCTCGGCGCCGGGGCGCTCAACCTGGCCAACGGCACCACCCTGCAGATCACCGGCAACACCACCCTCGACAACGCCCTGGCGCTGACCGGCCTGGTGACCGTCAATGCCGGCGCTGCGGCCACCCTGTCCGGCACCATCAGCGGTACCGGCAGCCTGATCAAGGCCGGCGCCAGCAACCTGACCCTGTCCGGCAGCAACACCAACAGCGGCACCACCACCGTCTCCGCCGGCACCCTGGTGGTCGACGGCAGCACCGCCAGCGCCACCACCGTGGCCAACGGGGCGACCCTGGCCGGCAGCGGCACCCTGGGCGGCGACGTCGTCGTGCAGAGCGGCGGCACCCTGTCCCCGGGCGGCGCGGGCGTCGCCATCCTGACCGTCAACGGCAACCTGACGCTGGCCTCGGGCAGCACCCTGGCCCTGGACATCAACGGCACCACCGCCGGCACCGGCTACGACCGGGTGGTGGTCAACGGCACCGTCGACGTCTCCGGCGCCGCCCTGGCGGTCACCCATGGCTACGCGGCCGGCAGTGGCGACAGCTACACGGTGATCGTCAACGACGCCGCCGATGCCGTGGCCGGCACCTTCAGCGGCGTCAGCGAGGGCGGCACGTTCAACGCCGCCGGCAACGGCACCCAGCTGACCACCAGCTACATCGGCGGCAGCGGCAACGACCTGTCCCTGACCGCGCCCATCGCCCCGACCGTCACCAGCGTCTCGTCCAGCACCGCCAACGGCACCTACAAGATCGGCGATGTCATCACCGTCACCGTGCGCTTCGATTCGGCGGTCAACGTCACCGGCACCCCGACCCTGACCCTGGAGACCGGTGCCACCGACCGGGTGCTCAACTACGTGTCCGGCTCGGGCTCCGACACCCTGAGCTTCACCTACACCGTGCAGGCCGGCGACAGCTCCGCCGACCTCGACTACGCCTCCACCTCGGCCCTGAGCCTCAATGGCGGCACCATCAAGGACGGTGCCAACCAGAACGCCATCCTCACCCTGGCCACCCCCGGTGCGGCAGGCTCCCTGGGCGCCAACAAGGCCCTGGTGGTGGACGGTGTGCGCCCGGCGGCCACCAGCATCACCCTCAGCGACACCAACCTGCGCATCGGCGAGACCGCCACCGTCACCATCACCTTCGCCGAGCAGGTGGTCGGGCTGGACACGGCGGACTTCGCGGTGTCCGGCGGCTCGCTCTCGGGCCTGGGCACCAGCGATGGCGGTCTCACCTGGACCGCCACCTTCACTCCGAGCGCCAACGTCAGCGGCGCCACCAACATCATCACCCTGAACAATTCCGGGGTGATGGACCTGGCGGGCAACATCGGCAGCGGCACCACCGACTCGGGCAACTACGCCATCGACACCCAGCGCCCGACGGCCACCATCGTGGTCACCGACACGACGCTGAAGGCCGGGCAGACCACCACCGTCACCATCACCTTCAACGAGGCGGTGACCGGGCTGACCACGGCGGACTTCAGCGTGGAAAACGGCACCCTGAGCGGCCTCAGCTCCGGCGACGGCGGCATCACCTGGACGGCGACCCTGACGCCCAGCGCCACCATCACCGACACCAGCAACCTGATCACCCTGGACAACACCGGGGTGCAGGACCTGGCGGGCAACGCCGGCAGCGGCAGCACCGATTCCAACAACTACGCCATCGACACCGAGCGGCCGACGGCCACCATCGTGGTCGCCGACACCGCGCTGAAGGCCGGGCAGACCACCACCGTCACCATCACCTTCAGCGAGGCGGTGAGCGGGCTGACCACGGCGGACTTCAGCGTGGCCAACGGCAGCCTGAGCGGGCTCAGCAGCAGTGACGGCGGCATCACCTGGACGGCGACCCTGACGCCGAGCGCCAATGTCACCGACACCAGCAACCTGATCACCCTGGACAACACCGGCTACACCGACCTGGCAGGCAACGCCGGCCTCGGCAGCACCGACTCCAACAACTACGCCATCGACAGCCTGGCGCCGGCGGTGACCTCGGTCACGGTCCCGGCCAACGGCACCTACGGTTCTGGCCAGAACCTCGACTTCACCGTCAACTTCGGCGAGGCCGTCACCGTCGATACCCTCGGTGGCATGCCGCGTCTGGTCATCACCCTGGACACCGGCGGCACCGCCTACGCCGAGTACCTGAGCGGCAGCGGCACCACCGCACTGGTGTTCCGCCTGGTGGTCACCAGTGGCCAGGCCGATGCCAACGGCATCAGCGTCGGCGGCGCCCTCCAGGCCAACGGCGGCACCCTGCGCGACGCCGCCGGCAACGACGTGGTGACCACGCTCAACAGCGTCGGTGATACCAGCGCCGTGCTGGTGGATGCAGTGGCTCCCCGGGTCACCGATATCGCCCTGGACGGCACCTCGCCCACCACCAACAGCTCGGTGAGCTTCACCGTCACCTTCAGCGAAGACGTCACCGGGCTCGACCTGGCCGACTTCAACCTGCTTACCGGTGGCAGCGTCAGCGGCACCCTGCAGTCCCTCGTGCAACTGACCGGCAACACCTGGCGTGTCACGGTCAGCGGCATCACCGGCCAGGGCAGCCTGGGCCTGTCGCTGCCGGCCATCGCCAGCGGTGTCGCCGACGGTCAGGGCAACGCCATGGTGGATTCCTACTCCACCATCGGCTACCAGATCGGCTCCCTGGACAACGGCGACCCGGAATTCCGTGCCAACCCGCCGGTGACCACACCGATCGAGACCCCTGCGCCGCTGCAGCCCACCGTGCCCAGCGCGCCGCCGCCCTCGACCACCACCTCGCCGCTGATCCCGCCGCCGCTGTTCGAACAGCCGACCCTGGGCAGCGGTATTCCTACCGTGGGCAACATCTTCATCAACAACGGTGCCCTGGCACCCAGCTTCATCGCCCAGGTGTTCGCCAGCAGCGACAGCAGTAGCGACGGTGGCGGAGCAGGCTTCCTCGGTTTCGGTGGCGGGGATGGTGGCGTGTTCGGCGCCAGCACCTTCTCCGGCCTGTTCAGCAAGGACAAGCCCCAGGAGAGCAACGAGAAGATCTTCGACAAGCAACGTGGCAATGGGCAGGGCGGGCGCAGCTTCGGCGCGCCGACCCTGGGCCAGCAGCTGCATGAGATGAAGGAAGCCGAGCAGCGCCAGGTGCGTCAGCTGGCACAGGCCCTGGGGCAGGTCGCGGGGACGGCCGCCCAGGGTTGAAACGATTTGGGCATATCCAAACACCAGCCGTACCAGGGGGCGGCACAAGGATGACCAACAATTACAAAGCGTTTGCGGCCAGTTTGCTGGCCTTGGCAATCAGTGGCTGCGCCGTTACCAGCCAACCCATCGACAAGAGCGTGAGCGAGGAACGTGCGCGCACCGACCTGCAGACCATGTTCCAGGGCCAGGAGCCGCTGTCCGGCCCGCTGACCCTGCACCAGGCCATGGCCCGTGCGGTGAAGTACAACCTCGAGGCGCGCCTGAAGGTGATGGAGCAGGCCATGGCCGAGCGTCAGCTCGACCTCGCCAGCTTCGACATGCTGCCGCGCATGGCACTGTCCGCCGGCTACGCCGGGCGCAACAACGTCAGCGCTTCCAGCAGCCAGAGCATCGAGACCGGCACCCAGTCCCTGGAACCGTCCACCTCGCAAGACCGCGATCGCGGCGTGGCGGACCTGACCATGGTGTGGAACGTGCTCGACTTCGGCGTCGCCTACGTCAGCGCCAAGCAGCAGGCCGACCAGCGCCTGATCGTCGAAGAACGCCGCCGCAAGGTCATCCACACCATCACCCAGGACGTGCGCTCCGCCTACTGGCGCGCCGTGGCGGCCGAGCGCCTGCTCAAGCAGATCGACAGCCTCATGGGCCGCGTGGAGCAGGCCCGCGAGAACAGCCGCCACATGAGTAACCAGCGCATCGGCGATGCCGTGCAGGTGCTGGCTTATCAGCGGGCGCTGATCGAAGCCACGCGCCAGTTGGAAGACCAGCGCCGCGCCCTGACCCTGGCCAAGACCGAACTGGCCGCGCTGATCAACCTGCCGCTGAGCACCAGCTACCAGCTGGCCTCCACCGAGGGCTACAGCGTGCCCGAGCTGAAGGTCGACTTCACCCGCCTGGAGCAGCAGGCCCTGGCCAGCCGCCCCGAGCTGCGCGAGCAGGACTACCAGGCGCGCATCAGTGCCGCCGAAACCCGCAAGGCCATGCTGCGCCTGCTGCCCGGCCTGGAGTTCTCCGCCGGCGGCCACTACGACAGCAACAGCTTCCTGGTGAACCAGAGCTGGGCCGACTACGGCGTGAAGGTCACCTGGAACCTGTTCAACGTGCTCTCGGCACCGGCGGCCATCGATGTCGCCAAGGCCGGGCAGAAAGTCGCCGACGCGCGTCGTCAGGCGATGTCCATGGCGGTGCTGGCCCAGCTGTACGTGGCCAACGCCAACTTCCACGAGGCCCAGCGCCAGTTCCAGACCAGCCAGCAACTGGCCGACCTGGACGGGCAGATCGCCGAGCAACTGCGCAACCGCTACAGCACCCAGAGCATCGGCGAGCTGGAACTGATCCAGGGCGAGCTGAACACCCTGCAGGCGCAGCTCAAGCGTGACCTGTCCTATGCCGACCTGCGCAACGCCTACAGCCAGCTGTTCATCAGCGCCGGTGTCGACCCGCTGCCGGACGCACTGCCGGACGCCAACCTCTCCACCATCGCCGGGGCCTTGGCCAACAGCGAATCGCGTTGGGAAAACGGGGATATCGGCACCGCGAAGTAAGCCTCGCGGTTCGATGGGAAAAAGGGGCTTCGGCCCCTTTTTTCATGGGCAAACAACCGGATCGGTTGCGCGTAGGGCGGGTGAAACCCGACGGGTTCGGCAGCGTGCCCTCGCGGGTTGCACCCGCCCTGCGGGGCGGTGTGCATGCTGGCGACCCTTGGCACATGAGGGGAGGGGCGACGCTGGGCTTGTGCCCAGGCGCCAACCCGAGGGCTCAGTGAACGCTCTGCGCCTGCTCTTCGAACAGCCGCTGGGCGGTGCTCAGGCGTTCCAGCTCGCGGCGGACCATGGCGGCGTATTCCGGCGGCTTGAGCTGGTACAGCTCGGTGGCGACCCAGGCCAGCCAGCGCGGGCCAAGGGCCGCGCGCTGCTCCAGCAGGCGCAGCGCGTCGGCGAGGGCGCGCTCGGCGTTGTCCTGGTGGAAGCGTTCGCGGCCCACGGGCTCAGTTGGCCTGCAGGCCGACGTAGATGTTCTGCACGTCGTCGTGGTTGTCGAGGGCGTCGAGGAAGGCTTCGACTTCTTCCAGCTCGGCACCGGACAGCGCGACCGGGTTCTTCGCCTTGTAGCCCAGGTTGGCCGACGCCACGGTGAAGCCGAACTCCGGCAGTGCCTTGCACACGGCGTCCAGGTCGGTGGGGTCGGTGTAGAAGGTGGCGCCTTCGTCACCGGTTTCGAAGTCCTGGGCGCCGGCTTCGATGGCAGCCAGTTCCGGGTCCGCATCGGCGCTGGCCGGTTCGGCCTCGATCATGCCCAGGTGGTCGAAGTCCCAGGACACCGAGCCGGAGGTGCCCAGCTGGCCCTTGCGGAACAGCACGCGGATCTCGGCGACGGTACGGTTGAGGTTGTCGGTCAGGCACTCGACGATCACCGGCACGCGGTGCGGGGCGAAACCTTCGTAGAGGGTGCGCTCGTAGTTGACCACTTCACCGGTGAGGCCGGCGCCTTTCTTGATGGCGCGCTCCAGGGTGTCCTTGGGCATCGAGGCCTTCTTGGCCTGGTGCACGGCAAGGCGCAGCTTGGGGTTCATGTCCGGGTCGGCGCCGTTACGGGCGGCGATCATGATTTCCTTCACCAGCTTGCCGAAGATCTTCCCTCGGGCGTTGGCGGCGGCTTCTTTAGGTTTGGCTTTCCACTGGGCGCCCATGGCGTTTCTCTCGCAGGTTGCACGGGGAGCGGGGCGCTGCCCGCTCATGACAGGTGGGCGATTCTACCGGGCAGGTGGGGGCGCCTGCCAGTTGCGGCGCCGGTTGGTGGGGTCGCACCCCCGGTGCCGCAACCGCTGAGCCCAGACCTGGGCTTAGAAGGCCGAGCGCACTACGCCGCCGTCTACGCGAAGAGCGGCACCATTGGTGGCGGAGGAAGCCTCGGAGCAGACATAGACCACCAGGTTGGCCACTTCCTCCGGGCGGGCGAAGCGCTTGAGCAGCGAGGTGGGGCGGGCGCTGGTGAAGAACTCCTTCTCGAAGGATTCGAAGCTCTGGCCTCCGGAGAGCTTGTCGACGAACTCGCCCACGCCTTCGGAGTGGGTCGGGCCGGGCAGCACGGCGTTGACCGTGACCCCGGTGCCGGCGCAGGTCTCGGCCAGCCCGCGGGAGAGGCCCAGTTGCGCGGTCTTGGTGACGCCGTAGTGGATCATCTCCGTCGGGATCTGCACGCCGCTCTCGCTGCTGATGAACACCACGCGGCCCCAGTTGCGCGCCTTCATGCCGGCCAGGTAGGCGCGGGTCAGGCGTACGCCGGACATGACGTTGGTGTCGAAGAAGCGCTGCCAGTCCTCGTCGGGAATGTCGTCGAAGGGCTTGGGATCGAAGATGCCCAGGTTGTTCACCAGCACGTCCACTTCCGGGTGGTGCTGCACCAGCCGGGCGATCTCCTCGGGCCGGGTCAGGTCACCGGCGAAGCCTTCGACCCTGGCATCGGGCTGCTGGGCGCGCAGGCGGGCGAGGGCCTCGTCCACCGAACCCTGGCTGCGGCCGTTGAGGATCACCCGTGCACCCTCGCGGGCCAGGCCGGCGGCGATGGCGAAGCCGATGCCCTTGGTGGAGCCCGAGACCAGGGCGCGTTTGTGGGTCAGGTTGAAGTCCATGTTGCCTCCGTGGGTTGAGGGAGCGGTACTTGGGTATAGACGCTTTCCTCGCTCCGCGCCGTAGCCCGGGCTTCAGCCCGGGAAAACCAGGATTTGCGCCGGGCACGGCTGCCGGTCAGATCCGCCCCGCCAGCTTGCGCGCATCCTCCAGCCAGCCGGCCAGGCGTGCCTCGCTGGCGCCGCGTATCGGCCCCAGCGGCAGCGTGCGCACCGGGTTGATGCCGCAGAATTTCAGGGTGGTGCGCTCCATCTGGTTCAGCCCGGGAGCGCGGTAGACCCAGCGGAAGTACCAGGGCGGCGTATCGAGGGGCACCAACTGGTGCGCCGAGCGGCCCTTGAGCAGCCGCGCCGGGAAGGGGTTGCCCTTGCGGTAGGCGAAGGCGAAGCCCGGCAGCAGGATGCGGTCGAGAAAGCCCTTGAACAGCGCTGGCACGCCGCCCCACCAGATGGGGTAGACGAAGCACAGGTGCTCGGCCCAGGTGATCAGCTCCTGGGCGCGGAGCAGGTCCGGCTCCAGTGGCTGGATGCGCCGGTAGCCCGCGTGGAGGATGGGGTCGAAGTCCAGCTGGTGCAGGTACAGCGTGCGCACCTCGTGGCCCGCCGCCTGAGCCGCCTGTGCATAAGCCTGCGCCAGTGCCGCGCAGTAGCTCTCGCCGGAGGGATGCCCGAGTACCACCAGGACGCGTTTCGTTGCCATGTGCCACCTGCCCATTGAAGGAAAGGCGGCAGTCTGGCGTCTGCCCCTAGGGGCAGAGTCAAGCCTCCTGCAGCAGGGCGCCGCGCTGGGCGGGTTCGGTGGCGCAAAGGGCCTGGTCGGCCTGGGGCTGGCCGCCGATGCAGGCATGGATTTCTGCGCCGATACGCCCCAACTGCGCATCCAGGCGTTGCAGCCGGCGGATTTCCGCACGCAGGGCGGCGCGTTTGTCCTGCAGGCGCTGGTACAGCTCGGGCCAGTCGGGTTCTTCGCCACCGGCCAGCAGGGGATGCAGTTCGGCCAGGCGGAAGCCCACCGATTGCGCCTGGCGGATCAGCAGCACCTGCTGCAGGTGGCGCTCGCCATAAACGCGATAGACGCCCTGGCGCGGCACCGGGCCGAGCAGGCCCTGCTCTTCATACAGGCGGATGGCCTTGGCGCTGGCGCCGGTGCGGCTGGCGAGTTCGCCGATGTGCATGGTGGGCGTCCCTGGGGCTGAGAGAGGGGATGACGGTAATGGCTGGCCGCGAGTCGAGCAATTGATTTGGGGTGAGGAGAGAAGCGGTGGGCTGAAGCCCACCCTACGCGCACCCCAACCCACCCGCCCAGCCTTTGCCTGCGACCTTGCGGCGCGTGGGGCGGGGCTCGGCAGTGGCGGGGGCGGTCGCTACAATGCCGCCTTTTTCGAGGAGTTCGAGCCTTGAGCACCCCATCCTTTGGCGTCGGCGATGCCTCCTACCAGGCCGCTGGCGGGATCGACGGCCTGCGCCGCCTGGTTGACGACTTCTATCGTCTGATGGACGAGCTGCCGGAGGCCCGCGACCTGCGCGGCATGCACCCGGAGAGCCTGGAGCTGTCGCGGGACAAGCTCGCCAGCTTCCTCAGCGGTTGGCTCGGCGGCCCGCGTCTGTTCAGCGAGAAATACGGCTCCATCGCCATTCCCGCCTTCCACGCCCAATGGCCGATCGACGAAGCCCGCAGCGCCGCCTGGCTGCTGTGCATGGAGCGGGCGATCGCGCTGCAGGGCTACTCCAGCGAATTCGCCGACTACCTCCTGGCCCAGTTGCGCATCCCCGCCGAGCGGGTGGTGCAGGCCAGCCGCAACCGCCACGGCTGACGCTTGCCCGTCATCCTCCGCCATCCATACTTGCCGGGCCGGCCCCGGCCAAGTCCCTATCGAGGTCCCCATGAAACCCGTACGCATCGTCGCCCAATGGGCTGAAGACGAAAGACAGACCCTGGTGATCGTCGCCCTGCAGGCCGACGACATGAGCATCGAGAAAACCGTGGAAGCCTTCGGCTACGTGAAGGACTACGACGACGAAGACCGCATGTACGTGCGCTACCCCTTCGTGCTGGAGGAATACTCCGACACCGAGGCGCTGATGGACTGGGGCGCCCTGGACGACACCCGCACCCTGATCGACCTCTACGGCCGCCGCATCGTCCCCGGCGAAGCGCTGATCCGCAACGAACGCGGCGAGCGCTACGACTACCAGGTGGTTTCGGTGGAGCCGTTCGTGCCGGCGTGAGCCTCACGCATCCCGCAACAGGTCGTGGGCGTTGAGCAGGGCGTAGAGGATTTCCGGGTGTTTCTCCAGGCCACGGCGGATGGCGCTGGGGATGGACTGGCGGGTCTTGCGGCAGAGGCCGGCCTGCTCGGCGATGTCGATTTCGATGCCGCGCCCGCTGCGCACCTCGTTGAAGCCGGGGGCGATGGCCAGGCGGATGCCGAGCTGCTCGAACATCTTCTGCTGCATGCGCCCGAGGTCGTCGAGGCTGCTGATGTTCTCCAGCCGCTCGAGCAGGCGCAGCTCTTCCTGGCGCGTCAGGCGCAGGATGCGCAGGTCGGCGCCGGGCGCGTCCAGCAATTGGTCGCGCTCGCAGATGCAGGTGCCGGGCGGGCAGGGGTTGCGCAGGGGGAGGGTGGCCGTCATGCATCGATCATAGCGGCAGCCCGGCGCGCTTGCGTAGGGCCGGCCAGCGCCTGATGGCCCCGTGCTGCACATTTTCCCGCTTCGGCTGTCCAAATCCCATGATCGGGCCCGCCGGGCCTTGCGCCCGTGCCTGTGGATCAAGCAGGCTGGGCCGCGCCAGGGGTGATATCGCATTGCGCTGGACGGATTGGAATCGCGCATCATGAGCGCTATCAGCTAAGGGAGGTTTCCATGGGGGGCATGCATCGCGTGTCGCGGCTTGCGGCGTTGACGCTGGGAATGGCACTGGCGGCTGGCGCCATGGCCAGCGAGGAGTCGCAGCTGGTCGAATCGATCAACCTGTACCGCAGCTCGGTGCAGAGCTGCGCCGGCGAGGCATCCCTGGAGCTGCCGCCGCTGGCCGCGGACCCGCGCCTGGTGCTCTCGGCCAGCAGCATCGGTGACCTGCAGCAGGCGCTGGCGCAGTCGTCCTACCCCATGGTCAACGTGCAGGCCATCAGCCTGTCCGGCCCCCGTGATGCCAAGTCCGCCATGGGCGCGCTGCAGGAAAGCTTCTGCCATGTGCTGCTGGACCCGCAGTTCGTCGACGTCGGCGTGAGCCGCGAGGACCGCGACTGGCGCATCGTTCTCGCCCGGCCGCTGCTGGCCGCCGCCCTGGGCAAATGGGAGAAGGAAGGGCAGACGCTGCTGGAGCAGATCAACGCCGTGCGCGCCCAGCCCCGCCAATGCGGCGGCCAGGCCTTCGCCGCCACCACGCCGCTGGCCTGGAACGCCACCCTGGGCACCGCTGCCGAAGGCCATGCGCGCTCCATGGCCAACCAGAACTACTTCGACCACAAGGGCCGCGACGGCCGCACCCCGGGCGACCGCGCCGAGCTGGCGGGCTATGTCGGCCAGCAGATCGGCGAGAACATCGCCGCCGGCCAGGACAGCGCGCGCAAGGTGCTCGACGGCTGGCTCGCCAGCCCAGGCCATTGCGCCAACCTGATGAACCCGCACTACCGCGAGCTGGGCGCCGGCTACGCGGTGGACCCCAAGAGCGATGCGGGCATCTATTGGACGGCGATGTTCGGGACGCAGTGACGAGGTTGGTTTGGGGCTCCGCTTGATGGGATTCGCTGCGCTCTTCCCATCCTACGAGGGGCCTGTCCGTAGGATGGGTAGAGCCTGGCGAAACCCATCGATGGTTGCCGCCCATGAGTGACTCCAATGAGGCATCGATATACCCGGGCTGAAGCCCGGGCTACCTGTGATGTTTCACCCCGCGACAGCAGTAAATTCCATTAAGTTCCATGAAAAAAAGCGAAGCGGCGGGTATCTCCGCCCTTCGTCGGTTTCCGTGTCGATTCTTTGACAGGCCATGCCTCGCTTCCTATACCCAGAACCTTCCCATGGAATCCTGGTAAGGACGCACCGATGACCCCTTTCCCGAAACCGGTCTGCTTCAAGGCAGGCGCCTTTCCCCGTGCGCGGCTGGCTTGCGCGGTCACCCTGGCCCTTGGCGGGCTGGTGGCCCCCGAGGCCTTCGCCGACGACTGCCCGATGCGGCTCAGCGGGCGCCTGGAAAGCACCTGCACGGTGGCGGCCGGCAGCGACCTGCAGGTCACCTCCAGCGGGGCCATCGAGGTGACGGAGGGCCCGGCGGTGCTCATCGACCACGCCGGTGACGGCGCCAGCACCCTGCGCAACAACGGCACGCTCTCGGCCGTCGGCGGCCTGGATGGCGACGGCGCGACCGTGCGCCTGCAAGGCACCGAGGTGACCGGCAGCCTGCTCAACAACGCCAGCGGGGTGATCCGCTTCGAAGGGCTCACGGTGAACGGTGGCGACGCCGCCCTGCGCCTCGACGACAGCACCCTGCATGGCGCCATCGTCAATTCCGGGCTGATCGACGGGCAGGACCCTGCCGACGGCCTCTACCTCAGCGGCAGCCGGGTCGACGGCGCGCTGCGCAACAGCGGGACCATTCTCGGTTCCACCGGGGTGAGCCTGGTCGACAGCAGCATCGGTGGCGATATCCGCAACAGCGGCACCATCACCGGCCAGGCCAACGGCATGGACATCGCCGGCAGCGACATCCTCGGCAGCATCCGCAACTACGGCACCCTGGAAGGCACAGACGGCTGGGGCCTGTACGTCACCGACACGCGCATCGGCCTCGATGTGGTGAACACCGGCAGCATCGGCGCGGGGTCCTTCCCCTTCGGAGGGGTGCGCCTGGCCGACACCGATATCGCCGGCTACCTGATCAACGCCGGCGATATTGACACCGGCTCCCTCGGCACCGGCCTGGTGATGCTGCGCGGCAGCATCGGCCATGACCTGAACAACCGCGAGCGCATCGCCGGCAACAACGGCATGAGCGTCAACTTCGTCACCCTCGGCGGCGACATCCGCAACAGCGGCACCATCGAGGGCCGCTTCAACCCGGATGGCGGCGGCTTCGGCTGGAACTCCACCGGCACCACCGTCCACGGCAAGGTGGTCAACAGCGGTACGGTCAAGGCGGCGACCACGGCGGTGAACTTCGACGACGTGCAACTGGACGGCGGTTTCTACAACAGCGGGCGCATCGAAGGTGCCACTGGCCTGGTGCTCGATGGCAGCACCGTGGTCGGCGGCGGGCTGACCAACAGCGGCGTGCTCCAGGGCGACGACTATGCGTTGCGGGTGGGCGACGACGCGACCCTCGACGACCTCTACATCGCCGGGCAGAACAGCGCCCGGTTCATCGGCGAGGTATTCGCGCCACGCACCCGGGTGACGCTGTTCAGCGACGCCGGCTACACCCTGCAGGACGGCAACCTGTTCACGGTCGATGAGTTCGTCAACCGCGGCGTGCTCTCGGTGGCCGCCGTCAACGCCGCCGGCGCCTCGGCCAAGGCCACCATCGATGGCGACTACCGCCAGGCGGCGGGCGCCGTGCTACGCACCCAGGTGCAGGACGCCACCCACTACGGGCAACTGGTGGTCACCGGCACCGCCACGCTGCCGAGCCAGGCGCGCTTCGACGTGGACGTGGCCAACCCCGGCCAGGCCTTCGGTGTCGACCGTCTGCAGGACGTGCTCAGCGCTGGCACCCTGCAGTCCGACGGCACCTTCAACGTCACCAGCAACTCGGCGCTGTTCGACTTCGGCGCGGTGAAGGATGGCAACACGGTCGACCTGACCCTCGCCGCCAAGTCCGCCGATGGCGTCGCCACGGCCGCTCGCAGCGCCGGACTGGATGCCGGCGGCGCGGCCCAGGTGATCGACCAGCAACTCGCCCAGGGCAGCGCCAGCGCCTTCACCCCCTACTTCGTCAGCGCCACCAGCACGGCCGAGGTGGCCAGCAGCCTGGCGCAGACCCTGCCGATGAACAGCGACGCTCTGCGCAGCAGTCAGTTCGCCCTGGCCGCCATCGGTGACGCGGTGCAGGGGCGCCTGCAGTCCGCCACCGGGCAGTTGGCGGTGGACGGGCTGGCCGCACCCGGCGATTCGGTCTGGAGCCAACCCTTCAGCTACCGCACCGGCCGCGCCGACGGCAGCGCCCTCGATGCCGCCAGCGGCACGGTATTCGGTTTCGACACCCGCACCTCGGCCAGCTCGCGGGCGGGCGTGGCCTTCGCCTATGCCGATGGCGGTACCGGCCGCAGCGAGCAGGGCGGCCAGCAGAGCAACCGCCTGGGCATGTGGCAGTTCCTCGGCTACAGCAGCCACACCCTGGCCCCGGACACCGAGCTGATGCTCTACGCCGGCGCCGGGCAGAACCGCGTGGAGGGTGAGCGCGGCATGGCCATCTCCGGGCTGCGCGGCACCGCCAAGGCCGACTACGACAGCCTGGTGACCACGGTCGGCACCAGCCTCGGCAAGGCCCTCCAGCTCGGCGAGGATTCGCGGCTGCTGCCCTCGCTACGCCTGGACTACAACCACATCCACGAGGACGCCTACCGCGAGCGCGGCCCCGGCAGCCTGGCGCCGTTGTTGCTGGAGGTGGACGCGCGGGACACCGATCAACTGATCGCCGGCTTCGACGGCAAGCTGGAACACGCCATCGCCCCCAACCTGCGGCTCAAGGCCAGCCTGGGCGTGGGCTACGACCTGATCAACGAGGACGGCGCCCTCACCGCGGCCTTCGCCGGCGCGCCGGGCCAGCGCTTCACCACAACGGGCGAGGCGCCCAGCCCCTGGCTGCTGCGCAGTGGCCTCGGCATCGCCCGGCAGTTCGACAACGGCGCCGAGCTGTCCCTGGACTACAGCGCCCAGGCGCGCGGTGACTATGACGACCAGGTGGCTTCGCTGCGGGTGAACATGCCGTTCTGAAAAGTGCCTGCGCTCGGTGATGCTTCGTTAAAAACGGGTTCGGAATGCTCATTTACAGCTCGTAAACTCCGCTTCCTCACCCGTTTTTACGCACTGGCGCGCGCCCTTCGGGCCAGCCTCCGGCTGTTACTCCCGTTGGTCGTTGCGCCTTGCCTGACCGTCGCGCGACGACTTTTCGTATAGAGCCTAGAGCGCGGTCAGGATCGGTCCGGCTCGTCGAGGAACTCGGTGGCGTCGCTGCCGTCGGCGTTGAGCTGGAAGATGCGCGCCGGGCGGCCCTGCGCATCGAAGAACACCTGGCCGAGGCCGGCGGAATTCCACAGGCGCTCGCCCGCCTTGCTGTGGGCCGGGGTGCGCGGCACCACCTGCATGCGCCGGCGCTTGGTGAACCAGTTGAGGGGCGAATGGGGCGAATAGAGCCAGCGGTTGAGGCGGTCGAAGACATCCAGCAGGCGCCGGGGGAATTCGTTCTTCACGCCGCTGCTGGTGATCTGCCAGATGCGCGGGCCCTGCTTGCGATGGCGGATCAGCACCTCGTAGACGAAGGAGTAGTGCACGTCCCCGGAGAGGATCACGTAGCTGCCCGGCGTGCGCGAGTGGCGGAAGATGTTGAGGATCACCTGGGCCGCGCCGCGATGGGCCATCCAGTTCTCCGCGTCCACCAGCAAGGGGTGGCCGAACCAACTGAAGACCTTCTGCACCGCCTCGATCAGCTTCACGCCGAACACCGGCGCGGGCGAGACGATGATGGCCGAAGGGTGGTCGAGCAGCTCGTGCTGCAGCTCGCTCAGGGCTTCCCAGTCCAGCAGGCCGGAGGGGCGCTTGAGGTTCACCTCGCTGCGCCAGCGGCGGGTGCGGGTGTCCAGCACCAGCAGGGCGGGCGTGGTGGGCAGGCTGTACTGCCAGTGGTTGAAGGCCAGCAACTCGTCGATCAGGCCATCCAGCGCCGGGCTGTCGAAGTGGCTGTCCGCCTGCGCGCTGGCGGTGAGCGCCTGGATCTTCTCCAGCAGCGCGGTGAAGGCGTCCGGGTCGTTGCCCCAGCCCTGGCAGAGCAGGTAGGCGAGCAGAGCGTTGCCGATGATGCGCTTGGAGAAGGGGTGGCCGTAGGCGGTCTGTTCCCACTGGGCGGAGAGGTTCCAGTCGTCGGTGATGTCGTGGTCGTCGAAGATCATCAGCGTCGGCAGGTGGGCGAACACCCGCGCCGCGCCCGGCAGGCTCTTGCGGAAGGCCTCCAGGCGCTGGCGTTCCAGCTGGTAGCGCTCGACCCTGTCCACCGGCAGCGACGGCATCTCGGTTTCCAGCAGCGTCCAGGGCAGCGGCGACCACACCAGCAGGTACATGGCCAGCACCTCGGCCAGGGTCACCAGGTGGTTGTCGGCGTTGCTGCTGGTGAAGATGGGTTTCTTCGCGCCACCGAAGAAGCGCTCGCGCAGCGTTTCGTTGCTCTCCAGCGCCGGCAGCAGGTCGGCGCGCCGGTAGTAGCTGGCCGGGTGCTGGTACAGGGCCTGGCTGTCGTCGACCACGGCACCGTCCAGGCGCTCGTCGAACAGCCCGAGGCAGGCGATCAGCTGGTGGATCGCGCGCAGCATCGGCCCGGCCACATCGTCGGCGTAGACCTGGTCGCCACTGAGCATCAGCAGCGCCGGGCGCTGTTCCGGCGCGGGTTGCGCGGCCAGCAGGCGGTCCGCGCAGAGCAGGCCCTCCGCCGCCGGGTGATGGGGCTTGCGGCAGGAGCCATGGAGCAACTGGTCGATGCGCGAGCGCAGCACGAAGCCCGGCTGCTGCGCCTCGCCATAGAGCAGGTGCGGCGCCCACTGGGCGATGCCCTGGTCGTCGAAGCGCAGGTCGTAGTCGATCTGTCGGTCGCAGGGCAGGGGTGCATCCAGGTGCAGGTCGATCAGGTGCAGGAAGGCATGCCGCCCCAGCTGCACCACCTGGCAGGCCTCGCCATCGAGGCGGTGATCGCGGGTTTCACCCTTGATGCTCAGCCGCAGACTCAGCGCCAGCTCGCGGCTGGCCACCAGCCACAGCACCACGCGCTGCGCCTCCAGCCGCCGCAGCATCGGGCCGGCGAGAACGGGCGGAAGGTGATCGGGCGTGGCGAGCTGGGGTGCGAGCATCGGGGCGAAGGGTAGCGGACGGACAAGCGCGGAAGAATAACGCGACTGGCCAGGGCGGCTGAACAGCAAGGGCGACTGTTCTGTTAGCGGGCGTGACAGGGTTCGGTTCTGCCGGTTATGCCCATCGCGAATGAATTCGCTCCCACGGGGGAGGGGCGCGCTTCGCCCAAGGCCGCAGTCCGTAGGGCGGGTGAAACCCGCGAAACCATGCACCGCAGATGTCGGGTTGCACCCGACCTACATGCCCCACGGGAGCTGCCCCTTGTTCAAACCGCCTTGACGATCTGCTCCCGCAGCCACTGGTGCGCGGGGTCGCGGTGGGAGCGTTCGTGCCAGAGCATGGCCATCTCGTAGCCGGGGACTTCCAGCGGGGCGTCGACCACCTGCAGGGTGCCGCTGTTGCCCACCAGGCGTTCGGGGAGCATGGCCACTAGGTCGGTGCTTTCCAATACCGAGCGCAGGAACAGGAAGTGCGGCACCGAGAGCACCACGCGGCGTTCCAGGCCGTGCTCGGCGAGCGCTGCGTCGGTGACGCCGGAGAAGCCGCCGCCATCGGGGGAGACGATCACCTGGTCGAGGGTGCAGAACTGCTTCAGCGTCGGGCGTCGCTTCAGGCGCGGGTGGCCGGCGCGGCCGGCAAGCACGTAGCGCTCGGCGAACAGGGTGCGGCGGCGCAGGTTGAGGGGCGAGCCTTCGACGGTGTGGAAGGCGAGGTCGATATCGCCCAGCTCCGCCTGCTTGGCGATGCGCGAGGGCACCATCTCGACCACGGCGATGCGGGTGGCCGGCGCGGCCGTGCGCAGGCCGGCGAGGGCGGGCAGGAGGATGGCCGATTCGCCGTAGTCGGTGGCGGCGACGCGCCAGGTGTCCCGGGCCTGGGCCGGGTCGAAGGGGCTGGCCGGGGCCACGGCGCGCTCCAGGGATTCCAGAGCCTGGCGCAGGGGCTCGCGCAGCTCCTCGGCGCGGGCGGTGGGGCGCATGCCGCGTGGGCCGGGCAGCAGCAGCGGGTCGTCGAAGATCTCCCGCAGCTTGGCCAGGTGCACGCTCACCGAGGGCTGGGAAAAGTTCAGGCGCTCGGCGGCGCGGGTGACGTTGTGCTCGGCGAGCAGCACGTCGAGGGTCACCAGCAGGTTGAGGTCCAGTCGCCTGAGATTATTCATTCAAATACCTGGGATATGGGTTATTCATTTCCAATATACCTGGCGGAACACCATCCTGCGCTCATCCCGTTATGGAGGTTTGCCATGAATGTTCTGATCGTCTTCGCCCACCCCGAATCCCGCTCGCTGAACGGCGCGCTGAAGGATTTCACCGTGCAGCGCCTTGAGGCCGCCGGCCATGCCGTGCAGGTGTCCGACCTGTATGCGATGGGCTGGAAGTCGCCCATCGATGCCGGCGACAGCCTGGACCGCGACCCCGAGGCGCGCTTCGATGCCTCGCAGGATTCCAGGCGTGCCTTCGCCAGCGGCCGGCAGAGCGCGGACATAGCCGCCGAGCAGGACAAGCTGCGCTGGGCGGATGCGCTGATCCTGCAGTTCCCGCTCTGGTGGTTCTCGATGCCGGCGATCCTCAAGGGCTGGGTCGACCGCGTGTATGCCTACGGCTTCGCCTATGGCGTGGGCGAGCATTCGGATGTGCGCTGGGGCAACCGCTACGGCGAGGGTTCGATGGCAGGCAAGCGGGCGATGTTGCTGGTGACCACCGGCGGCTGGGATTCCCACTACAGCGAGCGCGGCATCAACGGCCCGATGGACGACCTGCTGTTCCCCATCCAGCACGGCATCCTGCATTACCCCGGCTTCGACGTGCTGCCGCCCTTCGTGGTGCACCGCACCAGCCGGGTCGACGTAGCCCGCTTCGCCAGCATCCAGCAGGAACTGGGGCAGCGTCTGGACAGGCTGTGGAGCACCGAGCCCATCGCCTATCGCAAGCAGAATGCAGGGGATTACGAGATTCCCGCGTTGACCCTCAAGCCCGAGGTGGCGCCGGGGGAGGTCGGGTTCGCGGCGCATGTGAAGCGGTAGGGCAGATGGGGCGAGGGCGGGGTCGGCAGCAACGGTAGCCTGGGCTTCAGCCCGGGGCCGGGATCGACCCAGCATCCCTGGGCTGAAGCCCAGGCTACGGAGCCCTTTGCGACACCGCAGAAACGACGACGGGAGCGCTGGGCTCCCGTCGTTTGGATCAATGGGCCTGGTTCAGAGTCAGGCGCATGTGGCGGTTCACATCCTTGTACAGCAGGTAGCGGAAGCGACCCGGGCCACCGGAGTAGCAGGCCTGCGGGCAGAAGGCGCGCAGCCACATGAAGTCACCGGCTTCCACCTCGACCCAGTCCTGGTTCAGGCGGTAAACGGCCTTGCCTTCCAGCACGTACAGGCCGTGCTCCATCACGTGGGTTTCGGCGAAGGGGATCACGCCGCCCGGCTCGAAGTTGACGATGTTCACGTGCATGTCATGGCGCATGTCGGCCATGTCGACGAAGCGGGTGGTGCTCCAACGGCCTTCGGTGTCCGGCATCACGCGCGGCTCGATGTCCTGCTCGTTGGTGACGAAGGCGTCCGGCAGCGGTACGCCGTCGACCTTCTGGTAGTGCTTGCGGATCCAGTGGAAGCGGGTGTGCTGGCCGCTGGTGTTGCGCACCTTGTAGTCGGCGCCCGGCGGAATGAAGGCATAGCCGCCCGGTTGCATGCTGTGCACCTGGCCTTGCAGGGTCAGGGTCAGCTCGCCTTCGACGATGAACAGCACCGCTTCGGCGTTGGGGTCCTGCTCGGGCTTGTCGCTGCCGCCCTGGGGGGCCAGCTCGACGATGTACTGGGAGAAGGTCTCGGCGAAGCCGGACAGCGGGCGGGCGATGACCCACATGCGCATGTTGTCCCAGAAGGGCAGGTGGCTGGTGACGATGTCACGCATCACGCCCTTGGGGATCACGGCATAGGCTTCGGTGAACATGGCGCGGTCGGTGAGCAGCTCGGTCTGTGCCGGGTGCCCGCCGTGCGGCGCGTAATAGGTGGATTTGGCCATGGGGTATTTCCTCATTGTTGTCTTGCTGCCCGGCGCGTGCGGCGCCGTGGTGAGCAATGGTGCGGAGCGGCGCGCCCGTTGGAGCGCTGGCCGTCGCTGGAGAGCACGATATCCAGCGGTATGACCATGCACAAATTAAATGTTGGAATCCGCTGTATTCGGTTTTCGAATGTGGGCGGATGTCCGTCAGCCTTTCGTATCCTGCGCCAGAACCCGTGAAAGTACTTGGGCCAGTTCCTTCACCATCGGGTCCGCCGCCGGGCGGTGCAGCAGCGCCACTTCGAAGGCATCCACCGAGGGTAGCCCAGCTTTCTTCGCCAGCACGGCGTGGTCCGCCGTCACCGCCCGCTGCGGCAGCAGGCCAATGCCCATGCCATCGGCGATGGCCGACTGGATGCCCGATAGACTCGAACTGGTGAAGCTGATGTGCCAGCGCCGGCCCACCGCCTCCAGTGCCGCGATCATCTCGTCGCGGTACACCCCGCGCGGCGGGAAGGTGACGATGGGCAGCGGGTCGAGGTCGATGCAGGGGTTCTTCGCGCTGTCTACCCAGCGCGTCTTCTCCGGCCAGCAGGCCAGCGCCTCGCGGGCGTTCTGTCGCTGCTTGAGCAGCACCAGGTCCAGCTCGCCGCGGTCGTAGCTGGCGGAGAGGTCGCGGCTCAGCCCGCTGGTGACCTCCAGCTTCACCTGGGGGTAATGGCGGTTGAACGCCGCCAGCTGCTCGGTGGTGCGCCCGGTGGCGAAGTCGTCCGGCACACCGATGCGCACCGTCAGCGCCACCGTCGCCCCGGATAGCGCCTCCTGCAGCTCGTCGTTCAGCGCCAGCATGCGCCGCGCATAGCCGAGCAGCGTCTCGCCGGCGTCGGTGGGCAGCACGTCGCGGTTGCCACGTTCCAGCAGGCGGTGCCCGGCCATCTCTTCCAGGCGGCGGATCTTCTGGCTGACGGTGGACTGGGTGGAGTTCAGCCGGCTGGCCGCCGTGGTGAAGCTGCCGCAATCGGCCACCGCAACCATGGCGCGGAGCAGGTCGAGCTCGAACACGCGGCTATTCGATCGGTCACTGTGGTCCATGGGGGTATTCATCTTTCAAATGGGGATAAGGGCTTGTAGCAGCTTGCGGATGGTGCAGCAACGGGCGCCTCGTTGACGCCGCCCAGCGCTGCCCCTACGCTCGCGCACCCCCTCCGGACCAAGGACGCTCCCCCGTGAAGAAATCCCTGCTGTCGTGCGCTGTGCTGACGCTGCTTGCCGCCTGCCAGAGCAGCCCGCCGCCGGCTTCCGCCAGCCAGGAAACGGAGGAGCAGCGCTTCGTCCGCCTCGCCCAGGCCAGCCTGCGCAATGCTGCGTTGGTGGCCAACAACGAAATGCTGGTGGGCAGCGTCGGGGTTACCGTCGACCTCGATTCGCGCGGCTGGATCACCGGCTGCGAAACCGGCCCCGTGGTGGGGCGCGGCGCTGACATCGCCCCCTTCAACCAGCGCCTGGCCACGCGCTTGGCCGACCTGTGCTGGAACGTGGTGCTGCCGCCGGTGCCCGCATCCATGAGCAAGGGTGATGAGGCGCCTTCTATAAGGGCGCCATTGGTCTTCCCCGCGCTGTCCCTGGAACAGTTGCAGGAACAGATGCGCCGCTCGGCACTCTTCGCCCGGGACAACTACCTGTGGCACACCCTGTTCGCCAATGAGCCCATCGACGCCATCGGCCGCGCCACCTTCCGCATCGCCCCGGACCCGAAGGGCCAGGTCCAGACCTGCAAGGTCACCCTCAAGCCCCACCCCGCCCGCGTCCGCGAGTTCCAGGCCAACGAGGCACTGCGCGCCCGCCTGGAGCAGGGCTGCAACCGCCTCAACCCGCGCGAGATGCCGTTCTATACGCAGCCGCCGACCGGCAAGAGTTACAGCGTGGATGTGCAGTACATGCCGTGGAAGAAGAAGTTGAAGGTGTATTGAGGCGGAGCGGGAAGGAGGGGGGATGGAGCCCATTGCGGGCTCCATCGAGGGGCATCAACGCGCGAGCTTGGTCTCGGCGACGGCCTTCTGGCCTTCGGCTTCGGAGACTTCGCTCAGGGTGGCGCCACCCGCGAACACGCCGATCCGGATGGATTGGCGCACGTAGTGGTTCTTGCCGGCTTGGGCGTTCAGATTGAGGGTGTTGTCGCCGAATTCCGACTCGGTCGCCAGCACGTGCTGGCCCGGGGTGATCAGGCGATAGAAGTAGGTGTTGGGCGCAGTTTCGCCGATCACCTTGTCATCGATCTTCACGGTCTTCTTCAGCGCGCCGCCGAGAGAGGTGTCACGGAAGATATAGACCGCTGCCTGATCTTGCTGCGGCGCTGGGAAGGCCTTGAGGGCGGCGTCTTTCTCGGGGGATTCCATCGGTACCGACGCACAGCCGGAAAGCAGCGCAACGGCCAGCGCTGCGGTACACATCATGATTCTGGTCATGGATTACTCGTTCCTGAGTGGAGGTTTCGTGCGGTGATATCAATTCGCCGCCGCGCTACTTTATCGAGGCGCAGGAAGAGTGCAAGGGTGAGTGGTAATCGGTCTCATATGAAGTTGCAGGGTGCAGCGAAATGCGATCGTAGTGGGCGTGAACGCAGAGGTGTTGGGCCTCGCTGCGCTCGGCGCCAACCTACGGTGCAGCGCTGATTGACGGCCCAAGTTCCCACGCCGCAGAATCCGCCACCACCCCATCAGTCACAAGGAAGAGACGTTGCCCATGCGCACCCCCTCCAAACTCATTCTCGGCCTCGCTTTCTCGCTCTTCTGTCTCTCCGCCCACGCGGCCTGCGACCTGGACCTGAACGGCAAGTGGAAGGTCGTCCAGACCAGCATCGGCGCCGACGGCCCGCGCAAGGTCGAAGACATGCCCCACGAATACGGCTTCAAGGACGGCAATATCCATGTCCTGATGGGCTTTATCGATGTGACCAAGACCTATTCCTGCAACGGCAAGTCCTTCACCATCAACAAGCTCGAGCCCGCCACCATGGACGTCGTCTCCAGCGCACCCGGCAAGATGACCTGGGTGGAGCAGGGCGGGAAGCTGTACCTCTATCTCGAACGCATCTGACGCGGGCCCAATGGATTGAACAGCTGATTTCAAGGAGGAAGTCATGGAAGCAACCGAAGCGCGGCTTCGCGAAACCTACAGCGGACGGCGGACCGAGATCCTGATCGACCTGCTGGCCGAGGGCGGCCTGACCGAGGTGGCCGAGCGGGTCGTTCGCGAGGTGCTTATCGAGCGCGAATCGAGCCTGGGCGAACGCGTGGTGCCGCAACAGGCCCAGGTATCCCCTGCGGTTCGGCGCGAGCAGCTCGACCAGCAACTTGCCCCGCTCTGGGCACGCTTCGTGGCCTCGCAGATCGACTTCTGGGGCGCGCTGCTGGTGCTGGGCCTGATCAGCTTTGCCATCGATTTCGTGTTCTTCCGGCCGGCCACCAGCCCGGACATTTTCGGCAAGGTCTGCATGCTGCTGCTGTTCGCCTACCTGCTGTTCAAGGACGGGTTCAACGGGCAGGGAGTCGGCAAGCGCCTGCTGAAGATCCGCGTCGTCGACAGCGAGACCGGTGCCCCCTGCGAATTGCACAAATCCTGCCTGCGCGGGCTGGTGGGCCTGCTGGGCATTTTCGACGTGATCTTCATCTTCGGGCAGCGCCGCCAGCGTCTTGGCGACCATGCAGCGAGGACTCTTGTGGTCAGGGCGTGATCCATGCCCGAGCCCCGCATCCTCTCGATCCTCCTGCACGTCGGTGACTGGCGTGCAGCCACCGACTGGTACCAGCGCGCCTTTCCCGAGGCGAAGCGCGTGTCGCCATCGACGGATGACTACGGGCACCTGGAGATGGGCGGCGTGGTGCTGGAGATCGTCAACGCCGACGACAAGGTCGCCAGCGGCGCGGCGGGCACCGTCGTCTACTGGGCGGTGGCTGATCTGGATGCCGAAGTGCTGCGCCTCTTGCAGCTTGGCGCCTCGTTGTATCGAGGGCCGCTGGCGCTGGAAGACGGCGACCGCATCTGCCAGGTGCGCGACCCTTGGGGCAATTGCATCGGGTTGCGGCAGCGGGGCTGTATTCGCGGCTCTCACTAAGCCGCGCCGTTACGTCACGTACGAGGGCCCAGGTCGGTAATCGGCTTGAGGCCGGGAATGTCCCTGTCGTCATCCTCCACCCCCATCGCGAAGCCCCATTGGCCGGCTTGCCGCAACGTCAGCCCGTATGGGGTCGTCTGATTTGCCGAGAAGGCGCCAGGAGGCGTCAGCAGCCTGCTCGCGGAGCGACCTATCCATTTGCCTCGGATTCGTTCATCGGCGAAGCAGATGTCCGGTACGTCCTCACTCTCCTTCAGGTTTCGTTCGAGGTGGCCGTGCGAGCGGTTGATTCTTGGCACAACCCGCAGCATCAGCACGTAGGCGTAACCCAGCTGGCCAGCGAGGTTCCTGCTCAGCGCATGGTCGTAGTCGACCTTCCAGGAGCAGGGGGCGAAAACCAGGCCGGCTGTGCGGCGGTATCCCCTATAGTCCGGCCTCACGTACAGCAGTGACAGCACCCCTTTCTGCACCACGAAGGCATTCTCGGTATGGATACGGCCTATCTGGTAGGCGGTACCACCCAGTTTCTTCGCGATGAGTTCAATGGACTTGCCCGCGATGGGGATGGCCTGGATTTGCAGGCCCTGCACGCGTTGACCCACGTATCGCCAGGTACCTCTTCCGATGATCTTGTCTAGGTTCAGCATTCGTTTGTCACTTTGAATACAGGGGTTGGTTTGGAGAAAATTCGTAGATATGAAGGTGGATAATCCTACGCGTTACTTAGAGTAAGCAATGGGGTTTTCGGCGCTGTCTTGCGATATTTATAGATCAGAAGAAAAAAGTAGTCAGTAAGTCCTCTAAGTGGATGATGAATGATTTCTTATGATTCATGAATGGTTCCTTTTAATATGTAGGCTGTTTCCTTTGTTGCGGATTTTACGTTAGGTAAGCCACATTCCAGACTTATTCTTGTTTTTTCAAGTGCCATTTAACTGCTTTTCCCTTGAATCGACATCGGCTCCAGAGATGACAATGATTGTCATTCATTGTTTGTTTGGAGGCTCGATATGGATCAGCCATGGGTTCCGGAAGGCTACTGGGATGTTGTTCCGCATACGCTGACGGTGATAACGACATACAAGTGCAATGCTCAATGTCGGGATTGCTGTTTCGAGTGCAGTCCGACGCTATCTGCAAAATTATCTTTCGAAGAAATAACCAGTTTCATTGATCAAGCGTGGCAGGTGTTTCCTGGTTTGCGTCTCGTTGTGTTCAGTGGTGGGGAGCCACTTCTGCTGGGAGAGGAATTGTTTGCCTCCGTGGATCACGTTCAGCGATTGGGGCTGCTTAGTCGCTGCGTAACAAATGGGTATTGGGGGAAGACCCACTCTTCGGCAACGAGAGTGGCAAGAAGATTGTCTGCTTCGGGGCTGAATGAGATCAACCTTAGTACTGGTGTCGATCATGCCGAGTGGGTCCCCGTAGCCTCGGTTATCAATGCCGCTAAGGCCGTGGCGGAGAATGGAATATTTTGCGTAATTACCATTGAGCAAGATTCAGACAAGAGCGAAGTGGTTAGCCAAGTAAAAGCTGATGAAGGGTTAAAGCCATTTATTGAGGCAGGGCTTGTGAAGTTGCAGGTAAACAGCTGGATGCCATTTCATGCAGACAGCGCAATGAGAAAAACATTCTCCAATCGAGAGGATATGCTTCTTCAGGGCTGTGATCAGGTTTTAGAGAACTGCGTGATAACTCCTAATAAGGAGATTTCAGGTTGTTGCGGGCTTACGTTTGAGCACATTCCCGAAATGAAGCTAGGACGCTTCAGCAAGCACGCACTTGAGGTGGGGTATTTTTCTCAAGTACAGGATTTCTTGAAAATATGGATAAAGGTTGATGGCCCTTATCGCATATTAAAAACACTCAGCGCGTCGGTAGGTATCAGTTCGTTGGAGCACATCGTTCATCCTTGTCAAGCCTGTGCGCTGCTTCATCAGGATGAGCGTTTGCGTGAGGCCATAAAATCTGAGTATGGAAACCACATGGGGCGCGTGCTTCGTGCTTTTTATTCTCAGAGTTTGATTCAGTGCGACAGCCACAGGGAGGTGACAGCCAATGCGTCGTAGAGATTTCATGAAGGGTGCAGCATTGGGAAGTGTTGCTCTCACCCTTCCAGAAGTTAAAGCCAGTAATCGTTTGTATGGCACTCCAGGCTCGATAATCGCCAGAGATTCGGGCGGCGACAATAGATTGCGATTGCTTATGTCCAGAGGGGAAGTGCCTCTCGGTGTCTGGGAGGATGTAGTGGATTTCACCCGTCTCTGGTCCGCAGTGAGCAAGGATGCAGCGCTGGCCAGCGAGTTCTACTCGAGCCGAAGTGCGCTCCTTGAACGAATGGGCATATCGGAGCAACTGATCGCCCCTCGCTCCGTTGAGGAGCAGTTGCTGCTGGCCAGCCAGGATCCAATTGTTCGCGCAGCCAGTAAGGACGGGGACTATCCCCGCTACCTCGGCAGGCTCAATGAAATGGGGATTTTTGCTGCGTCCTCCAAGATTCGCCAGCGAGTGAACGACCTGCTGGAGTCCGATCCTGAAGACCTGAAAGGGCTTCTGACCCGATCGGTGCCTGAGCAGATGCTGGAGAGTGAATATGCCAGTGATCTTCAGAAGCTGAAGGCGATCCTTACCCCAGAAGATGGAAGTAGCTCGTTGCAGCGGCGATCCCTTGATGCACCTGTGGCCCGTGCCGCCGTGGGAGCCGTTGCCATCGCTGTGGTTGCAGTCGGCGTTGCGACGTACGTGGTAGCAGCTGTCAACGTTGCGATCGGGGTGAACCTTGCGGTTCAGCTCAGTGTTGTCGTCAACGTTGCTGTTCGCACTGGTGGGGGTGGGGGCAGTAGCTGTGGTGGAGGATGCCATGGTGTTCAGCCCGGGCAGATGCTTGATGTGGATAGCGCTGCCGTGCGCTTAGCACAGGCGAGTGGCAATAGCAGGCTGTTATCGCAGGGCTTGCGTAGGCAGGTCAGGAAAGAAGTGATCGCCTGCGCCTATGCGGCACATGAACTTGGAGTGATCAGTTTGCCCAGGGTCGGGAGGAAGCAAGCTCTCGATCTTTTATGTGGCATCACCTATCGAATGGCAGGTATCTGAATGGACGTGGTAACGGTTTCTCTCAGTTTCAAATCAATGCTGTTGAACAGCCTGCTGATCGCAGTATTGCCAGTGGCGGTGATGCTCGGTGCAGATCTATTGATCAGCAAGAGCATCAGCTTGAAGAGTGTTCTGGTGGGGGGCGTTCTCTACTCGTTGCTGCAGGGGTACCTGGTCTTCCAGGCGGGGGGCAAGGTGTATGTGAATGAAGGAGCACTTCATGTGCGGTCGGGGTTCTACAGCGCTTCGTGGCCAGTCGAGGGGCTCAGGGTTCTACCGGCAAACAAGGAGGCGTTGGAGAGCAGTGTTCGGCTGAATGGCATCGCGACTTATGGCTTTCGCGCGGGCTGGTTCAGGCTTGAAGGGCGCAAGGTTTTCTTCCTGACCACAGGCGAACGGAAGGCCTGCATACAGCAAAAGGGCGCTGCGGTCCTCTGCGTGGACAGCGATGTCGCCGCCTCCTTGAAAGCACTTGCTTCCTGACTGCCCACGGAAGCGACGCCTATCAGTCCTGAGCTGAGGGCGTCGCTTGTTGGCAAGAGACTCTAATACCCATGCTTGACGCTTCTATCACCCGCGCGCTCTCTTCGCGTTACTGGAAAATCGCTCTTGTGCTGGCCTTGGTAACGCTGGCGAAGCTCACGTCGATAGCGGTGCCGCTGTTGCTTGGCCATATCGTCGACGGCCTGGCTTCGGGCAACGGAACGTCTGCACAAAGCGTCCCTTTGCTGCTCCTGGCTTTTTGTATTGCAGGGGGCGTTCAGGTGGTTGTCATGCCGATCCAATCGCTTCATCTTTCCCGGCTGGTTCAGGAATGCGTTTGCGAAAGCTCGTTGCACTGGGCGCGTTGTGTCATGGGGAAGGAGTTCGAAGCCTTCTCGGCAATGCGCCTAGGCAACTTGATCAGCACCGTCGACCGCGGTGTAAATGCCCATGAGCGTCTGCTGTCCTTCATCCTGCTCTCTGGCCTTCCCCTGGCGGTGGAAACACTGATCGTCAGCGTCGTACTGCTGGTCTACGGAGGCGCCTGGGTGTTTCTTTCCGTACTGGTTGGCGCCGCCGGGTACCTGTACCTGAACCATCGGATCATCCGTTGGCGGCGTGTTCACATCGACGCGTTGAACGACCAGGAAGACGAGGTCGCATCGACCTTCGCCCAGACCTTCGGTGTCGCCAAGGCCATCAAGTGCGAGGGAGTACCAGAGTCGGCTTTCGCGTCGCTGGATGCGGCATACCGGGGCTATGCAACCGCTGCGACCCGCATTGGTTTTTCGGCGTCCTTGCTGGGGGCTGCCAAAGCGCTTTTCATCTGCCTGTCCACAGCGGGCATTCTGTTCTTCGGTTTCGTGGACCAACGCTCAAGTGAGCCGTACATGTCGATTGGCGAGATGGTGGCGATGTTCACCCTCGCTATCGCCTTCTTCAACAGCGTGGCCTCGATGGCAGAGGCTCAGCGTTTCACGGATCAGTTCGCATCCGATCAGCAGCGCTTCCAGGAGGTGTTGGGCCTGAGTGACTTCACGGCTGTTGCGGCCTCGATTGAAGACAGCCCCGATACGGATCGCCTGGTTCTGGAGCCATTGCGGGTGCTTCGAGCGGGGGCCCGCCTGCTGCAACTGACGGAGCCCCTTTCGCTGGCGAGTGATGAAAGCGTTGCCATCATCGGCAGCAGCGGTGCGGGCAAGACGACCTTGCTCGAGGTACTGGCCGGCATCGTGCGCGAGTCACGGAGTTGTCTTCGCATCGGGGCAGGGCATCAGGGAGGGCCGGGTGCCGAACGGCAATTCTCATTGCTGCGCTACTGCCCGCAGTCGCCAGCCTTGTTGAGCGGGGAGTTGATGGAGGGCGTGCTCTTTGGCCAGCCGCACGATCAAACGCTACTCAGGGACTATTTGCGGCGGATGGGTTTGATGCGTCTCGCTGCCGAACTGGACGGATTCAAGGTGCAGAACCAGGGGACGAATCTGTCCGGGGGCGAGATGAAGCGTTTGTCATTGCTGCGTGTGCTCATGAGGCCCGGGGCTTTCAATCTGTTCGATGAGCCCACGGCTTCGCTGGATACCGTTTCAGCCCGGCAGGTATGGGATTTGTTGTTCGAGCGTTTCACGGGCATGGCATTGATTTGCGTGACACACGATATGCAGGCATTGCCCCGCTTCGACCGCGTTCTAGTCGTCGACGGTGGAGAAATCGTTGCTAGCGGAAGCTGGAGCGAGTTAGAGCAGGATGCGCGAGTTCAGGATGTACTTCAGCGAATGCAGGAATGCACGGTGCAGGCTGATGCTCACGCCGTTTCTTGAACTACTCTTCGCCGCTAGATTTCTCCTGGCGCAAGTTTCATGAGCACCCACCGATTCACCCTGGTCATGCCGGCCTCCGCCGACGCCACCTTCGAAGCCTTCCATAACCATCGTGTGCGGTTGCAGTGGGACACGCTGCTGTCGGTTGCGCATATGGAAACGGGTGACAGCCACCCCTCCATCGACGCGGTTTCCTTCAATCGGGGCAAAGGCTGGAAGCGCCTGTTGGCGATGCGTACCCGCTTCGTGAACTACCAGCCGGGCAAGGTGGCGGCAGCCATGCTGGTGGCGCCGACGGGGCTGTTCGAGTCGTGGGCGGCGTCGATGCGCCACCGCGATATCGAAGCGGGGCACTCCGAGCTCATCTACAGCTTCAGCCTGACGCTGCGGCCGCGTTGGCTGGGCGTGCTGCTCGACCCATTGGCCAACCGCCTGTTTGCCTGGGAGGCACGCAGGCGTTTTGCGGCGCTGGCGGTGTTCCTGGCGAGAAAGTAGGGGCGATTCACGCGGCTAGGGCACGACGGAGCAGCTGGAAGACAACGCATCTCTTGCTGGCGGCATCGGTGACGAAGGAGTTCACGAGTGCCGCCCGGGTCGTGAGCTGCTCATTTTACAGAGGGTTGAATCTGCTAGATGACCTTCACCGCCCGGCCAATGAATTGAACGGGCCCCATCGGCCGGCCCGTGGTGGAGCCCCCGGGTTTTCCAGGGTCAGCTCGAACAACTGGCTCGGCTCCAGCGGCGGCAATTGGTCGAGGGGGACGCTGAGTTGCGCGCCAGGCTTGACCAAGCCGAGGGATACCGGCGCTTGCCAGCCCTCCGCCTTGGTCCAGAACTGCAGCACTTTGTCGCCCGGAACCTCGCCATGCCCGAGGGGGATCAGTTGGACCCGGCGGCTGTCGCTGGCCTGCACCACCCAGCCGGGGGTCTGGTCGGTGGGGGCCACCAACACCACCATGTAGGTGATGCGCGGTGCGCTGGTGGTCAGCAGCATCGTCGCCAGCACCAGGCTTGCGGCCAGCCCGGCGCCCGCCAGGCCCCGCCATACGCCCAAGCGCCGATGCCAGGGGACGGCCACCTGCCGCGGTGCCTTGGCGTCGCCATCGAGTTGCGCGTCCAGGGTGCGGGATACCCGGCTCCACAGGCGTGGGCTGGGGGTTTTCGGCTCGACGGTCGCGGTCAGCTCCAGCAGACGGTTTTCCCAGGCAGCCACGGCTGAACGCAGATCGGCGTCGTGTTTGAGGCGCTCATGCACGGCATGCCATTGGCTGGCCGGCAGGCTGCCCAGTACATATTCCCCGGCGAGGGTGTCCAGGTCTTCGGGGCCGGTGCCATTGTGCTCGGTGTTCATCCCATGCACTCCCGCAGTGACGCCAGGCTGCGCTTGATCCACGCCTTGACCGTGCCTAGCGGCGCGCCGAGCAGGGCGGCGATTTCGGCATGCGTGCAGCCGTCGACGTAGGCATGCAGGATGCAGCGCCGCCGCGCCGGCTCCAGCTGCTCCAGGCATTGATGAATTCTGGCTGAACCGTGCGCCGCCAGGCTGTCGTCCACCTCCGCCACCTGCGCGTGCAGCACCGCCGCACCTGCATCATCCAGGGGCGCCTCCCGGGCACCATCGCGGATATGGTTCAGCGCCAGGTTCCGCGTGATGCTGTAGATCCAGCCGCGCGCGGAGCCACGCGCCGGGTCGAAGCTGGCAGCGCGCGTCCAGATACGGATGAAGGCATCGTGCACGATGTCTTCGGCCAGGGCGTCGTCCCGCACGATGCGCCGGGCCACGCCGAGCAGGCGCGCACCTTCCTGATCGTAGAGCGCCTGCAAGGCCGGCCGCTCACCTCGGGCGCAGGCGGCGAGGTGGCTCTGGTAATCGAAGGTGCTGGCAGGTTGATCCACTTTCTGCGCTCGAGGGTGCCCCGGCCCGCCTGGCCGGGGTGTGTCGTTGAGCGTAGCCGACGGCTCGCCTCGCGCCTGCCCGGGCGAGCTCAGTTGGCCCCCCAGAATAGGTAGTCGGCCTGGTACTTGACGACCTGCCGCTGCCCCTTGTTCTCGGCGGCGCAGGTATCGCTGGGCGCGACGCCACCCCGGGTCGCCAGGCGCTGCACGAAGCTGACGCCGCTCATGGCGCCCTTGCCCTCGGCGGGGTTGGCCTTGACCAACTGGTACGGGATATCGCCCGTGCCGGCCGGCGCGACGGCCACCTGCGTGCCGGTGATCTTCGACCCGTCACGGGCCTGCCAGGTGGCCGGCGGCCCGAAGTAGTCCCCTACCGGTTTTCCGGCCCGGTCATTGAGCACGGCCTTGGGGCCGACGAAGAACCACTCGGTCTGGCCTGGCGCACCTGCCTTGTCGCGGCATTCGTAGGTGATTTCGCCCACGCCGACGGTTTCGAGCAGGACCTTGTGGCCATCGGGCACCTTCACGGCGTCGGGCACGGCCGCCTGGGCATTGAGGCTTTGCAGGGCGAGGCACAGGACGAGGCCGCTGAGCAGGCCACTGGCAGGTTTTACGTTCATGGGGCGATCTCCTGATAGGTAATCGAAGAGGCAGATTCGGGCTGCCCATCTGTACTACCCGCCAGGAATCGTTATGGATGCAGGACTCGACAATTTTTTTCGAACGGAGGGGGACGTTGGCCCAAGGTCCCCACGGCAGCCATGGGCAGCGCTGCCGTGGGGTGTGGGTTCAGGCGTCGTCGGCGCCGCGATAGCGGGGGTAGGGCAGGCTGTTCCAGGTGCGGTTGGCCAGGCGGTTGGCGTCCACCGCCGCCGGGATGTCGTCGAGCAGCGCACGGGCGGCGCTCAGTTCCTGCTGCACTTCCGCCTGGCCCTGGTACATGAACTCATCGGAGGCGAGCTCCGGCGCCTGGCTGAATTTCTCGTCCAGGTCATCGAGCAGGCGCCGCTGCTGCCGGTGCAGGGCGTCGCGCGCGTCCTCCACCCAGGCCGGCTGCAGGCTGCGGTTGTGGTCCAGCAGGGCGGTGTACTCGCGGTAGACGCCGTCGTAGACATCGCCTGTGTGGGTGCGCGCCTGGTGGCAGGCCAGCTCCAGGTCGCGCACGGTGAGGGCGTCCGCTTCCAGGGGCTGCTGGCGCGGTGCGCCGCCCAGGCGGGTGAAGCGGGTGTAGAAGGGGAACAGGCTCTGGATCACCTTGGCCACGGGCAGGGTGCCTTCGCCGTCGTCCCCCAGCCCCTTGGGCTGGATGCCCTGCATGGCCGCCAGGGCCGACTCCGGGCGCACCACCTCCTTGGGCGGCACCAGGCCGTGGCGCAGCATCTCGCGGATGCCGGTGCCGGAAATGTTCAGCCGGTAGCGCTCGTCGTGGGGGCAGGTTTCGGTCGTGGCGTGGCTGGCGCAGCGCACGCAGTAGAACACCTCGTGGAACAGGCGCACCTCGATGCCCAGCTCGTCCGGGGTGAACTGGTCGAAGATGCTGTGGCTGGCGTACTTGTCGTAGTAGCTGCCGATCCCTGCGTGGTCGCGGCCGATCAGCGCGTGGGTGCAGCCGTAGTTCTTCATGATCAGGGCGTGCAGCACCGTTTCCCGGGGGCCGGCGAAGATGTAGGTGACCCGCAGCGGCGAGAGCATGGCGCGGTCCTTCGGGTAGTAGGTCTCCAGCACGTTGCGGTAGGCCTGCATGCGGTACTCGTGGCGCACGTATTCACGCTTGGCCATTTCCACCAGCGGTTGCAGCAGCAGGCCGTCGATGCCTTCCAGGGCGTTGCGGTGGATGTACTCGTGGCCGCGGTGCAGCGGGTTGGCGCCGGTGATGAAGCCGGCCACGGAGCGGAAGCCGCGTTCCTCGTAGAAGCGCTTCCAGGTGTCCCGGGGCTCCAGGCGCAACGATTCGAAGGGGCCCCAGTCGACCCGTTGCAGCAGCTGCAGCGGGCCGCCCAGGGCCACGTCGCCCATGCGCCGGTGGATGGCGTCCACGCCGGGGTGGTTGCGGTCGGTGGTGCCGAACAGCTGCCGGGCGCGTTCTTCCTTGTCGTAATCGAAGATGTCGTCGATGGCGAGGATGGCCACCGGCTCGTTGCGCTCGTCGATCAGGGCCACTTCATCGCCCACCGCCAGGGCGGCGATCACCTCGCGGTTGCGTTCGCCCACCGGCGCGAAGCTCAGCGGCACCGGCCACACCACGCCGTTGGCCAGCCGGCCACTGCCCAGCACCGACAGGTAGTCGGCCTGGTTCATGAAGCCCTTGTTGGGCGAGAGCACGCCGGTGGTGATCATCTCGATGGTGATCACCGCCTCCAGGTCGATGCGGATCGACGGCAATGCGCGGGAGCGCGCTATTTCTGCCCGTACCCGGTCGGCGGGCACCACCTGGTTGACCAGGGTTCCACCGTGGGGCTGCTGGGGGTAGCGATCGAAGGCGAGTTCCATGTTTCCTCCTGCTCGGCTCTGGCCCCGCTCGCTGGTCGCCTGACCGTCGAACGGGTCGCACTGTGCCGCCTTGTTATGGGTAGGACATGGCCGGTCACTGCGGCCGTCCGGCCTGCCTGTGGGCGCACCGGACTGGCTGAACGGTATTGGCGAGGGGCGGCGGCAGACAAGGTCGTTGCCCTGTGGGGAAATTCCGTAAGTTTCGAGCGGGGCGTCTGCCGGCCTGACGGTGTGCCTGGCCGGCAGCTGGTAGAGGGCGCTGAGCCCGGTCGATTACGGCGATGCCCCTTCGCAGTTGTCGAGCTCGTCCTGCGTCTTCAATTCCGTTGCGATCCCCAGGCGATACCGGCAGTAGTCGATCACCTCCTGCCGCTCCTGCGCGCTCAGCCGGCTGAGGGGCTTGCTGTCGGCATCGGTGGCGAAGGGGTTCACGAATGCCACCCGGAAGGAGGGCTGCTGCTTGATGAAGAAGACCAGGCGGTTGTCCTCGGCGAAGCGCGTCTTGTAGACGCCGGTGGTGAGCCAGGCAGCCAGAAGCGTGGCGGTCATCAGGCTGAGCGCGAGTATTTTCGGCCAACGCCGGGTCCTGTTTTCCACATGCATTCCTTGGCGATGAATCGGGGAGCGGGATAGTACGAAGCGGCGATGGGCACGTCATCAGCCGGGGCGCTGGGCAGGGGCGAAGGTGCCTCGGGCGCGTTGCGACTTAGGTCGTCATCCCTCTTGCCCCCGTCACCTTCCTTGGTACTGCCATCCCGCGAACTCCTTGACCCGCCGCACCCGGCATCCCGATTCTTCCGCCGGCAAGACGCGCCTTAAAACAATAACGATGCCCACTGCGGCAACGGAACAAGGAGTTCTGTGATGCTTGGTTACTACGCGCCATACAGCCGGGAATACCTCGCCACGCTGATGACCGTGACGACGCTGTTCTTCGCCCTGCCCATCTTCGTGGCCCCCATCGCCTGGGCCCGGCTCATGCGCTGGAGGATTCCGGAGCACCAGCACCTGGCGATCTACTTCGGCCGCTGCCTGGGGGCGTTCATCCTGATCATCGAGCTGGCCATGCTGCGTGCCGTCACCACGGGGACCGGCTACAGCTATGCGTTCGACCTGCTGTTCCTGGTGTTCACGCTGATGTTCGGGGTGCATGTGTATGGCGCGATCCGGCGCATCCAGCCGATCACCGAGACGCTGGAGATCGGCTTCTGGATGATCCTCTTCGGGCTCAATGTGCTGTTCTATCCGGCCACCGCCATCACGCTCTGAGGGGCGGTGGATGAGGGCTGGAGTCTCCAGCCCTCGGTCGTGCTAACCGATCACGTGGGGCGGCCGGGGCAGCAGTCGCGGGCAGTCCTCAAAGGGCAGCCAGACCACGTCCTGCCAATGCAGCACCTGCAACTCCTGCCCCATCCATTGCGCCACCGAGCGCACGGGCCAGTGGCCGACCTGGGGCTGTTCGGCGCGCAGGCAGGGGATCACCTGCTGGGTGATCCATTGGCGGATGCAGCGGTTTTCCGGGTGGTAGTAGTGGATGAGCGCGGCATAGGCGCCGGATTCGCTGACCAGCCATTCGCACTTGAAGTCGCCATGGCCGTTGCGTATCCAGGCGATCTGCATCTGGTCGTCATCCAGGTTGTGCGGCAGGCGCTCGGCCAGGGGCGGGTGGTTCATCAGCCGGGCCAGGTCGGTGACGGCGAACCAGGGTTGGTCTTCCAGCAGCACGGCACGCAGCAGGCGCTTGTGGCGGGTGAAGAGGGTGGGGATGAGGATTTCTTGATCGGGGTGTGGGACGTTGCAGTGTTGAGTGTTGGGCATATCAGGCATCTCTAGATATACCGCTGCTTTCGGGAGCAGTTGTGCCGCTAAGTGGTGCGTTCTTAAGCGCTGGGACGGGAGGCTATGGGCTACCACGGAAACTGGCAATGCAGTTACCGAGTGAGAAATGGCTGATCGGCCAGGCAGAAGCGTGAAGGTGGCGTAGGGTGGATGACGCTCTTTTCATCCACCAGACGAGGCCCGCCCCCGCCTCATTCTCCCCAGCGAATAGCGTCGTCTGCCAAGCCATCCCCGGCCCAGCCCATCGGGTCGATGTTGATTCACGCGTAGGGTGGATGACGCTCTTTTCATCCACCAGGCGAGGCCCATCCCACCCTCATTCTCCCCAGCGAATAGCGTCGTCCACCACGCCATCGCCGGCCCAATCCGCCGGGTAGAGGCCGTCCCGCACCGCCCGGTGAAAACTCGAATACGGCCAATCCCGCACCCGCCGCACATGGCCGTGTTTCACCGGGTTGATGTGGATGTAATCGAAGTGCCGTTGGTAATCGAGGTCGTCGCGGATCAGGTGTTCCCAATAGCGACGTTGCCAGATGCCGCGTTCGCCCCGGGTGCGTTGAGCCTCGGTGCGGGATTCGGTGTCGGCCAGGCGTTTGGAAAAGGCGAATTTGATCGAGCGCCAGCGCATGGCGAAGTCGTCGTCGCCCGGCGGCAGGGTCCAGAGGCAGTGCATGTGTTCGGGGAGCACGACCCAGGCATCGATATGGAAGGGGCGGCGGTGTTTGACCGCCTGTACCACGGTGCGCAACAGGTGGATTTCGCGGACCAGCAGGTCGCTGTGCCGGTTACGCAGGTTGACGGTGAAGAAGTAGGTGCCCCCGCGCATCCGGGCGCGACGGTAGTTGGACATGACCCTCCTTGAGCCATTGGTGTTGCGGGTGGAAGAGCTGGTGGATGAGAAGAGCGTCATCCACCCTACGCGCTAAAGTTATTCGTATTCAGCTGTTTCCAAGGACTCTATTTGAGTAAGAAAAATATCTATTTCTTCAAAAAGAATCGAAAAATTCGCAAAATAATCTTTTTTTATTGTGCTAATCCACTCGGAAAATCTCTTTTTGCAGGACTCGTCTATTGAGTATGCTAAGTAGTGATACTCGTTAGGGAGAAGCTTCTTGATTTCATTGGTTGTATTGATTTCTGACTGTATTCCCTGATGGGTTTTATATGTTTTTATCTCTGACAGCGTTAATATTTTTAGTGCAATGGCCTCATGTATCACTTCTTTCGGGAAGAGCTGTTCGATTGTAATGGGAATTCCATCAATAATATCTTTGGGCCATATTTCAGAGATTTCTTCGGGTATAGGGAGGCAGCTCGCAAGAAGATTGTCGTGATAGTATTGGTCTTCATGGCAATCTTCCAGTCGCGTCGCGTCTTTCAATCCCTTTCGCCCTGCAAAGTCGTTATCGAAAATACAGATCTCGGGAATTAAATTTCTTTTTATATGCACGCACGATTTGGTAAATGTGCTTAATTTGTCTACGCCGTCAGCGGATACTATCTCAAAAGGTATTTGCGCGCCTTTGTTAATTTTTGAATAAGCAGTTTCAAGTATTTTTTTATCTGTGATTCCTTCGACAAATATTCTAGGTTTTTTTAGGTTTTTTATCTTTAATTCGAGTTCGGAACTTATGAGCTTTTCTCTATTGAGCTCGTCGTATATTTCTCGCGCTCGCTCGCTTAACAAGGCTGCGAACCCGATTTCTTCGTCGGATAGTTCGCTATCTTCGATTCTCATAATCGCAGTGCTATATTTCGAACTAGTTCCATCCCATGACTCGGGCCTAACCAGCCATCTCCTACTGTTGAGAGTCTGCACGTCATAAAAAGCTGGAGAGTGCGTAGTTATAAAAATCTGGTTTTCTTTTGCGAAATCTCTCGAGAATTGCTCTGCTAACTCAAAAGCTTTCCCTATTTCTAATGAGTTCTCTGGTTCCTCATACCCCCAAATATTTATTTTTTCTGATCGAGTTCCGATGTGATTTAGAATAATGGGTATATGTCTGGTTTGTATGCCGTCGCCTCTCTTTTTAAGAGATATTTCGTTGCTGTAGTGATTGGTCGAAAAGTCTAGGGTTTTGAATAGCGTGCTGAAGTCTTCTGGGATTTGTATTTTGCTTTCGATTCCGAGAGCGCTAAATATTTCATTGCGCATTTCTTCGGTTGTACTATTTATCGTTGCAATAAGTGATTTTGAAGCGTCTCTTAGGCCAGTTCTTTCGTCTTCCAGTAAGGTGTCGTGAAGGGCGCTAAGATAGTGTTCAAAAATATCTTTGCTCTTTATGGCGGGGACATAGTGAAAGCTTATTTTGTTAGTAAATCTTCCGATAACAGTTTGAGGTATGTCTTTAGAGTATTCAACTGTTGGGGCTTGATCGTATCTGTTCCAAGTTTTCTTTATGAAGAATTTCTTTGGTAAGGACTTCCAATTAAGGAAGTTGTTGAAGGTGATTTTTATCCAGATTGTTCCTCTTCCTTTTTGTTCTCGGACCTCCTGCGCTCGGAGTTTTGAGAAATCCTCAAGAAAATCAAAATCTTCTTCGTGGCCTGTCTTATTGTTGAAGAATAGATTTATAGCTTTAAGGATGTTGCTCTTTCCTGAGTCATTTCTTCCTGTAAAAATATTTAACTCATCTATATCTTCAATTGTTTCTGTATAAATAGAGCGGAAGTAGTTTATTTCTATTTTTGCAATGGCTTTCATTTTTTATTCCAAAAAAAACCCCGCACAAGGCGGGGTTTTGTCTTTCTTCGCTACCCCGAAAATCCGTATCAGGTTGAAGCGTTTATGTGTTCCTAATGGTTCGACCCGGAATCAATCCCAGCTCAGCGCACCGCCGGTCTGGTACTCGATCACTCGAGTTTCGAAGAAGTTCTTCTCTTTCTTCAGATCCATGATCTCGCTCATCCAGGGGAACGGGTTGGTGGTGCCCGGGTATTCCTCTTTCAGGCCGATCTGGGTGAGGCGGCGGTTGGCGATGAACTTGAGGTAGTCCTCCATCATCGCGGCGTTCATGCCCAGTACGCCGCGCGGCATGGTGTCGCGTGCGTATTCGATTTCCAGTTGGGTGCCCTGGAGGATCATCTGGGTGGCTTCGTCCTTCATGGCGGCATCCCACAGGTGCGGGTTTTCGATCTTGATCTGGTTGATCACGTCGATGCCGAAGTTCAGGTGCATGGATTCGTCGCGCAGGATGTATTGGAACTGCTCGGCGGTGCCGGTCATCTTGTTGCGGCGGCCCATGGAGAGGATCTGGGTGAAGCCGCAGTAGAAGAAGATGCCTTCCAGTACGCAGTAGTAGGCGATGAGGTTGCGCAGGAACTGGCGGTCGGTCTCCGGGGTGCCGGTTTCGAACTTGGGATCGGAGATCGAACGGGTGTACTTGAGGCCCCAGGACGCCTTTTTAGCGACGCTCGGGATCTCGTGGTACATGTTGAAGATCTCGCCCTCGTCCATGCCCAGCGATTCGATGCAGTACTGGTAGGCGTGGGTGTGGATCGCTTCCTCGAAGGCCTGGCGCAGGATGTACTGGCGGCATTCGGGGTTGGTGATGAGGCGGTAGACGGCCAGCACCAGGTTGTTGGCAACCAGGGAGTCGGCGGTGGAGAAGAAGCCGAGGTTGCGCATGACGATGCGGCGCTCGTCTTCGCTGAGGCCGTCCTTGCTCTTCCACAGAGCGATGTCGGCGTTCATGTTCACTTCCTGCGGCATCCAGTGGTTGGCGCAACCATCCAGATACTTCTGCCAGGCCCAGTCGTACTTGAAGGGTACGAGCTGGTTGAGGTCGGCGCGGGCGTTGATCATTTGCTTGTCGCCGACCTGTACGCGCGCGGAGGCGCCTTCGAGGTCGTCCAGGCCTTCCTGGATGTCGAGGGCGTCGAGGGCCTTCTTGGCGCGGGCGACGGCGTCGGAGTCAGCGGCGGATACGGCGCGGGCTTCCTGTACGGAGCCGGCGGCCTCGTCATCGAGCTTGTCGGCGCCGGCAGCGGCTGCGGCGTTGGTCGCGGCGTTGGGTTGGGCGGCGGCGGGTGCGGCGGCGTCTTCTTTGTCGAATTCGTCCCAGCTGAGCATCTGTCCTCTCTCCTGGTTGGTTCGGCCGTTCTCTGCCGGCCTGGGTAAATGGTGCGTGGGTGGGTGCACGCTGAAGCTTTTACTGCCGAACTGCTTGTCCGCCGGGGCCTGGTCACGGGCGTCTGTGTCAGCGCTGCCCGATGGATGCCGCGTTCGCGGTTGACGGTGTTCGGTCTTGCTGCGCGGCCTGAGCCTGCGCGTGTGGCTTCTCTCTATAAGGGAGCGGCCATGAAAATTCGGGTGGTGCTGTTACTGCTTGAGCCTCTCTCCCCGAAGGGAGAGGGCTACTGCGATCGAGCGTGAAGCTGAGCGAGTGAGCGCTAGGCGCCGGGTTGCTCTGGCCCCGGAGCGTACGACCGTACGTGAGGAGCCGGAGCGGCCCGGCAACAACGCGGGCGCCGCTCAGATTCGCGCGTTACCTGTCACTGGCAGGCTTCGCAGTCGGGGTTGTCGATGGAGCACGCTTGCGGCACCGGAGCCGGTACCGGCGCGGCGGCGGGCGCTGCGCTGAAGCCTTCATCGCTACCGGAGGACACTGCGTTGAGCTTGCCGGTGTTGATGGTGGACTTCTCGGTGCTGGTGGCAGCCAGGGCACGGAGGTAGTAGGTGGTTTTCAGGCCACGGTACCAAGCCATGCGGTAGGTGACGTCCAGCTTCTTGCCCGAGGCGCCGGCGATGTAGAGGTTCAGGGACTGGGCCTGGTCGATCCACTTCTGGCGACGGCTGGCGGCGTCGACGATCCACTTGGTTTCCACTTCGAACGCGGTGGCGTACAGGTCCTTGAGGTCCTGCGGGATGCGTTCGATCTGCTGTACGGAGCCGTCGTAGTACTTCAGGTCGTTGACCATGACCGGGTCCCACAGGCCGCGGGCTTTCAGGTCGCGAACCAGGTAGGGGTTGATCACGGTGAATTCGCCGGAGAGGTTCGATTTCACGTACAGGTTCTGGTAGGTCGGTTCGATCGACTGCGATACGCCGGTGATGTTGGCGATGGTGGCGGTCGGTGCGATGGCCATGATGTTGGAGTTGCGGATGCCTTTCTGTACGCGAGCACGTACCGGGGCCCAGTCCAGGGACTCGGTCAGGTCGACGTCGATGTACTTCTGGCCACGGGCCTCGATGAGGATCTGCTGGGAGTCCAGCGGCAGGATGCCCTTGCTCCACAGCGAGCCGTCGAAGGTCTCGTAGGAACCGCGCTCGTCGGCCAGGTCGCACGACGCCTGGATGGCGTAGTAGCTGATGGCTTCCATGGACTTGTCGGCGAAGTCGATGGCGGCGTCGGAACCGTAGGGGATGTGCTGCAGGTACAGCGCGTCCTGGAAGCCCATGATGCCGAGGCCAACCGGGCGGTGCTTGAGGTTGGAGTTGCGAGCCTGCGGGACCGAGTAGTAGTTGATGTCGATAACGTTATCGAGCATGCGTACGGCGGTCTTGACGGTCTTGGCGAGCTTGGCGGTGTCCAGCTTGCCGTCGACGATGTGGTTCACCAGGTTCACGGAACCCAGGTTGCACACGGCGATTTCGTCTTTGTTGGTGTTGAGGGTGATCTCGGTGCACAGGTTGGAGCTGTGGACCACGCCCACGTGCTGCTGCGGGCTGCGCAGGTTGCACGGGTCCTTGAAGGTCAGCCACGGGTGGCCGGTTTCGAAGAGCATGGAGAGCATCTTGCGCCAGAGGTCCTTGGCGGCGATGGTCTTGTGCAGCTTGATCTTGCCGTAGCCGGCCATGGCTTCGTAGTACTCGTAGCGCTCTTCGAAGGCCTTGCCGGTCAGGTCGTGCAGGTCGGGCACGTCGGACGGGGAGAACAGGGTCCAGGGGCCGTCGTCGAATACGCGCTTCATGAACAGGTCCGGAATCCAGTTCGCGGTGTTCATGTCGTGGGTGCGGCGGCGGTCGTCACCGGTGTTCTTGCGCAGCTCGATGAACTCTTCGATGTCCATGTGCCAGGTTTCGAGGTACGCGCAGACGGCGCCCTTGCGCTTGCCACCCTGGTTCACGGCAACGGCGGTGTCGTTGACCACTTTCAGGAAGGGCACGACGCCCTGGGATTTGCCGTTGGTGCCCTTGATGTAGGAGCCCAGCGCGCGGACCGGGGTCCAGTCGTTGCCGAGGCCGCCAGCGAATTTGGACAGCATGGCGTTGTCGTGGATGGCGCTGTAGATGCCCGAGAGGTCATCCGGCACGGTGGTCAGGTAGCAGCTGGAGAGCTGCGGACGCAGGGTACCGGCGTTGAACAGGGTCGGGGTCGAGCTCATGTAGTCGAAGGACGACAGCAGGTTGTAGAACTCGATGGCGCGGTCTTCACGATCCTTCTTCTCTTCGATGGCCAGGCCCATGGCCACGCGCATGAAGAAGATCTGCGGCAGTTCGAAGCGGATGCCGTCCTTGTGGATGAAGTAGCGGTCGTACAGGGTCTGCAGGCCCAGGTAGGTGAACTGCTGGTCACGCTCGTGGTTCAGCGCGCGGCCCAGTTTCTCCAGGTCGTAGGTTTTCAGTTGCGGGTCGAGCAGCTCGAACTCGGCACCTTTCTCGACGTAGGCCGGCAGGGCCTTGGCGTAGAGCTCGGCCATCTCGTGGTGGGTGGCGCTCTCGGCCACGCCGAGGAAGCCCAGGCCTTCGGCACGCAGGGTGTCCATCAGCAGGCGGGCGGTGACGTAGGAGTAGTTCGGCTCGCGCTCTACCAGGGTGCGGGCAGTCATCACCAGGGCGGTGTTGACGTCTTTCTCGGCCACGCCGTCGTAGAGGTTCTTCAGGGTTTCGCGCTGGATCAGGTCGCCATCGACTTCGGCCAGGCCTTCGCAGGCTTCGCTGATGATGGTGTTGAGGCGGCCCAGGTCGAGCGGAACGACGCTGCCGTCGGCGCGGGTCACGCGGATGCTCGGGTGCGGCTGGGCGATGTCGGCGGCGCCGCTCTTGCGGGCCTGGGCGCGGGATTCGCGGTACAGGACGTAGTCACGGGCGACTTTCTGCTCGCCGGCGCGCATCAGGCTCAGTTCAACCTGGTCCTGGATTTCTTCGATGTGGATGGTGCCGCCCGAGGGCATGCGACGCTTGAAGGTGGCGGTGACCTGTTCGGTCAGGCGCGCGACGGTTTCATGGATACGCGAAGAGGCAGCGGCAGTACCGCCTTCCACGGCGAGGAACGCCTTGGTGATGGCAACGGTGATCTTGTCATCGGTGTAGGCGACGACGGTACCGTTGCGTTTGATCACGCGCAGCTGGCCAGGCGCAGTGGCGGCCAGATCCTGGTTGGAATCGGCTGCCTGAGGCGCGTTGGCCTGCGGGTTCTCGCGAGTGGTTTCGGTCTGCATGGGGGTCTCCATGTTCTCTATTTGTTGAGTCGGGTGCGTGAGCACCCGTCATTCCGTTTTACAAACGCCGGTGGCTCGGCCGGGGCCGGGCTGCTGGCGCTTACTACAAGGCAGGAAGGGCAAGGGACACTGAAGCCTCCCTGGCACTACAAGTCTAAGGTCGCTGTGTTAAGCCTCAGCGACAAACACAATACCTAGTGGTGCTGCCCCTTGGGAGATACACCGTTCTACCGGTTCCAGTCACTTCGTTCGTGTCCTGGGTCGGCACTGCCGGTTGGGGCCGGGCAGCGGGTTGGACTCCTAAAGGATCACGGGGTTCGAAGCCTGTGAAAAAGGCATTTCGTGCTTGATTCTGATTGTGTCCCGTGATCTAGCAAAACCCAATATGTAGGGGTCTCGCGTGATGGGGGTACAAGATAATGCGCTATTGGGGGTATTGCAAGGCGATGGGTATTGAACAAGCTGTGGATAACTTGTGGGTGAAGTGTGGGTGAAGCGGGGAGGGATTGCGGTAGCCCTTGTGGAGCCTGGGATACACCGTTCGTCGCGGCTGCGACACTCTGGAACGGGCTGTTTCGAGGATGTCGGGCCGTGCGCAAGCTAACACAATATCTAGTGTTTTGTAGGGTTTTTGGCATGCACTGTGCAGAACGGCCGGCGTTGCTACAATGCCGGCCGGTTTCACGGCCTTGATGCAGTTCATTAGGAGTACGTGGTGGAGCAAGAATCCTGGCGCATCCTCATCGTCGAGGACGACCAACGACTGGCCGAGCTGACCCGCGAGTACCTCGAGGGCAACGGCCTGCGGGTGGCCATCGAGTCCGACGGCGGCCAGGCGGTGGCGCGCATCCTCAAGGAGCAGCCGGACCTGGTGGTGCTCGACCTGATGCTGCCCGGCGAGGATGGCCTGTCCATCTGCCGCAAGGTGCGCGGGCGCTACGACGGCCCCATCCTCATGCTCACCGCGCGGACCGATGACATGGACCAGGTGCTCGGCCTGGAGATGGGCGCGGACGATTACGTGTGCAAACCGGTGCGCCCGCGCGTGCTGCTGGCGCGCATCCGTGCGCTGTTGCGGCGCAGCGAGGGCGGCCTGTCGGAGGCGGTGGAAGAGAACGTGCGGCGCCTGGAGTTCGGCCCGCTGGTGATCGACAACGCCATGCGCGAGGCCTGGCTCAACGAGCGCAGCATCGAGCTGACCAGCGCCGAGTTCGACCTGCTCTGGCTGCTGGCGGCCAATGCCGGGCGCATCCTCTCCCGCGAGGAGATCTTCAACGCCCTGCGCGGCATCGAGTACGACGGCCAGGACCGCTCCATCGATGTGCGCATCTCGCGCATCCGCCCGAAGATCGGCGACGACCCCATGCACCCGCGCCTGATCAAGACGGTGCGCAGCAAGGGCTATCTTTTTGTCAGGGAGGCGGCCGAAGGCCTGCTTTGAGCCTTATATAAGGAGGCGCCGCCCGCAACGAACCGGTCGCCGCACCGCCAACCCGAGAGCCGCATGTTCCCCACCCTCGAAACCCCACGCTTCCGCCTGCGGGAAATCACCCTGGCCGACACCCGCGCCATCTTCGCCGGGCTGTCCCACCCGCAGGTGATCCGCTACTACGGCGTGTCCTACGCCACGCTGGAGGCCACCCGGGTGCAGATGGACTGGTACCGCTCGCTGCTGCGCGAGCGCACCGGCATCTGGTGGGGCATCTGCACGCCCAATAATCCCGCGCACCTGATAGGCGCCTGCGGCTACCACGAATGGGACCATGGCCACCGTTGCGCCGAGCTGGGGTATTGGCTGCTGCCGGAGTACTGGGGCGGCGGGGTGATGCGCGAATGCCTGGAGGCGGTGATCGCCCATGCCTTCGTCGCCATGCGCCTGCACCGCATCGAAGCGGTGGTGGACCTGGAGAACCCGGCCAGCAGCGGCCTGTTGCGCCGGCTCGGCTTCACCCATGAGGGTGTGCGCCGCGAGTGCGAATACAAGGATGGTCGCTACCTCAGCCTCGATTGCTTCGGCCTGCTGGCGGGGGAGGGGCGGTGAACTCGATCTTCCTGCGCATCTACGGCGGCCTGCTGGTGACGCTGGTGCTGGTGGCGCTGCTGGGCGTGCTCACCTTCCACCAGGTCAACGAGGTGCGCGCCGACCAGTATCGCGAAAGCCTGGCGCGCGGCACCTTCCGCCTGATGTCCGACAACCTCGAACCCATGACCGCCATCGAGCGGCGCCGCGCCCTGGTGCTGTGGAGCCGGCTGATGGGCATCCCCCTGGCGCTGCAGGACCTGGACGAAGACCGCCTCGACAGCGGCGTGCGCAACCGGGTGTTGCGCAAGCAGGTGCTGGTGGAACAGACCGGCCCCCACGCCGCCAAGGTCTACAGCCTGGTGAGCGAGCAGGAGCATCTGGTGCTCACCGGCGAGGTGCAGCAGATCAGTGAGCAACTGGCCCGCGCCACCGTTTACCTGCTGATCGACGAGTTGGTGCGCTTCCCGGTGCGCGAACAGCCCCAGCGCCTCGCCGCGCTCAAGGAGGGCAAGGAGTTCGGCTTCGACCTGCACCTGGTGACCCTCAAGGACGCCGACCTCGATGAAGACCAGCGTCGCCGGGTGGATGAAGGCGACACGGTGATGGCCCTGGGCAAGGGCGGTGATTCGGTGCGCATCTTCGCCGGCATCGTCGACACGCCCTGGGTGCTGGAGATCGGCCCGCTGTACCTGATGAACCCCTACCCGCCGGAGCTGCTGGTGCTGATCGGCCTGCTCGGCCTGAGCTTCATCGGCCTGACCATCTACCTGCTGGTGCGCCAGTTGGAGCGCCGCCTGCTGGGCCTGGAAAGCGCCGCCTCGCGTATCGCCCACGGCAAGCTGGATGCCCGCGTGCCGGCCAAGGGCGCCGACTCGGTGGGGCGCCTGGCGGCGGCCTTCAACGGCATGGCCGAGCAGTTGCAGCAATTGCTCTCGGTGCAGCGTGAGCTGGTGCGGGCGGTTTCCCATGAGCTGCGCACACCGGTGGCGCGCCTGCGCTTCGGCCTGGAGATGATCGCCGACGCCGAGACCGAAACCGCCCGGCGCAAGTACATGGAGGGCATGGACGGCGATATCCAGGAGCTGGACAAGCTGGTGGACGAGATGCTGACCTACGCCCGCCTGGAGCAGGGCACCCCGGCGCTGAACTTCCAGCGCGTGGACCTGGATGCGCTGTTCGACCAGGTGATCGCCGAACTCGCGCCGCTGCGTGTCGCCGTGCGTGTCGAGCGTGGCCAGTGCCTGACCGCCAGCGGCGAAGGTGCCTGGGTCGAGGCGGAGCCGCGCTACCTGCACCGCGCCCTGCAGAACCTGGTTAGCAATGCCATGCGCCACGCCGAATCGCGGGTGCGGCTGAGCTACCAGATCGGCCACAAGCGCTGCCGCATCGATGTCGAGGACGATGGCCCCGGTGTGCCGGAAAGCCATTGGGAGCGCATCTTCACCCCCTTCCTGCGCCTCGACGACAGCCGCACCCGCGCCTCCGGCGGCCACGGCCTGGGGCTGTCCATCGTGCGGCGGATCATCTACTGGCACGCCGGCCGCGCCCAGATCGGCCGCAGCGATGGCCTCGGCGGCGCGCGCTTCAGCCTGGTCTGGCCCCGCCGCCAGGGCGATGGGGACTTGCCGCCGTAACGTGCCCCGGCCTGCGGTCGTGCCCGGGCTTTTGTGGGAGCGGTTTCAACCGCGAAAAGGCCGATCGCGAATGAATTCCCACGTAGGTTGGGCTGAGGTACGAAGCCCAACATTGCGAGGCTGACGGACGCGCGTGCCGTTGGGCCTCGCTGCGCTCGGCGCCAACCTACGGGTGTTCAACACGTAGGATGGGTAGAGGTACGAAACCCATCGCTTCGGAGGTGATGGGTTTCGCGGAGCTCGCGGAACGCCGCCCGCCCCATCCTACGTCGAGACCTGATCCAGACGGCTCAGCGCACCGCCACCAGGCTCAGCAGCCGGTCGTCGTACAGCTGGAAATGCCCCTCCAGCTCACAGCCCGTCATCCATTCGCCAGCCAGGTCGATCAGCAGCCGCAGTCGCGCGGTTTGTGTGGTGCCGTCCACCGACAGCAGCTCGGCATCGTGGAAGTAGAAGCGCTTGCCCACCAGCGGGTAGAGCGCCTTGAACAGGCTTTCCTTGAGGGAGAAGGTCAGGGTCACGCGCTCGGCTTGTGCTTCGGCGGGGAGCAGGGCGAGGCGTTGCAGCTCGGCGGGGGTGAGGATTTCTTCGGCCAGGCGCAGGGCGCGTTCAGGTTCCAGGCGCTGTTCCATGTCCAGGCCCAGGCCACGCCAGTCCCCCTTGCGTGCCACCAGGGCCATCGCCCAGCCGGCGCCGTGGGTGATGGAGCCGCTGACGCCCACCGGCCAGATCGGCGCGCGGTCCTCGCCGGTTGCCGGAACCTCGCCCCGCCCGGTAAGGGCCAGCAACGCCGCCCGGGCACAGAGGCGGCCCGCCAGGTACTCGCCACGGCGCTTGGCCACCGAGCGCTGGATAGTGGCGGGCGCGACGATGGCGCAGCGGGCGAAATCCTGCTCGGCCAGCTGCGTCGGGTCGAAGCGGCAGGCGCGCAGGGCGATGCCGGGCAGCGGCGTGGCGAAGGGCCAGGCGGATTCCAGGGGGGTACAGAAGGCGGGGAGGGCGGGCGTCATGGGCGCATTCTGCCGTGCCGGCCCGATGGGAGCCAGCGTCTGCGCCGGTTACATATGTTTGCAATCGGGTTACCAAAGCTAAACGGATGCCTCGCGGGCTATTTGCCAGACTAGCGCTGCGTTTCTTCTGGAACGCAGGTGAGGTTGTAGCTTGGAGTCCTGGCCACTGGTCGACTCCGGGCGTTTTCTCTGAATCGAGAACGGGAGCCCTTTTGGGGGCTCCCGTTTTTTTTCGTGCCGTGGTCAGGCACGCCGGCACGGAATCGAGCGGGTTCACCCGTGCCGCGAGCAGTATTTGCGCTCATACCCGATCGTTCAGCCGAGGTTCAGAGAGGGTTCAGGGGCGGTTCAGTGCCCGCCAGGCAGGATGGCTTCCGTGTTCAAGCACGAATCGAAATCCATCGGAGGAACTCCTCATGAAAACCATCCTGACTCCTATCGCTCTCGCCGCCGGCCTGGCCTTCGCCGCTACGTCCGCCCAGGCAGCCGATCCTTTCGTCAGCCTGACCTGGGGCCAGACCAACAACAACATCCAGAACTCCTCGGCGCTGAATGCCAACCTCGGTGACCCGAGCCTGGACAAGGTGATCCACAAGACCGGTACCTGGGGTGTACGTGCCGGCATGATGGATGACAGCAGCCGCTACTACGCCACCTACGAGAACTTCTCGGACACCGACCGTGGCAACAAGCTGCGCCAGCAGAACCTGCTCGGCAGCTACGACGTCTTCCTGCCCCTGGGTGACAACAACACCAAGCTGTTCGGTGGTGCCACCCTCGGCCTGGTCAAGCTGGAGCAGGACGGCACCGGCATGCGCCGCGACAGCGACATCGGCTACGCAGCGGGCCTGCAGGCCGGTATCCTCCAGCAACTGAACAAGAGCACCTCCATCGAGGCCGGCTATCGTTACCTGCGCACCAATGCCAGCACCGAAGTCGCGCCCCACGGTGGCGACAAGCTTGGCTCGCTGGACCTGCACAGCAGCTCGCAGGCCTACCTGGGCGCCAGCTACAAGTTCTGACCAGTGCCATGCACGGCCGGGCCAAGTGCCCGGCCTTTGCTTGAGGAAATGCCAATGAAATTGCTGGTTGTGGAAGACGAGGCGCTGCTGCGCCATCACCTCCATACGCGCCTCGGCGAGCAGGGCCACGTGGTCGACGCGGTGCCGGATGCCGAGGAGGCGCTGTACCGCGCCGAGGAATACCACCACGACCTTGCGGTGATCGACCTCGGCCTGCCCGGCATGAGCGGCCTCGACCTCATCCGCCAACTGCGCAGCGGCGGCAAGGCGTTCCCCATCCTCATACTCACCGCACGCGGCAACTGGCAGGACAAGGTCGAAGGCCTGGCCGCCGGTGCCGACGACTACGTGGTCAAGCCGTTCCAGTTCGAAGAGCTGGAGGCGCGCCTCAATGCCCTGTTGCGACGCTCCTCGGGCTTCGTCCAGTCCACCATCGAGGCCGGCCCCTTGCTGCTCGACCTCAACCGCAAGCAGGCGCAGATCGATGGCGCGCCCATGGCGCTGACCGCCTACGAGTACCGCATCCTCGAATACCTCATGCGTCACCATCAGCAGGTGGTGGCCAAGGAGCGGCTGATGGAGCAGCTCTACCCCGGCGACGAGGAACGCGACCCCAACGTCATCGAAGTGCTGGTCGGGCGCATCCGCCGCAAGCTGGAGGGCGAGCACGGCTTCAAGCCCATCGAGACGGTGCGCGGCCAGGGCTACCTGTTCACCGAGCGCTGCCGTTGAGCCACGCCGCCAGCCCCCGCCGTCGCGCCGGGTTCTCCCTGCGCCTGCGCCTGATGCTGGGCGCCACGGCGCTCGCGGTGCTGTTCATGCTGGTGCTGCTGCCTCTGCTGCGCAGTGCCTTCGACTACGCCCTGGACCAGGCCATCGAGAAGCGCCTGGCCGCCGACGCCAGTGCGCTGATCGCCGCCGCGCGCATCGTCGACGGCCGCCTGGACATGCCGGACAAGCTGCCCGACGAGGAATTCGACAACCTCGACGCCACCCAGCTCGGCTACATCTACGACAGCGACGGCAAGCTGGTCTGGCAGTCGCGTTCCTCCACCGACGAATCCGTGCACTACGAGCCCCGCTATGACGGCCGTGGCCACGAGTTCACCCGAGTGCACGACGTGCGTGGCCGCGAGTTCTTCGTCTACGACGTGGAGATCGACCTGCTACGCGGCCAGGCCGCGGCCTTCAGCGTGGTCACCATGCAGCCGATGAGCGACTACCAGGTGATGCACGACGGCTTCGTCCATCAGCTGTACCTGTGGCTCGGTGCTGCACTGTTGCTGCTGCTGACGCTGCTCTGGTTCGGCCTCACCTGGGGATTCCGCAGCCTGCGCCGGCTCAGCGAAGAGCTGGACCAGGTGGAAGCCGGCGCCCGTGACTCCCTCAGCGAGGAGCACCCGCGCGAGTTGCTGCGCCTCACCGGTTCCCTCAACCGCCTGCTGGAGAGCGAGCGCCTGCAGCGCGAGCGCTACCGCAACTCCCTCGATGACCTGGCCCACAGCCTGAAGACCCCGCTTTCGGTGTTGCAGGGCGTCAGCGAGACCATCAACAAATCCGCCAACCCCGAGCAGGCCCATGTGCTGCGCAGCCAGATCGAGCGCATGAGCCAGCAGGTGGACTACCAGCTGCAGCGCGCCACCCTGCGCAAGAGCGGCCTGGTGCGCCACCGCGTGCGCCTGGCGCCGCTGCTCGACCTGCTCTGCGAGGCGCTGGACAAGGTCTACCGCGACAAGCAGGTACGGGTCGAACGCGCCTTCGACCCCGCCCTCGACGTGCCCGTCGAACAGGGCGCGCTGTTGGAGCTGCTCGGCAACCTGCTGGAAAACGCCTACCGCCTGTGCCTCGGCCATATCCGCGTCAGCGCCCTGCAGGGTGCCGATTTCTGTGAGCTGCGGGTGGAGGACGACGGCCCCGGCGTGCCGGTGGACCAACGCGCGCGCATCCTCAAGCGCGGCGAGCGACTCGATGCCCAGCATCCTGGCCAGGGCATCGGCACCGCCGTGGTCCGCGACATCGTCGAAAGCTTCGACGGTGAACTGGCCCTGGACGACTCCAGCCTCGGCGGCGCCGAGTTCCGCATCCGCCTGCCCTTGCATTGAGGGTTGGCGGGTTTTCCCCGCTCATCCGGCTTCCTTCCTGGCGGCGGATGTTCGCGAGGTGGCAGGAGGCTGCAGATTCGCATCCAGGGAACGCCGTTCGGCGTTCCATCCCTCCTGTCACCGGCGTGATTTCGAAGACCCACTAAGCTGTGATTCGCCTCCGTGCCCGCGCGCATTTCCTCCCTGGAGTCGATGCACGTGAATTTTTTTCGAAGGGCTGTCGAAACCCGCGCAGCCCGTTCGACTAATGGACAGAACCGCCAGCCTGGCGGGCATGAACCCCGAACAAGAAGGAGCGACACGATGCGATTCATGGTGATGGTCAAGGCAACGAAGGAATCGGAAGCCGGCGAGATGCCCAGCGAGGCGCTGCTCACGGCGATGGGCGCCTACAACCAGGAGCTGATCGACGCCGGCATCATGCAGGCGGGCGAGGGGCTGCACCCCAGTTCCCGTGGCGCGCGGGTGACCTTCTCCGGCAGCAGCCGCACGGTGACCGACGGCCCCTTCGCGGAAACCCGCGAGCTGGTGGCCGGCTACTGGATCTGGGAAGTGGAATCCCTGGAGAAGGCCATCGAGTGGGTCAAGCGCTGCCCCAACCCGATGAGTGGCGAGTCGGACATCGAGATCCGCCAGATCTTCACGATGGAAGACTTCGGTGCCGAATTCACCCCGGAACTGCGTGAGCTGGAAGAGCGTCAGCGCACCCAGATGGCCGCCGACAAACAACAATAAGGAGCTGACCATGCGTATCAATGCCTACCTGATCTTCGGCGGCAACTGCCGCGAGGCCTTCGAGTTCTACAACCAGACCCTGGGCGGCGAGCTGCAGGTGATGACCTTCGGCGCATCACCGGCCGCCGAGCATGTGCCCGCGCAGTTCCACGACCGCGCCATGCATGCCTGCCTGACCATTGGCGACCAGTCGCTTATGGCCTCCGACACCACGCCGGAACACCCCTATGACGGCATCCGTGGCTGCTCGGTGTCGCTCAACGTCGACTCCATCAAGGAAGCCGAGCGCGTGTTCGCCGCGCTCTCCGCCGGCGGCAAGGTGCAGATGCCGCTGGAGGCGACCTTCTGGGCCGCGCGCTTCGGCATGCTCGAAGACCGCTTCGGGGTGCCGTGGATGGTCAACTGCGAGAAGGACCAGTAAGCCGCGAAAGCCGATGCGTGGCGCCGCTCCACAGGGGCGGCGCCCGTTCATCCCGGGTGCTTTCCGGTTGTGAAAGGGTGCGCGAGGAGGGTCACTCGTCCTCGGCGGACTCGAGCAGTTCCTTCGGCACTTCGCTGCGCAGCATCAGCTGGCATTGCTGGCTGTCGGGGTCGAAGACGATCACCGCCTGCTTTTTCTCCAGGGCACGGCGCACCCGGGCGACCCGGGTTTCCAGCGGGGTTTCGTCACCGTTGTCGGTGCCGTCGCGGGTGACGAAGTCTTCGATCAGGCGGGTGAGGGTGTCGGCTTCGAGCAGGTGGTGGGGAATCAGCATGGCGGACCTCAGGGGCAGGCGGCGATCCTAGCGCGATGACCGCCGCGACGCCATGCGCAGGCGTCGGCTCAGGCGGAGTCCTCGCGCAGGTCCTGGCGCATCAGCAAGCGGTCGAGGGTGGCGAAGAGCAGGGCGCTGTCCAGGGGTTTGCCGAGGAAGTCGTCCATGCCCGCCTCGGACCCGGCATCGCGGTGTTCGTCGAGGATGTGCGCGGTCAGCGCGACGATGGGCACGGCCACCAATTGGCGGTTGCGTTCGAACTGGCGGATGCGCTTGGTCGCCTCGAAACCGTCCATTTCCGGCATCTCGCAATCCATCAGGATCAGTTGCACGCCCGCCGGGTCGCGCTCGTATTCGTTCACTGCGGCCACGCCGTTGGCCACGGTGCGCACCCGGTAGCCGCGCTTGCGCAGGAAGCCCTGCACCACCAACTGGTTCACCGCGTTGTCCTCGGCCACCAGGATGCAGGGGGCGGAGCTGGAGTCGCTGAAGGCCTCGCTGAGGATTGGGCGCGGCTCCTGGCGGCGCTCCTGATAGAGGTCGCCGAGGGCTTCGCGCAGGGGCACCACGGCCAGGGGCTGGGCCATGGCGATCAGGCGCAGGCCGTTGCTCTGGGGCAGGTTCTGGCATTGCTCGGGCGGGCACAGCAGGAGGATGCGCTGCCCCGGTTCCAGGCGCGGGCGCAGGGAGTCGAGCCAGTGCGCGGCGCTGCCCGGCCAGGGCGCCACCAGCACCAGCAGCGGCGGCACGGCGAAGTCGTCGAGGTATTCGTTCAGGCGCTCGGGCGTCTGGCAGCGCTCGGTGCGCATGCCCCAGCGGCCCAGCAGGCGGCTCAGGGCGTCGAGGCCGAGGCCGTCGAGGGAGGTGAGCAGGGCGGTCTTGCCCTTGAGCAGGCGCAGCAGCTCGTCGTCTTCCTCGGTGCCTTCCTGCAGCGGCATGTCGAAGGCGAAGCGCGTGCCCTGGCCGGGCGTGCTCTGCACCTCGATGCGGCCGCCCATCATTTCCACCAGCTCCTTGCTGATGGCCAGGCCCAGGCCGCTGCCGCCGTAGCGGCGGGTGGTGCTGGAGTCGCCCTGGGCGAAGGAATCGAACAGCTGGGACAGCGCCTCGTTGCGGATGCCGATGCCGCTGTCGCTGATGGCGAAGATCAGGTGCGGGTCGCCGAGGGAGTTGGAGCGGCGGCAGACGTTCACCGCCACATGGCCTTCGGCGGTGAACTTGAGTGCGTTGCTCAGCAGGTTCATCAGCACCTGCTTGAGGCGCGTGGGGTCACCCTTGATGCGCCGCGGCACGCCGCTTTCCAGGCTGATGTAGAGGCGCAGGCGCTTGTCCAGGGCCTGGGCGGTGAACAGGCTGAGGGTGTCGGAGAGCAACTGCTCCAGGTCGAACTCGATGTGTTCCAGGGTCAGCTTGCCGGACTCGATGCGGGCGTAGTCGAGGATGTCGTTGATCACCGCCATCAGCGCGCTGCCGGAGCTGGAGATGGTGTCGACGTAGAAGCGCTGGCTGCGGTCCAGCGGGGTTTCCTTGAGCAGTTGCAGCATGCCCAGCACGCCGTTGAGGGGCGTGCGGATCTCGTGGCTCATCTTGGCCAGGAAGCGGCTCTTGGCGCGGCTTTCGACATGGGCCTGCTCGGCCGCCTGGCGCGAGCGGAAGCCTTCTTCCTTGAGGGTGTTGATGCGGTCGGCGAGGCCGATGGACAGGGTGATCAGTTCGATGGTCACGCCGATCTTCACCACCGTGGCACCGAAGATGCCCAGCACCTCCACGCCCAGCGAGCCGGTGGTGGCCTGGATGAAGGCGAACAGCAGGATGCCCCAGGCCAGCGTGTAGTAGGAGCCGTAGCGCACGCCGCGGCGCCAGACGTAGATGCCGGCCAGCAGGAGCAGCAGCGAGACGGCGGAGACGGTGAGGCTGGCGAGGATGTTCCAGGCCTGCAGGCCGATCAGCGGCGCCGAGAGGAAGATCGCCATCGTCACCAGCATCGCCACCCGCAGCGCCGTGTCGAGGCGCGGGAAGTACTGCTTGGCGTGGAGGAAGTGGCGGCTGAACTGCACGGCGGTGAGGCAGTGCAGGTACATGAGGATGTAGATGCTCACCGACTGGAAGGCCACGTGTTCGGGCAGCAGCTTGAACAGCATGCCGTCGAAGCAGGCGGCCAGCAGGCCGACGTTGAGGTTGTAGGCCAGGTACCAGAGGTAGGCCGACTCGCGCAGCGAGATGTAGAGGAACAGGTTGTAGAAGAACATGGCGAACAGCACGCCGTAGAAGGCGCCGTTGAACCCCATGAGGTTTTCCTGGGCCGCGGCGCTGGCGCCATAGGTGCTGAAGAACAGCGGCACGAAGAGGGTGCTGGTGCTTTCCACCCGCAACAGCAGGGTGTTGCTGCCGGGCTGCAAATCGAGGGGGAACCAGAAGTTGCGCACCTGCACCGGGCGCTGGGCGAAGGCGAAGCTGTCGCCGCTTTCCTGCTCCTGCAGGTGGCCGTCGGGGTCGAAGAGGAAGACCTTGATGTGGTCCAGCAGCGGGTAGTTGGCTTCCAGGTAACCCGAAAGCGGGTGCTGGCGGCTGTTGACCAGGCGCACCTTGAACCACCAGACCGAGCTGTTCTTGCCCAGGTTGGCGTGCTCGCCGTGGACCGGGGTGAAGGCTTCGTCGGGCAGCTTGCGCAGGTCGCCGACCTGCAGCGTGCCGTCCCGATCCTCGAGGTAACCCAGGAAGGGGCTCAGGGACAGGCGCAGGTCGTCACGGTCGAGGGGGGCGCTCGGAAGCGCCCAGGCCTGGCCGGCAAGGCAGAACAACAGGAGCGCCAGACAGAGGCGAGGCATCCTTTCACCCCGTGGTTTTTATGACCTGTGGCCTGGCACTTTGCCTTTATGTGAGGTGGCCTTCAAGCGTCGCTTTCGCCCTTGCCTACGAGACTTCCGACAGTCGGTACGCGCGTGTCGTTTTCCATCTGCGCGGTGTGTTCCAGCTGGTGGCTGAATGGCTCCAGGGAGTTCTGCGCATTGTCGGCGTCGCTGGCGAATACCGGCGGGCTCATCATGTAGGCGCCCAGCAGCCGGGCCATGGCTTCCAGGCTGTCGATGTGGGTGCGCTCGTAGCCGTGGGTGGCGTCGCAGCCGAAGGCCAGCAGGGCGGCACGGGTGTCGTGGCCAGCGGCGATCGCCGACTGGGCATCGCTGTGGTAGTAGCGGAACAGGTCGCGACGAACGGGGATGACGTTCTTCTCCGCCAGCTTCAGCAGGTGCCGCGAGAGGTGGTAGTCGTAGGGGCCTGCCGAGTCCTGCAGGGCGACGCTGACGGCATGCTCGCTGGAGTGCTGGCCGGGGGCGACCGGAGCGATGTCGATGCCGACGAATTCGCTGACGTCCCAGGGCAGCGCGCCGGCGGAACCGGAGCCGATCTCCTCGGTGATGGTGAACAGCGGGTGGCAGTCGATGGGCGGCACCAGCTTGGCTTCGGTGATGCCCTTGAGCGCGGTGAGCAGGGCGGCGACGCCGGCCTTGTCGTCCAGGTGGCGGGCGCTGATGTGGCCGCTCTCGGTGAACTCGGGCAGCGGGTCGAAGGCGACGAAGTCGCCGATGCACACGCCGAGGGATTCGCAGTCGGCGCGGGTCGAGCTGTAGGCGTCCAGGCGCAGTTCGATGTGGTCCCAACTGATGGGCATGCTGTCCACTTCGGTGTTGAAGGCGTGGCCGGAGGCCAGCAGCGGCAGCACGCTGCCACGGATCACCCCGGTGTCGGTGAATACGCTGACGCGGCTGCCTTCGGCGAAGCGGCTGGACCAGCAGCCCACCGGCGCCAGGGCCAGGCGGCCGTTGTCCTTGATCTGGCGGACGATGCCGCCAATGGTGTCCAGGTGCGCCGCCACCGCGCGGTCGGGGCTCTTCTGCCGGCCCAGCAGGGTGGCGCGGATGGTGCCGCGACGGGTCAGCTCGAAGGGGATGCCCATCTCCTCCAGGCGCTCGGCGACGTAGCGCACGATGGTGTCGGTGAAGCCGGTGGGGCTGGGGATGGCGAGCATCTCCAGGAGCACCTGGCGCAGGTAGTTGATATCGGGTTCGGGGAGTTTTCTGGCAGTCATGGCGTCTCCTTGGCGAGGTGCCGGGCCCGCAGGCCCGGGGCTCAGGACAGCGGCTGGCTGAGGGGGAACAGCAGGTCGATGAAGCGCTCGGCGGTGGGCTGCGGCTGGTGGTTGGCCAGGCCGACCCGCTCGTTGGCTTCGATGAACACGTAGTCGGGCTGGTCGGCGGCGGGCACCAGCAGGTCCAGGCCCACCACCGGGATGCCGAGGGCGCGGGCGGCGCGGACGGCCGCCTCGCCCAGGCGCGGGTGGAGGATGCCGGTGACGTCTTCCAGGGTGCCGCCGGTGTGTAGGTTGGCGGTGCGGCGCACGGCGAGGTGGGTGCCCTCGGGCAGCACATCGTCGTAGCCGTAGCCGGCGTCCCTGAGGGTGCGTTCGGTCTCGTCGTCGAGGGGGATGCGGCTTTCGCCACCGGTGGCGGCCTGGCGTCGGCGGCTCTGCGCCTCGATCAGCGAGCGGATGCTGCGCTGGCCGTCACCGACGATCTCGGCCGGGCGACGGATCGCCGCCGCGACCACGTCGTAGCCGATCACCACGATGCGCAGGTCGTGGCCCTGGTGGAAGCTCTCCAGCAGCACGCGGCTGTCGAAGCGCCGGGCGTTGTCGATGGCCGCTTCCACCTCGGCGGCGCTGCGCAGGTCCACGGCCACGCCATTGCCCTGCTCGCCGTCCACCGGTTTGACCACCAGGGCGCCATGTTCGGCGAGGAAGGCGGCGTTCTCCTTCTCGGTGCCGGCCAGGCGCTGCGCCGGCAGGCTGAGGCCGGCGCGGGCCAGGGTGCTGTGGGTGAGGGTCTTGTCCTGGCACAGGGTCATGCTGACGGCGCTGGTCATGTCCGACAGCGATTCGCGGCAGCGCACGCTGCGCCCGCCCTGGCTGAGGCTGAAGAGCCCGGCGCGGGCGTCGTCGACGCGCACCTCGATGCCGCGGCGGTGGGCCTCGTCGACGATGATCCGCGCATAGGGGTTGAGGTCCTCTTCCGGGCCGGGGCCGAGGAACAGGGTCTGGTTGATACCGTTCTTGCGCTTGATGGCGAAGGTCGGCAGGTCACGGAAGCCCAGCTTGGAATACAGCGCCTTGGCCTGGCGGTTGTCGTGCAGCACCGACAGGTCGAGGTAGGCCAGGCCACGGCTCATGAAGTGCTCGATGAGGTGGCGCACCAGCGCCTCGCCGACGCCGGGGCGGTTGCATTGCGGGTCCACCGCCAGGCACCAGAGGCTGGAGCCGCCTTCCGGGTCGTGGAAGGCCTTGCGGTGGTTGAGGCCCATCACGCTGCCGACCACCTGGTTGCTGGCCGAATCCTCGGCCAGCCAGTACACCGGGCCGCCCTGGTGGCGCGGGGTGATGGCGTCGTGATCCACCGGCAGCATGCCGCGGCTGCGGTACAGCTGGCTGATGGCCTGCCAGTCGTCCTCGCTGTGGGCACGGCGGATGCGGAAGCCACGGAAGGCCCGGCGCGCCGGGCGGTAGTCGGTGAACCACAGGCGCAGGGTGTCGGAGGGGTCGAGGAACAGCTGCTGCGGTGCCTGGGCCAGCACCTGCTGGGGCGCCGCGACGTACAGGGCGATGTCCCGCTCGCCGGGGCTCTCGGCCAGCAGCTCGCGGGCCAGGCTGGTCGGGTCCGGGTAGGTGTGGCCCAGCAGCAGGCGGCCCCAGCCGCAGTGCAACACCTGGACCTGCTCCGGCTGTTCATCCTTGTGCTCTTCCGCCAGGCGTGCCTGCAGGCGCTCGTAGGAGGGCGCCTGACCGCGCAGCAGACGCTGGCTCTGCACGTACTGCTGGCTGGTAAAGAATTTCATCGCGAATCTCTCCTTAGAGCCCCTGCTCGTTGAGCCAGAGGTTGAGCGCCGCCATCTGCCACAGCTTGGAGCCGCGCAGCGGGGTCAGGTCTTCGCCGGGGTTGGCCAGCAGGCGTTCGAGGGTGGCGGCGTTGAACAGGCCGCGATCCTGGCTCGGGTCCAGCAGCAGCTCGCGCACCCAGTCGCGGGTCTTGCCTTGCAGGTGCTTGAGCCCGGGCACGGGGAAGTAGCCCTTGGGCCGGTCGATCACCTCGTGGGGGATGACTTGGCGGGCGACTTCCTTGAGCACCTGCTTGCCGCCATCGCCCAGCTTGAAGCGCGAGGGGATGCGCGCGGAGAGCTCGACCACGCGGTAGTCGAGGAAGGGCACGCGGGCCTCCAGGCCCCAGGCCATGGTCATGTTGTCGACGCGTTTGACCGGGTCGTCCACCAGCATGATGGTGCTGTCCAGGCGCAGGGCCTTGTCCACCGGGTCTTCGGCGCCGGAGCGGGCGAAGTGCTCGCGGACGAAGTCGCCGGCCACGTCCCCGGTGAGCCAGGCCGGCTGCACGGTGTCGCGGTAGTCGGCGTGGCTGCGGTCGAAGAAGGCCGCGCGGTAGGTGGCGAAGGGGTCGGCCGTGTCGGCCAGCGGCGGGTACCAGTGGTAACCCGCGAACAGCTCGTCGGCACCCTGGCCGCTCTGCACCACCTTGCAGTGCTTGGAGACTTCGCGGGAGAGCAGGTAGAAGGCGATGCAGTCATGGCTGACCATCGGCTCGCTCATGGCGCGGAAGGCCGCGGGCAACTGCTCGATGATCTCGTGCTCGCCGACCCGCAATTGGTGGTGGCGGGTGCCGTAGCGGCGGGCGATGAGGTCGGAGTACTCGAACTCGTCGCCGCGCTCGCCGCCGGCATCCTGGAAACCGATGGAGAAGGTCAGCAGGTCCTCGACGCCGGCCTCGGCCAGCAGGCCCACCAGCAGGCTGGAGTCGACGCCGCCGGAAAGCAGCACGCCTACTTCGCGGGCCGCGCGCTGACGCACGGCGACGGCATCGCGCAGGCTGCCCAGCAGCAGGTCGCGCCAGTCGGCCAGTTGCAGCCCGGCCTCGTCGGCGCGGTGGCCGTAGTCGAGGTTCCACCAGGTGCCCTGGTCGATGTTGCCGTCGGCGTCGACCATCATCCAGCTGGCCGGCGGCAGCTTCTCGATGCCCTTGACCAGGGTGCGCGGTGCCGGCACCACGGCGTGGAAGTTGAGGTAGTGGTTGAGCGCCTCGGCGTCCAGGGTGCCGTCGATGTCGCCACCCTTGAGCAGCGCCGGCAGGCTGGAGGCGAAGCGCAGACGGCTGGCCGTGCGCGACAGGTACAGCGGCTTGATGCCGAGGCGGTCGCGGGCCAGGAACAGGCGCTGGCTGCCCGGCTCCCAGATGCCCAGGGCGAACATGCCGTTGAGCTTGGGCAGCATGTCCTTGCCCCAGGCGTGCCAGGCCTTGGCCAGCACCTCGGTGTCGCCGCCGGAGCGGAAGCGGTAGCCGAGGGCCTGAAGCTCTTCGCGCAGTTCGGGGAAGTTGTAGATGGCGCCGTTGAAGCTCATCGCCAGGCCCAGGTCGGGCTCGACCATCGGCTGCGCCGAGCCGTCGGACAGGTCCATGATCTTCAGCCGGCGGTGGCCCAGGGCGATGGGGCCCTGGCTATGGAAGCCCCAGGCGTCGGGGCCGCGAGGGGCGAGGTGATGGGTGATGCGTTCGACCGCAGCCAGGTCGGCGGGTCGTTTGTCGAAGCGTAACTCTCCAGAAATGCCGCACATAAGTCCTTACCGGTTCTGCCGTTGGGGATACCGCCCGCTTTATGCAGGCAGTAAGAGTCCGACCGGTATTTTTGCGGATGGTTTAGATCAAATAGTTATTAGCCAAAGAGCCGCTTTGTGGCACCGGGAACTCACCTCAGGGGCGGCCGCAGGCGCGGTTGGCGGGCACGGCGATGTCCATCAGGCGCGGGTTCGGCAGGCGCAGGCTGGCCATCAGCGCCGCATAGGCCTCGGCGTTGGCCACCTGCAGGCGCGGGTTGTGGGCGCGTTCCTCGGCGATGCTCGAACGGGTCCAGCCGCGATAGTCGTGGCCGGGGCACACCTCGGTGTCGTCCGCCAGCGCCAGCAGGCGCCCCAGGCTGGCCCACTGGGCACGGGCGTCGCCGTTCTGGAAGTCGGTGCGCCCGGTGCCACGGATCAGCAGGGTGTCGCCGGTGAACACCCGCGCCGGAGTGCCATCGGCGGGGCTGGCGGGCAGCAGGAAGCAGTAGGAGTCCGCGGTGTGCCCAGGGGTGTACCAGGCGATCAGTTCGCGGGCGCCGAAGTGCAGGCGCGTGCCGTCGGTGAAGGTGAAGCTGGCGCAGGTGCTGCCGCTTTCGGCGCCGAATCCACTCTGGCAGCCGGTGGCCTCGCGCAGGTCGCCCAGGGCGGTGATGTGGTCGGCGTGGGTATGGGTATCGAGGGCCAGCACCAGGCGCAGCCCGAGTTCGTCGAGCAGGCGCCGGTAGGCGTCGAGTTGTTCCTTCACCGGGTCGATCAGTACCGCCTCGCCGGCGTCGGCGAGCAGGTAGGTGTAGGTGGAGCTTTCGGCATCGAAGAGCTGGCGCAGCAGCATGGTGCAATCTCCTCAGATCAGTTTCTGCAGGGCCACCGACAGGCTGGTGATCACCAGCAGCACCGCGAACAGGCGTTGCAGCGCCGGGCCGCCCAGGCGGTACGCCAGGCGGTTGCCGACCAGCATGCCGAGCGCGCCGCCGAAGGCCAGGGCGCCGAGCAGCAGCGCGGGGGGCTGGGCCTGCCCCAGGTAGAGCAAGAAGCCGCCACCGGACACCACCACGACCACCGCCAGGGAGGTGGCGGTGGCGGCCATGACCGAGAGCGGCGTGAACCAGAGTAGCGCCGGAACCACCAGGAAGCCGCCGCCGACGCCCATCAGCCCCGAGAGCACGCCCACGCCCAGACCGATGGCCAGCAACGGCAGGTAACGCAGTGGGCCCGTGCCAGCGCGTGACTGTTGGGCGCCGCGCCACAGGCGCCAGGCGGACCACAGCACCAGCAGGCAGAAGCCGGTGATCAGCAGGCCCTCCGGTACCCAGTGCCCGAGCCACTGGCCCAGGGCGTTGCCGGGCAGGCCGCTGGCGGCGAGCAGCAGCACCGGCGGCCAGGCCACCAGGCCCTGGCGCAGGCGCAGCAGGGTGCCGACCAGGGCGGTGAGGGCCACCGCGCCGAGGCTCACGCCCACCGCGTCGCGCAGGGGCAGGTGCAGGCTGAGCAGCAAGGGCAGGGCCACCAGCGAGCCGCCTGCGCCGGTCAGCCCGAGCAGCAGGCCGAGCAGGGTGCCGATGGCGAGGGCTTCGAGAAGCATCAGCGGTTCCAGGGCATGCGGGCGAGCACCAGGGCCAGGCCACAGGTGCCGCTCAGCCCGGCGAAGGTCAGGCCGGCGCCGACGAAGCCGCTCAGCAGGTACCAGCCGGGGTGCACCCAGGTGCCTAGGACCACGCCCAGCAGCACCAGGCTGCCGGCGCTGATCTGCACCTGGCGCTGCAGCTCCAGGCCGCCGCCGCTGCCTTCGCGGGGCATGCCGCAGGCCAGGCAGGCGTCGGTGCCGCCCTCGATCACCTGCACGCCCGGCAGCAGGGCGCTCAAGCGCTCGGCCGCCTGGCGCGCGCGCTGGCCCTTCTGGCAGATCAGGTAAAGCTCGTCGCCGCTGTTCAGGCCCTCACCGCGCAGGCGCTCGGCCAGGCGCACGGGGTCCAGGTTGCCCAGCGGTTCGTTGTGGGCGCCGGCGATGTGCCCGGCGCGGTATTCCGCCGGGCTGCGCACGTCGACGAGGAAGCGGGCCGCTCCCCGCTGGTGCAGTTCGGCGAAGCGCGGTGCGTCGATCAGGCGGATGGTGTCGTTCATGTCGGGTACTCCCATGGAGTATGGGTCAGGTGTACTTGGTGAAGATCGCGCGCACCCGCGCCAGGGTCTCGGCATCGTCGCGATCCGGGTCGAGAACGGTTTCCTCGACCAGGCAGGCGAGCATCTCCTGGTAGGCCTTGTCGAGCGCCTTGCGGGCGGCGGAGAACTGCTGGGCGATGGCCTCGCAAGACTCGCCGCGGCGGATCATCGCCTGGATGCCGCGCACCTGCCCCTCGACCCGGGCCAGGCGCTTGAGCATGGCGTCCTGGCGCTCCGGCGTGGGGCCGCTCATGGCGTCACCGGCGCCACGGCCGGACGCGCGAAGGGGAAAGGCTCGCGCGCTCCGCTGGCGGCCTGGCCACGGGCGCGGGGGCTTGGAGAAAGGCTGAAGGGCATGGCGAATACTCCCTGGGGTTTATACCGGGGGGAGTATAGATTCGCCTTGTAGGGCTGTCAGCTGCGACGCGTTGCCGCCGGGCGGATGAGTGCCCGGCTGGCGTCGTCAGTGGCGCTTGAAGGCTTCCTTCCAGACATCGAAGCGGTAGCGACGGTTGCCCACCAGCAGGTAGAACACCGCCGCCAGGCCGGCACCGATGAACCAGCTGAAGCTGGAGAGGGCCTCCAGGCTGGGCAGCAGCACCAGCGCGATGGCGATGATGGCGGCCGGCAGCAGGGCGGCCAGGGCGCGCGGGTTGACGCCGTGGCGGTAGTGGTAGGCGGCGTCGGGCGCGGCGCTGTAGAGCGCGGGGATATCCAGCCGGCCCCGGCGCACCAGCCAGTAGTCGACCATGATCACCCCGTACAGCGGCCCCAGCAGTGCCCCCAGGGCACCGAGGAAGTACAGGATCACCTCCGGGCTGTTGTACAGGTGCCACGGCAGGATGAGCGCGCCGAGGGCGGCGGCCAGCAACCCGGCGCGGTGGAAGTTCAGCTGCCGTGGCGCCAGGTTGCAGAGCACCAGGGCCGGGGCGACGAAGTTGGCCATGATGTTCACCGCCACGGTGACGATCAGCAGCGCCAGGCAGCCGAGCACCAGGAAGGGCTTGGAGGGAATGGCGGCGACTATGTCGGTGGGGCTGGTGATGACCTGGCCGTCGATGGCGAACTGGCTGCCGGCGAGCACCGCGGCGATGCAGCCGAACAGCAGCATGTTCACCGGCAACCCCCAGAAGTTGCCACGGCGGATGGTGCGCGCATCGGGGCAGTGGCGCGAGAAGTCGCTGAAGTTCAGCAGCATGGTGCCGTAGAGGCTGATCCACAGGGCCGCGCCGGAGCACACGCGGAACCAGCCGGCGGCGTCGCTGGCGGGTTCGCTGCTGGCCCAGGCGATGCGCAGGCCGGCCTTCCAGTACATCCAGGCGGCGAGTACCGCGAGGGTGAGCAGGATCACCGGGCCGGCGAAGGCTTCGTAGCGGCGGATCATTTCCATGCCGTAGGCCATGATCGCCAGTTGCAGCAGCCACACCCCGATGAAGCAGGCCCAGCCGAAGGGCGACAGGCCGAGCACATCGCCGCCGCTCCAGGCGGCCAGCCCCGGTGCCAGGGTCAGCAGCAGGACGCCGAGCACCAGGGAGGCGAGGTAGGTCTGGATGCCGAACCAGGCGACGGCGATCACCGCGCGGATCAACGCCGGAAACTGCGCGCCACGGATGCCGAAGGCGATCCGGCAGATCACCGGGAAGGGCAGGCCGGTGCGTTGGCCGATATAGCCGGAAAGGTTCATCAACCCGTAGATCAGCAGCGCGCCGAGGCCCATGGCGGCGACGATCTGGCCGCCACTCATGCCAAGTGCGAAGAGGCCGATGGCGAAGCTGTAGTTGGCGACGTTGTGCACGTCGTTGGTCCACAGCGCGAACAGGCTGTAGCTGCCCCAATGCCGTGCTTCAGGGCTGTTGGGGGCGAGGTCGTCGTTATAGAGGCTGGGGCTGGGGTCGAGTGGCAGCCGTATCGGTTCCTGGTTCTGGGAGAGGGGCATCCGCGGTTCCTCGCATCCTCGGGGGCGGTCGCCCCGGGCGGGGCGGCGGGAGCACAGGCTCCAGCCGGCGGATTGTGCGGCGGTCCACGGCGAATCGCAGCAGGACGGGGGGGCGCGCGAGGTGGTGTGGATATGTTCTATAACTACATGATTTATATGAGGTTATAGGGATTAAGGGAGGCGGCGCTCACCCTTGCTGGTGCTTTCCGCTGGCCGAGGCGGCGAAGCCCTGCCGTACCTGTCAGGTACGGCTGGCGTTCTTGCCGCGAATCAGCTGGCGCAGCGGGAAACGGTTCGGGTGGCAGGCTTCGGCGACATCGCGGGGCACCGGCAGGGGTTCGTCGTCCAGCCAGGCGGCCAGCAGCTCGGCGGCCAGCGGCGCGGTGATCAGGCCCCGTGAGCCATGGCCGCTGTTGACGTAGAGGCCGTCGAGCCAGGGCGCCGGTGCATCCGGCACCTGGCGCGCATCGCGGCCCAGCACGGCATAGGTTTCGGCGAAGGCGGCGGCATCGCACAGCGGGCCTACCAGCGGCAGGTAGTCCGGCGTGGTGCAGCGGAAGGCCGCGCGGCCTTCCAGCAGCGCCGGGTCGAGCTGTTCGGCCTGCAGGCGTTCGGCGAGGTCCGGGGAGATTTCCCGCAGCAGCTCGAGGTTGCCGGCGTGCTCGGCGGTGGTCGGCGCCAGGTCCTGGCTGTGGAAGTCGAAGCTGGCGCCCAGGGTGTGTTCGCCGTTGCGCACCGGTGCGACATAGCCTTCGGCGCAGACCACGGTGGCCAGCGCGCGGCTGCTGGCGGTGGCCGGCAGGCGGCTGATCTGCCCACGGATGCGCTTGAGCAGCATCCCGTTGGCCTGGGGGAAACGGAGGATTTCGGCGGCGCCGGCCAGCACCGCGATCGGTGCTTCGGCCAGCACCTGCTCACCGTCCAGCGCCTGCCAGCGGCCATTCTCGCGGCGCAGCTGCAAGGCTTCGCTGTGGGGCAGCAGGCGGATGCCGGGCTGCCCGGCCAGCCAGCGGCACAGGGCGGGCGGGTGCACCCAGCCGGCTTCGGGGTAGAACAGCCCACCGGCGGGCAGGGCGACGCCGGCGATGGCTTCGGCCTCTTCACGGTCGAGCCGGCGCAGCAGGCCGGCGGGGAAGGCGGCGGCCAGGCTCACCTGGCGCTCGGCTTCCTTGGCTTCGAAGGCCAGTTGCAGCACGCCGCAGCCTTGCCAGTCCTGGTTCGGCTGCAGGTGCTGGAGCAGCCGGCGGGTATGGCCGAAGCCGCTGACGATCAGGCGCGACAGTGCTGTGCCGTGGGCGGAAAGCTTGAGGTAGAGCACCCCCTGGGGATTGCCGGAAGCCTCCTCGGCAACGCCGGCGTGGCGCTCCAGCAGGGTCACCTGCCAGCCACGGGCGGCGAGGCTGGCGGCGCTGGCGCAGCCGGCCAGGCCGGCGCCTATCACCAGCACCTGGCGCTCGCCCGCGAAGGGCGCGGGGCGGGCGAACCAGGGTTTGCCGGCGCTGGCGGGCTCGCCCAGGAAGCGGCCCTTGCTCATGTGCCATTTGCTGCCGAAGCCCTGGGCACGGCGGATCTGGAAGCCGGCCTCCTTGAGTGCGCGGCGCACGAAACCGGCGCTGGTGAAGGTGGCCAGGGTGGCGCCCGGTGCACTCAGCCGCGCCAGTTGGGCGAAGAGTTCGGGGGACCACATCTGCGGGTTCTTCGCCGGGGCGAAGCCGTCGAGGAACCAGGCATCGATGCGGGCATCCAGCTCGGGCAGGCAGTCCAGCGCATCGCCCACCAGCAGCGTCAGCGTCACCCGCCCTGCGGCGAACAGCAGGCGCTGGAAGCCGGGGTTCACCGCGCGGTACTGGTCCAGCAGGGCGCCGGAGAAGGGCGCCAGTTGCGGCCACAGCGCCAGGGCGCGGGCGAGGTCTTCACGGGCCAGCGGGTACTTCTCGACGCTGACGAAATGCAGGCGGGCACCGGGCGGCGCCAGCTCGTCGAACAGCTGCCAGGTGCTGAGAAAATTCAGGCCGGTGCCGAAGCCGGTCTCGCCCACCACCAGGCGCTCGCCGGCGGCCAGTTCGGCGAAGCGCCGGGGCAGTTCGTTGCCGTCGAGGAAGGTGTGGCGCGTCTCGTCGAGCCCCGAGACGGGGGAGAAGTAGACGTCGTCGAATTCGCGTGACAACGGCTGGCCCTGCTCGTCCCAGGCGAGCAGCGCGTGATGGAAATCGGACATGGAGGACCCCGGCGGAACGAAGCGCGAATAGTAGCCGATCAGGCCGGGCGGGAGCGTGCGACAGGGGGACGCTTGGGGCGATGCGTTGCGGCGTCGGGCGCTTCGCGAGCAGAGCTCGCTCCTACGGGGAAACCCGCGATTCCATCGAATCTTTCACCCCGCGACGGCGCGTCTTCCGCTATTTTTTCTGCACCAACCTGGGAGAGTCGCATGTTCGAATCTGCGGAAATCGGTCATTCCATCGACAAGGAAACCTACGAGAAAGCGGTGCTGGAGCTGCGCGAGGCATTGCTGGAGGCGCAGTTCGAGCTGAAACAGCAGGCACGCTTCCCGGTGATCATCCTGATCAACGGCATCGAGGGCGCAGGCAAGGGCGAGACGGTGAAGCTGCTCAACGAGTGGATGGACCCGCGCCTGATCCATGTCGAGAGTTTCCTGCTGCCCACCGACGAGGAGCTGTCGCGGCCGCCTCAATGGCGCTTCTGGCGCAAGCTGCCGGCCAAGGGGCAGACCGGCATCTTCTTCGGCAACTGGTACAGCCAGATGCTCCATGCGCGGGTCGAGGGCGACATCAAGGACGGCCGTTTCGACCAGGCCATCGATTTCGCCGAGCGCTTCGAGCGCATGCTCTGCGACGAGGGCGCGCTGATCTTCAAGTTCTGGTTCCACCTGTCCAAGAAGCAGCTCAAGCAGCGCCTCAAGGACCTGGAGAAAGACCCGCAGCGCAGCTGGAAGCTCAACCCGCTGGACTGGAAGCAGAGCGAGACCTATGACCGCTTCGTGCGCTTCGGCGAGCGCATGCTGCGCCGCACCAGCCGCGACTACGCGCCCTGGTACGTGGTCGAGGGCGTCGACGAGAACTACCGCAGCCTCAGCGTCGGCCGCATCATCCTCGAGGGGCTGCAGGCCGCGCTCAAGCGCAAGGATCGCCCGGTGCTGCAGCCCCACGCGGCGCCGCTGGTTTCCAGCCTGGACAACCGCGGGCTGCTCAGCAGCCTCGACCTGAGCCTGAAACTGAGCAAGGACGATTACCGAGAGCAATTGGACGCCGAGCAGGCGCGGCTGGCCGGGCTGATGCGCGACAAGCGCTTCCGCGAGCACGCGCTGATGGCGGTGTTCGAGGGCAACGACGCGGCCGGCAAGGGAGGGGCCATCCGCCGGGTGACCGGGGCACTGGACCCGCGCCAGTACCGCACCGTGCCCATCGCCGCGCCCACCGAGGAAGAGCGCGCGCAACCCTACTTGTGGCGCTTCTGGCGCCATGTGCCGCCGCGCCGGCAGTTCACCATCTTCGACCGCTCCTGGTACGGCCGCGTGCTGGTGGAGCGGGTCGAGGGCTTCTGCTCGGAGGCCGACTGGTTGCGCGCCTACAGCGAGATCAACGACTACGAGGAGCAGCTCCACGACCACGGCATCGTAGTCGTGAAGTTCTGGCTGTCCATCGACAAGGACGAGCAGATGCGCCGCTTCAAGGAGCGCGAGGAGACTTCCTTCAAGCGCTACAAGATCACCGACGAGGACTGGCGCAATCGCGACAAGTGGGACCTCTACGTCGACGCCGTGGGCGACATGGTGGATCGCACCAGCACCGAGCTGGCGCCCTGGACCCTGATCGAGGCGAACGACAAGCGCTATGCCCGGGTGAAGGTGCTGCGCACCCTTAACGACGCGCTGGAGCGGGCCTTCAAGAAGGGCTGAGCCGGCGGGCGATGGCCGCGCATACGCAGGATGAATGATCGTCGCCCTGCGACATTGGGTGGATTTATGCTCCGGCCATCGTCAATGGACACCCGTCCTCAAACCCACAAGAAAGAGGTGCGTCATGCGTGAAGTGGTGATAGTCGACAGCGTTCGGACCGGCCTGGCCAAGTCCTTCCGCGGCAAGTTCAACATGACCCGGCCGGACGAAATGGCCGCCCACTGCGTGAACGCCCTCCTGGCGCGCAATGACCTGGACCCGACGCTGGTGGACGACTGCGTGGTCGGCGCCGGTTCCAACGAAGGCGCCCAGGGCCACAACATCGGCCGTAACGTCGCCGTGCTCTCGGGCCTGGGCATCGGCGTCGCCGGCATGACCCTGAACCGCTACTGCTCCTCGGGCCTGCAGGCCATCGCCATCGCCGCCAACCAGATCGCTTCCGGCTGCAGCGACGTGATGGTCGCCGGCGGCGTCGAGTCCATCACCCTGACGCTGAAAAGCATCAACCAGGACAACTTCGTCAACCCGCGCCTGAAGCTGGAACACCCCGGCATCTACTACCCGATGGGCCAGACCGCCGAGATCGTCGCGCGTCGCTACAACGTCTCCCGCGAGGCCCAGGACCTGTACGCCCTGCAGAGCCAGCAGCGCACCGCCCGTGCCCAGGCCGCCGGCCTGTTCGACGATGAAATCGTGCCGATGAACGTCAAGTACGGGGTCGAGGACAAGGCCACCGGCGAGAAGAAGATCGTCGACGGCGTGGTCGACCGCGACGACTGCAACCGCGCCGACACCACCCTGGAAGGCCTGGCTTCGCTGAAGCCGGTGTTCTCCGAGGACGGTTCGGTCACCGCCGGCAACTCCTCGCAGCTGTCCGACGGCGCCTCCATGACCCTGCTGATGAGCCTGGACAAGGCCATCGAGCTGGGCCTCAAGCCCCGCGCCTTCTTCCGTGGCTTCGCCGTGGCCGGTTGCGAGCCGGACGAGATGGGCATCGGCCCGATCTACTCGGTGCCCAAGCTGCTCAAGGCCCGTGGCCTGTCGGTGGACGACATCGACCTGTGGGAGCTGAACGAAGCCTTCGCCTCGCAGTGCCTGTATGCCCGTGACCACCTGGGCATCGACAACGAGAAGTACAACGTCAACGGCGGCTCCATCTCCATCGGCCACCCCTTCGGCATGACCGGCTCGCGCCAGGTCGGCCACCTGGTGCGCGAGCTGCAGCGCCAGGGCAAGCGCTACGGCATCGTCACCATGTGCGTGGGCGGCGGCATGGGCGCCACCGGGCTGTTCGAAGCGGTGCGCTGATCCGCTCCACGGACGCCGCAATGACAAAACCCGCAACGGCCTGGCCGCTGCGGGTTTTTATTTGGGCGCTGCGTACCCTGGGGCGGCGGCGTTTTTTGTAGGGGCGACTTCAGTCGCCAAGCGGCGCACAGCGCCGCCCTGTGGGAGCGAATTCATTGGCTCTGTCTGCGTTAGCTGTTGTGGTTTTAAAGCAAGCGCTCAAGCGCGGCCATTTCCGGGCGTCCAAGAGTTCGTACCACCTCCACCGCATGGGTTTCGCTTCGCTCTACACCATCCTACGAAAGCCCGTGCGCACCACATGGCGATGCGCTGGACGAAGAAAGGTGGGGGCAGCCGCCAACGCCCCTCCAGGAGGCCGAACGCAGTCGTTGCGCCGGGGGACGAGCGGCATGGATGCCGCGAGAGGCGCGCCAGGCCATGGATGGCCCATCGCGCCGGCCCCCAGACGACGCTTGCGGCGAACGCACTTCAGTGCGGCCCGAAGGGCGAGCGTAGCGAGTAACGGCGATGGAGTGAGGGAACCCGACGCAGTCGGGCCGGATGATGGGGCAAGCCCTTTTGGTTCCTTTTAAGTGGTTCGGCATTCCGACGATTGTTAAAAGGGACTCGCCCGGGTCGAAACCAGAAACACCAACAAAACTCGGCAATCAGCTGGGTCCAGATCTTCTAGCAACACTTAACGCAGACAGAGCCAATTCATTCGCGATGAGAAGCCGCCGGGGCTGCGCTTGCGGTCGCATGTGCGGCGCTCAGAGGCGGCTGGCGATGATGTCGTCGGCCTGCATCATGCGGCGGATGTAGAAGGCGATCTCGCGCTCGGCGTCGGCGCGGGTGAAGTAGGGACCTTCCAGGGTGCCTTCGCGGGTGGCGAAGAAATACTGCCCATTCACCGCGCTGACGCGGTCGCTGCGGTAATGGGTGCTGGCTGCGGCGTCCACGGTGCGTTGCCCGAACATGCTGATTACTCCGGGGTGAATGGGTCGGATGATTATTGAGTCTAATCCCCGTCCCGGTGCCTGCGCGCTCAGGCGATAGGCGGTACGAATCGGCGCCTGATCGCGACCGTTCGCTGCATTTCCATAAAAATGGCGCTGGAAACCTGACGCTTGGCGGCGGTGCGACCGGTACAGTTGGGCGTCGCTCGCGCAGGCAATTGTCGCTGTGTGCGTCGCAGAGCAGGTTCTAGAATGAGCGGCCCGCCGCCTTGCCGGCCGGGTCCCTTCCGCTTCGAGGTCTCCATGCACATTTCTTCCGGCCGTTGGCTGTACGGCCTGTTTCTCGCCCTGGTCACCGCCGTGCTCTGGGGCATCCTGCCGATCAAGCTCAAGGAAGTGCTGAAGGTGATGGACCCGGTGACCGTCACCTGGTTTCGCCTGCTGGTGTCCGGCTCGCTGCTGTTCGTCTGGCTCGCGGCGACCCGCCGCCTGCCACGCTTTCGTCCGCTGGGGCGCAAGGGGGGAGGGCTGGTGGCGCTGGCCATCGCCGGGCTGCTGGGCAACTACGTGCTCTACCTGATCGGCCTGAAGATGCTCAGCCCCGGCACCACGCAACTGGTGATCCAGGTGGCGCCCATCCTCTTCCTGATCGGCAGCCTGTTCATCTTCAAGGAGAGTTTCAGCATCGGCCAGGCGCTTGGCCTGGCGGTGCTGGTGCTGGGCTTCGGCCTGTTCTTCAACCAGCGCCTGGACGAGTTGCTCACCTCCTTGGGCACCTACACCACCGGTGTGCTCATCGTGCTGGCGGCGGCCTTCGTCTGGACCTTCTACGGCCTGGCGCAGAAGCAGCTGCTGACGGTGTGGAACTCCATGCAGGTGATGATGGTGATCTACCTCGGCTGCGCGGCCCTGTTGACGCCCTGGGTGTCGCCCCTGGAAGCGCTGCAGCTGTCGCCGTTGCAGGGCTGGCTGCTGCTGGCCTGCTGCCTGAACACCCTGGTGGCTTATGGTGCCTTCGCCGAAGCCCTGGCCCATTGGGAGGCCTCGCGGGTCAGCGCCACCCTGGCCATCACCCCGCTGGTGACCTTCGCCTCGGTGGCGGTCGCCGCCAGCTTCTGGCCCGACCACGTGGTGCCCGAACAGCTCAATGGCATCGCCTACGGCGGCGCCTTGCTGGTGGTGCTGGGCTCTGCGCTCACCGCCCTCGCGCCCTCGCTGGTGCGCAGCTGGAGGGCGCGCCAGGTTCGCGCGCTGTAGAGGGGGCTTGCGGGGGCGCTCCGTGCCGCCGCTTTCCCGGGCTGAAGCCCGGGCTACAGCCTACCTCCGTGTCGGGTTGCACCCGACCTACAGGGTCGATGGCCGTGTCGCTAGTTACGGGTGCCCAGGGTTTCCGCCTTGCGCAGCCAGGCCTGGCGCTGTTCCTCGGTGGAGGGGCGCACCGGGGCGAATTCGGCGAGGCGGCGGGTCTTGATGCCGCAGAAGCCGAGGATGGTGCGGGTCATCTGCCGGTGCCCGGGGGCGCCGTAGATCCAGCGGAAGTACCAGGGCGGCGTGTCCAGGGTCACCAGCAGGTCGGCGGTGCGGCCTTCGAGCAGCTTGTCCCAGGAGCGCACGCCGCGGTAGCGGAAGGCGAAGCCGGGGAGGAACACGCGATCGAAGAAGCCCTTGAGCAGCGCCGGCACGCCACCCCACCAGACCGGGTAGACGAACACCAGGTGCTCGGCCCAGTGGATCTGCCGCTGGGCCTCCAGCAGGTCCGGCTCCAGCGCCTGGCTCTGGTCGTAACCCTGGTGCAGCACCGGGTCGAATTCCATCTCGCCGAGCTTGAGCAGGCGCACCACGTGGCCTTCGCTGCGGGCGCCCTGGGCATAGGCTTCGCCCAGGGCATTGCACAGGCTGTTGCCCTTGGGCGAGCCGAAGATCATCAGGATGCGCTTGCCGTCGCCTTCCAGGGGCGTGGCGCCGTGCTTGGCGGTATCAACCATGTTGGCCGGCCTCCAGCATGGTTTCCGGGCGTACCCAGGCGTCGAAATCCGCCTCGCTGACGAAGCCCAGCGCCAGCGCCGCCTCGCGCAGGGTGGTGCCTTCGCTGTAGGCCTTCTTGGCGATCTGCGCGGCCTTGTCGTAACCGATATGGGTATTGAGGGCGGTGACCAGCATCAGCCCGCGCTCCAGGTGCTCGGCCATGCGTGTGGCGTCCGGCTCCATGCCGGCCACGCAATGGCGCTGGAAGTTGCGCGCGCCATCGGCCAGCAGGCGGATGGATTGCAGCAGGTTGTGGGCGATCACCGGTTTGAACACGTTGAGCTGCAGGTGGCCCTGGCTCGCCGCGAGGCTGATGGTGGTGTCGTTGCCGATCACCTGGCAGGCGAGCATGGACAGCGCCTCGCACTGGGTCGGGTTGACCTTGCCGGGCATGATCGAGCTGCCCGGCTCGTTGGCCGGCAGCCTCACCTCGGCCAGGCCGCCACGGGGGCCGGAGCCCAGCAGGCGCAGGTCGTTGGCGATCTTCATCAGCGCCACCGCCAGGGTCTTCAGGGCGCCGGAGAGGGTCACCAGGGGCTCGTGCCCGGCCAGGGCGGCGAACTTGTTGGGCGCAGAGACGAAGGGCAGGCCGGCCAGGGCGGCCAGTTCCGCCGCCATGGCTTCGGCGAAGCCGTGGGGCGCGTTGAGCCCGGTGCCGACGGCGGTGCCGCCCTGGGCCAACTGGTAGACCGCCGGCAGGGCATTGCGGATGGCGCGCTCGGCGTAGTCGAGTTGGGCGACGAAGGCCGACAGCTCCTGGCCGAAGGTGATGGGAGTGGCATCCATCATGTGGGTGCGCCCGGTCTTCACCAGGCGCGCATGGCGGGCGGCCTGCTCGGCGAGGCCGCCGCTGAGCTCGGCCAGGGCCGGCAGCAGTTCCTGATGGACTGCCTGGGCGGCCGCGATGTGCATGGCCGTGGGGAAGCTGTCGTTGGAGCTCTGGGCATGGTTGACGTGGTCGTTCGGGTGCACCGGGCTCTTGCCGCCACGGGTGCCGCCGGCCAGCTCGTTGGCACGGCCGGCGATGACCTCGTTGACGTTCATGTTGCTCTGGGTGCCGCTGCCGGTCTGCCAGACCACCAGGGGGAATTGCTCGTCGTGGCGGTGGGCGAGCACTTCGTCCGCGGCCTGTTCGATGAGGCGGGCGATGTCCGGGGCGAGGGTGCCGTTGCGGCCGTTGACCCGTGCCGCGGCCTTCTTGATCAGCGCCAGGCCGTGCACCACCGCCAGCGGCATGCGCTCGACGCCGATGGCGAAGTTTTCCAGCGAGCGCTGGGTCTGGGCGCCCCAGTAGGCGTCTTCAGCGACTTCCACCGGGCCCAGGCTGTCAGTTTCGGTACGGCTCATTGCGCATGCTCCAGAAGGTATTTTCCGCAGTTTAGGCCGCAGATGGAGCATGGGGTTCAACGGGGGGCGCTATTACCAGCGTGCGTGGGTGGAGCCGAGCCAGCCCAGGGCGTTGTCCACCGGTACGCGTTCGCCGGTGGGGCCGCGCAGCACGCCGTCGAAGCGGCCGAACCACTGGCGGGTATCGGCGAAGAGCGGCCCCAGGCGCGGGTTGGCCTGGTGCAGTTGGCGCGGGGTGAAGGTGAGCTGCACGCGGTTGCATTCGGTGCTCAGCTGCCAGGGCGCGAGGGGGTTGTTCTGCGCCTGTTCGATGCGCACCGGGCGGTCCAGCTTGGACAGCTCGCCGCCGAACCACAGGGCGTTCTCGGTGAGGCCGCTGGCGTCGGTCCAGCCAGCACCGAAGTTGCCGGCGATGCCGCCGCTGGTGGCGAAGGCGGCGCGGGTCCAGTGGCTGTGCAACGGCCAGACGCCGCGCCCGAAGTCGAGGGCGGCGAAGCTCTGGCCGGGCTGGCAGTCGAAATGGCGATTGCCCAGCTGCACGCTGCCGCTGGCGGGGAGGCCGAGCTGGCGGCTGCTGGCGTGGAAGCCACGGCCGGGGAAGGGCGCCACCAGGTTCACCGAATCCAGGTGCAGGGGGCGCAGGATGTCGAGGGCGGCCTGCATCGGCTGGCCGCCGATATCCGGCACGGCGACGGTGATGCGGGCGCGGCCGGGGTGTTCGTCCACCTTCAGGTGCAGGCGCGGGTGCTGGAATTCATAGCCTTCGAGCGGTGTATCGGGGAGGCGGCAGCCACGGCCGAACAGGCGCAGCTGGGAGTGGTTGACCGCCTGGCCCGTTTCCAGGTCGAGGAAGTAGGCGCCGCAGTAGCCCAGGTAGTCGAGGTCGGCCAGGGTCAGCGACAGCACCCATTGCGGGGTGGTGATGCACCAGTGGTTCCAGCGTTTGCGCCGGCCGACGTTGCCGGGGATGGCGCAGTTCAGGCGTGGGCGGTTCGACCAGCCGATGGCCAGTGGCTCCAATCGGCCCTGGGCATCGCACAGCGCGGCCGGCCCGGGCGGCGCCAGTGCAGTGATATGGCTAGTCATCGGACACGTCCATGTGGGGTGCAGCTTCCATTTTTGAAGAGGCGGGGAACATTGCGCGCGACCCATGGCCCAAAGGGGCGTTGTGTCGGCGGGCTGACAGCGTTTTATTGACGCGGAAGGATGCCCAGAGGCCGCTAGCATGAGCAAGTGATGGCATTTTGACAATAGACCGTTGGAGTGCACCGATCCACAGTTTGGCCGTGATCCGGCACACGTCCCCATCGCTTGAGCTCCCCATGGGCTCGGGCGCAGAATGACCCGCCCTCGGGGAACCCCCGTAACCGCTCAGACCAAGGAATACCGATGACCAAGCTTCGCGTACTTTGCACCGCCGTCCTGCTCGCTTGCGCCAGTGGCCAGGCGCTGGCCGATGCCGCCAGTCATGCCGCCAACGCTGAGCGCTTCCTCAAGCTCGCCCACGCCGACAAGCTCACCGTGCCGGTCTACGGCCAGGTGCAGCAGATGTTCGCCCAGCGCTTCGAGCAAAGCGGCGCGCCGGCGGACAAGAAAGCCGCCCTGGAGAGCTACCAGGCCAAGGCCAACACCGCCCTCGACAAGGCCGTGGGCTGGGACAAGCTGAAGCCCGAGCTGGTGAAGATCTACACCACCAACTTCACCGAGCCGGAGCTGAAGGACCTGATCGCCTTCTACGAATCGCCCCTGGGCAAGAAAGTCCTGGAGAAGATGCCGACCCTGACCGCGCAATCCGCCCAGCTGACCCAGTCGCGCCTGGAAGCGGCCGTGCCGGAAGTGAACAAGCTGCTGGCCGACATGACCAGCGAACTGGCCCCCAAGGACCAGAAGAAGAAGTAAGCGGAGCCCTGCATGAGCATGCGTGATCGAATCCTCGCCGCCTTTGCGGCCCTCGAGCCCCAGCACCTGGAGGTGCTGGACGAGAGCCATATGCACAGTCGCGGCCTGGAGACCCACTACAAGGCGGTGATCGTCAGCCCCGCGTTCGCCGGTCTCAATGCGGTCAAGCGCCACCAGAGGGCCTACGCCACCCTGGGTGAGCTGATGGGGCAGTTCCATGCCCTGGCCCTGCACACCTACACCCCCGAGGAGTGGGCTGCGCAAGGCGCCGCACCGGATTCGCCCACCTGCAAGGGCGGCAGCAAGCACGATCTCTGATCGATGTTTCCCGGGCACGGCTCCGTGCCCGGGTGCCTTTCTTCAGCCCACCGCCCTCCCGGTTTGAGCCCCGCTTGAAGCTGCCTGGTTCGGTGCGTGCACCCTGCGCGGCACACCCCCTGGCATGAGCGCGTGCCTCGCTCGACTCCGCCTGGTGGAGGTAAAGAGCGACCTGTCATGTCCAGCCGGAGGCTTGGCGGGACTCGTGCCTTCCGTGAAGCCTCTCTCCCCTGGCTGAAGACGCCGTCCCGCACCACAAGTCGCCTGAGACCTTTTCACGCAGTTTCCCGGCTGCGCTTTTTGCTAGAATCCGCCCCCAGCGCCGGCCTTGCCGGCGCTGTCGTTTTTGTCACCCGGTCCGCCCTTTGCGTGGGCGACCACTGGAGGAAATCACCATGTCCCGGATCGTCGTCGCGGCGCTCTACAAGTTCGTCTCCCTGAAAGACTACGTCGCCCTGCGCGAACCCCTGCTCAAGACCCTGCTCGAGAACGACATCAAGGGCACGCTGCTGCTGGCGGAGGAGGGCATCAACGGCACCGTCTCCGGCACCCGCGAGAGCATTGACGCGCTGCTGGCCTGGCTCAAGGTCGACCCGCGCTTCATCGACCTCGACCACAAGGAGTCCTACTGCGACGAGCAGCCCTTCTACCGCACCAAGGTCAAGCTGAAGAAGGAGATCGTCACCCTGGGCGTGCCCGGCGTCGATCCCAACCAGCGCGTGGGTACCTACGTCGAGCCGCAGGACTGGAACGCCCTGATCAGCGACCCCGAGGTGCTGCTGATCGACACCCGCAACGACTACGAAGTGGCCATCGGCACCTTCGAGGGCGCGGTCGATCCCAAGACCAAGTCGTTCCGCGAATTCCCCGAGTACGTGCGCGAGCACTACGACCCGGCGGTGCACAAGAAGGTCGCGATGTTCTGCACCGGCGGCATCCGCTGCGAGAAAGCCTCGGCCTACATGCTGGGCGAAGGCTTCGAGGAGGTCTTCCACCTCAAGGGCGGCATCCTCAAGTACCTGGAAGAGGTGCCCGAGGCGGACACCCTCTGGCGCGGCGACTGCTTCGTCTTCGACAACCGCGTCACCGTGCGCCACGATCTGACCGAGGGCGACTTCGACCAGTGCCACGCCTGCCGCAACCCGATCTCGGTCGAGGATCGCCAATCGCCCCATTACGCCCCCGGCATCAGCTGCCCCCATTGCTGGGACAGCCTCAGCGAGAAGACCCGCGCCGGTGCCCGTGAGCGGCAGAAGCAGATCGAACTGGCCAAGGAACGCAACCTGCCGCACCCGATCGGTCGCAACCCGCGCCAGCCCATGGAGAGTTGAGAGAGCCCGATGCCCAAGACCCGCCTGCTCTACGTGATGGACCCGATGTGTTCCTGGTGCTGGGGCTTCGCCCCGGTGGCCGATGCCCTCGCAGAGCAGGCCCGTGCGGCCGGCGTCCCCATGCACCTGGTGGCGGGCGGCCTGCGCACCGGCCAGGGCGCCTCGCTCGACCCCAATACCCGGCGCTACATCCTCGAACACTGGCATGCGGTGCATGACGCCACCGGCCAGCCCTTCCGCTTCGAGGAGGCGTTGCCGGACGGCTTCGTCTACGACACCGAGCCGGTCTGCCGTGCCCTGGTGGTGACCCGCTCGTTGCACGAAGAGGCCACCTGGCCGCTGGTCAAGCTGATCCAACATGCCTTCTACGCCGAGGGTCGCGACGTGACCCAGGCGGCGGTGCTGGTGGAGCTGGCCGAGGCGGCCGGCATCCCGCGTATCGAGTTCGCCGAGGCCTTCGATGGCGCTGCCGCGCACCAGGCCACCGCCGAAGACTTCACCTGGGTGCAGGACCTGGGCATCGCCGGCTTTCCCACGCTGCTCGCCGAGCGTGACGGCCAGCTGGCGCTGCTGACCAACGGCTACCAGGGCCTGGATGAACTCGCGCCGCTGCTGGCCCGCTGGCTGGAGCGTGCGACCCATGCCTGATCGCCTCAGTTGGGCGGAGATCCGCCGCCTCGCCCTGCGTCACAGGAAGGCCCTGTGGCTGGCCAACCTGGTGGCGGTCTTCGCCACCCTGTGCAGCGTGCCCATCCCGCTGCTGCTGCCGCTGCTGGTGGACGAGGTGCTGCTCAAGCAGGGCGACGCTGCGCTGAAATTCATGGACCGCTTCCTGCCCGACGGCTGGCAGGTGGCCGCCGGCTACATCGGCCTGATGCTGGTCACCACCCTGTTACTGCGCAGCCTGGCGCTGGTGTTCAACGTGCTGCAGGCGCGGCTCTTCGCGCGGCTGTCGAAGGACATCGTCTACCGCCTGCGCGTGCGCCTGATCGAGCGCCTCAAGCGCATCTCCCTGGGTGAATACGAGAGCCTGGGGGGCGGCACCGTCTCCGCTCACCTGGTCACCGACCTGGACACCCTGGACAAATTCATCGGCGAGACCCTCAGCCGCTTCCTCGTGGCCATGCTCACCCTTGCCGGTACCGCCGGCATCCTGGTGTGGATGCACTGGAAGCTGGCGCTGCTGATCCTGCTGTTCAACCCACTGGTGATCTGGTCCACGGTGCAGTTGGGCAAGCGGGTCAAGCACCTGAAGAAGCTGGAGAACGACAGCACTTCGCGCTTCACCCAGGCGCTGACCGAAACCCTGGAAGCCATCCAGGAAGTGCGCGCCGGCAATCGCCAGGGTTTCTTCCTCGGCCGCCTCGGCCTGCGTGCCAAGGAAGTGCGTGACTACGCCGTCGCTTCGCAATGGAAGAGCGACGCCGCCGGGCGCACCAGCGGCCTGCTGTTCCAGTTCGGCATCGACGTGTTCCGCGCCGCGGCCATGCTCACCGTGCTGTTCTCGGACCTGTCCATCGGCCAGATGCTGGCGGTGTTCAGCTACCTCTGGTTCATGATCGGCCCGGTGGAGCAATTGCTCGGCCTGCAGTACTCCTACTACGCCGCAGGTGGCGCCCTGACGCGCATCAACGAGCTATTGGCCCGCGCCGACGAGCCGCAATATGCCAGCCGCGTCGACCCCTTCACCGGCCGCGAGACGGTGGGCGTGCAGGTGGAAGGGCTGCGTTTCGCCTATGGCGACGAGCCGGTGCTGGATGGCCTCGACCTGTCCATCGCCCCTGGCGAGAAGGTGGCCATAGTCGGCGCCAGCGGCGGCGGCAAGAGCACCCTGGTGCAGCTGCTGCTGGGCCTCTATACCGCCCAGGCCGGAACCATCCGCTTCGGCGGCGCCAGCCTGGAGGAGATCGGCCTGGAGCGCGTGCGCGAGCATGTGGCGGTGGTGCTGCAGCACCCGGCGCTGTTCAACGACAGCGTGCGCGCCAACCTCACCCTGGGCCGCGAGCGCAGTGACGAGGCCTGCTGGCGCGCGCTGGAGATCGCCCAGCTGGCCGACACCATCCGCGCCTTGCCGCAAGGGCTGGACAGCATCGTCGGCCGCTCCGGCGTGCGCCTTTCCGGTGGGCAGCGCCAGCGCCTGGCGGTGGCGCGCATGGTGCTGGCCGACCCGCGCGTGGTGATCCTCGACGAAGCCACCTCGGCACTCGACGCCGCCACCGAATACGCCCTGCACCAGGCCCTGGCGCGCTTCCTCGAAGGGCGCACCACGCTGATCATCGCCCACCGCCTGTCCGCGGTTAAGCAGGCGGACCGGGTGCTGGTGTTCGACGGCGGGCGCATCGCCGAGGACGGCGACCACCAGCGCCTGATCGCCGACGGCGGGCTCTACGCCAAGCTCTACGGCCACCTGCAGCACTGACCGGGCAGGCGTGGCGTCACGCTGGCACACCGCTCCGTCAACTTTTCATTACGCCATCGCCCGCCGGCCCTGCGCGGGCCGTGGGCGTATGCCCGGCGTAAGGAAAAGCTGCCGCCGGGCCAGGCGGCCATCACAGTTTCCCTGCGTATCTGTGCCTTGTTTCCGCGCCTCCGGGCGGGTGTGATGGCCCCCGCCACGCGTGCCGGCCCCCGCCCACGCCCATGACAACAAAACCCGGAGGTCCCCGATGACCCCTGCCTTGCAGCCCGGCGCCCGTGCGCCTGGATTCCCCTTCGTCGCCTGCGCCTGTGACCCGTCGGCCTCGGCGCGCATCCCTGTCAACGCGAATCGTCGTGCCCGACCGCTCCCTGCCTGGGGGGAGGTGCCGCCCGACGCCCGCTGAAAGGTTCACCCGCCTTGCCATTCCGCCGCGCCACAAGCGCTGCGGGTCCGATTTCCGTCACGACAACAATCAAAAGGTGACGCCATGCACGACACGCAATCCCAGGGCACGCTCAAGCGCGGCCTGAAGAATCGCCATATCCAGCTGATCGCCCTCGGCGGCGCCATCGGCACCGGCCTGTTCCTTGGCTCGGCCGGGGTGCTCAAGTCCGCCGGGCCGTCGATGATCCTCGGCTACGCCATCTGCGGCTTCATCGCCTTCCTGATCATGCGCCAGCTCGGCGAGATGATCGTCGACGAGCCAGTGGCCGGCTCCTTCAGCCATTTCGCCCACAAGTACTGGGGCGGCTTCGCCGGCTTCCTCTCCGGCTGGAACTGCTGGGTGCTGTACATACTGGTGGGCATGTCCGAGCTCACCGCGGTGGGCAAGTACATCCACTTCTGGTGGCCGGAGGTGCCCACCTGGGCGACGGCTGCGGTGTTCTTCGTGGTGGTCAACGCCATCAACCTGGCCAACGTGAAGCTGTTCGGCGAGGCCGAGTTCTGGTTCGCCATGATCAAGGTGGTGGCCATCGTCGGGATGATCGTGCTTGGTTGCTGGCTGCTGTTCAGCGGCTCCGGCGGCGAGCAGGCGACCGTGTCCAACCTCTGGGCCCACGGCGGCTTCTTCCCCAATGGCATCGGCGGCCTGGTGATGGCGATGGCCTTCATCATGTTCTCCTTCGGGGGCCTGGAGATGCTCGGCTTCACCGCTGCCGAGGCCGAGAAGCCCGGCCAGGTGATCCCCAAGGCGATCAACCAGGTGATCTGGCGCATCCTGATCTTCTATGTCGGCGCCCTGGTGGTGCTGCTCTCCCTGAGCCCCTGGGATGCGCTGCTGGCCAGCATCAACAGCGCCGGCGACCCCTACAGCGGCAGCCCCTTCGTGAAGATCTTCGCGCTGATCGGCAGCGACGCCGCCGCGCACCTGCTGAACTTCGTGGTGCTCACCGCCGCGCTCTCGGTCTACAACAGCGGCACCTACTGCAACGGTCGCATGCTGGTGGGCCTGGCGGAGCAGGGCGATGCGCCGAAATCCCTGGCCCGCGTGGACAAGCGTGGCGTGCCGGTGCGCGCCCTGGTGGTCTCGGCGCTGGTGACCTTCCTCGCCGTGGTGGTGAACTACGTGGTGCCGCACAACGCCCTGGAGCTGCTGATGTCGCTGGTGGTGGCGGCGCTGGTGATCAACTGGGCGATGATCAGCTACTCGCACCTGAAGTTCCGCCAGCACAAGGATCGCGAAGGCATCCCCACCGCCTTCCGCGCCTTCTGGTCGCCCTTCGGCAACTGGCTGTGCCTGGCCTTCGTGGTGTTCATCCTCGGCGTGATGCTGCTGATTCCCGGTATCAAGGTGTCGGTCTATGCGATCCCGGTGTGGTTGCTGGTGATGTGGGGCTGCTACCGCCTGAAACTCTCCAGCGCGGCCCGCGCCAAGCAGGCCTACGCCGCGGGCTGATCCCGCCTCGCGTCATCCGGGCCCGGCCTCAGCGCCGGGCCTTTTTGTGGGTGCCGAACGCCGCCGTGGCGCCGCGCGGGGCGATCTGCGAGCATGTCGCGCCGCCTGTCCATGGAGGGCGCATCCGCAATGATCTTCGGTCCCGATCCCACCTTCATCCTGATCTTCGGCATCGCCGTGTTGCTGGCCGTACTGTCCGTGCCCGGCCTGCTGGCGCTCGGGCTGGCGCTGGCCCTGCCGCGCTCGCGGCGCCACGTGCTGGCGCGGCCCTGGCGCTATGGGGTGCTGGGCGTGCTGCTGTTGGGGTTCGCCGCCCTGGGCGTGCTGATGCTCTGCGAGGAGCGGCGCATGGAGGCGGAGAGGCAGGCCGAGCACGATGCCCTCAACCCGCGCCTGGAGCGTGACCTGCAACTGGGGGAGCTGGTCTTCCCGGCGGGCAGCCAGGTGCGCCTGGACACCTTCGAGCCGCTGGACTGGCAGGACCAGCCGCAGCCCCACGGGCTGGAGAGCCTGATCGAGGCCTGGCTGCCCAAACCACAACAGGTGCTGGGGCTGGAGGTGGACGCCCTGGAGCTGCCGCTGCACTACTCGTTCTCGCGCATGCGCCTGGTGCGCGACAGCGTCGTCGAGGGCTGGCCCTGCGCGGGCAACGACTGGGTGGAGTACCGCCGCGAGGTCGAGGAGCGTTTGCAGCCGTCGCGCTGGCACTTCGACCGTTGCCCGCTGGTGCCCGGCAGCCGGCTGTTCGGGCTGGAGTGGCCGCTGGGCAGCCTGGTCTACGGCAACGGTTACGGCTGGACCCTGCGGGTGTCCGACAGCGCCGGGCCGCTGCCGCTGGAGGGCATGAGACTGCTGGAGCTGAACCTGATGCTCGACGGCGACCGCCACCTGCTGCGCTGGGACGGGCGCTTGGCCGAGCCCCACGCCCTGGGCGACTGGGACTACCCCGCCGGCACCCGCGTGCGCCACCTCGATGACCAGCGCCTGCTGCTGAGCCCCACCCGCGACGCGCCGGCGCGCAACCGCGTGAGTGGCGAGCAGGTGACGTTCGGACAGTCGCTGGTGCAAGCGCGCGATGGGCGTGAACTGGGGCGTGAGAGCAACGAGCGGATGGGGGTGAATGACGTCTGGGAGTGACGGCCTACGGTCGACGCCCCAAGGGACGTCGGCACTATCCGAATCCCCCTCGCACCCTGTGTATCTCCCGGCCTTGTCCCGCCGGGCACGGCCTGTATGGTGGTCCGTCGCCCCGGGGAGGAAGCCACAAGGAGTACTCACATGAAGCTTGCTCTGCAATTCGACGCATCCGTCGGCATCAACGTCCTGCGCCAGGTGATCCAGGCTGCTGGCGACAACACCACCATTACCTTTAACGCCGCCCATGGCCTGGACGTCGGTGACCTGCTGTCGGTGGTCAGCGCGGCCGGCAGCGACAAGCAGCTGGTGCTGGCCTTCGATGGCGCCCGCCTGACGCCGCGCAACCTGCAGCAGGCCACCAGCTTCGCCGGCGAGAAGACCGCCATCCAGATCGGCAAGGGCCAGGAGGTCAACACCAGCGCCTTGCTCGCGGTAATCAACGCCGCCGGTGACGGCAAGCAGGTGCGGGTGGCCTTCAACGGCGCCCAGGCCGACGACGAGGCGCTGCGCCAACTGGTGGACGCGGCGGGTCGCCAGGTCGGCATCGACATCAACGGCGGGCACGCGGTGCCCATCGATCGCCTGCTGGGCATCATCGACGCGGCGGCCAAGGAGGGGGGGCTGGGCGTCGAGTTCAACGGCGCGCAACTGCTGGAGGCCAACATCCTCCAGGCCGTCGAGCGTGCCGGTGGCAGCACCGGTATCGGCATCAACTCCGCCCAGGCGATGAGCGAGGGCACCCTGCAGGCGGTGATGCAGGCGGCGGGCGACGGCACCCACCTGGGCCTGTCCTTCCACGGTGGGCAGCTCGATGACAGGGGCTTGCTGGCGGCCATCGAGGCGGCGGGCACCAACACCCATATCCAGGTCAACACGGCTCAGGCGATGGGTGCGGGCGCGCTGCTGCTGAGCATCAACGCCACCGGCAACACCAAGCGCTTCAGCGTCGAGTTCAACGGCGCCGAGCTGCCCTTCGGCAACCTGCAGCAGGCGGTGGAGGCGGCGGGGATCAACACCGCCATCAGCGTCAACACCGCCCAGGCCATGGACCAGAAGGCGCTGCACGCGGCCATCGAAGCCGCCGGCGACCTGAAGCGCCTGGACGCGCAGTTCAACGCCATGCAGATGCCGGTGGAGAGCCTCGGCCAATTGGTGGACGCGTCCGGCAGCCGCATCGCGCTGACCGTAGCCGCCGCCCAGGCGCTGCCGCTGCCCGCCCTGCTGGAGGTGGTGCAGGCCGCCGGCTAAGCCCTCTTCACGCAGCCCCTCAACGACCAGGCCGCCTTCGGGCGGCCTGGTCGTTTTCGTTTTCAGGGCCGTATGTCGGGTGTATCGGGCTCGCAGGTTTCACCCGCTGACCCATGCCAAACCCCATAGCAGCGGCACACATCCGTAGGTTGGCGCCGAGCGTAGCGAGGCCCAACTCGGCAAGGTCGACATCGGCACGTTGGGCTTCGTGCCTCAGCCCAACCTACAAGAGCGACGTATCGCTACCGGGCGGCCTCGTGCTTCGTAGGTCGGGTGCCACCTGGCGGCAGGGTGCATCAGGGCGCGCGGGTTTCACCCGCCCTACGAGGTTGTGCCTCGGCCCTTCGCGAATGAATTCCCACAGAAAGGAGGCTCGGTCACACCTGGAAGCGCGCCACCGATGTCTGCATGGCGGTGGCGACCTGATCGAGGCGCTGGGCGGAGTCGGCCAGCTCGTGCATGGCTTCGGTGTTCTGCCGCGACATGCGGGCGATCATCTCCACTCGGTGGGCCACCTCGCTGCTGGCCTTGGATTGCTCGCCGATGGTCTGGGAAATCTCTTCCACCACTTCGGCGGCGCGATGGGCGCCGTCGCGGATCTCGCTGATGGAGGAGCCAGCCTGGGTGGCCAGGGAGACGCCGTCGTTCACCCTCGTGACCCCGGTCTGCATGCTGCTCACCGCCTGTTCGGTGCTTTCGCGGATGCGTTCGATCATGCCGGTGATCTCCTGGGTGGATTGCGCCGTGCGCGCGGCCAGGTTGCGCACCTCGTCGGCCACCACGGCGAAGCCGCGACCCGCCTCGCCGGCCCGCGCGGCCTCAATGGCGGCGTTGAGCGCCAGCAGGTTGGTCTGCTCGGCGATGCTCTTGATCACCTGGATGATCGAGTGGATTTCCTCGGAGGAGCGGCCCAGCGCGGTAATGGTGCTGGACGAGCTGTTCACCGCGTCGGCGATACGGTTCATGCCATCGACGACGCCGAGGATCACCTGCCCGCCATTGCTGGCCAGGCCTTCGGAATGGGCGGAGATGCCCTGGGCATTGCGCGCGTGGTCGGCGATCTGGGCGATGTTGGCCATCATTTCCTCCATCGCCGCGGCCATGCTGGTGGCGCTGTCGGCCTGCTCGCTAGCGCCGTCGACGATGCCGCGCGAGGTGTCGCTGAGGCTGTGGGCGGTGCCGTGCAGTTCTTCGCTCTCGTGGCGGATGGCGGTGATCATCTGGCGCAGGTTGCTCTGCATGTCCGCCAGCGCCTGTTGCAGTTGCCCGGCTTCGTCCTGGCTGTCGACACTGATGATGTTGCGCAGGTTGCCCTGGGCGATGGCGCGGGCCGCGGCGACGGTTTTTTCCAATGGGCGCAGCACGGCGCGCATCAGTTGCCCGGTGGCCAGGCAGAGCACCAGGCAGACCACCAGGATGCCGCCGACCAGCCACAAGGCGGCGCGGCTCACCGCGGCTTCGCTGTCCTTGCGCGCCTCGGTGGCGTGGGCTTCGATCATGCTGCTGAGGGCTTCGTTGCGCTCTTCCAGCTCGCCGAAGGAGGTGTTGAAGGCCGGCAGCTCGGCGCGCGCCGCGGCGGGGTCGCGCAGGGCGTGGTCGATGATCTTCTCGGCCGCGCCTATGTACGCCTCCAGGGCTGGCTGGGAGTCGGCTATGGCGCGTTTGATTTCGGCACTCAGGGGCAGGCGGGCGTTCTCGCCCATGGCCTTGCGGAACCAGTCGCTGTGTTCCTTGAGGTCCTGACGCACCTGGTCGGCGGCAGCTGTGTCCCCGGGTTCGGCGACGAAGGCGGCGAGCACATCGGCGCGCAAGGCGTCGTGCATCATGTCGCCTTCCAGGTGGTTGCGCAGGGCGCTGACGCTCAGCTCGTTCTCCGCCAGGGCGTCGGCGAGGCGAGTCTGGCCCCAGAAGCCGATGCCGCCGAGCAGGGCGGCGGCGATGACGCTGATGGCTCCCGAAGCCACCATTTTCTGGCGAATGTTCATGCCGCTCCTCCCTTGGTGCTGGCTGGCTGCTAAAGCGTAGCCCAGCGGCGCGATAAGGCATCAGCGGCATGCATTGCAGCCCGGTGCCAGGGCCGTTCCAGCGGCGATTCCCGCGAGTGATAACGATTCGATCGTTATCACGCGTCGAACGGCCGGCGGGTCACCAGAGCGCAATGCTATAGCTGAGGATCAGGCGGTTTTCGTCCAGGTCGTTGCCAAAGTGCGTGGACCTGACCGTTGCATTGCGCCATTTGACGCCGAGATTCTTCAGCGGCCCTTCCTGGACTACGTACGCGATGTCGGTGTCGCGTTCCCATTCGCGACCCTCCGGCTTGCCGGCGCCGAGATCGATGCCGTCGCCGCTGAGGTAGCGGGTCATGAAGGTGAGGCCCGGAACGCCGACCGCGGCAAAGTTGAAGTCGTAGCGGGCCTGCCACGAGGCTTCATCCTTGCTGGCGAAGTCTCCGATCTGCACGAAGTTGACCAGATACGCATCCGCGCCGTTGATGTAGGCAAACCCGGTATCGCCGCTCATGCGTTGATAGCCGACGCCAACGGCATGACCGCCGATACCGTAGGTGAACAGGGCGCCGAGCGCGCGGTTGTCGACGTTGCTTCCGCCATCGCTCGTGGAGCGGGCGAAGCGGATATCGCTCTTCAACGACTGGCCACCGTCGAGCGCCAGGACATGGTTGAGCGTCACGTAGTGCTGGCGATAGATGTTGTCCAGGGCGCCGTAGCTGTAGCCGGTGCTCAGGTTGCCGTTCCAGGCGTAGGTGAGGCTGGCGAAGTCGAAGGCGTCGCTCGTGGCATGGCGCGTGCGAATGCCCTTCACCCCGACGGCGGTGGTAACGGCCATGTCCTCGTGGTCACTGGAGTCCCGTTGGTTGACCTGGGTAAGGCGCCCCGTGTCGAGGGTCAACCCTTCGATCTCGCGCATGTTCAGCTGGCCGCCGCGAAAGGTCTGCGGCAGCAGGCGCGAGTCGTTGGGCATCAATACAGGCAGCTTGGGGGTCAGGGTGCCGAGTTTCAGGACGCTCTGGGACGCGCGCAGTTTGGCCGTCAGCCCCAGGTCGGAGTAGGCGTCCTGGGCGCGCCGTGGCGCTTCTCGATCGCGCTGGAGCAGCCCGGTGCCCGAGCGTTCGGGGCTGGAGTCGAGCTTGACCCCGAGCAGGCCGATGGCATCGACCCCGACACCGAGGGTGCCGTCGGTGAAACCGGATTCGTAGCGCAGCAGAAAGCCCTGCGCCCACTCTTCGGCCTTCGCTTGGGGGGCGCCTTCCTGGCGGAAGTCGCGGTTGAAGTAGAAGTTGCGCAATTCCAGGCTGGCCTTGCTCTCGTCGAGGAAGGCGGCATGGGCCGGGATACCGAGGCTCGTGATGCTCGCGGCCAGCAGCAGGCGAGGCAGTTGGCGTGGTCTGTGATGCATGGTGAAGTCCTTTTGTTTTTATTGGAGGAACGACGGTCCCTCACGCCCGGTGAGGGCGGGGCGTGAGGGGGTGGTTTTGCTAGTCGCGCTGGACGGCGAGTGCCACGCCCTGGCCACCGCCGACACAGAGCGTGGCCAGGCCTTTGCGCGCGCCACTGCGCTGCATTTCGTGCAGCAGGGTGACCAGGATTCGGCAGCCGGAAGCGCCAATCGGGTGGCCCAGGGCGATGGCGCCGCCATTGACGTTGACCTTGGCGCTGTCCCAGCGCAGCTCGCGGGCAACGGCCAGGGCCTGGGCGGCGAAGGCTTCGTTGGCCTCGATGAGGTCCACGTCTTCGAGCTGCCAGCCGGCCTTTTCCAGCACCTTGCAGGTGGCGAAGACCGGGCCGACCCCCATGATCGCCGGGTCGACACCCGCCGCGGCGGCCGCGACGACACGGGCCATCGTCGGCAGGCCCAGCGCTGCGGCCTTGTCGGCGCTCATCAGCAGCACGGCGGCGGCGCCGTCATTGAGCGTCGATGAGTTGCCTGCCGTGACGGTGCCGTCGGTTTTGAACACCGCGCGCAGCCTGCCCAGGCTGGCGTGGGTCGTGCCGTCACGCGGCTGCTCGTCACGGGCGAAAACGATCGGCTCGCCCTTGGGCTGGGGAACCTGCACTGGGGTGATTTCCGCGTCGAAGCGGCCGCTGTCGATGGCTGCGCTCGCACGTCGCTGCGAGGTGGCCGCGAAGATGTCCTGCTCGTCACGGCAGATCCCGTACTGTTCGGCCAGGTTTTCCGCGGTGATGCCCATGTGGTAGTCGTTGAACGCATCCCACAGGCCATCCCGGATCATGGTGTCGATCACCTGCTGGTGGCCCATGCGCAGCCCGGTGCGCGCCTGGGGAATGACGTAGGGCGCCAGGCTCATGCTTTCCTGCCCGCCGGCAATGATCACCTCGGCATCACCGCAGGCAATGGCCTGGTAGCCCAGTTGCACCGCCTTGAGCCCCGAGCCGCAGACCTTGTTCAGGGTCATCGCCGGTACGGTATGCGGCAGGCCGGCCTTGAGCGCGGCCTGTCTTGCGGTGTTCTGTCCCGCGCCGGCGGTGAGCACGTGCCCCATGATCACCTCGTCGACCATCGCACCCTCGAGGGCGGTCCGGGCGAGCAGGCTGCGTATGACCCCGGCCCCGAGCTCCACCGCGGGAACCCGTGCCAAGCTGCCCTGGAACGCGCCGATGGCGGTGCGGGTGGCGGCGACAATCACGACATCACGCATAAACACTCCTGTGTTGCGATCCACCCCCGTGGGCTGGATTGCGAAGAAAAAACGCGGTCCCCAGAGGCGAGGCCGCGTAACGCTCAATCGTCAGAACTGGTCGGCGTCGAGGCCGAACAAGGGCTCGCTGCCGGCACGGATGCTGGCCTCCAGGCTCAGGATCCGTGGCAGCAGGCGCTGGAAATAGAAGTCCGCGGTCGCGAGTTTGGCGCCATAGAAGGCCTCGTCTTCAGCGCGCTTGCTCAGCGCCACCTGGGCCATGCGTGACCACAGCCAGGCATAGGCGACGTAGCCGAACAGGTGCAGGAACTCCACCGAGGCGGCACCGACTTCATTGGGGTTGTCCTTGGCCTGCCGAAGCAGCCAGGCGGCGGTGTCTTCCAGGCGCTGCACCGCATCGAGCAGGGCCTCGCGATGGGGTACGTCGGCCTGGGCGAAGGCGCGGATCTCGCGGGTGAACTGCAGCAGGGCCGCGCCCCCGTTGGCGACGACCTTGCGGCCGAGCAGATCGAGGGCCTGGATGCCGTTGGTGCCTTCGTAGATCTGGGCGATGCGCACGTCGCGCACGAGTTGCTCCTGCCCCCACTCACGGATGTAGCCGTGCCCGCCGAACACCTGCTGGCCATGCACCGTGCTTTCCAGGCCGCTGTCGGTGAAGAAGGCCTTGGCCACGGGCGTGAGCAGCGCAACCAGGTTCTCGGCGGCCTGCTTCTCGGCCGCGTCGTCGCTGAATTTGCTCAGGTCGAGTTGCTGGCCGACGTAGCAGGCGAAGGCGCGGCCGCCCTCGGTCATCGCCTTGATCGAGAGCAGCATGCGGCGCACATCCGGGTGCACGATGATCGGGTCGGCCAGTTTGTCCTGCCGTTGGGGGCCCCCGGGGGCGCGGCTCTGGATGCGCTCCCGGGCGTAGCCGACGGCGTTCTGGTAAGAAGCCTCCGCGCAACCGATGCCCTGGATACCGATCGACAGCCGCTCGTAATTCATCATGGTGAACATGGCGGCCAGGCCCTTGTTCTCTTCGCCGATCAGGTAGCCTTCCGCACCCTCGAAGTTCATCACGCAGGTGGCCGAGGCCTTGATGCCCATCTTGTGCTCGATGGAGCCGCAGCCCACGGCATTGGCCGCCCCCAGTGACCCGTCGGCGTCGACCTTGATCTTCGGCACGAGGAACAGCGAGATGCCTTTCGGCCCGGCGGGTGCATCCGGCAACTTGGCCAGCACCAGATGGATGATGTTTTCGGTCAGGTCCTGCTCGCCGCCGGTGATGAAGATCTTGCTCCCGGTGATGGCGTAGCTGCCGTTGGCCTGGGGCTGCGCGCGGGTCCGAATGATGCCCAGGTCGGTGCCGGCATGCGCTTCGGTCAGGCACATGGAGCCTGCCCAGCGGCCTTCGTACATGGGCGGCAGGTAGGTGTTTTTCAGCGTTTCGCTGGCGTGGGCGTCGATGGCCAGGCAGGCGCCGGAACTCAATGCCGAGTACAGGGCAAAGCTGGAGCCGGCGGCGTAGAGCATTTCCTCGAACTGAACGGCAAGCATCTTGGGCATGCCCATGCCGCCGTACTGCGGGTTGCCCGACAAGCCGACCCAGCCGCCTTCGATGTAGGTGGCATAGGCCTGTTTGAAGCCTGCCGGCGTGCTGACGGCACCGTTGGCCCACTGTGCGCCTTCCTCATCGCCGCTGCGGTTGAGCGGGGCGATCAGGCTGCCGGTGACCTTGGCGGCTTCTTCCAGGATGGCGTCGGCGGTCTCGCCGTCGACGATCTCCGCCAGGGCCGGCAGGCGTGCCCACAGGCGTGGGGCGTCGAACACCTCGTGGAGGACGAAGCGCAGGTCGCGCAGGGGGGCGTTGTACTCGGGCATCGGTAACCTCGTTCAGGCGCGGGGTGTAAAAAGGAGCCGCGCGTGCGCGGCTCGTAAGGTCGGGTGGCCAACGAGCAACCACCCTCTGGAGTGTTCCGGTTCAGTGGCTGGCGGCGGCAGCGGCCCCCAGGCCGGTCTGGGCGCGCACGAACTGGTCATCGAATGCCGCACGCTCACAGGCGGCCCGGGTGGTGCGGTCCAGCTTGGAAACCACCACGATGACGAGAAACGCCAGCGGCATGGAGAACAGGGCAGGGTGGTCGTAGGGGTAGATCGCCGCGGCATGGCCCAGTACCGATACCCACACCGCAGGCGACAGGATCACCAGCACCAGGGCGGTGAGCAGCCCCACGAACCCACCTGCCAAGGCGCCACGCGTGGTCAGGTTCTTCCAGTACATGGCCATGATCAGGACCGGGAAGTTGGTCGAGGCGGCGATACCGAAGGTCAGGCCGACGAGGAACGCGACGTTCTGCTTCTCGAAGAGGATGCCCAGGCCGATTGCGACGATGCCCAGGCAAACGGTCGCGATGCGGGTTACGCGCATCTCTTGCGCTTCCGTAGCGGTGCCTTTCTTCAGCACGCTGGCGTAGAGGTCATGGGAGATGGCCGAGGCGCCTGCCAGGGCGAGGCCCGATACCACCGCCAGGATGGTGGCGAAGGCCACCGCAGAAAGGAAACCGAGGAACAGGTTGCCGCCTACCGCCTTCGCCAGGTGCATGGCAACCATGTTGCCGCCGCCGATCAGGGCGCCTTTGATATCGCCGCCGACGAAGAACTGCGGGTCGGTGCCGACGATGACGATGGCGCTGTACCCCAGCACCATGACCACCAGGAAGAAGAAGCCGATGAAGCCGGTGGCGTAGAACACCGACTTGCGGGCTTCCTTGGCGTTGGGCACGGTGAAGAAGCGCATCAGGATATGCGGCAGGCCGGCGATGCCGAACACCAGGCCAAGCGACAGGGAGGCCGCGTTGATCGGGTCGGCCAGCATGGAACCTGGCCCCATGATGTTCCAGCCCAGGGCGTGGACGTCCACCGCCCGAGTGGCCAGGTTTTCCAGGCTGAAGCCGAACTCGGACAGCGCCAGCCCGGCCAGGGTGGTGCCCCCGGCAAGCAGCAGGACCGCCTTGATGATCTGCACCCAGGTGGTGGCGATCATGCCGCCGAAGATCACATAGACCAGCATGAGCACGCCGACCACCATCACCGCGGTGGTGTATTCAAGGCCGAACAGCAGCTTGATCAGTTGACCCGCGCCGACCATCTGCACCACCAGGTAGCAGCACACCACGGTCAGCGAGCCCAGGGCTGCGAAGGTTCGAATCCTTGACTGATCGAGGCGATAGGAAACGATGTCGGCGAAGGTGAAGCGCCCGAGATTGCGCAGGCGTTCGGCCATGAGGAAGGTGATGATCGGCCAGCCGACGAAGAACGCCACGGTATAGACGAAGCCGTCGTACCCCTTGGCGAACACCAGGCTCGACAAGCCCAGCAGCGTAGCGGCGGACATGTAGTCACCGGCTATCGCCAGGCCGTTCTGGAACCCGCTGATGCCGCCTCCTGCGGTGTAGAAGTCCGAGGTCGACCGGGTCTGCCGCGCGGCCCACCAGGTGATCGCCAGCGTGCCCATGACGAACACGAAGAACATGGCGATCGCGTGCAGGTTGATCGGTTGTTTCTCCGCAACCAGGGGGGCGGCGAAAGTGCTGATGGGGGCGAGGAACAGGCCCGCCAGGCCGAAGGTGCGCAGCCGCATTATTTCAGCTCCTTCAGGAACTCGGCGCTGAGGGCGTCGAACCGGGTGTTGGAGCGGTAGACGTACCAGCCGGTGCACAGCCAGGACAGCACGATGATCGCGGCTGCCACGGGGATGCCCAGGGTCAGTTGGCGGCCTTCGCTCAACGGGCTGTGCAGCGCGGCCGGGTGGAAGGCGACCACCAGCATGAACAGGTAATAGGTACCCAGGACGGCGGCGCTCAGTGACCAGGCCAGGCGCGAGCGACTGCGCACCAGTTGCTGAAATGCCGGGTTCGCGCGAATACGTTCGCAATGCTGCGCATGGGAGGGTTCGGTGGGGGTCATGGTGTGGCTCCTTGTTTTTGTTGTTGCCCGTTTTTCAGGCGCAGGGCGCCAGGGCGACGGAAATCAATCCGTCGCCTTGTCAGAATCGCGAGTGTCTAGAGGGCCTTGGCGATATCGCGCAGGACGTACTTCTGGATCTTCCCGGTCGAGGTTTTCGGGAGGTCGGTGAAGATCACGGTGCGGGGCACCTTGAAGCCGGCCAGGTGATCACGGCAGAAGCCGATGATGTCGCTCTCGCGCACGTTCGGGTGGGTGGCCTTGAGGGTGACGAACGCACAGGGCGTCTCGCCCCACTTCTCGTCCGGGCGGGCTACCACCGCCGCCTCCAGGACGGCGGGGTGGCGGTAGATCACACCTTCGAGTTCGATGGTGGAGATATTCTCGCCACCGGAAATGATGATGTCCTTCAGGCGATCCTTGATTTCCACGTAGCCGTCCGGGTGGCAGACGGCGAGGTCGCCGGTATGGAACCAGCCGCCCTCGAACGCCTCTGCCGTGGCGCTGGGGTTCTTCAGATAGCCCTTCATCACCGTGTTGCCCCGCATGAATATCTCGCCGATGGTCTGGCCGTCGCGCGGGGTCGGCTCCAGCGTCTTCGGGTCACCGACCATCACCCCCTCGAGGGTCGGGTAGCGGACGCCCTGGCGGGCTTTGATCTCGGCACGCCGCTCCAGCGGCAGGGCGTCCCACTCCGCATGCCAGGCGCACAGCGTCACCGGGCCATACACCTCGGTGAGTCCATAGACGTGGGTGACGCGAATGCCCATTTCCTCCACGGCACCTATCACTTTGGCCGGTGGCGCGGCCCCGGCGACCATCGCATTGACGGGGTGATCGATAGCGGCCTTGGCTTCGGTCGGCATGTTGACCAGGGCGTTGAGCACGATGGGCGCGCCGCACAGGTGGGTCACCTGCTCGTCGCGGATCAGGGTAAGGATCTTCTGCGGGTCGACGCGACGCAGGAAGATGTGAACGCCGGCGAGCGCGGTGATCGTCCACGGGTAGCACCAGCCGTTGCAGTGAAACATCGGCAGCGTCCACAGGTAGACCGGGTGGTTGCCCATGGCCCAGGTCATCTGGTTGCCCAGGGCGTTCAGGTAGGCGCCGCGGTGGTGATAGACCACCCCCTTGGGGTTGCCGGTGGTGCCGGAGGTGTAGTTGAGGCTGATCGCCTGCCATTCGTCTTCCGGCCATTGCCAGGCGAACTCGGGATCGCCCTCCGCGAGGAAGGCTTCGTAATCCAGGTCGCTGACGGCCTGGCTTTCACCGTACTCCGGGTCGTCGACATCGATGACCAGCGGCGGATGGTCGAGCATGCCGATGGCCGCGTGGATCACGTCGAAGAATTCGCGGTCGGCGATCACGACCTTGGCCTCGCCGTGCTGCAGCATGAAGGCGATGGCCTCCGCATCCAGGCGCACGTTGAGGGTGTTGAGCACCGCGCCAATCATCGGCACCCCGAAGTGCGCCTCGAGCATGGCGGGGATGTTCGGCAGCATCACCGCCACCGTGTCCCCCTTGCCGATACCGCGCCCGGCCAGAGCAGAGGCCAGGCGCCGGCAACGGCTGTAGGTTTCCGCCCATGTGCGGCGGATCGAACCGTGGACCACGGCCGGGTAATCGGGATAGACGCTGGCGGTGCGCTCGATGAAGCTGAGCGGCGACAGGGCGATGTGGTTCACGGCTGCAGGGGCAAGACCCTGTTCGAAGATCGACATGCTGGGCATCCGGTGGCTGATTGTTAGCTCTGTGGGTCTGCATCATCCGCTGTTGGGGGGCAGGCGGCAGATCATTGCCATGTTTTATATAACAATCCAGGTTGAATATGGAAGTAATACCTGTGTCGTATGGTATATATACTATATATTCTGGGTTTATGTCTGAAGCATCGAGCCTGATCGGGTGATTGGGATATATGCTGTCGCCGTTTTCGCCTGGAGTCCCTGATGAGCCCGAATCCGGTCCGCCTGCATACCTGGTTGCGCCTGCAGCGCGAAGGCGTGCCGTTGGCTGCTAGAGCCGATGCCTTGTGCCGTGCCTTGCGCGGCCGCCCCGAAGTACAACAGGTCTATTACCTGAGCTGGCTGGAAAAGGTGGGTATCTACGGTCACGAAGGCAGTGGGCAGCACCTGCCTCCAGGCCTGGGCGATCCGATGCAGGCCAGTGACCAGCCGCTCTTCGACGCATTGGCCCAGGCCGGCAGGCTGAGCCTGGATGAGGTGCGCGGGCTCGACTGCTGGCTGTCCGGGCGCCTGCGCCGTGCAGCGATCAGCCATGGGCAGGTGTTCGACCTGGCCCTGCAGCCTGGCCAGCCCGGCCTGCTGCTGGTGGAGGCACGCGAAGGCGTCAGCCTGGATTGGCAGGGCTGGTTGCACGAGCTGCTCTCGACCCTGCTGGCGACCGCCAGCAACCTGCTGCGGGCTTCGCCGCTGCTGGGGCATGACCCGCAACCGAGTCTATTGCTGGCCTCCAATGGCGACCCGCTGGAGCTGAATGCGGCCTTGTTGGCGCTGCTGGCCGATCAGCCACCCGGTTCGGTCGTGCGCTTCCTGCCGGTCAACCATGTCTCGCTGGTGCGTGCTTGCCTCGAGCAATGCCGAGCCATCGAGGGTGTCGAGGCGCAGTTCGACGGACGCATCCTGATCTGGACCTTCGTGCCGGACCCTCAGGAACAGCGCGTGCTGGCGCGCTGCCGCGAAGCCACGGAGCAGGTGCTGGCCGAGCGCGAGGCCGCCAGGGCAAGGCGCCTGTACCGCCTGATCACCGAGAACACCACCGACGTCATCTCCCGGCACACCCCGGATGGCCGATTCCTCGACGCCTCGCCGGCTTCCTGGGCATTGCTCGGCTACTGGCCGGAGGAACTCCGGGGCCAGTTCGCTCAAGGCCTGTTCCATGCCCATGATCTGGCCAGGTCGATCCAGCGCGCTCGCGATGCGCTGGAGACCGATGGCTACCACATGATGACCTACCGTATCCGCCACCGTGACGGCCATTACCTGTGGTTTGAAACGGCCAGTCGGGCCATCCGCGAGACCTACACCGGAGCGGTCGTGGAGGTGGTCAGCGTCTCGCGCGACATCACCGCGCGGGTGCAGGCCGAGGAGAACAAGCGTCGCCTGGCCGAAGTGGTTGAAGCCAATACGGACCCGGTGCTGTTCATCAACGCGGACGATCGGGTCACCTACCTCAACCCGGCGGCGCGCCATACGCTGCAGTTGGATGAGCAGCAGCCGATGCCCTTGCTCAGCGAGCTGTTCGCCCCGGACGACCTCCTGCGCTTGCAGGCCGGGCGCGAGAAGGCCGAGCAGACCGGTGTCTGGAGTGCCGACTCCCGCCTGCAGCCGTCATCCGGTGGGGCGTCGGTGCCGGTGTCCCTTGTGCTGTTGGCCCATCGGGTGGCCGGCGGCGAGCGCTACTACTCGCTGGTGGCCCGGGACATGACCGAACGTGAGCTGCGCGAGGCGCAGCAGCGCCGTCATCAGGACGAACTGGCGCACACGGCGCGCCTGGTCACGCTGGGCGAACTGGCATCCGGCATCGCCCACGAGATCAATCAACCACTGGCGGCGGTGGTCAACTACGCCAGCGCCAGCCAGCGCTACCTGCATGCTCTGGACAGCAATCCCCAGGCAGCCGACCGGGTGGCGCAGGGGCTGGAGCGCATCACCGAGCATGCCAATCACGCCTCCGAGGTCATCAAGCGCCTGCGTGGCTTCCTCCGCAAGGGGCAGCGGCGCATGCAGGCTCTGGACGTGGCCGAGGTGGCGCGCGAGGCCGTGCGCCTGTGCGCCTGGGAGGCCTCTGCCTGCCAGGTGGTGATCGAAGAGCAATTGCCGGACAATCTGCCGCCCGTCTACGCCGATCGAGTCCTGCTCGAACAGGTACTCCTGAATCTCCTGCGCAATGCCATCGATGCCAACCGGGATGCCCACCCGGGCCGTGCCTCTCGGATCGTGCTGCTGGCCGGCCAGCTAGGCGGCGGGGTGGAGGTCGGCGTTCGTGACCAGGGCCCCGGGCTCGGCGAAGACGAGCTGGAGCGGATCTTCACCCCGTTCTACACCAGCAAGCCGGATGGGCTCGGGCTGGGGCTGTCGATGAGTCGCAGCATCGTCGAAGGCTTTGGCGGAGCCCTGGTCGGCGAGCGCTTGGAGGGTGGCGGATTGCTGATGCGTTGCCGGCTGCCCCAGCAGTGATAACAACAATGAGGAGCGATGTAATGACAACTGCCACCAAGCAGGTCGTGTATGTGGTGGACGATGATCAGGGGATGCTGGACTCGACCGTCTGGCTGCTGGAGTCGGTAGGCCTGCAGGCGCTGCCGTTCACCAGCGGCCGTGTGTTTCTCGAAGCCTGCGACGCCGGGCTCAATGCCTGTGTTTTGCTGGACGTGCGCATGCCCGGCATGGGGGGGTTGAACGTGCAGGAGGAAATGCGTGCCCGTGGCATCGAACTGCCCGTCATTTTCGTCAGCGGGCATGCCGATGTGCCCATCGTGGTCAGGGCGTTCAAGGCCGGCGCTCGCGACTTCATCGAAAAGCCCTACAACGAGCAACTGCTGCTCGACAGCGTGCAGCAGGCCTTGAGCAGCTCCGAACGCAAGCGCTCGCACGGCGATGGCCAGAGCGAGTTGCAGGAGCGCCTGGCCAGCCTGACGCCACGCGAACGCGATGTTTTCCTGCCGCTGGTCAGGGGCTACACCAACCGGGAGGTCGCCGAACAGCTGGATATCAGCATCAAGACGGTCGACCTCTATCGCGCCCGGGTGATGAAGCGCATGCAGGCTGAGCGCCTTGCTGATCTGGTTGGCATGGCCATCGTGGCCGACCTGGTCGACCCACTCTGCTTGAGGCCATCGTAAACGTGCGCTGCGGATGGCTAGTGGGTGGCTCGCACTCCGATGCGACCCCCTCCAGCCATGTGTGAAGGCTGTGCCTGCAGCGGTGCGGGGCATGCCTTCTGCGGTCGGCGAGCTTTCACCGGGCGGCGGCGCTATCCTGTCGCTCTTTCCGCTATCCGGCCCGTGCCATGTTGCTGATCTCCAACAGCGTCCACCTGCCCGACGATGAAATCGAGCTGACCGCCATCCGCGCCCAGGGCGCCGGTGGGCAGAACGTCAACAAGGTGTCCAGCGCCATGCACCTGCGCTTCGACATCAACGCCTCGTCGCTGCCGCCCTTCTACAAGGAGCGCCTGCTGGAACTGCGCGACAGCCGCATCACCAGCGAGGGTGTGATCGTGATCAAGGCCCAGCAGTACCGCACCCAGGAGCAGAACCGCGCCGATGCCCTGGAGCGCCTGGCGGAGCTGATCCGCAGCGCCGGCAAGGTGGAGAAGAAGCGCCGCCCGACCCGGCCGACCCTGGGCTCGAAGACCCGCCGCCTGGACGGCAAGTCCAAGCGCGGGGCGATCAAGGCCGGGCGCGGCAAGGTGGACTACTAGCCCGCAGGACCCCCGGTTGGCGAAGCCGGGCGATTATCGGCGGGTTTCGCGCCTGGGCACCGCACCTGGCGGGGCCCGCTGACGGATACTGGCGGCACTCCACCGCCATCGCCCCGAGGCCGCCGTTGCTCGACGTCATCACCATTACCGCGCCCGTGTTCCTGATCATCGGCCTGGGCTTCGCCGCCTCCCTGGGCGGGCTGGTCAGCCGCGAGCAGGTGCGCGGCATCGGCGCGTTCGTCCTCAACTTCGCCCTGCCCGCACTGGTGATCAAGGCACTGGCCGAGCGCCCCATCGGCGAGGTGTTCAACCCCTGGTACCTGCTGGCCTACGGGCTGGGCTCGCTGGCCGTGTTCGGCCTCGGCCTGGCGTACTTCCGCCTGCTGCGCGGGCGTGGCCTGGCCGATGCCGCCATCGCCGGGCTGGGCATGTCGGCCTCCAACAGCGGCTTCGTCGGCTACCCGGTGGTGGTGATGGTGGCGGGGCCCACGGCGGTGCTCGGCCTGGCGTTGAACATGGTGGTGGAAAACCTGCTGATGATTCCCCTGGCGCTGGCCCTGGCCGAGTCGGCTCAGCAGCGTGGCGAGGGGTTCTGGCACACCCTGCGCGGGACCTTCGGGCGTCTGGCGCGCAACCCGCTGATCATCGCCATGCTGGTGGGCGTCGGCCTCTCGTTGCTGGGGCTGCGCCTCCCGGCCGTGCCCGCGCGGGTGGTGGAGATGCTGGCCTCGGCCTCGGCACCGGCCGCGCTCTTCGTCATCGGCGGCACCCTGCACGGCGTGCGCCTCGGCGGCCTGCTGCCGGACATGGCGGCCATCAGCCTCGGTAAGCTGGCCCTGCACCCGCTGGCGGTGGCGGCGTTGTTCTGGCTGCTGCCGCCGGTGGAGCCGGCGCTGATGGCGGCGGGCATCCTCTTCGCCTGTGCGCCGATGATGAGCATCTACCCGCTGGTGGGCATGCGCTTCGGCCTGGAGGCGCGCTGTGCGGCGACCCTGGTGATGGCCACGGTGCTGTCGTTCTTCGGGCTCAGCCTGGCCATCGCGCTGTTGCAGCGTTGAGCGACCGACGCCAGGCTGCTCCGCCGCCCCCGTCAGGGACGAGGGGCGGGGAGGGAAGGGCCTTTCAGCACACCCGTGCGATCGCCTGGGCCAGGTCGCCCAGTCGCGAGGCATCCAGGCCGGCGACGTTGGCGCGGCCGCTGCTGACCATGTAGACGCTGGACTCGCTGCGCAGCCGGGCCACCTGATCTGCACTCAGGCCGGTGTAGGAGAACATGCCGCGTTGCTGGGCGATGTGGGCGAAGCGTTCGGCCAGGCCGTGGGGCGCCAGGGCTTCCACCAGGCCGGCGCGCAGTTCGGCGACGCGGCGGCGCATGGCCTCCAGTTCGTCCAGCCACACGGCCTTCAGCTCGGCGTCACCGAGGATGGTGGCGACCACGGCGGCGCCGTGGTCCGGCGGGGTGGACCAGAGGTTGCGGGCGATGAAGGCCAGCTGGCTGCGCACGTCGACCAGCGTGTCGGGCGTGGCGGCGCAGACGACCAGAGCGCCGGTGCGTTCGCAATACAGGCCGAAGTTCTTCGAGCAGGAGCTGGTGATCAGCACGTCCGGCAGCGACTCGGCGAACAGGCGCACGGCCCAGGCGTCCTGCTCCAGGCCGTCGCCGAAGCCCTGGTAGGCGAAGTCCAGCAGCGGCAGCAGGCGGCGCGCCTTGACGATTTCCAGCACCCGTTGCCAGTCGTGGCGGCCCAGGTCGAAGCCGGTGGGGTTGTGGCAGCAGGCGTGCAGCAGCACCACGTCGCCTTCGGGCACCTGTTCCAGGGCGGCGAGCATGGCTTCCAGGTCGAGGCGGTTGTCGGCGCCGACATAGGGGTAGTGGTGCACGGCCAGGCCGCTGGCGGCGAACAGGGTCTCGTGGATCGGCCAGGTCGGGTCGCTGACCCAGATGCCGCGGTCCGGCAGGCAGCGGGCGATGAACTCCGCCGCCAGGCGCAGGGCGCCAGTGCCGCCCGGGGTCTGGGTGACGCCGGCACGCTGGCCGGCCAGCAGCGGCGAGCCGGCGCCCAGCACCAGCTCGCCCAGCAGGCGGCCGAAGGCGGCATCACCGTGGCCGCCGATGTAGGTCTTGGTGCGCTGCACCTCCACCAGGCGCTGCTCGGCGAGCTTCACCGCGCGGGGGATGGGGGTCAGGCCCTGGCTGTCCTTGTAGACGCCCACGCCCAGGTCGATCTTGGCCGGGTTGGGGTCCTGGCGATGGGCTTCGATCAGGCCGAGGATGGGGTCGCCAGGCACGCGCCCGACCGGGGCGAAATGGCTCATTTGCGGCCCTCGGCGCCAGCGGCCACTCCGTCGGTGCGGGCGGCCATGATGAAGTCGTTGCGGTGCAGGCCCTTGGCCTCGTGGCTCCACCAGGTAACGGTGACCTTGCCCCACTCGGTGAGCAGGCCCGGGTGGTGGCCTTCTTCCTCGGCGATGGCGCCCACGGCGTTGGTGAAGGCCAGGGCGTAGCGGAAGTTCTTGAAGCGGTAGACCTTCTCCAGCTGCATGATTGCGTCGCGGACTTCGATGTTCCAGTCGGGGATCTGCTTGAGCAGTTCGGCCAGTTCGGCCTCGGGCACCTTGGGCGCGTCGGCGCGGCAGGCTTCGCAATGGGCTTGGGACAGTGCGGTCATGGGGTTCTCCAGATAGAGGGCAGGTCGGTTGGTGCGGCGGGTGGCGCCAACCGGCGAATAAGGGCTCAGGCCGCCTTGGGCTTGGGCGGGAACTTGGGCGCGTGCAGGCCGAGGGTCATGGCCTGGCGCACCAGCGCCATGATGTCCTCGTGGGCCAGCTCGAACAGGCGCTTGAGGTCCGGCAGCACGAAGTAGAGCGGCTGCAGGATATCGATGCGGTACGGCGTGCGCATGCACTCCAGCGGATCGAAGGCCTGGTGCTCGGGCGCGTCGGAAAGACTGTAGACGGTCTCCTTCGGCGAGGAGAGGATGCCGCCGCCATAGATGCGCCGGCCCTGGGCGGTTTCCACCAGGCCGAATTCGATGGTCATCCAGTACAGGCGGGCGAGGTAGACGCGCTCTTCCTTGGTGGCCTTGAGGCCGAGCTTGCCGTAGGTGTGGGTGAACTCGGCGAACCAGGGGTTGGTCAGCAGCGGGCAGTGGCCGAAGATCTCGTGGAAGATGTCCGGCTCCTGCAGGTAGTCCAGTTCTTCAGGGGTGCGGATGAAGGTGGCCACCGGGAACTGCTGGCTGGCCAGCAGCTCGAAAAAGGTCTGGAAGGGGATCAGGGCCGGTACCCGGGCGACACGCCAGCCGGTGGCGGCTTGCAGCACCTGGTTGATCTCGCCCAGCTGGGGAATGCGGTCATGGGGGAGGGCGAGGCGTTCGATGCCGTCCAGGTACTCCTGGCAGGCGCGCCCTTCGATCACCTTCAATTGGCGGGTGATCAGGGTGTTCCATACCCGGTGCTCGCTGTCCGGGTAGTGGATAAAGTCGTTCTCATCCGGCTCGCGGGCCACGTATTGCGAGGTTTTCATTCGGCCTCCTGGGGCGGGCTTTGTTGTTGTGTTAGGCCATGGATAACCCGGTTCGTTGCGCTGTGCAGCCGGGCGGCAAGGAGCGGCAAGGGAACGGTGGCGGCGTTTCCGTAAAGAAATATTTACGATTTTGCGAGGGCTAGGCGGAGTCATCTTGCTGGTGGATGGATTCGTCACATATTCTTGACGGAAAAATCGGGCAGGATGCTGATTTTCAGCACCGAGCCCCAGACAAGAACCCGTTTCCGGGGTGCCGCATGCGTATCAAAGTCCATTGCCAGAATCGCGTAGGCATCCTGCGCGACATCCTCAACCTGCTCGTCGACTACGGCATCAACGTCAACCGCGGCGAAGTCGGCGGCGACCAGGGCAACGCCATCTACCTGCTCTGCCCGAACCTGATCAACCTGCAGTTGCAGTCGCTGCGGCCAAAGCTGGAGGACATCCCTGGCGTGTTCGGCGTCAAGCGCGTGGGCCTGATGCCCAGCGAACGCCGCCACCTGGAGCTGAACGCGCTGCTCGGCGCGCTGGAGTTCCCGGTGCTGTCCATCGACATGGGCGGCTCCATCGTCGCCGCCAACCGCGCCGCTGCGCAGTTGCTGGGCGTGCGCGTGGACGAGGTGCCGGGCATTCCGCTGTCGCGCTACACCGAGGATTTCGACCTGCCGGAGCTGGTGCGGGCCAACAAGGCGCGCATCAACGGCCTGCGGGTGAAGGTGCGGGGCGATGTGTTCCTCGCCGATATCGCGCCGCTGCAATCCGAACACGACGAGAGCGAGGCCCTGGCCGGTGCGGTGCTCACCCTGCACCGCGCCGACCGCGTGGGCGAGCGCATCTACCACGTGCGCAAGCAGGAGCTGCGCGGCTTCGACAGCATCTTCCAGAGTTCACGGGTGATGGCCGCCGTGGTGCGCGAGGCGCGGCGCATGGCGCCCCTGGACGCGCCGCTGCTGATCGAGGGCGAGACCGGTACCGGCAAGGAGCTGCTGGCCCGCGCCTGCCACCTGGCCAGCCCGCGCGGGCAGTCGCCCTTCATGGCGCTGAACTGCGCCGGCCTGCCGGAATCCATGGCCGAGACCGAGCTGTTCGGCTACGGCCCGGGGGCCTTCGAGGGCGCACGGCCGGAAGGCAAGCTGGGGCTGCTGGAGCTGACCGCCGGCGGCACGCTGTTCCTCGACGGCGTGGGCGAGATGAGCCCGCGCCTGCAGGCCAAGCTGTTGCGCTTCCTCCAGGACGGCTGCTTCCGCCGCGTGGGCAGCGACGAGGAGGTGTACCTGGACGTGCGGGTGATCTGCGCCACCCAGGTGGACCTGTCCGAGCTCTGTGCGCGGGGCGAATTCCGCCAGGACCTGTACCACCGCCTCAATGTGCTGTCGCTGCACATCCCGCCACTGCGCGAATGCCTGGATGGGTTGCCGCCGCTGGTGGAGCACTTCCTCGACTCGGCCAGCCGGCAGATCGGCTGCGCCTTGCCGCGGCTGGCACCCCAGGCCCTGGAGCGCCTCGGCCACTACCACTGGCCGGGCAACGTGCGGCAACTGGAGAACGTGCTGTTCCAGGCGGTTTCCCTGTGCGAGGGCGGCACGGTCAAGCCCGAGCACATCCGCCTGCCGCACTACGGCGCGCCGCAGCCCCTGGGGGATTTCTCCCTCGACGGCGGGCTGGACGCCATTCTCGGGCGCTTCGAGAAGGCGGTGCTGGAATGCCTGTTCGCCGACCACCCCAGCAGCCGCCAACTGGGCAAGCGCCTGGGGGTGTCCCACACCACCATTGCCAATAAGTTGCGCCAGCATGGCCTGGGTCGCGAGGAGGTTTAGGAAAAACCAACGGCGTTGCCTCGCCTAGGTTCTTAAAGGAGCTGTTAGACCTTGGTGCAATGGCTGGCACGGAGGCGGGAGCGTAAAAAGGGCGCTGTCTGAATCTTGCGTGATGCGGACACAAGCGTTTCTACATTCCTCTCCCGGAATGATTGATAGGGCGACCCTGGGGTCGCCCATTTTTTTGCCTGCGATCTGCCCTTCCGCACAGGGCGGGTCACGCCAGTTTCAGCAGGCCCATCCCCAGCACCAGCATGACCAGGCCGAGCCAGCCCTTCCACGCCAGGCGCTGGCCGAACAGTGCCCAGCCCATGGCGACCGTGGCGAGGATGCCGAAGCCGCCCCAGATGGCATACGCCAGTGACAGCTCGATGCCGCGCACCGCCTGGGCCAGTGCGGTGAAGGCCGCCAGGATGCAGAGGATGGAGATGGCGCCGAGCACGTGGCGACGGAAGCCGTCGGAGTACTTGAGCAGGACGTTGGCCAGCACTTCCAGGGCGATGGCCAGGCCCAGCCAGGCGAAGTGGATCCAGGTCACGCCGTTCATGCCGCCGCCTCCTGGCCACGGGCCACGGGCTCGGCGCGGGTGCCGAACTTGATCAGCAGGATGCCGACGATCATCACGGCCAGGCCCAGCGCCTTGGCCAGGCCGAGGCTCTCGCCCAGCCAGGCGACGCTGACGGCGGTGATCAGGACGATGCCGATGCCTTCCCACAGTGCATAGGCGACGCCAACCGGGACGCGCTTCACCGCCAGGGCGAGGAAGAAGTAGGACAGGCCGATCAGCACGTACATCAACAGGTAGCCGAGCAGGGGTGCGTATTCGGTGGCGAATTTCATCGAGGTGGTGCCGACGACTTCGAAGAAGATCGCCGTGAGCAGGTAAATCCAGGAACGCATGGTGCCCTCCCATGGGCGTGCAAAAGCGCCGTCATTCGTTGGACGGGCGCGGGGAATCTCGGTGGATGGCCCGCGCGGGGAGATCCCGGTGTGGCCTTCGATGGAAGAGGGGAGGGCTAGAGGTCGCCGGTCCAGTGGCCTTCACGGGACACCAGACGGGAAAAGTGCAGGGAGTAGGGTTTTGTGTTCGACATAATGAACGGAAAATTACCATTTGGAATCGACTGAAGGCAATCGATAGGATTTAGCTAAATATTTCCGCCTGAATTTGCCGGATGTGGCGCTTTTGTCGATTTTTCTGCTGGATGGGTGTTCGTTTTAATGCGCATGCGTCAGCCATTTCTCACTGCGGGGAACGTTCGTAGCGCTGTTGGCCGATTCGGCCTGCTGGGGGGAGCGTTGTGCGGCTGGGCGCGCGATGTATGCCCGCCCGGGCGGGCCTTGCTACCAGGGCTTTGCGGCGGCCTTAGACCATAGTCCGTATGCGGTAAGACCATGGTCGAATGGCCCTACAGGGAGGCGGGGGATACAAAAGGCGGCATACAAAAACAACTGCCCGTCGAGGTATGAACATGAGTGCTGCTTCACTGTATCCGGTGCGTCCCGAGGTGGCTGAAAAGTCGCTGACCAACGAGGCGACCTACAAGGCCATGTACCAGCAGTCGGTGATCAACCCCGACGGCTTCTGGCGCGAGCAGGCTCAGCGCATCGACTGGATCAAGCCGTTCACCAAGGTCAAGCAGACCTCCTTCGACGACCACCACGTCGACATCAAGTGGTTCGCCGACGGCACCCTCAACCTTTCCGCCAACTGCCTGGACCGTCACCTCGCCGAGCGCGGCGACCAGCTGGCGATCATCTGGGAAGGCGACGACCCGTCCGAGCACCGCAACATCACCTACCGCGAACTGCACGAAGAAGTGTGCAAGTTCGCCAACGCCCTGCGCGGCCAGGATGTGCACCGTGGCGACGTGGTGACCCTCTACATGCCGATGATCCCCGAGGCAGTGGTGGCCATGCTCGCCTGTACCCGTATCGGCGCGATCCACTCCGTGGTCTTCGGTGGCTTCTCTCCTGAAGCCCTGGCCGGTCGCATCATCGACTGCAAGTCCAAGGTGGTGATCACCGCCGACGAAGGCCTGCGCGGCGGCAAGAAGACAGCGCTGAAAGCCAATGTCGACGACGCCCTGACCAACCCCGAGACCAGCAGCGTGCAGAAGCTGATCGTGGTCAAGCGCACCGGTTCGGACATCAAGTGGAACCCGCACCGCGACGTCTGGTACGAGGACCTGATGAAGGTCGCCTCCAGCCAGTGCCTGCCGAAGGAAATGGGCGCCGAGGACCCGCTGTTCATCCTCTACACCTCCGGCTCCACCGGTAAGCCCAAGGGCGTGCTGCACACCACCGGCGGCTACCTGGTCTACGCCTCGCTGACCCATGAGCGCGTGTTCGACTACCGTCCGGGCGAAGTCTTCTGGTGCACCGCCGACATCGGCTGGGTCACCGGCCACACCTACCTGGTCTATGGGCCGCTTTCCAACGGCGCCACGACCCTGATGTTCGAAGGCGTGCCGAACTATCCGGATGTTTCCCGCGTCGCCAAGATCATCGACAAGCACAAGGTCAACATCCTCTACACCGCCCCCACCGCCATCCGCGCGATGATGGCCGAGGGCAAGGCCGCCGTGGCCGGTGCCGATGGCTCCAGCCTGCGCCTGCTGGGTTCGGTGGGCGAGCCGATCAACCCGGAAGCCTGGCATTGGTACTACGAGAACGTCGGCCGGTCCCGCTGCCCGATCGTCGACACCTGGTGGCAGACCGAGACCGGCGCCTGCCTGATGACCCCGCTGCCGGGTGCCCACGCCCTCAAGCCGGGCTCCGCCGCGCGCCCCTTCTTTGGTGTGCAGCCGGCCCTGGTGGACAACCTGGGCAACCTGATCGAGGGCGCCGCCGAAGGCAATCTGGTGATCATCGACTCCTGGCCGGGCCAGGCCCGTACCCTGTACGGCGACCACGACCGTTTCGTCGACACCTACTTCAAGACTTTCAAGGGCATGTACTTCACCGGTGACGGTGCCCGTCGCGACGAAGACGGCTACTACTGGATCACCGGCCGCGTCGATGACGTGCTCAACGTCTCCGGCCACCGCATGGGCACCGCCGAGATCGAAAGCGCCATGGTCGCCCACCCGAAAGTCGCCGAGGCCGCCGTGGTCGGCGTCCCCCACGACATCAAGGGGCAGGGCATCTACGTCTACGTCACCCTCAACGCCGGGGTGGAGTCCTCCGAGGCATTGCGCCAGGAACTCAAGCAGTGGGTGCGCCGCGAGATCGGCCCCATCGCCACGCCGGACGTCATCCAGTGGGCACCGGGCTTGCCCAAGACCCGCTCGGGCAAGATCATGCGCCGCATCCTGCGCAAGATCGCCGTGGCCGAGTACGACACCCTCGGCGATATCTCCACGCTGGCCGATCCCGGCGTGGTGCAGCACCTCATCGATACCCACCGCACCATGCAGGCCGCCTGACCCGGCGTCTGCGCGCAACACCCACGCCCCGCCCCGGCCACAAGCCGCGGCGGGGCGTTTTCATTTGAACTTGGGAAACCACGTCCTTAGGGCGTGGTCATCGGTTCTTCCTGTGACGATTTGAATGGAGAGCCCGGCAGGATGAACGCGTGTCGTTGGGTGTGCCGTGCGCACCTCCGCGCGGTGCTTCCGGCGAGTCCGAGGTGCGCGCAGCACACCCTACGTCCGAAGTGAGCGGCGGCTGCATGTTCCGAGGTCTGATTGCCCCCTTCTAGGGGGCCAAAAGCAAAGCCACGTTCTAAGAACGTGGATTTTTACTTGCGGGGGGCTTGGTCACTGGGTCGTGTCGGCGACGACGCCAAGCGACTGATTTATATCGGCGAAAGAAGTTTGTGCGGCCAAGTGCCGGACTGCCCGGTCAGGGTAACGCTGGCGCTGTTACGCGTTGCGCCGAAACGGGGCGACAGGGAACACCCTGCCTCGAATGAGGGCGTGAAAGTCCGCTCGGGAAAAATCGCTCCAAGGCCGCAAGCCTTGTGGATAAAGGGGGATCTATTTATTGGCGCGGTAATTGCTGTTTCATTCGGTTTAACGTCTTTCTGGCTCTTGCATATCGGCAGGAGACTGTCAACCCGCCCGCCCTGGCCGTCCTGGCCTTTTGTAATTTGTTGTCGCATTGAAGAAATATCGACTTTAGGGCTGTCGCTAGAATGCCGCTCACCCGGCCACGGCCATTTTCCCTGAGATCGATCAAGGTAAACCCGGCGCCTCTTTCTACAATTCATCGAAGGCCTGGGCACTTTCTCACTCTGCCAGCAGAAGCCATACCCATTCGTAGGAGTCAAAAGATGAAGAAGATCGCACTTCTCGGCGCCATGGCGCTTTCCCTGTTGTCGCCGCTGGCTGCTGTGGCCGATGAAGCCAAACCCCTGCGCATCGGTATCGAAGCGGCCTACCCGCCCTTCGCCTACAAGACTCCGGACGGCAAGATCACCGGCTTCGACTACGACATCGGCAACGCCCTGTGCGCCGAGATGAAGGTCGAGTGCAAATGGATCGAGCAGGAATTCGACGGTCTGATCCCGGCCCTCAAGGTGCGCAAGTTCGACGCCATCCTGTCCTCGATGACCATCACCGACGAGCGCAAGAAGTCCGTGGACTTCACCGGCAAGTACTACCAGACCCCGATCAAGCTGGCGATGAAGGCCGGCACCGTGATCAACGACCCGCTGGTGGACCTGAAGGGCAAGAAGGTTGGCGTGCAGCGCGCCAGCACCTACGACCGTTTCGCCACCGAGGTCTATGCCCCGGCCGGCATCGAAGTGGTGCGCTACAGCTCGCAGAACGAAGTCTTCCTCGACATGACCTCCGGCCGCCTCGACGCGACCCTGGCCGATGCCGTGAACATCGACGACGGTTTCCTCAAGACCGAAGCCGGCAAGGGCTTCGCCCTGGTAGGCCCGGACTACACCGATCCGAAGTACTTCGGTGAGGGCGCCGGTATCGCCGTGCGCAAGGGCGACAAAGCCCTGGCCGACAAGATCACTGCCGCCATCGCCGCCATCCGCGCCAACGGCAAGTACAAGGAAGTGCAGGACAAGTACTTCCAGTTCGACGTTTACGGCAACTGATAGAACGCTGAAGACCGGCGCCTCGCCCAGGTTTCAGTGACATATCGAAAAGGCTGCCTTTCCCCGGAAGTGGCACAACCAGGATGTTGAGGTCGCCAGCAGGCGACCACAGCGGCGCGACACCAGGCTCCACGGTTCGCGGCTAACCTGCAGGTTGTGCCACTTTTTCGTTGCAGCGGTGCTGTCCGGTTCCAGCCGGGGCGCTGCATGAGGACCTGAACATGCTCAACGGCTACGGCTCGACCATTCTCGATGGTGCCTGGCTCACCCTTCTGCTGGCCCTGTCGTCCATGTCGATGGCCATCGTCCTGGGCCTGGTCGGCGCGGCATTCCGCCTGTCGCCGGTGCGCTGGCTGGCGCTGCTGGGCGAGACCTATGCCACGGTGATCCGCGGTATTCCCGACCTGGTGCTGATCCTGCTGATCTTCTACGGCGGCCAGCAGGTGGTGAACATGGTCGCGCCCCTGGTCGGCTATGAGGATTACATCGATCTCGATCCGTTCTGGTCCGGGGTCTTCACCCTCGGCTTCATCTTCGGTGCCTACCTGTCCGAGACCTTCCGCGGCGCCTTCATGGCGATCCCGAAAGGGCAGGGCGAGGCCGGCTTCGCCTACGGCATGAGCGGCCGCCAGGTGTTCTTCCGCGTGCTGGTGCCGCAGATGATCCGCCTGGCCATTCCCGGCTTCACCAACAACTGGCTGGTGCTGACCAAGGCCACCGCGCTGGTTTCGGTGGTCGGCCTGCAAGACATGATGTTCAAGGCCAAGAGCGCTGCGGACGCGACCCGCGAGCCCTTCACCTTCTACCTGGCCGTGGCTGCGCTCTACCTGGTGCTGACCAGCGTTTCCCTGCTGGCCCTGCGCTTCCTGGAAAAACGCTATTCCGCCGGCATCAAAGCCGCCGAGCTGTGATCAAGAGGGCGCACGCGTGATCTTCGACTACAACGTCATTCTGGAAAACCTGCCGCTCTACTTCGGTGGCGTGCTGGTTACCCTCAAGCTCCTGGCGATCTCCCTCGCCCTGGGCCTGCTGGCGGCCGTGCCGCTGGCGCTGATGCGGGTCTCCAAGCAGCCGGCGGTGAACTTCCCGGCCTGGCTCTACACCTATGTCATCCGCGGCACCCCGATGCTGGTGCAGCTGTTCCTCATCTACTACGGCCTGGCCCAGTTCGCCTGGGTGCGCGAGAGCGTGCTCTGGCCCTACCTGTCCAATGCCACCTTCTGTGCCTGCCTGGCGTTCGCCGTGAACACCAGCGCCTACACCGCCGAGATCCTCGCGGGCAGCATCAAGGCCACGCCCCATGGCGAGATCGAGGCCGCCAAGGCCATCGGCATGTCGCGGGCCAAGCTGTACCGCCGCATCCTGCTGCCTTCGGCGCTGCGCCGCGCGCTGCCGCAGTACAGCAACGAGGTGATCATGATGCTGCACACCACCAGCCTCGCCTCCATCGTCACCCTGATCGACATCACCGGCGCCGCGCGCACCGTGAACTCGCAGTACTACCTGCCGTTCGAGGCCTTCATCACCGCCGGCCTGTTCTACCTGTGCCTGACCTTCATCCTGGTGCGCCTGTTCAAGCTGGCCGAGCGCCGCTGGCTGGCCTACATGGCCCCGCGCAAGGCCTGACCCCATGCAGCGCATCGACCACCTGTTGCCCTGGGGCGCCCCCGGTACCCGCCGCGAGCTGACGGTTTTCCGTTTCGGCAGCGGCGCGCGCAAGGCCTATATCCAGGCCTCGCTGCATGCCGATGAGTTGCCGGGCATGCGGGTGGCGGTGGCGCTGAAGAAGCGCCTCGCCGAGCTGGAAGCCGAAGGGCGCCTGGCCGGCGTGGTCGAACTGGTGCCGGTGGCCAACCCCATCGGCCTGGGGCAGGTGCTCCAGGCCAGCCACCAGGGCCGTTTCGAGTTCGCCAGCGGCAAGAACTTCAACCGTGATTTCGCCGACCTCGCCGAGCTGGTGGCGCCCGCCCTCGATGGGCGCCTGGGCAGCGACGTGGCGGCCAACGTGCAATTGATCCGCAGCGCCATGCACCAGGCCCTCGATGGCCTGGCGCCGGCCGCCTCCGAGCTCCAGGGCCTGCAGCGCCTGCTGCTGCGCCATGCCTGCGACGCCGACCTGGTGCTCGACCTGCATTGCGACTTCGACGCGGTGATGCACCTCTACATGATTCCCCAGCAGGCGGACGCCTTCGGCCCGCTGGGCGCGCGCCTGGGGGCCGGCGCCATGCTGGTGGCCGAGGATTCCGGCGCCAGCTCCTTCGACGAGGCCTGCTCCATGGCCTGGCTGCGCCTGCAGCGCCGCTTCCCTGATTGCGCCATCCCGCTGGCCTGTGTGGCGGCGACCGTGGAGCTGGGCGGCATGGCCGACACCGAGCGCGAGCGCGCCGAAGCCAGCTGCGAAGCCATCCTCGCCTTCCTCGCCGGGCAGGGGCTGATCAGCGGCGAATGGCCGCCGGCGCCCGCGCCCCGTTGCGAGGTGACGCCCTTCGAGGGCGCCGAATATGCCTATGCCCCCCATGCCGGGGTGGTGAGTTTCCTGCAGCCGGCGGGCGCGATGGTCGAGGCGGGTGATCCGCTGTTCGAAGTCATCGACCCCCTGGATGACCGCCACAGCGTGGTGCGTGCCTCCACCGGTGGTGTGCTGTATGTGCGCGAACGCCTGCGTTTTGCGCAGCCCGGACTGTGGCTGGCCAAGGTGGCCGGCCATGTACCCATTCGTCAGGGACGCTTGTTGAGCGACTGATCCATTCGCATCGAGACCGAGACCATGTACAAACTGGAAGTCCAAGACCTGCACAAGCGTTACGGCAGCCATGAAGTCCTCAAGGGCGTATCCCTGGCGGCCAAGGCGGGTGACGTGATCAGCATCATCGGCTCGAGCGGCTCGGGCAAGAGCACCTTCCTGCGCTGCATCAACATGCTCGAGCAGCCCCATGGCGGCAAGATCCTGCTCAACGGCGAAGAGCTGAAGCTGGTGGCCAACCGCGACGGCGGCCTCAAGGCGGCCGAGCCCAAGCAGCTGCAGCGCATGCGCTCGCGCCTGGCGATGGTGTTCCAGCACTTCAACCTGTGGTCGCACATGAGCGCCCTGGAGAACGTCATCGAAGCGCCCGTGCACGTGCTCGGCGTACCGAAGAAGGAAGCCATCGAGAAGGCCGAGCATTACCTGGCCAAGGTGGGCGTGGCGCACCGCAAGGACGCCTACCCGGCGCACATGTCCGGCGGCGAGCAGCAGCGCGTGGCCATCGCCCGTGCCCTGGCCGTGGAGCCCGAGGTGATGCTGTTCGACGAGCCCACCTCCGCCCTCGACCCCGAGCTGGTGGGCGAGGTGCTCAAGGTGATGAAGGACCTGGCCACCGAAGGCCGCACCATGGTGGTGGTGACCCACGAGATGGGCTTCGCCCGCGAGGTTTCCAACCAGTTGATCTTCCTGCACAAGGGCGTGGTCGAAGAGACCGGCTGCCCACGCGAAGTGCTGGCCAATCCGCAATCCGAGCGCCTCAAGCAGTTCCTCTCGGGGAGCCTGAAGTAATTAATGCCAACTGCGGCTAAGCTGCCTGCCATGACTGCCCATCGAATCGGTTTTCTCCTCTGGCCCGGCACCAAGGCCATGACCCTGGCGCTGGCCGAGGAAGCACTTCGCGTCGCTCAACGCCTGCACTCCGACGTGGTTTACGAGCTGCACTTCCTCCAGGCCGAAACACCTGCCGAGGGCGCCTGGCGCCTGCCCGGCGAAGCCTGGACCGGCAAGCTCGAAGGCCTCACGCGGCTGTTCCTGCTGGCCGATGAGCCGCCGGCGCCGATGTCGGCTGCGCTGTCGGCGGCGATCAAGCAGCTGGTGCGTTCCGGCTGCGTGATTGGCGGCCTGTCCGCGGGCGTCTATCCGCTGGCCCAGCTCGGCCTGCTCGACGGTTACCGTGCGGCGGTGCACTGGCGCTGGCAGGACGATTTCACCGAGCGCTTCCCCAAGGTCATCGCCACCAGCCACCTGTTCGACTGGGACCGTGATCGCCTCAGTGCCTGTGGTGGCCTCTCGGTTCTCGACCTGCTGCTGGCGGTGCTGGCCCGTGACCACGGTGCCGAGCTGGCGGGCGCGGTGTCCGAGGAGCTGGTGGTGGAGCGCATCCGCGAAGGCGGCGAGCGTCAGCGCATTCCGCTGCAGAACCGCCTCGGCTCCAGCCACCCGAAGCTCACCCAGGCGGTGCTGCTGATGGAGGCCAACATCGAGGAGCCGCTGACCACCGACGAGATCGCCCAGCACGTGTGCGTGTCGCGTCGCCAGCTGGAGCGCATCTTCAAGCAGTACCTCAACCGGGTGCCCAGCCAGTACTACCTGGAGCTGCGCCTGAACAAGGCCCGGCAGATGCTGATGCAGACCAGCAAGTCGATCATCCAGATCGGCCTGTCCTGCGGCTTCTCCTCCGGCCCGCACTTCTCCAGCGCCTACCGCAACTTCTTCGGCGTCACCCCCCGCGAAGACCGCAACCAGCGCCGCAGCAGCGGCCCCTTCGACAACCAGCCGGCCCTCGCCGAGCGCGGTTGATCGCCCCGCACCGGGTGGGCGTCGTGCCTGCCCGGTGTCTGGCCTGTCCCTTTCCTTCACTTGAACCTGAGAAATTACGTCCTCAGGGCGTGGTCATGAGTCATCGGCGCTGCCTGTGAAGGTTTGAATTGAGCGCTCAGCAGGATGAAATCGTGCCGTAGGGTGTGCCGTGCGCACCGCCGCACGGTGTTTCCGGCAGGCTCCCCAGGTGCGCGCGGCACACCCTACGTCCAAGCTCCGAAGTCTGCCTGCGTCCCTTATGGGGGGCTGCCTGTGAAGGTTTGAATTGAGCGCTCAGCAGGATGAACGCGTGCCGTAGGGTTTGCTGTGCGCACCGCCGCACGGTGTTTCCGGCAGGCTCCCCTGGTGCGCGTGGCACGCCCGTCCATGCACCGCCCGCTGGGCCGCGCTGCGCTTGGCGCCAACCTACGGAACCCGTTTCCTGCTGGCCGCGCCCAGGCAGCGTTCCAGCGTGGCGACTGCACGCGTGAGCTCTTCCGGGGTGTAGGCGGCGAAGCCCATGAGGAAGCCCGGCTGCGCCGGGCGCTCGACATACAGCCCGCTCAGCCCCAGCAGCTCGATGCCCGTGTTGCGCGCGGCGGTGACGGCGGTGGCTTCGGGCAGGTCCCCGGTGAGCAGGCAGGGCATCTGTAATCCTCCGGCCGGAACATGGGGTTCGATCAGCGTGCCCAGTCTCTTTTCCAGCAGCTCCGCGAGGAGGGCCAGGCGCTCGGCATAGAGGGTGCGCATGCTGCGGACGTAGGCGCCGAAGTGCCCGCCGCTGATGAAGCGCGCCAGGGTCAGCTGGGAGATGGACGCGGTGTGGCCGTCCAGCAGGGTGCGGGCGACGGTCATGGGCTCCACCAGCGCCGGCGGCAGCACCAGGTAGCCGATGCGCAATCCCGGAAACAGCGATTTGGTGAAGGTGCCTATATAGAGCGTCCGCTCGTGCGCATCCAGGCCCTGGACGCAGGCGGTCGGCCGGCCGGCGTAGTGGAATTCGCTGTCGTAGTCGTCCTCGATGATCCAGGCCTGTTCCCGCTTGGCCCATTCGATCAGGGCCAGGCGCCGCTCCAGGGAAAGCGTCGCGCCCGTCGGGAACTGGTGTGACGGCGTCAGGTACACCGCCTTGGCGGGATGGGGGTGAGCCAGGAGTCGGTCCACCTGCAGGCCCTCTGCGTCGACGGGGATGGCCTGGCAGGCGAGCCCTGCGGCTTCGAAGGCCTTGCGGGCACCGTAGTAGGCCGGGTCTTCGATGAATATCCGCTCGCCCGCGTCCAGCAACACGGTGGCGCACAGCCCGAGCGCCTGCTGGGAACTGGTGAGCACCAGCACCTGGTCTGCCGTGGTGCGGGCGCCACGTTCCAGGTTGACGTAGTCGGCGATGGCCCGACGCAGCGGCTCCAGGCCCTGGGGGTTGCCATGCAGCAAGGCTTTCGAACCGAACTCCTTCAGCGCCTGGCGTTGCAGGCGCTCCCAGGTTTGCAACGGAAAGGTGCGCGTCTCGGGCACGCCATGGGCGAAGGGGCGGGGTGCGAGGTGCTCGCGCACGCCGCCCTGGCGCAGCATGGCCTGGCCGCGCCTGCTCAGCCCGGGCCCTTCCTCCGTTGTCTTGCGTGTGCGCCGCGCGGCGGGCCTGCCGGGCAGCAACCGGGTGGCTTCGGCCACGAAGCTGCCGCTGCCGACCCGGCGTTCGATGAAGCCTTCGGCATGCAGTTGGCCGTAGGCGGACTCGATGGTGTCCCGGGAGACTCCGAGGGAGCTGGCCAGCAGGCGCGAAGCGGGCAGTGGCGTGCCCGTCGCCAGGGCGCCATCCAGTATCAGCTGGCGGAGGGCGCGCTGGATCCGTGCGTGCAGCGGCAATGGCAGGAGTTCCGGGTGAACCAGCCGGGCCTTGACCGATTCCAGCAGGGAGTTCTTGAACAATTGGTCTGCTCTTGATACGTGTATTGGTGGGGAAAATCAGGCCAATAGGGCGCTATAAAACTGCCACGGTCAAGCCTGGCGGAGTCGGCGCAGCAGCGCGGGCCCGCGCTTGATCGGCAGTTCCGGGAGGGAGGGCCCCCCGGATGGAAAACAGGAGCATTTCCATGACAGCAGTGCAGCAACTCATCTCGGTTCGCCCGGTGAAGCCGGAAGATTTCGACAAATGGGCCGAGTATTGGGGCAAGTACCAAGAGTTCTATGGCGTGGACCTGAGCCCGGAGGTCACCCGGATGACCTGGGCGCGGTTCTTCGATGAGCGCGAGCCGGTCCAGGCCGCCGTCGCCACGGATGGCGAGCACATCTTCGGCTTCGTCAACTTCGTCTTCCATCGCTCGACCTGGGCCGTGAACGACTTCTGCTACCTGGAGGACCTCTACGTCTCCCCCAGCGTGCGTGGCCAGAAGATCGGCAAGAGGCTGATCGAGTACGTGCAGGGGCAGGCCCGGGAAAGGCAGTGCGACCGGCTGTACTGGCATACCCAGGAGAGTAACCACACCGCCCAGCGGCTGTATGACTGGATCGCCGAGCGGCCGGGGGTGATCGAGTACCGGATGCCGCTTTAGCGGGCGGAGGGTGCCTTTCGCGGAGTCCGCTCTGGCTCCGCTCCACGGGCCTGCGCGAGCGGCCCTTGCAAGGACGCCGGAACCGCCCGGTTCCGGCAGTCGCCGATCGCCATTCGCGTCGTCATCGAAGCCTCGCCGGTCATCCGCTGACCGATGCGCTGCGCCCCGTGCGTCCCGTGGCGATCCGCGTTTAAACTGCGCCTTCCCGAAGCTTTCTGTCGCATTTACGAAAGCCTCGGTTTTTCGCGGGTTGGCGCTGTAAGAAGTTGTCGCTTGGCGGCAATGCCAACCCCTAATCTGTCCCTACAATCCTTTCATCACTAGCCGTTCATGGCAGGAGAAACTGATGTCCGTTGAGCATGCGCAGGTCGAGCGCGCCGATTTCGATCAGGTGATGGTTCCCAACTACGCCCCCGCCGCTTTCATTCCGGTACGCGGTGAGGGTTCGCGAGTCTGGGACCAGAGTGGCCGCGAACTGATCGATTTCGCCGGCGGTATCGCCGTGAACTCCCTCGGCCATGCTCACCCGGCGCTGGTCAAGGCACTGACCGACCAGGCCAACAAGATCTGGCACGTGTCCAACGTCTTCACCAACGAGCCGGCCCTGCGCCTGGCCAAGAAGCTGGTGGCCGCCACCTTCGCCGAGCGCGTGTTCCTCGCCAACTCCGGCGCCGAGGCCAACGAGGCCGCCTTCAAGCTGGCCCGCCGCTACGCCCATGACGTCTATGGCCCGCAGAAGCACGAGATCATCTCGGCCACCAACAGCTTCCACGGCCGCACCCTGTTCACCGTGACCGTCGGTGGCCAGCCCAAGTATTCCGACGGCTTCGGCCCCAAGGTCGAGGGCATCACCCATGTGCCCTTCAATGACCTGGAAGCGCTGAAGGCCGCCATCTCCGACAAGACCTGCGCCGTGGTGCTCGAGCCCGTGCAGGGCGAGGGCGGCGTGCTGCCGGCCACCCAGGCCTACCTGGAAGGCGCGCGCAAGCTGTGCGACGAGCACAACGCGCTGCTGGTGTTCGACGAAGTGCAGAGCGGCATGGGCCGCAGCGGCAAGTTGTTCGCCTACCAGAACTACGGCGTGACCCCGGACATCCTCTCCAGCGCCAAGAGCCTGGGCGGCGGTTTCCCCATCGGCGCCATGCTGACCACCACCGAGATCGCCAAGCACCTGGTGGTGGGTACTCACGGCACCACCTATGGCGGCAACCCGCTGGCCAGCGCCGTGGCCGAAGCGGTACTGGACGTGATCAACACCCCGGAAGTGCTGAGCGGCATCAACGCCAAACACGACCGCTTCAAGACCCGCCTCGAGGCGATCGGCAAGAAGTACGGCATCTTCACCGAAGTGCGCGGCCTCGGCCTGCTGCTGGGCGCGGCCCTGTCCGATGCCTGGAAGGGCAAGGCCAAGGACGTGCTCAACGCCGCCGAGAAGGAAGCCGTGATGGTGCTGCAGGCCGGCCCGGATGTGGTGCGCTTCGCGCCCAGCCTGGTGATCCCGGATGCCGACATCGACGAGGGCCTGGACCGCTTCGAGCGCGCCGTGGCCAAGCTGACCCAGGCCTGAGGCCCGGGTGATACGCGGCACAGGGCTGTGCCGCGGTTCCGATTCCAGGGATGAACGTTTTCATGCGTGATCGGCGGCCTTTTGGCCGCCGTTTTCTCCGGCCGACCTCGCATGGGTTGCCCGGAGCCTTTATTGAAGGAGTGACACCATGCTGGTGATGCGCCCCGCGCAAATGGCCGACCTTGCCGATGTTCAGCGCCTGGCTGCGGACAGCCCCGTTGGTGTCACTTCGCTGCCGGACGACGCCGAGCGCCTTGGTGAGAAGATCGCCGCCTCGGAAGCTTCGTTCGCGGCGGAAGTCAGCTTCAACGGTGAGGAAAGCTATTTCTTCGTCCTGGAAGACACCGCGACCGGCCGCCTGGTCGGCTGCTCGGCCATCGTCGCCTCGGCCGGCTTCTCCGAGCCCTTCTACAGCTTCCGCAACGAGACCTTCGTGCACGCCTCGCGCGAGCTGAAGATCCACAACAAGATCCACGTCCTCTCGCTGTGCCACGACCTCACCGGCAACAGCCTGCTGACCAGCTTCTACGTGCAGCGCGAGCTGGTGGGCACCGCCAGCGCCGAGCTCAACTCCCGGGCGCGCCTGATGTTCATGGCCAGCCACCCGGAGCGCTTCGCCGATGCGGTGGTGGTGGAGATCGTCGGCTACAGCGACGACGAGGGCGAATCGCCGTTCTGGAACGCCGTGGGGCGCAACTTCTTCGACCTGAACTACATCGAGGCCGAGCGCCTTTCGGGCCTGAAGAGCCGCACCTTCCTCGCCGAGCTGATGCCCAACTACCCCATCTACGTGCCGCTGCTGCCGGACGAGGCCCAGGAATCCATGGGCCAGGTGCACCCGCGCGCGCAGATCACCTTCGACATCCTGATGCGTGAAGGCTTCGAGACCGACAACTACATCGACATCTTCGATGGCGGCCCGACCCTGCACGCCCGCACCTCCGGCATCCGTTCCATCGCCCAGAGCCGCGTCGTGCCCGTGCGCATCGGCGAGCAGCAGAAGGGTGGCCGCCAGTACCTGGTGAGCAACGGCCTGCTGCAGGACTTCCGCGCCGTGGTGGCGGACCTCGACTGGGTGCCCGGCAAGCCGGTGGAACTCAGCCTGGAGATCGCCGAAGCCCTCGGCGTGGGTGAAGGCGCCAGCGTGCGCCTGGTAGCGATTTAAACCGAAACGCCAAGCGGCGGCCGTTGCCGCCGGCTTGCAGCGTGCCGCTTGAAGCATGCAGCTCTAACGGAGTCACTATGATCGTTCGTCCCGTACGCAGCGCCGACCTGCCTGCCCTGATCGACCTGGCGCGCAGCACCGGTGCCGGCCTCACCACCCTCCCGGCCAACGAGGAGCGCCTGTCGCACCGAGTCGGCTGGGCGGAGAAGGCCTTCCACGGCGAAGCCGAACGGGGCGACGCGGACTACCTGTTCGTGCTCGAGGACGACGACGGCAAGGTGGTCGGCATCTCCGCCGTGGCCGGCGCCGTGGGCCTGCGCGAGCCCTGGTACAACTACCGGGTCGGGCTCACCGTCAGCGCCTCCCAGGAGCTGAACATCCACCGGCAGATCCCCACGCTGTTCCTGGCCAACGACCTGACCGGCAACTCCGAGCTTTGCTCGCTGTTCCTGCACGCCGGCTACCGCACCGGCCTCAATGGCCGGCTGCTGTCCAAGGCGCGCTTCCTGTTCATCGCCGAGTTCCCCGAGCTGTTCGGTGACAAGGTGATCGCCGAGATGCGCGGCATGTCCGACGAGAACGGCGTCTCGCCCTTCTGGGACAGCCTCGGCCGGCACTTCTTCAAGATGGAATTCTCCCGCGCGGACTACCTCACCGGCGTCGGCAACAAGGCCTTCATCGCCGAGCTGATGCCCAAGTTCCCGCTCTACACCTGCTTCCTCTCCGAGGCGGCCCGTGACGTGATCGGCCGCGTGCACGCCGACACCGAGCCGGCGCTGGCCATGCTCAAGGGTGAAGGCTTCAGCTTCCAGGGCTACGTCGACATCTTCGACGCCGGCCCCGCCATCGAGTGCCAGACCGCGAAGATCCGCGCCGTGCAGGACAGCCAGACGCTGGTGCTGGCCGTGGGTACGCCGGGCGACGATGCCACGCCGTACCTGATCCACAACCGCAAGCGCGAGGAGTGCCGCGTCACCGCCGCCCCGGCCCGTCTGGCCGCTGGCACGCTGGTGGTCGACGCGGATACCGCCAAGCGTCTGAAACTCTCGGCTGGCGCCTCGGTCCGCGCCGTGCCGCTGTCGGCCAAGGAGTCCGTCAAATGAGCACCCATTACATCGCAGGCGCCTGGCAGGCGGGGCAGGGCGAGGCCTTCGACTCGCTGAACCCGGTGACCCAGGAATCCGTCTGGAACGGCCAGGGCGCCAGCGCCGAACAGGTCGAGGCCGCCGTGGCCGCCGCCCGTGTCGCCTTCCCGGCCTGGGCCCGGCTGAGCCTGGAGGAGCGCATCGGTGTTCTGGAGCGCTTCGCCCTCACCCTCAAGGCCCACGCCGACGAACTCGCCCGCTGCATCGGCGAGGAGACCGGCAAGCCGCTGTGGGAGTCGGCCACCGAAGTGACCACCATGGTCAACAAGGTCGCCATCTCCATCCAGAGCTACCGCGAACGCACCGGCGAGAAGAGCGGCCCCCTGGCCGACGCCACCGCCGTGCTGCGCCACAAGCCCCATGGCGTGGTGGCGGTGTTCGGCCCCTACAACTTCCCCGGCCACCTGCCCAACGGCCACATCGTGCCGGCGCTGCTGGCCGGTAACGCGGTGATCTTCAAACCCAGCGAGCTGACCCCCAAGGTCGCCGAGCTGACGGTCAAGTGCTGGATCGAAGCGGGCCTGCCCGCCGGCGTGCTCAACCTGGTGCAGGGCGCCCGCGAGACCGGCATCGCCCTGGCCGCGAGCGCCGGCATCGATGGCCTGTTCTTCACCGGTTCCAGCCGCACCGGCAACCTGCTGCACCAGCAGTTCGCCGGCCGTCCGGACAAGATCCTGGCGCTGGAGATGGGCGGTAACAACCCGCTGGTGGTGGACGAGCTCGCCGACGTCGACGCCGCCGTGTACACCATCATCCAGTCCGCCTTCATCTCCGCTGGCCAGCGCTGCACCTGCGCCCGCCGCCTGCTGGTGCCGCAAGGCGCCTGGGGCGACGCGCTGCTGGCACGCCTGGTGGCGGTGGCGGCGAGCATCCAGGTCGGCGCCTTCGACGCCCAGCCGGCGCCCTTCATGGGCTCGGTGATCTCCCTGGACGCCGCGCGCCACCTGCTCAAGGCCCAGGAGCACCTGATCGCCCAGGGCGCCACGCCGCTGCTGGCCATGTCCCAGCCGCTGGAAACCGCTGCGCTGCTGACCCCCGGCATCCTCGACGTCACCGCCGTGGCCGAGCGCCCGGACGAGGAGTTCTTCGGCCCGCTGCTGCAGGTGATCCGCTACGCCGATTTCGATGCCGCCATCGCCGAAGCCAATGCCACCCAATACGGCCTGGCTGCCGGGCTGCTGTCGGATTCCCGCGAGCTGTACCAGCGCTTCTTCATCGAGAGCCGCGCCGGCATCGTCAACTGGAACAAACAACTGACCGGGGCCGCGAGCAGTGCGCCCTTCGGGGGCATCGGCGCATCGGGCAACCACCGCGCCAGCGCCTACTACGCCGCTGACTATTGCGCTTACCCGGTCGCTTCGCTGGAAAGTGAAACCCTTGCCCTGCCTGCAACCCTGACGCCTGGAGTCAGCCTATGAGCGCCCATGAAGTGAACTTCGACGGTCTGGTCGGCCCGACCCACAACTACGGCGGCCTGTCGTATGGCAACGTGGCGTCGCAGAGCAACAGCCAGGCCGCTTCCAGCCCCAAGGAAGCCGCCCTGCAGGGCCTGGCGAAGATGAAGGCGCTGATGGACATGGGCTTCAAGCAGGGCGTACTGGCCCCGCAGGAGCGCCCCGACGTCGCCGCGCTGCGCAGCCTCGGCTTCGCCGGCACCGACGCCCAGGTGATCGAGAAGGCCGCCAAGGAGGCCATGCCGCTGCTGGCCGCCTGCAGCTCGGCCTCGAGCATGTGGACCGCCAACGCCTGCACCGTCAGCCCCAGCGCCGACACTGCCGATGGCCGCGTGCACTTCACCGCCGCCAACCTCAATTGCAAGTTCCACCGCAGCATCGAGCACCCCACCACCAGCCGTGTGCTGGGTGCGATGTTCGCCAACGACCGCCACTTCGCCCACCACGCCGCGCTGCCGGCAGTGGCGCAGTTCGGTGACGAAGGCGCGGCCAACCACACCCGTTTCTGCAAGGGCTATGGCGAGGCGGGCGTGGAGTTCTTCGTGTTCGGCCGCAGCGCCTTCGACAGCCGCTTCCCGGCACCGGCGCGCTACCCGGCGCGGCAGACCCTGGAGGCCAGCCAGGCCGTCGCACGCCTGCACGGGCTGAGCGAGGCCGGCGTGGTCTACGCCCAGCAGAACCCGGCGGTGATCGACCAGGGCGTGTTCCACAACGACGTGATCGCGGTGGGCAACGGCGAAGTGCTGTTCCACCACGAAGACGCCTTCCTCGACACCGACAAGGTGCTGGCCGAGCTGCACGACAAGCTGGGCCGCGTCGGTGGCCGCTTCCAGGCCGTGTGCGTGCCCCGTGATGCGGTGACGGTGGAGGACGCAGTGCGTTCCTACCTGTTCAACAGCCAGCTGCTCAGCCGCGCCGACGGCAGCATGCTGCTGATCGTCCCGGAGGAGTGCCGCAACAACGCGCGGGTGTGGAACTACCTGCAGACCCTGACCGCCGAGGACGGCCCGATCCGCGAGGTGAAGGTCTTCGACCTCAAGCAGAGCATGCAGAACGGCGGCGGCCCCGCCTGCCTGCGCCTGCGCGTGGCGCTGAAGGACGACGAGCTGGCGGCGGTGAACCAGGGCGTGATCCTCACCCCCTCGCTCTACGACAGCCTGACCGGCTGGGTGGAGAAGCACTACCGCGATCGCCTGAGCGAAACCGACCTGGCTGATCCACAATTGCTCACTGAATGCCGCACGGCATTGGATGAGCTGACGCAGATCCTTAAACTGGGCGCCGTTTATCCGTTTCAACTAACTTGAGCCGGTAGCTGGAAGCATGAAGCTGGAAGTGGGTACTCCGTCTGCCGGTGAACCACTTCCGGCTTCCAGCTTTTAGCTTCCAGCTTCCCTCTAGGAGTTCAAAGATGTCCGACGCCCTGCAACTCATCCTCGAAGACACCGACGGTACCCAGCTCGAAACCTCCTGCACGCGCTTTGCGGTGATGTGGCAGGGCAAGGAGGTCTGGATCCAGACCGCCGGCAACGGCCAGCTGCTGATCGGCGTGGATGTCGAGGAAGGCGATACCGAGTACGCCAACCTGTTGCTGCGCCCGCTGGCGACCAACCTGGTCAGCCTGCAGCTGGAGATGGAGCCGGCCGACGCCGGTGATGACGACGAGGACGGCCACGTGCATGGCCCGGACTGCAACCACGATCATTGAGGACGCGCGGATGTTGGCCCTTGGCAAACTGCTTGAACTGACCCTGGCCGGCCGCGAGCCGACCGAGAAGATTCAACTGACCGCCGAGGGCACCCGCCTGCACTGGCTGGGCGAGGGGGCGCTTGAGGTCACCCCGCCCGTCAACGCCGACAACGGCATGGACCTGCTGCTCTCCGCCGGTATCCATGGCAACGAGACGGCACCGATCGAACTGCTGGACCGCCTGCTGCAAGGCGTGGCCCGCGGCGAGCTGAAGCCCCGCTCGCGCATTCTCTTCCTGCTCGGCAACCCCGAGGCCATGCGCCGCGGCGAGCGCTACCTGGAGCAGGACATCAACCGCCTGTTCAATGGCCGTCACGAGCAGACCAGCGGCTTCGAGGCGATGCGCGCCAACGAGTTGGAGCGCCTGGCCGCGGCCTTCTTCATCAAGCCGAGCCGTACCCGCCTGCACTACGACCTGCACACCGCCATCCGTGGCTCGAAGATCGAGCAGTTCGCCCTCTATCCGTACAAGGAGGGGCGCGAACATTCCCGCCGCGAACTGGCGCGCCTGGGCGCCGCCGGCATCGAGGCGGTGCTGCTGCAGAACAAGACCGGTATCACCTTCAGCTCCTACACCTACGCCAGCCTGGAGGCCGAAGCCTTCACCCTGGAGCTGGGCAAGGCGCGCCCGTTCGGCGAGAACGGCCAGGTCAACCTCGACCTGCTGGAAGCACGCTTGCGCCTGTTGGTGGAAGGCGCCGAGCCGGAAGGCGAGGGCGAGGACCTCGGCGCGCTGCAGCTGTTCGCCGTGTCCCGCGAGGTGATCAAGCACAGCGATGCCTTCCAGCTGCACCTGCCGGCGGACATCGAGAACTTCAGCGAGCTGCCGGTCGGCTACCTGCTGGCCGACGACATCGCCGGCACCCGCTGGGTGATCGAGGAGGAGGGTGCACGCATCATCTTCCCCAACCCGAAGGTGAAGAACGGCCTGCGCGCCGGCATCCTCATCGTCCCCGCCGAAGTCGACTGATCCAATGCGCGTCTCGTTCCCGGGCTGATGCCCAGGCTACGGCTTGCCGAAGGACGTTTCGCTCCCCCTTGCTCCTCTCGTCGCGCTCCTTTAGGGTCGTTCCCTTACCCAGCCAAGGAGCCCCGAGATGGCCGTCATAGACCTGCGCAGCGATACCGTCACCCAACCCACGCCCGGCATGCGCGACGCCATGCAGGCGGCGCCGCTGGGTGATGACGTCTATGGCGAAGACCCCACCGTCAACCGCCTGGAAGCCACGCTCGCGGAGCGCCTGGGCTTCGAGGCGGCGCTCTTCGTGCCCACCGGCACCATGAGCAACCTGCTGGGGCTGATGGCCCATTGCGAGCGCGGTGACGAGTACATCGTCGGCCAGCAGGCCCACACCTATAAATACGAAGGCGGCGGCGCGGCGGTGCTCGGCTCGATCCAGCCGCAGCCCATCGATGGCGAGGCCGATGGCTCGCTCGACCTGGCCAAGGTCGAGGCGGCGATCAAGCAGGACGATTTCCACTTCGCCCGCACCCGCCTGCTGGCGCTGGAAAACACCATGCAGGGCAAGGTGCTGCCCCTGGCGTACCTGGCGGCGGCGCGGGAGCTGACCCGGCGCCGTGGCCTGGCGCTGCACCTGGACGGCGCGCGCCTGTACAACGCGGCGGTGAAGCTGGGCGTGGACGCCCGCGAGATCACCCAGCATTTCGATTCGGTTTCCGTGTGCCTGTCCAAGGGCCTGGGCGCCCCGGTGGGTTCGGTGCTGTGCGGCAGCGCGGCACTGATCGCCAAGGCCCGGCGCCTGCGCAAGATGGTCGGCGGCGGCATGCGCCAGGCCGGCCTGCTGGCGGCTGCGGGCCTGTACGCCCTGGATCACCAGGTGCAGCGCCTGGCGGACGACCACGCCAACGCCACGCGCCTGGGCGCCGGGCTGGCCGAACTGGGCTACAGCGTGGAGCCGGTGCAGAGCAACATGGTCTATGTTGACCTGGGTTCGCAGGCGCCGGCCGCGAAAGCCTTCATGGCCGAGCGGGGCATCGTCCTGAGTGCCGCGCCGCGCTTGCGTATGGTGACCCACCTGGACGTCGATGCCGCCGGCATCGAGCGGGTGATCGAGGCGTTCGCCGAGTTCCGCCGCCGTTGATCACCTGATAGCCTCCGATAGCCGTTTTCTATCGCATAAAGGCACTATCCCGCAGGCACAGGGCCTATATAATGCGGCCCTTTGCCGGCGATTCGTGGCCGCAGTTTCCGTGGAAGAACCTATGAAAAGCGCTCAAATCCGTGAAGCCTTCCTGAGCTTCTTCGAAGAGAAGGGGCACACTCGCGTCGCCTCCAGCTCCCTGATCCCGGGCAACGACCCGACCCTGCTGTTCACCAACGCCGGCATGAACCAGTTCAAGGACTGCTTCCTGGGCCTGGAAAAGCGCGCCTACACCCGCGCCACCACCAGCCAGAAGTGCGTGCGTGCCGGTGGCAAGCACAACGACCTGGACAACGTCGGCTACACCGCGCGCCACCACACCTTCTTCGAGATGCTGGGCAACTTCAGCTTCGGCGACTATTTCAAGCGCGATGCCATTACCTATGCCTGGGAATTCCTCACCTCGGACAAATGGCTGAACCTGCCCAAGGACAAGCTCTGGGTTACCGTCTACGCCAGCGATGACGAGGCCTACGACATCTGGACCAAGGAAGTCGGCATCCCCGCCGAGCGCATGGTCCGCATCGGCGACAACAAGGGCGCGCCGTATGCCTCCGACAACTTCTGGGCGATGGGCGACACCGGCCCGTGCGGCCCTTGCACCGAGATCTTCTACGACCACGGCCCGGACATCTGGGGCGGCCCGCCCGGCTCCCCGGAAGAGGACGGCGACCGCTACATCGAGATCTGGAACAACGTCTTCATGCAGTTCAACCGCACGGCGGACGGCGTGATGCACCCGCTGCCGGCGCCGAGCGTTGACACCGGCATGGGCCTGGAACGCGTCAGCGCCGTGCTGCAGCACGTCAACTCGAACTACGAGATCGACCTGTTCCAGAGCCTGCTGAACGCCGCTGCCAAGGCCATCGGCTGCGCCAACGAAGGCCAGGCCTCGCTGAAGGTGGTCGCCGACCACATCCGCTCCTGCTCCTTCCTGATCGCCGACGGCGTGCTGCCGTCCAACGAAGGCCGTGGCTACGTGTTGCGCCGCATCATTCGCCGCGCCTGCCGTCACGGCAACAAGCTGGGTGCCAAGGGCAGCTTCTTCCACCAGATCGTCGCCGCGCTGGTTGGCGAGATGGGCGAAGCCTTCCCCGAGCTCAAGCAGCAGCAGGAACACATCGAGCGCGTACTGAAGACCGAGGAAGAGCAGTTCGCCAAGACCCTGGAGAACGGCCTGAAGATCCTCGAGCAGGACCTGGCCGGCCTCTCCGGCAGCGTCATCCCGGGCGACGTGGTGTTCAAGCTGTACGACACCTACGGCTTCCCTGCGGACCTCACCGCCGACATCGCCCGCGAGCGCGAGCTGACCATCGACGAGGAAGGCTTCGAGCGTGAAATGGAAGCCCAGCGCCAGCGCGCCCGTGCTTCCAGTGCCTTCGGCATGGACTACAACAGCCTGGTCAAGGTTGATGGTGATACCCGCTTCCTCGGCTACCAGGGATACTCCGGCGCCGGCCAGATCGTCGCGCTGTTCAAGGACGGCCAGGCGGTCGACAGCCTGCAGGAAGGCGAGGAGGGCGTCGTCGTCCTCGACCAGACCCCGTTCTACGCCGAATCCGGCGGCCAGATCGGTGACTGCGGCTACCTCGAAGGCGCCGGTGTGCGCTTCGACGTGCGAGACACCACCAAGGCCGGCGGTGCCTTCCTGCACCATGGCGTGGTCGCCAAGGGCAGCCTGAGCGCCGGTGCTTCGGTCAAGGCGGAAGTGGCAGGCGAAGTGCGCCAGGCCACCGCGCTCAACCATTCGGCCACCCACCTGCTGCACGCTGCGCTGCGCCAGGTACTGGGCGAGCACGTACAACAGAAGGGCTCCCTGGTGGACAGCCAGCGCCTGCGCTTCGACTTCAGCCACTTCGAGGCGATCAAGCCCGAGCAGCTGAAGGCGCTGGAAGACATTGTCAACGCCGAGATCCGCAAGAACAGCGCGGTCGATACCGAGGAAACCGATATCGAGACCGCCAAGGCCAAGGGCGCCATGGCGCTGTTCGGCGAGAAGTACGGTGACCAGGTGCGCGTGCTGAGCATGGGCGACGGCTTCTCCGTCGAGCTGTGCGGCGGTACCCACGTGTCCCGCACCGGCGACATCGGCCTGTTCAAGATCACCAGCGAAGGCGGCGTGGCCGCTGGCGTACGTCGTATCGAGGCGGTGACCGGCGCAGCGGCGCTGGCCTACCTGAACGGCGCGGAAGAACAGCTCAAGGAAGCGGCCGGCCTGGTCAAGGGCAGCCGTGACAACCTGCTGGACAAGCTCTCCGCCCTGGTGGAACGCAACCGCCAGCTGGAGAAGGAGCTGGAGCAGCTCAAGGCCAAGGCGGCCAGCGCCGCCGGCAACGACCTCGCGGCCTCGGCCGTGGACGTCAAGGGTGTGAAGGTCCTGGCCGCGCGCCTGGACCTGGACGGCGATGCGCTGCTGGCGCTGGTCGACCAACTGAAGAACAAGCTCGGCCGCGCAGTGATCCTGCTCGGCGGCGCGCTGGAGGGCAAGGTGACACTGGTCGCCGGCGTCACCCAGGACCTGACCGGCCAACTCAAAGCCGGCGATCTGATGAAGCAGGCCGCGGCTGCGGTCGGCGGCAAGGGTGGTGGACGTCCTGACATGGCCCGTGGCGGTGGCACCGATGCCGCGGCTCTGGAGCAGGCTCTGGCCCTGGCCGTACCGTTCGTCGAGCAGGGTCTGTAAGACCCCGCCGCCAACGGCCCGCCCCACGCCCGGCGGGCCTTGGCAGTGTTCTGCGTTGATTGTTTAATGGGCGCCCTTCACGGGATTAGGCGGCTTTTGAAATGGCTTTGATCGTACAGAAGTTTGGGGGGACCTCGGTCGGCACCGTCGAGCGCATCGAGCAGGTGGCCGAGAAGGTCAAGAAATTCCGCGAAGGCGGCGACGACATCGTGGTGGTGGTTTCCGCCATGAGCGGCGAAACCAACCGTCTCATCGACCTGGCCAAGCAGATCAGCGATAAGCCGGTGCCGCGTGAGCTGGACGTGATGGTCTCCACCGGTGAGCAGGTGACCATTGCCCTGCTCTCCATGGCGCTGATCAAGCGTGGCGTGCCGGCGGTTTCCTATACCGGCAACCAGGTGCGCATCCTCACCGACAGCGCCCACAACAAGGCGCGCATCCTGCAGATCGACGACCAGAAGATCCGCAGCGACCTCAAGGCGGGTCGCGTGGTCGTGGTCGCCGGCTTCCAGGGCGTGGACGAGCACGGCAACATCACCACCCTCGGCCGTGGCGGCTCCGACACCACCGGCGTGGCCCTGGCGGCGGCGCTGAAGGCCGACGAGTGCCAGATCTATACCGATGTAGATGGCGTCTACACCACCGACCCGCGCGTGGTGCCCCAGGCCCAGCGCCTGGACAAGATCACCTTCGAGGAGATGCTGGAAATGGCCAGCCTCGGCTCCAAGGTGCTGCAGATCCGCTCGGTGGAGTTCGCCGGCAAGTACAACGTCCCGCTGCGCGTGCTGCACAGCTTCCAGGAGGGTCCGGGCACCCTCATTACCCTTGATGAAGAGGAATCCATGGAACAGCCGATCATCTCCGGCATCGCCTTCAATCGCGACGAGGCCAAGCTGACCATCCGTGGCGTACCGGATACCCCCGGCGTTGCCTTCAAGATCCTCGGGCCGATCAGTGCCGCCAATATCGAAGTGGACATGATCGTGCAGAACGTCGCGCACGATAACACCACCGACTTCACCTTCACCGTGCACCGCAACGACTACCAGAACGCGCTGCAGGTGCTGGAACAGACCGCTCGCGAGATCGGTGCCCGTGAAGTCAGTGGCGACACCAAGATCGCCAAGGTCTCCATCGTCGGCGTCGGCATGCGCTCCCACGCGGGCGTGGCCAGCCGTATGTTCGAGGCCCTGGCCAAGGAGAGCATCAACATCCAGATGATCTCCACGTCCGAGATCAAGGTGTCCGTGGTCATCGAGGAGAAGTACCTCGAGCTGGCCGTGCGTGCCCTTCACACCGCTTTCGAGCTGGACGCCCCCGCCCGACAGGGTGAGTGAGGCTTATAGCGAAAGGCGCGGCTAACCCCGCGCCTTTTGTCGTTTTTGGCCGGTACTGTTGGAACTTTCCTTTTGCCAGTGCTGGTCAATACTTGGGTGGAGACCCCTTGATATCCTGAGGGGGCGATGCCATTTCTTTTTTGCAGACTGTTTTGTCCCTGAACTTAAATCCGTGAGGAGAAAGGAATGCTGATTCTGACTCGCCGGGTCGGAGAGACCCTGATGGTGGGTGACGACGTCACTGTCACCGTGTTAGGCGTGAAAGGTAATCAGGTGCGCATTGGCGTTAACGCGCCGAAGGAGGTTGCCGTGCACCGTGAAGAGATTTACCAACGCATACAGAAAGAGAAAGACCAAGAACCAAGCCACTAATTTTTCTGCATTTTTTGCTTTGCAAACGGGGAAAACATGGATATCATGCGCCCCGTGTTGCGGAGAGGTGGCCGAGTGGCCGAAGGCGCTCCCCTGCTAAGGGAGTACACCTCAAAAGGGTGTCGGGGGTTCGAATCCCCCTTCTCCGCCATTATTCAGTGTTATAGAGACGTCAGCGGTTAGTTCGATAAGTTGTTGAAAAATATCGAAAAAGCAGTTGACGAAGATTGAAGGATCTCTATAATGCGCGCCCTACACGCACTCATAGCTCAGCTGGATAGAGTACCCGGCTACGAACCGGGCGGTCGGAGGTTCGAATCCTCCTGAGTGCGCCATATCAGATACGACGATCGAGGTCGGCGTATCTTGGGGACAACCAGTGGTGACCTGGTCTAAAACCACCGAAACGCACTCATAGCTCAGCTGGATAGAGTACCCGGCTACGAACCGGGCGGTCGGAGGTTCGAATCCTCCTGAGTGCGCCATACAAGAGAAGGGCCTGCAGAAATGCAGGCCCTTTTTCTTTGTGTCTGAAAAAGTGATACGGCAGTGGCAAGCGCCGCAAGCCACAAGCGGTAAGCCACAAGCCACAAGCTGCAAGCCGCAAGCCGCAAGCTGCAAGCCAAATGCCTTCCCTTCTCGCTGTCTCCAGGGTTCTCCGTGGCGCGTTGCTTTGTGGGGTGGTGGAGGGTAGGGGCTGTAATGAAAAGGCCCGGCAATGGGCCGGGCTTCGCGTTTGGAGAGGTGGGTTCAGAGCAGGACGGAGTACCAGAACACCCGGCCAATGATCTGGATGTGCTCGGCGGCCTCGTCGGGCTCGTAGCGCTCGTCGGGGTGCTCGTCGCTGTTGAAGCTGCGCACGCGCAGGCCGCCCCCTGGGAGGCGGTAGAGCAGCTTCACGCGCAGTTGGCCGTCGTGGTCGAAGGCGTACATGTCGCCGTCCTTGATGGTGCGCGCGCTGGTGTCCACGCCCACCGTGCTGCCGTCGGGCAGCACCGGCTCCATGCTGTTGCCGTTCACCGTCACGCAGGCTGCGCTGGCGGCATCGATGTTCTTCTTGCGCAGCGAATACTTGCCGAAGCGCAGCTTGCGCCCGGTGGTCTGCAGCACCACCGTGCTGCCCTTGCCGCCGGACAGCTCCACTTCCTTATAGAAGGGCAGCTCGATCTCGTCGGCATCCAGCGGCGTTTCATCGTCCCAGGACTCCACGCCACCGAACCAGTCGGCATTGCCTGGCTGGCGGCTCATGCGGCCCTCCAGCATCTCGCCATGGCCTTCCGCGAGCCAGCGCGGGCTGACCCCGCAGATGGTAGCGATCTGGGTGGCGAAGCTGGTCGCGCGGGATTTGCCGCGTTCCAGGTCGGATATAGAGGTCTGTGTCATGCCTGCGGCGCTGGCGAGCTGAACCTGACTCAGGTTGGCGTGCTTGCGGGCGGCCTTGATGCGGTCTTTGAGTTCCATGGGCGCAGAATAAGGGCGGACCTATGTCAATGCAAGTGCAAAAATATAGGTACTACTATATAATCCGTACCAGAAATTCTGCCGTCCCATGGCGCCTTCCCCGGTCCGTTGATGACCTGGGGAGCGGCGAAATGGGGCGGCTTTCATCGTTCAGCCGGCCAGGGGGTCGGCCCATGGGAAGGGGAAATACATGTTCCAGACTACAGAACAGGCGCTGGCAGTTGCTTACTGGATGGCTGAGCACAAGGCCGGCCCGCGCTCGTCGACGGCGATGGCCATCGATGTGCTGCGCGAGCGTTTCGACACCAGCTTCGTCAGCAAGCTGCCCAGCGGTTTGAGCCCGCACGAGTGGCAGGCGCAGTCGGTAATGACCATCCGTTTCGCCCAGCGCCTGCTGGCCGATCACCCGCTGGAGCTGGCGGTGGTGCAGGCCGAGTACGCGCATGGGCGCGATTTCGTGGTGGCGATCGCGGCCCTGCGTGACTGGCTGCGCCCGCAGGCCGACTCGGCCGAGCAGCGTGCGGCGCTCGCACTATTAATGCGTATGTTCCGTCGCCCGCCGCACAGCATCCGCGAAGTCGAGCGGCTCACCGGGCTGTCCAAAAGCACGCTTCATCGCTGGGACCAGGACTGGCGCACCAAGGTGGCGGGCAAGCTACGTGACGCAGTGGCGCGCCTCGAAGTACCCATGTCCAGCGCGGGGATCGTTATTGCACATTGATGAGGAAAAATTTCTTTTAAAAAACGGCTTTTCCCATATTGACGATATGGGACGATAAAGGTAAGATAGCTCCAAGATCGAAATCAAACCAACCGAAGCCCGCGCACTGCGGGCTTTGGCGTTTCTGGGTCTGGCGAAATCCGCCGGGCCTTCTTGCAAGGAGTCTTCCATGACCGAGCCCAGCATTGCGGTCGCCATGGCAGGCGGAGTAGCTGGCGCCGGGGTCGCGATGATCGTGCCCGGTGTCGATGGAAATGCACTGATCGGCGGCTTCGGCGGCGCGATCTTCTTCGTGGTGTTCGCCCGTGACTATGGCGCCCTCACTCGTGTGGGCTACCTGTTGGTGTCCTGGGTCGGCGGTTACTACACCGCCGTCGAGGCGGTCAGTCGCGGTATTTCGCAAACCAGCGGGGCAGTGGCGTTCGTCGCTGCGACGCTCTGCGTGACAGCAGGCGTTGGTCTTCTGGAATGGATGCGCGGCGGTCAGCTGCCTTCCTGGTTGCGGACGATCCTGCGGCGTGGAACGGGAGGCAAGGATGGATGATCCATTGGCCACCGGCACCCTCGTGGTTTGCGCAGCGATCTGCTTCCGACTGCTGATCTACCGGCGGCGTGGCTCACGCTTTCGCCCCGGCGTTTCACTTTGCGCCTACCTCCTGGCGCTGTGCACGGGATGCCAGGCACTGACCATCGCCCTCGGGCGTTACCAGGGCGAGCACCTTTCGCCCTGGATGCTCGGCGTCCTGCTGATCCTGTTGTTCCTGGTGCTTCGGGCCCGCGGCAATCTCGCACGGATCCTGCACCTGGGCTGATCGCCCACTTCGTTTTCAACTTATCCACCGCGACCCGAGAGGCGGCGGCGCGCACTCCTGCGCGCCGCTTGCCTGGTCGCACCTATTTACCAGGAGGACTCAATGGCCATCACCGCCACTCGGCTGGATGTCGTCGCCCTGCGCGAGGCATTGCGCGGCCTGCTCGAACTGCCGGTCGGCGCGTTGATCGCGGCGGACCAGGCAGCGGCACCGCCGTCCGGCCTCTACGCCAGCCTGCGTGAAACGCAGTCGGCGGAACAGGGCAAGTCCCGCCGCGAATTCAACGGCAACAACGAACGGGAAACCGTCGTCACCAGCTGCGAGACCACCTTCGGCCTCGTCGGCTACGGCGCCGGCGCCCTGAACCTGATCCATGACGCGCGCTCGGTGCTGCAGTCCAGCCTCGCCCAGGACCGCTTGCGGCGCCTCGGTGTTGCCCTGCTGCGCACGGCGCTGATCGAAAACCTGTCCAGCGTCGAGGCGGGCGTAGCCCGTGAACAGGCACGCATCGACCTCGTCCTCGGCCACGACCACCGCGTGACCCTGGAACAGAAACACATCGCTTCCTCGGTGGTGACCGCCCACACCGATACGGGCCTCACCGCCACCCTCACAGTGAATACATCGGAGACCTGATATGTCCCTTCCGCTTTCGCAGATCGTAAACGTACAACTCAACGTGCAGCCGGTATCCACCCCGCGCCGCGACTTCGGCCAACTGGCCCTGTTCACCCCCGAGGCCGGTAACGTCTTCATCGACGCCTCGACCCTGTACATCAGTTGCGCCAGCCAGGCCGAAGTCGAGGCCGCCTTCGGCAGCTCCTCGCAGACCGCCATCGCCGCCAGCGCCTTTTTCGCCCAGAGCCCGCGACCCAAGCAACTGCTGGTGGCACGCTGGCTGAAATCGACCCGCAACGTGCCGGCGGTCAAGGCCGCCATCAACGGCACCCCGCTGCTGGCCACCCTGGAGCAACTGAAGGCAGTGAGCGCCGGCCAGCTGTCCATCACCGTCGATGGCGTGCGCCAGGACGTGAGCGGCCTGAACTTCAGCGCCGCCGCCGATTTCGCCGCCATCGCCGCGCTGATCGACGCCAAGCTGACCGCCCAGGCCGTCAGCTGCCGTTATGACGCCGTCGCCAACCGCTTCATCCTCGACGCCGATGTCGCTGGCGCCGCCAAGGCCATCGGCTTCGCCCAGGACCTGGGCGCCGCCGGCACCTACCTGGGTGGCCTGCTGCGCCTGGAGAACGGCATGGCGCAGAAGGTCGCCGGTGCCGATGCCCTGGTGCTTTCCGCGCAGACCCTGCCGCAGGCCTTCGCCGCGCTGCTGGACGTCAACGCCGGCTGGTACGCCGCCACCGTCGCCGCGTCCCTGACCGACGACGAGATCGAACAGGCTTCCGCCTGGGTGCTGGCCGCCGACAAGAAGGTTTTCGGTGTCACCACCCAGAACCCGAGCCACCTGGAGAACGTCGCCAGCAACCCCTTCAAGCGCCTGGTGGATCGCCAGAGCCATCGCACCGTCGCGGTCTTCGACAAGAACGACCCCTATGCGGTGAACAGCTGGCTGGCCCGTGCGCTGTCGGTGAACTTCGCCGCCAACAACTCCACCCTGACCATGAAGTTCAAGCAGCTGCCAGGCATCAGCGCGGACAACCTGACCCTCACCGAGGCCGACAAGTGCCGCAAGCTGGGCCTGAACTTCTACACCTACTTCGACGAGTCGGCGATGGTCGCCGAAGGCACCGTCATCGGCGGTCGCTTCTTCGATGAAGTGCACATCCTCGACTGGTACGTCGATGCCGTGCAGAAGGAAGTCTTCGCCACCCTGTACCGCTCCCCGGGCAAGGTGCCGCTGACCGACGCGGGCGTCGCCCGTCTGCTCGCCTCGGTACGCAAGGTCTGCCGCGAAGGCGTGAACAACGGCGCCTTCGCCCCCGGCGTATGGAACGGCGACCCCTTCGGCAACCTCGTCAGCGGCGAGCGCCTCGACGAAGGCTTCTACGTCTGGGCCGATAGCGTCGACAACCTGTCCACCTCCGACCGTGAGCAGCGCAAGGCGCCGCCGATCCAGGTGGCCCTGAAGATGGCCGGCGCCGTGCACTCGGTGGACGTGCTGGTCAACTTCGATCGCTGATCCCATCGCCAACCTATTTTTCGGCCCCTTCGATGGGGCCTTTTCTTTTCCGGAGATTTTCCATGGCTATCTATGACCAGAACCAACTGTCCGTCCTGATCAACGGCTACGAGATCCGCGACTGGGCCAGCGGCGCCGACGCCCTCAAACTGGCCTTCAACAACGCCGCCGGCACCCTGAAGATGGGCAGCAACGGCAGCGGCGTCTTCGTCGCCAACAACGACCGTTCCGCAACCCTGACCCTGAAGCTCAAGCAGCACTCGGCGGACAACAAGTACCTCAATGGCCTGCGCGCCCTGCAGGACGGCAACCTCAAGGCCTTCGTGCCGCTGACCCTGGAGGTGCGTGACCTGCTCAACGAAGACCTGATCAGCGCCACCAAGGGCTACTTCACCACGCGTCCTGAAGTGACCCGTGGCAGCGAAGCCAACGACATCCAGTGGGTCATCGTCTTCGAACGCGCCAACGTCAGCCTGGAACAAGGGGTCGCCTGAACATGAACGCCGAACATCGCATCAACCTGGATGGCATCTCCTACGTCATGCGCCCGGCCAATGCCATGCCGGCCTGGAACGCCCTGAAGAAGGCCGCGCGCCTGCTGCAGGGCGTAAAGATCGAGCGCGGCGAGGGCAGTGAGTCCCTGGCCATCGGCGCCATCCTCGCCAACCTGGGCGATCCGGTGGTGGCGGAGATCGAGACGCTGGTGCTCCAGCACGTCAATGCGCAGCCGGAGGACGGTGCGGCTTTCCGCCTGGCCGACCGTGCCGACGCGCACTTCAACCAGCATCGCGGCCACCTGCTGCCGTTGCTGATCGAGGGGGTGAAATACCAGTTCGGTGATTTTTTCGCCGCCGCCATGCCCGCCCTGTCGGCGATTCTGCCGGGGCAGGCCAAGGCGGAGTAACCGACTGGTTCCTCTTCACCCCTGTCATGCGCCAGCTCTGCACCCTGCATGAGCTGCGCGCGCTCTACACCCTGGCTGACCTGTGCGACTTCCACGACGCGATAGCGGAGTGGGATGACGCACAGCGTCAGGCCCATGAGAGGCAGGCCAATGGCAGCAATTGAAATCGACAAACTCGGTATTGGCGTCGGCTTTTCGCTCGGCCTGGCGCGGATCACCAATAGCGTGAAGCAGGAGTTGAGCATCACCGACAACTCCCTCACGCAGAACATCACCAACCTCTACAGCTATGTAGACACCCTCAACGAGGTGCAGGAAACCGCCGCCAAGGCGAGCGACTCGCTGCTTTCCGTCGCCTCCGGAATCGGCGGCTTCGTCAGCACGATCGCCGGCTATATCGGCTCTGCCCTGGAGAGCCTGGATGGGCTCAAGAGTGGGCAGGACTCCCTCGGCGTGGTCAGCGAAAGCGATGTCGCCGAAGCCCAGCGCTACGAGAAGGCCATGGACGGCCTCGACAAGATGCTGGAGGCGGTGAAGGTACGTGTCGCCCTCGGCATCGCGCCGCAGCTGAGTTATCTGGCCGAGGGCTTCCTGAGCCTGCTTGATGCCAACAAGGAGCTGATCGCGGCGGGCCTCACCCGAACCATGGAGATCGTGGGGGAGGGCCTGGACGCCCTGGTCAACTTTGGCCGCGCGGTGGACGCCGTCGTGCAGTCCACCGTCGGCTGGGAGGCGACCCTGATGATGCTCGGCGCCGCCCTGGCCTGGGTCGGCCAGGCCACCATCCTGGCCTTCGCCGCCAACCCGGTGACCTGGATAGTCGCCGCCCTGATCGGCCTCATCGCGCTCGTCGACGACTTCATGACCTACCTGGACGGTGGTCAGTCGGCGCTCGGTGAGTTCTGGGCGCCGTTCAAGACCGGCCTGGAAGGCATCAATGAAACGCTGGCCGCCTTCAAGGAGGTGTTCGCAGCGTTCTGGGCGGAAAACGGCGAGACCGTGACGGCCTTCGGCAATGATCTGTTCACCATCATCGGCGCCAGCGTCATGCAGCTGGTCGCCATCTTCCAGATGTTCTTCGCCGCGATAAACGGCGACTTCGAAGGCGTCAAGGCAGCCTTCAGCAGCTGGTTCGAAGCGCTCAAGGCGCAGTTCGAAATCATCGGGGGCTTTATATCCAAAGCCGCTTCCTACATCGGTTTGGGAGGCGAAGAGGAGGGCGAGGCTGGAGCAACACCTCAGCCTGGTCCTGGGCGCGCGATGAAGGGGCCTGGCACGGGTGGCCTGTCCGCACTGATGGCCAACGGGCCTGGCCTCGTGGACGGAGCCAGCCAGTTGTCCGCTGGTGTGCAGGGCGCTCAGAGCCAGGCTGCGGCGGGTGTCGGCGTCCTGGCGATGCCGGCTCAGCCGGTCAGTAACAGCTACAGCCAGACGGTGACCGTAAACGTGGCGGGGGACAACCCGCGCGAGATCGGCCGCGAAGTGGCCGAGCAGGTCGCACGCAACCAGCAACGCCTGACCACTCACAACAACAGCAGCGAAATTAGGCAGTGAGGTGAATCAATGGTCATGCTGATCAACCGCCGTATCGGAACCTTGAGGCTCGATGCGGTGATAAGCGAAACACACAAATCCGACCTCAAGATCACCGAGAACCCAGTGGAAAGCGGTGCCAACATCGCCGACCACGCCTACGTGCAACCGCGCTCCCTGATTATCAAGGGCACCGTGGTGGAGCACTACGACCCTCTAGCCAACCTGCCCATCGACAGCATGCCGGGAGTGCGCAGCGGGCGAGGGTTCCTCGACAACATCCTGCCTGGCCTGCTCTCACCCCGCACTTCGCAGGGAGAGAGCCGTGCCAAGCGCGAACTGAAGAGCTGGCTGGAGCCCCTGGCAGATGGCACCAAGGCCCGTCCCCTGGCGCCCTGGATGCTGGAGTCCCAGCCGCTGTCGCGTTTCGACAGCTCGCCCAGCCAGTCACGCCTGCAGCAGATCTATCAGTGTCTGCTGGATACCCAGAAGGCCGGCGAATTGCTGCAGGTACAGACCGGCTTCTACCTGTACAAGAACATGCTGCTCAGCACCATTGCAGCCACACAGACACTCGACGGCTCCATCGATCTGGACCTGACCCTGCGTGAGATCCTGGTGGTGGAAACCCGCGTCATCAATGGCGTGGTGACCCCGGCCGCCGGTACCGAACGCTCCGGTCGCAGCGATACCCAGGCAGCGGCGAAGAAGCCCCAGGGCAAGACCACGCCCAAGGCGGACAAGCGCAATGAAAGCCTGATGCATGCCGTATTTGGGGTTATCAGATGAAACGAATCCCCATCAGCAGCGAACCGCTGCAGGAGCAGAGCTTCGATTTCGCCGGGCAACGCCTGCGCCTGACTCTGCGCTACAACAGCATCGGCGATCACTGGGCCTTCGACCTGCTGGACGAGTCCGACAACACCTGGCTGGCCCAGGGCCTGACCCTGGTAGTGGGCGTGCCGATGCTGTGGCGCAGCACTTTGCCGTTCTTCCTCTGGCTCGACGACCTCAGTGGCGTCGGGCTCGACCCCATGGGCGGGAAGGACATGGGCAGCCGTTGCCTGCTCTACATCGGCGAGAAGTCGGAGGTGCAGCCATGAGGCAGTTCGGCCGGCAATACCGCCTGGTGCTGGGCAGCGAGGAAAACGGCCTGGTGATCGACAGCCTGCGGGTCACGTTCGAGTTCACCAAGAGCATCGACAACACCCCCAACAAGGCCGAGATCCGCATCTGGAACCTCAACCGCGAGCACCGCGAATGGCTCTACGGCAGCGATTTCCGCAAGGTCTGGCTGTGGGCTGGCTACAGCGAGCTGCGCCTGCTCTACGCCGGTGACATCACTGCCGTGGCGCTGGAGCGCAAGGAGCTGGACAACGTCATTGTGCTCACCTGCAACACCGGTGACACGGATATGCGCGAGGCGCGGGTGAGTACCACCCTGGCCGCCGGCAGTACCGCGAACGACCACGTGAAGGTCGCGGTGGCCAGCATGACCGGCACCACGCCTGGGCAGGTCGTCCTGCCCAAGCAGCGCCCGCTGCCTCGGGGCAAGGTGCTGTCCGGCCTGAGCCGCGACGTGCTGAGCGAAGTGGCGGCGGAGCAGGGCGCCGACTGGTCGATCCAGGATGGCGACCTGCTGCTGCTTCCCGCCGGCTACGTGCTCGACGACCAGGCGGTGTTCCTGTCCCAGGAGACCGGGTTGATCGGCGCCCCCAAGGAGATCAAGGGCGGCGGGCTGGAACTGACCTGCCTGATCGACCCGGCCCCCGGGTTGGCGGCACGGTGCGGCTGAAATCCATCGAGCCGCGCTACGACGGCGACTACAAGATCGTCACCATCAACAGCAAGGGCGATGTGATGGAAAAGGACTGGTACTGCGTGCTGTCGGTGATCGGCGGCGAGTTCCAGAAGAAGGACGCCGCCAAGACCGACAAGGGAGGCAAGGGCAATGGGTAACTACGACTGGCAGACCCCGTCGATGGACAAGGCCAACCGCTCCACCATCGACGCCCGCCTCAAGCGCCTGCACACCGCGCTGCCCGGCCGCATCGTCGCCTTCGACGCCGCGCGCCAGGTGGCCAGCGTGCAGCCGATGATCGAGCAGCAGCTCATGGATGGCTCGCGCCAGGCCCTGCCGCTGCTGCCGGACGTGCCGGTGCAGTTTCCCCGGGGCGGCGGCTTCGTGCTGACCTTCCCGGTCAAGCCGGGCGATGAGTGCCTGCTGGTGTTCAACGAACGCTGCATCGACGGTTGGTGGCAGTCGGGCGGCTCCTCGGAGCCGCTGGACTATCGCCAGCACGACCTGTCCGACGCCGTGGCGATCATGGGCATCAGCTCGCTGCCCCAGGTCGTCCCGGCCTTCGCCACCGACGCGGTGGAACTGCGCCGGCTGGACGGCTCGGCCTACGTGCGCCTGGACGAAGGCGGCACCCTAACGCTCGACGGCGCCAAGGTGCTGATCAAGTGCCCGGTGGTGTTCGAGGCCGGCATGACCGGCAAGGGCGACGTGGTCTCCAACGGCATCAGCCTGGAGCGCCACCTGCACGGCCAGGTCATGGCCGGCCCCGGCGTCACCGGCGTGCCGCAATGAGGACATGACAATGAGAGTGAGACGAATAGACAAGGACGGCGACTGGACCTTTGGCCAGGGCCGCAACAACTACGCCGACGGCAGTGAGTGCGTGGCGCAGCGCGTGTGTACGCGCTTGCGCTCCTTCAGCGGCGACTGGTTCCTCGACCTGGAACACGGCCTGCCCTGGCTGCCCCGCATGGAGCGGCCAGCGGACCTGGCGCAGATCGAGGTCGACATCAAGCGCTGCATCCTGACCACCGAGGGCGTGAGCGAGATCCTGGACTTCCAGATCAGCGAAAGCCCCGACGACAGGCGCCTGAGCATCGGCGTGACCCTGCGTGACAGCCTGGGTACCAGCCTGAGCACCAGCGTGCAGCGCTGAACGGCCGCAACCGCCGTCATACCGAAGCCCCACCTCGCGTGGGGCTTTTTCTTTGGAGAACCAACATGGGACAACTGACCAACAAGGGCTATGTCGGTGAACGCCTGGACAGCATCCTTGCGGATCTGGACCAGGGTTTCCGCGCCATCTACGGCAACGACATCGACCTTGCCCCCGACAGCCCGGACGGCCAGATGCTCGGGCTCATCGCCCAGATCCGCGCCGACCTGGAGGAGCTGGGCGAGGTCACCTACCGCGCCCTGGACCCGGACCACGCCAGCGGTGCCTGGCTGGAACAGCGGGTCGCCTACGCCGGCCTGACCCGGCGCCAGGCGCGCTACAGCTACCTGCGCGGCGCCGCCCTTACCGGCCGCGCCGGCACCCTCATTCCCGCCGGCTCCGTGCTGCGGGACATCAACCGCGGCCGCTGGCTGCTGGTCGCCGACATCACCCTCGGCACCGATGGCTCGGCCCGCGCCGACCTGCGCAGTGAGCTGCTCGGTGCCTTCAACCTGCCCGCCAACAGCGCGCTCACCATCGAGACGCTGGTGCTGGGCTGGGACACCGCCACCAACCTGGCCGCCGCCGAAGTGGGCGCGGAAGAGGAGACCGACCCGGAACTGCGGGCGCGCTTCTACCGCAGCCGCTCCCGCCCGGCGCAGAACAGCCTCGACGGCCTGGTGGCGGCGCTGCTGCAACTGGCCGACGTGCGCCAGGTGGTCGGGCTGGAAAACACCGGTTCCACCGCGGACGCCGACGGCGTGCCCGGGCACAGCCTCAACCTCATCGTCGATGGCGGCGAGGAGCAGGCCATCGCCCAGGCGATCTTCCTGCGCAAACCCGCCGGCACCGGCCTCATGGGGCAGCAATCGCGCACCGTGGTGGACGGGCAGGGCGTCAATCGCCTGATCCGCTTCGACCGCCCGGCGATGGTCGACTGCAAAGCCTTCGTCCAGCTGCGCCGGGACGCCGAATTCACCGCCATCGACGTCGCCGCGATCAAGGCCCAGCTGGCCCAGCTGGACTTCCGCATCGGCCAGGACGTGCAGCTCTCCCGGCTCTACAGCCCGATCAACACGGTGCAGGGCTTCTGGGTCGAGCAGCTGAAGATCGGCCGCCGCAGCGGCGCCCTGGCGGCGGACAACATCGTCATCGGCGTCCGTGAACGGGCCCGCTTCGCCCAGGCTGACATCGAAGTGGTGGTGCTATGAGCTACGACCGCCTGCTGATCTGGCAGTACCAGGGCAAGCCCCGGGCCGCCGCCACCGCCGAACTGCTCTCGCGACAGTTCGGCGATACCTGGCAAGGGCTGGCGGCGCTCCCTGAAACACTGGACATCGACAACGCCGAAGGCGTGAACCTCGACCTGGTCGGCAAGCATGTCGGCCAGGGCCGCGTGCTGCCCGGCCTGGCGCCGCGCAGCCTGTTCGGCTTCTTTGAAGTGGCCGGCGCCAAGGGCTTCGGCAAGGGTAAGTGGTACCGCATGGGCGACCCGCTGGGTGAGTCGGCGGTGCTCGATGACGACGACTACCGCTTCCTCATCCGCTGCCGCATTGCCCGCAACTACCAGCTCGGCACCATCGAGGACATCAGCGCGGCGCTGCGCTTCATCTTCAACAGCGAAACGGTGGTCTTCGACCAGTACGACATGAGCCTGACCGTGGTCATCCGCACCGACCAGATCAGCGACTTCAAGCGCTACGCGCTGAACACCCTGGACATCCTGCCGCGCCCGGCCGGTGTCCGCATCCAGTTCTACGTCGCAGTGCCCCAGCGGGCATTCGGCTTCCGTGGCGCCCCCGGCGCACTCGGCTTCAACCAAGGAAAATTCGCGAGGTTCCTATGACGCAATACACCCGTCCCGACGAACTGGTCTTCGCTTCCGGCGCCAAGCCGGGCGAGCTCCAGAGCTTCCCCGACATCCCCCGCGGCTGGGGGGTGACCTTCGACCAGACCACCGGCGTTCCGCCGATGGAATGGTTCAACGCCCTGTTCAAGCGCAGCGATGAAGCCGTGCGCTACCTGCTGCAACGCGGCATCGGCGAGTGGTCCACCAGCGAGGACTACCCGACCGGCGCCCATGTGCAGGAGGGTGGCAAGGTGTGGAAGGCGAAGGTGGCGAACGTTGGGAAGCGGCCGTCGATCAACCCCACCGAGTGGGTGGAGACGGCGCTGACCCGTGATGCCCTGAAGACACTGATTCAGGAGCAGCTAGGGGGCGGGACCCTTAACTTTGGCCAATGGCTGTGGAGTGCCTCCACTTCGGGTGCTCTCGCCAATGGCTACCTGGCACTGAACAACGGCACGCCGGCAAACGCCACTGCCTTGCTCATTGCCAAGGCCAGCACCGAAGGACTGGATTACAGCCGTGGCCTCAGCATCTTGCGAGCTGGGGACACCATCTGCTTCCAAAGCCGCGATGGCGGTGCCGTGGTTCATCGTTTCCGCATTACCGGGGACCTGGTGGACAGCGGGACCTATCGCTCGGTGCCGGTGGTGTATGTCGGTGGGGCGGGTGGCGTGCCGGCGGCGAATGCTTCGCTGCAGGTATTGCTGACGCCGTCGGGGGCTTCGGACATGGGCATGCCGCTGATGTCCGTCCAATGGTGGGTGAGCCGCGCCAGCATCCCTGCTGGCTGCGCCCCGGCAGATGGTCAACTGTTGAGCCGTGCGTTGTATCCCGACGTTTGGGCGGCCATTCGCGATGGCAAGGTGCCCAAGGCCACCGAGGCAACCTGGAGCAGTGATCCCTCCCAGCGCGGCATGTTCACCGAAGGTGACGGCAGCACTACCTTCCGGATGCCGGACTACAACGGCAAGGCGGCGGGGTCGTTGGGGGCATTGTTCCTGCGGGGGGATGGGGCGTTGTCGAGCGGCATTTCTGGCTCGATTCAAGGGGATGCCATTCGGAACATAACGGGGGCAGGAGCCAAGATAGTTGGCTCAGCCCCGACGGGAGCGTTCAGTGCAGAGAATACTAGCAACGGGCCGTCTGGAACAGGCGCCAGCACGCTTTTGAGTTTCGATGCATCACGTGTCGTTCCCACCGCAGCTGAAAACCGCCCGCTCAACGTAACCGGCTGCTGGATCGTCAAGATGGGTAGCGGAGTTACCAGCGCCGGAGCAATCGATGCAGCAGCGATTTCTTCGACCTATGCGGCCCTGGTTACGCGCGTAGAAGCTCTGGAAGCGCGCCCGAGAACGCTAGGCGATGGACAGAGTTGGACAAATGTACTGGTAAACAGAGTCTTGGCGACCACTTATACCAACGCAACCGGGCGCTCAATACAGCTTTACCTAGTGGCGACTGGCGTACCCATGTCGTACCTCGGCGTGACTGTCAATGGTCAGACGCTTGGCGGCCCTTCAATTGCAAACATGTCCTTTGGGCATTGTTTGTCATTAACCATTCCGGCTGGAGCGACCTACTCGGTCAACTCAAGCACATCAATGACACAATGGTGGGAGCTTCGTTGATGAAATTCTTAAGAAACCCTAGTACTCGTGAAATTTTTTCCTTCCCTGCAGATGGCTCCGAGGATGCATTTATCCCAGGTGGCCTGGAGGTGATGACCCCCGAAGACATTTCGGTGCACTGCAATCCGGTCTACCAGCCAACGCGAGTGGAGGTCGACGCCGAGCGCGACAAGCGTATCGACGGGGGATCAGCTTCAATGGTGCGCACTTCCAATCCAGGCCAATCGACCGCGAACGCATCATCGAAGCTGCTCAACTGGCTTTAATGGCAATGACAGGCGGTGCCAAGTCGGATGATCTGCGCTGGATGGAGCCAGAACAGGATTTCACTTGGATCACGGCAGACAATACCCTCATGCCCATGGATGCCCATACTATTTTGGCTTTCGCCACGGCCGTGGCAGCGCGTACTCGGGCACTGGTCTTGGCAGGTCGTCGTCTGAAGGACATGGAGGCAGTCCCCTGCGACTACACGAGCGATAAGTGGTGGCAGTGATAGGTTCGACTGACTGATGTAACGCTTATTTGCGGCCCGCATTTTGCGGGCCGTTTCTTTTCCGACTGACTCGTTGTCGGTTTGTATCGAAGACATGGCGTTCGTTGATTCGTTTTCGGTGGGGCACCTGACCACCTTTATTTCCGGGCGGTAGACCGAACCTGCAAAAGGGGAGGCGCCGTTCAACCACTTGGTAACCGCCGGTGGTTTTCTAGCAAACGAATTGAACGAGGTTTTATCCATGACTCAATACAATCGCCCCAATGAGACGGTCTTTGCTTCGGGTGCCAAACCCGGAGAACTGGAAAGCTTCCCTGACATCACTCGAGGTTGGGGGGTGACTTTCGACCAGACCACCGGCATCCCGCCGATGGAGTGGTTCAACGCCTTGTTCAAACGCAGCGATGAAGCGGTGCGTTATCTGTTGCAGCGTGGTATCGGCGAGTGGTCCGCCACGGAGGACTACCCGATCGACGCCCATGTGCAGGAGGGTGGCAAGATCTGGAAGGCGAAGGTGGGCAGTGTTGGAAAGCGGCCGTCCCTCAACCCGACCGAGTGGGTCGAGACGGCGCTGACTCGAGAGGCTCTGAAAACGCTGATCCAGGAGCAACTGGGTGGCGGCACCATCAACTTCGGCCAGTGGCAGTGGAGCAGTGCCACCTCGGGTGGCGTAGCCAACGGTTACCTGGCGCTGAACACCACCAACCCAGCCGACGCCACATCGTTGCTGATCGCCAAGTCCAGCGCCGAAGGCCTGGACTACAGCCGCATAGTGGCCCTCTTGCGGGCTGGCGACACCCTTTGTATCCAGAGCCGCTCAGGCGGCACGGTCGCTCACCGCTTCCGTGTCACCGGGGATCTTGTGGACAGCGGGACCTATCGCTCGGTGCCGGTGGTTTACGTCAGTGGCGCCGGAGGTACGCCGACGGCCAATGCGCAGCTTCAGGTACTGATGACACCGGCTGGCGGTACCGTTCCTGCGGCAAGCACGACGGATTCGCAAACGGACTTCAATGCGGTAACTGAACCAGGTTGGTATCCCAAGCTGCTCGGAGGACCTGCCGGATCCAGGAATGCCAACCACCCCGATGGCCAGGCAAGCATGCTGAAGGGCAGCGGGGTAACCAACTACTACTGGCTACTGACTGCCCGCTATGCCGCGAACCTGATTCAGGTTGCATTGCCCTATGTGAGCAGTGCCGACGTTTCGCTGGTGACGATGAAGTTCCGTCTTCTTGGCGGCGGTGTCTGGTCCCCTTGGCGTTCGGTTTTGCACGCAGACAATACGCTGGGAACCGGTTTGCCTGCGGCCTCGGTCATGTGGTGGTCGTTCCGCAACTCTATTCCTGCGGGTTGGGCGCCTGCGGATGGCCAGTTGTTGAATCGGGCTCTCTATCCCGATATCTGGGCAGCCGTCAGTGAAGGGAGGCTGCCCAAAGCGACCGAGGCACTCTGGAATAGCGATCCGTCGCAGCGAGGCATGTTCACTGAGGGCGATGGGAGTACCACGTTCCGTATGCCCGACTACAACGGCAAGGCGGTGGGATCGTTGGGGGCATTGTTCCTGAGGGGCGATGGAACGTTGTCCACAGGGACGCACGGTGTTGTGCAAACGGATGCTATGCAAGGTCACTGGCACAATCTGGATATTGGTGGCGTTGCCGGTACAACAGGGCTCAGCGCGACAAACGTCGCCATGTCGAATGGTGTTACTTCGGGGGTTGGAGCAATCCGCAGCCCGATTGGCGATGGAGTAAACGGTGCGCCTCGGGTTGCTTCGGAAACGCGTCCTCTCAACGTAACTGGCTGCTGGATCATCAGGATGGGAGGGGGGGTGACCAACGCCGGAACCATCGATGCGGCGGCAATTTCTTCGACATACGCAGCGTTGGTGACGAGGGTAGAGGCGCTTGAGGCGCGTCCACGCACTCTGGGCGATGGGCAGTCTTGGCAGGATGTAACTGCCAGCCGTTCTGCTGGCGTCACGTACACGAATACCAGCGGGCGACCCAAGTTCGTAAGTGTGTTTGCCGCAAACGGTGCAGCTACACGTGGCCTTCACGTAGGCGGGCTATTGGTTGCGCAACTGACACCTATATCAAGTGGAACCATTTCCTCCACCGTGTATGCCATCGTTCCGAATGGTGTTACCTACTCGCTGACAGCAGGCGCAAGTATCACTACCTGGATGGAATTGGGCTAACGAAGCATTTTCGCGCCTTCAGGGCGACGAGGTTTTCGTTTACGAAAGTATCGGCTCTGATGTAGTACCCAGATGCCGATTCAGGGAGCGCTGTTTTAGCGACTGATCTAACGCGTGTATCCGGCCCGCACTCTGCGGGCCGCTCTCTTTACTGACCGGCTCGTTGTCGATTTGTATCGAAGGTATGGAGTTCGTCGATTCGTTTTCGGTGGGGTGACTGACCACCTTTATTTCCGGGCGGCAGACAGAACCCACAAGAGGGGAGGCGCCGCTCAACCACCTGGCCAATCGCTGGGTGGTTTTCTAGCAAACGAATCGAACGAGGTTTTATTCATGACTCAATACAATCGCCCCAACGAGACGGTCTTCGCCTCGGGGGCCAAACCCGGGGAACTGGAAAGCTTCCCTGATATCGCCCGTGGCTGGGGCGTTACCTTCGACCAGACCGATGGCATTCCGCCGATGGAGTGGTTCAACTCGCTGTTCAAGCGCGGCGATGAGGCAGTGCGCTATTTGATGCAGCGCGGTGTGCCTGAGTGGTCCGCCACTGAGGATTACCCTATTGGCGCATATGTTCAGGAGAGTGGAAAACTCTGGCGAAGCATTACTGCCAATACCGGGAAGAGGCCGGTCTCATATGCCGCTCTTTGGGAGGCCTTGAAGGTCACCAAGAGTGAGTTGGATGATACCTATGCTGCTCTGGCTCATGCCCACAGTTTCAGCTCGATCACCAACAAACCAACGTCCGTAGATGGGTATGGCATTCAGGATGGCGTGACGTTCAAGAGCATCGGGCTGCCTTTTCATGCGCTTTCGCTTCCGGTGATTGCTACTGATGACGGCCGTATCATGCTTACTGCCCAGGCGGTAGCGGGCGCGGGGGGGAAAGTCACTATTCCTGCCGGGGTTTCCTTGAGCGTTGCTGTGGAAGTCGACAGCACGAAGACAGGGATCGCAAGGCCGTTCGTAACGTCGGCGTGGGGCAGTCCCGATCTGGCTATCAACTCGGAGTACTTCCTCCGGGCTCAAGTGATCAATGGTGCCCTGTCGATCTACGTTCAAAAGGGCAAGTTGAGTGATGTAATTCCTGTTTCCTTGAAAGGGTCTGTGAATGGCGAGTCGGGGGGTGGGTTTCCATCTACGGTACTGGATATCTGCCTAGCGCGGATTATTACCGGGGCTGCAGGAAGTTCTCCGCTCGTTCAGCGTGTTTATCACCGGCGGAGCCATAGCTGGACAGTCTCGCTTAACGGTACGGGTACGCTGTATCTGCCCATGGACCCTCATGTCAAAGCTGCATCTGGAAGTCTCAGTTGTCTGATGCCTCCGGAAAGCGGCTTGGCACACATCGTTTTCTCTGGAACGGGTTGGATGGGGGCTTCTTCCGCTTACTGTGTTCCTGGGAATGCTGCGGTAGTGACCGAGAGCTACTGGAACGGATATACGCCCATGACCATATCCAGTAACAACGCAGTGGGCGATGTTTTTCAAACATCGATTAATGCTGGATTCGACCACACTAGTGCACGATCGATGTGGCAGACCTATCAGGTAGAACATACCTATGGTGCTCAGGTGGCATCCAGCGATGAGCTGCTATTCAGTATGGGAGTTAAAACCATACAAAGTTCGGATTACGAGAATGGCATTTCGATCAGCTATTCCAATTGCACAAACGCTGTTTTCACCTGGAGTGTGTACAAATGAAGGTGATTGAGGGACTTCATGTTTATGGCGATGAGCTACGTGTGCCGAATCCATCCGAGTGCCACCGTTGGCAAGACGGTGAATGGGTGCTTGATGACGCACTGGTCGTAGCTGCCAGAGAGAGGCGCCTGAGCAAGCTCTGTGAGGCGATAGATCGTGCCGGTAACTCGGTACTCGAAAGCGTGGTCGGTAGCCCCCTGCGTTTGGCCGAGTATGAGGTCGCTGCAATGGAGGCGCGAGCATTCAAGTCGGCTGGCTACCCGATCGACTCCGTACCTCGCTCGGTAAGCGCGTGGTCAATCGGTGGGCGCAATCCTGAGCAGGCCGCCAACGAAATCCTCGAGAAGGCACAACGAGGTGAGGTGGCTATTCATGCCTTGCGCGAGATCAGGCTTGCGAGCAAGTCGAAGGTACGCCAGGCAATGGCAGATGGTCTTGAGGATGAGGCGAGGCTTCATGTGAAGCAGGCCATTGAAGACATGTCCCGGGTATGAGTTCAGATTGGTGCGCCTATGACAGTGAATGCACTTGACCGATTGAGTGGGGCCTTTAGTGTCCTGAATACAAACGCCCGCCCCGAAGCGGGCGTTTTCATTTCCGCCCTTACCTCAGCAGTGTCCCGCTTCTCCATCACCACCCCCGCCCGCCAATCCGCCTTCCTGGCCCAGTGCGCCCATGAGTCCGCTGGCTTCTCCCGCTTCGCGGAGAACCTCAATTACAGCGCTGCCGGCTTGGCGGCTACCTGGCCAGGTCGGTTCCGTGGAGCGGATGAGCAGCCCAATGCGTTGGCGCTGGCTTATCAGCGGCGGCCGGCTGTAATCGCCAACCATGTCTATGCCAATCGCATGGGCAATGGCGATGAGGAGTCCGGTGATGGCTGGCGCTTCCGTGGGCGGGGTCTGTTGCAGATCACCGGGCGCGGGATGTACCAGCGTTGCGGTGAGGCCTTGGGGCTGCCGCTGCTGGAGCAACCGGATCTGCTGCTGCAACCGGAGCAGGCGGTGTTGTCTGCCGCCTGGTTCTGGAAATCCAATGGTTTGAATGCGCTGGCCGATGCTGGGAATTTCGAGGCCATCACCCGCCGTATCAACGGTGGGCTGAATGGCCTGGCAGAGCGCAAGGCGCTCTGGCTGAAGGCCCGGGAGGCGCTGGAATGAACCGGCTCGCTTCCTGGAAGTGGCTGGCGTTGCTGCTGATGGTGGCGCTGTTGATCGGGCTGGGCGCCTGGTGCGCTACCCGCGTTTACCGCCCGCAACTGGAGGAGCTGAGGCAACAGCTGGCCGAGTCCCGTCGTGGCGCCGAAGCCAGCCTGCTGGTGCTGCAAAAGCAGAACGCTGCCATGGTCGAGCTCGAGGCTCGTGCTGCGGAGAGAGCTCGCCAGGGCGAGTTGCTCCAGGCACGGGCCAACCAGGCTGCGCAACAGGACTACGCCGCGGCGACCCGGGTGATGCTGGAGCCATCGCCGGCAGGCGTCGATGCCTGTGAGGCGGCGCGCCTGGCGTTTGCCGAAGAGCTTCGCCGGGAGCGTGCGCCATGAAAGTCGCCTGGTTGCTGCCATTTGCGCTGTTATCCGGCTGCTCCACCGGGGTGCAGCCTGCCCCTGACCTGGTCGAGGTCAAGGTGCCGGTGCCGATTCCCTGCAAGGTGGTCGCTCCTGCGGTGCCGGCGTTTGCAGTCGAGTCGCTGGCGCTGGATGCAACGATCGATCAACAAATGAAAGCCCTGCGTGCCGAGCGCTTGCAACGCATCGGCTACGAGCGCGAGCTATTGGCCGCGTTCCAGGCCTGTCGCTGAGTACGGCGGGCCTCTATCCCTTCCTTTCGGGCGCGCTTCAGCGCCCGCCTTTTACGCAGTCATGCTCGTCGAATGTGACGAGCTGGCTGCGTCCTTTTCCCTTCTTCGCGACATAGTGATAGCGGGTCTGGCCATTGGTACGGCTGATCTTGTCTGGCTTGCCCAGCATGCTTTCCACATCGCGCCGGGTCATGCCCGTCCTCACCTGTTTGCGCAATATCGCCTGGCGTCGCTCCTGGCCGACGATGCGGTTGCCGCAACCATCCTGCCTTTCCCCCACTACTTCTATTTCCCTGGGCTTCTCGGCCTGTTCCTTCCGTGCGTTTCGCGTTATCCGTTCGATCTTTGCTGGTGGCAGCAATGCCGGGCTGTCTTGCATGGCCTCGACTCGTTCCCGCACCTCCACCAATTCGTCGTCCGGGCAACCCAGCTGGGTGAAGGTGACATGCCCGTGCGCGTCCTCGCATCGGTAGATGGAGGCCCCCAGCGGCGGGCTTTCGAGCGCGATGTAGAGCAGAAGGGGCAGGGTGCAGAGCGATGTGCGCATGGCGATGTCCTCCGTGACGGTTGCCCTCGAAGGTATCTGCTTTAATTTCTTCCTAACGGTGTCTCACCAAGGGGCGCCAACGTCGTATGGAAGGTGAAAGCGATCTCAGCTTTGCAGCGCAAGCGATTGTTCTAGCCACGATTTTGTAACGCGCAAAATGACCCTCCGGTGTTATCATTGCGCAGTCAGCCTCGCCGAGGCTTTTGGACACCCCTCATGGACTTACCCAGTAGTTACTCAAGACCGCATTTGTACGATCGCGTATTGACTGATTGACCCTCCTTGGCGTGCGCCGCCACTGGGGGTGGAGCGCGCTATGACCGAAGTAGAAGTAAAAAAGTCGCAAGATAGCCTGCAGGACCGCCTCGCTCAGGTGGTCGATCTGCTGCATCGCCACAAGCTGGTGGAAGACCTGACCCATCGTCAGGAAGGCCAGCACCAGGATCTCGTCGAGAACCTGGTTCATCGCCAGAATCTCGCCGAGCTGCAACGCAAGCTCGATGAGCTGCACCCCGCCGACATCGCCCACATTCTCGAAGCCCTGCCGCTTGGCGATCGTCTGACCGTCTGGCAACTGGTCAAGGCCGAGCGCGACGGCGACATCCTCCTCGAAGTCTCCGACTCGGTTCGTGAAACGCTGATCGCCGACATGGACGATCACGAGCTGCTCGCTGCCGCCAAGGAGATGGACGCGGACGAGCTGGCCGACCTCGCGCCCGAGCTGCCCCGTGACGTGATCCACGAGCTGATGGAGACGCTCGACGCCCAGCAGCGCGAGCGCGTGCGCTCGGCCCTGTCCTATGAAGAGGACCAGGTCGGTGCGCTGATGGACTTCGAGATGGTCACCATCCGCGAGGATGTGACCCTGGAAGTGGTGCTGCGCTACCTGCGCCGCCTCAAGGAGTTGCCGGGGCATACCGACAAGCTCTTCGTGGTCGATTACGACGGCATCCTCAAGGGCGTGCTGCCGATCAAGCGCCTGCTGGTGAATGATCCGGACAAGCAGGTGGCCGAGGTGATGGCCAGCGATCCCGTGAGTTTCCATCCGGACGAAGATGCCTATGACGCCGCCCAGGCGTTCGAGCGTTACGACCTTATTTCCGCCCCGGTAGTGGACAAGAACGGCAAGCTGATCGGCCGTCTGACCATCGACGAGATCGTCGACCTGATCCGTGAGGAGAGCGAGACGGAAGTCCTCAACATGGCCGGTCTGCGCGAGGAAGAAGACATCTTCGCCTCGGTGTGGAAGTCGGTCGGCAACCGTTGGGCCTGGCTGGCCGTCAACCTGGTCACCGCGTTCATCGCCTCCCGTGTGATCGGCCTGTTCGAAGGCTCGATCGAGAAGCTGGTAGCGCTGGCGGCCTTGATGCCGATCGTGGCGGGCATCGGTGGCAACTCCGGCAACCAGACCATCACCATGATCGTCCGCGCCATGGCGCTGGACCAGGTCAGCACCGGCAATACCAGCCGCCTGATGCGCAAGGAACTGGGCGTGGCGCTGGTCAACGGCCTGGTGTGGGGTGGAGTGATCGGCCTCGTCGCCTATTACCTCTACGACAGCTGGTCCCTCGGTGCGGTGATGACCGGGGCGATGACGCTCAACCTGCTGCTCGCGGCCTTGATGGGGGTGCTGATCCCGATGACGCTGGTGCGGCTCGGGCGCGATCCGGCCATGGGCTCCAGCGTGATGATCACCGCCATGACCGACAGCGGCGGTTTCTTCATCTTCCTCGGGCTTGCGACCGTCTTCCTGCTCTAGCCCTAGCGCTCACAACACAAGGCCCCGCATCAGTGGGGCCTTTTGCTTTGTGGGGTATGGAGTGGGCAAACGCCGTGCAAGAAAAAGCCGCCTCAGGGGCGGCTATCAATCAGTCGACGTGCTGCGAACTCAGGCTTCTTCGGCGGCGAGTTCAGCATCGTGAGCGATCAACGCAACCAGCGCATTTTGCTGGCGACGGGAAAGCTGGCGGAAGCGTTGCAGCAGTTCGCGCTCGTGCAGCGACAGCTCGGGGCTGTCGAGGCGCATGGACAGACCTTCATCCAGGGCGCCTTCCTGAAGCATGCTCTGCTCCAGGCGAGCGATGATTTCGGAGTTCATGCTGCGGTGGTGATTACGCGCCACATCGGCGATGCGCTCGCGCATGCCTTCGGGCAAACGTACGACGAACTTGTCAGCGGTGCGGCTGGAATAGATAGCCTGTTTCATAGGGCGCATACATTTAAACCGGTTAGTTCAGGGAGCGATGCTGGCAATGAGCTACGTGATTGTCACCGGTTTGACCATCTTTAGCATCAGTCGTTCAACCATTCATCGCGATCGGCGTCATTATGACTTGGCAGTCACCTAAACGGTTCCTTGACGTCAAATCTGTGTCGCATTGTGCGCTGGGTAGCGGCTTTTTGCCAGCACCAGTTGTCCGAAATGCGAGTCAATATGCAAAAGGCCCACATATGAATGCTGTAGGGGGTAAAAATTCCCCGCCTCGCTGAAGATCGTGGAGATTTCGTGCGCGAGGCCACATCCAGCGCTCTAATTCGGGCTTCTGGCAGATTAAAAGCGCGATCTTGCAAGCGTAGTCCCCCCTATCGGAGTAAGCACTGGCATTTCGCTACTGTGCGACGTCCGGTATACAGCGCCAGCGCATTCGGCCTCTCCAATCTGAAATGCTTTCCGGGTAAGGTGGCGAGCGCCATGGCCGTGCCGTGGCGCTCGCAATGACCAGGCTCCCAGGTGCACAGATGAAAGGCAGGCTGTTCTATCTCATCGGACCTTCCGGCTCAGGCAAGGACAGCCTGCTCGATGCCGCACGCGCGCCGCTCGCCGATAGCGGCTGCCATATCGTGCGCCGGGTCATCACCCGTTCGGCCGAAGCGGTGGGGGAGGCGGCCCAGGCGGTCAGTCCCGCGCAGTTCACGGAGATGGAGCGAGACGGCGCTTTCGCCATGAGCTGGCACGCCAATGGGCTGTCCTATGGCATTCCGCTGCAGATCGACGAATGGCTGGAGGCGGGGGAAGACGTGCTGGTCAACGGTTCGCGCGGCTACCTGCCGGAGGCTCGTCGTCGCTACCCCGATCTGCACGCCATCCTGCTGACGGTGGAGATGGATGTTCTGCGCCAGCGCCTTCAGGCCCGGGGACGCGAGACGGCTGCCGAGATAGAGGCCCGCCTGGCACGCAACGCCCGTTTCAATGCGTCGCTGCAGGAAGAGGGAGGCGCGGCCCTGTCCGTCCTGGACAACTCAGGCCCGCTGGAAGAAACGCTGAAGCGTCTGCTGCAATTGCTCAATCACCCGCGCAACACAGCCTGACTCAGCGCAGTACCGGATCGAACTTCACCCGCTTGCCCACCAGCAACGCTGCCACGAACAGCACGGCGCTGGTCGCCAGTGCCACCTTCACCGCTGCTACCGGCCAGGCGGCCTGCCAGGGCTCCAGCCACAAGGTCAGGGTGAACACCAGGCTGAGCATCAGGAACAGCACGGCTGACTTCGACATCTCTATCTCCTCGCCGGATTCGTGGCGCGTCACTAAAAGAAGGGGTCGTAATAGTTGGCGATGCGCTCGTCCCGCTGGCGCTCCGCCTTCTGTTCATCCGCCAATCCCTGGTCGGTGATGCGATCGATCACCCAGAGCGCCCCGCACGCGATGGCCGCCAGCAGCAGGATCATCCCCGGAAACAGCATTCCCCACAGGGCCATGTCCATGCTCTCCACTCAGAAGGACAGGCGCTGGGCGGGGCGGGGTTGCCATTCGCTGCTCTGCAGGCGGCTCACCTTGGGTTGCTGGTCGCCGGACTGGGTGGCGTACTCGAACTGCACCGGCGTCGGGCGGATGCGCTCGACCAGATGCTTGACGGCCTGTTGCTGCTGGCTGCTCTGCAGAGCGGCGAACGCGCTGGCGGCCAGGAGCGTCAATACGGTTGCTGCGAGGAGAGTGATGACACTGTTCATGATTATTGGGCTCGCATCCAGAAATCTCATGACTGGAATAGAGCAGGTGTCATGCCAAGCTTGATGGTTTTAAAAATGCTTTAAAATCAAAGTCTTACATTGATGTTTCGAATGTGTGCCCGTGCACTTTGCAAGGCGCCCGATTTTTCCACATTGCAAATTGCACGGAGCCTTTTCGCCGCTTCGCTTGCTGGCCATCCAGGCGCTCTGGAATGGGCGGCTCAGCGGGTCAATCCAGAGGCAGCTCGGTGGTGCGCTTGACCTCGCTCATGGCGATGTTCGAGTGCGCTTCCAGCACATGCGGCCGCTGCAGCAACTGGTCCCGCAGGAAGCGCTCGTAGCTGCCGATATCCCGTGCCACCACCTTCAGCAGGTAATCCGAGCCGCCGGCCATGGTGTAGCACTCCAGTACCTCCGGGTAGCCGACGATGGCTTTCTCGAACTCGGTGAGGTTGTTACGCCCGTGGGCCGAGAGCTTGATGTTGACGAACACGGTGATGGAGAAGCCCAGCAGCTTGGGATTGAGCAGGGCGACCTTGCGTTCGATCAGGCCGTCTTCCTGCATGCGGTTGATCCGCCGCCAGCAGGGTGACTGGGACAGCTCCACCTTCTCGGCCACCTCGGCGGCGGAGAGGTCGGCGTTGTGTTGCAGCAGGCGGAGGATCTTGCGATCGATAGGGCTCAGAGGGTTCTGCATGAGTCAGTCCGTAATACTATTTTTGTTGGATTAATCATGCGCAATATTGGCGTTCGAGTCCGAAAATAGAAAGAAAAAAGCAGAACCCTTCAGTCAGATTATTGAGCATGCGTCCCGGGCAGTGATCCTGCCACGGGGCAGAAAGATGGCACTAACCGTAGCCGTCCTTGGTCGCCATAAAAATAAAAGGAGCGCCCGCATGTCTCTGGCCGAGATCCGCCTGGATGACAAATACCGGCTTGCAACCGGTCATCTGTACCTCACCGGCACCCAGGCGCTTACCCGCCTGCCGATGCTGCAGAAGCAACGCGATACGGCCCATGGCCTGAACACCGCCTGCTTCATCTCCGGCTATCGCGGTTCGCCCCTCGGCAACCTCGATAAAAGCCTCTGGGAGGCCAAGTCCTTCCTCCAGGAAAACCACATCCACTTCCAGCCGGGCGTCAACGAGGAGCTCGCGGCCACCGCCGTGTGGGGCAGCCAGCAGACCAGCCTGTTCCCCGGCGCGCGCTACGACGGCGTGTTCTCCATGTGGTACGGCAAGGGCCCGGGTGTGGACCGCTGTGGCGACGTCTTCAAGCACGGCAACTCCGCCGGCGTCGCGCCCCATGGCGGCGTCCTGTTGCTGGCCGGTGACGACCACGGCTGCAAGTCTTCCAGCATCGCCAACCAGAGCGAGCACGCCTTCATCGCCGCCTCCATCCCGGTGCTCAACCCGGCCAACGTCCAGGAGATCCTCGACTACGGCATCATCGGCTGGGAGCTCTCGCGCTACAGCGGCTGCTGGGTGGCACTCAAGACCATCGCCGAGAACGTCGACTCCTCCGCCGTGGTGGACGTCGACCCGCTGCGCATCGAGGTGAAGATCCCCACCGACTTCGTCCTCCCCGAAGACGGCGTGCACATCCGCTGGCCCGACCCGCCCCTGGCCCAGGAAAAACGCCTCAACACCTACAAGATCTACGCCGCCCGGGCCTTCGCCCTGGCCAATGACCTCAACCAGGTCAAGCTCGACTCGCCCAACCCGCGCCTCGGCATCATCACCACCGGCAAGTCCTACCTCGACGTGCGCCAGGCACTGGTGGACCTTGGCCTGGATGATGAACTCTGCGCCAAGGTCGGCCTGCGTGTGCTGAAGATCGGCATGAGCTGGCCGCTGGAGCCGGTCTCCGTGCACCAGTTCGCCCAGGGCCTGGACGAAATCCTCGTGGTCGAGGAAAAGCGCAGCATCATCGAAGACCAGCTCACCGGCCAGCTCTACAACTGGCCCGTGGACAAGCGCCCACGCGTGGTCGGCGAGTTCGACGAGGAGGGCAACTCCCTGCTGCCCAACCTCAGCGAGCTGACCCCGGCGATGATCGCCCGCGTCATCGCCAAGCGCCTGGCACCCATCTACTCCAGCGAGCAGATCGAATCGCGCCTGGCCTTCCTCGCCGCCAAGGAAAAGGCCCTCGCCGAGCCCAAGCACAAGACCGTGCGCACCCCGCACTTCTGCTCCGGCTGCCCGCACAACACCTCCACCAAGCTGCCCGAAGGCAGCCGCGCCCAGGGCGGTATCGGCTGCCACTACATGACCCAGTGGATGGACCGCAACACCGACACCTTCACCCAGATGGGCGGGGAGGGCGCCACCTGGATCGGCCAGGCCCCCTTCACCGACACGCCGCACATCTTCCAGAACCTCGGCGACGGCACCTATTTCCACTCCGGCCAACTGGCCTTGCGCGCCTCCGTGGCCGCCGGCGTCAACATCACCTACAAGATCCTCTACAACGATGCCGTGGCCATGACCGGCGGGCAGCCCATCGACGGCGAACTGCGCGTCGACCAGCTCAGCCAGCAGGTCTTCGCCGAGGGCGTCAAACGCATCGCCCTGGTCACCGACGAGCCGGAGAAATACCCCACCCGCGCCACCTTCGCGCCCATCGTCAGCTTCCACCACCGCCGCGAGCTGGACGCCGTGCAGCGCGAGCTGCGCGAGTTCAAGGGCGTCTCGGTGATCATCTACGACCAGACCTGCGCCACCGAGAAACGCCGCCGCCGCAAGCGCGGCAAGCTGGTGGACCCGGCCAAGCGTGCCTTCATCAACCCCGCCGTGTGCGAGGGCTGCGGCGACTGCAGCGTCAAGTCCAACTGCCTCTCCGTACTGCCTCTGGAAACCGAACTGGGGCGCAAGCGCGAGATCGACCAGAACGCCTGCAACAAGGACTTCTCCTGCCTCGAAGGCTTCTGCCCCAGCTTCGTCACTGTTCACGGCGGCGAGCTGCGCAAGCCCAAAGCGGTCGGCAGCGGCGCTCTCTTCACCGTGCTGCCGGAGCCGCGCCAGCCTGGCCTGGAGCGCCCCTGGAACATTCTCCTGCCCGGTGTCGGCGGCAGCGGCGTGACCACGGTCGGTGCATTGCTGGGCATGGCCGCGCACATCGAAGGCAAGGGCTGCAGCGTGCTCGACCAGGCCGGCCTGGCGCAGAAATTCGGCCCGGTCATCACCCACATCCGCATCGCCGCCAAGCAGGACGACATCCACGCCGTGCGCATCGCCGCCGGTGAAACCGACCTGCTGCTCGGCTGCGACCTGGTGGTCGCCGCCAGCGAAGAGGCCCTGGCCAAGCTCAACGAGCGCATCGCCACCGCCGTGGTCAACAGCCACGAGGCCGCCACTGCCGAGTTCACCCGCAATCCGGATGCCCAGGTACCCGGCGAGGCCATGCAGCAGGCGCTGATCGAGGCCGTCGGCGCGGAGAAAACCCACTTCATCGACGCCACCCGCCTGGCCACGCGGCTGCTCGGCGACAGCATCGCCACCAACCTGTTCATGCTCGGCTATGCCTACCAGCGTGGGCTGGTGCCGGTCTCCGCCGAAGCCATCGAGAAGGCCATCCAGCTCAATGGCGTGGCGGTGAAACTCAACTGCGAAGCCTTCCTCTGGGGCCGTCGTGCCGCCCATGACCTGCCTGCCGTGGAGAAGCTCGCCGCACCGGAAGTGGCCCAGGCCAAGCCTTGCGAAACCCTTGACGAGATCATCCGCTTCCGCGTCGACTACCTCACCGCCTACCAGGACGCCGCCTACGCCAAGCGCTACAGCGACCTGGTGGCGCGCGTGCGCCTGGTCGACAGCAGTGCCGGCCAGGAACTCACCGAGGCCGTCGCCCGCTACTACTTCAAGGTCCTCGCCTACAAGGACGAATACGAAGTGGCGCGGCTCTACAGCGCCGATGATTTCCGCAAGCAGCTCGAGGCCCAGTTCAGCGGCGACTACCGCCTGCAGTTCCACCTGGCACCGTCCTGGCTGGCCAAGCGCGACCCGAGCACCGGGCAGCCCCGCAAGCGCAGCTTCGGGCCCTGGATGCTCAAAGCCTTCGGCCTGCTGGCGACCTTCAAATTCCTCCGTGGCAGTGCGCTGGACCCCTTCGGCTACAGCGAAGAGCGGCGCCTGGAACGCGAGCTGATCGGCTGCTACGAAGACAACCTCGAAGCCGTGCTCGCCCACCTGCGGGGCGACAACTACCGCGTCGCGGTGGCCATCGCCGAACTGCCGGAGCAGATCCGCGGCTATGGCCACGTCAAGGAAGCCGGCCTGGCCAAGGCCCGCGAGCACGAGGCGCAACTGCGTGCCCAGCTCCTGGCCACCCAGATCAACGTGGTGCGGCTGTTCGACTCGGCTGCCTGACGCCCTCCCAGCACCGGCCTTCCCATGGGGGAGGGCCGGCGTTCACCCAGACAAACGCACACAGAGGTACACCATGTCCGTCTTCTCCCACGTCGAATTCGATGGCCACGAACAGGTCGTCTTCGGGCACGACAAGGCATCCGGCCTCAAGGCCATCATCGCCATCCACAACACCAACCTCGGCCCCGCACTCGGCGGGTGCCGCATGTGGAACTACGCCAACGACGAACAAGCCCTGCGTGACGTGCTGCGCCTGTCCCGCGGCATGACCTACAAATCCGCCCTCGCCAACCTGCCCCTGGGCGGCGGCAAGGCGGTGATCATCGGCGACCCCCACAACGGCAAGAGCGAAGCGCTGTTCCAGGCCATGGGCGATTTCGTCGACACCCTCGGCGGGCGCTACATCACCGCTGCCGACTCCGGCACCGGCCCGGCGGAAATGCAGATCATGGCCGAGCGCAGCCGCCACGTGGCCGGCGCCAACCAGCGCGAAGCCTTCGACGGCGGCGTGCGCAGCGGCGACCCGTCGCCGTCCACCGCCTATGGCGTATTCATCGGCATCCAGGTCGCGGTCAAGCACCGCCTGCGTCGCGACGACCTCAAGGGCCTGCGCGTCGCCATCCAGGGCGTCGGCCAGGTGGGCTTCCACCTCGCCCGCCTTTTGCGTGACGCCGGTGCCGAGCTCTGGGTGACCGACATCGTCGACGCCAACGTGCGCCGCGCCGTCGAACAACTGGGCGCCAAGGCCGTGCTGCAACATGAAATCTACGGGCTCAATGTCGACGTCTTCGCGCCCTGCGCCATGGGCGGCATCATCAACCCGCAAAGCCTGGAAGCGCTGCGCGTGCCGATCATCGCCGGGGGTGCCAACAACCAGTTGGCCGACGCGCAACTGGCCGAGGAGCTCAAGCGCAACGGCTGCCTCTACGCGCCCGACTACGCCATCAACGCCGGCGGCATCATCGACGTCTACTTCGAGCGCAGCGGCGGCAGCGCGGCAGAGCTGAAGGCCCACATCGAAGGCATCGGCAACACCCTGCGGCAGATCTTCATCCGCGCCGACGAGGAAGGTCGTACCACCACCGAGGTCGCCGACCGCCTCGCCGAAGAGCGCTTCGGTCGCGTCTGACCCGGCGGCAGGAGTGGCGGCCGCAACACGCCGCCATTCCCGTAAGCAGCGTCAGATACCGAGGTACAGGCTGATCCCGTGGGGCTTGTAGCCCAGGGACTCATAGAAGCGATGGGCCGCCTCGCGGCTCTGCCCGCTGGACAGCACCAGCTTGTAGCAGCCCCAGGCACGGCCGCGTTCGGCGGCCTTGTCCATCAGCGCCTGGCCGATGCCCAGGCCGCGCGCGCCCTTGTCCACCACCACGTCTTCAACGATTGCCGAGCGCGCGAAGTTGTGCGCCAGGTGCTCCACCAGAATCACCGTGCAAGTGCCCAGCAGGCGCCCATCACGCTCCGCCACCACCACCTCGCGGCCACTCGGCAACTCGCTCAGACGCAAGGCCAGCAGCGCAGGGTCGGGGCGCGATTCGTCCTCACCCAGCTGGTGCAGCAGGGCTGCCAGCGCCGGTGCATCCGCCGGGCTGGCGGCGCGCAGGGTAACGGTGGTGAACGGGGAATCGGGCAGGTTCTGCGGAAGCGGCTGGGGCATGACGGAGGTCCCTCTGATTTTTGCAGAAGTATGGTGCAGTGCCGTGGCAGTGGCATGACAAAACGCGCAAGCGCCGTTAACATGCCGCCCGTTCCCCGGCGGCCTCTGCCAGGGACGCTGTCTCAGTAGCTCAATTGGATAGAGCATCCCCCTCCTAAGGGGAAGGTTGGTGGTTCGAGCCCACTCTGGGACACCATGAATAACGAAGCCCCGCACAGCTCACGCTGGCGGGGCTTTTTCATGGCCGCAGGGCTCAGGCCTCGCTGCCGTCATTGGGCAGCGTCAGGTAGATCAGCACCGCCAGCAGGGTGATGAAGAAGCGGAAGGCGTCCGGCACGCCGTTCCACTGCTCCGACATCCACATGCCGAACCATTCCCCGCCCACCGACATGAATGCCACCTGCCAGGTGAGGAAGCCAAGGGTCAGGCCGGCTATGGCCCAGCGCTTGGCCGCGCGGAAGCCGGCGTCGCTGGCCCGCAGTGCGCGCAGCAGGTGCAGGCCGCCGAGCCAGCAGAGCAGGGCGGTGGCGGTTTCCAGGGCGATGATGCCCATGTAGCCGGCGTGGTGCAGCCAGGGCGCCTCGATGGCGCGGTACATCAGCTGGTTGCCGGGGAAGGTGGTGTCCATGAGGAACACGTGGTGGACGAAGGCGAAGTTGGTGGCGTAGTCGGTGACGTTGTTGAACGCCACCAGCGAGGCGAAGAAGGCCATGGCCAGCACCATGACGGCTTTCGAGAGGCGGATCATTGTCATTGCTCGGTTTCCTGAAAGGGCGAACGGCATCGCGCAGGCGTCCGCCCCGCCCACGCAAGCAGCGGGCAGGGGAAGGCCGGGCCGCTCGCGGCGACGGGCTCGGTTCTGAGAGTGTCCTGGGCAAGCCAGGTATTCGGGTGCGCGAGGCGCAGCGTGCGGAAATCGGGACTGGAGGACCTGAGGCCGGCGCCACGCCGGGAAGCGTGGCCGCCCGGCTGGATGGAGCCCGCACGGGAAGGAGCGCGGATTCTGGACGCAGGCAGCGTGGCGCGTCAATTCACCTGGCGCTCGGCACCACTCGCCGAAAGAACCATTGCCCTGTCGGCCAGTCTTGAGGATGCTGAGCGAAATTTTCCAAGGTGCCCGGATGACCTCCGCTCCCGATCCCACGAGCCGCTCCCTGGTGCTCGACAACGGCCTCACCGTGCTGCTGCGCCATGTGCCCGGCGCGCGTCAGGCCGCGGCAGTGGTGCGGGTGGTGGCCGGCAGCCACGACGAGCCCGCAGCCTGGCCCGGGCTGGCGCATTTCATCGAGCACCTGCTGTTTCTCGGGGGCCATCGCTACCCGGGCGACCAGCGGCTGATGCCGTTCATCCAGGCCTGCGGTGGGCGTCTCAATGCCAGCACCCAGGCCCATCACACCGACTACTTCTTCGAGCTGCCGCCGGCCGCGCTGGACGACGGCCTGGCGCGCCTGCTGGACATGCTCGCCACGCCCCGGCTGGAGGTCGAGGCGCAACTGCGCGAGCGCGAGGTGCTGCAGGCCGAGTACCAGGCGCGCGCCGCCGATGCCTCGACCCTGGCCCAATCCGCCCTGGCTGCGGCGCTGGCGCCGGGGCACCCGCTGGCGGATTTCCATGCCGGCAACCGCGCCAGCCTGGCGGTGGACGACCCGGTATTCCAGGGCGCGTTGGCGCTGTTCCATCGCAGTCACTACCAGGGCGCGCGCATGCGCCTGGTGCTGCTGGGCCCCCAGCCTCTCGATGAGCTGGCCGAGCTGGCGCGGCGACACGGCGCCCTGTTGCCCGCAGGGGCTCCGGCCGCTGAGCGCCAAGTGCCGCCCCTGTTGCCCCTGTTCAGCCACAGCTTGCGCCTGTGCCTGCCCGGCGCACCCCGTTACTGGTTGGCCTTCGCCCTGGAAGGGCAGCCTGCCACGCTGCCCCAGGCGGTGGACCTGTTGCGTGAGCTGCTGCAGGACGAAGCCGATGGCAGCCTGCAGGCCTGGCTCGGCGAGCAGGGGCTGTGCGACGGCTTGCAGCTATCGGTGCCCCATCTCGACCAGGGCCAGGCGTTGCTGGTGCTGGACATCGCCCTGGCCGACGCTCATCTCGACAGTCGTGCTCGCCTGGAGGCAGCGCTGTTCCACTGGCTCGCGGCCCTGCGCGAGCAGGAGCCCTGGCAGGACCTGCTCGCGCGCCACCCGATGCGCACCGGCCATTCCCGACCGGCGCCGCTGGAGCAGGCACGCAGCCTGATGGAGCGTGACCCCGGGCAAGCACCGCTGGACGCGCGCAGCCTGCATCGGCTGCTGGCCCAGTTGGCGCCGCCCCGGCTGGTGCGGCTGTTCGCCAGCGGGGAGCCGTTGCAAGGGCGGGTGGAGGTGGCCGGGTTCCAGCTCGAACTGGAAGAAGCCGGCATCCCGGCCTGGCCGGCGATCGATGTGCGCTGGCGTTTCGCCGGTGTACCGGTCTTCAGCCCCTTCGCGGTTCCGGCGGCCCTGGGGGCGCTGGGCGAGATGCCGCTGATCCAGCACCCGGGCGATGCCGAGAGGGCGGCCCTGTTCCTGCGCTGGCGCCTGCCCGCCGGGCTGGCCACGGCGGGTTTCTACCAGGCCCTGCAGCGGGGGCTGCGCTCGACCCAGAGCCGGGCGCAACAGCAAGGCATCAGCCTCGACTTCATCGAGCAGGGGCGGGATTGGCGGCTGGCCCTGCGCGGTGCCGCTGAAATGCTGCCGGCGGTGCTCGACGCGACCTTCAGGGTGCTGCTCGAACCGCCCCTGGCCGCCTGTGACCAGGGGTTGCGCCTGCACCGGGCCTGGCTCAAGCGCCAGGCCGCCGAATTGCCCATCCGCCAGTTGTTGCAGCACCTGCCGGATGTGCTGGACGCCGCTGTGCCTCGCACCGAGGTGGCCCGGGCGGTAACGCCCGCCCGCCTGGCCGGGCACTGGGCGCATGCCGCCTGGGATGTCATGGCCGTCGGTCTCGACGCCGGGCAGCGCGAACTCCTGCATGGCCTGCTGCGGCGGTTGCCGGGCCAGCGGCTCCCCCGCGATCACGCCCCGGCGGTGCTGGCGCCCAGCTACCGCTGGCACCGCCCGGACGCGGTGGAGGGCGAGGCCGCGCTGCTGCTGTTCTGCCCGCTGCCGGACCGGCACGCCCTCACCGAAGCCAGCTGGCAATGGTTGGCGCGTTGCCTGGAGGCGGATTTCTACCAGCGCCTGCGTAGCGAGCTGCAACTGGGTTACGCGGTGTTCTCCGGCTTCCGCCTGATCAACGGCCAGGCCGGTTTGCTGTTCGGCGTGCAATCGCCCAGCGCCACGGTGGCGCAGGTGCTCGGGCATATCGAAACCTTCCTTGCCGCGCTGGACCAGGCCCTGGGCGATGGCGAAGCCGCGCGCCAGGCCCTGCTGGCGCAATTGCGCGAGGGGGGCGAGGACGACGCCGAGCGTGCCTGGAACCTGCACCTGGCTGGCCACTCCCCCGATTGGCCGCGCCGTGTCGCCGATGCCCTCGAACACGCCACCCGCGATGACCTGCTCGCCGCGCTGCAGGCCCTGCAACAGGGCCGTGGCGGCTGGCTGGTGCTGGCCAACGACGAGCGCCCCGGCCCGCGCTGGCACTGACGCCTACTCCCTTAGCGCCTCCGCCACACCCCCCTCATCCCCTACCAAGGCAGCGGTACGACCCCCTCCCCAGGTCGTGCCGACGGCATCGTCCGCCCGTTGCGACTTGCGCGCCGCTACCCTCGGCGAGGCGGTCCGGGTCTTTCCGCCAGGGCCGTACAGGGCGCGCCAAAGCACCGGCGAAATGGCGCCAAGGCCGCATATGGCGGGCATTCCGGCGTTTCGATAATCGCCTCCGTCACGGCTCGAGCGAGTCGTCCCACCCAGCGGAGAGCGCCATGTACAACAACAAGAACGTCACCATCGGATTCCTGCCCCTCGCCCTCACCACCGGCCTGGCCCTGGCTGCCATGGAACAGGCCAAGGCCGAGATCGTCCTCTACGACAAGGACGACACCACCTTCTCCACCGACGGCTACGTCAACGCCTTCTACGTCAACAGCGACGTCGACCGCGACGGCGAACAGTTCGACCGTCGCCAGTCGCGGGTGAAGATGGGCTTCCTGCCCAACTGGATCGGCTTCAACATGGGCAAGCAGGTGGATGACCTCAAGCTCGGCGCCCGCGCCTCCTTCTGGGTGACCATCAACGACAGCGAAACCAATGGCACCGACACCGCCATCGACGTCCGCCAGTTCTACGGCACCGTTGGCAGCGACTGGGGCGAGGTGCTGGTGGGCAAGGACTTCGGCCTGTTCGCGCGCTCCAACATCCTCCTCGACGAAATGCTCGCCGGGTACGGCCAGGTCAGCGACACCCTGGGCCTGGTGGACGGCGGTGGCGTCTCCTTCGGCAACATCGGCAGCGGCTACCCCTATCCGTTCCCCACCTCGCAGATCACCTACCGCAGCCCCAAGAGCGACGGCCTGCGCCTGGCCGTGGGCATCATGGACCCGGTGGACACCAACGATGACAGCCCCACCGGCAAGGCCTACCAGGAGAACCCGCGCTTCGAATCCGAGCTCACCTACGAGTTCGAACTGGGCGGCGCGCAGATCTACTCCTGGGTCAACGGCGGCTACCAGACCTCCGACAACACCGACCCGGCCGTGGACAGCGTCACCTCCAAGGGCCTGGGCTATGGCGTGCAGGCGAAGATGGGCGACTTCTCGGTGGTGGGCTCCGGCTTCCAGGCCAAGGGCATCAACCCCTTCTTCACCAACAACGCCGGCGAGGCGACCCTGCGTGAAGTGGACAGCGACGGCTACCTGCTGCAGGGCTCCTACCGCTTCGGCAAGAACCGCCTGGCGCTCTCCTACGGCAAGACCAAGGACGACGGCAACGGCGCGGTGAACACCGGTGCCGACTACGAAACCCGCGGTATCGCCCTGTTCCACGACGTCAACGACAACCTCAAGCTGGTGGCCGAATACAACCAGTTCGAAATCGACGGCCACGCCGGCTCCGCGCAGAACGAAGACACCGACACCGTCGCCCTCGGCCTGGTGCTCAACTGGTAAGGCCCCACCCTGCAATGCTCCCTTGTGTTTTGGCGGGATGGCGCATGCCTCCCGCCTTTTTTGCGTTCTATGGGGAGTGGTTTCGCGAATGAATTCGCTCCTACCCTGGCGGGCTACAGAAAGCGTCATGCCACCGATGGACGCGACCGCTGCGTAGGGTGGAGGTCGCTTTTTACCTCCACCAGGCGGAGCCGGGCCGTGGCACCTCCTGATGCCTGATGCCCTTATCGAAGGCGCCCATCCTGCGAAGAACTCGCAGCCCCGCGTAGGGTGTGCCGCGCGCACCTCGAAGATCCCGCGCACACCCATCCAGGAACGAATGAGTGGCCGGGCCGCTCCCCGAGGTCGAACGCAGTCGTCAGTGCCGCCTCATCCCTTCGAACGAGCCCGTCGCTACCCAAGAAGGATGGGGCAGCCCCGGGGCGCTCCGTAGAATCCACAGCATCTGCAGGCCCATTTGCGAGAGGCGCCCCATGCAACAGCACCAGGACGAGGGCGTGGTCACCGCCATGTCCAGCGCCACCGAGGCCGAAGCCGTGGCCCAGGACCTGGCGCGCCAACTGATCCACCCGCACCTGGGCTTCGTGCTGTTCTTCTGCTCGGCGGAGTACGACCTGCCGGCCCTGGGCGCGGCGCTGGAGCAGTATTTCGGCGGCATCGAGCTGGTGGGCTGCACCAGCGCCGGCGAAATCACCCCCAACGGCTACGGGCGCGGCTGCGTCAGCGCGGTGGGCTTCGACTACCGCAGCTTCTCCATCGGCAGTGCGCTGATCGACGAGATGGAGCGCTTCAGCCTGATCGATGCCCAGCAGCTGGTGGAGCGCCTGGTCAGCGACTGCCGCAGCAACTCCCTGGCGCCGATCAAGGACCACAGCTTCGCCCTGACCCTGCTGGACGGCCTCTCCAGCCGCGAGGAAGTGGTGCTCGCCGCCCTCAGCGCGGCCTTCGGCAGCATCCCGCATTTCGGCGGCTCGGCCGGCGACGACAACCACCTCACCCACACCCACGTCTACCACGGCGGCCAGTTCCACACCGGCGCGGCGGTGGTGGTGCTGGTCAACACCCAGCTGGATTTCGAAGTCTTCAGCACCCACCACATCCTGCCCAGCGACGAGAAGCTGGTGGTCACCCGCGCCGACAGCGCCAGCCGCCGCGTCTTCGAACTCAACGCCGAGCCCGCCGCCCAGGAATACGCCCAGTGGATCGGCGTACCACTGGCCGCACTGGACCATCGCCTGTTCGCCGCCCACCCGCTGGCCGTGCGGGTCAACGACCAGTACTACGTGCGCTCCATCCAGCGGGTCAACGACGACCTCAGCCTCAGCTTCTACTGCGCCGTGGAGAACGGCATCGTCCTCACCGGCATGCGCCCGGGGCCGCTGCTACCCAACCTCCAGGCCCTGTTCCAGCGCCTGGAGCAACGCCTCGGCCCGCCGCTGCTCACCATCGGCTGCGACTGCTTCCTGCGCCGCCTGGAGATCGAGAGCGACGGCGGCGTCGAGCAGACCGGCGAATTCCTCCGTCGCCAGCGCGTCATCGGTTTCAACACCTACGGGGAACAGTTCAATGGCATGCACATCAACCAGACCTTCACCGGTGTCGCTATCGGACGCCGCCCCGGCGATGCAGGCCGCTGACCAGGAAGCGCGCATCGCCCAGCTGGAGAGCGATAACCACAAGCTGCGGCGCATCAACGCTGCGCTGATCGAGCGGGTCGAATCCAGTGCGGCCCGCCGTGACGACGCCTACGCCGCCTTCCAGCACTCGGTGGTGCTGGCCGAGCAGGTGCGCGAACGCACCGACGCGCTGAACCAGGCGATGTCCGAGCTCAAGGCCAGCAACCAGCTGCTCAGCGATGCGCGGCTGCGCGCCGAGACGGCCCACCAGCACCTGGTGGACGCCATCGAAAGCATCTCCGACGCCTTCGTGCTGTTCGACAAGGAGCAGCGCATCGTCCTGTTCAACAGCCGCTTCAAGTCCTTCTGGGCCCACAGCCGAGCGCGCATTATCAGCGGCACCCGGCTCTCGGAGATCAAGCGCCTGGCCGAAAGCACCGGGCTGATCGTCGAAGAGCAGCGCAGCAGCGACAACGAACACAGCCTCTACCGCCTGCAGGACGGTCGCTGGGTGCAGGTCAGCGAGCGGCCCACCCGCGAGGGCGGGCTGGTGATCCTCTACACCGACATCACCGAGCTCAAGGTCAGCGAAACCATGCGCCGCGAACAGGCCCTGGCGCAGAAGTCGCGGCTGCTGCAGCGCGCCGTGGACAACCTCTCCCAGGGCATGGCCATGGTCGGCGCCGAAGGCACCCTGGAGCTGTGGAACCACCGCTTCCTCGAACTCTGCGGCCTGGCGCCGATCCAGGCCCATCGGCCCTTCGCCGAGGTGATGGCCGACAGCGAGCTGGCGCTGCTCACTCCACAGACCCGCGACGCCAACGGCCGCCCGGTGCGCGAGCTGGAGCAGCGCCTGTTCGATGGCCGCATGCTGGAGGTGCGCACCCACGCGCTGCCCACCGGCGGCTTCGTCAACACCTTCACCGACATCACCGAGCGCTATCGCCACGCCGAGGCGCTGGCCGAAAGCGAACGCTGGATCCGCCTGATCACCGACCACGTGCCGGCGCTGATCGCCTACCTCAACGCCGAGCTGGTCTACGAATTCACCAACAAGGTCTACGAGGAGTGGTACCGCTGGCCCCGTGGCGGCATGCTCGGCCAACGCCTGCGCGAGGTGCACAGCGAGGAGCACTGGCGGCGCCTGGAGCCCTATGTGGAGCGGGCGCTGTCCGGCGAGAGCGTCACCTTCGAGGTGGCCGAAACCAACCTCAACGGCCAGGAGCGCTACATGCTGCGCTCCTACGTGCCCAACCGCCTGGCCAACGGCGAGGTGGTCGGCATCTTCGTGCTGATCCGCGACATCACCGAGCGCCGCCGCACCGCTGAAGCCCTGCACCTGGCCTATCAGAACCTGGAGCAGCGGGTGCGCGAACGCACCGCCGAACTCACCCAGCTCAACGACCAGTTGCTGCGCGAGATCGGCGAGCGCAGCCAGGTGGAACTGCGCCTGCGCGAAGCCAAGCGCGAGGCCGAGCAAGCCAACCTGTCGAAGACCAAGTTCCTCGCCGCCGTCAGCCACGACCTGTTGCAACCGCTGAACGCCGCGCGGCTGTTCACCAGTGCGTTGCAAGAGCAGCGCGAGCAGGCGGTGAGCACGGCGCTGGTGCGCAACATCAGCAACTCGCTGGATGACGTGGAAAGCCTGCTGGGCACCCTGGTGGACATCTCCAAGCTCGACGCCGGGGTGATCAAGCCCGACATCGCGCCCTTCGCCGTCGCCGAGTTGCTCGACAACCTCGCCGTGGAGTTCCGCCAGGCGGCCGCCAGCGAAGGGCTCAGTCTGCACTTCGTACCCAGCTCGGCGCTGGTGCGCAGTGACATTCAATTGCTGGCGCGCATCCTGCGCAACCTGCTCAGCAACGCCATCCGCTACACCCCCAGCGGCCGTGTGCTGCTGGGCTGCCGGCGGCACCGGCAGAGCCTGTCCATCGAAGTCTGGGACAGCGGCATCGGCATCGCCGAGGACAAGCTCAAGGAGATCTTCCAGGAGTTCAAGCGCGGCGACTCGCAGCGGCCCAAGCAGGACCGGGGCCTGGGTCTGGGCCTGGCCATCGTCGACAAGATCGCCGGCATGCTCGGCCACCGCATCCAGGTGCGCTCGCGCCTTGGCCACGGCTCGCGCTTCAGCATCGAAGTGCCCCTGGCCAAGCGCGCGCCCCGGGCGCGGGTCGAGGCGAGCACCCCGGAAATGCTGGTGGAGCGCCTGCGCGGCTCGCGGGTGTGGGTGCTGGATAACGACGCAGCCATCTGCGCCGGCATGCGCACCCTGCTCGAAGGCTGGGGCTGCCAGGTGGTCACCGCACTCTCGGAAGAGGACCTGGCGCGCCAGGTGGACAACTACCACGCCGACGCCGACCTGCTGATCGCCGACTACCACCTGGACAACGACCACAACGGCGTCGACGCCGTCGCCAGCATCAACGCCCGCCGCGGCACCGCCTTGCCCGCCCTGATGATCACCGCCAACTACAGCAACGAACTGCGCCAGCAGATGCGCGAACTCGGCCACACCCTGATGCACAAACCCGTCCGCCCGATGAAGCTCAAGGCCGCGATGAACCACCTGATCGAACGGGGCGGGTGAAGGGCGCACGGCAAGCCCCGTGCGCCGGTCCCGCGCTCGGTCCGTCCGGCGCATTCCGAAAGGCTCCGTGCCGCTCCCACCTTTGAGGTGCGCACGGCACACCCTACGGCCGAGCCCCGTGCATCGAACCAAGCTCCGTGCGCTGATGTGCTCTTGTAGGGTGTGCTGCGCGCACCGGTCCCGCGCTCGGTACTTCCGGCGAGCTCCGACAGGCTCCGGGCTATTCGCCAAATTCCCCGTCCTGCTCCCCGGCATCGCCCCAACCCGCCGGGTAAAGGCCCTCTCGTACCAGGCGGTGGAAGCTGGACCAGGGCCAGTCGGCCACCCGGGTGACCAGGCCGTGCTTCACCGGGTTCCAGTGCAAGTAATCCATATGCCGGCGGTAGTCGTCGGCATCGCGTATGCAGTGTTCCCAGAAGCGCCGCTGCCAGAACCCGGATTCGCGACGTGCGACCCGGCTATTCGAAGTGGGTGCCAGGTGAACCGATTGGCTGACTTTGCGCTTGATGATCGACCAGCGCCGCGCGAAGTCGGCATCACCGGGCGGTAGCTCCCAGAGGCAATGCAGGTGATCCGGCAGCAGCACCCAGCCATGGATGCGGAACGGCTGTTCGAGCCGCACCGCCTTGATCGCATGGCGCAATGCCTGGCGTACCGATGGCTCGGTCAGGAGCGGCCGGCGTTTTGCAGTGACGAGTGTGAAGAAGTAGTACGAGCCGGCCCGCTGTGAGCGGAGGTAGCGCGACATTCCCGGGTCTCCCTGCAAGCGTCCAGGCTTCGCAGGGTAGGGCGGGATGGCGACTGGCGGGGCACGTCAGCCCGGGTGAAAGCTCCGGCTGCGCTGTCGGCCAGGTGACCGCTAGCGCCGCAGATACGCCGCGAAATCGATATCCCCCGCGCAGAGGATCGCCTGCACGCGGTTGTGCACGTTGAGCTTGCGCAGGATGGCGGAGACATGGGCCTTGACCGTGGTTTCGGCGATGTCGAGGTTGTAGGCGATCTGCTTGTTCGATTCGCCCTTGGTCATGCGCTCGAGCACCAGCAGTTGCTTGCGGGTCAGCGCCTGGAGCAGTTCCGGGGGATGCCGTGTTCATCCTGGTGGCTGCGCCGGGGCGAGCTCTTCTGGGTGCGGATGATGTCCGAGGGCAGGTAGACGTTGCCGTTGAGGATCTGCTCGATGGCGTCGGTCATCTGCGCCCGTGGCGAGGACTTGGTGATGAAGCCCACCGCGCCGTAGGTGATCGCCTGCAGCACGATCTGCTTGTCCTGTTCGGCGGAGACGATCACCACCGGGATGGTCGGCGCCTCGTTGCGCAGGTTGATCAGGCCGTTGAGGCCGTGCATGCCGGGCATGTTCAGGTCGAGCAGGATGAGGTCGAGGTCTTCGTGTTCCTGGGTCAGGCCCAGGGCGCTGTCGAGGTCGGCGGTCTCCATCACTTCGCTGTCGGGGAAGCCGTCGCTGATGACGTTGTGGATGGCCTCGCGGAACAGCGGGTGATCGTCGGCGATCAGGATCTTGTACATGGCCATTCACCTCATTGTTCTGATTATGGAGGGGCTGTCGGGCGCGGATTCAGGGCAGGGGCACGGGCTCGGCGGGTTGCAGCGGCAGGCCGGCCTGTTCCCAGGCGTCGATGCCGTCACGGTACCAGTAGAGATTGCGGTAGCCCAGTGCATGGGCGCGCCGTTGCGCGTTCCAGCTCAACCAGCAGTCGGAACGGCAGTAGAACACCAGTGGCCAGTGCAGGTCGCCCCGGCTCGCCTTCTTCAGGTTGTCGGCGAAGTAGGCCTGCCAGCGCGCGTCCAGCTCGCCGTTGCCGGTGTTGGCCAGCCACAGGCTGCCGGGCAGGTTGGCGTGGGGCTCGTCGGCGATGAAGCGGCCTTCGAGGAACTGGCGGCGGTAGACGTCGATGAGTTGCGTGCGCGGGTCGCGTTCCAGCAGCTCGCGCAGGCCGAGGGTGTCCAGGGTGCGGGCGTGGTCGGCCTCGGCGGGCGTGGGGCTGCGGTAGCGGTCGGTGCGGTAGCCGTCGGCGGAGAACAGCGACGGCTCGGCGTCGGCCCGGGCGGTGGCCGAAAACAGGACGGGCAGGCACAGCAGTGAGGCGATGAGGACTCGCATGGCAGGCATCTCTTTATTCTTATGGCCTGCATTACAAGCCAGCCGCGCGCCTTTGGAAATCCTACGTTGGAGAGGGAAACCCGTACCAAAGTAGTAGTTTTCCCGCCTCAGCCGGCCCGGCGCAGCGCCGCGTGCTGCGGGTTGAAGCTGGCCACCGCCGCCACCGCGAAGACCAGCGTCAGGCCCAGGCACACGCCCAGCGCCAGCGGGTTGAGCCGCTCGTACAAAGCGAAGCGCACCAGCTCCACCGCGTGGCTGAAGGGGTTGGCCGCGCACAGCCAGTACAGCCACTCGCTGGCCTCGCGCATCTTCCACAGGGGGTAGAGCGCCGAGGAGAGGAAGAACAGCGGGAAGATCACGAAATTCATCACCCCGGCGAAGTTCTCCAACTGGCGGATGAAGTTCGACAGCAGCAGCCCCAGGGCACTGAGCAGCAGCGCCGCCAGCAGCAGCGCGGGCAGGGCGGCGAGCAGGCCCCAGGCCGGTGGCTGCACGCCATAGAGCCAGGCGATGGCGAGGAAGGCATACACCTGCAGCAGCGACACCAGCGCCGTGGCCAGCAGCTTGGCACCGAGCAGGAAGGGGCGCGGCAGCGGGCTGGTGAGCAGCACGCGCATGCTGCCCATCTCGCGGTCGTAGACCATCGACAGCGAGCCCTGCATGCCGTTGAACAGCAGGATCATGCAGGCCAGCCCCGGGACGATGTAGGTCTCGTAGGTGATGTAGGTGGCGTAGGGGTCGATGATGGCGATGCCCAGCGCCGCGCGGAAGCCGGCGGCGAACACCAGCAGCCACAGCAGCGGCCGCACCAGGGCGCTGAGAAAACGCGAGCGCTGCAGCACGAAGCGCAACCACTCGCGCCCGACGATACCGCGCAGGCATTGCCAATAAGCACCGGCGTTCATGCCCGCGCCCTCGGCCGGGTGAGCTCGCCGAAGGCACCGGCCAGGCCGCCGCCATGCGCCGCACTCAGCTCGCCGGCGGTGCCGGAGGCCACCAGGCGGCCCTGGTCGAGCACCAGCAGGGCGTCCTCGCCGCGTACTTCGTCCAGCAGGTGAGTGGTCCACAGCACGCTCAGGCCTTCGTCGTCGCACAGTTGGCGCACATGGTGGTTGAGGGCCTGGCGGCTGGCCGGGTCGAGGCCGACGCTGGCCTCGTCGAGCAGCAGCAGGCGTGGGCGGTGGAGCAGGGCACGGGCGATTTCCACGCGCCGGCGGTGGCCGCCATTGAGCGCGCGCACGCTGTCGCGGCGGCGTTCGCCCAGGCCCTGGCGCGCCAGCTCCTGGTCGATGCGCGCGGCCGCCAGCTGGCGCGGCATGCCGTGCAGGGCGGCGTGGTAGCGCAGGTTCTGCTCCACCGAGAGGTCGAGGTCCAGGGTGCTCTGCTGGAACACCACGCCGAGCTGGCGCAGGGCCAGGCGCGGCTGCCGGCGCAGGGAATGGCCGGCGACGCGGATATCGCCGCGCTGCAGGTCGTAGAGGCGGCTGAGCAGCGCCACCAGGGTGGACTTGCCGGCACCGTTGGGGCCCAGCAGCGCAGTGAAGCGGCCCGGCTCCAGGGCGAAACTCACCTCATCCAGTGCGCGGCGCGGGCCGTAGTCGAAGCCAACGCCCTCCACCTCCAGTGCGTTCATGGCGCCACCACCACGCCCCAGGGGTAGCGGCCGACCTTGATCGACCGGGTCACTTTGAGGCTGTCGACGTCGATCACCGAGACGTCGCCGCTGATGCCGTTGGTGGCCAGCAGGGTCTTCTCGTCGGGGCTGAAGGCCAGGTGCCAGACGCGCCGGCCCACCAGCAGGTAGTCGAGCACCTCCAGGGTTTTCGCATCCACCACCGCCACATGGTTGGCCGGGCCCAGGGCCACGAAGGCGTAGCGGCCGTCGCGGGTCAGCTTGACCCCCACCGGCTGCACCTTGTCCGGGTGCACGCCCTTGATCTGGAAGCGCAGGGTCTTCTGGATGCTGCGCGTGGCCACGTCGACCACGGTGACGGTGCCGCCGATCTCAGCCGAAGCCCACAGGCGCTTGCCGTCGTGGTCGAACTCCACATGGCGCGGGCGCTGGTCCACCAGGGTGTTGTCCACCAGCGTCTGGGTCGAGGTGTCGATCCAGTGCAGCATGTTGGTGGTCTCGCTGGTGTTGATCGCCCACTTGCCATCCGGGCTCACCGCCATGCCCTCGGGCTCCACGCCGACGTCGATCTGCGCCAGCACCTGGCTGCTCTGGGTGTCGACCACCGTGACCAGCGCATCGTCCTCGTTGGAGATGTACAGCCAGCGGTCGTTGGGGTGCAGGGCGAACTGCTCGGGGTCGGCGCCGGAGGGCAGCTCCTTGATGATCTGCCGCGTGGCCAGGTCCATCACCTGCACGGTGTCCGAATCGCTGGCGCAGATGTACAGCAGCCGGTTGTCGCTGGACAGCGCCAGGCCGCGCGGGCGCTTGCCCACCGGCAGGCTGGCGGTGACCGTCAGGCTGTCCATGTCGATCACGCTGACGGCGTTGTCCTTCTCGTTGGAGACGTAGGCGGTGGCGGCGAAGGTGGCGCCGCTGGCCAGCAGCAGCGCGGCGCCGAGCAGGGTGAGGGGGAGGCGGGGCATGGCGGGGTCCTTGTTCTGGGCGTTCATGGCGTGGCCTGCAGGGCGGCTTCGGCCAGGCGGCAGCGGCTCTCCGGCGCGTCGTGGCCGAGGGTGTCGAGTTCGCTGAAGGGGTGGAGAAAACCTTCCTGGGGCGAGGTGCTGATCAGCGCGCGTGGCTGGATCAGCTCGATGGGCTGGCGCAACTGGCCGTCCCAGGGGCGGTAGCTCAGCTTGCGGCCCTTGAAGCCGTCCAGCGGCAGGTCCGGCGACAGCTCCAGGGTGCGGATCGCGGCGGCGTCGGCGGCGCCCAGGCGGGTGACGGCGCTGGCGATGCTGCGCGTGGCCACCCAGGCGGCGAAATCGCGATCGTTCATCCAGCGCCCGGTGAGGTCCTCGAAGCGCTTCTGCAGTTGCGCCGCGCCATAGGTTTCCACCGTCTTGTGCCAGCCGGTGGGCACCAGGCCCTGGGTGCCGGCCACCGGGCGCGGCAGCCAGGTGTTGTAGGGCAGGTACTCGCCGAAGTCGCCGCGCTCGTCGGCCACCAGCACGCCGTCATAGTCGTCGGCCTGGGTGAACAGCGGCATGTCGGCCTGGGCGCTGCGGCGCTGCTCGTTGTCGAAGGTCCAGGGCTTCTCGCCGATGATCGTCAGGCCGAAGCGCCCGGCGGCACGGCGCAGGGCGGCGGCGTAGGCCTGGTCCTCGGGGCGCGGGCCGACCAGCAGCAGCCAGCGCTTCCACTGGCGCAGGGCGAGGAACTGCACCAGGGCGTCGGCGAGCATGGCGCGGCTGGGCAGGCTGTGCAGCACGTTGGGCAGGCAGGCGTCGGTGCGCAGCGCATCGTCGGCGGCGCCGGCGTTGAACAGCAGGCTGTCCGGCAGCGCCGCCGACAGCTGGCGCAGCAGGGGCGCCGGTGCGTTGACCACGAACAGGCGCAGGCCCTGGTCATACTGTTGGCGCGCCGCGTCCAGCAGTTCGGCTTCGCTCTCGGCATTGGCCGCCAGCAACTGGTAGCGCTGCTTGAGGAAGCGCCCGGTGCTGTTGTTGTCGGTGGTCGCCAGCTCGGCGCCGCGCAAGCCGGTGTCGCGGGGCTCGGGGATGACGTTGGACAGCAGCGGCCCCGGGTCGGGGCTGTAGCCGAGGTAACCGATGCGCACCTCCAGCGGCTGGCGCGCCTCGGCGGCGACGGCGTGGTTGGCCAGCAGCGCGGCGGCGGCCAGGGCCAGCAGGTAGGTCAGGGCATAGGGCGCAAGGTGGCGCATGGCGGGGGCTCCCGTTCTTGTAGCGCCAGCCTAGGGCCGCCCCGGGCCTGGGGAAATATGCAGAAAGTAGCGCCGGGGCAGTACCAAGGTAGTAACCCGCCCGCCCGCCCCAGGCCCTAGCATGGAGGCACAAGAACGAGACCGGGAGGCCCGGCCATGCGTGTGCTCAAGACCCTGCTGCTGCCCGTGCTGCTGATCCTCAGCCTGATCGGCGTGGATGGCTTCCGTGCGTCCCCCGCTGCGCCCCCCGCGGCGTTTTCATCGGGCCTCGGGCGATGAGCACCCTCGGCCGCATCAACCTGCTGGTGGTGCTGTTCTTCGCCGCAGTGGCACTGGTCTGTACCGGGGTGCTGCTGCGCCAGGCCAGCCAGGACGTGCAACGCGAGATGGTGGCCGCGCGCGCGGTGGTCGAGTACCTGCACGAGGCCGCCCGGCGCGACCCCAAGGCCCTGGAGTCGGCCCTGGCGCGGGGCCTGCGCCATGTGCGCATCCACTGGCAGGGCGAGACGCCCTCACAACCACGCGGCCTGGACGCTTGGCTCGGTGCGCGGCTGTTCCCGCCCGCCGAGCAGTACGGCGAGCCGCTGCAACTGGACGATGGCCGCCGCGTGCTGATCAGCGTCGACCCGGCGGACGAGATGGACGAGGTGGAGGACTCCCTCATCCAGTTGCTGGTGCTGTTCGGCCTGGCCCTGGGCCTCAGCCTGCTGGCCATCCGCGTCGCGGTACGCCGGGGCCTGCGGGTGCTCGACGAGCTGCGCGCCGGCTTCGACGAGATCGCCCGGGGCCGCCTGGCGGTACGCCTCAACCAGCCTTCGCTGCACGAGGCACGCCTGCTGGCCGGCCACTTCAACGAGATGGCCAGCACCCTGGAGCAGGTGCGCAACGACAACGCCGAGCTGACCCGCGCCCTGCTGGCGCTGCAGGAGCACGAGCGCAAGCACCTGGCCCTGGCCCTGCACGACGACATCGGCCAGTACCTCGCCGGCATCCGCGCGCAGCTGCTGCTGTTGCGCTCCATGACCGGCCAGGCGCCGGGCGCCGGTGCCACCCTGCGCAGCCTGGAGGACAACTGCCAGCGCATGCAGGACAGCTTCCGCGCGCTGGTGCGTGACCTTTACCCCGTGGTGCTGGAGCGCCTGCACCTGGGCGAGGCCATCGAGCTGCTCACCGAGCAGTGGCGCAGCGCCCAGGGCGTCGATTGCCAGTTGCGCCTGGGCGAGGACCTGCCGGTGCTGCCCACCGCCGACCAGGCCCATCTCTACCGCCTGTTGCAGGAAGCCCTGACCAACATCGCCCGCCACGCCGATGCCAGTGCGGTGAGCGTGCGCCTGGAGCGCCGCGGCCGGCGCCTGCGCCTGCTGGTGGGCGACAACGGCCGGGGCGCGGTGCAGCCGCCACGGCCCGGCATCGGCCTGCGTTCCATGCTGGAGCGGGCGCGCTGCCTGGGCGGCGATCTGCGCCTGCGCACCCGCGCCGGCGGCGGCTGGCTGGTGCGCCTGAGCATTCCCCTGGGCGAAGCCTGAACAACCTGGAGAACCTGCGATGAAGATTCTGCTGGTGGACGACCATTCCGTGGTGCGCCAGGGCTACGCCAGCCTGCTGCGCGGCCTGCTGCCCGAGGTGGAGGTGAGCGAAGCGGCCAGCGGCGAGCAGGCCTTGCAACTGGTGCAGGACAGCATTCCCAACCTGGTGGTGATGGACCTCTCGCTGCCGGGCATCAGCGGCCTGGAAACCACCCGCCGGCTGCGCCAACGCCTGCCGCAGTTGCGCGTGCTGTTCTTCAGCATGCACGACGAGCTGCCCCTGGTGCGCCAGGCCCTGGACGCCGGTGCCGCCGGCTACATCACCAAGAACTCCGCGCCCGAGGTGCTGGTGGAAGCGGTGCGGCGCATCCTCGCCGGGCACGCCTACATCGAGCAGCCCCTGGCCACCCAGCTCGCCTGCCACCCGGCGCACCAGGCCGGCGACCCGCGCCTCTCCGGCATGACCCAGCGCGAGCTGGAAATCTTCACCATGCTCGCCCGCGGCATGCCCGCACGCAGCATCGCCGAGCACCTGTGCATCAGCGCCAAGACGGTTTCCAACTACCTGACGATGCTGAAGAACAAGCTGCAGGTCAGCTCCCAGGCGGAGCTGGTGCACCTGGCCATCGATACCGGGGTATTGCGGCTGGGGTGATAGGGCAGGGCATCGGCTCTGCTGTGACGACTTGAGCTGAGGACTCGACAGGATGAGTGCGTGCCGTAGGGTGCGCCACACCCTACGTCCGAAGTGAGCGACGGTTGCATGTTCCGAGGCCAGATGGGGGCCAAAACATGATCTAGGAGCGTGGATGTTTACTCGCGCGGACATCGCGGCTGCAACCGCTCCCACAGCCCCCGCCAGGCTATTCCACCTCAGGTCTTCAGCTGGCTGGCGAACTGCCCCACGGCGCTGACCACGCGCTGGGCGCCGTCCTGGATTTCGACGATTACCGAGCCGGCCTCGTTGGCCAGGTTCAGCCCCTGCTCGGCGTGGTGGCGGCTGCTGGACATGCTGTCCACCGCCGCCTGGGCCAGGCTCTGGTTCTGCTGCACGACCTCGACGATTTCCTCGGCCGCCTGGCTGGTGCGCCCGGCCAGCTGGCGCACTTCGTCGGCGACCACCGCGAAGCCGCGGCCCTGCTCGCCCGCGCGGGCCGCCTCGATGGCGGCGTTGAGGGCCAGCAGGTTGGTCTGCGAGGCGATGCCGCTGATGGTCTTGATGATCGAACTGATCAGTTGCGACTGCTTGTCCAGCGCCTCGATGCCTTCGGCCGCTTCCTGCACCTGGTTGGTGATCAGGCGCATGACGTTGACCGTCTGGCTGACCACCGAGGCGCCTTTCTGCGCCGTGGCGTCGGTCTGCTGGGAGGTGCTGTAGGCGATGTTCGCCGCCTCGGCCACGGCCTGCTCCTGGTTCACCTGGTCGGTGATCACGGTGGCGAACTTCACCACCTTGTAGAGCTGGTCGTTGGTGTCGTGCACCGGGTTGTAGGAGGCCTCCAGCCAGACGTCGCGGCCGTGGGCGTCGACGCGCTTGAAGCGCCCAACCACGAACTCGCCGCGCAGCAGCTTGGCCCAGAACTCCCGGTACGCAGGTGAGCTGGATTCCTCCGGATCGCAGAAGACGCTGTGGTGCTTGCCCTTGATCTGCTCCAGGCGGTAGCCCATGGCATCGAGGAAGCGCTGGTTGGCGTTGAGCACCTCACCCTTGAGGTTGAACTCGATCACCGCGGTGGAGCGCAGCAGGGCATTGATCAGGCCCTCGTGCTCCTTGGCGGTCTCGATAGTGCGGGTCAGGTCGTTGGCGCACACCACCACGCTCTGGATCTGTCCGCGCCCGTCGCGGATCGGTTGCCAGATGCAGCGCAGCCAGGCCTCGCGGCCATCGCCGCGGAGCAGCCGGTACGCGCCGTTGAAGTGCTCGCCGTTGGCCAGGCCCTGGCGCATCTTCAGGTAGTTGGGGTCGCGGTGGAAGGCCTGTGGAATGAGCTCTTCGAGCGTGCGGCCGATGATGGTGTCACGGCGATACTGCAACTCGTTGAGGAAGTTTTCGTTGACGGACAGGATGCGACCCTGGAGGTCGATCTCCATCACCAGCATTTCCTGGAAGATGGATTCCTTGATCTGCTGGGCTCGGGCATTTTCCTCCCGAAGGTGCTCCAGTTCCTTTTTCAAGCTTGTGTTGAACATGGTCGGAACCCGTTGGCTGAGAGTGTGGAGGCGCTTGGTCAGCTCATCGGCCCTGACAGAACTTTCTTAAATCAGATGACAGAAAAATCGTTGGGGCGCGACGCCTGAAGTGTAGACGCGCGCCGCCCGAGCATTATTTTTCCCAATCCACCGGGCATTCCCGGCAGCCTTCCATGTTCACCCCCTGGAACGACGCGTAGTGGCGGCGGGCGCCGCTGAGGTCGGCGTTCTCCAGGTTGGCGTCGCCCAGCTTGGCTTCCTGCAGGTTGGCGTCGTTGAGGCGGGCGCCCTTGAGGTCGGCGCGGCTGAGCCAGGTCATTTCCAGGTCGGCGGCGCTGAGGTTGGCGTCGTGCAGCTTGGCGCCGGAGAGGCGGGCGAACTCCAGGTAGGCGGCGGTCAGGTCGGCGCCCTTGAACTGCGCGCCCTGGCCGAACAGGCCCCAGCCCTGCACCGCCACCAGGCGGGCGCCACTGAGGTTGGCCACGCGCAGGTTGCTCTGCTGCAGGCTGGCGCGGGTCAGGTTGCTGCCCACCAGCTGGGCTTTCTCCAGGTTGGCCAGGTCGAGGTTGGCGTGGCGCAGGTCGGCGCCGGAGAGGTCGGCCCCGGCCAGGTTGATCTTGTGCAGGTCGAGGTTGCGCAGGTCGGCATTGCGCAGGTCGGCGCCGGGGCATTGGCTTTCCGGCTCCAGGCGGCAGCCGCCGATCACCCGGACGGCGTCCTCGGTGGCGGTTTCGGCTTGCGGGGCGGGGGCCTGGGCCCAGGCGAGCCCGACGACCAGCATCAGCAGGGGAAGGAACATGGGCAGGTAGTTCATGACGGCTCCTGGTGCGTGGCAGGGGAGTCGGCGCGCCCGCAGGCGCGCCGGGGAGGGTCAGCGGCTGGCGGTCTTGTTGTCCCAGCTCGGCAGCTTGAACACCCAGAACGAGCCGCCCTGGGCCACCGGCTTGGTCAGCTCGGCCATGTCGCCGCCCCACAGCGGCACGGCGCCGCCGTAGCCGACGGTCACGCCGATGTACTGCTCGCCGTCCTGTTCCCAGGTGATGGGCGGGGAGACGATGCCGCTGCCGGTCTGGAACTTCCACAGCTCCTTGCCGGTTTTCGCGTCGAAGGCCTTGAAGAAGCCGTCGCCGGTGCCGGTGAACACCAGGTTGCCCTTGGTGGCGAGTACGCCGGCCCAGAGCGGCAGGTGCTCGTTGTGTTCCCACACCACCTTGCCGGTGGTCGGGTCCATGGCGCGCAGGCTGCCGACGTGGTCGTCGTACATGCGCTTGATGCGGAAGCCCATGCCCAGGTAGGCGGAGCCTTTCTTGTAGTTCACCTCCTCGGTCCAGTAGTCCTCCTTCCAGTTGTTGGCCGGCACGTAGAACAGGCCGGTGTCCTGGCTGTAGGCCATGGGGTTCCAGTTCTTGCCGCCGAGGAAGGGCGGGGAGACCTCCACCGCCTTGCCGTGCTTCTGGCCCGGCTCGGGCAGCGGCGGGCGCTGGCCTTCGTTCTCCACCGGGCGGCCGGTCTTCAGGTCGATGTGGCTGGCCCAGGTGATGTTGTCGACGAAGGGGAAGGCGTTCTGCAGCTTGCCGTTGGTGCGGTCCACCACATAGAAGAAGCCGTTGCGGTCGGCGTGGGCGGTGGCTTTCACCACCTTGCCGTCCTTGCCCTTGTAGTCGAACAGCACCAGCTCGTTGTTGCCGGAGAAGTCCCAGGCGTCGTTCGGGGTGTGCTGGTAGAACCACTTCACCTCGCCGGTGCTCGGGTCCACGCCCACCTGGCCGGAGGTGTAGAGGCTGTCGTAGTCGTGGGGGTTGCCGCCCTTGGCGGTGCGCGCCCAGGTGTTCCAGGGGCCGGGGTTGCCCGCGCCAACGATGATGGTGTTGGTCTCGGCGTCGAAGCTGGCGCTCTGCCAGGGGGCGCCGCCACCGTGGCTCCAGGCCTCGACCTTGCCGGTCGGGGAGTTCTTGTCGTCCGGCCAGGAGGGCGCCTTCACATCGCCCGTCGGGGTGCTGTCCTTGCCATTGAGGCGGCCCATGTGGCCCTCGACGAAGGGGCGCATCCAGACTTCCTCGCCGGTGTCCGGGTCGCGGGCGTAGAGCTGGCCGACCACGCCGAATTCGTCACCGGAGCTGCCGTGGATCAGCAGGGTCTTGCCGGTCTTCTGGTCCTTGATCAGGGTCGGGGCCCCGGTCATGGTGTAGCCGGCGGTGTGATCGCCGAACTTCTTGTTCCACACCACCTTGCCGGTGTCCTTGTTCAGCGCCACCAGGCGGCCGTCCAGGGTGCCGAAGAAGATCTTGTCGCCGTAGATGGCGGCGCCGCGGTTGACCACGTCGCAGCAGGGGCGGATGTCGTCGGGCAGGCGGTGGTTGTAGACCCACAGGCGCTTGCCGGTCTTGGCGTCGAGGGCGAACACGCGGGAGTAGGAGCCGGTGACGTAGACCACACCGTCGCGCACGATCGCCTGGGATTCCTGGCCGCGCTGCTTCTCGTCGCCGAAGGAGTAGGACCAGGCCGGCACCAGCTTGAACACGTTCTGGTCGTTGACCTGGGCCAGGGGGCTCCAGCGCTGGGCGTTGGTGCCCATGCCGTACTGCAGCACGTCCTTGACCGAGACATGGTCGTTGGCGATGTCTTCCCAGGTCACGTTGGCGGCGAAGGCCCCGGCGCTGGCGGCGAGGCCACCGGCGAGCAGGAGGCCCTTGATGGCGAGGCTGAGCGGGCTGGCAGGTTGGGGGTGCGATCTTGTTGTCATGTGTGCGGTTCCCGTGGTCGTTGTGGACCAGTGCGCCACCTGGCGTCCTGGCGCTTCGAATACTGGAAGCGCCACCGCCTGCGGGATACGGAAAAACTCCCGCGCTTGCCGGGAAAACTTCCCAGTGCGGGCATGACTTGGAACCGCTGCCAAAGCGCCTCGATACACCTCCGCCCGGCCTGCTACCAAGGGAGTAGGGCGCGGCCACCAAAGCAGCATTCGGCCGTTATCGACGGCTCCTTACCATCCTCGTCACCACGCTCCTGCCGAGCGTTCGCCTTGCCCAGCATCTCGAAGAGGATGGAAGTCATGAATAACAAGAACGCCCTGCGTGGCCTGATGTTCCTTGCCGGTCTGAGCCTCACCGGTCTTGCCCTGGCCCATGGCGATGTCGTGCCGCAGGCCGTCAACACCGATGGCCTGGAGCCCCTGGGCAAGGAATGGCGCGACACCAACCCCTACCGCGCGCCCTATGAGAAGAACGCCCTGGCGGTGGAGATCGGTTCCTCGGCCTACAACCAGAACTGCGCCCGTTGCCACGGCCTGGAAGCCAAGTCCGGTGGCATCGCCCCTGACCTGCGCCTGCTGGAAATCAGCGCCGATGGCGACGAGTGGTTCAAGGAACGGGTGATCAACGGCGCGGTGCGCGACGGCGCGGTGTACATGCCGAAGATGGCCGACTTCCTCAGCCAGGAAGCGCTCTGGGCCATCCGCTCCTACCTGGAAAGCGTCCACGTCGAAGAGTGATCGCCATGCGCCTGCTCGCCCTGCTGTGCTGGTTGCTGTGCCTGCCGCTGGCGCAGGCGCAGGTCCGCCCCTATGACGACATCCTCGCCTCGGGGGTGCTCAAGGTCGCGGTCTACGAGAACTTCCCGCCCTACAGCTTCCAGCAGGACGGCCAGGCCCGCGGCGTCGACGTCGACCTGGCCAATGCCCTGGCCGCAGCGCTGGGGCTGAAGGCCGAGCTGATCTGGGTGACCCCCGGCGAGAAGCTCGACGACGACCTGCGCAACTACATCTGGAAGGGCCACTACCTGCGCCCCAAATTGCTCGCGGACCTGATGCTGCGCGTGCCCTACGACCGTGACTACACCGCGCGGCGCAACGACGTGGGCGAGTTGGTCAACGAACAGGTGGTGATCTTCGCCCCCTACCAGCGCGAGCGCTGGCACCTGGTGCACGACACCCGGCGCCTGCCGGCGGTGGACAGCATCGGCGTGTTCCGCCTGCACCCCATCGGCGTCGAGCTGGAGAGCGTGCCGTCCTTCTACCTGACCTCGGTGTTCAACGGCCAGCTCAGCGCCAACACCCGCCACTACCCGAGCCCGGCCGCCGCCTTCACCGCCCTGCAGGGCGCCGAGGTGGACGCGGTGATGGCCCTGCGCGGCGAGCTGCAGTGGCTGCTGCACCAGGCCGCCGACCCGGCGCTGCAATCCTCCGACACCACCTACCCCAACCTCGGCCAGCCCCTGTGGGACATCGGCATGGCGGTGCACGAGTCCAACCGCCAGCTTTCCAACGCGCTGGACATGGAGGTGGAGGCGATGGTCCGCGATGGCCGGCTGGCCGCTATATACGCCCGCTACGGGCTGACCTACGAGCTGCCCGGCCTCTACCAGGACGTGCAATGAGGTGGGCCCCGGCCTGCCAGGGAGAACCGCCATGCGCCACCTGACCACGCTGCTGCTGGGCTTGTGCCTGGGTGCCCAGGCCCTCGCTGCGCCCGACCCGGGCAAGGACCCGATGCCCTCGGTGATGTGGGACTTCCACCACCAGCGCATCCTCGACGGCGCGCCCTACGTCTTCGACGACCGCGTGCAGCTGCTGGCGCCGCCCTTCGCCGAGGACGCCCGCCAGGTGCCGATCCAGGTGGACGCCCGGGCGCTGCCGGGCAAGGTGACGCGAGTCATGGCCTGGGCCGAGCTCAACCCCATTCCCCGGGTGTTCGACTTCCGCCCCGGCGATGCCGTATTGCCGGTGGTGGCGATCCGCATCCGCATCGAGCAGGCCACGCCGATCCGCGCGGCGGCGCTGACCGAGGATGGCGTCTGGCACATCGGCTCGGCCTGGATCGACGCCGCCGGCGGCGGCTGCACCGCGCCCAGCGTGGTGCGCGCGCAACCGGGCTGGGAGGACCGCCTGGGGCAGATCCACGCCGCGCGCTTTCCCCTGGGGGACGACGAACGCCTGCGCCTGCGCGTCGACCACCCGATGGACAACGGCCTGGTGGGCGGCATCCCCGAGTTCTTCCTCAACCAGGCCGAACTGCGCGACGCCGACGGCAAGCCCCTGGCGACCCTGGAGCTGTTCCCGGCCGTGGCCGAGAACCCCACCCTCAGCCTGGACGTGAAGGGCCACGCAGGCGCGCGCCTGTGGCTGCGCGACAACAACGGCAACGAATTCGAAGGGGGGCTCTAGGCATGCGCCTGCTCGTGCTGGTGTTCCTCGTCGTGCTGCCGCTGCTGTCCCGCGCCGAGCTGGACTACACCCTGCAACCCCGGCAGATCGCCGAAGGCACCTGGCTGCTGGAAGGCAGCACCGACAACTTCGCGGCGGGCAATGGCGGCAACGTGGTCAACACCGCCTTCATCGTCACCGACGACGGCGTGGTGGTGATCGACAGCGGCCCCTCCAGGCGCTACGGCGAGGCGATGCGCCAGGCCATCGCACGGGTCACCCCGCAGCCGGTGGTCCGGGTGCTGATCACCCACCACCACCCGGACCACGCGCTGGGCAACCAGGCCTTCGCCGACGTGCCCATCGCCGCCTTGCCCGGCACCACCGAACTGCTGCGCCAGCAGGGCGACGCCATGGCCGAGAACATGTACCGCCTGGTGGGCGACTGGATGCGCGGCACCGAGGTGCTGCTGCCCACCGAGGCGGTCACCCCCGGCACCTTCAGCATCGGTGGCCACCCGCTGCGCCTGCTGGCCCTGCGCGGCCACACCGGGGCGGACCTGGCGATCCTCGACGAGCGCACCGGCGTGCTCTTCGGCGGTGATTTGCTGTTCTACCAGCGGGCCCTGACCACCCCCAACAGCCCGGGGCTGGACGTTTGGCTCGCCGACCTCGACCAGCTCCAGGCGCTGCCCTGGAAACTGCTGGTGCCCGGCCACGGCCCGGTGGCCCGCGATGACGCGATCTTCACCCAGATGCGCGACTACCTCGGCTGGCTCGACGGCCTGCTGCGCGACGGCGCGAAACGCGGCGCGGAGATGAACGAGCTGATCCGCGCGCCCATCCCCGAACGCTTCGCCGGCATCAGCCTGACCCGCTACGAGCTGGTGCGCAGCGTCAGCCACCTTTACCCGCGCTACGAGCGCGAACGCCTGCCATTGGCTGAGTGAGGCGCAGCGGTGCCACGACGCGCTCCGCATGGTGGACGGGTGAAGCGTCGTCCACCCTTGTATCTCGACTAACTACCCCTTCAGGGGTAATAGTTCCCGACTGATCATCGGGGGAGGGGCTGGAAGTCGTGTCCACCCTTAGGCCCTGAGCCTGCGACGTAGATAGTGCTCCGCCCCTCCACACTCACTCGAACAGCCCGAACGGTATCTTGAGCCCAGAGCTCGCATTCACAAGGTTGGGCCGGGTGCAGTGATGATCGCATTTGGAACGATCAGGAGGAGCACACATGCCCAGTGTCATTGGTGTCGACATTGCGAAGCACACGTTTGATATCGCCACCCTGCAGGCGAACGGCAAGTACCGCACCAAGGCCAAGTTGGCCAACAGCGAGGCGGGCTTTCGCACGCTGCAGGAGTGGCTGAACAAGCACAGCGAGGCGGGTGCCTGGGTCGTGATGGAAGCCACCGGCATCCACCATGAAGCCCTGGCCGAATGGCTGCTGGAGCAGAACTATCGGGTCTGCGTCCTCAACCCAGCGCAAATCGCTCACTACGCCCGCAGTCAGCTGCAGCGCGTGAAAACTGACAAGGTCGACGCCAAGCTGATCGCCGAATACGGCGAGCGCCACCAAGATGAGCTACGGCCCTGGCAGCCTGAACCTCGCGCCATACGGCGCCTGAAAGCACTGATGCGGCGCCTGGCGGATCTGCAGGAAATCCAGCAGATGGAGAGCAATCGCCTGGAGGTGGCCGATACCAGCGTGCAGGAGTCGATCCGCTCAGTGTTGCGGCACATCGAGCAACAGATCGAGGAAACCCTCAAGGCCATCAACAACCACATCGACAATGACCCGGATCTGCGCGGCAAACGTGATCTGTTGACCAGCATCGATGGCATCGCGGACAAGACAGCCGCCCTGATCCTGGCGGAGCTGGGCGACCCTCATCGCTTCACCAGCAGCCGCGCGATTACCGCCTTTGCCGGGCTCAATCCGCGTTTGCAGGAGTCTGGTAAGTACCGGGGGCAGACCCGCATTTCCAAGATGGGCTCATCGCGGCTGCGTGCTGGGCTGTACATGCCTGCCGTTTGCGCCCTGCAGCACAACGGGGCGATCAAAGCGATGAGAGAACGCCTCAGAGCCAAGGGCAAGACCGGCATGCAGATCATCTGCGCAGCGATGCGTAAGCTGCTGAACATCGCTTATGGCGTCTTGAAATCGGGCCAGCCGTACGACGTAAAACTGGCCCTTGCTCACTAGGGATCAAGACGGTATCTACCTGTTCTGCGTTCCCACCCAGCGCAGGCGTACCCCCTGGGCGTAGGGTGGAGGTCGCTCTTTACCTCCACCAGATGGAGTCGGGTGGGGCACGCCGTCGTGCCCGATCGTTCGTTGCCTGGGGCTGGGAGCGGGAGCGGTGGGCTGAAGCCCACCCTACGCCCACCCGCCCACCCGCCGACCCACGCCCAAGCCCACCTACGCCGATCCTGTGCCCACCCAGCGCCCCTGGAACCGGGTGGGCCGGTATTGCTACCAAGGAACTACGAATCTCCGCACTGAGGTGAATTGGCGGGGAGGGCGGGCGAACCAAGAATTCGCGGCAGACCGGGAAATTTTCCCGGATGACAACAACAAGCCCGCAGAGGTAGCCGCAATGAACCCCACCGGTTTCACCCAGCCTTTCGTCCGCACGGCGCTGTTCGCCGCCATGACCCTCGCCAGCCTGTCGGCCTGGGCGGGCGTCACCGACCAGGACATCAGCGATGCCGGCAAGCGCAATGACCAGATCGTGGTCAACGGCCTCAACCAGCAGGGCCAGCGCTACAGCACGCTGGACACGCTCAACACCGACAACGTCAAGGAACTGCGCCCGGTCTGGGCGCTGTCCTTCGGCGGCGAGAAGCAGCGCGGCCAGCAGGCGCAGCCGCTGATCAAGGACGGCGTGATGTACGTCACCGCCTCCTACTCGCGGGTGTTCGCCGCTGACGCGCGCACCGGCAAGAAGCTCTGGCAGTACGACGCGCGCCTGCCCGACGGCATCATGCCCTGCTGCGACGTGATCAACCGGGGCGTGGCCCTGTACGGCGACCTGGTGATCTTCGGCACCCTCGACGCCAAGCTGGTGGCGCTGAACAAGGACACCGGCAAGGTGGTGTGGAAGAAGACCGTGGCCGACTACAAGGCCGGCTACTCCATCTCCGCCGCACCGCTGATCGCCAAGGGCAAGCTGATCACCGGCGTCGCCGGCGGCGAGTTCGGCGTGGTCGGCAAGATCGAGGCCTATGACCCCGCCACCGGCAACCTGCTGTGGAGCCGCCCCACCGTGGAAGGCCACATGGGCTACGTCTACAAGGACGGCAAGGCTGTGGAGAACGGCATCTCCGGCGGCGAAGCGGGCAAGACCTGGCCGGGCGACCTGTGGAAGACCGGCGGCGCCGCGCCCTGGCTGGGCGGCTACTACGACCCGAGCACCGACTCGCTGTTCATCGGCACCGGCAACCCCTCGCCGTGGAACTCCCACCTGCGCCCCGGCGACAACCTGTTCTCCTCCTCGCGCCTGGCGCTGAACCCGGAGGACGGCTCGATCAAGTGGCACTTCCAGACCACCCCGCACGACGGCTGGGACTACGACGGCGTCAACGAGCTGGTGTCGTTCGACTACCAGGATGGCGGCAAGACCATCAAGGCCGCCGGCACCGCCGACCGCAACGGCTTCTTCTATGTGCTCGACCGCACCAACGGCAAATTCATCCGTGGCTTCCCCTTCGTCGACAAGGTCACCTGGGCCAAGGGCCTGGACAAGAACGGCCGGCCCATCTACGACGACGCCCACCGCCCCGGTGCACCGGGGGATGCGAAGAAGGGCACCTCGGTGTTCGTCGCGCCGTCCTTCCTCGGCGGCAAGAACTGGATGCCCATGGCCTACAGCCAGGACACCGGCCTGTTCTACGTGCCCTCCAACGAGTGGGGCATGGATATGTGGAACGAGGGCGTGACCTACAAGAAGGGCGCGGCCTACCTGGGCGCGGGCTTCACCATCAAGCCGCTGAACGAAGGCTACATCGGCGTGCTGCGCGCCATCGACCCGAAGACCGGCAAGCAAGTCTGGCGCTATGAAAACTACGCGCCGCTGTGGGGCGGCGTGCTGGCCACCAAGGGCAACCTGGTGTTCACCGGCAACCCGGAAGGCTTCCTGATGGCCTTCGACGCCAGGACCGGCAAGAAGCTCTACGAGTTCAACACCGGCTCCGGCGTGATCGCCTCCCCGGTCACCTGGGAGATGGACGGCGAGCAGTACGTCACCGTGGTCTCCGGCTGGGGCGGCGCCGTGCCGCTGTGGGGCGGCGAGGTGGCCAAGCGCATCAAGGACCTGGACCAGGGCGGCATGATCTGGACCTTCAAGCTGCCCAAGGACCTAGTGGCCAAGCGCTGACGGAGCGGGCGCGGCGGCCCGGTGCCGCCGCGCTCTGCCCACTCCGGCGGGGTGGATTCACAGCCTGCCTCCTCATCCCCTAGACTGCGCTCCCCGCCGTCAGCGTTGCGTGCCGGCCTCTCGTCCCGAGGAGCGCCTCGCTCGTGATCCGTCTCAGCCTGCTTCCCTGCCTCTTCCTGCTGTCGTGGCTGCTCGCCGCACCGGCACAGGCCGTCGCCCCCATCGACCTGCGTGACTGGAACCCCGAGCTGCAGCCCATGCACGCGCTGGACGGCGACTGGCGGCTGACCTGGATCGAGCCGGAGCGCGCCGAGCAGCAGGTGCGCATCCCCTTCACCTGGGGCAAGGGCACCCCGACCTTCTGGGGGGAGGTGGGGTTCGGCCGGGTGGAGCTGCGCAGCCAGCTGCTGCTGCCTGCCCATGCCCGCCAGCTGGCGCTGTACTTCGATGACTTCAAGTCGGCGGCGCGGGTCTGGGTCGACGGCGCCCTGGTGCTGGAGCGCGGGCGGCCGGGCGATGCGCAGGACGAGGTGCCGCGCCTGCAATCGGCCATCGTGCCCCTGCCACAGGGGCACACGCAGGTGGACATCCGCATCGAGCTGTCCAACCACTTCCACCACGAGGGCGGCATCGACATGGCCGTCAGGGCCGGCACCCTGCAGACGCTGCAGATGGACGCGAGCCGCCAGCGTGCCCTCTACCTGCTGACCGTCGGCGCGGCCTTCATGATGGCGCTGTTCATGGGCCTGCTCGACCGCAGCGCGGCGCGCTCGCTGGGCGGTGCGCCGCTGGCCGCCATGCTGGTGCTGGCCGGGATGCGCGCGGCCTCCAGCGGCGAGTTGCTGGACCACTACCTCCAATGGCCGGCGCTCTGGATCTACCGCATCGAGTACCTGTCCGGGCACCTGTTCGCGCCGGCCTACGGCTTCCTCCTGCTGCGCCTGTTCCCGAGGGAGCTGTCGCGCCGGCTCGTGGTGCTGCTGGCCGGCGTGGGTGTGCTCGGTGCCGCCCTGACGCTGCTGCTGCCCGCGCACTTCTTCACCCTGCTGCGCGACCCCTGTGCCCTGTGGCTGCTGCTCAGCGAGCTGTACTTCCTCGGCGCCCTGCTGCTGGCTGCCAGGCGTCGCCGGGCGGGTGCCCTGTGGGTGCTGCTGGGGATGGTGGTGATGGACGCCACCATCGTCAACGACCTGCTGATGTACTCCTTCAGCGTCTCGACGCTCAATCTCATCCCGGTGGGGGTGCTGTTCTTCCTCCTCTCCCACGGCCTGGTGGTGGGCAGCCGGGTCATCGCCGCGCTGCAGCACAGCAACCAGTTGCGCGACGATCTCCAGCGCCTCAACGCCTCGCTGGAGGCCCGGGTCGACGAGCGCACCCGGGCGCTGGCGGTGGCCCGTGACCAGGCGCTGCACGAGGCGCAACAGTCGCTGGAGCGCCAGGCGATGCTCAGCCACGAACTGCGCACGCCCTTGGTGGCCATCCAGGGGCACCTCCAGCTCCTCGATCAGGGCGGGCTGGATGGTCGCCAGCAGCAGCGCATCGAGACCGTACAGAGCGCGGCGCAGAGCCTCACCGACGTGCTCGACGGCCTGATGCTGCTCAGCCGCGCGGAGCAGCTGGAGCTGCCCCCGGCCCAGGCCTTCTCCCCCGTGCGCCTGGTCGAGGAGTGCGCCGCGATCTTCCAGCCCCAGGCCGAGGCGCGCGCCCTGCGGCTGTCGACCGCCTGCGCGGCCGGCCTGCCGGCCTTCGTGCTGGGCAACCCGAAGCCGCTGCGGCAGATCCTCTTCAACCTGCTGGGCAATGCCCTGAAGTTCACCGAGAGCGGGGAGGTGGTCATCCGCCTGGACAGGGACGGCGACGGCCTCCTCATCGAGGTTCGGGACACCGGCCCCGGTATCCGCCCCGAGCTGCAGGCCAGCATCTTCGACGCCTTCGTGCGGGACCCGCTATCCGACCGCCCCGGCATCGGCCTGGGCCTGTACATCAGCGCGCGGCTGGCCGCCCTGATCGGCGGGCAGCTGACCCTGGACAGTGCGCCCGGGCGCGGCACCACCATGCGCCTGGCGCTGCCCTGGCCGGAGGTCGACGAGCCCGAGCCGGGCGCGGACGAGGTCGCCCAGCTGCAGGGCATGCGCGTGCTGCTGGTGGAGGACGTGGAGGTCAGCCGCCTGGTGACCGCCGAGTTGCTACAGAGCTGGGGCTGCCAGGTCGGCACGGCCAGCTCCGGCCTCGAAGCGGTCGCCTCCTGCCTGGCCACCCCCTACGACCTGGTGCTGATGGACATGCGCCTGCCCGACATCGACGGGCTCGCCGCCAGCCGCAGGATTCTCGAGGGGCCAGCGGGCCCAGGCCGCTGCTGCTGGCCCTGACCGCCAACGCGGCTGACCTGGACCCCCAGCAGTGCCGGGAGGCCGGCCTGAGCGGCGTGCTGGCCAAACCCCTGCATCGCGAGGCCTTGCTGGCCGTCCTGGAGAGCTGGGAGTCGCCCGTCCCGATGGCGGGAAAGCAGACCGAGGAGCTGTCCCAGGAGCGTCTCGCGATGCTGCGCGGCTGGCTCGGCGCCGCGCTGTTCGATCGTCTCCTGCCGACCCTGTGCACCTCGTTGCGCGAGATACGGGCGTCGCTCGCCTCGCTGCCCGATGGCGGGCGGGGCACCGAGCAACTGGAGGCGCTGTGCCACCGCCTGCGCGGCAGCACGCTCAACTTCGGGCTCGATCAACTGGCCCAGGCAGCGGAGCGTACGCGCCGTCCGGAGCAGGTCCCGGCGTTGCTGGCGGTGCTCGACCGCCATCTGGTGCTGCTCGAGGATCGGCTCGCGGTCGAAGCTGCCCTGAGGCGAACTGACGCATGAGGTGGCAACCCGCCAGCGCTTTGAGTCAGAATCCGCGCCGGTCCGAAACAGGGAAAATGGAGTGATGGCCGATAAGCTGGTGGTGGTGGAGGATGCTCCCGAGATCCGCGACATGATGGTGCTCTACCTGCAGAAAGCGGGGTACGAGGTGCACGCCACCGATTCGGGGTGGCAATGCCTGGAACTGGTGCAGGCCCAGAATCCGGCGCTGGTGCTGCTGGACATCGGCCTTCCCGACCTGGACGGGCTGACCGTTACGGCGCAGCTGCGGCGCCGCCACCCGCAGCTCGGCATCATCCTGGTGACGGTGCGCGACGAGGACTACGACCGGGTCGTGGGCCTCGATGCCGGCGCCGATGGCTACCTCACCAAGCCGCTGAACCTGAACATCCTCCAGGCCCAGGTGCGCAGCCTGCTGCGCCGCTGTGGCGGGGGAGAGCGGGTCGGCGACTTCAACCTGCACCTGGGGCGTTTTCGCGTGGACCTGCTGCGCCGGCGCATCTACGACCCGCAGGGCCAGGACGTTAACCTCACGCCCGGCGAGTTCGCCCTGCTGATCGGCCTGATCGAGCGGCGCGGCAGCGCCATCAGCCGCCATGATCTGCTCCACTGCGTGCGCCGTGGCCAGGGAACCGACGAGCAGGTCGATGTGCGCACCGTGGATGCGCTGGTGGTACGCCTGCGTCGCAAACTGGAACTCAACGCCAATCGGCCGCAACTGATCCTGACCGTCTACGGCAAGGGTTACAGGCTGGCGACTGACGACGAGATCGGCGGCGGCCCCGCTCACTAGGCGGGTATGAATGGCCGTTCACAAGCATGAACGGCGTCTCCTAGCCCTCGCTTATAGCGAATAGAGAAAATTCACCATCCGTGAAATTTCCTTTCGTGACAGTGAGGTCCAACATGCCGGTCGAGCGCTTCTCCCCCCGAACCACACCCCGCGTTCTTCCGGTCCAGCGCTTCCAGCCAAGCCGCATCGCTGCCGCCATCCTCGTCGGCATGGGCGTGCCTTCGGCCTGGGCCGAATCGAACAACATTGTCGCGGCGGGGGGCTCCTACCTGGTCGGCGACACCGTCATCCACTACGCCGGCACGGCGACCAATATCGCCACCAAGGGCTCGGTGACGGACATCACCACCGAAACGGTGCGTGGCCAGACCGGCTTCAACTCCTTCAGCCACTTCCAGGTGGGCAGCGGCAATACCGTCAACCTCTACGTGCCCGGTGGCGCCAGCAACCTGGTGAACCTGGTGCACGACTCGCGCGTCGTCATCAATGGCACCCTCAATGGCGTGCTCGCCGATGGCAACCGCATCGGCGGCCATATCATCTTCGCCGACCCCCATGGGCTGGTGGTGGGCGCCAGTGGCGTGGTCAACGTCGGCAGCCTGACCATCACCACGCCGTCCACCCAGCAGATGCAGCAACTCTCCGGCGCCGTCGGCACCCTGTCGGCGGACGGTACCGCGCGCCTGGTGGACGACCTGCGCAACGGCCTCTACAACGACGCCGGTTCGCTCACCGACTACACCGGCACCGAGCGCGGCAAGGTGGAGATCAAGGGCCGGGTCAACGCCGTGGGAGCGGTCAACATCTTCGGCGCCGCCGCCGTGGTGGCCAATGGTGCCCGCATCGAAGGTGGCAAGGACATCGCCGACGCGGTGTTCCGCGGCACGGTGAACACCGAGGGCCTGGCGGTGGGGCAGGCCGTGGCGCGCGCCGATGGCGCCGTGCGCATCGTCGGACGCGATTCGGCGACGGTATCCGGCGAACTCGCGGCCCTGATGGCGGACGGCAGCGGCGCCAACGTTTCGGTGTCCGGCGGCCAGAGCCTGGAGCTCACCGCGACCGCCAACATCTCCACCCAGGGCGCTGCCGGCAAGAACGGCGGCAAGATCGCCCTCGAGGCCAGCACCGTCAATTTGCGCACGGGCTCGACCCTGAGCACCCGCGCCAGCGGTGCCGGCCGCTCGGGGGACATCCAGGTCAGCGCCGTCAGCGATGGCGGTTGCACCTTCTGCGAAGGCGACCAGGTGCAGACGGTCGCCGAGCTCACCGACAGGCTGAGCAAACAGCCCAACACCTTGCTGGCGCCGGAGCGGGGCGTGGCCAGCGTCAATATCGAGAAGGGCGCGGTGCTCGATGCCAGCCATGCCGAGGAATCCAGGCAGGGCGACATCAAGGTCAGCGCCACGGCGATCAGCCGGCAACTGGGGGGCTACTCCGCCGCCGATGCCAGCGTGAAGGTGGCGGGCACCCTCAAGGGCAACGACATCAGCCTGGCCAGCAATGCCGTGGCCATTGTCGATCCGTCGCGGCTCGGCACGCTCTTCGACAGTGCCGCGATCAAGGCGGACGTGCTGCGCATCAAGAATGAGAACGGCTGGTCCGACGAGGCGGCCTGGGGCAAGGTGATCGGCGACCTCATCAAGCCGATCACCGGCATCGGCTCGCTGAACGATCCCGACCAGCTCAAGGCCCTCGGCGTCGACCCGGCCGACTTCAGCGAGCTGACGGCGCTCATCCCTTTCCTGGCGGTCTCCATCGCCCAGGCCGACTCCACGGTCGAAGTGCTCGATGGTGCCAGCCTGCAGGCCAGCCGCTCCCTGCTGGTCAAGGCCGACAGCACCCGCAACGTCGGGACCGAAAGCTTCTCCATTCCCGTGGTGCAGAGCCTCATCCCGTTCAACGCCGGCGTCGTCTTCGGACGCATCAGCGGGGCGACCCGTGTCGAGGTCAAGTCGGGGGCCGTGCTCAAGGGCGGGCAGGGCATCGCCGTACAGGCCCACAGCGAGAACAAGCTGGATGTGAAGGCCGAGGCGTCCAACGGCCATGATGCCGAAGGCAAGCCGGCGACCACCACCGGCTTCGCCGCCGCCATGGCCAATACGGCACTGACCACCACCGCGCAGGTGAACGCCGGCGCCTCGCTGAACACCCGTGGCGACGTCAGCGTGCTGGCGCTCAGCGAACAGGACATCAGCAACACGGCCAGTTTCAAATCCATCGGCAACGGTGCCGCAGGCGGCGCGGTGCTCGCCCTCAGCGTGCTCGACAGCGACACCCGGGCGGCCTTCGATGCCAACCTCAGCGGTGCGCGCAACCTCAACGTCAGCGCCACCAACCTGGTATCCCGCCAGCACAACGAAGCCACCTCGCAGGCCGGCAAGAGCCTGGCCGACTTCATCAAGTTCCGCGCCATGGGCACGGTCGACCCGATCAAGAACTTCGTCCTCAGCAAGTTCAAGGAGGTCAACCCGACCCAGCCCAGCGACAGCAAGTTCCGCCTCGCCGCCTCCCTCGCCCTGGTCGTCAGCGACCAGCAGGCCGAGGCGAGCATCGGCAAGGGCAGCCAGCTGAGCCTCAGCGGCGACCTCAGCCACACAGCGCTGCAGGAGATCCGCAACCTGCACAACCTGTCCAACAGCACGGTCAATGGTTCCAAGCGCGGCTCGGACCAGAACGACTACTCCCTGAGCATGGCGGTGGCCATCGCCACCCTCAACCAGGGCACCCGCGCCCTGGTGGGGGACGGCGCGCAGATCGCCGCGCAGCGCATCGGCATCGGCGCCAACTACATCCAGCCGCTCAACCTGAATGGCTTCGACCGCTGGAGTTCGCTAAGCGACATCGGCAAGCGAATGATCAGCCTTTCGGGCTGGCCCAGTGACCTGGCGGGCAAGTTCTCGACGCAATACGCCAACTCCCAGGGCAGCTCCGACGAGCTGGCGATCACCGGCTCCGTCTCGGTGCTCACCAACCTGGTGGACACCCGCGCCTGGGTCGGTGACAAGGTGCGCCTGGATGCGCTGACCACCGGCGAGCAGCCCTGGCAGAGCAGCCCGCTGGCCCAACTGGCGGAGCGCCGTGATGGCAAGGGCCAGCTCATCCCGCTCAGCGCCATGGCCAGCGACCGCCGCTGGGACTGGGCGCAGCCCATTACCGTGGCCGCCGGCAACCAGCTCGGGCAACTGGCGATCGCCGGCAATATCGGCATGTTCCTGTTCGGCACCAACGTCGGCGGCGAGGCGGCGTCCCCCTCGGACGGCAAGCCCACGGCCCTGGGCGGAGCGCTCAACGTGCAGACCGTTTCCAGCAAGGCGGTGGCGGGCATCGGTGCGCAGTCCGTGGTCAAGGCCGGCGGTGTCCAGGTCCAGGCGCTGCAGGACGACCTGATCCTCGCCATCAGCCCCTCGGCGGGGTCCGGCGTCAGCGCTGCGGCCAACGGCGCGGCGGTGGCCAATACCCTGACCTCCACCGTCAACGCCTCCATCCACAACACCGCCAGCGTGGAGGCGGGGCGTGTCGGTGTGCAGGCCGAGCACCGCCTGGGCCTGTGGACCGCATCCGGGGCCGTGGCCTTCGGCGCGGGGGCCGGCGTCGGCGGCGGGCTGGCGCTCAATGTGCTGACCACCGACGTCGACGCGCTGGTGGGCAACAACCGCAACTGGCGCCCCTCGGTGATGGGCCAGGGGCTCGACGCCAGCGGCAAGGGCATCTGGAAGGCCAACCTGCTGGACGTGCAGGCACTCAGTTCCGGGCAGAGCGGCGCCTTCGCCATCGCCGGGGCCGTGGTCAAGGGCAAGGAAGAGAAGAAGCAGCAGGAGGACGCCACCCAGAAGGCGGGGGACATCGGCAAGCCCACGGTGGAGCTGGCGGACAGCTTCGGCCAGGCGCTGTTGCAATCCATCACCCTGGGCGTGGTCAACGTCACCCCGGCCCTCAGCTCCCTGGCCAGTACGGCTGGCAAGGTCAAGGACGCTGTCAGCGAGGCGCCCTCGAAGATCGCCAGCGGCTGGGACAGCATTAAAAAGATGTTCGGCAAGCAGGATGCCGGCTCCGGCCCCGATGGTGGCGGCAGCGATTCCGGCGGGCAGGGCAAGGGCTTCTCCATCGCCGCTGCCGGCTCGAGCAGCATCAACGTTTCCCGCCAGCGCAGCCGGGCCGACCTCGGTGACATCGTCCTCGACCCGCGTGACCCGGCCCAGGGCGGCAGCAAGGTCCAGGTCCTGGCGCTCAACCAGACCCATCAGTTCAGCGGCTCCGGGGCCGGGGCGCTGACCCTCGCCGGCAAGCAGAAGAGCGAGTCGAGCTCCGCACTCTCGGGTGCGCTGGCCTACAACCACCTGATGAACGAGACCGATGCCCGGGTCGGCAACGTCCTGCTGCGTGGCAACGACCTGCTCCAGGTCCAGGCCCTCAGCGCCGGGGACCAGATCGCCATGGGCCTGGGCCTGGCCGCAGCCACGGCGGGCAGCGAGACCAACGTGGCGGTGGCGCTCTCCGGCTCGGCGGCCTATATGGGCAACCGCACCCGTGCGCGGGTGGAGAACAGCCAGGTGGAGCAACGCGAGGCGGCGCCCGGCAGCATCGAGGTGAGCGCCTACGACCGGGCCCGGGTCATGCTCGGCGGCGGCGCCTTCGCCGGCAGCAAGGGCAATGGCGGCAGCGCCGGCGGCTCGCTGGTGGTGGGCGTGCTGGCCAATGAGCTGGCCGCCGAATGGCTGGGCAGCAGCGCCAGCCACTTCGCGCGCATGGATGTCGCCGCCGCCAGCGCCTCGCGGGTGCTGGCCGGCGCCCTGGCCGGGGCCGTCAGCACCGGCAGTGACAGCGGCGCGGGGCGGGATCGTTGCTGGCGCTGGTGCTGGCCAACCAGGTCAAGGCGCGCATCGACGCCTATTCGCCCACGGGGGGCGGCAGCCCCGTGCTGTCGTCGTTGCAGGGCGGTGCGTTGAACCTGACCGCACAGAGCGTTTCCGGCGCTTCCGCGCTGGACGCCCGGTTCGCCGGCGCAGCGGATGCGACGCTGCTGGACAGCGGCCTGGACCTGGGCGGCGGCACGACCGTCTCCGCCATCCAGGTCAAGGGCGATGTGGACAAGGACCTGCTCAACGGCAAGCAGGGCCCCGGTGACCTGTTCGACGGCGATATCGCCGGCGAGGCGGTGCTGGCCGTGGCCGGCAGCCTCGGGGCGTCGGGTGGCAAGGCTGGCGTGGGGGGCTCCCTCGCGCTGGTCTACGCCGGCAGTGGCTACACCGCGAAGCTGGCCAACAGCCAGGTCGATCTCAGTGGCGACCTGACCATCGCCGCCCGGCACAGCGCCGATGTGCTGGCCGCCGCGGTATCCGGGGCCGGCAGCGCCGAGGCGGGCGTGTCCGGTTCGGCCACCGCGCTGATCGGGCGCGGCACCGTGCTCGCCGGGCTGGACATGGGCGACCGCACCCTCAAGGCGAGGAACCTCGGCATCAGCGCCGAGCGCAGCGGTGGCCAGTACTCCCTGGCCGGCAACATCACCGGCAGCAGCGGCTCGACCGCCGTCGGCGGCGCCGTGGGCATCAGCGACATGCAACAGCGGGTCGAGGCCCTGCTGGAGAAAGGGCGCTACCAGTTGGGGGGCGACCTGACCCTGGACGCGTCGCAGCAGAGCCGCATCATCAGCGCCGCGATCTCGGCGGCGGTCACCTCGGGCAATGTCGCGGTGGGCGGCGCGCTGACCTTCAACCGCATCGCCGACTCCACCCAGGCCCTGCTGCGCAACGCCCGGGTGGGCGCCGACGACCTGGTCATCCGCACGAGCCAGGCCGGGCAGGGCGCGCTGATCGGCTCGCTGGCCTTCAATCTGGCGGCCAGCGGCAGCAATACCGGGGTCGGCTCGGCCATCGCCATCAACCTCATCGAGGCGACGCGCCAGGCGTCGCTGAGTGACAGCGATGTCGAACTCACCGGCTCGGCGAAGCTGTCGTCGGGGCTCGATGGCCAGATCTGGGGCGTCGGTGTCAACGCCGTCGGGGGCAGCACGGCTGGCGTCGGCGGCTCCGTGGTGGTCAACAACATCGACGGCAGCGACAGCGTCACGATCTCCGGGGCTCCCTGCGCACCAGCGGCAGCGGCAAGGCCCTCGTACTGGACGCGGCCCAGGGCCAGGGGATGTTGATCGCCTCGCTCTCCGGCCAGGTGACCGGCTCGGGCAATACCGGCGTGGGTGGGGCGTTCTCCGTGAACCGCATCGGTACCCAGCGCAGCGCAGCCATCGACAAGGGCACTATCAACGGCTTCTCCAGCGCGGCGCTGAGCGCCAGCCTCGACCAGGCCATATACGCCGCTGCGGTGTCCGGTGCCGGAGCCAGCACGGCGGCGATCTCCGGCTCCTCCACCAGCAACGTGATCGAAGGGGGCGAGAAGGCCGGTATCAGCGCCAGCCACCTGGAGGTGGGCAGCCTGGAGTTGAATGCGAGCCGCGGCAACCGCGAGATCTGGAGCCTGGCCGGCTCGGTCGGCGGCGCCGGCAACGTCTCGGTCGGCGTGGCCAACGCCAACAACGTGATCCTGGCGCAACGCATCGCCCAGGTCAGCGACAGCACCCTGAAGCTCGGTGGCAAGCTGAGCCTGCTCAGCGGCGGCTCTTCGGGAATCCGCTCCCTGGCCATTGGTGGCGCCGGTGCCGGCTCGGCGGCGGTGGGCGCGTCCCTGGCGATCAACGTGATCAAGGGCGAGGAGCGGGCCAGCCTGGACGACAGCACGGTGTCCGGCGCCAGCGGGGTGAAGATCAGCGTCAGCGAGGGGGCGGCCGATATCTACACCGGGGCCGGCAACCTGCAGGTCGGCGGCAGCGGTGCGGGCGCCGGAGCGGTCGCCATCAGCACCATCGAGCAGCAACGCATCGCGCGGGTCCGCGCCAGCACGGTGGATGCCGGCACCTCGTCGGTGGAGGTCTCGGCCGTCACCGATGGCAGCATCCGTACGCTGGCGGTCAGCGGCAGCGTCGGCGGCACGGGAGCTGTCGCGCTCTCCAACGCCAGCAACAACATTGGCGCGGTGACGCGCGCGCAGATCGACGGCAGCGCCGGCGTGGCCGGTGTGCTCAAGGTCAAGGCAGAGGATCGCTCCAGCATCGCGGCGCTGTCCGGCGGCGCAGCCGGTGCCGGCACGGCTGCCGTGGGCGTGGCGACCTCGGTCAACCGCGTGGCCAGCCAGGTGGAGGCCCGGTTGCTCGGGCACAACGGCACCCAGGGCTGGAGCCTGAGCGACCTGAGCCTGGACGCGCACTCCGCCGCCACCATCCGCTCGGCATCCATCAGCGGTGCGGTGTCCTCCACCGCTTCGGTCGGCGGGTCGGCCGCCACCAACGTCATCCAGAGTTCCGCCCGGGCCTTCATCGAACAGGGCGCCTGGGTCCTGGCCCGCAACAACGTCGGCGTATCGGCCCGCACCACCGATCAGATCAGCGGCGCGGCCGGTGCCTTCATGGGCAGCGGCACCGCGTCTGTCGGCGGCTCCGCCACGGTCAACGTCATCGAGAGCAGCACCACCGCCGGGATAACCGGCGCGGAAACCCGCGTCAGCGCCCTCGCGTTGGGCGCTGCCGCGACGATCGATAACGGTGTGCTGCTCAACGGGCCCAGCAAGGATGCGCGCCTGTGGAGCAACGCCGAACAGTTCAACCCCATTCCCGGCCTCGCCCTGGGGGCCCGGCAGTTCCGCGGGCTGGCCGTGCAAGCCAGCTCCGTCCAGCAGGTGGGCCAACTGGCGGCGGCGGGGTCGGTTTCCTTCGTGCCGCTGTACAGCGCTTCGGTCGCGGCACTGGGTAACAGCAACGTGATCGGCGGGGTCACCCGCGCCAGCATCGAGTCCGCCCAGATCAACCAGGCCGACGGCGCCGATGCCGCCCAGCAGGTGCTGGTGGGTGCCGCCAGCCATGCGCTGAGCTCCGGCTACCTGGCCAGCGGGGCTCTAAGCCTCGGGGTTGCGGCGGTGGCGGGTGCGCTGGACAGCACCGTCATCCAGCGCCAGACCCAGGCCGTCATCAGCAGCGCGCGGGTATCGAGTCGCGGAGCGACCGAGGTGCGTGCCGGCTCCACCCAGTTCGCCAGCACCGTCCTGGCCAGCGCGGCGGGCGCCATCGTGGGCGGCGCCGGCAACGTGGCACTGATCATCGCCAAGGGCACCACCGAGGCGCGGGTGGACAAGGGCAGTGACCTGGACGTTGGCAGCCTGCGGGTGAGCGCCGATGCGCTGCAGCAGTTCAGTGCCAATGCCCTGGCCCTGGCGGGCGGCCTGGTGGGCGTGGGCGCCAACTTCGGCCTGGTGCTCGACCAGGCGCTGACCCGTGCCTGGGTCGGCGAGGCTCCCGGTGCGCCGGACAGCCTGGCCGACACCCGGGTACGTGCCGGGTCGGCCAGCGTGCTGGCCACTGGCACGAGCGAGCTCCATAGCAACCTGGTGGGGGCGGCGGCAGGCGGTGGCGCCGTTGCCGGTTCGGCCCTGGTGCAGGTCGTTGAAACCACCACGGAGGCGGGAGCGGGCCAGGCTCAGTTCGGTACCGCGGCCAACCCGTTGGGGGACCTGAACATCGTCGCCCATGACAACCTGCGGGTGACCGGCAACGTCGGCTCGGGCGTGGTCGGTGCGGCCGCACTGGGGGCCTCAGCCAACGTGGTAGTGGCCAACAGCGCCACCCGTGCGCTGCTCGATCGCAGCAGTGTGCAGGCCGCCTCGCTGGCGGTGGACGCGCTACGTGAAGGGTATGCCGAGCTGTTGACGACCTCGGGCGGCCTTGGTTTCGCCAGCCTCAGCGGCAGCATCGGCCTGCTGCTACTGGGCAGTGGCGCCACCCAGGTCGGCACCGGCGACGCGGCCGTGGACCCGCTGAGCTATCTGGACAAGGACGGCAAGGGCACGCTCGCCAGCCTCGACACGATCACCGGCAAGGGACAGGTCGCGGAGCTGAGCCACGAGGAGGTGGTCTGGGACGCTGCAAGCCAGGGCTATGTCCGCGTCAGCGTGAAGGACGACCAGGACCTGGCCCGCGTCAATGCCAGCTCCACCGTCACCGTCAGTGACCGGTTGCGGGGTAACACCCCGCGCACCCACGAAACCGTGGCGCGTGTCAGCGACAGCCAGGTCAGCCTCAGCGGCGCTGCGCGGGTGACGGCCGAAGACCGCCTCGCCAGTCGCAACCAGGCCGGCAGTGCCGGCCTCGCCGGCGGTGCCTACGGTGCGGCCATGGCGTTCAGCCTCTCCAATGCCCAGGTGGTCGCGGAGCTGTTGAACGGCAACCTCAAGGCCGCCAGCCTGGCGATCCGGGCTGCCGCCAGCGACAAGGCCATCGCCGGGCAGGATGGCGATTACACCCACGCGATGTTCGTCCACGCCTTGAGCGGCCAGGCCGCCGCGCTGGGCGCGGTGGGCGGCGCCGTGGCGGCCGCGGTGCTCAACAACGGCGTGAGTGCGTCCTTGGGTGGCGCGGTACAGGTCAGCGGCGACATCGAGGGCCGGGCCGTCGATACGCAGGCGCTGGATGTCCAGGCTTCCGGCCTGGCGGTGGGTGGCCTGGCGGGGGCCGGCCTGGTGCTCGGGGTGGCGGCCCATGACAGCCGCGTCAGCCTCGACGTGGCGGCGAATGCCGCGCTGCGCGCCGGCAATGTCCTCCTTTCCGCCCTGGCGGCGGGGCCGGTCAAGGTGCAGGGCTGGGGGAGCAGCGGCGGCATCCTGGGGGCTTGAACGCCGTGGTGCTGCTGGCGCGCGATGCCTCCCAGGCGAAGCTGATGGTGGGGCGCGGTGCGGCGCTGATCGCCACGCAGGCGCTCGACCTGGATGCCCAGGTGCGCAGCCGCCTGCAGGCCATCAGCGAGGGTTATGCACTGGGCGGCCTGCTGTCGGCGGGCGGCAGCCTGGTGGACAGCCTCAACAGCGCGGTCGCGGAGCTGGGCGTGGGCAGCGATGTGCAGCTCGCCGCAACCCAGGGACAGCTGCGCAGCCGGGTGCTGCGTGATGGCGATACCGACAGCTCCAACGTCAAGGCGCAAAGCCTGGCGGGTGGCGTGGGCCTCTCGGCCAATGCCGCCGTGGCCACGGCCCGTTCCCTGAGCAAGGCATTGCTGCATACCGATGCGAGCAGTCGTTTCGGTGGCGCGGCGGGCGGCAACTGGACCTTCCTCGCCGAGACCGACGTTCGCCAGCGTGCCTATGCCGATGGCAAGCTCGGCGGCCTGCTCGCCCTGGGGGCCACGGTGGCGCAGGCCCTGTCCCAGTCGCAGACCCTGGCCGAGGTGGCCGGGCATTTCGAAAGCGCCCTGGGCAGCCTCAAGGTCAGCGCCCTGGGCAGCCAGGACAACCAGGCCGAGGCCCGGGCCGGGCAGGGCGGCCTGGTCAGTGGCGCCGCCGCCGTCGGCAAGACCGCCGACAGCAGCCGCACCCTCGCCAGCCTGTGGGCACGCGGTGCCCAGGACGGCGTGATGAAGGTCGGCAGCCTGGCGCTCAGTGCGCTGCAGCAGTCGCGCTTCAACAGCTTCGTCGACAGCACCAGCGCGGCGCTGCTCGGGGTGAGCGGCGCCCATGCACAGAACGACCTCGACCTGGCCACCAGCGCGCTGCTGCTGGACGGCGCCCGGATCGAGAGCCAGGGCTACAGCCAGAGCGCACGCGCGCTGGTGAGCAAGCCCCAGGCGACGGCCTACAACGTGCAGTCCGGCTCCGGCGGCGTGCTGGATGCGGCGGCGGCGCGCAGCCTCACCTCCATTGCCCTGGATACCCGCAGCCTGGTCGGCAACGATGTGCGGCTGCGCGTGGAGGGTGACTGGCGCAATCCGCAGAAGCTGGAGATCCAGGCGTTCAACCGGGTCGATGCCTATGACCGGGTGAAACTCGACAGCGGCGGCGCGATCAGCATCGCCCGGGCCGAGTCGTCGATCGATGTGCTCAAGAGCAACGCCGAGGCCCGGATCGGTGAGCGGTCGGACCTCTACAGCGTGGGCGACCTGGTGCTCGCCGCCAGTGGCGCCTATGCCATCGACAGCAACGCCAATGCCAAGACCTACGGGGCCGCAGGCGCGGCCAGCGGCAGCAGCCTGGCCCGGGTGAAGGCCGACTACCTGGCCCAGGTGCGTGGCAACGCGGCGTTGTTCGCCTACGGCGACCTGCGCCTGCTGGCCGGCCATGGCCTGGACGGCGCGGTCAACCGTGCCGAACTCACCGCACGCACCGACCTGTGGAACAACACCGCCTTCCCGGTGGTGACGGACCCCGCAGCGGCGGCGGAATACATCCGCAGCAGCAACCTGCAGGTGGAGGCCGGCAGCGGCCTGCGCAGCGTGGGTGACATCCATGCGTATGCCGGCCAGGGCCAGGGCGTGCTCTCCGGCAAGGGCGTGGGCAGGGACCTCTATCGACAGGCCGCGGCGGACCTGCTGGGGGCGATCGTCGGCCAGGTATCGCTGGACATCACCGGTGGCGGCACGCGCAACGAGGCGCAGGGCCTGGTGCGCATCGACGGCCAGCTCGACGCCGGCGTCTACAGCCAGCGCAAGCTGGTGATCAGTGGGCTGAAGTATCTGCTCGATGGCAAGGAAGTGGACCCGGCCAGCCTCAATGCCTCCACCCGGGGCACCCTGACCGTGGTGCCGGTGATGCAGGAGGCCAGCGACGGCATCACCTGGACCCTGAGCCAGGGCGAGTACTCGCAACTGCTCACCCGGCGTTTGCAGGAGTTGAATGATCGCCTGTCCAACTACGGCATCTCCGCCGTCGAGCGTGCGGCCTTCGAGGCCGAGCGCACGCTGCTGAACAAGACCCTGGCCCGGCTCTACGAGCAGATCGGCGGCAAGGTGGTGGACAAGCCCGGTGCCATCTCGGGCGAGGGCACGCTGCCCCAGGGCCTGAAGATCTGGCTGCTGGAGATCGACCCGGTGCTGGCCAAGCCGGGCAACATCCTGGTCCAGGGCGATGCCCTGATCGGCAGCGGCAAGCTCAATGCACCGGGCGACGCGAAGATCGAGATCATCAACAACAGCGAGGCCTTCCTCAGCCTGAAGGGCCTGGAGATTCCCGACCATGTCGGCGGCCAGCTGCTGTTCAACGGCGCCAGGATGTCCGGCAATACCAGCATCCGCAGTGCCAACAAGCCCGGCACCGGCACGGTGTCGTTCGCCAGCATCACGGTCGCCGAGAACTCGGCCGCGCCGCGCATCCTGGTGCAGAACCTGCGCAACCCCGCCGACAATCCCAAGGACGTCTCCGGCCTGAGCATGCCGGCGGCCGACATCTACGTGAACGGCAGCCTGCTGAACAAGCGTGGCGAGATCGAGCTCAGCGCCAAGTACGGCAGCATCTACGCCAATGCCGATATCCGTGCGCAGAAGCTCAGCCTGAGCGCCGGACAGGACTTCGTCCTCAACAATCCCAATGCCTTCGTGCATATCGGTGGAGACCCGGCCAGCAACAACAACGGCAGCACCCTCTACAACAACGGTTCCGCCACGGTCGCCGGGCAGAACGTGGTGATCAACGCGCTCTACCTGAACATCAACGGCCTGATCCAGAGTGGCGTGGCGGATTGGCGCGTGACCATCGACGAGTCGCGCTTCGCCAATCTCGACAGCCTGCGCTCGCAGGCGGTCGGCAACCGGCTGCAACTGGTGCAGACCGACGCGCGCACCGGCACGCTCGGCTATGCCTGGGACTTCGACAGCAACAGCATCGTGCTGGACCAGGTGCAGGTGGGCGGGGGCTACATGGAGCTGACCGGGCACATCCTCAGCACGGGCAAGGGCCAGCTCAAGGTGCTCGACGGCTTCAGCCAGGTGCACATCACCAACAACACCAGTCGTCGCCTGGAAATCGCCGGGCTCGACCTGGGCAACGGCGTCGAAGGCACCCTGCGCATCAACGACCTGGGGCGTGGCGAGAACGGCCAGCAGATCGGTGGCGAGCGTCTCTGGTCCACCGTCTATACCCGCGTGGGCGACCAGGTGCAGCGCTACGAAGGCTGGAGCAACGGCCCGTTGACCCTCAAGGGCAGCAGCGCCGGACGCGATGCGACCTACACCACCACGGCGGGGCGTTCCTATGTCTGGCTGACGGGGCGCGACGACAGCACCACCACCACTCGCCAGGAATACTGGGATGCCTTCTGGGGTTTCATCCCCACCGGGGACGGCACCCTGGCCTGGGAGAACACGGTCAAGGGGCAGAGCACGGCGATCCCGGGTGCGGAGTACATGGGCTCCACCAGCGGGCTGTACAGGATCGACAAGAACCTGATTCGCAATTACCGCTTCGTCGATGACGCCCAGCTCAACGCGATCATGCAGGGCTACGCATTGCAGTTGGCCGACCAGGATCCGGACAACTCGATCCTGGCGGCCTTCCGGGTTGGCATCGGCCAGGGTGAGATCGCCCGCGTCAACGAGACCTACACCACCAAGGACCCGGTCAAGATCAACGAATACAGCGGTGGCTACTGCCAGGCGCACTTCATCTGGTGCCAGATCTACCGGACCACCAAGACCACCGTCTACAGCTCGGGCAGCAAGGAGATCAACCGCTATGCGGTGCAGGCCGACCGGCCCATCGACATCAGCTTCATCGGCAGCGAAAGCGGGCTGATCGACCTCATCTCCAAGGGCTCGGTCACCCTGCGCGGCTCGATGTACAACCTCAGCGGCAGCACCTCGATCAAGGTCGACGGCGCCCTGGAGCAGAACAGCGACAACCTGGTGATCGCGGCGCGCGACCTGGACCTGGACGCCGGGCAGTCGATCGGCAGCCGCGAGCAGGCCCTGCGTGTCGAAGCGACCCGCAGCCTGGGCGCCTCCAGTCGCAACGGCAGCATCGACCTCAAGGCGCTCAACGGCGGGGTCAACCTCAGCCGCCTGAGCGCGGGTGGCGAGCACATCGGCCTCAGCGCCCAGGGCGACATCCTCGGCATCGGTGGCATGACGGTGACCGGCAACGCCATCGAGCTGGTTTCCACCCATGGCAGCGTCGGCAGCGCCGGTCATGCACTGCGCCTGGACTCCGGCAACGGCGCCAAGGGCCTGGTGCGCGCCAGCGCGGTGGGGGACATCCAGCTCGAGGAAGTGGGGGGGGATCTCTGGCTGGATCAGCTCAAGGCCGGTGGCGATGTCTGGGTCAAGGTGGCCTCGGGCAACCTCTATGACGGCAACAGCGAGCTGGGCTACGACGACCGCGCGCTCGAGGAGCTGCAGCGGCTCTGGACGAGCATGGGGCTGACCGGAAGCGCGGCCGAGGAGGCCATGGCGCAGCAGCGCGGCGCCCTGATCAAGGCCGGGCAGCAACGCTATGCCCAGTACTGGCGCCTGCGCCAGGGGGGCGAGGTGGCGTTCGACGCGAGCCAGGCCGCCTTCAGCGCCGGCCAGCGCGAGCAACTGGCAGGCCTGGGCTGGAGCGAGCAGCGGATCGCCAGCGAGGAGGCCCGGCGCATGGCCGACTACCAGGCGCTGCATGCCACCTACGGCGGAACCACCTACGACCCGAACTTCACCTATCAGCTGCAGGATGCCGAGCTCAGGAGCCTCGAGCAGACGGCCACGTGGAGCGAGGACCAGTTGCGCTACTCCATCGCCGCCAGCCTGCTGCGGCGGGACGACGGCGGCTCGGTGGTACGCGAGGCCAATAACATCGAAGGGCGCAATGTCACCCTGGAGGCGTCGCGCATCGGTCGCCTCAAGGCGGATGCGATCGTCATCGACCTGAGCAAGACCGCCTCGCTCACCAACGAGCAGCGCGCCGCCCTGGCGTCCGCCGAGCGCGACGACATCGAGTTCGATGCCGGCAACCCGCTGCTGATCCGGGTCGCGCAACGCGACGATGTCAACGTCAAGGCCAGTGGCACCCTGACCGCCACGGCCCAGAGCGACCTGTTCCTCGGCGGCGACCAGGACTTCAACGTCTTCGCCCTCGACGGCCGCAGCATCAGCCTGAAGACCGATGGCAGCATCGAGAGCGCCAATGGCGACAAGGTGGTGATCCGTGGCCACGACGTGACCCTGGAGGCGACCGGCGGCGCCATCGGTGGCAAGCAGGCACTGAACTTGGCGGTCACCGGAGACCTCACCGCCCGGGCACGGTTGCTGGACCTGGTCCAGCACGGCGACCTCAGCCTCGATCGCCTGACCGGCGTCGAGCGCCTGTCGCTGCAGGTGCTGGGCAACCTGCGTTCGGCCAGCCAGCTGGGCGAGAACCTGTTGGGCGGCCAGATCGATCTCAAGGTCAGCGGCACCACCGGTGCAGTCGGGCAGCGGCTGCAACTGGGCACCGGTTCCGCCTCGCAGCAGATCAACCTGGACCTGGGCGGCGACGCCTGGCTCGGTGGCTTGCAGGGCCTCGCCAGTCAACCGGGCGTATTGCGCCTGGGCACCCTGAGCGTGGACGGCACGCTCGACCTGGCTCAGGTCGGCGAGTTGCACCAGGGTGGCCAGTGGCAACTCGGCGGCCTGGTGGCGGACATCGCCGGTGGCTGGTCGACGGTCGATGGTGCCAGCCTGCAGGCCCGCCACGGCATGAGCCTCACCAGTGGCGGCGACGTGCGGCTGGGCGATGTGACCATCGCAAGCGGCGACCTGAATATCCAGGCCGCCAGCCTGGCCGGGCTCGCCGCTGGCAGCCGCTGGCAGGCCGACGGCGTGCTGCGGCTCTCCGCCCTTGGCGACATCGGCTCGCAGGCCCAGGGCATCGAGCTGGCGGCCCGGCGCCTCGAGGTGGACAGCGCCACCGGGGCGCTGTACCTGGCCCTGGCGGCCGGCATCCAGGGCGGCAGCCTGGACAGCGGTGCAGGTCAGTGGCTGCGTTCCCTGGGCAACCTGAAGCTCGATCGGGTGAGCAGTGGCGACGGCGTCCAGCTGCGCGGCAATGGCCGGGTCGAACTGGGTGCGCTGAGCGCCCAGCGGGACCTGGACCTGGCGGGCGACGCGCTTGGCATCGACACCCTGCGCAGCCACCTCGGCGGCCTCCGGGCCCAGCTGGCCGGGCAACTGCGCATCGACGAACTGGACGTCGCCGGCACCGGCGACCTGCACAGTGCGTCCGCGACCCTCGGGACCGCGAAGTTCGGTGGTGCGCTGGTGCAGTCCCATGATGGCGACCTGCAGGCAGACGCTTTGTACGTCGGCGGCGGCTGGACGCTGGAGGCCGCCTCGGCGCGTCTTGGCAGCGCCAGCGTGACCGGGCAGGTCAGGCAGACCCTGGCCGGCGCCCTCGACCTCGAACGCCTGGATGCCACTGGCGGATGGACCCTGGATGCGGGCCGCAGCGAGATCGGCAGCGCCAAGGTCGGCGGAGCGGTGGACATGACCCTGCGCGACGGCCTGCGACTCGGCAGCCTGGAGGCAGGGCAGGGCTGGAACCTGCGTGGCACCGACGCCCAGGTCACCCGTGCGGAGGTGCAGGGCGCGGTGCAGCAGGTGCTGAGCGGCATGCTGGACCAACAGGCGCTGCTGGCCGGCGGCGGCTGGACGCTGCAGGCCGCCTCGGCGCGTCTCGGCAGCGCCAGCGTGACCGGGCAGGTCAGGCAGACCCTGGCCGGCGCCCTCGATCTCGAACGCCTGGATGCCACTGGCGGATGGACCCTGGATGCAGGCCGCAGCGAGATCGGCAGCGCCAAGGTCGGCGGAGCGGTGGACATGACCCTGCGCGACGGCCTGCGACTCGGCAGCCTGGAGGCAGGGCAGGGCTGGAACCTGCGTGGCACCGACGCCCAGGTCATCCGTGCGGATGTACGGGGCGCGGTGCAGCAGGTGCTGAGCGGCATGCTGGACCAACAGGCGCTGCTGGCCGGCGGCGGCTGGACGCTGCAGGCCGCCTCGGCGCGTCTCGGCAGCGCCAGCGTGACCGGGCAGGTCAGGCAGACCCTGGCCGGCGCCCTCGATCTCGAACGCCTGGACGCCACTGGCGGATGGACCCTGGATGCAGGCCGCAGCGAGATCGGCAGCGCCAAGGTCGGCGGTGCCGTGGACTTGACGCTGCGCGACGCACTGCTGCTCGGCGACCTGGATGCTGGCGGGCGTCTGCAACTGCGCGGCACCTCTGCACGGCTCGGCAACCTCAGTACCGGCGAGGACACCACCATCGAACTGACTGGCGACCTGGCCCTGCAGCGGTTGCAGGCCAAGGGGGCGCGAGTGCAGGCCGGCAATGCATCGCGGCTTGGCGAGATGGACATCGAGGGTGACCTCCAGGTGCGCGTCGACCACGACCTGCTGCTGGAGCAGGCCCGTGTCGCCGGCCATGCCGCGCTGCTGCACGGCGGAAGCGCGGGCAGCCTGCGCTTCGGCTCGCTGGCCGTGGCGCGCACCCTGCAACTCGAGGGCCTGGGCGACTGGCAGGGCGATGTTGCCGAGGTGCAGGGCGACCTGACGGCCGCTATCGGCAGCGGCGATTTCGGCCGGCTGGAGAGCGCCACCGGCGCGGTCCGCCTGGAGGCGGCGCGTCACCTCGCCGTGGATGACCTGCACAGCCGGCAGCAGGGGTTGGAGCTGAGCGCCGCCAGCGCGGAACTCGGGCGCGCCAGCGCAGCCGGCCTGTTCAGGGTTTCCACCCGTGGCGACCTGGTGCTGAACCAGGGGCGCAGCGGCGGCGACATGAGCCTGGTGACTGCGGCCGGCAGCCTGGGCAACGTGCGGTTCGGCCAGGGCGTGGACCCGAGCGATCCGCAAAGCCTGGTCGCGACTCACCTCGCGAGCGGCGGCAACCTGCTGGTGCAGGCGGACGGCGATGTGCTCGGCGGCAACGCCGAGGCGCAACTGGAGCTGCGCATGCTGGGCCGCAACCTGCGCTTCGGCCGGGTCGCGAGCCTCGGCGAGGACGTCTTCCTGCAGGCCAGCGGCGACGCCCGCCAGGGCCACGGCAACGTGTTCGGGCTTGTGGTGGAGGCGAAGCGGGACATCGGCGTCGTCGCCGGCGGTGACCTGAGCCTGCCCACCGTGTTGTTCGGCGGCACCTACTCGCTGAAGGCCGGGCGCGACCTGGTGGTTGGCGTGGGCGGCGACCTTGACCTCAACGGCGTCGCCGAAGCCGGTCGCGACCTGCGCTTCGACATTGCCGGTACGGTCGCGCTGCAGGGCGTGCGGGCGGGGCGCGACGTCACCATCAACTCGGGCGGGGCGATCCATATCGACCAGTTCGTCGAGGCGGGCGGCAACGTCCTGCTCAAGGCGGACAAGGGCGACGTACGCGTCAGTCGCATCACCTCCACCGGCCTGCATGAAGGCCGCTCGATCGCGGGCGACATCGTCCTGGCGGCGGCTGGCGACATCGCGGTGGCCGAGGTGGAAAGCCGCAACGGGCGCATCCAGGCCGAAGGCGCGAGCCTGCTGCTGGGCGACCTGGTGGCGGCCCGTTCCGTGGACCTGCTGTCCCGTGGCCTGATCCGTGTGGCCACCAGCCGCAGTGGCGGCGACCAGCGCTGGTCGGCTGACGCGGGCATCGCCTTCGAGCATCTGCTGGCCAAGGGGCAGGCCCTACTGGACGGCCTGCTGGACATCCGTGGCACCCAACTGGTCGCCGAACAGGGGGCCGTGCTGCGCGCCGGGGTGAGAGGCGGCGCGGTAGTCGCCTCCAGCATCCATCTGCAGCGGGCCGAGGCACCGAGCCTCAGCCTGTGGGCCGGCGACCTCGTTCGCGTGGCGGACGCGGGGATCGGCCAGCGACTGGATCTGCATGCACGGGACAGCCAGCTCTATGGGCGGCATACCGGGAGTGGCCAGCTCGACCTCTGGGCCGAGGGCAGCGGCGCTGGCCAGGTGGCGCAGACGCTGGCATTGCGCCTGGAGGCCGCCGACATCGTGGCGCCGCGGCTGCATGTGGCCGATGCGCTGATCGACACCACGGCGGCCCGGGTCGATTTGCGCGATGCACGCGGCGTCGAGCGCCTGGAGCTGCGCACGCCCCTGGCCCGGGTACGCATGGACAACGCCAGCCCGAGCTACATGGCGGACGCCGATATCCAGCTGTACGAACTGGACAAGGCGTTCAGCCTGAAGCAGGACAGCCTGCTGTCGAGCACCAACGCCTATGTCCTGCACCGCAAGCTGACCCACCAGGTGGTCGTCCCCAACTTCAGCGCGAGCCACGAGGGCGAAGGGGTGCCCTACGAGGGCATCACGGCGGCCCGCTATGCCGAGCAGCACCTGTCGTCCGGGCTCACCCTGGTACGCCTCGCGTCCCTGCTGGAAGCCGCCCGCCTGCGGGGCGCGGTGGTCACCGTCTGGGCGCCGAGCTGGAGCCAGGTCCCCCTGGATACCCGTATCAACATCGATGTAGCCGATGAGCGGCTGGAAGGAAACGAGGTGGCACATTGGGCGTTGTAAGCATGACCCGTCGCTGTTCCTGGCTGGTGCTGACGAGCCTGGCCGCCGGGCCGCTGCCGGCCCTGGCCGAAACCATCGCGCCGCAGGTGCCGGGGTTGGTGAACCCCAACCTGCAGCGCGAGCAGATCGAGCAGATCCAGCAGCAACGGCGTATCGAGGAGCGCGCACGGCGCACCCAGGTGCCGGCGTTGCGGGGCGAAGAGCCGGAGGACCAGCGGCTGCCGGAGGGTGGGGAACGCTTCGTCCTCTCCGGCATCGGCTTCAACGCCTCCGAGTACCTGCCGCGCGAGCAACTGGAGGCCATGGCGCGGCACTATGTCGGGCGCGAGATCGGCTTCGAGGACCTGAACCGCCTGCTCAGGGCGATCAACGAGCTGTACGAGGCGCGCGGACAACTGACGGCCCGCGCCTTGATCCCTGCGCAGGACCTGGAGGGCGGCCAACTGCGCATCGTGCTGGTGGAGGCCAAGGTCGACCAGGTTTCCTGGAAGGGCGGCCCGCGCCGGGTGGACGATGCATTCTATGATCGGCGCCTGCACGTCGAACCGGGCACGACCCTGGACAGCCCGGCCCTGATGAATGCCATCCAGCGCTTCAACGCGACCACGCCCGGCCCCCAGGTGACGGCAAGCCTGGCGCCGGGCGCACGGTTCGGCACCACCGCGGTCGAGCTGGAGGCCTTCGAGCCCGACAGCCTGCAATGGAGCCTGTTCGCCAACAACTACGGGAACGAGGGCACCGGCCGCGAGCAGTACGGCGGCAGCCTGACCTGGTTCTCGCCGACCGGGGCCGCCGACGCCCTCAACCTGTTGCTGGTGGCGACCTCCGGGTCGCAGTACGGCAGCGTGCGCTACAGCCGCCCGGTCAATCGCTGGAACGGTGTCGCCTATGGCGAGGTCGGCGGCAACAGCATGACGGTCGAGGAAGGCCCGCTGGCGTCGCTGAACATCGAGGGTGAGTCCAGGACCTGGACGCTGGGCTTCGACCAGCCCTGGTGGCTGGACGAGCACTGGGTCCTGCAGGGGGGCGTCGGCTACAACCAGCAGCGCTCCGAGAACACCATCGAGGGCTTCACCCTGAGCGAGGTGGATACCCGGGAAGGCTTCCTGCGCGGCCAGGTGGAGTACCGCTCCGCGCCCTGGTACCTGCGCTACGAACAGCGCGTGCGCCAGGCGCAGGTGGATAACGCCGTGAGCGGCGACGGCGGCAGCTATGGCCTGCTCAACGGGCAGGGCTACCTGTCCCGTGCGCTGGGCGAGCAGTACGAGCTGGTGGGGCGGTTCGGCTGGCAGTTCGCCAGTGACACCCAGGCGCTGCCGGCGTCGCTGTTCTACCAGTTCGGCGGCATCAGCAGCGTCCGGGGCTACGACCCCGGGGTGATCTCCTCGCCCCAGGGGGCGACGCTGAACCTGGAGGCCTGGTGGCGGCCGAGCGAACGCTGGCAGCCCTTCGTCTTCTTCGACTACGGCCGGGCCATGGAGCTCGGCATCGCCGACATCGACCTGCAGAGCGTGGGTGTCGGCCTCAACTTCAACTGGGGCCGGCATCTGAGCCTGAGCCTGGTCGCGGCGAACACGCTCAAGGATGTGGTGCCGGACCAGGACAGCGGACAGGTGCTGGCCCAGATTGTCCTGCGTTGACCCCTCAATCGATAGAACGGAGAACCAAGATGACCACGCTGTTGCTTTACAAGGATATCCAGGCCCTCAACCGCGAGCAGCACCAGGCGCTCAAGCTGCAGCAGTCGGAGAACTGCGACTTCGCCGCGTCCACCCACCTGGTGCCGGTCGCCGGCCTGGAGTTCTTCCAGGCGGCGCGCCATTACCCGCTGGTGTTCATCGGCGAGGGCAGCCAGGCCACGCCGATCGCGCTGCTGGGGCTGAAGGAGGGGCACAACGGCTACCTCGACGCCGAGCAGCGCTGGCAGGCCAACACCTACATCCCGGCGTTCATCCGCCGCTATCCCTTTGTGCTGGCCCAGGACGAAGCCAGCCACTTCACCGTCTGCTTTGACGCGGCGTTCAGCGGCTGGAGCGAAGAGCAGGGCAAGGACCTGTTCGACGCGCAGGGGCAGAACAGCGACTACCTCGACGAGATGATCCAGTTCCTGCAGAACTTCACCGCGGAGATGGAGCGGACCCGCACCTTCGTCGAGAAGCTGCACGCCCTCGACCTGCTCAGTCCACGTGCCATCAAGCTGTCCCATACCAGCGGCGAGAGCTTCGTGCTCAGCGATTTCCTGGCGGTGGATGAGGAGAAGTTCCTGGCGCTGGCGGACGAGCAGGTGCTGGACCTGCACCACAGCGGCTTCCTCGGCTGGATCTACGCGCACCTGATGTCCCTGGGCAATGCCAACCAGCTCTTCGACAACTACTTGAAGCGCCGCGAGCCCGCCGAGGTCGTGACCCACTGATGGTGTCGGCCGGCCGCCTGGCCTGGCGGCCGGCCGTCCCGCCAGGCCGGAGCGGCCGTTGCACCTGCGCGGAGCAACGCCGCGCTACTCCCCATGGCCAGGTCCATGCCACGCCTTTCGCCAGGTCGTACTAAGACTAAATGGCTAGGTGGCCAGGCTGTGCAGCCCGGCGGCGGAGGGATTTAATGCGGGCACCAATCAAAAGACACTGCCGGCCTCCACCCCTGCCGGGGAGGCGTCATCGGCCGGTGCTGCACGAGGTGCTCCGATGTCGTCGTCCCGCCTGCCCGTCGCGCTCGCCTGCGCTCAATCCCTGCTTGCCGCCCTCCTGCTGCTGGCCGTCCACCTGGCCGGGTTGCCCTGGCCCGTCGCGCTCCTGGGCCTGATCGCGGCCTGTTGGCTGCCGTTGTTGTGGCGCCGGGCGCCTGTCGAGGCGCCGCAGCAGATGGGCACGGACATCGCCCGACTGACCCGCGAGCTGTCCTTCACCACCAGCCACAATGCGCTGTCCGCCGCCGGCGTGGCCTATTCGGTGAAGCAGCTGGGCGAGCGCCTGGAGTCGCAACTGGACGCCGCCGCGCGCATCGTCGCCAGTGCCGAGGTGATGATCGATACCGAAGAGACCACCACCCGCCTCAGCCACGAGGCCCAGGCTTCCGCCCGCGAGGCGCGGCAGAGCAGCGAGGCCGGGCGCGAGGTGTTGCGCAGCGCCATCACGCGCATGCATGCCCTCAACACCCGCGCCCGTGACAGCCGCGAGCTGATCGCCACCCTCAGCCAGCGCAGCGAGGAGATCCAGCGGGTGACCTCGGTGATCCAGTCGGTCGCCAGCCAGACCAACCTGCTGGCCCTCAATGCCGCCATCGAGGCGGCGCGGGCCGGGGAGCACGGGCGCGGCTTCGCCGTGGTCGCCGACGAGGTGCGCGGCCTGGCCGGGCGCACCGCCAGCGCCACCGAGGAAGTGGGGCAGATGGTCGCCGACATCCAGCGCCAGACCGCCGAGGTGGTGGCGCAGATCGAACACCTCTCCACCGAGCTGGACGAGGGCGTGGCCCAGGTGGAACTGACCGGCCAGCACCTGGAAAGCATCGCCGGCCTGGCGGTGGGCGTGGAGGCGCAGATCGGTGCCATCGCCAGCGGTGCCGAGACCAACCGCGCGCAGCTCACCAGCCTGTTCGCCGCCGTCGACCAGGTGCGCAGCGACCTGGGCATCAGCGACCAGCAGACCCAGCGCCTGGCCGAGGCGGCGGTGCAGCTGGAGGGCCAGGCGGAAACCATCAGCGAGCGCCTCGCCGAGGTGGGCCTGGACGACTACCACCAGCGCGTCTACGACCTGGCGCGCGAGGGCGCCGAGCAGATCGCCCGGCGCTTCGAGGCGGACATCGAGCAGGGCAGGGTGGGGCTGGAGGATCTCTTCGACCGCCACTACCAGGCGGTGCCCAACACCGCGCCACCCAAGTTCCGCACCCGCTTCGACAGCTACGCCGACCAGGTGCTGCCGGCGATCCAGGAGCCGCTGCTCAAGCGCCACGAGGGCCTGGTCTTCGCCATCGCCTGTACCCCGGAAGGCTACGTGCCCACCCACAACCAGGCCTTCGCCCACCCGCCCGTCGGCGATGCCCAGGTGGACATGCTGCGCAGCCGCAGCAAGCGCAAGTTCGGTGATCGCACCGGCATCCGCTGCGGCAGCCACCAGAAGCCATTACTGCTGCAGACCTACACCCGCGACACCGGCGAGCTGATGCACGACCTCTCGGTACCGATCTTCATCCGTGGCCGCCACTGGGGCGGCCTGCGCCTGGGCTACCGCCCCGAGCAGGGCTGAGCCCGCACGGTCTGTAGGTTGGCGCCGAGCGTAGCGAGGCCCAACGATGCAATGCCTGGCCGCGTCATGTTGGGCTTCGTGCCTCAGCCCAACCTACGGGGGCGATGTGATCAGGCCGTAACGCCGATGGCAGAGGCCTCGAACCGTCCGCCGCATCTACTACCAAATGAGTAAGGCATCGCTTCCATGGGGGCATTCCGGGGGCTCCGGGGCGCTGACTAAGATCGGCCCATCACCTGGCCATCCCAGCGCCAGGCTCCGACAAGAGAGGCCATCGTCATGATCTATGCGCAACCGGGTACCCCTGGCGCCGTCGTCACCTTCAAGCCGCGCTACGGCAACTTCATCAACGGCGAGTTCGTCGCGCCGCTGGCCGGGCAGTACTTCACCAATACTTCGCCCGTGAATGGCGAGGTGATCGCCGAGTTCCCCCGCTCCGACGCTGCCGACATCGACCGCGCGCTGGACGCCGCCCACGCCGCCGCCGACGCCTGGGGCAAGACCTCGGTGCAGGACCGCGCGCTGATCCTGCTGAAGATCGCCGACCGCATCGAAGCCAACCTGGAAGTGCTCGCCGTCACCGAGACCTGGGACAACGGCAAGGCCGTGCGCGAAACGCTGAACGCCGACGTGCCCCTGGCCGCCGACCACTTCCGCTACTTCGCCGGCTGCATCCGCGCCCAGGAAGGCTCCGCCGCCGAGATCAACGAACACACCGCCGCCTACCACTTCCACGAGCCGCTGGGCGTGGTCGGGCAGATCATCCCGTGGAACTTCCCGCTGCTGATGGCCGCCTGGAAGCTGGCCCCGGCCCTGGCCGCCGGCAACTGCGTGGTGCTCAAGCCCGCCGAGCAGACCCCGCTGTCGATCATGGTGCTGGCCGAGATCATCGGCGACCTGCTGCCGCCGGGCGTGCTCAACATCGTCCAGGGCTTCGGCAAGGAAGCGGGCCAGGCACTGGCCACCAGCAAGCGCATCGCCAAGATCGCCTTCACCGGCTCCACCCCGGTGGGCGCGCACATCATGCATTGCGCGGCGGAGAACATCATTCCGTCCACCGTCGAGCTGGGCGGCAAGAGCCCGAACATCTTCTTCGCAGACATCATGCAGGCCGAGCCGGCCTTCATCGAGAAGGCCGCCGAGGGCCTGGTGCTGGCCTTCTTCAACCAGGGCGAGGTGTGCACCTGCCCGTCGCGGGCGCTGGTGCAGGAGTCGATCTTCGAGCCCTTCATGGTCGAGGTGATGAAGAAGATCAAGGCGATCAAGCGCGGCGACCCGCTGGACACCGACACCATGGTCGGCGCCCAGGCCTCCGAGCAGCAGTACGACAAGATCCTCAGCTACCTCGACATCGCCCAGCAGGAAGGTGCCGAGCTGCTCGCCGGTGGCGCTTCCGAGCGCCTGGGCGGTGACCTTTCCAGCGGCTACTACATCCAGCCGACCCTGCTGAAGGGCCACAACAAGATGCGCGTGTTCCAGGAGGAGATCTTCGGCCCGGTGGTGGGCGTCACCACCTTCAAGGACGAGGCGGAAGCCCTGGCCATCGCCAACGACACCGAGTTCGGCCTCGGCGCCGGCCTGTGGACCCGCGACATCAACCGCGCCTACCACATGGGCCGTGGCATCAAGGCCGGCCGTGTGTGGACCAACTGCTACCACCTGTACCCGGCCCACGCCGCCTTCGGTGGCTACAAGAAATCCGGTGTCGGCCGCGAAACCCACAAGATGATGCTCGACCACTACCAGCAGACCAAGAACCTGCTGATCAGCTACGACATCAACCCCCTGGGCTTCTTCTGATCCCCGAGCCTGGAACGGCCCGCCGCCTGCGGGCCGAATCCCCTTGTCGACCACCACCCCCCGCGCAAGCTGCACACTCCGGCGGGCGGATGATTGTCGAGCCACGGCCCTTCGGGGCCGTTTTTTTGCTCATCGGTTATCCACTTTATGGGAGCGAATTCATTCGCGATGGCGCATCCGGCCGCTCGAAGCCAGGTGCTGGCGGCGGGTCTTTCGCGGCTGAAGCCGCTCCCACAGGTCGGCATTTGCGGCTCGGTCGGGCGTCGCTCCGTTGGGCCTCGCTGCGCTCGGCGCCAACCTACGGTTGCGTGCAGGCCGGCAATCACCATACGGGCCCGGACGCTGCAATGGTGGATGGGTGAAGCGTCATCCACCCTACATTCCGGCCTACCGCCGAGGTCGGTTCGGGCACGGTGATTGGTAGGGTGGATGGCGCTTTTTCATCCACCAAGCGGTGTTGGTCGTTAAACACGGAGTCCCCGTAGGTTGGGCTGAGGTACGAAGCCCAACGTCGCAAGGCCGGGCATCGCTCCGTTGGGCCTCGCTGCGCTCGGCGCCAACCTACGGTTGCTTGCAGGCCGGCAATCACCATACGGGCCCGGACGCTGCAATGGTGGATGGGTGAAGCGTCATCCACCCTACCTTCCGGCCTACCGCCGAGGTTGGTTCGGGCGCGGTAATTCGTAGGGTGGATGGCGCTTTTTCATCCACCAAGCGGGCTCGCCGGGGACGCTTGGCGAGCCCGTTTCGCAATGCTCTCGCCGCGTCATCCAGGCCCTGACACAGCTGTTCCACCTCTCGCTGCGCCTGTCCTGCGCCTGCGACAGTTGCCCGCGTCTCAACTTCATCACGCTAGCGCCGTCTCCCTCGCCAAACCCTTCTGCCACGGGCCCTGCAGCCATCCAGCGCAACGCTGGCACAGCCATTGCGATAGGGCTGGGACCGTGGCGCGAGGCTGCGGCCCTAATAAGAATCGGAGACCCACTGATGAAGCACATTGGCCTGCAATGCAGCGGAGGCTGGGAGCCGCCGCCCGCCGCCTCGACCTTCAAGCACCTGATCGCCGCCATCGCCCTGGGCGTGGCCTGTTCCTCGGCCGCGTGGGCGGCCGACGTGGACGGCAAGCGCATCATCGCCGCCGACCAGGAGCCCGGTAACTGGATGAGCCACGGGCGCACCTACGACGAGCAGCGCTACAGCCCGCTGAAGACCATCAACGACAACAACGTCGGCAAGCTCGGCCTGGCCTGGAGCTACAAGCTCGACCTGGACCGCGGCGTGGAAGCCACGCCCATCGTGGTCGACGGGGTGATGTACACCACCGGCCCGTTCTCGGTGGTCTACGCGCTGGATGCGCGCAACGGCAAGCTGCTGTGGAAGTACGACCCGCAGTCGGACCGCAACCGCGCCGGCGAGGCCTGCTGCGACGCGGTGAACCGCGGCGTGGCGGTGTGGAAGGACAAGGTCTACGTCGGCGTGCTCGACGGCCGCCTGGAGGCCATCGACGCCAAGACCGGCAAGCGCGTCTGGTCGGTGGACACGCGCAACGACAAGAAGCGCAGCTACACCATCACCGGTGCGCCGCGCGTGGTGAACGGCAAGGTGATCATCGGCAACGGCGGCGCCGAGTTCGGCGTGCGCGGCTATGTCACCGCCTACGACGCCGAGACCGGCAAGCAGGCCTGGCGCTTCTTCACCGTGCCGGGCGACCCCAAGCTGCCGCCGGAAGACAAGGCCATGGAGATCGCCCGCAAGACCTGGTTCGGCGACGCCTTCGTCGAGCAGGGCGGCGGTGGCACCGCCTGGGACTCCTTCGCCTTCGACCCGGAGCTGAACCTGCTCTACATCGGCGTCGGCAACGGTTCGCTGTGGGACCCGAAATGGCGCAGCCAGGCCAAGGGCGACAACCTGTTCCTGTCCTCCATCGTCGCGGTCAATGCCGACACCGGCGAATACGCCTGGCACTACCAGACCACCCCCGGCGACGCCTGGGACTTCACCGCCACCCAGCACATGATCCTCGCCGAGCTGCCCATCGAGGGTAAGCAGCGCAAGGTGCTGATGCAGGCGCCGAAGAACGGCTTCTTCTACGTCATCGACCGCGCCACCGGCGAGCTGCTCTCGGCCAAGGGCATCGTGCCGCAGAACTGGACCAAGGGCATGGACATGAAGACCGGCCGGCCCATCGTCGACGAGGAGAACGCCGCCTACTGGAAGAACGGCAAGCGCAACCTGGTGACCCCGGCCTTCTGGGGCGCCCATGACTGGCACCCGATGTCCTACAACCCCAACACCGGGCTGGTGTACATCCCGGCGCACATCATGTCGGCCTACTACGAGCACATCCCGGATGCGCCCAAGCGCAACCCGTTCAAGAGCATGTACCAGCTGGGCCTGAAGACCGGGATGATGCCCGAGGGCCCGGACGGCCTGCTGGAAATGGCCAAGACCTGGTCCGGCAAGCTGATCGCCTGGGACCCGGTGAAACAGGAGCCGGTCTGGGAAGTGCCCTACGTCACCATCTTCAACGGCGGCACCCTGAGCACCGCGGGCAACCTGGTGTTCGAGGGCAGCGCCGATGGCCGGGTGATCGCCTACGCCGCCGACAGCGGCAAGAAGCTCTGGGAGCAGCCCGCCGCCAGCGGCGTGATGGCTGCACCGGTGACCTACAGCGTCGACGGCGAGCAGTACGTGACCTTCATGGCCGGCTGGGGCGGCGCCTTTTCCACCTTCGCCGGGGCCCTGTCCCTGCGTGCTGGCGTGCAGCCGTTCTCCCAGGTGCTGACCTACAAGCTCGGCGGCACCGCCAAGCTGCAGGAGCCGGCACCGCCGGCCGACGCTCCGCAGCCGCCGCCACTGACCGCCAGCGCCGCGGACGTCGAGGCCGGCGCCAAGCTCTACGACGGCCACTGCTCCCAGTGCCACGGCATCCACGCGGTGAGCGGCGGCGTGCTGCCGGACCTGCGCAAGCTGACGAGCGAGAAGCACCAGATGTTCCTCGGCATTCTCTACGGCGGTCGCGTGCCCGACGGCATGCCGTCCTTCGCCGAGGCGTTCAACGCCGCCGAGGTCGAGCAGATCCACCAGTACCTGATCAAGCGCGCCCATGACCTCAAGCAGGAAGGCGACGCCTGGAAGCGCTTCAGCGCCAAGTGATCCGCCGGGCGGGCCGGATGCCCGCCCGTTCCACTCCCTGAAAGCAAGCGAGAGCGACCATGACCGAGACCCCCCTCTACCAGAACTACATCGCCAACGCCTTCGTCGGCAGCGACCAGCACATCGAGGTGCACAACCCGGCCAACGCCGAGCTGCTGGCGCGGGTGCCGGAATCCCCCGTCGAGCAGGTGGAGCGCGCCATCGCCGCCGCCCGTGGCGCGCAGAAGGCCTGGGCCGCCAAGCCGGCCATCGAGCGCGCCGGCTACCTGCGCCAGATCGCCACCAAGGTGCGCGCCAATGCCGAGCGCCTGGCGCGGATCATCACCCGTGAGCAGGGCAAGGTGCCGGCGCTGGCGCTGGTGGAGGTCAACTTCACCGCCGACTACCTGGACTACATGGCCGAGTGGGCGCGGCGCCTGGAAGGCGAGGTGCTGACCAGCGACCGGGTCAACGAACACGTGTTCCTGCTGCGCAAGCCGCTGGGCGTGGTGGCCGGCATCCTGCCGTGGAACTTCCCGTTCTTCCTCATCGCCCGGAAGATGGCGCCGGCCCTGCTGACCGGCAACACCATCGTCATCAAGCCCAGCGAAGAAACGCCGATCAACTGCTACGAATTCGCCCGCCTGGTGGCCGAGACGGACCTGCCCAGCGGCGTGTTCAACGTCGTCGGCGGGCGCGGCGCCAGCGTCGGCCACAGCCTCACCAGCCACGCGGGCGTGGACCTGATCAGCTTCACCGGCAGTGTCGGCACCGGCGCGCGGATCATGGCCGCCGCCGCGCCGAACATCACCAAGCTCAACCTGGAGCTGGGTGGCAAGGCCCCGGCCATCGTCCTCGCCGACGCCGACCTGGACCTGGCGGTGACCGCCATCACCGCCTCGCGGGTGATCAACACCGGGCAGGTGTGCAACTGCGCCGAGCGCGTCTATGTGGAGCGCAAGGTGGCTGATGCCTTCATCGACAAGATCGCCTCGGCCATGGCCGCCACCCGCTACGGCAACCCCTCCGAAAACGCCGAGCTGGACATGGGCCCGCTGATCAACCAGGCCGGCCTCGACAAGGTCGCGCAGATGGTGCGCACCGCCCAGGGCCAGGGTGCCCAGGTGGTCACCGGCGGCGCGGTGGCGGACAAGGGTAAGGGCTTCCACTACCAGCCCACGGTGCTGGCCGGTTGCAAGGCGGACATGGAGATCATGCGCAAGGAGATCTTCGGCCCGGTGCTGCCGATCCAGATCGTCGACGACCTCGACGAAGCCATCGCCCTGGCCAACGACAGCGAGTACGGCCTGACCTCATCCATCTACACCCGCAGCCTCGGCGCGGCGCTGAAGGCCAGCCGCGAGATCGACTTCGGCGAGACCTACGTCAACCGCGAGAACTTCGAGGCCATGCAGGGCTACCACGCCGGCACGCGCAAATCCGGTATCGGTGGTGCGGACGGCAAGCACGGGCTGTACGAGTTCACCCACACCCATGTGGTGTACATCCAGGAGTGAGGGGCGGGCGTGGCGGCGGTGTTCGCCGCCACGTCCGATCGCGAATGAATTCGCTTGTATGTCCTGGGGTGAGACCGGTCGGGGGTGGATGGCGCTTTTTCCATCCACCAAGGGCGTTCGCCGTGACCCCGCAGGGTGGACCGGTGAAGCGTGGTCCACCCTACGTCTGAAGCCCGGGCTACAGGCTGGGCGAATGAATTCGCCCCTACGGGTCAGAACATCTCATTGGGCTGGACGATGCCGTGCTTCTTCATCTTGCGGTACAGCGTGGAGCGGGAAATGCCCGAGGCCTCGGCCGCGGCGCTGATGTTCCAGCGGTGCTGGCGCAGGGTGGCCAGCAGGTGCCGGGCCTCGTCGTCGCCCAGCTGGCCGGCGAGGCTGGCGGGGGCTTCGGCGCGGGGCGCGAGCGTGGCGGGGAGGGCGGCCTGATGCAGTTCGGCGGGCAGGCAGTCGCAGTCGATCACGCCATCCTCGGCCAGGGCCACCGCGTAGCGCAGGGCGTTGAGCAACTGGCGGATATTGCCCGGCCAGGGATGGGCGAGCAGGCGCTGGCGGGCCGCCTCGTCCAGGCGCAGCCCCTCGGCGCCGGGTTGGGCGGCGAGCAGGGCCTCGATCAGCTCGGCGCGGTCGCTGCGTTCGCGCAGGGCCGGCAGGGCCAGGGTCATGCCGCTGAGGCGGTAGAACAGGTCCTCGCGGAACAGCTTGGCCTGGATCATCCCGGCCAGGTCCTGGTGGGTGGCGGAGACCACCTGCACATCCAGCGGCACTGGTGCTTCGGCGCCCAGGGGGAAGATTTCGCGCTCGGCCAGCACGCGCAGCAGGCGCGTCTGCAGGTGGGCGGGCATGTCGCCGATCTCGTCGAGGAACAGGGTGCCGCCGTTGGCCAGCTCCAGCTTGCCCTTCATGCCTTTCTTGCTGGCGCCGGTGAAGCTGCCGCCGCGGTAGCCGAACAGTTCGCTCTCGATCAGCGTCTCCGGGATCGCCGCGCAGTTGAGCGCCACGAAGGGCCCGGCACGCCGGGCGCTGGCCTGGTGGATGGCGCGGGCGAAGGCCTCCTTGCCGGTGCCGGTCTCGCCGGTGACGAGGATGGGGATGCCCTTGTCGATCACCTTGCGGATGCGCCGCACGCCCTGTTGCAACTGCGGGTCGCCGCCGCCCAGGCGTTCCAGATTGGGGTGCTCGCTGGCCGGTGTGCGCACCTGCGGAGCGGGCGTGGCGGGGCGCAGGTGCCCGGCGGGAATGCGCAGGCCGACGTCCACCAGCGCCTCGCCCTGCAGGGCGCGCAGGCGCACGCCACGGGCGCCGCCGCTGGTGAGGCTGAGCAGCTCATCGACGTCGGCCGGCAGCAGGCTGTCGATGCGCCGGCCGAGCAGGGCGCTGCCCTGGGCCTCTTCGTAGGCGACGAAGGCGGCGCGGTTGGCGCCGATCACCCGGCCCTGTTCATCCAGGGCCAGCAGCTGTTCGTTGGCCAGGTCGGTGATGTCGTCGCGGGGCTTGATGGCCAGGGTCAGGCGGTCGCGGTAGCTCTGGCGGAAGTGGGCGTTCTCGATCAATCGGGCGTACATGATCACCAGTTGCAGGGTCAGGTACTGCGCCTCCTTGGGGCCGTCGCTGTTCAGGCAGGTGGCGTTGAGGCAGCCGCGCAGGTGGCCCTGGGCGTCGAAGATCGGCGACACCGAGCAGCTCAGCCGCGCGTTGGAGGTGAGGAAGTGTTCCTGGCGGTGGATGGTCAGCGCCTGGCCGGCCGCCAGGGCGGTGCCGATGCCGTTGGTGCCGGCCACGGATTCATCCCAGCGGGCGCCGACGATCAGGCCGGACTGGGTGTAGAGGTCGCGCTCGGCGGGCAGCCGCGCATCCAGGGTGATGCCGTCCTCGTCGCTGAGCAGCACCGCGAAGCCGGCCTGCACCACACGGCGGGCGAGGCCGGTGACGCCCTGGCTGGCGATGGCCAGGTATTCCTGGTGCTGGGCCTGGTGCTGGCGGATCTCGGCGGCGGTGAGGATGTTCTTCTCGCCGCGCCCGCGCGGGTTGAGGCGGTGCTGGGTGACGCTGCGGTACCAGGACTGGGCGATGAGCCCGTCGGGGCGGATGCCGCGCCCGGAGAAATGGTGGTCGACGAAGGCCGCGAGTTCGCTGGCGCTGGTCTCCGAGGCATGCAAGGTCATAGGCACTCCCGTTGGCCGATGGTGGCCCCTGGGGGCGCGCCTCGGCGTCTTGTTGTTTTGGTCGAACCGGCAGCCCAGCCGGACGCTCCAACCATAGACCGCAGAGCAGTCGCCTGCAGTTATCCATCCGTCGGAGATGGCACGGATACAGCAAGGCACATGCCTAAAGCTTCAGTCGTCGCCGCAAGGCCCGGTCCAGGGCGCTTCGTCGCCAGGCCGTGTCGTGTGGGGCGCGTGGGCAGCCGTCGCAGAAATGCGACAGCTGTAACGGGCGGGCGCACAGCTGTCGCACGCACGCTACCAAATCAGGACCGGAACTCGTTCGAAAGTAGCATTCGAGGGTGTCGGGCCTGGTGGTTAACTCAAACCTGCCGGAATTCTCCGGCGCCATAAGAAGAGGAACGACCCATGTGGACTAAACCCGCCTATACCGACCTGCGCATCGGCTTCGAAGTGACCATGTACTTCGCCAACCGCTGATCGTCCTTGCCCCGGTCCGCCGGGGCTTCCCGACAGGGGTTCCCATGCATATCCAGATTCTCGGCTCCGCCGCCGGCGGGGGCTTTCCGCAGTGGAACTGCAACTGCCGCAACTGCGCCGGCCTGCGCGCCGGCACCCTCAACGCCGAGGCGCGCACCCAGTCCTCCATCGCCCTGAGCGATGACGGGGTCAACTGGGTGCTGTGCAACGCCTCCCCCGACATTCGCGCGCAGATCGAGGCCTTCCCGACGTTGCAGCCGGCCCGGCGCCTGCGCGACACGGCCATCGCCGCCGTGCTGCTGATGGACAGCCAGATCGACCACGTCACCGGCCTGCTGACCCTGCGCGAGGGCTGCCCGCATTCGGTGTGGTGCACGGAGATGGTCCACCAGGACCTGACCAGCGGCTTCCCGCTGTTCACCATGCTGCAGCACTGGAACGGCGGTCTGGCCTGGAACCCCATCGCCCTGGACGGCGAGCCCTTCACCATTCCCGCCTGCCCGGGGCTGCGCTTCACCGCCATCGCCCTGCGCAGCAGCGCGCCGCCCTATTCGCCGCACCGGGGCAACCCGCACCCGGGCGACAACATCGGCCTGTTCGTCGAGGACCTGCGCACCGGCGGCTCGCTGTTCTATGCGCCGGGCCTGGGCCAGGTTGACGAGGCGCTACTGGGCTGGATGCGCCGCGCCGACTGCCTGCTGGTGGACGGCACGCTCTGGCGCGACGACGAGATGCGCCTGTGCGAGGTGGGCGACAAGCTCGGCAGCGAGATGGGCCACCTGCCGCAGAGCGGCCCCGGCGGCATGCTGGAGGTGCTGGGCGGCCTTCAGGACAAGCGCCGGGTACTCATCCACATCAACAACACCAACCCCATCCTCGATGCCGATTCCGCCGAGCGCGCCGAACTGGACGCGCGCGGCATCGAAGTGGCCCGCGATGGCATGGCCATTCGCCTCTGAGCCGGTGGCGCATAACAAGGAGCTGTCCATGCAACAGACCGCCATGAGTCCCGAGCAATTCGAACAGGCACTGCGCGCCAAGGGCGCCTACTACCACATCCACCACCCCTTCCATGTGGCCATGTACCAGGGCCGCGCCAGCCGCGAGCAGATCCAGGGGTGGGTGGCCAACCGCTTCTACTACCAGGTGTGCATCCCGCTGAAGGATGCGACGATTCTCGCCAACTGCCCGGACCGCGACACCCGCCGCGAATGGATCCAGCGCATCCAGGACCACGACGGCGCACCGGGCGAGGCGGGCGGCATCGAAGCCTGGCTGCGCCTGGCCGAGGCGGTGGGGCTGGACCGCGAGCAGGTGCTGTCCCAGGAGCTGGTGCTGCCGGGGGTGCGCTTCGCCGTGGACGCCTACGTCAACTTCGCCCGCCGCGCCAGCTGGCAGGAGGCGGCGAGCAGCTCGCTGACCGAACTCTTCGCGCCGCAGATCCACCAGTCGCGGCTGGACGCCTGGCCCAGTCATTACCCCTGGATCGACCCGGCCGGCTACGACTACTTCCGCTCGCGCCTGTCCCAGGCCCGGCGCGATGTGGAGCACGGCCTGCGCATCACCCTGGCGCACTACCGCACGGTGGAGCAGCAGGCGCGCATGCTGGAGATCCTGCAGTTCAAGCTCGACGTGCTGTGGAGCATGCTCGACGCCATGAGCATGGCCTACGAGCTGGAGCGCCCGCCCTACCACACGGTGACCCGCGAGCGGGTCTGGCACCGGGGGCTGGGGCAATGAGCGAGGTGTTGCAAGCGAAGACCCCGCAACTGCGCCGGGGCTTCCGCTTCCAGTTCGAACCGGCCCAGGGCTGCCATGTGCTGCTCTACCCGGAAGGCATGATCAAGCTCAACGAGAGCGCCAGCGAAATCCTCAAGCTGATCGACGGCCAGCGCAGCGTCGCCGCCATCATCGACGACCTCACCGGGCGCTTCCCCGATGTGCCGGGGGTGGACGAGGACATCCTCGCGTTCATGGAGGTGGCCAGTGCTCAGTTCTGGATCGAGTTGCGTTGAACCGCTTGGCACGGCCCGCCAGCCCGGCCCACCTTTATGGCTGCTGGCCGAACTGACCTATCGCTGCCCGCTGCAGTGCCCGTATTGCTCCAACCCCCTGGATTTCGACCGCCAGGGCGCGGAGCTGTCCACCGCCGAGTGGATCGAGGTGTTCCGCCAGGCCCGTGAGCTGGGGGCGGCGCAGCTGGGCTTCTCCGGTGGCGAACCGCTGGTGCGCCAGGACCTGGCCGAGCTGATCCGCGCGGCACGCGGCATGGGCTATTACACCAACCTGATCACCTCCGGCATCGGCCTCACCGAGGCGCGCATCGCCGAGTTCGCCGAGGCGGGGCTGGACCATATCCAGATCAGCTTCCAGGCTGCCGACGAGGAGGTGAACAACCTGCTGGCCGGCTCGCGCAAGGCCTTCGCCCAGAAGCTGGCCATGGCCCGGGCGGTGAAGGCGGCGGGCTACCCGATGGTGCTCAACTTCGTCACCCACCGGCACAACATCGACAACATCGAGCGCATCATCGACCTGTGCCTGGAGCTGGAGGCGGACTTCGTCGAGCTCGCCACCTGCCAGTTCTACGGCTGGGCCGAGCTCAACCGCGCCGGCCTGCTGCCGACCCGCGAGCAGCTGGAGCGCGCCGAGGCCATCACCCACGCCTACCGGGACAAGCTGGCGGCCCAGAACCACCCCTGCAAGCTGATCTTCGTCACCCCGGACTACTACGAGGAGCGCCCCAAGGCCTGCATGAACGGCTGGGGCAACCTGTTCCTCGACATCACCCCGGATGGCACCGCCTTGCCCTGCCACAGCGCACGGCAGCTGCCGGTGCAGTTTCCCAATGTGCGTGAGCACAGCATCCGCCACATCTGGCAGGACTCCTTCGGTTTCAACCGCTTCCGGGGCGATGCCTGGATGCCCGAGCCGTGCCGCTCCTGCGACGAGAAGGACCGCGACTTCGGCGGCTGTCGCTGCCAGGCCTTCATGCTCACCGGGGATGCCGCCAATGCCGACCCGGTGTGCAGCAAATCGGCGCACCACGGCATCATCCTCGACGCCCGCCGCCAGGCCGAGGAGGCGCCACGGGGGATGGGCGAACTGGTGTTCCGCAACCCGGGCAATGCGCAGCTGATCGCCAAGGCCTGAGCCTTCGCCGCAGGAGGAATCCCGATGCCCATCGCCCCCTACGGCACCTGGCCCAGCACCTTCAGCGCCCTCGATGCGGCAGCGGCCAGCCGCGATTTCGCCGAGCTGAAACGCTGCGCCCACGGCCTGCTGTGGAGCCAGTTCGACCCGGCGGACGCGCGCACCACCCTCTGGTTGTGGCGCCACGGTGAGGCGCGCTGCCTGACACCGGCGGGCTTCTCCCTGCGCAGCCGGGTGCACGAGTACGGCGGCGGCGCCTTCTGCCCCACCGCCGAGGGTGTCGCCTTCGTCAACGAGGCGGACCAGCAGCTTTATCTCCAGCGCGTCGACGGCGCGCCTCGGCCACTGACGCGGCAGCCCGGCAGCCGCTTCGGCGACCTGCAATTCGACGCCCAGGGCGAAGCGTTGCTGGCGGTGGAAGAGCGTCACGGTGGTGAGGCGGTGCGCAACCGCCTGGTGAGCATCGCCCTGGCCGATGGCACCCGCTCGGTGATTGCCGAGGGCGCCGACTTCTACGCCGCCCCGGTGCTGGACGGCACCGGCCAACGCCTGGCCTGGATCGAATGGGACCGCCCCGAGCAACCCTGGACCGAGACCCGCCTGTGCGAGGCGCAGCGCGACGACAGGGGCAACTGGCAAGGGCACCGCGTGCTGGCCGGTGCCGCAGGCGGCGAATCCCTGCAGCAGCCGCGCTTCGCCGCCGATGGTCGTTTGCTGTGCCTGAGCGACCGCCACGCCGGCTGGCAACCCTGGGAGGAATCCACCCGGGGCTGGCGTCCGGTGGCGGGGTGTGCCGAGGCCGACCACGCCGCCGCGCCCTGGCAACTGGGCGCCTGCACCTGGTTGCCGCTGGAGGCGGGTGGGTTGCTGTCGAGCCGCTTCGAGCAGGGCTTCGGCGTGCTGGCGGAGCAGGGCGGGGCGGGGGAGCGACGCCTGGCCGACGCTTTCAGCCGCTTCCGCGCCCTGGCAGCCGACGAGGCCCATTTCTATGCCATCGCCACGGCGCCGGACCGGCTGCCGGCGGTGATCGCCATCGACCGCGTGGACGGTCGCGTCGAGGTACTGGCCGGCGGCGAGCAACCGCTGGGCGAGGCGCAGCTGTCACGCCCCGAGCCCCTGGGCTTCGACAGCGGCCAGGGCGAGCGCGCCCATGGCTTCTTCTACCCGCCACGCCATGCCGAGGTGCGCGGCCCGGCCGACGAACGCACGCCATTGCTGGTGTTCATGCACGGTGGGCCGACATCCGCCTGCTACCCGCAGTTCGACCCGCGCATCCAGTTCTGGACCCAGCGCGGCTTCGCCGTGCTCGACCTCAACTACCGGGGCAGCAGCGGCTTCGGCCGCGCCTACCGCCAGCGCCTGCGCGGCGAGTGGGGGCGCATCGAGGTGGAGGACGCCTGCGCGGCGGTCGCCCACCTGGCCGCCGACGGGCGCATCGACGGCGAGCGGGCCTTTATCCGTGGCGGCAGCGCCGGTGGCTACAGCACATTGCTGGCCCTGGCCGACAGCCGCGCCTTCCGTGGCGGCGCCAGCCTCTACGGGGTCAGCGACCCGCTGGCCCTGCGCCGGGTCACCCACAAGTTCGAGGCCGACTACCTCGACTGGCTGATCGGCGACCCCGACCTCGACGCCGAGCGCTACCGCCAGCGCACCCCGCTGCAGCGCCTGGATGACATCGAGGCGCCGCTGATCTTCTTCCAGGGCGGCCGCGACGCCGTGGTCGTCCCCGCGCAAACCTGTTCCATGGTCGACGCCCTGCGCCAGCGGGGCCGCGAGGTGGAGGTGTACCTCTACCCCGACGAAGGCCACGGTTTCCGCCAGGCGGCCAACCTCGCCCACGCACTGGAGGCGGAGTACGGGTTCTATCGGCGGCTGCTCTGATCGCATGGCGATGGGGCGGGAGGTTCACAAGCACTGAAACGGGCGACTCGCAATCGGCTGGCACCCATTGGTCGGATTGAAAACGTCCCTGATTCCAGTAGTCTGCTTCCCATCCCATAACAAGAACGATCAGGCGGATTCATGCGCCACGACATCAGCCAACTGCGTAAATTCGTGTCCCCCGAAATCATCTTCGGCGCCGGCTGCCGGCATAACGTCGGCAACTACGCGAGCACCTTCGGTGCGCGCAAGGTGCTGGTGGTGTCCGACCCCGGCGTGCTGGCCGCCGGCTGGGTCGCCGATGTGGAGGCCAGCCTGCAGGCCCAGGGCATCGACTACTGCCTGTTCACCCAGGTCTCGCCCAACCCGCGTGTGGAAGAGGTGCGCCTGGGGGCGGATTTCTACCGCAGCGAGGGCTGCAACGTGATAGTCGCGGTGGGCGGCGGCAGCCCGATGGATTGCGCCAAGGGCATCGGCATCATGGTCGCCCACAACCGCTGCATCCTCGAGTTCGAGGGGGTGGACACCATCCGCGTGCCGAGCCCGCCGCTGATCCTTATCCCCACCACCGCCGGCACCTCGGCGGACGTGTCGCAGTTCGTGATCATCTCCAATCAGGCCGAGCGCATGAAGTTCTCCATCGTCAGCAAGGCGGTGGTGCCGGACGTGTCGCTGATCGACCCGGAAACCACCCTGAGCATGGACCCCTTCCTCTCCGCCTGTACCGGCATCGACGCGCTGGTGCACGCCATCGAGGCCTTCGTTTCCACCGGCAGCGGGCCGCTCACCGACACCCACGCGCTGGAGGCCATGCGCCTGATCAACGGCAACCTGGTGCAGATGATCGCCACGCCAAACGACATCGCCCTGCGCGAGAAGATCATGCTCGGCAGCATGCAGGCGGGGCTGGCCTTCTCCAACGCCATTCTCGGGGCGGTGCACGCCATGTCCCACAGCCTCGGCGGCTTCCTCGACCTGCCCCATGGCATGTGCAACGCGGCGCTGGTGGAGCATGTGGTGGCCTTCAACTACAGCGCCGCGCCGGAGCGCTTCCGCATGGTGGCCGAGACCCTGGGCATCGACCCGCGCGGGCTCAACCACAACCAGATCCGCCAGCGCCTGGTGGAGCACCTGATCGCCTTCAAGCAGTCGGTGGGCTTCCACGAGACGCTGAAGCTGCACGGCGTTTCCACCTCCGATATCCCCTTCCTTTCGCGCCATGCGATGGAGGACCCCTGCATCCTCACCAACCCGCGCGAGTCGAGCCAGCGGGATGTCGAGGTGGTGTATGCCGAGGCCCTCTGAGGAGCAGCGCCAGGCGCTGCTCGGGCTGGGCAGCCACTCGGCGCGCAAGAGCCATTACCCCGAGCTGCTGAGCCGCCTGGAGGAGCTGGAGACCGAGCGCAACCGCTACAAGTGGCTGTTCGAGCACGCGGTGCACGGCATCTTCCAGGCCAGCCTGCAGGAGGGCCTGCGCGCGGCCAACCCGGCGCTGGCGCGGATGCTCGGCTACGACTCGCCGGAGCAACTGCTGTGGTCGCTGACCGACCTGGCCAGCCACCTGTTCGTTGGCGGTGAGGCGGAGCTGGTGTACATCCGTGCCGAGCTGCAGCGCCAGCAGGGGTTGATCGGCTACGAGACGCGCCTGCGTCGCCAGGATGGCAGCCATGTGGACGTGCTGATGAACCTGCTGCTGAAGCCGGACGAGGAGGGGCTGTTCGAAGGCTTCGTCGCCGACATCACCGAGCGCATCCTCGCCCAGCAGCGCCTGCAGACCCTCAACGACGAGCTGGAGCAGCGGGTGGCGGCGCGCACCCTGGAGCTGCAGACCCTCAATGGCCAGCTGCGCGAGGCGCGGGACGCCGCCGAGGCCGCCAACCAGAGCAAGGACAAGTACCTGGCCGCCGCCAGCCACGACCTGCTGCAGCCGCTGAACGCCGCGCGGCTGCTGGTTTCGACCCTGCGCGAGCGCAGCCTGCCCGACGCCGAGCAACTGCTGGTGGAGCGCACCCACCTGGCCCTGGAAGGCGCCGAGGACCTGCTCACCGACCTGCTGGAAATCTCCAAGCTGGACCAGAGCGCGATCCGCCCGGACATCGACGCCTATCGCCTGGACGAGTTGCTGGCGCCGCTGGCCTCGGAGTTCCAGAGCGTTGCCCAGTCCGCCGGGTTGCAGCTGCGCGCGCGCATTCCCAAGGGGCTGGCGGTGAGCACCGATATCCGCCTGCTGACGCGCATCCTGCGCAACTTCCTCAGCAATGCCTGCCGCTACACCGAGCGCGGCCGCGTGCTGCTGGGCTGCCGGCGCCGGGGCGACCGGGTGCGGCTGGAGGTGTGGGACAGTGGCCGGGGCATTCCGGCGGACCAGTTGCAGGCGATTTTCCTCGAGTTCAACCAGTTGGACCGTGGTCGCGCCGCCGAGCGCAAGGGCGTAGGCCTGGGGCTGGCCATCGTCGACCGCATCGCTGGCATCCTCGGTTGTCCCATCGCGGTGCGCTCGCAGCCGGGGCGGGGTTCGGTGTTTTCCATCGAGGTGCCGCTGGCGGAGGTGCTGCCGGCGCGCCGCGAGGACGCCCCCGTGCGCCCGCAGACCGGTGACCCGCTGCCGGGCCGGCGCCTGCTGGTGCTGGACAACGAGGCGAGCATTCTCCACAGCATGGCCGCGCTGCTGGGCCAGTGGGGCTGCGAGGTGGTGACCGCGCCCGACCTGGAGAGTGCGTTGGGCAACCTGGGTGGCATGGCGCCGGAGGCGATCCTCGCCGACTACCACCTGGACCATGGCGTGACTGGCTGCGAGGTGGTGCAGGCGTTGCGCGAGCAGTTCGGCCGGGCCATTCCGGCGGTGATGATCACCGCCGACCGCAGCGACGAGTGCCGGCGCAACCTGCAGGCCCTGGGTGCGCCGCTGCTGAACAAGCCGGTGAAGCCGGGCAAGCTGCGGGCGGTGTTGAGCCAGTTGCTGCTCTGACCCCGAGTGGGGTCAGTTGCCGTGCGGGGTGGCGGCCAGGACCTGCTTGAGCTGGGCCTGGTAGTCGGCCGATTCGCGCTGGCGGGCGACCTCGTCCCAGATGGCGTGGGCGAGGCTGGGGTTCATGTCCATCAAGCGGTTGGACAGCATCAGGTAGTAGTCCTTCTGCTCCAGCGGCACGGGGCGTTTCTCGATGCCTTCGCCGAGGTCCGGGTGGCTGGCCAGGAGCTGATCGGCGCGCAGGGTCTGCATGGCGGCGGCTTCGAAGCGGTGGCCGTGGAGCATGCGCAACAGGGCCAGCGGGTCGCGGCTGGTTTCTTCCACGTCCAGGCCGTGGGCCTTGAGGAAGTCGATGATGGAGAAGCCGCTGAGGGACGCGACCCGGCCCTGGATGCCCGTGAAGGTGTTGCCGTCCCAGTCGGCCTGGCTGCCGCGCAGGCGGTACAGCGAGTAGGAGGCGCTGTGCAGGCGCTTGTCGGTATCCAGCGAACCATCAGCGCGGTACGGGTAGTGGCCCATGACCTGGCGCTCGGCCTTGAAGGAGGAGGCGAAGGCGCCGTCGTACTGGCCCCGGGCGAGGCCGTCGAGGCAGCGCTTCCAGGGCATCGGCTGGCGTTCGATGGTCAGTTTCAGGGCGCTCTGCACGCGGTCGAACAGCGCCTGGTTGAGGCCTTTGTCGTCGAGCATCACCCAGGGCCAGGAGTCCTGGTCTTCGTAGCAGAACACCAGCTTCGCGGGTTCGGCTGCCTGGGCCTGAAGGGCGAGGAAGCAGGCGAGGATTGAGGTGATGGGCTTGATCGGTGACATGGTGGCTCTTTCCGGGCAGGCGCCAGGGAAGTGTAGTCAGGCCGCCGTGGCCGTCCGCTGGCGGGCGCATTTCTAGCATGATGGCAAAGCGCCGTCTCTGCTCCTCGGGTGAACTTGAGAACCCGGTCAGGATCGGGGCGGGGGAGGCGGATGAACGGGGGGCTGGGCGAGTACAAAAATGGCCGCAAGGGGCGGCCATGAGGTTTCCGCGGCAGGGGAGGCGGAGGCGATAGCGGCGCGGGGAGGGCGGGGCGGCGCCGGACTTTTCCGTCGTGGCCATGTGAGCCGCGTGCGGCTTCAGATGGGGGCTGGTCCCTCAGCCGCAGCCAGTGTCGCCGGCCCGTGTTGCAGGCCTGTGACGGGCGCGAAGAAAATTTTATTCGCTGTATAGTTTTATACATAGCGAAGAGGTAGAGTCGGCTCCCGCTTCACGCGCTGCTCAACCTCACACAAAAACAAAGGAGTGCTCCATGGGCCACATGTCCCGTCTGTTCATCGCGCTTGCTGCCTGCACCACCGCCAACCTGGCTATGGCCCAGGACGTCCAGGTCGCGGTCGCAGCCAACTTCACCGCACCGATCCAGGCCATCGCCAAGGACTTCGAGAAGGACACCGGCCACAAGCTGGTGATCGCCACCGGTGCCACCGGCCAGTTCTATGCGCAGATCAAGAACGGCGCCCCGTTCGAAGTCTTCCTCGCCGCCGACGACAGCACCCCGGCCAAGCTGGAGAAGGAAGGCGACACCGTTGCCGGCACTCGCTTCACCTACGCCGTCGGCACCCTGGCCCTGTGGTCGGCCAAGGACGGTTACGTCGACGCCAAAGGCGAGGTGCTGAAGAAGAACGAATACAAGCACCTGTCCATCGCCAACCCGAAAGCCGCGCCCTACGGCCTGGCCGCTACCCAGGTGCTGGAGAAGCTGGGCCTGACCGCCCAGGTCAAGGGCAAGCTGGTGGAAGGCCAGAACATCACCCAGGCGCAGCAGTTCATCTCCAGCGGCAACGCCGAGCTGGGCTTCGTCGCGTTGTCGCAGATCTACAAGGATGGCAAGGTGACCGGCGGCTCTGCCTGGATAGTGCCGGCCGAGCTGCATGACCCGATCAAGCAGGACGCGGTGATCCTCGCCAAGGGCAAGGACAACGCCGCCGCCAAGGCGCTGGTCGACTACCTGAAGGGCGACAAGGCCGTCGCGGTGATCAAGTCCTACGGCTACGCGCTTTGAGTTGAATGAGGGAGCGGTGCGATGCCACTGAGTGGTGACGACTGGGCGGCGATCTGGCTGACCCTGGAGCTGGCGACCCTGACCACGGCCCTGTTGCTGCTGGTGGGAACGCCCATTGCCTGGTGGCTGGCGCGCACCGACTCCTGGCTGAAAGGTCCCGTGGGGGCGGTGGTGGCATTGCCGCTGGTGCTGCCGCCCACGGTGATCGGCTTCTACCTGCTGGTGAGCATGGGGCCCCACGGTTTCATCGGCCAGTTCACCCAGTCCATCGGCCTGGGCACCTTGCCCTTCACCTTCGCCGGGCTGGTGGTGGGTTCGGTCTTCTATTCGCTGCCCTTCGTGGTGCAGCCACTGCAGAACGCCTTCGAGGCCATGGGCCCGCGCCCGCTGGAAGTGGCGGCCACCCTGCGCGCCAGCCCCTGGGACAGCTTCGTCACCGTGGTGCTGCCACTGGCCCGACCGGGCTTCGTTACCGCCTCCATCCTCGGCTTCGCCCATACGGTGGGGGAGTTCGGCGTGGTGCTGATGATCGGCGGCAACATCCCGGAGAAGACCCGGGTGGTGTCGGTGCAGATCTTCGATCACGTCGAGGCCATGGAGTACGCCCAGGCCCACTGGCTGGCCGGTGGCATGGTGGTGTTCTCCTTCCTCATACTGCTGGCCCTGTATTCCAGCCGGCGCATGCGGCCGGGCTGGACATGACCCCAAGGACCCTCGCGGCATGAGTCACGACATACGTGCGCGCCTCTACCTGGCCTGGCCCGGCTTCGAGCTGGACGTGGACCTCGCCCTGCCCGGGCGCGGCGTCACCGCGCTGTTCGGCCATTCCGGCTCCGGCAAGACCAGCCTGCTGCGCTGCATCGCCGGGCTCGAGCGCAATGCCCGCGGACGCCTGGAGATCAACGGCGAGACCTGGCAGGACAGCGAGCGCGGGCTCTTCGTGCCCACCCACAAGCGCGCCCTGGGCTACGTGTTCCAGGAGGCGAGCCTGTTCGAGCACCTGTCGGTGCGGCGCAACCTGGCCTACGGCGAGAAGCGCATCCCCGTCGCCGAGCGGCGGGTGAAGCTGGAGCAGGCCGTGGAGCTATTGGGCATCGGCCATTTGCTGGAGCGCATGCCGGCGCGCCTGTCCGGTGGCGAACGCCAGCGCGTGGGCATGGCCCGGGCGCTGCTGACCAGTCCCCGGCTGCTGCTGATGGACGAGCCTCTGGCGGCGCTGGATGGCAAGCGCAAGGCGGAGATCCTGCCGTACCTGGAGCGCCTGCATGACGAACTGGATATCCCGGTGCTCTATGTCAGCCACTCGCCGGACGAGGTGGCGCGGCTGGCCGACCACCTGGTGCTGATGGATGAGGGCCGGGTGCTGGCCAGCGGGCCCCTGGGCGAAACCCTGGCGCGGCTGGACCTGCCCACCGCGCTGGACGATGACGCCGGCGTGGTGGTGGAGGGGCGGGTGATCGGCCATGACCCGGAGTACGACCTGCTCAGCCTCGGCCTGCCGGACAGCGGCCTGAGCATGCGCGTGGCCCACGCCCCGGCGGAGCACGGCCGGCGCGTGCGCTTCAAGGTGCGCGCCCGGGATGTGAGCCTGAGCCAGCAGCGCCAGGCGGACAGCAGCATCCTCAACCTGCTGCCGGCGACGGTGCGCGAGGCGATTCCCGCGGACAACGCCGCCCATGTACTGGTGCGCCTGGATGTGGACGGCACGGCGATGCTGGCCCGCATCACCCGCTATTCCCGTGACCAGCTCGGCCTGCACCCGGGCCAGCAGCTGTGGGCGCAGATCAAGTCGGTGGCGTTGCTGGCCTGAGGGGCTTCGCAGGGGGCGGGCGGTGTTCCGAGAGCCCTGCGGAACCTCGCGGATGATGGGTTTCGCTTAGCTCTACCCATCCTACGAATGGCGTTTCGACCTACGGCATCAGGCGCTGGCGCCGAATACCTTGGCCAGGTGGGCTTCGTAGCGGGCGATGTCGCCTGCGATATCCGGGCGCTTCATCACGTCGACGGCGAGGAAGGTGGGCAGGGCGGTCATGCCGAGGAACTGGTTGGCCTTGTGGAAGGGGAAGTAGACCGCGTCCACACCCTTGGCCTCGAAGAAGTCGCTGGGGTCGTCGAAGGCTTGCTGCGGGGCGTTCCAGGTGGCGGAGATCATGTACTGCTTGCCGTGCAGCAGGCCGCCGCTGCCGTACTTCTGCGAGGCGTCGGAGCGGGTGCGGCCATCGTTGGCGTAGAGGCTGCCGTGGCCGGCGGTGAAGACGTCGTCGATGTACTTTTTCACGGTCCAGGGCGCGCCCATCCACCAGCCGGGCATCTGCCAGACGATGACGTCGGCCCAGAGGAATTTCTGCACTTCTTCGGCGGTGTCGTAGCCGCCGTCGATGAAGGTCTCTTTCACGTCGAAGCCCGAGCGGTCGAGGAAGGCCAGGGCGGCTTCGTGCAGGGTGCGGTTGTAGCGGCCGTCGGAGTGGGCGAACTGCTTGCCGCCGTTGAGCAGGAGGATCTTTTTCATGGCTGGTGGCCTCGTGAGGTTCTCGATGGCCGGCAGACTACCCAGTGAACCGGCCCGGAAAAACCGCCTTCCAGACAAATAGCCTTTGCGTGAAAAGCACGAATGAGTGGAGAACTGTTGCGATAGGCTGCGGCGCCTTTCAGTCAGCGGAGCCCCATGCCATGAGCGATACCTGTGCCTTCATCCTCCATGCCCAGCTGCGCCCGGAGCGCGCCGACGCGTTCGAGGCGCTGTTCCGCGCCTATGTCGAGCCGAGCCGCGCGGAGGCGGGCTGCATCGAGTACCACATGCTGCGTGATGCCCGGGACCCGACGCTGTTCATCTTCTTCGAGGTGTGGCGTTCGCGGGCGGACCTGGAGCGCCATTCGGCCCTGCCGCACATGCAGGCCTTCCACGAGCGGCGCATGGAATTCCTGGTGCGGGATTTCGAGATCCGCGAGATCGAGATGCTCAGTGCGGCGGCGATGGTGAAGGCGGGGTGAGCCGCGTCGTTCATCGGGTGTTCCGGGTATCCCCTGGGCTGAAGCCCAGGCTACAGCCCAGGCTCCGCCTTACTGGTCAGGCTTCCTGGGCGCGGTAGGCGCCGGGGGTGAGGCCGGTCCATTTCTTGAACGCGCGGTGAAAGGCCGAGGGCTCGGAGAAGCCAAGCTGTTCGGCGATGTCCTGGATGGCCAGTTCGTCGCGGCCCAGGTGGTAGATGGCCAGGTCGCGGCGCAGGTGGTCCTTCAGTTCCTGGAAGCTGGTGCCTTCCTCGCGCAGGTGGCGGCGCAGGGTCTGCGGGCTGATGTGCAGGTGCTGGGCGACCTTTTCCAGGTCCGGCCAGTCGCGGCAGTCGCGGCCCAGCAGGCGACGGATCTGGCTGTTCAGGCTGTCGCCGCCGTCGGGACGGGCCAGCAGGTCGGCCGGCGAGTGTTCGAGGAAGTGCTTGAGGGTGCGCTCGTCCTGCAGCAGCGGCATGGCCAGGTAGCGCGCCTGGAACAGCAGGCTGGTGCAGGGCGCGTCGAAGCGGCGGGTGGTGGGGAACAGCAGCTCGTATTCGCCCACGTGCTCGGGCTCGGCGTAGGCGAAGGTGGCTTCCTCCAGGCGGATGCGCTGGCCGATCAGCCAACTGCCGAGGCGGTGCCAGATCACCAGCAGGCTTTCCACCAGGAAGTGGTCCGGGTCCCAGAGCGTGGCGTCGTCCACCGTCAGGCGCACCGATTCGCCCTCGCGCTCCAGCAGGATGCGCGGCGCCTCGGGGAACAGGCCGTAGAACATCGCGCCTCGCCCCAGGGCTTTCTCCAGGCTGCGGCAGTGGATGATGGCGTGGCACATCATGGCGAAGGTGCCGCGCTTGCTGCGCTGGCGGCCGAAGCCCATGTACTCGTCGTCCAGCGCCTCCCACAACAACTGCATCAAGCGGCTGAACTGCTCGGGGGCGATGCGTGCCCGTGGCTCGTCCAGCAGCGCGGCCTGGATGCCGGCGTTGCGCAGGATGGCGGTGCAGTCCACGCCCTGGCGTGCGGGGCCGCGCAAGGCGGCTCGGACGAAATGGCTGGCGATGGTTCGCTCGCGCATGGGCGGCTTCCTGGCTCGGGGTGACCGATGGTAGGTCGTGGCAGAAGCAGGCGACAAGGGGCGGATGTGGCGGGAATCCCCCTGCTTCGCTGGCGGGAATCCGCCTGAGGGATTGTCCTACAGCGCCCAGCAATTTTCTGTAGGCCACGGCGCACTAGGCATTGCGCCGGCAAGACGGGTTGGCACAGCCCTTGCGATAAGAGCTGCGCCATCCATTGGTTTGGATCGCAGAACAACAAAGTCTCCCAGCAAGGGAGGTGATTGAGACCGGTGGTGCGCCCCTGTACGGAATCAGGCCCCGCACCACCCGAGAGGATCTGCCATGACCCGTCAACCCCTCTACAAAAGCCTTTATTTCCAGGTTCTGGTGGCCATCGCCATCGGCATCCTGATCGGCCATTTCTTCCCGCAGACCGGCGTTGCCCTGAAGCCCCTGGGCGACAGCTTCGTCAAGCTGATCAAAATGGCCATCGCGCCGATCATCTTCTGCACCGTGGTGACCGGCATCGCCGGCATGCAAAGCATGAAGGCCGTCGGCAAGACCGGCGGCTACGCGCTGCTGTATTTCGAGATCGTTTCCACCCTGGCGCTGGTGATCGGCCTGATCGTGGTGAACGTATTCCAGCCCGGCGCCGGCATGCATGTCGACCCGACCACCCTGGATATCAAGGGCATCGCGGCCTACGCCGCTGCCGGTGAGAAGCAGTCCACCATCGACTTCCTGATGAACGTCATCCCCGGGACCGTGGTCGGCGCCTTCGCCAACGGCGACATCCTCCAGGTGCTGTTCTTCTCCGTGCTGTTCGGTTATGCGCTGCACCGCATGGGCGACTACGGCCGCCCGGTGTTCGAGTTCATCGAGCGCATCTCCCAGGTGATGTTCAACATCATCAACGTGATCATGAAGGTCGCGCCCATCGGTGCCTTCGGTGCAATGGCCTTCACCATCGGCCAGTACGGCGTGGGTTCGCTGGTGCAGCTCGGCCAGCTGATGCTGTGCTTCTACATCACCTGCCTGCTGTTCGTGCTGGTGGTTCTGGGCAGCATCGCCCGCGCCCACGGCTTCAGCATCCTCAAGTTCATCAAGTACATCCGCGAAGAACTGCTGATCGTGCTGGGCACCTCGTCCTCCGAGTCGGCCCTGCCGCGCATGATCGCCAAGATGGAAAAACTCGGTGCCAACAAGTCGGTCGTCGGCCTGGTGATCCCCACCGGTTACTCCTTCAACCTCGACGGCACCTCCATCTACCTGACCATGGCCGCGGTGTTCATCGCCCAGGCCACCGACACGCCGATGGACATCACCCACCAGATCACCCTGCTGCTGGTGCTGCTGATCGCTTCCAAGGGCGCCGCCGGCGTCACCGGTAGCGGCTTCATCGTCCTCGCCGCCACCATCTCCGCCGTTGGCCACCTGCCGGTTGCGGGCCTGGCGCTGATCCTCGGCATCGACCGCTTCATGTCCGAAGCCCGCGCCCTGACCAACCTGGTGGGCAACGGCGTGGCGACCCTCGTCGTCGCCAAGTGGTGCAAGCAGCTGGACACCGACACGCTGGACCGCGAACTGGCCGGCAATGGCAATGCCGCGCCGCAGGCAGAAGCCCAGCGCGTCTGAACCGCGTAATTCTCTCCTCCCTCCCCACGGGGAGGAGATTTTCCAGGCCCGTCTCGTGACGGGCTTTTTTATGGGCGCAGGAAAGTGGGACGTGGCGCGCCGATCCCCTGGCCTGGCGTGCGCGGGAGCCTATGAGCACATGGGTCAATCGACCCTGAGCGCTTGTGTCATTGAGCGCTAGGGCGGGCGCCGCCTACCCTGCGGAACGATTTTTTCCAGGGAGACCCTTCGCATGCAGCGCATCCATTTCGAAACCGAACACAACATGTTCCGCGACTCGTTCCGTGCCTTCCTGCAGAAGGAAGTGGTGCCGCACCAGGAAGCCTGGGAAGAGGCGGGCGTGGTGGATCGTGCGGTGTGGCGCAAGGCTGGCGAGATGGGCTTCCTGCTGCCCTGGGCGGACGAGGAATACGGCGGCGCCGGGCTGAAGGACTTCCGCTACGAGCAGATCATGTGCGAGGAGCTGGCCCACATCAACGAACCGGGCTTCATGATCCCGCTGCACTCGGCGCTGTGCGGCCCCTACATCGCCGAGTACGGCAACGCCGAGCAGAAGGCGCGCTTCCTGCCGGGGATCATCAGCGGCGAGATCATCCTCGCGGTGGCGATGACCGAGCCCTCGGCCGGTTCCGACCTGGCCGGCATGCGCACCACTGCGGTGGACAAGGGCGACCATTACGAGCTGAACGGCTCCAAGGTGTTCATCTCCAACGGCCTGCTGGCCGACCTGGTGATAGTCGCGGCCAAGACCGACCCGGCCAACAAGCACGCCATGGGTCTGTTCCTGGTGGAGCGCGACATGATCGGCTTCGAGCGCGGGCGCAACCTGAAGAAGTTGGGCATGAAGAGCCAGGACACCGCCGAGCTGTTCTTCAACAACGTCAAGGTGCCCAAGGAGAACCTGCTGGGCGATGCCAAGGGCGGCTTCTTCTACCTGATGAACATGCTCGCCCAGGAACGCCTGACCAACGCCTGCGGCGCAGTGGCCGGTGCCGAGGCGGCGCTGCAGACCACCATCGACTACGTGAAGGAGCGCAAGGCCTTCGACCGGCCCGTCTCGCACTTCCAGAACACCCGCTTCAAGCTGGCCGAGATGCGCACCCAGATAGACGTCGCCCAGGTCTTCACCGACCGCTGCGTGATGGACCACAACCAGCGCAAGCTGACCCCTGAGGTGGCCGCCGAGGCCAAGCTGTTCACCACCGAGCTGCTGTGCAAGGTGGTGGACGAAGGCGTGCAGCTGCACGGCGGCTGGGGCTACATGTGGGAGTACCCGATCTGCAAGATGTACGCGAACGCGCGCATCCAGCGCATCTTCGCCGGCACCTCGGAGATCATGAAGGAGATCATCAGCCGCGGCATGAAGCTCTGAACCCCAGCCCGGCGCCCCGGACCGGGCTAGCGTTCAGCCACTGTGTAGACGCCAGGAGGCCATCGCCATGAATGCACCGCTTGGCGCCATCGACGCCTGGGCCCAACCCGCCAACGGCCGCGCCCGCGAGCTGTTGCCGGAGGTGGTCCGGCTGTTCGAGAAATCCGGTTCCGCGCACTTGCTCGACCAACCGCTGACACCCGAGCAGACGGTGGCGGAGATGGACCGCGCGGGCGTGAACAAACTCATGCTCGCCGCCTGGTGCCGGCCGGAGCGCTGGGTGTTCGACAACGACCTGGTGGCCGAGTACACCCGCGCCTTCCCCGACCGCTTCGTCGGGGTCGCCACCGTCGACCTGGGCAAGCCCCTGGCGGCGGTGCGCGAGCTGGAGCGGGCGGTGCTGGAGCTGGGCTGCAAGGCGCTGCGCGTGGTGCCCTGGCTGTGGAAGCTGCCGCCCAACCACCGGCTCTACTACCCGCTCTACGTGAAGTGCATCGAGCTGGACATTCCCTTCTGCACCCAGGTGGGCCACACCGGCCCGCTGATGCCCTCGGAGACCGGCCGCCCGGTGCCTTACCTGGACGAGGTGGCGCTGGATTTCCCCGAGCTGCGCATCGTCGCCGGGCACATCGGCCATCCCTGGACCGAGGAAATGATCGGCCTGGCCTGGAAGCACGACAATATCTACATCGACACCTCCGCCTACCTGCCACGCTACTACCCCCAGGCGCTGCTGCAGTTCATGCGCAGCTACGGCCAGGACAAGGTGCTGTTCGGCAGCAACTTCCCGCAGCTGTCCCTGGAGCGCTGCATGACCCAGGTGAAGGAGCTGGCGCTGCCGGCGGAGATCGAGGCGAAGTTCCTCCAGGGCAACGCCCGCCAGGTGTTCCGGCTGTGAGGCTATCCGGCGAGCCGCCGTGCCCGGGAGGAGGGCAGATAGGCGGCGAATAACGTGACAAGCTCCGACCATTACAAGAACAACAAGGAGGGTTCAGCAATGACCGATCAACTGCCGTTGCAGCGGCTCGCCCATTGGGTGGGCACCACGCCGGACCGCGTCTGGCTCAGCCAGCCGGTGGAGCGCCAGTGGCATGACCTGACCTGGCGCCAGGCCGACGACCAGGCGCGGCGCCTGGCCAGTGCGCTGCAGGCGCTGGGCTGCGCGCCGGGCGACCGGGTGGCGATCCTGGCGAAGAACTGTGCCGAGTGGATCATCAGCGACCTGGCGATCATGCTCGCCGGGCTGGTCAGCGTGCCGCTCTACCCGCTGCAATCCGCCGAGAGCATCGACTACGTGCTGCGCCACTCGGCGTGCAAGGTGATCATCCTCGGCAAGCTGGACGAGGCGGAGAGGTTCGCGGCCGGCATCCCCGCCGAGGTCATCCGCGTCGCCATGCCGTATCCGACCCTGAGCGCGCCGCATCAGTGGCACGCGCTGCTCGCCGCCCATGAACCGCTGCGCGATGGGCATGTGCAGCGCCCTGATGACCTGCTCAGCATCCTCTACACCTCCGGCACCACCGGCCAACCCAAGGGCGTGATGCAGCGGGCCGAGGCCTTCGCCTTCGCCTCCAGCCGCTCGGTGGCGGAGATGGGGCTCAACGAGCGCGAGCAGTTCTTCTCCTACCTGCCGCTGTCCCACGCGGCGGAGCGTTTCCTGGTGGAAACCAACAGCCTGTATTGCGGGGGCGCCATCGCCTTCGTCGAATCCCTGGACACCTTCGCCGCCGACCTCAAGCGGGTGCGGCCGACGGTGTTCTTTTCCGTGCCGCGGTTGTGGACGCGCTTCCAGCAGGGCGTGCTGGAGAAGCTGCCCCAGGCCAAGCTGGACCGCCTGCTGCGCATCCCGCTGCTGGGTGCGCTGGTGGCGCGCAAGGTGCGCCAGGGGCTGGGGCTGGACCGTGCGCGGGTGCTGGTCAGCGGTGCGGCGCCGATCCCGGTGGCGCTGCTGGAGTGGTACCAGCGCATCGGCCTGACCATCTGCGAGGGTTACGGCATGACCGAGAACTTCGCCTACGGCAACTTCAACCGGCCGGGCCAGGTGCGCTTCGGCAGCGTCGGCCGGGTGATGCCGGACAACGAGGTGCGCATCGCCGAGAACGGCGAGATCCTCTACCGCAGCCGCGCGCTGATGGCCGGCTACTACCTGGAGCCGGAGAAGACCGCCGATACGCTGCAGCTGGGCTGGTTGCACACCGGCGACAAGGGCGAGATCGACGCCGATGGCTACCTGCGCATCACCGGGCGGGTGAAGGACATCTTCAAGACCAGCAAGGGCAAGTACGTGGCGCCGGCCCCCATCGAGGGCGAGATCGCCAAGAACCTCTGGGTGGAGCAGGTGTGCCTGATGGGCAACGGCCTGGACCAGCCACTGGCGCTGATCGAACTCAGCCCGGCGGCCCGGGCGCAGGCGCGCGGGCAGATCGAGGCCGAGCTGGCGGCCAGCCTGCAGGCCCTCAACGAGCGCCTCCTGGCCCATGAGCGCATCAGCCATTTCGTGCTGGTGCGCGAGCCCTGGACGGTGGATAACGGCTGCATGACGCCGACCATGAAGATCCGCCGCAACGTGCTGGAACAACGCTTCGCCGCAGTGGCCGCGTGCCTGGACAGGCACCAGCCGCTGCATTGGGAATGAACCGAACCGCTATGGAGTCGCCATGACAGGCCCGCTCGCTTCGCTGAAGATCCTTGATTTCTCCACCCTGCTGCCGGGGCCCTTCGCCTCGCTGCTGCTGGCCGACATGGGCGCCGAGGTGCTGCGCGTCGAATCCCCCAGCCGCATGGACCTGGTGCGCGTGTTGCCGCCCCATGACGGTGGCACCTCCACCAGCCACGCCTACCTGAACCGCAACAAGCGCAGCATCGCCCTCGATCTCAAGCGCCCCGAGGCGGTGGGGTGGTGCGCCAACTGGTGGCCGAGTACGACATCGTGCTGGAGCAGTTCCGCCCCGGGGTGATGGACAAGCTGGGCGTGGGCTACGAGGCGCTGAAGGCGATCAACCCCAGGCTGATCTACGTCTCCATCACCGGCTACGGCCAGAGCGGCCCCTTCCGTGACCGTGCCGGCCACGACATCAACTACCTGGCCGTGGCCGGCATCGCCAGCTACACCGGGCGCCAGGAAAGCGGCCCGCTGCCCCTGGGCGTGCAACTGGCGGATATTGCCGGCGGCTCGCTGCACGGGTGATGGGCCTGCTGGCGGCGGTGATCCAGCGCCAGGTGACGGGGGAGGGGCAGCACGTGGACGTGAGCATGACCGACTGCGCCTTCAGCCTGCACGGCATGGCCGGTGCGGGCTATCTCGGTGCCGGCGTGGAGCCGGACATGGAGAACCAGGCGCTGAACGGCGGCAGCTTCTATGACTACTACCGCACCCGTGACGGCCGCTGGTTCTCGGTGGGCAGCCTGGAACCGCAGTTCATGCAGCAGTTCTGCGCCGCCATCGGCCGGCCGGACCTGGCCGCACGCGGGCTATCGCCCAAGCCGGAGGACCAGCGCGAGCTCAAGCGCGCCATCGAGATCGAGTTCGAGAAGCGCGACTTCGCCGAATGGAGCGAGGTGTTCGCCGCCCTGGATGCCTGCGTCGAGCCGATGCTGCCGCTCTCCGAAGCGGTGCGGCACCCGCAGATCGAGGCGCGCGGCCTGGTCACCGAAGTGCCCCGCGACGGGCTGCCGGCGCAACGGCAGATCGCCTGCCCGATCAAGTTCTCCAATGGCCTGCCCGCACCGCGCCATGTCGGCGCAGCCGTAGGTGCCCACACCGCCGAGGTGCTGGCCGAGCTGGGCTACACCGCCGAGCAGATCGCCTCGCTGAAAGCTGGCAAGGTGACGGGGTAGGCGTGCGTTCGGCGGATGTGGATAGACAGGCGTGGGGTTGGCGTAGGGTGGGCTTCAGCTTCGCGAATGAATTCGCTCCCACACTCGTTGCTTCAAGCTTCAAGCTTCAAGCGAAGCCGCACATCGACGGGTTACACCCGCCCTGCGGGCTTTGGATTATTCCTGCCGCTGTTCCCCGCTGAACACCAGGGTCACCTTGCAGCGTCGGCAGTAGTAACGACGCCCGCGCGCCACCAGGGCGTGGCGCTGGGAGGAGAAGGGGTAGTCGCCGTCCGGGCAGGCGCAGCGGTACAGGTAGCGGGTGACCTTGCGGCGCTTGACGTCGTAGCTGTGGCAGCGGTTGGGCGGCAGCTCGTAGACGCCCCGCATGATCAGCTGCCATTCCTCGCCATGGGGCTGGATACGGTGGCCGAACAGTTGGTGGGCGACCAGGTGCGCCACTTCGTGGGCAACGGTCTGCTTGAGGAAATCGTCCTGGTTCTCGCGATACAGCTGGGGGTTGAAGCGCAGCTTGTTCTCATCCAGGTGAGCGACACCGGCCTTCTGGCCCCGCAGCTTGAAGCTCACTTCGGGGCGGGTGAACCGGCGTTGGAAAAAAGCTTCCGCCTGCTGGTAGCAGGCTTCGACGCGGGCGTGTAGCAGCTCGGGCATAAAGGGGGCTCTCCAGAGCCCGCAATTATGCCGCAAAGCCGCCACCGGCCGAATCGTTCTCCTGCCGAGCGGTCGTGGTGCGCCGTTCTAGACGTATTCCGGCATCAGGTAGAGGTGCCCGTGCAGGATCACCGAGACCAGCACGTTGACCATGCCCCGCAAGGCCACGCGCCCGATTGCCGAGTTTTGGTCGAGCGGGAGGGCAAACGAAGAGGCCGCCCATGGGCGGCCTCCGTGCTACGGGTGAAGGGGTCAGCGGATGTAGACCGGGCCTACGCCCATGCCCCAGAAGATGACGGAGGCGGCGATCATCGCCACCAGCACCACCAGGCCCACGGCCAGCACCGAGCTGGAGAACAGGAAGCCCTCGTCGGATGGAATGTTCATGAAGGTCGGTATGCCCACGTAGAGCAGGTAGACCGTGTAGCAGATGGCGGCGGTGCCGATCATCATGCCCAGCCACAGGTGCGGGTAGAGCGCCGCGAGCCCGCCGATGAACAGCGGCGTGGCGCAGTACGCGGCGAACACGACGCATTCGGTGAAACTTGGCGAGGCGTCGTAGGTGCGCGCCATCCAGTGGATGAAGGCGCCCATGACGGCGACACCGGCGAGCATGGCGAAGTAGGAGAGGATGGTCATCTGCATCGCGCTGGACTGCGTGAGCATGACCGGATCGCCCTTGCCGATGGCCCAGCCGACCTGGGTGGTTCCTATATAGGCAGAGACAACGGGTATGGCTGCGAGTACCAGGATATGGGTGAGGTACATGTGGCTGATGCTTTCTTCCTCGCCACGGATTTCCTGCCATTCCTGATCGGGATGGGTGAAGAGCCCCCAAACGTGGTGGATCATTCTGAACACCTCCTCATTATTATGAGGTCGCCCCCAGCAAAGCGCCTGGGACGCATAGCCAGCGCCGCCCGGTGCCCGGCCGACGCATGCGACCTTGTGTCGCAGTATAGGTACAGGCTGGAGTCCGCGTCTGCCGTGGCTTTAGAGCAAATCAGACTTAGTGCTCAGCTGTAATAGCGCTGAAGTATTTCCATCGCCTTGTTGATCGACTGGATGCGCTCGGTGCTGCCGCCGCGATCGGGGTGATGCTGGCTCACCAGTTGGCGGTAGCGATGCTTGATCACCCCGAGGTTGAGCGCTTCCTCGCTGTTCACCAGTTCGAACAGCTCGAGGGCGGCGAGCTTCTCGTCCCCGCCCTGCATGCGCGTCCAGAAGCTCGAGAGCAGTTTCTCGACATCCCGCTCGGTGGTGTCGCGCAGGTGACGGGTGTCCAGGTAGTAGGTGCGCAGCGGGTCGTGTTCGGTGAGGGCGTCACTGCCCGCTGCGTAAGGCAGCAGCTGGATGCTCAGCGGGCTGATGGCGAGAAAGGCGGTTCCTTCGGCCCAGAGCCGGTCGCGTAATAGATAGAGGGCGTTGAACAGCAGGAAGTGGGTGCGGAACAGTACCAGGCGATCACCGAGGCCCAGGTTGGGGATGTGGGTGGAGTGGCCGGCCTTCAGGCGCTGGATCAGGTCGAATTCGCCGATGCCGTCCGGTTGCTGGCGGAGCAGCACCAGGAGCTGGTCGGCGAGGTCGAGGGAGGGGTCTAGTTCGTCGTTCATCGGGCGCAGGCTAGCACAGCGAAACAGAGGGCTGGGGCGGCGCGCGCTTTGTGCGTAAAATAGCCAGCTTTTCGCACCCCTCCCCGGATTCCAGAGCACCATGGGCACCCTTTCGGTCAACCAGAACAAACTGCAGAAACGTATCCGTCGCCTCGCTGGCGAAGCCATCGCCGACTTCAACATGATCGAGGAGGGCGACAAGGTCATGGTCTGCCTGTCCGGCGGCAAGGACAGCTACACCATGCTCGACGTCCTGCTTTACCTGCAGAAGGTCGCGCCGATCAAGTTCGAGATCGTGGCGGTGAACATGGACCAGAAGCAGCCCGGCTTCCCCGAGCACGTGCTGCCTGCCTACCTGGACTCCATCGGCGTCGAGTACCACATCGTCGAGAAGGACACCTATTCGGTGGTCAAGGAGAAGATCCCGGAAGGCAAGACCACCTGCTCGCTGTGCTCGCGCCTGCGCCGAGGCACGCTCTACACCTTCGCCGACGAGATCGGTGCGACCAAGATGGCCCTCGGTCACCACCGCGACGACATCCTGGAAACCTTCTTCCTCAACATGTTCTATGGCGGCACCCTCAAGGCCATGCCGCCGAAGCTGCGTGCCGACGACGGCCGCAACGTGGTGATCCGCCCGCTGGCGTACTGCAACGAGGCCGATATCGAGGCCTACTCGCAGCTCAAGGAATTCCCGATCATCCCGTGCAACCTCTGTGGCTCCCAGGAGAACCTGCAGCGCCAGGTGGTCAAGGAGATGCTCCAGGACTGGGAGCGCAAGTCGCCGGGCCGCACCGAGATCATGTTCCGCGCCCTGCAGAACGTGGTGCCCTCGCAACTGGCCGACCGCAACCTGTTCGACTTCACCAACCTGCGCATCGACGAAAGCGCCGCGCCGCGCACCCTGGACGTCGTCAATATCTGAAGTGGAGCTGGAAGCCGAGAGCCTGAAACCGGAAGGCTTCAAGCTTCAAGCTTCAAGCTTCAAGCTTTCTAGCCAAGGCCCTTTTTATGCGTGACTACCGCTGGCTTCACGAGTACTGCCTCAACCGCTTCGGTTCGGCCGAGGCCCTGGAAGCGCGCCTGCCGCAGCCGCGCAGCGATGCCGAGCTGCGCGAGCTGAGCGATGACCGCTACCTGTCGCTGCTGGCCCTGCGGGTGTTCCGTGCCGGGCTCAAGCACAGCCTGGTGGACGCCAAGTGGCCGGCCTTCGAGGAGGTGTTCTTCGGCTTCGATCCGGAGAAGGTGGTGCTGATGGGCGCCGAGCACCTGGAGCGGCTGATGCAGGACGCGCGGCTGATTCGCCACCTGGGCAAGCTCAAGAGCGTGCCGCGCAACGCCCAGTTCATCCTCGACGTACGTCGCGAGAAGGGCAGCTTCGGTGCGCTGATCGCCGATTGGCCGACGTCCGACATCGTCGGGTTGTGGAAGTACCTGGCCAAGCACGGCAGCCAGATGGGCGGACTTTCGGCGCCGCGTTTCCTGCGCATGGTCGGCAAGGACACCTTCGTCCCGTCCAACGACATGGTCGCGGCGCTCAAGGCCCAGGACATCATCGACAAGGTGCCCACCAGCCTGCGCGACCTGGCGCTGGTACAGGCCGCCTTCAACCGTTGGCACGAGGAAAGCGGGCGGCCGCTGTGCCACCTGTCGGCGATGCTGGCCTACACCGTCAATCACTGACCCGTTTCATCGAGCAGGAGGCTTGCATGAATCATTCGTCGGCTATCGCCCGCGTCGCTGCGGAGCTCAAGCGCGCAGAGCGCATCCTGGTCATCACCGGTGCCGGGCTTTCGGCGGATTCCGGCCTGCCCACCTACCGGGGGCTCGGTGGCCTCTATAACGGCATGACGGAGGAGGGCATCCCGATCGAGGAGGCCATCTCCGGGCCCATGCTGCGGCGCGACCCGGCGCTGTGCTGGAAATACCTCGCCCAACTCGGCAGCGCCTGCCTGGCCGCGCGCCCCAATCCCGGGCACGAAGCCATCGCGCAATTGCAGCGGCTCAAGCCGGAATGCTGGGTGCTGACGCAGAACATCGACGGCTATCACCGCCAGGCGGGGTCGCCGCCGGAGCGGCTGATCGAGATCCACGGCGAGCTGTCGCCGCTGTTCTGCCAGTCGTGCGGTGCCGAGAGTGACCAACTGTCGCAGCACCTGGAACGGCCTTTGCCTCCCAAATGCACTGTGTGCGGTGGTATCCTCCGGCCTCCCGTCGTCCTGTTCGAGGAAATGCTCCCCGAAAAGGCCATCGACACCCTCTACGCGCAACTGCGCAAGGGCTTCGATGCGGTGCTGGCCGTAGGCACCACGGCGAGCTTCCCCTACATCATCGAACCGGTGATGCGCACCCGCCAGCAAGGCGGCTTCACGGCGGAGATCAACCCCGCCAGCACCGACCTCGCACGCTCAGTCGACGTACATCTGAAGGGAAAGGCCTTAGATGTTTTGCAGGAACTACTGAGTCACATTTCGATCGATTAAATTTGCAAATTAGATCGATAGAGGGCATATTCGCGCCTTCTTATAATTTTCGACACGGTCGTGCCCATGCTCAGTCGCTTCGCACCCCTCGTGCCCATTGCGTTTGCACTGTTTCTTACCGCTTGCGCCGGCGTCTCGCCAAAGCCGCAAGTAGCCGTCACTCCGGAACCTCAGGCCGTCATCGAAGAGCCGAGCGTCCAGGACATGGCGGATATGATGGACGACGAGCCCTACCAGCTGCCGTCCCTCGCTGACAACGTTCTCGAGCGTGGCTTCGAGCTGGTGGGGACTCCCTACCGCTTCGGTGGTCGCTCGCTGAAGACCGGCTTCGATTGCAGCGGCTTCGTCGGCTACCTGTTCAAGGAAGAGGCGGGCATCCAGCTGCCGCGCTCTACCCGTGAAATGATCAACCTCGATGCGCCGGTCATTGCGCGCAGCGAACTGAAGCCGGGCGACATCGTCTTCTTCAATAACCGTGGTCGTGGTCGCGTCAGCCACGCCGGCATCTACATCGGCGACGACCAGTTCATCCATTCCTCCAGCCACCGCAGCGGCGGTGTGCGGGTCGACAGCCTGGATGATCGCTACTGGAACGCCAGCTACATGGAAGCCAAGCGCGTCCTCGCGCAGGTCTCCCCCTCGATGAACGCCTCGGCGCAGGGCTCGATGCACCGCTGATCGCGATCCAGATGCACCTATCGGCCCGGACTCTGTTCCGGGCCGAGTCGTTTCCGCCTCCCTTTATATAGGTACGGGTTGCCGCCCAAGCGCAGCGGCGATGGCTTTTTGCTTGCATTATTCGAGCGGGATCAGCACATTAGCGTGCAAACCTCAAGTCAGGACTGACTTGCCATGCCCGCCTTGCACCGTCTCACCCTCATCGCGCTGCTCGCCCTGCTCGGTGCCTGCTCCAGCCATGCGCCGGCTCCCGCTCCGGTCTACACCCCGCCCGTGGTTCAGGCGCCGTCCTCGCCGGCGGCCGATGACGTGCTGTTCCGCGCCCTCGGCCTGGTGGGTACGCCCTACCGCTACGGCGGCAACATGCCGGACAGCGGCTTCGATTGCAGCGGCCTGATCGGCTACGTGTACCGCGACGCCGCCGGCATCAGCCTGCCGCGCTCCACCCGCGAGCTCATCGCCATGCGCGTGCCGACCATTGGCATGAACGCCCTGCAGAGCGGCGATCTGGTGTTCTTTGCCACCAACGGCGGCGGCCAGGTCAGCCACGCCGGCATCTACGTCGGCGAGGGGCGCTTCGTCCATGCGCCTTCCAGCGGCGGAACGGTACGCCTCGACAGCCTGTCCAACAGCTACTGGCAGAAAAGCTACCTGAACGCCAAGCGCGTGCTGCTCGACTCGCATCTGGCTAGCACGCCCTGAGAGGCTGCATGACCACCCGGACGCTCAACCTCGACGACGACCTCCACCGCTACCTGCTCGACGTCTCCCTGCGCGAGACGCCGTTGCTGGCGCGCCTGCGCGAGGAGACCGCGCAACTGCCCACGGCGCGCTGGCAGATCGCCCCCGAGCAGGGTCAGTTCATGGCCATGCTGGTGCGCCTCACCGGCGCGCGACGCATCCTCGAGATCGGCACCTTCACCGGCTACAGCGCCTTGGTGATGGCCGAGGCCATGCCGGCGGACGGCCGTATCCTCTGCTGCGACCTGCCCGGCGACTACAACGCCGTCGCCCGGCGCTACTGGCAGGAAGCCGGCGTCGATACCCGCATCGACCTGCAACTGGCCCCGGCCCTGGAAACCCTCGGGCGTCTGGAGCGGGAAGGGCAGGCCGGCAGCTTCGACCTGATCTTCATCGACGCCGACAAGGCCAACTACCCTGCTTACCTCGAGCACGCCCTGGCCCTGGTGCGCAGCGGTGGCCTGGTGTTGTTCGACAACGTGCTGTGGAGCGGCCGCGTGCTGGAAGCCAGCCCCGACAGCGCCGACACCCGCGCCATCAAGGCCCTGAACCGCGCGCTCAAGACCGATGCACGCGTCGATCTCTCGCTGCTGCCCATCGGCGACGGGCTGACCCTCTGCCGCAAGCGCTGAACCCGTGGCCGAGCCCATCCGCCTGCCGCCCCAGCCGGACGCCTGCGAGCTCTGCCGGCGCGCCGCGCCCCTGACCCGCCACCACCTGATCCCCAAGGCCCTGCACGGCAAGACCTACGTGCAGAAGCGCTTCGCCCGCAACGAGCGCATCACCGCCACCCTCTGGGTCTGTCGTCCCTGCCACAACCAGATCCACCGCCTGTTCAGCGAAAAGGAACTGGCGCTGACCTACAACAGCCGCGAGGCGCTGATGGCCGACGAGCGCCTGCGCACCTTCGTCGACTGGCTGGCGGGCAAACCGGCGGGGTTCGAGCCGAGGCATTGAGGGCGCTGTGCTACTCAACGCATCAGGCAGTAGTTGATCAATTGCTCTTCGATGCTCTGTCGCTGCCGCAGGATCAGCGCGACCATCACCAGGCTGGCGGTCTCGTCGAAGCGATAGAGGATGCGGAACTCATCGATATGCAGTTCGCGGTAGCCGCGGACGCCCAGCAAGGCGGCTTCCTCGCAGATGGGGGCGGCCAGTGGGTGGGCTTGCAGATGGTGCTCGGAGGTTGTGATCAGGGCTGCGAGCTTGGCGTAGGCCGGTTCGGCGCCAATGAAAGGCGTCAGGTGGTGGATCTGCGAAACCAGGCTTTCTTCGGCGGTGGTCGCATAGGCGACCTCAATCTTCCTGCTCATCCTCGATGCTTCCCGGTCCTTGGGTGAGGGGGCTGCGCTGTTTGAGGCGCTGCAGCAGGGTGTCGGCGGAGATGAGGCGGCCCTCTGCCTTGTCCCGTTCCGCGAACGACAGCAGCTTGATCAGCGCCAGGGCTTCATCGCGGCGGCGGCGTTCGGCATAGGATTCCACGACGTAGGCCGGTACGCCGTTCTGGGTGATCACCATGGGCTCGCTCAGGTCCAGCGAGGCGGCGTGCTGTTTGAGGTAGCTGATGGTCCGGACTTTCATGGCGGGCTCCTTGTGAGGGGCGCATGGTAACGGATGCGGTCCATATATAGTCCGCATCCGGTCCGGTAGGCAATCGTGCGCTGGCCGGGTCGAGCTCAAGCCGCCTTCGCCATCGCCTCGCATTCCACCACGCAGCGCTGGCAGGCCTGCGCGCATTCCTGGCAGTGGTCGTGGTCATGCTTGGCGCATGCCTCGGCGCAGGCCTGGCAGGCGATGGCGCAGAGGCGGCAGATCTCGTCGGCCAGCGGGCTGTCGCGGGCCATCAGCAGGGCGGCGAGGCGGCACAGGTCGGCGCAGTCGCGGTCGGTGCGGATGCACAGCGCCATGTGCCCGGCGTGTTCCTCGCGCAGGCAGGAGGCGGCGCAGTGTTCACAGGCGATGGCGCAGGCGTTGCAGGCCTGGATGCAGGAGGCATAGCGGTCGCGGATCATGGAGGTCTCCTCATGGAGTGGGTCCTGTTGAGTGGACGTGGCTCTGCCCCGTCGGTTCGACCTATTTCCCGCCCGCCGCCCGTCGATTGACCCTGGCCACCCCGGCCACTAAGCTGCGCGCCTTGCATCAGGTGCCCCGTGGCCATGCCGCCGGGGTGAAACAGGGAAGCCGGTCCATTCTCCCGAAGAATCCGGCGCTGCCCCGCAACGGTAGGCGAATCAGACTCCGCAACAGCCACTGTGCCCAGGCATGGGAAGGCGCGGAAGGGAACCGACGGTTCCACTCGCAAGCCCGGAGACCGGCCTGGTGTGACTGCGCATGGGATCGCCCATGCATCACCCCAGAAGGTCGCGCGGGTGGCGCGACGGAGATCGAATCTTGAGTCGATACGCTTCCCCGAGGCCGGCGCTGCTGGCTGTTCTCGGCATTTCGTGCATTTCCCCGCTGGCCGCCGCGCCCCTCGAACTTGACGAGCAGGTGGTCACCGCCACCCGCAGCGAGCAGCCCGTGCGCGCCAGCCTGGCCGCCACCACCGTGATCGACCGTGCGGCCATCGAGCGCAGCCAGGCGAGCTCCGTGCCCGAGCTGCTGCGCAAGGTGCCGGGCGTGACCCTCAGCAACAACGGTGGCCCTGGCAAGAACACCACGCTGTTCATGCGGGGCAGTGAGTCCGACCACGTGCTGGTGCTGATCGACGGCGTCAAGGTCGGCTCCGTCAGCGCCGGGCTCACGGCCTTCCAGGACCTGCCGGTGGAGCTGATCGAGCGCATCGAAGTGGTCCGTGGCCCGCGCTCCAGCCTCTACGGCTCCGAAGCCATAGGCGGGGTGATCCAGATCTTCACCCGCAAGGGGCATGGCGACGGCGCGGCGAAGCCTTGGTTCTCTGCCGGCTACGGCACCCATGACAGCTACCAGGGCAGCGCCGGGGTAGCCGGTGGCGATGAGCAGGCCTGGTACAACCTCGGCGTTAGCAGCCAGGACACCGACGGCATCAACTCCCGCCGCCAGGGCAGCAACTACTACGAGCCCGACGCCGACGGCTACCGCAACCTGTCCGGTACCCTGAATGCCGGTGTGCAGCTCGGCAGTCTGGCGCTGGATGGCACGCTGATGCGCGCCAAGGCCCACAACGACTACGACGACATCGACAGCAGTGGCTACCTGCATCCCCTCGGCGGCCACGGCGCCAACGCCGACAACCGCCAGGAGGTGATCGGCGGCCGCGCCCGCTTCAGCCCCCAGGACATCTGGAACATCACCCTCCGGGCCGGTCGCAGCGAGGACAAGTCCACCAGCCACACCGATGGCTTGTTCGATGCCCGCTTCGACTCCAAGCGCGACAGCGCCTCCTGGCTCAACGACCTGACCCTCGCCGAAGGCCACGTGCTGACCCTCGGCTACGACTGGCAGCGTGACCAGGTCAGCAGCTCCACGGCCTTCGAGCAGGACTCGCGCCGCAACCAGGGGTGGTTCGCCCAGTACCTGGGGCAAGCCGGCCAGCAGGACTGGCAGCTGTCGCTACGCCGTGACGACAACGAGCAGTTCGGCACCCACGACACCGGCAGCGCCGCCTGGGGCTACGCGTTCACCGATGAATTGCGCTTCAGCCTCAGCTACGGCACCGCCTTCAAGGCGCCCAGCTTCAACGAGCTTTACTACCCCGGCTATGGCAACCCGGGCCTGGACGCGGAAACCTCCGAGAGCTTCGAGGCCGCGCTCACCGGGCAGCACGACTGGGGCCACTGGTCGGTCAACGCCTACCGCACCCATGTCGACGACCTGATCGCCTACGACTCCACCCTCGGCCCGTACGGCGGCCCCAACAACATCGGCAAGGCCCGCATCGACGGCCTCGAACTGGTGCTCGGCAGCCAGTGGCTGGGTTGGGACTGGAACGCCAACGCCACCTTCCTCGACGCCGAGAACCGCGACCACGGCAGCAACGCCGGCAACGAGCTGCCGCGCCGCCCGCAACAGAGCTTCAACCTCGACCTGGACCGGCGCATCGGCCGCTTCGGCCTGGGCGCCACGCTGCACGCCGAAGGCCGCAGCTACGACGACCTGGCCAACCGCAACAAGGTGGCCGGCTATGCCACCCTCGACCTGCGCGGCGAATACTGGCTGAACGAGGAGTGGCGCTTGCAGGCCAAGGTCACCAACCTGCTGGATGCCGACTACGAAACCGCGCTGGACTACAACCAGCCCGGCCAGGCAGTGTTCTTCAGCGTCCGCTACCAAGCCCTCTGACAGGAGCCCCCATGACCGAATCCATCGAACGCGATGCCCGCCACAAGGCGCGCATGCAGCGCAAGAAAGCCCTGATCGACGAGAAGATCGCCCAGGCCCAGGACGAGTACGGCCTGTTGCTGGTGCACACCGGCAATGGCAAGGGCAAGAGCAGCTCGGCCTTCGGCATGGTCGCCCGCGCCCTCGGGCATGGGGTGAAGGTGGGCGTGGTGCAGTTCATCAAGGGCGGCATGTCCACCGGCGAGGAAGCCTTCTTCCGCCGCTTCCCGGACGAGGTCGCCTACCACGTGATGGGCGAGGGCTACACCTGGGACACCCAGGACCGCCAGCGCGACATCGACAAGGCGCAGCAGGCCTGGGCCGTCGCGGCGCAGCTGCTCAACGACCCGCAGGTGGGCCTGGTGGTGCTGGATGAGCTGAACATCGCCCTCAAGCACGGCTACCTCGACCTGGAGACCGTGCTCCGCGACATCGAATCGCGCCCCGAGCTGCAGCACGTGGTCGCCACCGGCCGTGGCGCGCCCCAGGGCCTGATCGACGCCGCCGACACCGTCACCGAGATGAGCCTGGTCAAGCATGCCTTCAAGTCCGGGGTGAAGGCGCAGAAAGGGGTGGAATTCTGAGCACCTCCACGCGCCATTGCCCGGCCCTGCTGATCGCCGCCCCGGCGTCCGGCCAGGGCAAGACCACCGTCACCGCCGCCCTGGCGCGCCTGCACACCCGCCAGGGCAAGCGCGTGCGGGTGTTCAAGTGCGGGCCGGACTTCCTCGACCCGATGATCCTCGCCCGTGCCTCCGGCGCGCCGGTCTACCAGCTGGACCTGTGGATGATCGGCGAGGCGGAAAGCCGCCGCCTGCTCTGGGAGGCCGCTGCCGAAGCGGACCTGATCCTTATCGAAGGGGTGATGGGCCTGTTCGACGGCTCGCCCTCGGCTGCCGACCTGGCGCGCTGCTTTGGCGTGCCGGTGATGGCGGTGATCAATGGCGCCGCCATGGCCCAGACCTTCGGCGCCCTGGCCGTGGGCCTGGCCACCTACCAACCGGGCCTGCCGTTCTCCGGCGTGCTCGGCAACCGCGTCGGCAGCCAGCGCCACAGCGACCTGATCCGCGACAGCCTGCCGGACTGGATCCGCTGGTACGGCTCCCTGCCGCGCAGCGCCGAGGTCGAGTTGCCCAGCCGCCACCTGGGGCTGGTACAGGCCGAGGAACTGGCTGACCTGGATGCGCGCCTGGACGCCGCTGCCGATGCCCTGGCCGCCAGCGCCTCGGTGGAGCTGCCGCCGGCCGTAGCCTTCGAGGCGCCGCCGGCCCATGAGCTGCAACCGCTGCTCGAAGGCGTGCGCATCGGCGTCGCCCGCGACACCTCCTTCGCCTTCACCTACCAGGCCAACCTCGACCTGCTGCGCGCCCTGGGTGCCGAGCTGCAGTTCTTCTCGCCGCTGACCGACGCCGCCCTGCCCGAGGTGGACAGCCTTTACCTGCCCGGCGGCTACCCCGAGCTGCACCTGGCGCCGCTGGCGGAAAACCATGCCATGGCCGATGCGATCCGTGCCCACCATGAGGCCGGCAAGCCGACGCTCGCCGAGTGCGGCGGCATGCTCTACCTGCTGGATGCACTGACCGACGCCGAAGGCGAGCGTGCCGAACTGGTGGGCCTGCTGCCCGGCAGCGCGGTGATGCAGAAGCGCCTGGTGGCCCTGGCCTTGCAGGAAGTCGAGCTGCCCGGCGGTGCCTTGCGTGGCCACACCTACCACCATTCGCGCCTCGACTCGTCGCTGCAGCCCCTGGCGCGCGGCACCTGCCCGAACGACAAGCCGGTGGCCGAGGCGGTGTTCCGCATCGGCCGCCTCACCGCGTCCTATATCCATTTCTACCTGCCTTCCAATCCCGCTGCGGCGGCGGAGCTCCTGCGCCCATGACCGACAACGCCTTCAGCCCCGAGGAACGCGCCGCCGTTTACCGCGCCATCGCCGAGCGTCGCGACATGCGCCACTTCAGCGGCGGCGAGGTGGCGCCCGAGCTGCTCGCACGGCTGCTGGAGGCGGCGCACCAGGCGCCCAGCGTCGGCCTGATGCAGCCCTGGCGCTTCATCCGCGTCACCGAGCCGGCGCTGCGTGAGGACATCCACGGCCTGGTGGAGGCGGAGCGGGTGCGCACCGCCGAGGCCCTGGGCGAGCGCTCCGACGAATTCATGCGGCTCAAGGTCGAAGGCATCCGCGACTGCGCCGAGCTGCTGGTGGCCGCGCTGATGGACGGGCGCGAGGCCCATGTCTTCGGCCGACGCACCCTGCCCGAAATGGATATGGCGTCCCTGGCCTGCGCGATTCAGAATCTCTGGCTCGCCGCCCGCGCCGAAGGGCTGGGCCTGGGCTGGGTCTCGCTGTTCGACCCGCAGGCCCTGGCCGAGCTGCTCGGCATGCCGCCCGGCAGCAAGCCCCTGGCGGTGCTCTGCCTGGGCCCGGTGGAGGTCTTCTACCCGGCGCCGATGCTGGCGCTGGAGGGCTGGGCGCAGCCGCGCCCGTTGTCCGAATTACTGTTCGAGAACCAGTGGGGAAACAAGGAATGAGCCTGGGCATGCTGACATTGGCCGCCGTGGTGCTGGATGCCGTCTTTGGCGAGCCACGGCGCTGGCACCCGCTGGTGGCCTTCGGCAACTGGGCCAAGCGCCTCGAGCAACGCTTCAACCCCGGTGGCCGTGGCTGGCGCAGCCATGGCGTCAGCGCCTGGGTGATCGCCGTGCTGCCGCTGACCCTGGCCGCCTGGTGGCTGGCCGAGCTGCCCTGGATCGGCACCCTGGTGGGCGTCATCGCCCTCTACGCCGCCATCGGCCTGCGCAGCCTCAATGAACACGCCGAGCCGGTGGCCCGCGCCCTCGAGGCCGGTGACCTGGAGCAGGCACGCCAGCGCGTCGGCTACATGGTCAGCCGCGAAACCCGCGAACTGGACGAAGGCGCCGTGGCCCGTGCCGCCACCGAGTCGGTGCTGGAGAACGGCAGCGATGCGGTGTTCGCCGCGCTGTTCTGGTTCGCCGTGGCCGGTGCGCCGGGCGTGGTGCTGTACCGCCTGAGCAACACACTCGATGCCATGTGGGGCTACCGCAACGCGCGCTTCGAACGCTTCGGCTGGGCCGCCGCGCGCATCGATGACGTTCTCAACTACATTCCCGCGCGCCTGGTGGCACTGACCTACGCGCTGCTCGGCAAGACGGCCGTGGCGCTGCACTGCTGGCGCAAGCAGGCACCGCTCTGGGACAGCCCCAACGCGGGGCCGGTGATGGCCGCCGGCGCCGGTGCGCTGGGCGTGCAACTGGGTGGCCCGGCCGTCTACCACGGCGAGCTGCACGAGCGCCCGCACCTGGGGCTGGGCGAGCCCGCGCGGGCCGAAGACATCGACCGTGGCATGGACCTGGTGCGCCAGGGCGTGATGCTCTGGGTGGGCGTGCTGATCATCGGAGGGTGGCTCTTTGCTTGAGCATGGAGGCAGGCTGCGCGCCGCCGCGCAGCGTTATCGCATCCCCGAGGCCGACTGGCTCGACCTCTCCACCGGCCTGGCGCCCTACGGCTGGACCCTGCCGGAGGTGCCCGGCGCCGCCTGGGCCCGCCTGCCCGAGCAGGACGACGGCCTGGAAGAGGCCGCCCGCCGCTATTACAAGGCCCCGACCCTGTTGCCGGTGGCCGGCTCCCAGGCCGCCATCCAGGCGCTGCCGCGCATTCGCCGTACCTCCCAGGTGGGCATCCTCTCGCCCTGTTACGCCGAGCATGCCGCCGCCTGGCGCCGGGTCGGCCATCGCCTGGAAGAGATCAGCGAAGCCGGTGCCCGTCGCGCCATCGACCGCCTGGACGTGCTGGTGGTGGTCAACCCCAACAATCCCACCGGCCAGCGCTACTCGCCGGAGCTGCTGCTGGACTGGCATGCGCGCCTGGCCGAGCGCGGCGGCTGGCTGGTGGTGGACGAAGCCTTCATGGACTGCACCCCGGACCAGAGCCTGGCGCGCATCAGCCACCTGCCGGGGCTCATCGTGCTGCGCTCCTTCGGCAAGTTCTTCGGCCTCGCCGGGCTGCGCCTGGGGTTCGTCTGCGCCGCCCAGGAGCTACTCGATGAAATGGAGGAGTTGCTCGGCCCCTGGGCCGTGAGCGGCCCTGCCCGTTTCATCGCCAAGACCCTGCTGGAGGATGTTGACGGCCAGGCCCGGCAGCGTGAGCGCCTGCTGGTGGACGGCCAGCGCCTGGCGCGCCTGCTCACCGACAACGGCCTGCAGCCCACCGGTGGCTGCGCCCTGTTCCAGTGGGTGGCCATGCCCCACGCCGGGGTGATGCACGAATACCTCGCCGCCCACGGCATCCTCACTCGCCTGTTCCTCACGCCGTCGAGCCTGCGCTTCGGCCTGCCACCGGACGAAGCCGGCTGGCGGCGCCTGGACCAGGCCCTGAGCGGCTTCGCCCGGGAGCTCGCATGACCACGCTGATGGTGCAGGGCACCACCTCCGACGCCGGCAAGAGCACCCTGGTGACCGCGCTGTGCCGCTGGCTCAAGCGCCAGGGCGTGGCGGTGGTGCCGTTCAAGCCGCAGAACATGGCGCTGAACAGCGCGGTGACCGCCGACGGCGGCGAGATCGGCCGCGCCCAGGCGGTGCAGGCCCAGGCCTGTGGGCTGGCGCCGCACACCGACATGAACCCGGTGCTGCTCAAGCCCAATACCGACACCGGCGCCCAGGTGATCATCCACGGCCGCGCCGTCACCTCGATGAACGCGGTCGCTTACCACGACTACAAGAAGGTGGCGATGCAGGCGGTGCTGGCCTCCCACCAGCGCCTCGAAGCCGGTTACCAGGTGGTGATGGTGGAAGGGGCGGGCTCGCCGGCGGAGATCAACCTGCGCGCCAACGACATCGCCAACATGGGCTTCGCCGAGGCGGTGGACTGCCCGGTGATCCTCATCGCCGACATCGACCGGGGCGGCGTCTTCGCCCACCTGGTGGGCACCCTGGCGTTGCTCTCGGAAAGCGAGCAGGCGCGGGTGAAAGGCTTCGTGATCAACCGTTTCCGCGGCGACATCGCCTTGCTGCAGCCGGGCCTCGACTGGCTGGAACAACGCACCGGCAAGCCGGTGCTCGGCGTGCTGCCGTACCTCACCGACTTCCACCTGGAGGCGGAGGACGCTATCGACCGGCGCCAGGACGCCAAGCCCCGCGAGGCGCTGAAGGTGGTGGTGCCGGTGCTGCCACGCATCAGCAACCACACCGATTTCGACCCGTTGCGCCTGCACCCGCAGGTGCAGCTGACCCTGGTCGGCCCCGGCCAGGCGATGCCGGCGGCGGAGCTGATCGTGCTACCCGGCTCCAAGAGCGTGCGCGCCGACCTGGCCTTCCTCCGCCAGCAGGGCTGGGATCTGGCCATCGCCCGCCACCTGCGCTACGGCGGCAAGCTGCTGGGCATCTGCGGCGGCCTGCAGATGCTCGGTGAGCGCATCGACGACCCCCACGGCCTGGAGGGGCCCGCCGGCAGCAGCGCCGGCCTCGGCCTGCTGGCCTTCGACACGGTGCTGGAGCCGGAGAAGCAGCTGCGTAACGTGCGCGGCTACCTGGGCCTGGAGAACGCACCGGTGAGCGGCTACGAGATCCACGCCGGGGTCAGTCGCGGTGCTGCCCTGGAGCAACCGGCGGTGCGGCTGGACGATGGCCGCGCCGACGGTGCCATGAGCGCCGACGGCCAGGTGCTTGGCACCTACCTGCACGGTCTGTTCGAAGGCGCCGAGGCCCGTGATGCGCTGCTGCGCTGGGCCGGCCTCGCCGAGGTGCAGGCGGTGGACTACCCGGCGCTGCGCGAGCGTGACATTGAGCGCCTGGCCGACCAGGTCGAGCGCCACCTGGATACCGACCTGCTGCGCCGCCTCTGCGGCCTGGAGCCCGTCCATGGCTGAACTCATCCTCGGCGGCGCCCGCTCGGGCAAGAGCCGCCTGGCCGAACGCCTCGCCACTGAATCCGGCCTGGCCGTCACCTACATCGCCACCAGCCAGCCCCTGGACGGCGAAATGAGCCAGCGCGTGGCCAGCCACCGCGCCCGCCGCCCCGACCACTGGGGCCTGGTGGAAGAGGCCGTCGAACTGGCCCGGGTGCTGCGCGAGCATGCCGCCCCCGGCACCTGCCTGCTGGTGGATTGCCTGACCCTGTGGCTGACCAACCTGCTGATGCTGGAGGACGAGGCGCGCCTCGTCGCCGAGCGTGACGCCCTGCTGGCCTGCATCGGCGAGCTGCCGGGGCGGGTGCTGCTGGTGAGTAATGAAACCGGCCTCGGGGTGGTGCCCCTGGGCGAACTGACCCGCCGCTATGTCGATGAAGCCGGTTGGCTGCACCAGGCCCTGGCCGAGCGCTGCACCCGCGTGACCTTCACCGTCGCCGGCCTGCCCATGCTGTTGAAGGGAGAGCCCCTATGAACACCTTCGCGTGGTGGTTGGCCGAATGCCAGCCCCAGGACCATGTCGCCCGCACCCGGGCCCAGGCCCGCCAGGACCAACTGACCAAGCCCCGCGGTGCCCTGGGCCAGCTGGAAGGCCTGGCCATCACCCTGGCCGCCATGCAGGGCAGCGATCGCCCCGAGGTGGCGCGCCCCTGGTTCGCCGTGTTCGCCGGCGACCACGGCGTGGTGGCGGAGGGCGTTTCCGCCTACCCGCAGGCGGTGACCGGCGAGATGCTGCGCAACTTCGTGCGCGGCGGTGCGGCCATCAGCGTGCTGGCCCACAGCCTCGGCGCCACACTGGAACTGGTCGACCTGGGCACCGCCGTGCCCCTGGAAAAACTGCCCGGCGTGCTGCACCTGGGCCTGGGCGCCGGCACTGCCAACTTCGCCCGCGAGCCGGCCATGAGCGATGCCCAGTGCCTGGCCGCCCTGGAGGCCGGCCGCGCCAGCGCCGTGCGCGCGGTGGAGTCGGGCGCGGACATCTACCTCGGCGGCGAGATGGGCATCGGCAACACCACCGCCGCCAGCGCCCTGGCCTGCGCGCTGCTGGGCACCCCGGCGGCGCAACTGGTCGGCCCCGGCACCGGGCTGGACGACAAGGGCGTGCAGCACAAGGCCGAGGTGATCGAGCGCGCCCTGGCCCTGCACAGCCCCCATTGCCATGGCCCGCTGGAAAGCCTGCGCCGCCTCGGCGGCTTCGAGGTCGCCGCCCTGGCCGGCGCCTACCTCGGCTGCGCCCAGCGCGGCATCCCGGTGCTGGTGGATGGCTTCATCTGCAGCGTGGCCGCCCTGTGCGCGGTGCGCATGAACCCGGCCTGCCGCGACTGGCTGCTGTTCTCCCACCGTTCCGCCGAGCCGGGCCACCAGGCCGTGCTGGCGGAGCTGCAGGCGCAAACCCTGCTCGACCTCGGCCTGCGCCTGGGCGAGGGCAGCGGTGCCGCCATCGCCTTGCCGCTGCTGCGCCTGGCCTGCGACCTGCACAACGGCATGGCCACCTTCGCCGAAGCCGCGGTTTCGGACCGTCCGGCATGAGCCTGGTCATCGACCTGCTGCGCCATGGCGAGACCGAGCTGGGTGCCGGCTTCCGTGGCAGCCTGGACGACGCCCTGACCGAAACCGGCTGGGCGCAGATGCGCGGCGCGGTGGAGGGGGCCGGCCCCTGGGACGCCATCGTCGCCTCGCCACTGCAACGCTGCGCGCGCTTCGCCGAGGAGCTGGCCGGGCGCCTGGACCTGCCGCTGCGCTTCGATGCCGACCTGCGCGAACTGCATTTCGGCGCCTGGGAGGGCCGCACTGCCGCCCAGTTGATGGCCACCGACGAAGCCGGGCTGGGCCTGTTCTGGAACGACCCCTACAGCTTCACCCCGCCCGGGGGCGAAACGCTGCTGGACTTCGAGGCCCGCGTCCACGCCGCGGCTGCTCGGCTGCAGGAAGGCTTCGCCGGCCAGCGCCTGCTGGTGGTCAGCCACGGCGGGGTGATCCGCCTGCTGCTGGCCCGTGCGCGGGCCTGCCCCGAGCCCAGTTGATGCAGGTGGAGGTGCCCCACGCCACGCTGCACCGGATCGTTTTGCCATGATCCCGCTGCTGATCGCCCTGCAATTCCTCACCCGCCTGCCGGTGCGCCTGCCGGGCATGCCCGAGCCGGTACAGGTGGGGCGCTCGCTGCTGTTCTACCCGCTGGTGGGGTTGCTGCTCGGCCTGGCGCTGCTGGCGCTGGAGTGGCTGCTGGGCGATACCTCGGTGCTGCTCAAGGCTGTGCTGCTGCTCGCCGCCTGGGTGGCGCTGAGCGGTGGCCTGCACCTGGATGGCCTAGCCGATACGGCGGACGCCTGGGTGGGCGGCTACGGCGACCGCGAGCGCACCCTGACCATCATGAAGGACCCGCGCAGCGGCCCCATCGCCGTGGTCGTATTGGTGCTGGTGCTGCTGCTGAAGTTTTCTGCCCTGGTCGCCCTGCTGGAGCAGGGCCCCATCGCCGCGCTGTTGCTGGCGCCCTGGCTGGCGCGGGGGCTGCTGCCGCTGCTGTTCATGACCACGCCTTACGTTCGTGCAGGTGGGCTGGGGCAGGCTCTGGCGGAGCACCTGCCACGCCGGGAGCTGCCCTGGGTGCTGGGCGCCCATGTGTTGCTCGGGTTGGTGTTCGGCTGGGTGGCGCTGGTGTCCCTGGCGGCCGCCCTGGCCGTATTCGCCTGGTGGCGGCGCGGCTTGCTGCGGCGGCTGGGCGGCACCACCGGCGACACGGCCGGGGCGCTGGTGGAGCTGGCCGAGGTGGCCGTGCTGGTGGCGTTGGCGCTGCTGGGGTGAACGCCGGGGCGCAAGGCCCCGGCGCTGTCAGGGCTCAGAAACGCAGCCTGTCGTACCAGTTCTCGTAGACCGCAGTCGGCGCCACTTCCACGCGGAAGCGGCTGGCGTCGTAGGCCTCGCCCCAGAGGAACAGGTGGTCCTTCCAGGCGCCGTCGGGCCAGATCTTCAGGTAGTAGTCGCGGCCGGGCAGCGGGCGCTGGCCGCTGTAGTCGATGAACGCCACCTGGTCGCCGTCCTTCAGGCATTGCCCCTGGTCGTTGTCGATCTGCACGCGCAGGTGCCGCGAGGGCTTCCCGGCCGCCGGGTAGTAGCCGTACTTGCCGGCGCCGTGTTCGTACCAGGTGAGGAAGTAGCCCGGGTAGGCGCGGGATTCCAGGGTCACATAGTCGCCATTGCGCACGCAGAAGCTGGCGAAGTGGTCCCAGTCGTTGAGGCTGAAGGTGCTGGCGTCGTCGCGGCCGTTGCCGGTGACGGTGACCCAGTTGGTGGCCTTCTCCCCGGTGCGCAGGGCGTTGCCGTTGTCGACACTGCGCAGCACCACGCGGGCGTAGCGGTTGTCGGTGGGCTTGAAGGCCTGCTGCGGCGTGCGCTGCGGGTCGGCGTAGGTGAAGGCGGCGACCGGGTAGTGGTCGGAGTAGTCCTGGTAGTGCCAGGTGTTGACGCCGTCGCTGGCGCTCCAGCGCGGGGAGGGCATGTCCAGCGCCTGGTTGTGCCAGTAGGACACCTGGCCGTGGCGGTTGGAAACCAGGATGTAGTCGAGGTATTCCGGTGGGTTGGTCGGCGCCTTGCCGGGGCCGTTGTCCTTGTAGGGGGACTGGTAGCCGGTCACGCCGTTGCGCCGGGTGTCCCAGGTGGCGGGGGCGCCGGCGTAGCTGTCGGGCGCGCGCAGGTCCAGCTGGGCCAGCACGCGCGGGTACTCGGTGCTGCCGCGTACGACGTTGAGGTCGCCACCGACGAAGAGCACTTCGTTCGCTGGGATGTTCTGCCGGTCGATGAAGGCGCGCATTTCCCGGAACTGGCTTTCCCGCACCACTTGCCCGCCATCGGGGCAGGCGGCGTCGGCGGCCTGGGTGTGGGTGGCGATGACGTGGAAGGGGCGCTCGCCGCGCAGCACCTTGACGTAGACGAAGCCCTTGTTGGCCAGCCCGTCGGCGCCACAGGCGTCGCGGTAGAGGTACTGGACCCGGCGCACGATGGGCCAGCGGCTGACGATGGCGACGCCGCCGTCCTCGAGCTTGGCGGCGGGGTTGCCGGTGCTCTCGTCCCAGCCGCTGGTGGAGCGGCCCAATACCGGGGTCTGGTGCGGGTAACGGTCCTTCAGGCCGTTCAGCAGGATGTCGGAGGCGGCGTTGTCGAACAGTTCGTTGAAGATCACCAGGTCGCGATCCTCCAGGTACGCGGCGCGGGTCATCAGGCGCGCGCGCTCCTGGTTGTTCCAGCTGAACTTGAATGGCAGGGGCGTGAGGAAGAAGGCGTTGTGGGTCAGCAGGTTGTAGGCATCGGACCGGGGTTCGGGTGTGGCAAGGGCCGGGGTGGCGAGCAGGGCGAGCATCGCCCAGGCGATTCGGGTGGTGGTCATCGGCGTGTCCGTGTTGGGGGCTCAGGGCGGCGCGACGCTACCACCGGTGGGCAGAGCGGCTGCGCCCTCATCCATGGGTTCGGCTGTAGGAAACATCAGGTGTATGACGGCGACATTTCCATGGGCCTGCTTTAGCCCTGGCCGTGCCAGTCCCGGGCCTCCCAGGGAGGCCCGGGATGGGGCTCAGTCGAAGACGAAGTGCTCCCCCGGCAGGCCCATGACCGAGGCAGTGGGCTTGGTCATGGCGGCGGCGTGGCCCTTGGCGCGGGGCAGCAGGCGGTCGAAGTAGAAGGCGCTGGTGGCCAGCTTGGCGCGGTAGAAGTCCTCCGACTCGGTGCCGCCATCACGGAGCAGGCGGCGCGCGGCGGCTTCCTGCAGGGCCCAGGCGTAGGCGAGGGCGGCGTAGCCGGAGTACATGAGGAAGTCGTGGCTGGCGGTGCCCACCAGGTCGCGGTCCTTGCGGGCGCGCAGGGCGATGCGCAGGGTCAGGACGTTCCACTGGCCGGCGATCTTCAGCAGGGTCAGGGCGCGGCCGCGCATGGCCGGCTCGGTCTTCAGCAGGTCGAGGGCGAAGCGCGCCACCTGGCCGCTGAAGTCGCGCACGGCCTTGCCCTGGGTCATCAGCAGCACCTTGCGGCCGAGCAGGTCGAGGGCCTGGATGCCGGTGGTGCCCTCGTAGAGGGTGGCGATGCGCGCGTCGCGGACGATCTGCTCCATACCGTGCTCGCGGATGTAGCCATGGCCGCCGAACACCTGCATGCCGAGGTTGGCGCTTTCCAGGCCCAGCTCGGTGAGGCAGCCCTTGAGGATGGGGGTGAGGAAGCCGAGCTTGTCGTCCCAGTGCTCGTACTTGGCGGTGTCGTTCTGCAGGATGCCTTCGATCATGCGGTCGGCGTACTGGGTGGCCAGGTAGACCAGCGCGCGGCCGCCCTCGGCCACGGCCTTCTGGGTCAGCAACATGCGGCGCACGTCGCCATGGTGCATCAGCACGTCGGCCACCTCGCCCGGCTCCTTGGTGCCGGAGAGGGCGCGCATGGAGCGGCGCTCGCGGGCATAGGCCAGGGCGCCCTGGTAGGCCAGTTCGGCGGTGGCCACGCCCTGGATGGCGGTGCCGATGCGTGCGCTGTTCATGAAGGTGAACATGCATTCCAGGCCCTTGTTCGGCGGGCCGATGAGGTAGCCGGTGGCGCTGTCGAAGTTCATCACGCAGGTGCTGGAGGCCTTGATCCCCATCTTCTTCTCCAGCGCGCCGCAGCTGACGCCGTTGCGCGGGCCGAGGCCGCCGTCGGCGCCGGGGAGGAACTTGGGCACGATGAACAGGGAGATGCCACGGGTGCCCTTGGGCGCGTCGGGCAGGCGGGCGAGGACGATGTGGATGATGTTCTCGGTGAGGTCGTGGTCGCCGGAGGAGATGAAGATCTTGGTGCCGGTGAGGGCGTAGCTGCCGTCGGCGTTGGCGTCGGCACGGGTCTTCACCTGGCCCAGGTCGGTGCCGCACTGGGGCTCGGTGAGGCACATGGTGCCGGCCCAGCGGCCTTCGGTGAGGGGCGTCAGGTAGGTGCGTTTCTGCTCCTCGGTGCCGTGCTGCATCAGGGTGTTCATGGCACCGAGGGACAGGCCCGGGTACATGGAGAAGGGCCAGTTGGCGGTGCCGAGCATCTCCTGCTTGAGGGCGCCGAGGCTCATGGGCAGGCCCTGGCCGCCGTACTCGACCGGGTGCGAGAGCCCCTGCCATCCGCCGGCCACATAGGCGTCGTAGGCTTCCTTGTAGCCCTTGGGCGTGCGCACGTCGCCGTTCTCCAGGTGGCAGCCTTCCTCGTCGCCGCTGTGGTAGAGCGGGGCGATGACCTCTTCGCAGAGCTTCGCGCACTCGCCGAGGATGGCGTCGACCATGTCCGGCGTGGCTTCGCCGCCATTGGCCAGGGCGCGGTAGTGGGCGGGGAAGTCGAAGACCTCGTTGAGCAGGAAACGGGTGTCGCGCAGGGGCGCCTTGTAGCTGGGCATCGGTGAACCTCGGAACGCAGGTGGCAGACGTGCCGATTTATACGGCGCCCGTGCCGGCGCGGCCTTGGCAGCGGTAACGGAGGCCTCTGGCAGTTCGGACAATGCCGGCCACCAGGCTGATTTCCATTGACGATGATTGGATGCGGGTATATACACGCATCCATGATGACGACCCAATGCCTGTGCACGCGGCTGCGCCGCGCCAGCCGCAACCTGACCCGCATCTACGACGACGCCCTGGAGCATGTCGGGATCAACGTCGCCCAGTACTCGCTACTGAAGAACCTGCAGCGCCTCGACCAGCCGAGCATCACCGACCTGGCCGAGGCCCTGGGGCTGGACCGCAGCACCTTGGGCCGCAACCTGCGGGTGCTGGAGGGCCGGGGCCTGGTGCGGATGGGCGAGGGCGTGGACCAGCGCAACCGCCTGGTGGCCCTGACCGCGAGCGGCAAGGCCTGTGTCGAACAGGCGCTGCAGGCCTGGGAAAGCGTGCAGGAGCGGATGGTCGAGCGCATGGGTGACGAGCGGCGCGATGCGCTGATGTCGCTGCTGGGCGAACTGGAAACCCTGGACTGATTTTTTCGCGATAACGCGGGTATATACCCGTAGAGGACCTTCTATGACTTCCGTATGGCGCACGAGTGGCTGGATTCTCCTGGGGGCGTCGCTGATCCTGGCCCTGTCCTTGGGGATCCGCCACGGCTTCGGCCTGTTCCTGGCGCCCATGAGTGCCGAGTTCGGCTGGGGGCGCGAGGTGTTCGCTTTCGCCATCGCCCTGCAGAACCTGATCTGGGGCCTGGCGCAGCCGGTGACCGGGGCCATCGCCGACCGCTTCGGGGCGATGAAGACGGTGGTGATCGGCGGGGTGCTCTACGCCGTCGGCCTGGTGCTGATGGGGTATTCCCATTCGCCCATGGGGCTCTCGCTGAGCGCGGGGCTGCTGATCGGCATCGGCCTGTCGGGCACTTCGTTCTCGGTGATTCTCGGCGTGGTCGGCCGCGCAGTGCCGCCGGAGAAGCGCAGCATGGCCATGGGCATCGCCGCCGCTGCCGGCTCCTTCGGCCAGTTCGCCATGCTGCCGGGCACCCTCGGGCTGATCGGCTGGCTGGGCTGGTCGTCGGCGTTGCTGGCACTGGGGCTGCTGGTGGCGCTGATCGTGCCCCTGGCGGGAATGATCAAGGACCAGCCGCTGCCGGTGGCCGCCCATGAGCAGACCCTGGGCGAGGCACTGCGCGAGGCGTGCAGCCATTCCGGCTTCTGGCTGCTGGCGCTGGGCTTCTTCGTCTGCGGCTTCCAGGTGGTGTTCATCGGCGTGCACCTGCCGGCCTACCTGGTGGACCAGCACCTGCCGGCCCAGGTGGGTACCACGGTGCTGGCGCTGGTGGGGCTGTTCAACGTGTTCGGCACCTATATAGCCGGCTGGCTCGGCGGGCGCCTGTCCAAGCCGCGCCTGCTCACGGTGCTCTACCTGCTGCGCGCGGTGGTGATCGTCGCCTTCGTCTACTCGCCGCTGAGCACCTGGAGCGCCTACGCCTTCGGCATCGCCATGGGGCTGCTGTGGCTCTCCACCGTGCCCCTGACCAACGGCACCGTGGCCACCCTGTTCGGCGTGCGCAACCTGTCGATGCTCGGTGGTATCGTCTTCCTCTTCCACCAGTTCGGCGCCTTCCTCGGCGGCTGGCTGGGCGGCTACCTCTACGACCACACGGGCAGCTACGACATGGTCTGGCAGATTTCCATCCTCCTCAGCCTGATGGCGGCGGCGCTGAACTGGCCGGTGCGCGAGCGGCCGGTGGCGCGCCTGCAGGCACTGGCATGAGCCTGCGCCTGGGGCTGGCGCTCGGCGTGGGGGCGACCCTGCTGCTGGCGCTGGCCTGGTGGGGCTGGCAGCGCGGCGGCCTGGCGTTGCTGCAGCTGAACATGAGCCTGTGCTGATTGCCGCTTCCGCAGGGCGGGGGTAGCCTTCGAGCATTGCCCCTGCCGCGTGGAGCGCCCGATGAAACGCCTCTTCCTTCTCCCCCTGCTGGTCTCTGTCGCCGGGCCCGCCCTGGCCACCGAGTGCGTGCCGTTGCTGCAGCACTCGATGCAGCAGCTGCGTTCCAAAGAAACCATCGACCTCTGCCAGCGCTTCGCCGGCAAGCCGCTGGTGGTGGTCAACACCGCCAGCCACTGTGGCTTCACCCCGCAGTTCAAGGGCCTGGAGGCGCTCTACCAGCGCTACAAGGACCAGGGGCTGGAAGTGCTGGGCGTGCCCTCCGACGACTTCAAGCAGGAAGCCGACGACAACGCCGAGACCGCCAAGGTCTGCTACGTGAACTACGGCGTGACCTTCGCCATGACCCAGCCGCAGCACGTCACCGGGGACGAGGCGACGCCGCTCTACCGCGACCTCATCGCCCAGTCCGGGCAGAGCCCGCGCTGGAACTTCTACAAGTACGTGGTGGATCGCCAGGGCAAGGTGATTGCGCACTTCTCCAGCCTCACCAAACCCGATGACGAGGATCTGGTGAAGGCAGTGGAGCAGGCTTTGGCCAGTACCCCCTGATCGCATTGCCAATGTTTTGCAAAAAGTTCCGTAGCGCGGGATAAATATTTCCGAATATTTCGGCTGGTTCCGTTTTCCCGGCCCAGCCCGTGGTAACGTCTCGCGCCTGTCTTTTTGCCCATCCATGGAGTTACCCATGTCGATCAAGGAACTGATCCTGGCCGGCCTTATCGCCGCCGCCATTCCTTCCGCATTCGCCGCCAAACCCGAAGCCCCCGCCGAAGAACCCGTTGCCGCCACCCAGGCGGAAGAGGAGGGCGAGGCCACCATCGAGGAAGATGGCCAGACGATGTCCGAGGAAGAGTTCCTCGCCAGCCTGAACTTCCAGCAGGGCAAGGTGGTGATCGGCGACAACCTCGCCACCCTCGACGTCCCCGAGCAGTTTGTCTTCCTCGCTGGTGAAGACGCCGAACGCGTGCTGACCGATGCCTGGGGCAACCCGCCGGATGAAGTCCTGCCGCTGGGCATGATTCTGCCCAAGGGCATCTCGCCACTGGCCGACGAGTCCTGGGCGGTGACGGTTGAGTACGAAGAGAACGGCTACGTCTCCGACGAAGATGCCGCTGACATCGACTACGGCGACATGCTCAAGGACATGAAGGAAGAGGCCAAGGCCGACAACAAGTGGCGTGCCGAGAACGGCTACGAGCCGGTGCAACTGATTGGCTGGGCCGCCCAGCCGCGCTACGACGCCGAAGGCCGCAAGCTGCACTGGGCCAAGGAGCTGAAGTTCGGCGACGCCGAGACCCACACCCTGAACTACAACATCCGCGTGCTGGGCCGTAAGGGCGTGCTGGTGCTGAACTTCATCGCCAACATGGACCAGCTGCCGACCATCGAGCAGAACCTGCCGGCGGTGCTGGCCATGACCGAGTTCAACCCGGGCAACCGCTACGCCGATTTCAACCCCGAGCTGGACAAGGTCGCGGCCTATGGCCTGGGCGCCCTGATCGCCGGCAAGGTCGCCGCCAAGGCCGGCCTGTTCGCCATACTCCTGGTGTTCCTGAAGAAGTTCTTCTTCGTGCCCCTGGCCATCGGCGCCTGGATCATCAACCGCATCCGCGGCAAGAAGAAGGAAGCACCCGCCGAGGCCCAGCCGCAGCCCGCTCCCGAACCGCAGCCCGTGGTGGTGAGCGAGCCGGCGGCGACGGTGATGGACATGAACAAGGACGACAAGCCCAAGATCGTCGAGTGAATGACCTCGAGTGACTGAAAGAAGCCCGGACCTGTCCGGGCTTTTTTTATGGAATGAAGGCTAATAGCCATCTGTGAATTATGCCTCTGCGCTTGTAGGCGCAGTGCTGATATCTCTTTCACGAGCTACAGTTTTTCTACCTACCTGTGCTACTTTGCGATCCCCAAGTTATTGCTCGGTCTTTACCTGTGCTCGGTGAGCTCCGGAGGTGGAGTGGGAATGCCGCTGAATGGGTCCAGTTATGTGAGTTCTTGTTTTAAAGTGCCCTACTTAAGTTTCGTCTAGCTGTCATGGAAGAAAAGATATGAATGCCCCGCTAATACAGCCGTATAGAACCTCTAACGACATAGAGTTCTTCGTTCTATTGAAGGGTATCTGGAAACAGCGTCGCTTGGTTCTTGCAATTACTGTTGTATCGCTCGTTCTTGCAGCAGTCTATGCGTTTGTGGCAATTCCTCAATATAAGGTTCAGAGCATACTTAGGCCGGCGTCTCTCAAGGATCTGGACCAGCTCAATGAGTCAGGTTTCTACTCGATAACGCCTGAGGCTTCATTGGAGCGGGTAGTGAATGCGTTGGGCTCATACAGCCTGCGTTTGGATTATCTGAGCTCTCATTTGGAGCTTGTCAAGGACATGCGTAAGGCGGATGAGCCTTTGAACCAATTGCTCGATCGTCTTAATCGTGAGGCGTTCTCAATGATTGCCTCTGAGGTTAAAGCGGCAGGAGAGCCTCGTTCATATCAAGGGATCAGTTTTATCTATCCAGAGGGTGTGGATGGTGTTGCCATTACCAATGGGTTGGTTATGGCCGCCATTGATCATGAGCGGAAAAAATTGCAGGAAGACATGGATGTTCTTGTGAATAATCGGCTCTCGATGTTACAGGCGCGATTCAGTGCTGAGAAAGCGCGTTATGACGCTGATAAGGCCTCTCGTATTGCAGAGTTATTGGAAAGTGACCAGTTGGACAAGGCTTTGTTTCAGGACGAGCTCAGAGCACTGCGGCAGCAGTTGCTAACTGGTCGGCAGAGTCGTATCAAACAGCTGGATGAAGCGATCCTGATTGCAGAAAAATTGGGGATTTCCAAGCCTACAACGCCCTCGGCAATGGCGGAAAGTAGGGTGGGAGGGCAGGGTAATTTCGTTCGGACCGAAGTTAATAACCAGCAAAATCCTTTATATTTCATGGGCGTTGAGGCGCTGTCGGCCGAACGCACGACGCTTCTGTCTCGTACTTCTGATGATTTCGTCGAGCCAAAAATTGCGAAAATCCAAACAAAGTTGAGCCGTTTGGAAAATAATCGTCAGGTTGAGACGCTTAGGGCGCGTAAAAATGAGGATATTTTCTTCAAGGATATCGTGGAGCTCAGTGGCGAGCGTGCGAAGTTGGAATCTTTGAAAGCCGAGTTCGCACTTCTCGATTTCTCTAAGTTACGCTTGGTCCATGTAGATCAAGTGGCTTCGAGCCCTGAGGAACCTGTGAAACCCCAGAAGTTCTTGATTCTTCTGTGTGGTTTAGTCCTAGGTCTCGTAGTGGGGGGATTCATCGCCACTATTCGTGTCTTGGTCCGACATGCCATGGAGCCTGTCCGACAAGAGGTCTCCGTGTAGCCTTACGATTTTATTGGTGGAGCAAAAAGGGCCGATCAGTTTTCTGATCGGCCCTTTTTGTTGAGGCAGGATTCTATCAGAAGCGGTAGGTCACCTGAGCACCCAGGCCGTGGGCGCTGTTCTTGTAGGTGGAGCTGTAGCGGCCCTTGGTGGCGCTGGTCTGGTTCACTTCGGCATCGTCTTCCTTCAGGTAGGAATAGGCGACGTCGACGGTCCAGTCGTCGCTCGGGCTCCAGGCGGCGCCCAGGCTGAGGATCTTGCGGTCGTCGGTGGGGATGCGCGGCGAGCGGTGCTCGTTGCGGGTCGGGGTCTGGTCGTAGGCCAGGCCGGCGCGCAGGGTCCACTGCGGGTTCAGCTTGTAGGAGGCGCCTACGGCGTAGGACCAGGTGTCGCGCCAGTCCTGCTCTTCGGAGATGGTGCCGATGGGGCCGGCCGAGCCGCCCAGCAGTGCCGGAACGCCCTTGTTGTTGACGGTGATGTCCTTCAGGCGGCTCCAGCGGGTCCAGGTGCTACCGGCATAGAGGGTCCAGTCGGCGTTCAGGTCGTGGGTAACCGAGAAGTCGACGGATTCGGGCGTCTTCAGTTTCAGCGAGGCGTCGTACTCGTTGCCGGAGAAGGGACCGAAGCCGGTGCCGGAAACCTGGGTATCGCCTTTCAGCTTGTAGTTGACCATGGAGTGGTAGGTCAGGCCGAAGCGGGTGCTCTGGGTGGCTTCGAACAGCACGCCGACGTTGTAGCCCAGTGCGGTGTCGTCGCCCTTGACCTTGACCTTGCCATCGTTGCGGCCGGGGGTGGCCGCGTTGAGGGTGGCGGAGGTCAGTTCACCGTCGATGCGGTTGATGGTCGGGCCGAAGCCGACGGAGAGCTGGTCGTTGATCTTGTAGCTGATGGTCGGCTGCAGGGTGATCACGCGGACTTCGCTGCGATCGCCGTAGTAGCGGCCTTCGAAGCCGGACTCGTAGTCGGTGATCAGGCCGAAGGGCACGTACATGCCGAGGCCGAAGGTCCATTTGTCATCGATCGGCTTGACGTAGTAGCCCATGGGCACGCCCATGAAGGGGACCATGTCGCCGTCGTTGCTGCCGCCGAAGGTGCTGCTGTGGTCGTCGATGTCGGTCTTGGCGTCCAGCAGGGCAAGGCCACCACTGACCTGTTCGCGCTTGAGGCGCGACATGCCGGCCGGGTTGCCGAACACGGTGGTGGCGTCATCAGCGGACGAGGAGCGACCGGCGAAGGCGGTGCCCATGCCACTGACGCTCTGTTCGTTGATGGCGAAGCCGCCGGCGAGGCTGTAGCTGGATGCAGCGCTGATGGCGATTGCGAGGCTGGTCTTGAAGACTCTTTTGATCACGGGTGACTCCTGGGGACTTTGAGGCAGGTGGCGGAAACTATCAGGATTTCCAGACCCCTGCCAGCTTCCGGGAGTTCCCGGAATAGAGCGTTTTCTCTGGCTTTATGGCATCAAAATGCCTGCAATTTCGCCGATCGGGCATATTGCATTGGACGCTCGTTCCTGACTGGTCGGTCAGTGAGCGGTTTTGTCCTACGCGACCTTCGCCGAGGGGCCTACCCAGCGTTGCCAGGCATCCAAGTAGTCACCGGGTGTTCCCTGAGGGTTGAACACCTGGCGCCAGATGGCGGCCATGCCCGCCCAGTCGTCGGCGGCGGGCATCACCAGCACTTCGGTTTCGATCAGCAGCCAGGCGATGGCGGTGGCGTAGCGCAAGTTCACCGTCAGCTCCATGTGCGGTGCGGCGAGGAAGGCGTGCTGGCTGGCCAGGCCGCGCACCAGGCTGGCGAGTTCCGGGTCGCGTGCCAGGTGCAGATCCCAGAGGCAGCGGTGGTGCTCTTCGCTGATGTGGTAGAGGCCGTAGCCCGCCTTGTCACCCAACGCTGAGCCGAGTGCCGACTGGCAGGCGGCGGCGCCCAGCAGCAGGGACTCCGCCATCGGCGATGGTCGCTGCAGGTAGAGCAGGGTGGGGCGGATGACGTGTTCACAGAGGTCGCTGGCGGCTATTCCCATGGTGCCCTCGCGAGAAAGGTGCCGGCGGGACCGGGGGCATCTGGCAGCTTCTCGTTCTCGGAAAGGGCCCCGCCGGAAGCGGGGTTAGCCGCTCGATTTGAAGTGTAGTGCGATGAAACCGCTGTAAAGGCCTGTTTTTAAACTGTTTGAGGCCGTGATGGCGGCGGCATATATCCCAGGGTGATTAAAAAATGATCGCTGGCAACCGGCCCAGTGCCCGGCTGGCGCTGGGCCGGTGGGGCGTGCCCGGCTTCAGTCGCCCTTGGCCAACGGGCGTGCCGGGTCATTGATCCATTCGCTCCAGGAGCCGGCGTAGAGCGGCGCCAGCGGGTAGCCGGCCAGGCTCAGGGCGAACAGGTTGTGGCAGGCGGTGACGCCGGAGCCGCAGTAGGCCACCAGGCCGTCCACCGGGCGCTCGCCGAGGAAGGCGGCGAACCGCTGGCGCAGGGTTTCGGCGGGGAGGAAGCGACCGTCGGCGCCGAGGTTGTCGGTGAACACTGCGCACTGCGCGCCGGGTATATGGCCGGCCACCGGGTCGATGGGCTCCACCTCGCCCTTGAAGCGGGGCAGGGCGCGGGCGTCGAGTAGGGTCAGGTCAGCGTTGCCCAGGCGGCCCTGCAGTTCGTCGGCGCTGCGCAGCAGGGTCGGGTCGGCCTGGCCGCTGAAGTGGCCCCGGGGCACTTCGGGCACCGCGACTTCCAGGGGCAGGCCTTCATCGCGCCAGGCCTTGAGGCCGCCATCCAGCAGGTAGACGCCTTCGCGCTTGCCCAGCCAGGCCAGCAGCCACCAGGCGCGGGCGGCAAAGGCGCCGGGGCCATCGTCGTGGAGCACCAGGGTGCTGCCGTTGTCGATGCCCCAACCGCGCAGGCGCTCCACCAGGCGCTCGGGAGCGGGCAGCGGGTGGCGGCCGGTGACGCCCTTCTGCACCCGGCCGGAAAGGTCGTGCTCCAGGTCGGCGAAGCGGGCGCCGGGGATATGCCCTTCGGCGTAGCTGCGCTGGCCGTAGGCGGGGTCGTCGAGGGCGAAGCGGCAATCCAGCACGATCACGCCCGGTTCGTTCAGGCGGGCTTCCAGTTGCCGGGGGCTGATGAGTTGCGCGAGGGGCATGGCGGTGTCCTGTGTCCAATCGATGACAGTGGGCATCATAAGGACAGCCGCGCGCCGCGTCGCGCTGATCGATGGGGAGCCGTCCATGCCCAGCCTGCAATCCTTCGCCGAGAGCGCCAACCTCGCCCGCCGTATCGGCGTGGTGCTCGGGTCACTGTCGCTGACCCTGTTCTATTGCCTGTTGATACTCGGGCGGGGGCCTGCGGGCGCCTCGACCGCGCGCGGGTCGACGCCTACACCCGTGCCTGGTCCCGGGGCCTGCTGCGCCTGGTGCGGGTGCGCCTGTCGGTGCACGGCAGCCTGCCGGATTTCAACGACGGCCGCCGCTACCTGATCCTTTGCAACCATTCCAGCCACTACGACATTCCCGCCAGCTTCGTCGCCCTGCCGGGCTCGATCCGCATGCTGGCCAAGCAGGAGCTGTCGCGCCTGCCGTTTCTCGGTGCGGCGATGAAGGCCGGTGAGTTCCCCTTCATCGACCGGCACAACCGCGAGCGGGCCCTGGCCGACCTGCACAAGGCGCGGCAGATGATGGAGAGCGGCATCGTGCTGTGGGCGGCGCCGGAAGGTACGCGCTCGAAGGATGGCCAGTTGCAGCGCTTCAAGAAGGGCTGTTTCCACCTGGCGCTGGATACCGATGCGGTGATCGTCCCGGTGGCCATCCGGGGCATCCATCAGGTGCTGCCGGCGCGTACCTGGCGGTTCAACCTCGGCCTGCCGGTGTCGCTGCACGTGGGCGAACCCATCGATGCCGCGCAGTTCGATGTGGAGCGCCTGGAAGAGCTGATGGCACGGACCCATGGGCAGATGCAGGCGCTGCTGCACCCTCAGCCGGCGCGGGTGGTTCAGGGCGTGCGCGAGACGGTGCCGGCCTGAGTGCCGGCATTACCGCCCCTGAAATGAAGAAGCCCGCCGATTGGCGGGCTTTTCGTATCCGGTAGCGGGGTGCGGTTCTTGCGATTCTCAGTGGATCTTCAGCTTGCCGATGCGGTCGTTGTCCAGGCTGCCGAAGTAGAGGTAGTCGCCCACCGGTTTCACCGAAGTGATCATGCGCAGGTGGGTGCCGCTGGTGTCGTGCAGGCTGCGGATGATCTGGCCGTTCTCGTCGAGGGCGATCACCAGGCCGTATTTCTCCGCCTTGGGCCACAGGGCGCGGGGCAGCTTGGCGATCTGCGCCTTGAGCCAGGGCTGGGTGTGGAGGAAGTCGGCGTCGGCCTTGCGCGGGGAGGGCAGGGCGACCCAGAAGGTGCCCTTGCGGTCGCCTTGCAGGTTGTCCGGCAGGCCCGGCAGGTTGTCGATGAACACGTCGTGGGTGCCGGCCTTCTCGCCACTCAGCCAGTAGCGGGTGATGCGGTAGCGGTAGGTTTCGTTGACCAGCACGAAATCTTCCTTGGCCGAGAGCGCCACGCCGTTGCCGAAGTACAGGTCCTTGAGCAGCACCTCGACCTTGCCGGTGGCCGGGTCATAGCGTATCAGGCGGCCGTGGGGACGGCCCTCGAGCAGGTCCAGCAGGTAGTCCGGCTGCTCGAACTTGGCGGAGGCGTCGGTGAAGTAGATGCGCCCGTCGCTGGCGATGTCCAGGTCGTCGGTGAAGCGGAAGGGGCCGCCTTCGGCCTCGGTGGCGAGGACCTTGATCTGGCCTTGCGGGTCGATGCTCAGCAGGCCCTTGTAGGCGTCGCCGACGATCAGGTTGCCTTGGGCGTCGAAGTCCATGCCCAGCGGGCGGCCGCCGGTGGTGGCGAAGGTCTCGACCTTGCCGTCGGCGGTGATGCGCACCACGCGGCCGTCATGCAGGCCGGCGTAGACGCGGCCCTGGGCGTCCACTGCGGTGTCCTCGGGGCCGTGGATCTGTCCCTTGGCCAGCAGCTCGGCCTTCATCAGGGTGTCGTTGGGCTCCATCACGCCGGTCATGGGCGGCGCCTTGGGGGCGTCCCAGGCGACGGGATCGATGGGGCTCTTGGTGATGGCGAGGTAGATGCCCGCAGCGGCGATGAGCAGGACCAGCAGGCCCAGAAGCTTCTTCATGTCCGAATTCCCTGGCGGTGGGCCCGTCATGGGCCTGGTTATTGTTGGAAGGGCTTTTTAGCAGCCATGGCCGGCCAACGCCAGACACCGGGCCCGGCTGAATGGCTGGGGTGCGACGTCGCCGCAGTTGACAGGCTTGTAGGGATTTTCGCAGTATCCCCGTCTCGCATTCCTGCACCGAGCTACTCCATGCCCGCCATCTTCGCCTCCATCGCTTCCGTTCCGGCCCTGCCGGCGCTGGTGCGTGGCGTTGCCGCGGGTAAATCGAAGAAACAGTCGCTCATTTGACCGGGGCGTGCTGTCCCGTCAGATGGGCTGACAGGACAGTGGACGCGAAGGTCGAAACCTCTCTTGCACGAACACTCCCCGCCAGCCTCCGACGGTGACTTTTACGGTCAGCCTGAAGGAGTTTTCGCTATGCCTGTGTTTTCCGGAATCTGGGTCGCCCTGGTAACCCCCTTCGCCGATGGCGCCATCGATTTCCCCGCCCTGCGTCGCCTGTCCGCGCACCTGCTGGAGGCCGGCGTCGCGGGGCTGGTGGTGTGTGGCAGCACCGGTGAGGCGGCGGCGCTGAGCAAGCGCGAGCAGCTCGCGGTGCTCGATGCCCTGCTCGAAACCGTGCCCGGCGAGCGCCTGGTGATGGGCCTGGCCGGCAACAACCTGGCAGAGGTCCTGGCCATGCAGCACGAGGTGCAGAAGCGCCCGGTGGCCGGCCTGCTGGTGCCCGCGCCCTATTACATCCGCCCGTCGCAGTCGGGGCTGCTGGCCTGGTTCGGCGCCATCGCCGATGCCGCCGCGGTGCCGGTGATCCTCTACGACATCCCCTATCGCACCGGCTCGCGCCTGGAGCTGGAGACCCTGCGCGAGCTGGCCCGGCACCCGCGCATCGTGGCGATCAAGGATTGCGGCGGCGAGATCGACAAGACCCAGGCGCTGATCGCCGACGGCCAGCTCGACGTGCTGGCGGGGGAAGACGCGCAGATCTTCGCCACCCTCTGCCACGGCGGCACGGGTGCCATCGCCGCCTCGGCGCACATCCACCCCGAGCGCTTCGTGGCCATGGCCGAGCGCGTGGCAGCGGCCGACCTGGTGGGCGCGCGGGCGATCTTTCGCGAGCTGCAGCCGCTGATCCGCCTGGCCTTCGTCGAGCCCAACCCGGCGCCGGTGAAGAGCCTGCTGGCCCTGCGCGGGCTGATCCGCGACGAGTTGCGCGCGCCCATGCAGGCCAGCTCGCCGGCCCTGGTGCAACGCCTGCGCAGCGAGCTGGGCTGACCTGTGCCGCCCCACGCGGAATGACGGGTGGGGCGGGGATGGGGTTGCGATATATACTTCGCGCCTCTGAACCGAGGAGAGCCTTGTGGCCATCGACTTTCACTGGATTCGCGACGACGCCGAACTGGCCTCCCATTGCGCCCGCTGGCGCAACCTCAGCTTCGTGGCCCTGGACACCGAGTTCATGCGGGTCGACACCTTCTACCCGAAGGCCGGCCTGGTGCAGGTGGGCGACGGCGAGAGCGCCTGGCTCATCGACCCCCTGCTGATCAAGGACTGGCGCCCCTTCGCCGAGCTGCTCGAAGACCCGGCGGTGACCAAGGTGCTGCACGCCTGCAGCGAGGACCTCGAAGTCTTCCTGCGCCTCACCGGCAGCCTGCCGCTGCCGCTGCTGGACACCCAGCTGGCCGCCGGCTACCTGGGCATCGGCTACTCCATGGGCTATTCGCGCCTGGTGCAGGCCGTGCTCGGCATCGACCTGCCCAAGGACGAGACCCGCTCCGACTGGCTGCAGCGCCCGCTCACCGAGATGCAGGAGCGCTACGCCGCCGAGGATGCCATCCACCTGGCCGAGATCTACCGCATCATCGACGAGCGCCTGGACGCCACCAAGCGTGCCTGGGTGCTGGAGGACGGCGCCGAGCTGGTGGCCAACCTGCGCCGTGAAGTGGACCCGTACGAGCTGTACCGCGACGCCAAGCTGGGCTGGAAGCTGTCCCGCCAGCAGCTGGCCGTGCTGCGTGACCTCTACGCCTGGCGCGACCTCGAGGCGCGCCGCCGCGACCAGCCGCGCAACCGCATCGTCCGCGAGCACGCCCTGTGGCCGCTGGCCAAGTTCCAGCCGGACAACCTCGTCGCCCTGGCCCGTGTCGAGGACATGCACCCGCGCACCGTGCGCCAGGACGGCAACACCCTGCTGAAGATGATCCGCGAAGCGGCCGAGCTGCCCCCGGCCGAATGGCCCGAGCCGCTGCCCGAGCCGCTGCCGTCGGAAGCCACCACGCTGCTGAAGAAGCTGCGCGCCATCGGCCAGGCCGAGGCCGAGCGCCTGGGCATGGCGCCCGAACTCATGCTGCGCAAGAAGCACCTGGAAGCCCTGCTCAAGACGGGCTACCCCAACGGCCCCTACAGCCTGCCCGACGGCTTCAAGGGCTGGCGCCGCGAACTGATGGGCCAGGCGCTGCTCGATGCCCTGGCCGGAGACAACGCCCCATGAAACGCATCTGCTCCATCTACAAGAGCCCGCGCAAGAACGAGATGTACCTCTACGTCGAGAAGCGCGACGCCCTGGCCCGTGTACCCGAGGCACTGCTGGCGGCCTTCGGCGCGCCGCAGCATGCCTTCGACCTGGTGCTCAGCCCCGAGCGCCAGTTGGCCCGCGAGGACATCGGCAAGGTGCTGGAGAACCTCGAAAAGCAGGGTTACCACCTGCAGATGCCGCCGGGTGAAGAGGAATACATCGAGCATCTGCCCGAAGAACTGCTGCGGATGAACGACCCCATCTGATGAAAGTCCTCCTCGCTGACGAGAAACACCTCCGCCACGCCGAACTGCTGCTCGCCGCCATCCCCTCGCTGGATGTGGCCGGCAGCGATGACCCGGACGAGCTGCGCGCCCTGGCGGCGGAGCGGCCCATCTGGCTGGGCAGCCCGGAACGGGTGGTGGAACTGCTGCAGGCCGGGTTCGCCCCGCACTGGGTGCAGTCCAGCTGGGCCGGCATCACCCCGTTGCTGGCGGCGGGCCTGCCGCGCAACTACCGTCTGACCCGCGCCGTGGGCATCTTCGGCCAGGTGATGGCCGAGTACATGCTGACCTACATCCTCGCCCACGAGCGCCAGCTGCTCTCGCGCCTGGCCAGCCAGGTGGAGCGCCAGTGGGATGCACGCATGCCCAGCAGCCTGGCCGGGCGGCGAGTGCTGGTCGTCGGTGCCGGTGATATCGGCCAGAGCGTTGCGCGCTTCCTCGCGCCGTTCGGGGTCGAGCTGCGCGGCATCGCCCGCGAGCCCCGTGCCCTGGAGCCGTTCAGCCAGGTGCTGGGGATGGACGCCCTGGCGGAGCAGGCGGCCTGGGCCGATTACCTGATCAACCTGCTACCCGACACCCCGGCCACCCGCGACGTGTATGACGCTGCGCTGTTCGCGCGCATGCAGCCGGAGGCGCTGTTCATCAATGCCGGGCGCGGTGTGGCGGTGGTGGATGCCGACCTGGTCGCCAGCCTGCAGGCCGGGCACCTGGCCGGTGCGGTGATCGACGTCTGCCGCGAAGAGCCGCTGCCCCCCGCGCACCCGTTCTGGACCGCGCCGCGGCTGCTGCTCACCGGCCACAGCTCGGCGCCCACCCTGCCGGAGCTGCTGGTGGGGCTGTTCCTCGACAACCTGGCACGCTTCCAGGCTGGCGAGCCGCTGCGCGGCGAGGTGGAGTTCCAGCGCGGCTACTGATGCCAGCTCGGTGGGCCTCTGCGTGGTGATGGCGTTCGTGTTCTCCGGCAGCACCGCTGGTGGATGAAAAGAGCGTCATCCACCCTACGCCCGGCGGCATCTCAGGCCGCTTTTGCTGAGCACCGAACCAGATGGCTTGCGTAGATACCGTCTTGATCCCTAGTGAGCAAGGGCCAGTTTTACGTCGTACGGCTGGCCCGATTTCAAGACGCCATAAGCGATGTTCAGCAGCTTACGCATCGCTGCACAGATGATCTGCATGCCGGTCTTGCCCTTGGCTCTGAGGCGTTCTCTCATCGCTTTGATCGCCCCGTTGTGCTGCAGGGCGCAAACGGCAGGCATGTACAGCCCAGCACGCAGCCGCGATGAGCCCATCTTGGAAATGCGGGTCTGCCCCGGTACTTACCAGACTCCTGCAAACGCGGGTTGAGTCCGGCAAAGGCGGTAATCGCGCGGCTGCTGGTGAAGCGATGAGGGTCGCCCAGCTCCGCCAGGATCAGGGCGGCTGTCTTGTCCGCGATGCCATCGATGCTGGTCAACAGATCACGTTTGCCACGCAGATCCGGGTCATTGTCGATGTGGTCGTTGATGGCCTTGAGGGTTTCCTCGATCTGTTGCTCGATGTGCCGCAACACTGAGCGGATCGACTCCTGCACGCTGGTATCGGCCACCTCCAGGCGATTGCTCTCCATCTGCTGGATTTCCTGCAGATCCGCCAGGCGCCGCATCAGTGCTTTCAGGCGCCGTATGGCGCGAGGTTCAGGCTGCCAGGGCCGTAGCTCATCTTGGTGGCGCTCGCCGTATTCGGCGATCAGCTTGGCGTCGACCTTGTCAGTTTTCACGCGCTGCAGCTGACTGCGGGCGTAGTGAGCGATTTGCGCTGGGTTGAGGACGCAGACCCGATAGTTCTGCTCCAGCAGCCATTCGGCCAGGGCTTCATGGTGGATGCCGGTGGCTTCCATCACGACCCAGGCACCCGCCTCGCTGTGCTTGTTCAGCCACTCCTGCAGCGTGCGAAAGCCCGCCTCGCTGTTGGCCAACTTGGCCTTGGTGCGGTACTTGCCGTTCGCCTGCAGGGTGGCGATATCAAACGTGTGCTTCGCAATGTCGACACCAATGACACTGGGCATGTGTGCTCCTCCTGATCGTTCCAAATGCGATCATCACTGCACCCGGCCCAACCTTGTGAATGCGAGCTCTGGGCTCAAGGGTGGACCACGCTTCACCGGTCCACCTTTCGTGCTCCCAGGCAACATGGTTGGTGGATGAAAAGAGCGTCATCCACGCCTGCCCGTTGCCTGGGAGCCCACGGTGTAGCCGTCCTGCGAATGATTTTCCTTACATGGCGCTACCGGTCGTCCCGTCGTCGGCAGCGCTTGGCCGGCACCTTCGACGGGACTAGACTACCGCGCCCCGTTACCCAGTCAGACCACCATGGCCGCCAAAGTCGAACCCTTCTGGAAGCGCAAGACCCTCGCACAGCTCGATCAGGAGGAGTGGGAATCCCTCTGCGACGGTTGCGGCCTGTGCTGCCTGCAGAAGCTGGAAGACGAGGACGACGGCGCCGTGTACTACACGCGCATCGCCTGCAAGCTGCTGGACCTGAACACCTGCCGCTGCACCAACTACCCCAAGCGTCGCGATTTCGTGCCCGATTGCATCCAGCTCACCCCGGCCCAGGCCGACGAGTTCCGCTGGCTGCCGCCCACCTGCGGCTACCGCCTGGTGGCCGAGGGCAAGGACCTGCCGCCCTGGCACCCACTGATCTGCGGCGACACCGAGGCGGTGCACAACGCCGGTATCTCCCAGTCCGGGCGCATGGTCAGCGAGACCCAGGTGGCCGAGGACGACTGGGAGGACTACATGATCTTTCGTGCGGGCTAGACGGATAGAACCACCGCGTGCCGAGTCATAGGGAAATCGCTCCGAGGAAGCCCGACATGTCCAACCGCGCCACCCTGCTGCTGTCCACCGCCACCCTGCTGTTCTGCGCGCCGCTGCTGGCCGCCAAGCGCAGCGATGTCGACTACCTGGTGCGCTTCCTGCCGGACAGCGACCAGGCCGAGGTGCGCGTGGTGCTGGAGAACGGCGAGAAGGTCCGCAGCCTCGGTTTCGACCTGGGCGACAAGGGCTACTACAGCGACTTCAAGGCCGACGGCCAATGGCAGCAGGCCAGCGCCGAGCGTGGCACCTGGACCCCGGCGGAGGGCAAGGCGACCCTCAGCTACAAGGTGCGCATCACCCACCCCCGTGGCGATGGCAAGTTCGACGCGCGGATGACGCCGGACTGGACGCTGCTGCGTGGCGACGACCTGGTGCCCCCGGCACGCATCGACCTGGTGGACGGCACCGAGCTGGTGTCGCGCATCCAGTTCGAGCTGCCCAAGGGCTGGAGCACGGTGGAGACCGGCTGGTCCCGCGTGGGCAAGAACCGTTTTCGCGTCGACAATGCCGAGCGCCTGTTCGACCGCCCCACCGGCTGGATCATCGCCGGCAAGCTGGGCAGCCGCCGCGCCGAACTCGGCAACACCGACGTCACGGTCGCCGCGCCCATGGGCGAGGGCATGCGCCGCATGGACATCCTCACCCTGCTGACCTTCGTCTGGCCCCATGCCCAGGCGGTGTTCCCCCGCGACCCCGGCAAGCTGTTGATCGTCGGTGCCGGCGACCCGATGTGGCGCGGCGGCCTGTCCGCGCCCAATTCCTTCTTCATGCACGCCGACCGCCCCCTGGTCAGCGAGAACGGCACCAGCTCCCTGGTGCACGAGCTGGTGCACGTGTTCAGCCGCATCAAGGACACCGACCAGAGCGACTGGATCAGCGAAGGCATCGCCGAGTTCTACGCCATCGAACTGATGCGCCGCGCCGGCGGCCTCAGCGAGGACCGCTACCACAAGGTCCGCGCCAAGCTGCAGCGCTGGAGCCGCAAGGTCGAGAACCTGCGTGGCGAGCAATCGTCCGGCCCGGTCACCGCCCGCGCGGTGCTGCTGCTGCAGGACCTCGACGAGGAGATCCGCAAGGCCAGCAACGGTGAGCGCTCCCTCGACGACGTCACCCGTGGCCTGATGCGCCTGGACAAGGTCAGCACCCGCGACTTCGTCGAGATCGCCGAGAACGTGCTCGGTGGTGAGTCCGACGTGCTCGACACGTCGCTGCTGAAGCTGCCCAAGGCGTCCTGACTTTCGGCGCGGGTCCCGGGCTACGCTCCGCTGGACGCCATCGCCCCACCTGCGCAACGATGCCGGCTTTGCCCGGAAGCCCGCCCATGCGCCGCCTGCCGTCCCTCACCGCCCTGCGCACTTTCGAATCGGCTGCCCGCCATGCGCATTTCGGCCGTGCCGCCGCCGAGCTGTGCGTCACCGACAGCGCGGTGAGCCACCAGATCCGCCAGCTGGAGGAGCAGCTCGGCACCGAGCTGTTCGTCCGTGCCGGCCGCCAGGTGCGGCCCACGCCCCAGGCACGGCGCCTGCTGCACAGCCTGCAGCAGGCCTTCGAGCTGATCCTCGATGCCTGCGACGAGTTGCGCGACCCCGGCTCCCAGGCGCAGCTGCGCATCGCCGTGACCGCCGAGCTGGCGCAGAAGTGGCTGGTGGGCCGGCTGGCGGATTTCGGCGAGCGCCATCCGCACATCACCCTGCACCTCTACGTCCAGCCGCTGGAGTCGGCGCTGCCGGGCGAGGAGATCGACCTCGCCATCACCTACGGCACCGGCCCGGGGGATGCCAGCGCCTACTTCGTGCGGCCGCTGCCGGCCCTGCAGTTCTTCCCGGTGTGCAGCCCCGGCCTGTTCAACCAGCTGCCGCTCAAGCACCCGCGCGACCTGGCCCGCCACTGCCTGCTGCATGACGACCAGGACGGCAAGACCTGGAGCGCCTGGCTCAGCGTCCACGCCGGCGACCTGCAGCCGCTGCGGCACCTCTACCTGGGCCACGCCGGGCTGACCCTGGAAGCCGCCGCGCAAGGGCAGGGCGTGGCCATGGGCGACAACCTCACCAGCGCCGAGGACCTGGCCAGCGGCCGCCTGGTACGCCCCTTCGCCGCCAGCGTGGCGTCCCTGGGGCAATACGCGCTGGTCTGCGAACGGCTGCGCCTGGACAAGCCGGCGGTGGCCCAGTTCGTCGAATGGTTCAGCGATCAGCTGGCCGATAGCTGAATCCAATTCAAGGATTCCGCGATATTCATCATTGGTCGCCGGGGCACCGGCGCGCTTAACGTCAGGGCACTTCCAACCCTACTCCGAGGTTTCCCATGGCGCGTTCCCTGACTTCCCTCCCCAAGGCCGACGGCTTCCGCCTGCCCGGCGAATTCGAGCCCAAGGCCGGCTGTTGGCTCGGCTGGCCCGAGCGCACCGACGTCTGGCGCAACGGCGCCAAGCCCGCGCAGAAGGTCTGGGTGGAGATCGTCAGCGCCATCGCCAGCAGCGAGCCGGTCACCGTCTGCGCCTCCGCCACCCAGTACGCCAATGCCCGGCGCATGCTGCCGGCCCAGGTGCGGGTGGTGGAGATGACCTGCAACGACACCTGGTTCCGCGACAGCGGCCCGGCCTTCCTGGTCAACGACCAGAGCGGCGAGGTGCGCGGCGTGGACTTCGAATTCAACGCCTACGGCGGCCTCGATGGCGGCCTCTACTACCCCTGGGACAAGGACGACCAGATCGCCCAGAAGATCCTCGAGATCGAGAAGCTGGACCGCTACCGCGCGCCCTTCATCGCCGAGATGGGTGGCATCCAGACCGACGGCCAGCGCACCCTGCTGACCACCGAGCAGTGCCTGCTCAACCGCAACCGCAACGCCCACCTGGGCAAGGAGGAGGTGACCCGGCGGCTCTCCGACTACCTCGGCGCCGAGCAGGTGATCTGGCTGCCGCGCGGCTGCAAGTTCGACGAAACCGACGGCCACATCGACGACCTGGCCTGCTTCGTCCGCCCCGGCGTGGTGGTGATGCAGTGGACCGACGACCGTGACGACCCGCAGTGGGAGATCTACCAGGAGGCCTACGACATCCTGCGCAGCACCCGTGACGCCCGCGGCCGCGCGCTGGAGGTGCACAAGCTGCCGCAGCCCCGCGTGCTCACCTGGACGGCTGAGGAGGCCGCCGGCCTGGACCAGGTGGACGGCACCCACCTGCGCGAGGAGGGCACGCGCATCTGCGCCTCCTACATCAACTACTACGCCGGTAACTCCGCCATCGTCCTGCCGTTGTTCGGCGACGTCCACGACCAGGCGGCCGGCGCGGTACTCGCGGAGCTGTTCCCCAGGCACCGCATCGTCGGCATCGAGAACTCGCGGGAAATCCTCCTCGGGGCGGCAACGTCGCCTGCATCACCATGCCGCAATACGCCGCCAGCCGAGCTGGCTAGGGAGCCTTCGATGCACATGCGCACACTGGCAATAGCCCTGGGCCTGGCCCTCGGCAGCGGCATGGCCCAGGCGGCGAGCGAGCCGCCCAAGGTCAACCTGTACATCTGGAGCGAGTACCTGGCGCCGGATACGCTCTCCCGCTTCGAGGCCAGGACCGGCATCAAGGTGGTGGCCGACCACTTCGACTCCCTGGAAACGGTGGAGACCAAGCTGCTCACCGGTCGCAGCGGCTACGACCTGGTACTGACCGCCGGCCAGCACCTGCAGCGGGCCATCGCCAGCGGCGCATTGCAGCCGCTGGACAAGGCCAGGCTGCCGCACTTCCAGGGGCTGGACCCGGAGTTCACCGCGCACATGGCCAGCTTCGACCCGGGCAACCGCTACGCCGGGCTCTATGTCTGGGGCACCACCGGCTTCGGCTACCAGGAGGAGGCCATTCGCACGCGCATGGCCGACGCCCCCACCGACAGCTGGGCGATGCTGATGGACCCGGCGGTGGTCGCACGCTTCGCCGACTGTGGGGTGAGCTTCCTCAACGATCCCAACGAGGTGTTCGCCGCCGCCTTCCGCTACCTGGGGCTGGACATCAACCGCCAGAGCCTCGACGACCTCAAGCTCGCCGAGGCGCACCTGGCGAAGATCCGCCCGTCGATCCGCTACTTCGACAACGACCGCAACATCAACGACCTGGCCAACGGCAACACCTGCCTGGCGATGTCCTGGAACGGCAACGTGGCCATCGCCGCCGCCCAGGCCGAGCAGGCGCAGAAGCCCTTCAGGCTGCGCTACCGCATCCCGCGGGAAGGCACCCTGATCTGGTTCGACGCCATGGTGGTGCCCAAGGATGCGCCGCACCCCGAAGCCGCCCTGGCGCTGATGGACCACCTGATGACACCCGAGACCATCGGCGCCATCACCAACAACATCCACTACGCCAATGCGGTGCCGGCGGCCGCCGCCAGCGTCGACCCCGCCATCCTCGCCGACCCGGGCACCTACCCGCCGGCGGACGTGCGCGCCAAGCTCTACACCAAGAACGACAACACCAAGGCCTTCAACCGCGCCCTGACCCGCGCCTTCAGCAAGCTCAAGTCCGGCCTCTGAGCTACCCCCGCCCCGGCATCCGACCTTCGGGATGTCGGGCATCTTGACCGCCCCGTCGCGCTTGCTATCTAATGATATGCATTCTCATTTGGTATCCCTGGCACGCCGCATCCGGCAGCGTCGCCCGGTTACCTGTTGTCGGGGGCGTGCGTGCAGGTAGCGAGTCGAGCAGACGGGAGGCAGCCCCGTGGATGAGCAGTTCCGGGGCTCCGTCTCCGGCGCCTACCGCGCCTTCCATGCCGAGCTGCTGAAGTTCCTCGGCAAGCGCCTGGGCAGTTCCGCCGACGCCGCCGACCTCGCCCAGGATGCCTTCACCCAGTGGCTGGACTGGCGCGACCGCGACCAGGTCCGCCAGCCCCGCGCCTTCCTCTTCCAGATCGCCCGCAACCTGCTGCGTGACCACTGGCGCCGCCAGCAGGTGCGCGGTGCGGCCGACGGCGAGGGCGAACAGACGCTGGAAACCATGGTCGATGAACAAGGAGCGAGCCCCTTGGAACAGGTCGAGCAACATCAGCGCTTGCGCCTCCTGGCCTCGGCACTGGATGATCTGTCGCCGCGCCGGCGCGAGGCCTTCGTCCTGCACAAGTTCGATGGCCTGTCCCAGGCGGAAGTCGCCGCGCGCATGGGGATTTCCTTGAGCATGGTGGAAAAGCACATCGCCTGTGCCCTGCTGCATTGCAAGCAACGCGTGCAGGGCGACGTCCAGGCGGACGGACAATGAACACGAGCACCTGGATGGATTCCCGACCCTCGATCGACGAACAGGCCGCCACCTGGTACGCCCGCCGTACCAGCGGGCAGTTCACCGCCGAGCAGGAGGCCGAGCTGCAGGCCTGGCTGGCCACCAGCCCGGCGCACGCCAAGGCCTTCGCCGACATGCAGCTGATCTGGGCCGACTTCGATCGCGTGCCACGGCCCGTGCTCGCCACCCCGGTGGTCATGCTCAAGCCTCGCAGCCGGCGGACCCTGCCGCGCGCCATGGCCGCTTCGTTCGTGCTGCTCTGCGCCGCCCTGGCCACCTCGCAGGACTGGTTCGGCCGTGCGCCCAGCGTCGACCTGCAACTGAGCAGCGCCCGGGGCGAGCAGCGCCAGGTGGAGCTGGCCGACGGCTCGCGCATCGACCTCAACGTGGACACCCGCCTGCACGTGCGCCTCTACGACGACCACCGCGAAGTGGAACTGCTCCAGGGCGAGGCGTTCTTCGCCGTCGCCCGTGATGAACGACGCCCGTTCGTGGTGATGGCCGGGGAGGGCAGCGTGCGCGTGCTCGGCACCCGCTTCAGCGTCCGCCGGGGCGGCGAGCGCCTCGACGTGGCAGTGGAGAGCGGCAAGGTCGCGGTGAGCCCGGAGGCCGGCGGCAGTCACCGTGCCGAACTGGGTGCCGGCGACAGCGCCGATTTCGACTACCGCACCCGTCACCTGGAGCTCGGCCACCGCAGCCCCGAGGAAATCGCCAGTTGGCGGCGTGGCCAGTTGATCTTCCGTGATCGCCCGCTGGCCCAGCTGGTGGACGAGCTTTCCCACTACCGAAACGCGCCCGTGGGCCTGGCCGATGCCAGCCTCGCCGAGCGCCGTGTTTCCGGCAGCCTGAACATCGGCAAGCCGGATGCCTTCCTCGCCGCGTTGCCGCAACTGCTGCCGGTGCGCGTCGAATACCTGGCCAACGGAACGGCCCTGATCCACCCGCGCTGACACCCCGGAGCTGCTCCGGGGCCGCGCCGCGCGGGTACTTCGATGCAAGTGAAAATATTTTTCATTTGCATATGCGGGTTTTGCCGAGCGCTGCGTCTTCCTGATGTCCGCCTCATGCAAGGGCGGTTTTGCAGTACTTGGGGAGATTTGGATGAACACCCGTAGCACCCGTTTCGCGCTGCGCCGCCTCGTCGCCGGCGGCGCCCTGGCCACCCTCCTGCTCAGCGGCAGCGCCCTGGCTCAGGACCACGACTTCAACCTGCCGGCCCAATCCATGGCCAGCGCCCTGACCGCCCTGGCCCAGCAGAGCCAGCTGCAGATCCTCTTCGACGAGTCGCAGCTGCGTGACCTGCGCGCCCCGGCCCTGGCCGGCCGCTACAGCGCCCGCACTGCTCTTGAGCGTCTGTTGGCCGGCTCCGGGCTGGAGCTGGTGGAGGCGGGGGATGGGTTCGTGATTCGTCGTGTGGCCAGTGCCGGCCATGCCGCCGCCGATGACAACGTGCTGGAGCTGGGCAGCACCAACATCATGGGCAGCGCCATCGACTCCAGCTCGGTAGGGCGTTCTGTCCTGACCCAGGAAGACATCAACCGCAAGCAGGCGGACAACATCGCCGAGCTGCTCGACACCTTGCCGGGCGTGAGCTCCAGCGGCTCGCCCCGCCCCGGTGGCCAGACCCTGAACATCTGGGGCATGGGCGATGTGGAGGACGTCAAGGTCATCCTCGACGGCGCGCCCAAGGGCTTCGAGAAGTACCGCCAGGGCTCGGTGTTCATCGAGCCGGAACTGATCAAGAACGTCGAAGTGGACAAGGGTCCCCACAGCACCCTGTACGGCAATGGCGGCTTTGGTGGGGTGATCAAGGTGGATACCAAGGACCCGGCCGACCTGCTGCAGGACGGCGAGAACGTCGGCGCCTTCCTCAAGTACGGCTATCACACCAATGACCGCCAGGAGATCTACAGCGGCGCGGTGTATGGCCAGACCACCGACAAGATGCTCGATGGCCTGCTGTTCCTCACTGGGCGTGACGGCGACAACATCAAGCGCCCGGATGGCACGCGCTTCGTCTACTCCGAAAACAGCCTTGACGCCTTCCTGTTCAAGAGCAACTTCCGCCCCAACGACGAGCATGTCTTCACCCTGTCGGCCATGCAGTCCGGCAGCGAGGCCTGGGAGCCCTTCGCCGCCAAGCGCGATGAAATGGCTGCCCCCACTGCGGTGGAGATAGCCCGCTATGGCTTGGACGGTGCCTGGAAACGCAAGCTGGTGAACCGTGACCAGGACGACGAGAACTACTCGTTGAAGTGGAACTACACGCCGCTGGACAACCCGTTGGTGAATGTCACCGCGAGCTATGCCTATTCCAAGACCGACCAGCATGACAAGCGGCCGGCCAACGCGTCTGCGGGGTTCGCGTCTTCGCTGGGCAACGAGAGCTGGGTCAACTACACCGACCGGCTGGCGGAGCTGAAGAACGAAAGCCGCTTCGATACGGGGTTGTTATCCCATGTCGCTACAGTGGGTGTGCAATGGCACGGGCATGATCGCGACACGCTGATGAAGGACCTCAGCAAGCTGACTGACAGGACCTACAACTACGGCCTCTACCAGCCCTACTACATGCCGTCCGGCGAGCAGGAAACCCGCAGTGGCTATCTGCAGGACGCCATCACCATCGGCTCCGTGACCATCACCCCGGCACTGCGTTACGACCATGTCTACAGCCGTGGCGAGCCCAGCCTGGCGCCGCGCTACAACAGCCCCGATCCGGCCGTAGGGCACGACTACAGCAGCGTCACCTACAGTGGCTGGTCGCCGCGCCTGGGGCTGTTCTGGACCGCCACCGACAACCTGGCGTTCTTCGCCGACTACAGCAAGACCTGGCGCGCCCCTTTGATCGACGAACTGTACGAGGTGCAGAGCGCGGCGAGCAGTGTGCCCGCCACCAGTCGCAACCTGGACCCGGAGCGCATCACCGGGGTACGCCTGGGCAGCATCTTCAATTTCGACAAGCTGCTGGTGGACAGTGACAACCTGCAGATCCGCACCACGCTGTTTCGCAACCGTGGCAAGGACGAGATCTTCAAGCGCACCGGCGTCTATTGCCTCGCCAGCGTGACCGGCGGCAACAGTGCATGCCCGGGGCCGTTGGCCAACAACCGCAACCTGCCCGGCTACACCATCGAGGGGGTGGAGGTCGAATCCTTCTACGACAGCTCGCGCATCTTCGGCAGCCTGTCGGTGTCCTACATCCGCGGCAAGCGCGATGCCTCGCCGCGCAACCCCTGGGGCCCTGAAACCTGGCTTTCGGACATCCCTCCGCGCAAGGCGGTGGCGACCCTGGGCGTGAAGGTCCCGGAGATCGACATGGCCATGGGCTGGACCGGCAACTTCGTGCGCAAGCAGGACCGCTCCCCAACTGACGATGATCCTCTGGCGTCTGGCTGGAGCCTTCCCGAAACCCAGGGTTACGCCCTGCACGGCCTATTCGCGACCTGGCAGCCCAAGTACATCAAGGGCTTCGAGGCGCGGCTGGCGGTGGATAACCTGTTCAACCGCGAGTACTACCCCTACCTCGGCGAGTCCGTTTCCGGCGTTGGCCGCAACATCAAGTTCAGCGTCTCGCAATTCTTCTGAGGTGCCTTCCAGGGCGTCCCCGCGTTCGTGGGGATGCCCGCTCCCTTCGGAGCTTCGGGTTGCCCCCGACCTGCGTGCCCACCATCACTGCACAGCCCCCTCGCATGCACACCCCGTAGGAGCGCGCTCTGCTCGCGAAGCGCTGGCCCGCGCTTCGGCTCAGCCGCCAAGCCGCTGCAAGAGCGCGGCGGCGGTGGGTTCGGAGGAGGCGGGGTTCTGGCCGGTGATGAGGTTGCCGTCGGTGACCACATGGGGCTGCCAGTCGGCGACCTTGGAGTACTGGCCGCCCTGTTCGCGCAGCACGTCTTCCACCAGGAAGGGCACCACGGCGGTGAGGCCGACGGCCTCTTCCTCGTTGTTGGAGAAACCGGTCACCGCGCAGCCCTGCACCAGCGGGTTGCCGTCGGCGGCGCGGGCGTTGCGCAGCACGCCGGGGGCGTGGCAGACGGCGGCCACCGGTTTGCCGGCGTGGTGCAGGTCTTCGATCAGGCGGATGGAGAAGGGGTCGTCCACCAGGTCCCAGAGCGGGCCGTGGCCGCCGGGGTAGAACAGCGCGTCGTAGTCGGCCGATACCAGCCCGGACAGCGGCAGGGTGTTGGCCAGGGCCTGGCGGGCCTGCTCGTCGGCGCGGAAGCGGTGGGTGGCTTCGGTCTGTGCGTCGGGCTCGTCGCTCTTCGGGTCCAGCGGTGGCTGGCCGCCCCGGGGGGAGGCCAGGATCACCTCGGCGCCGGCATCGCGGAAGGCGAAGTAGGGGGCGGCGAACTCTTCGAGCCAGAAGCCGGTCGGCTTGCCGGTATCGCCCAAGCGGTCGTGCGAGGTCAGCACCATGAGGATTTTCATCGGCAACTCCTTGAGGTTATCGAGGGGTGTGACTGGCGCTCCTCCGGCAAGGTTCCGGTCGCCGGCCGATGAATTCTAGACGCGTCCTGGAAGCTGTTCTCAGTCCTGCGGCGGACGCCTGCGCGCGGTGAGTCCACGGAGGAAGTTGCGCAGGATCTGGTCGCCGCAGGCGCGATAGTTCTTGTGGTCCTTCTTGCGGAACAGCGCGCCGATTTCCGCCCGGGTCATGGGCAGGTCCGCTTCCTGGAGGATGGCGAGGATGTCGTCCTCGCGCAGCTCGAAGGCCACCCGCAGCTTCTTCAGGATCTGGTTGTTGCTCATCGGCAGTTCCATGGGCAGGGGCGGGCGGCTCTCGTCCTTGCCACGCAGGGTGTACACCAGGCCGTCGAGGAAACCGGCGAGGCGTTTGTCGCTGCAGGAGTGGTAGCCCTCTTCGTCATCACGGACCAGCCAGGAGGCCACTTCCTGGCGGCTGACTTCCTGGTCGGCCAGGCCGATGATTTCCAGCACCCGGGCGTCGCTGATATCCAGCAGGTAGCGCAGGCTGCGCAGTACATCGTTGTTGGTCATGGGGTGTTCCGTCGGGAGTGGCGGCCGGAAGGGGGCCGGCAACTAGACTGAGGACGTCGACGCCGAAAGGCGGGAGGTCCATATGAAGGGCGCCATTGTGCTCGCATTCGCGGCGCTGGTCGCGGTCAGTTGTGGCATCCAGGCGCAACAGCCGCCGTTGCTGCGTTCCCCCGGCACGCCGGCACCGGGTTCGCCCGGTACGGCCACGCCACAACCCTATCCCCAGGCCAGCCCACCGAGCCTGCCGGCCGCTGCGCCGCGTTCGGGCAGCCCGCCGCTGCTGGTCAACCCGCCGACAACGCGCCAGGCGGACCCGCGCGACGAGCGCATCCCGGCCCTGCAGGAGCAGCTGGATCGCAACAGCAAGGGCCTGGGCGGCAGTGAGAAGAAGCCGGCGCCCTAGCGCAGCAGTGGCGGCACGCGGGCCTGGAGCAGGTCCACCAGGGCCGGGTCCATGTACTCGTAGTCGTCGGGGATATCCAGGCTGACCACGCGCTTGCCCTTGAGGGCGGCGGGGAAGCGTGCGGCGAGCTTGCGCCGGTGGCTGCTCTCCATCACCAGGATCAGGTCGGCCCAGGCCAGGGCTTCGGGCATCACCGGGGTTTCCGCCTCGGCCTTGAGGCCGGCCGAGTCGGTTTCGATCCCCGGCCAGCTGGCGAACAGCTGCTCGGCGGTGGGGCTGCGCAGGCGGTTCTGCCCACAGATGAACAGCAGGCGCTGCACCTTCATCGGCCGGTGAGCCCCAGCACCTTGAGCAGGAAGGCGTACTCCAGGGCGACGTCGCGCAGCGCCTGGTAGCGCCCGCTCATGCCGCCGTGGCCGGCGCCGAGGTCGGTCTTGAGCAGCAGCAGGTTGTCGTCGGTGCGGGTGGCGCGCAGCTTGGCCACCCACTTGGCAGCTTCCCAGTACTGCACCCGCGAGTCGTTGTAGCCGGCCACCACCAGCAGCGCCGGGTAGGCCTGGGCACGCACGTTTTCGTAGGGCGCGTAGCTGCGGATGCGCTCGAACACCTCGGGCTCGTTCGGGTCGCCCCACTCGTCGTACTCGGTGACGGTCAGCGGCAGGTCGGGGTTCTGCATGGTGTTGAGCACGTCGACGAAGGGCACTTCGGCGATGGCGGCGGCGAACAGGTCGGGGCGCTGGTTGAGCACGGCGCCCATGAGCAGGCCACCGGCGCTGCCGCCGCTGATCACCAGTTGCTCGCGGCTCGTCAGGCCTTCGCCGATCAGGTGTTCGGCGCAGGCGATGAAGTCGCTGAAGCTGTTGGCCTTGTGCTCCAGCTTGCCGGCGCGGTACCAGGCCTCGCCCAACTCGCCGCCGCCGCGCACGTGGGCGATGGCGAAGACGAAGCCGCGCTCCAGCAGGCTCAGACGGGCGTGGGAGAACCAGGGGTCGAGGCTTTCGCCGTAGGCACCGTAGCCGTAGAGGTAGAGCGGCGCGGGTTGGCCCAGCACGTCGCGGCGGGCGACCAGGCTGATGGGCACGCGGGTGCCGTCGGCGGCGGTGGCCCAGAGGCGCTGGCTGACGTAGGCGTCGGCGTCGAAGGGGCCTTCCACCGGGGTTTGCTTGAGTACCCGCTGCTCGCCATCGGCCAGGCGCAGCTCGCGGACCTGGGCCGGGCGGGAGAGGGCCTCGTAGCGCAGGCGGATGGCCGGGCTGTGGAACTCCATGCTGTCCTGCACGTAGAGGCTGTAGGCGGCGTCCGGCAGTTGCACGCGGTAGGGCGCGGCGCCACGGGGGTGCACCTGGATGATCGGCAGGCCGCCCTCGCGCAGGCTGAGGGTGAAGGCTTCGGCGTTCATGCCCACGCCTTCGAGCATGCAGTCGGGGTTGTGGCCGATCAGCTCGTGCCAGTGGGCGCGCTCGGGCGTCGCTTCGGGGGCCTGGTAGAGGGCGAAGTTGATGCCGGTCTGGTTGCTGCGGATCAGCCAGCACCACTGGCCGTCCACCTGGCCGTGGTCGGCGTAGTACTCGTGGCCTTCCTCGCGCGGGGCCAGGCAGCGGAAGTCGCCGTCGGGGGTGTCGGCGTCCAGCACCCAGCTTTCGCTGGTGGTCTTGCTGCCCAGCATCAGCACCAGTTGGCGCTCGGAGCTGGCGCGGTGGCAGCCGAGGAAGAAGCGGCCGTCGGCCTCCTCGAACACCAGCTCGGCGTCGGCCTCGCCCAGGCGGTGACGGTACAGGCGGTGCGGGCGATGGGTGTCGTCCAGCTCGCCGAAGAACAGGGTGCGGCTGTCGTTGGCCCAGGTCATGCTGCCGTCGCAGTCGTCGAAGGGCAGGGCGCTGATGGCGCCGTCGACCAGGTTCTTGACGTAGAGGCGGTAGATCTCGTCGCCGCTGGTGTCCAGGCTGTAGGCCAGCAGTCGGTGGTCGGGGCTGACGCTGAAGGCGCCGAGGGAAAGGAAGCCGCCCTCGGCCAGGGCGTTCGGGTCGAGCAGCAGTTGCTCGGTCGCCTCGTCCACCTCGAAGCCTTCGGCTGGGCGTGCGCAGCGGTAATGGCGCGGGTATTCGTCACCGGCGGTGGTGCGCTGGTAATAGAGGTAGGGGCCCCAGGGCGTGGCGAGGGACAGGTCGGTCTCGCGGATGCGCCCGCGGATTTCCTCGAACAGCGCCTCGCGCAGCGGTGCTTCGGCGGCCAGGTGCTGGTCGAGCCAGGCGTTCTCCGCCTTGAGGTAGTCGAGCACCTCGGGTGCGTCGCGCTCCTCCAGCCAGCGGTAGGGATCGGCTCCGGCCTGGATGCGGGCGATGGGGGCTTCGGACATGGCGGTTCTCACGGCTAGGCGTTGCGGGCCGGGCGACGGCGGGGACGCCGGGCTTCGGAAAAGTCGCTATCATAAGCGCCCCTTTGCCCGCCTTGCCATGGAAGCCCATGAACGAACACGACTATCTCCTCGCCTGGGGCGCCTATGGCGTCGCGGCCTTGGGCTGCCTGCTGGTGAGCTTCCGCGCCACCGGCTGGATGTGGCGCTGGCTGCGCGAGCCCCTGCGCCTGATAGTCGCCGTGCTGCTGCTGACGCCGACCCCGGTGGACCCCGGCCGCGACCTCTACGCGCCGGCCGTGGCGGTGACTGCGCTGGACATCGTGTTCAAGGTGGGCAACAACGCCTGGAAGGCGGTTTCCGACCTGGCCATGTACGGCATGATCGGCCTGGTGCTTTACCTCATCTTCGTCGCCATCCGCTGGCCCATCGAACGTGCCATCCGTGCCCGTCGCGCCGAGCGCGAGAAGCCGGCGGTCGCGGACGAGGAAGAAGAGGAGCCGACCCTGCGCCAACTGATGGAGCGTGAATCCACCGGCCATGTGGACACCCGTCTCGACGATCGTGGCGACCGCCGCCTGCGCATCGAGCCGCGTCTCTGACACCAGGCAGCGCGCCGCGCCGGCTACGAGGAATACCCATGGATTGTGTGTTCTGCGCCATCGCCGGCGGCAAGCTGCCGGCCCATCTGCTGCACGAGGACGAGCACTTCCTGGTGCTGCTGGACATCTTCCCCCTGCGCCCGGCCCATGTGCTGGTGGTGGCCCGCGAGCACGCGCCGTTCCTCGCCGACCTCGGCGCCCCGGCGCGCCAGCGCCTGGTGGAGCAGGCCCTGCGCGTGGGCGAGGCCTTGCGCGGTGCGGGCTATGGTCGCCAAGGCATCAACCTGCTGATCAACGACGGCCCGGATTCCAACCAGCACGTGCCCCATCTGCACCTGCACCTGATTCCCCGGCAACGGGGCGACCTGGCCGCGCTGCTGTGGCGTATCCTCACCCGCTTCCTGCCCTTTGGCCGTGCCCGCATCCAGGCGCGCCTGGAGCGGGAAGCCGAACAACTGCGACAGGCATTGAAACGAGAGCCCTGAACCATGTGCGAATTGCTCGGCATGAGCGCCAATGTGCCCACCGATATCGTCTTCAGCTTCACCGGCCTGATGCAGCGCGGCGGCGGCACCGGCCCGCACCGTGACGGCTGGGGCATCGGCTTCTACGAGGGTCGTGGCCTGCGCCTGTTCCAGGACCCCTCGGCCAGCGTCGACTCCGAGGTGGCGCGCCTGGTGCAGCGCTACCCGATCAAGAGCGAAACGGTGATCGGCCACATCCGCCAGGCCAACGTCGGCAAGGTCAGCCTGGCCAACACCCATCCCTTCGTCCGCGAGCTGTGGGGCCGCAACTGGTGCTTCGCCCACAACGGCCAGCTCGCCGACTTCCACCCGGCCGCCAGCTTCTACCGGGCGGTGGGCGACACCGACAGCGAGGCGGCCTTCTGCGACCTGCTCAACCGTGTGCGCCAGGGCTTCCCCGAGCCGGTGCCGGTGGAGGTGTTGCTGCCGGTGCTGGTGCAGGCCTGCTCCGAGTACCGCAGCCGGGGCGTGTTCAACTGCCTGCTCAGCGACGGTGACTGGCTGTTCTGCTTCTGCACCACCAAACTGGCGCAGATCACCCGGCGTGCGCCCTTCGGCCCGGCGCGACTGAAAGACGCGGACCTGACCGTGGACTTCCAGTCCGAGACCACGCCCAATGACGTGGTAACGGTGATCGCCACCGAGCCGCTGACCGACAACGAAACCTGGACGCTCTACCAGCCCGGCGCCTGGAGCCTGTGGCGGCGGGGCGAGTGCCTGGCCTCCGGGCAGACCTGAACAACGAGAGGGAATATCGATGCTGCGAAGCTACCTGCGACTGGCGCTGTTCGCCCTGGGTCTGCTCATCGGGGTGCAGGTGCCCGGGTTCGTCGATGACTACGCCAAGCGCGTCGAGGCCCATCGCCTGGAGGCTGAGACCGGGCTCAAGGGCTTCCGCGAGACCGCCCAGCGTTTCTTCGATGGCGACCTCGCCGCGCTGGTGGCCCACTACCGCGCCAGCAACGACCCGGTGATGCGCAGCGACGCCGACAGCGTGGCCACCCTGGTCAACCGCGATGCCTTGCTGCAGCGCGAGTGGGAGGCCATGCAGGGCGCCTGGTACGCGCGCACCTGGCACGTGGCCACGAGCGCCGACCACGACCTGTTGCTGGAAACCGCCAACGCCTACAGCTACCAGGTGCTGCTGGTGCCCGAGGCGATGGCCTGGGGCATCGTCTGCGCGCTGCTGCTGGCCTGGGTGGTGGAAAGCCTGTTCCTCGGCCTCGCCCTGCTCGCTGGCGGCAACGGCAAGCGGGTGCAGCAGCGCCATTGGCGCTGAGGCCGAGGGTGGTGTCGAGTACGAACCAAGATCCGCCCTGCGGCTCATAGCCCGAAGCGGTCGGCCTCCTCGCGCAGGGTGCTGGCCAGGGTGAGGAAGCCGTCGTAGAGCAGTTGGTCGTTGCTGGAGGCGTTGCTGACGCTGGCGCGGACGAACTGCGGCACCGTGGCGCGGCCCACGGCGAAGGCTTCGGCGGCGGTGATCAGGTAGTTCTTCAGCTTCAGGTCGGCCTCGATGTCCGAGGCGCGCCAGGCTTCCGGTACTTCGATCCAGAAGTGCGGACTCTGCGGATGGGTGCGGTAGTTGAGCCCGTCCAGCAGCCGTTCCACCAATGCCTTGCGTCGGCCGATCTCGTGGATCTGCTGGCTCAGCAACTTCTCCGCCGTACCGTTCTCGATCCATAGCGTCGACAGCTCCAGCGCCAGGGGCGTGGCCATCCAGCAGGTGGCGCGCAGGGCTGCGGCGATGCGGCTGACCAGTGCCGTCGGCGCATGCAGGTAGCCCACCCGCAGGCCGGCGGCCACCGCCTTGCTCAGGCTGCTGATGAGGATGGTGCGCTCCGGGGCGTAGAGGCTCAGGGGCGGCGGGCGGTCCTCCACCAGCACCGCGTGGGCCTCGTCTTCGATGATCAGCAGGTTGTGCTCGCGGCACAGGCGCGCGATGGCGTCGCGGCGCTGGTGCGAGAGCACGCCGGTGGTGGGGTTCTGGATGGTCGGTGTGCAGTAGAGCGCGGTGACCCGGTTGTTGCGGCAGATCTCGTCGAGGGAGGCGGGGACCAGCCCTTCCTCGTCCATGTCCGCGCCGAGCAGCTTGATGCCGAGCATCCGGGCCAGGGTGATCAGCCCCGGGTAGGTGAGCTGCTCGGTGACCAGGATATCCCCCGCGCGCAACAGGCCCATCAGGGTGCAGAGCAGCCCGTGCTGGCCGCCGTTGACGCACAGCACCTGGTCCGCCTGGGGCTGGAAGTCGCCGTGGGCCAGCCAGTTCGCGCCCACCTGGCGGTAGCGCGGCAGGCCGATGTCCGGCGTGTAGCGGGTCAGGTCCTGCAGGGTCTGCGGGTCGTTGGCCAGGTCCAGCAGGCTCTGCGCCAGAAAGGCTGTTTCATGCCCGGGGATGTGCATGTTGCGGCTCATGTCGTAGAGCTCCGGCGCCTCTTCGATGAAGTTGCGGAAGCCCTCGTCGCGCTTGCGTTCCAGCCCCCGGCGGCGGACGAAGGTGCCGTCGCCGACGCGGGCTATCACCAGCCCCATGCGTTCCAGCTCGGCGTAGGCGCGGCTGACGGTGCCGATGGTCACCCCCAGGCGGTCGGCCAGGTTGCGATGCGGCGGCAGCTTGGCGCCGCCTTCCAGGGTGCCCTCGAGAATCCTGATTTCCATGGCTCCGGCGAGGCGCTTGTACTTCGCGCCCTGGCCGGAATCCAGTGCTGATTTCAGAATTGACACCGTGTCAATAATTGGTTTGACAGCCATTTTTCGTCCTAATAGCCTGATTGAGCTGTGTCAATCAGTGATTGATACCCAGGTTTTAGAGGTCAATTTAGCAGCAAGGATGAATTGCCATCATGCCAATGTCCGCCGTAATTGAAAACACCGGAAAATCGCAAAAGCACTGGTTGGCCGGATTCATCACCAGCCTGCTGTTTCTCGTGGTGTGCCTGAGCTGGGGCACCACCTGGCTGGGCATCAAGATCGCCGTGGAGAGCGTGCCGCCCCTGACTTCCTCGGGCCTGCGCTTCCTCATCGCCTTCCCGCTGTTCATCTGCTTCGCCCTGGTCCGTGGCGACTCGATCCTGTTCCCCCGCGAGCGCCTGGGCTTCTTCGCCTTCGTCACCCTGAGCTACTTCAGCATTCCCTACTACCTGCTCAATTACGGCGAGATGCATGTCTCCTCGGGGCTCACCGCACTGCTGTTCAGCTGCATGCCGGTGTTCATCCTGATCTTCTCGTCGCTGTTCCTGCGCGAGCGCATCTACCTGTCCCAGGTGGTGGGCATCGGCATCGGCTTCGGCAGCCTGTTCATGATCCTGCGCAGCCAGGGCCTGCGCCTGGACCACGCCGAATTCCTCGGCGTGCTGGCGATCCTCGCCGCCGCAGTGATGCATGCGCTGTGCTACGTGATCACCAAGCAGAAGGGCGAGGGCATCAGCGTCATCACCTACAACACGCTGCCCATCGGCCTGGCCGGGGCGATGCTGTTCCTCGCCGGCCTGGTGGTGGAACAGCCGGACTTCAGCCAGGTCACCTCGCGCTCCTGGCTGGCGCTCACCTACCTGGGCCTGTGCGCGTCGGTGGGCGGCTTCATCGTCTACTTCTTCCTGCTCAAGCGCCTGAGCCCGGTGATCCTCTCCTTCGTCTTCATCATCTTCCCGGTGTTCGCCGTGGTCATCGGCTCCTGGTACGAGGGGCAGGCCATCTCCCGCGACCTGGCGCTGTACTCGGCGATCCTGCTCGCCGGTTTCGCCATCACCAAGCTGCCCGTGGAAAAACTCCTGACGCGCAAGCCCTGACAACGAGGACCACATGGACGTGATCGATCGCGACACCCTGCAGCCGATCTACCGCCACGCCTGCGAGACCTACCCCGAGGAGTGCTGCGGCTTCGTCTTCGCCGATGGCGAGGTGCACCTGGGCAGCAACATCCAGAACCTGCTCAACCAGCGCAGCCCCGAGGTGTTCCGGCGTGACGCCAGCACCGGCTTCACCTTCGCGGTGGCCGACACCCTGCTGCTCAACCGCAGCCTGCGCGGCGACAACCCGGTGCGGGTCATCTACCACTCGCACCCCGACGTCGGCGCCTACTTCAGCCGCGAAGACGAGGACAAGGCGCTGTTCATGGGCGAGCCGATCCACCCCGTCGCCCACCTGGTGGTGGATGTGCGGGCCGGCCGGGCCCACGGCGCGAAGCTGTTCGAGTGGAGCGGAGAATCCTTTGTCTGCAGCCGGGAATACCCCGGCACCCCATAACGACCTGCATAAAAGGAGTTGGCTATGAATACGGTGATCTTCCCGGATGTACTGGCACGTGTCGCCAAATTGCCGGAGGCCCGCCTGCAAGGGCAGGGCACCACGGTGCGCGAGCTGGTCGAGGATATCTGCAGCCGCCACGCGGGGCTGCGTGACCACCTGTTCTATGGAAACGACCAGTTCAAGGAGCACTTCCTGCTCAGCGCCAACGGCGAGCTTGTGGACGGCGACAGCAGCCTGGAGGCAGGCGCCGAGCTGGACATCATGCTCGCCACCTCCGGGGGCCTGGACAGCGATGAGCTGAGCAACGACGAGGTGCGCCGCTACGTGCGCCACATCACCCTGCCGGACGTCGGCCGCCAGGGCCAGTTGCGCCTGAAGAAGGCGCGGGTGCTGATCATCGGCACCGGCGGCCTGGGTTCTCCGGTGAGCCTGTACCTCGCCGCCGCCGGCATCGGCACCCTGGGCCTGGTGGATTTCGACCGCGTCGAGGCCAGCAACCTGCAGCGCCAGGTGGTGCATGGCACCAGCACCCTGGGCCTGCCCAAGGTCGAGTCGGCGCGCCGTCGCCTGCTGGACCTCAACCCGGACATCCACATCGATGCCCACGACTGCGCCCTGACTCCGGATAACGCCCTGAAGCTGGTGGGCGACTACGACCTGGTGGTGGACGGTACCGACAACTTCGCCACCCGCTACCTGGTCAACGATGCCTGTGTGCTGCTGGGCCGGCCGCTGGTTTACGGCGCGCTGCACCGCTTCGACGGGCAGATCAGCGTGTTCAACCATCAGGACGGCCCCTGCTACCGCTGCCTGTTTCCCAAGAGCCCGCCGGCGGAGCTGGCACCCAACTGCAGCGCCGGCGGGGTGATCGGCGTGCTGCCCGGCGTGGTCGGGCTGCTCCAGGCCACCGAGGCGGTGAAGCTGGTCCTCGGCATCGGCGAGCCCCTGGTGGGCCGGCTGATGCGCTTCGACGCCCTGGCGATGAAGTTCAACGAAGTGCGCTTCAAGCGCCGCGCCAACTGCCCGTCCTGCTCGCCCGGCCGCACCTGCATGCAGCCGCTGGAAGAGGAGGTTTCGGCCTGTTCTTCCAGCATCCCGCCTGCCAGCACGCTACCGGCGGATTTCCGCATCACCGCGCTGGAGCTGCAGCAGCTCCTGGCCTGTGGCACCGATCTGCAACTGCTGGACGTGCGCGAAACCAACGAGCTGGAGGTGTGCCGCCTGCCCGGCAGCCTCAACCTGCCGCTGGGCGAGCTGGACGCTCGCCTCGACGAGCTGGATCGCCAGCGCCCGCTGTGCATCGTCTGCTACGGCGGCACCCGTGCCGAACGCGCGGCGCTGCTGCTGCTGGCAGCGGGCTTCACCCAGATCCAGGTGCTGCAGGGCGGCATCAAGGCCTGGGCGCGGGATGTCGACACCGACATGCCGCTGTACTGAGGAGGCGCGCGATGATCCACGAATCCCTGCTCCAGGCCATTGGCGAGACGCCCGTGGTGCGCCTGGCCGCCTTCAGCGCCGAGACCGGGCTGGAGGTGTACGCCAAGCTGGAGTCGCTCAACCCCGGTGGCAGCCACAAGGCACGCATCGCCCTGGGCATGGTCCGCGACGCCGAGGCCCGGGGCATCCTCGTGCCCGGCAGCGGGCAGACCATCATCGAACCCAGTGGTGGCAACACCGGCATCGGCCTGGCCATCGCCGGCAACATCCTCGGCTACCGCGTGGTCCTGGTGATCCCCGACAACTACAGCCCCGAGAAACAGAAGGTGCTGCGCCTCTACGGTGCCGAGGTGGTGCTCTCCGACAGCCGCCTTGGCAACAACTCCCATGGCGAGAAAGCCATGGAGCTGCAACTGGAGAACCCCGGCTACGTGATGCTCAACCAGCAACGCAATGCCGCCAACCCGGAAACCCACAGACGCAGCACCGCGCAGGAGATCCTCCGCGACTTCGCCGATCGCCCCCTCGATTGCCTGGTGGCGGGCATCGGCACCGGCGGCCACATCACCGGGCTGGGCGAGACGCTCAAGGCGCGCTGGCCTTCGCTGCGGGTGTTCGGCGTCGAACCGGAGCAGTGCGACCTGCTCGCCGACCGCCACGCGCCGCACGAGATCCAGGGCCTGTCCATCGGCCTGGTGCCGAGCATCCTCAACCTCGGGGTGCTCGACGGCATGCTCAAGGTAGCCAAGGCGGATTGCCTGGAGCGTGTGCGCCGCACCATGCGTAGCGACGCGGTGAGCCTGGGGCTGTCCTCGGCCGCCAATCTGGTGGCCATCGCCAGCCTGGCCGGCGAGCTGCCGCGCGGCAGCCGGGTACTGACCCTGATCTACGACGGTGTGGACGGCTACCTGCCGCATTTCGAATAACGAGCCTGGGGAGGGCGACAGGATGTGGGGATATCTCGACAGGTTGCGGCTCTATGACGAGCTGCTCGATCAACTGGTGCATGCACTCAAGCCGAACGAGCTGGACCAGCTCATGCCCCACCTGGACGGCATCATGGACGTGGCCGTGCAGCAGGTGGCAGACGACCTTCAGGCCTATGCCCAGCGCGACCCCGCCACGGCCGGGCGCATCGACCTGGTGCTCGGCTCCTATGCCTCCTTCAAGGCGGTGCTGTTCCATCGCCTGGCGCACCAGGTCTGGACCCACGGTGTGGTGGACGGGCACGAGGCCATGGCGCACAAGCTGGCCAGCACCGGCAAGTTGCTGTCCGGCGCCGAGATCCACCCGGCGGCGCGCATCGGCAAGCGTTTCGTGCTCGACCATGGCTTCGGCACCGTGATCGGCCAGACCTGCGAGATCGGCGACGACTGCTACCTGCTCAGTGGCGTCACCCTCGGCGCTTCGGGCATCGCCGACAACCCGGGCGGCAAGCGCCACCCGCGCCTGGGCAATCACGTGGAGGTAGGCGCGGGGGCGCGTATCCTCGGGCCCATCAGCATCGGCGACAACGTATTCATCAGCCCGGCCTGCGTGATCACCCGCGACGTGCCGGCCAACACCAAGGTCAGCATCGTCAACCAACTGCAGATGCAGCGCGCGTCGATGTCGTCCAACTGCGGCTACCTGGGGGCCTTCGCCCTCAACGAGCGGGTGCACCTGGTGGGCGAGCTGCCGGAAAGCGGCGAGGTGCTGGTGCTGGACGCCGAGCACCGGCGCTTCGGCTGCATGGCCCTGGAATGCACGGTGCACGAGCGCAACCACCGCCAGTACCGGCTGCGCAGCATCGGCCTGGCCCTGCCGGCGCCCCGTTACCCGCTGCACCTGCGGATCATCGGCCCCGACCACGACATCACCCTGCTCGACCCACCTGGCCTCAGCGCACTCGTGCGCTCGCAACTGCAACCCTATTTCCTGAGCATCGGAGGCTGAAATGTCCGTATTCGCCATGCACACCCGCGCCCTGTTCGACGAAGCCCCCTACCAGCGCACCTTCACGGCCCGCGTGCTCGCGGTGAGTGACCAGGGCGTGGCGCTGGACCAGACGCTGTTCTACCCCACCGGCGGCGGCCAGCCGGGGACCAGGGCCACCTGCTGTTGCCGGATGGTTCGGTGGTGGCGGTGGTCGGCACCCAGCGCGACCCGCTGCTGCGCTCGATGATCTGGCACCAGTTGGAGGAGGGCGCCGTGCCCGTCACCGCAGGCCTCGAACTGCAGGGCTGCCTGGATTGGGAGCGGCGCTTCCAGCACATGAAGATGCACACCTGCCTGCACCTGCTGTGCTCGATCATCGATGCCCCCGTCACCGGTTGCAGCATCGCGGCCGACAAGGGCCGCCTGGATTTCGACCTGCCGGAATCGACCCTGGACAAGGAGCACCTGACCCATGCGCTGAACGAGCTGATCGAGGGGGCGCTGGATGTGCGCACCCATATGCTGCCGGCCAGCGAATACAACACGGTGCTGGAGATGACCCGCACCCAGGCGGTGGCGCCGCCGGTGCTGCAGGGCCTGGTGCGGGTGGTGGACATCCCCGGGGTGGACATCCAGCCCTGTGGCGGCACCCATGTGCGCAACACCCGCGAGATCGGCCGGGTGGTGTGCGACAAGATCGAGAAGAAGAGCCGTCACAACCGCCGCGTGACCCTGCGCTTCGCCTGAGGCAGCAAGGCTGGGCGGCTTGCGCTAGCCGCCGGGGTACAGGCCCTGCTCGCGCAGGCGCTTGTACAGCGTGTTGCGGCTGAGGTTGAGGCGGCGCGCAAGGTCGGAGATGTTGCCGCCGCAGGCCTGCAGCTGGGCGGCGAGGCTGGCGTCCGTCGGCTGGGTTGGCGTGGTGCCGTGGCTGGGCGGCGGGGTTTCTTCCAGGTCGGCGAAGAAGTCGTCCGGCAGGTGCTCGCGGCGGATGGGCTGTTCTTCCGCCATGGCCAGGGCGATCTGGATCACGCTGCCGGCCTGGCGCAGGTTGCCGGGCCAGGGGTGGGCCATGAAGAGTTCGTGCACATCGTTGCTGAAGCCGGCCCACTGGCGCGGCTCGCGGTGCTGCTCCCAGAGGCGGCGGAACAGCTCGCCACGGTCGCTGCGTTCGCGTAGGGGCGGCAGTTCGAGGTTGAGGCCGCTGACGCGGTAGTAGAGGTCCTGGCGGAACAGCCCGGCGTCCACATCCTGGCGCAGCGGGCGGTTGGTGGCCGAGACCAGGCGGATATCCACCGGGTAGGGTTCGCCGCCGCCGAGGGGCTGCACGCTGCGCTCCTGCAGTACCCGCAGCAGCCGGGCCTGGACGTTGAGGGGCATGTCGCCGATCTCGTCGAGGAACAGGGTGCCCTTGTCGGCCTTGCGGATCAGGCCGACGCTGCCCTTCTGGTTGGCACCGGTGAAGGCGCCCTTTTCGTAACCGAACAGCTCCGACTCCACCAGCTCGGCCGGAATGGCCGCGCAGTTCACCGCCACCAGCGCCTTGCCGGCGCGGGAGCTGGCCTGGTGCAGGGCCTTGACGAACACCTCCTTGCCGACGCCGGTCTCGCCCTGGATGAGGATGGGGATGTCCTTTTCCAGCAGCCGTTGCGCCTGCTGCACCACGCGGTCGACACGGGCATCGCCCAGGCTGATGGTGCCGAGGGTCAGCTCGCCGGCCGGCGCTTCGCTCGGGGTCGCGGGGGCGGGGCGGAAATCACGGGCCTCGATGCGAGGCTTGCGCGGGCGCAGCAGGCGGCCATGGAAGCGGTAGCGGCCGGCGGCCCGCAGCGGGAAGGGCAGGTTGTCGGGCTGTGCAAGCAACTGAGGCAGGCTCAGGTCGAACAGGCTTTCGATGTTCATCCACGACAGGCCGATGCCCAGCAGCGAGTCGGCGCGGCGGTTGGCCGAAACCACCTGGCCGGCCTCGTCGAACACCAGCAGCCCGGCCCACTGGCTGTCGAGGTTGTCCAGGCTGGTGTTGAAGCTGAGCTGGAAGTAGTCGTCCTTGAAGCGCCCGAGGATCAGCCGGTTCTCCACCGACTGGCTCATCATCTTGACCATGCCCAGGGTGTGCGAGGGCGGCAGGTAGCTGTCGCTGGAGACGTCGAGCACGCCGATCATCTGCCGGGTGGCGTCGAAGATCGGCGAGGCGGAGCCGGTCATGAAGCGGTTGGCCTTGAGGAAGTGCTCGTCGCGCTGGATGTGCACGGCCTGGCCGCAGGCCAGCGCGGTGCCGATGGCGTTGGTGCCGGTGGTGCGCTCCTGCCACAGGGCGCCAGCGACGAAGCCGGCGGCCTGGGAGGGTTCGACGAAGCGGCGGTCGCCCCAGGACTGCAGCAGCTGGCCCTGGTTGTCGGCGAGCATGATCAGGCAGTTGGAGTTGGCGAGAATGTTCTCGTAATAGGGCAGGACCTCCTGGTGGGTGGTCTGCACGAGGAAGTGCCGGCTCTCCAGCAGTGCCGAGACGTCGCCCGCGGCGGCGTCGCCGAAGCTCGGTCGGCTCTGGTGGGTGAGGCCGAAGTCGCGGCAGCGGTTCCACGAGTCGCGGACGATCGCATCGTGGTTCGGCGCCGGTACGGGCGCCTGGGCAGGGGTGGCCATGTGAGCCTCGCAGCGTTCTTGTTGTTATGGGGCATTCGCTCTGCGGCGATCCGAGCAGTGTTGTTCATGGCTGTTCAAAGTCAACGTTCGAAGTGTTCAGTTGTTCACATTCGAATGTTCAATACTGTTCAAGTGAACATTCGTGCGTGGCGCTGAATTTCACTAAAAACCAGCTTAATCAATGTGATAGAAGATTTTTGGTGCTCCTGGCACGGAAGTCGCCTTGTGGTAGCGCGGCCCAGAGCCGCGAATGGCTGAGAACAACCACAAGGACACGCCATGTCGTTAACGCTGGAGCATGTCTGCCGCGTCGTCGACCATCAGGTCTACATAGACGATGCCTGCCTGAGCTTCGAGCCGGGTTCCTTCAACGTGCTGGTCGGCCGGACCCTGGCCGGCAAGACCTCACTGATGCGCCTGATGGCCGGGCTGGACAAGCCCAGCAGCGGGCGCATCCTGCTCAACGGCGTCGACGTGACCGGGGTGCCGGTGCGCCGCCGCAACGTGTCGATGGTCTACCAGCAGTTCATCAACTATCCCAACCTCACGGTGTTCGAGAACATCGCTTCGCCGCTGCGGCAGAGCGGCGTCGGCCGTGAGGAGATCGAGCGCAAGGTGCGCGAGACGGCGCAGATGCTGCGCATCGAGAAGTTCCTGCAGCGCCACCCGCTGGAGCTTTCCGGTGGCCAGCAGCAACGCACGGCCATGGCCCGGGCGATGGTCAAGGACGCCGACCTGGTGCTGTTCGACGAGCCCCTGGTTAACCTCGACTACAAGCTGCGCGAGGAGCTGCGCCAGGAGATGCGCGAGCTGTTCCGCACCCGCCGCAGCATCGCCGTGTACGCCACCACCGAGCCCAACGAGGCGCTGGCCCTGGGCGGCACGGTGACCATCCTCCACGAGGGCCGGGTGATCCAGAGCGGGCCGACCACCGAGGTGTACCAGCGGCCGCAGCAGGTGCTGGCCGCCGAGCTGTTCTCCGAGCCGCCGATCAACCTGGTGGACGGGCGCATCAGCGAAGGCGAGGTGAGCTTCCGTGATTTCGTCCACTTCCCGCTGACCACCGAGCTGCGCGAACTGGGCGAGGGCGCCTACCGCTTCGGCGTGCGCCCCGGCCACATCGGCCTGGTGCCCTCCAACGACGACGACCTGGAGCTGGCGGTGAAGGTGGAGCTGGCCGAGATCAGCGGCTCCGAGACCTTCCTCCATGTGCGCAGCGAGCATTTCGCCCTGGTGCTGCACCTGCAGGGCGTGCACGAGTACGACGTGGATGCGCCGATTCGCATCTACATCCCCACCCACAAACTCTTCGTCTTCGACGCCCAGGACCGCCTGGTCCTGGCGCCGAGCCGTCGTACCTGAGGAGCCGCCCATGGCCGAGATACGCCTGCAGAGCCTGGCCCACAGCTACGCCAGCCAGCCGAAGGGCCCGGAAGACTACGCCATCCTGGCGATGGACCACGTCTGGGAGCAGGGCGGCGCCTATGCGCTGCTGGGGCCTTCGGGCTGCGGCAAGTCGACCTTGCTGAACATCATTTCCGGGCTGCTCAGCCCCTCCGAAGGGCAGGTGCTGTTCGACACCCGCGAGGTCAATCTGCTGCCGCCGGAGGAACGCAACATCGCCCAGGTTTTCCAGTTCCCGGTGGTCTACGACACCATGACGGTGTTCGACAACCTGGCCTTCCCCCTGCGCAACCAGGGCCTGCCGGAGTCGCGGGTGTTGAGCAAGGTCAGCGAGATCGCCGAGGTGCTCGACCTGCATCACCTGCTCAAGCGCAAGGCGCGCAACCTGACGGCGGACGAGAAGCAGAAGGTCTCCATGGGCCGCGGGCTGGTGCGCGACGATGTGTCGGCGATCCTCTTCGATGAGCCGCTGACGGTGATCGACCCACACCTGAAGTGGAAGCTGCGGCGCAAGCTCAAGCAGATCCATGAGCAGTTCAACATCACCATGATCTACGTGACCCACGACCAGCTGGAGGCCTCGACTTTCGCCGACAAGATCGCGGTGATGTACGAAGGCCGTATCGTCCAGTTCGGCACCCCGCGCGAGCTGTTCGAGCGGCCGCTGCACACCTTCGTCGGCTTCTTCATCGGCAGCCCGGGGATGAATCTGATCGAGGTGCGCCCGGAGGGGGATGCGCTGGTGTTCGGCAACACCCGCGTGCCCCTGGGCCCGGCCATGGCGGCGCACCTGGCCAAGGGGGCTGGAGCAGCCTGAAGCTGGGCATCCGCCCGGAGTTCGTGCACGTCAGCGACGAGCACTTCGTCGATGCCCTGGCCGGCGAGGTGACCCACGTCGAGGACTTGGGCACCTACAAGATCCTCACCCTGAACCTGGACGGGCAACGCCTCAAGGCGCGCCTGCAGGAAGACGAGACGGTGCCTCGGGGCACGGCGTGGATCGGCTTCCCTTCGCAGTGGTTGATGCTCTACGCCGATGACCTGCTGGTGGAGGTGGCGCCATGACCGACAAGGTGGTCAATAACAAGGCCTGGTGGCTGGTGCTGCCGGTGTTCCTGCTGGTGGCCTTAAGCGCCATCCTGCCGATGATGACGGTGGTGAACTATTCGGTGCAGGACATCTTCGATGCCTCCACCCGCACCTTCGTCGGTGTCGATTGGTACAAGCAGGTGCTGCAGGACCCGCGCCTGCATGATTCGCTGCTGCGCCAGTTCATCTTCTCCGCCTGCGTGCTGCTGATCGAGATCCCGCTGGGCATCGGCATCGCCCTGTGCATGCCGACAAAAGGGCGCTGGGCCTCGGCGAGCCTGATCGTCATGGCCATTCCGCTGCTGATCCCGTGGAACGTGATCGGCACCATCTGGCAGATCTTCGGCCGCGCCGATATCGGCTTGCTGGGCTGGACCCTGAGCAAGCTGGGCATCAGCTACAACTACGCCTCCAACACCATGGACGCCTGGGTGACGGTGCTGGTGATGGACGTGTGGCACTGGACCTCGCTGGTGGCGCTGCTGTGCTACTCGGGCCTGCGCGCCATCCCCAATGCCTACTACCAGGCGGCGCGCATCGACCGCGCCTCGGGCTGGGCGGTGTTCCGCCATATCCAGTTGCCGAAGATGAAGAGTGTGCTGCTGATCGCCGTGATGCTGCGCTTCATGGACAGCTTCATGATCTACACCGAGCCCTTCGTGCTCACCGGCGGCGGGCCGGGCAACGCCACCACCTTCCTCAGCCAGACGCTGACCAAGATGGCGGTGGGGCAGTTCGACCTGGGGCCGGCGGCGGCGTTCTCGCTGGTGTACTTCCTCATCATCCTGCTGGTGTCCTGGCTGTTCTACACGGCCATGACCCATAACGACTCGAAGAGCTGAGGCCGCCCATGACACCACGCAAAACCCTGGTGCTGCTCGCCTACATCCTGTTCCTGCTGGTGCCCATCTACTGGCTGCTGAACATGTCGTTCAAGAGCAACACCGAGATACTCGGCGGCCTGACGCTCTGGCCCCACGAGTTCACCCTGCGCAACTACCAGGTGATCTTCACCGACCCGAGCTGGTACGAGGGCTACCTCAACTCGCTCTACTACGTGTGCCTGAACACGGTGATCTCCCTGGCGGTGGCGCTTCCGGCGGCCTACGCCTTCTCGCGCTACCGCTTCCTGGGGGACAAGCACCTGTTCTTCTGGCTGCTGACCAACCGCATGGCGCCGCCGGCGGTGTTCCTGCTGCCGTTCTTCCAGCTGTATTCGTCCATCGGTCTGTTCGATACCCATATCGCCGTGGCCCTGGCCCATTGCCTGTTCAACGTGCCGCTGGCGGTGTGGATTCTCGAGGGCTTCATGTCGGGGGTGCCGAAGGAGATCGACGAGACGGCCTATATCGACGGTTACAGCTTCCCGCGCTTCTTCGCCAAGATCTTCATCCCGCTGATCGGCTCGGGCATCGGCGTGACGGCGTTCTTCTGCTTCATGTTCTCCTGGGTCGAGCTGCTGCTGGCGCGCACCCTGACCTCGGTGGACGCCAAGCCGATCGTGGCGGTGATGACCCGCACCGTGTCCGCTTCGGGGATCGACTGGGGCGTGCTGGCGGCGGCGGGGGTGTTGACCATCCTGCCGGGCGTGCTGGTGATCTGGTTCGTGCGCAATCACGTGGCCAAGGGCTTTGCCCTTGGCCGGGTATGAGGTGACTTATGGAATGGATGGCCTGGACCCTGCCCACCGCGGTGTTCTTCGGCAGCATCGGCCTGGTGCTGCTGCTGATGGGCATCTGGGAACTGCGTTCGCCCTGCGTCGAGCGCAAGGGCTTCTTGCCGATCGTCACCACCCGTGGCGACCGGTTGTTCATCGGGCTTCTCGGGAGCGCCTACCTGCACCTGCTGGTGATAGGCGCGACCAGTTGGAACCTGTGGGTAGCCTCGGCGCTATCCGTCGTGTGGTTGTTGGTCGTGATGCGCTTCGGCTAGTTGCGACCGTTCAAAATCCCCAAGGAGGTGTCTATGTTCGAAAACAATTACAAGACCCGACATAGCATGGCGATAGCGGCCCTGCTGGCGTTGTCCGGATTGAGTGGCGCGGCCTGGGCCGATGCCTACGAGGATGCGGCGAAGAAGTGGATCGACGCGGAGTTCCAGCCCTCGACCCTGAGCAAGGAGCAGCAGCTGGCCGAGCTGAAGTGGTTCATCAAGGCCGCCGAGCCGTTCCGTGGCATGGAGATCAACGTCGCTTCGGAAACCATCGCCACCCACGAGTACGAGGCCAAGGTGCTGGCCAAGGCCTTCAGCGAGATCACCGGCATCAAGCTCAAGCACGACCTGATGCAGGAAGGCGACGTGGTGGAGAAGCTGCAGACGCAGATGCAGTCGGGCAAGAACATCTATGACGGCTGGGTCAACGACTCGGACCTGATCGGCACCCACTTCCGCTACGGCAAGGCCGTGTCGATCACCGACATGATGGCCAACGAAGGCAAGGACGTGACCTCGCCGACCCTGGACCTCAACGACTTCATCGGCATTTCCTTCACTACGGGCCCGGACAAGAAGATCTACCAGCTGCCCGACCAGCAGTTTGCCAACCTGTACTGGTTCCGCGCCGACTGGTTCGAGAAGCCCGAGCTGAAGGCCAAGTTCAAGGAAATCTACGGCTATGAGCTGGGCGTGCCGGTGAACTGGTCCGCCTACGAGGACATTGCCGAGTTCTTCAGCAAGCACGTGAAGGAAATCGACGGCAAGCGCGTCTATGGCCACATGGACTACGGCAAGAAGGACCCGTCCCTTGGCTGGCGCTTCACCGACGCCTGGTTCTCCATGGCCGGCGGCGGCGACAAGGGCCTGCCCAACGGCCTGCCGGTGGACGAGTGGGGCATTCGCGTCGACGGCTGCCGCCCGGTGGGTTCCAGCGTCACCCGCGGTGGCGACACCAACGGCCCGGCAGCGGTCTATGCGACCCAGAAGTACGTCGACTGGCTGCACCAGTACGCGCCGCCGGAAGCCCAGGGCATGACTTTCTCCGAGGCCGGCCCGGTGCCTGCGCAGGGCAATATCGCCCAGCAGATCTTCTGGTACACCGCCTTCACCGCCGACATGACCAAGCCCGGCCTGCCGGTGGTCAACGCCGACGGCACGCCGAAGTGGCGCATGGCTCCGTCGCCCAAGGGCCCGTACTGGGAAGAGGGCATGAAGCTGGGCTACCAGGACACCGGTTCCTGGACCTTCCTCAAGTCCACCCCCGAGAAGCAGCGCCTGGCGGCCTGGCTCTACGCGCAGTTCGTCACCGCCAAGACGGTTTCGCTGAAGAAGACCTTGGTGGGGCTGACGCCGATCCGCGAATCGGACATCAACTCCCTGGCGATGACCGAGGCGGCACCGAAACTCGGCGGGCTGGTTGAGTTCTACCGCAGCCCGGCGCGCCTGCAGTGGTCGCCCACCGGTACCAACGTCCCGGACTACCCGCGCCTGGCGCAGCTGTGGTGGCAGTTCATCGCCGAGGCCGCCAGCGGCGAGAAGACCCCGCAGGAAGCCCTGGATGGCCTGGCCAAAGCGCAGGACACCATGATGGCGCGCATCGAGCGCTCCGGTGTGCAGGGCGAGTGCGGGCCGAAGCTCAACGAGGAGCGGGACGCCCAGTACTGGTTCGACCAGCCGGGCGCACCGAAGCCGAAGCTGGCCAACGAGAAGCCGAAGGGCGAGACCGTGAACTACGAGGAGCTGGTGAAGTCCTGGCAGAAGAAATGACGCTGGACGGCGGGCCCGCGGATTCCCGGGGGCCTGTTCGCTGAAACGAAAACGGCACCCGAGGGTGCCGTTTTTCATGGGGTCGCCGCTGCTCAGTCGTGCAGGGTCTCCGCCGCGTGGAGGGTGTTCTCCAGCAGGCAGGCACGGGTCATGGGGCCGACGCCGCCCGGGACTGGGGTGATCCAGCTGGCGCGTTGCAGGGCCGGTTCGTATTCCACGTCGCCCACCAGCTTGCCGTCTTCCTGGCGGTTGATGCCGACGTCGATGACGATGGCACCTTCCTTGATCCACTCACCCTTGACCAGGCCCGGCTTGCCGGCGGCGACCACCACCAGGTCGGCACGGCCGACGTGGCCAGCGAGGTCCTTGGTGAAGCGGTGGGTGACGGTGACGGTGCAGCCGGCCAGCAGCAGCTCGAGGGCCATGGGGCGGCCGACGATGTTGGAGGCGCCGACGACGACTGCGTCCATGCCGTAGAGATCGGCCCCGGTGCTTTCCAGCAGGGTCATGATCCCTTTCGGCGTGCAGGGGCGCAGCAGCGGCATGCGCTGGGCCAGGCGGCCGATGTTGTAGGGGTGGAAGCCGTCTACGTCCTTGTCGGGGCTGATGCGCTCCAGCAGCAGGGACGCGTCCAGGTGCGCCGGCAGCGGCAGCTGTACGAGGATGCCGTCGATGGTCGGGTCGACATTGAGGCGGTCGATCAGCGCCAGCAGGTCTTCCTGGCGGGTGCTGGCCGGCAGGTCGTGGGCCTCGGAGATGAAGCCGACTTCCTCGCAGTCCTTGCGCTTGTGCGCGACATAGACCTGAGAGGCCGGATCGCTGCCAACCAGGATGACGGCCAGGCCGGGAATGCGCAGGCCTTGCTGGCGACGCTCGTCGACGCGCTTGGCTATCTGTTGGCGGAGGCGGGCGGCGATCGTTTTGCCGTCGATCAGTTGTGCGGTCATGTCGCGTGATTAACCATCGGAAGGGGCGAAAAAGGGCGCATATTCTCGCATGGCGTGGCTTTTGGGCAAAGGCGGCTGGTCAGCATTTTCCCGTAACCCCTTTATCTTTCTAAATTTTTTTAAAAATCCTGTTGACGAGGTAGGGGTGCCTCTATAACATGCGCCCCGCTTGTCGAGCACAGCAACTAGCTGGGTAAGACGGCAAACGTAGAAGTCTACAGGCTTCTGCTGAAGCCGAAGCTTTTAGTAATCTGTTTAGCAGATGAATAAGCGCCCGTAGCTCAGCTGGATAGAGCATCCGCCTTCTAAGCGGATGGTCGCAGGTTCGAGTCCTGCCGGGCGTGCCAATTTGGCAAGTTTGGCTCAAGCAAAACGTAATATGGTGGGCGTAGCTCAGTTGGTAGAGCACAGGATTGTGGCTCCTGGTGTCGTGGGTTCGATTCCCATCGTCCACCCCATATTCGAGAAAGCGCCAGGCCTAGTGCCTGGCGTTTTCGTTTCAAGCGTTGCAAGCGGACGTGGTGGAATTGGTAGACACACCAGATTTAGGTTCTGGCGCCGCAAGGTGTGAGAGTTCGAGTCTCTCCGTCCGCACCATGTAATACGCGCAGCCAGGTGGCGTGGGGCAAGCCTCGCGGGAATCTGGAAGCGACAAAGAAAAGGCAGCTCCCTCGGGGCTGCCTTTTTTCGTTTCTGCGGGCATGAAGTGGGCGGGTTTGTGTGATGTGCGCCATTGGCGTACCTTTGCGTGATGATCTTCATCGAGACACCCCTCTTCACCCGGCGTCTTCGCGAGTTGCTCGACGATGACAGTTACGCGGCCTTCCAGCGGTTGCTGGCCGAGCGGCCGGAAATGGGGGATGTGATCGAGGGCACGGGTGGCATCCGCAAGGTGCGGGTGGCCAGTGGCGGTCATGGCAAGCGCGGCGGGTCGAGGGTCATCTATTACCATTTCTCGTCCGCCTCGCAGATCGCCTTGCTGCTGATCTACCCCAAGAACGAGAAGGATGACCTGACCGCGGATGAGCGCAAGGCGCTCAGGCAGATCATCGAGCGCTGGAGGTGACCATGAGCCAATTCTTCGACGACCTGATGGAAAGCGTCCAGCAGATGGACGAGATACGCCGTGGCGAGCGCAAGCCTTCGCGTGAGTTCACCGTGGATGCGCTGCAGGTGAAGGCGATCCGCAAGGCAACGGGCCTGACACAGGCTAGGTTCGCCGCGATGATCGATGTTCAGCTGGGTACCCTGCGCAATTGGGAGCAGGGGCGACGTGAGCCCACCGGCCCCGCCAAGGCGCTGCTGCGCGCCATCCACAATGACCCCGTGCACGTTATCCAGGCCCTTGGGGGTTAGCGCTCGGTCGATGCGCGGCTCAAAGGCAGCTCTTTCAGGGCTGCCTTTTTTCGTTTCAGGACGCCTGTTGTGCGCCAACCCGCCGCAGTGTCGTTCTCCGAGGGCTGTGCTCTACTCGAATCTCGCCGCCCGCCCGGCCGCTGGCATCGGGCAGGGATGCTGGCCGGGTAGGGCGGTCTGTTCATTTCGGATTTCTTTTCTATAGAGGCTGTCCTTGGCGCTGGCGCCCGGGAGGCGTGCGCGTGGGCTCAGAACCGGTAGTTGATCTGCGTGGCGAGGGTGGCCTGGGTGCGGCGTTCCGTCAGGGGGCTGTCGGCGGCGTCGCCCATCAGGTGCTGCACATCCAGCGCGGTGACCAGGTCCATGTTCGGGTCCAGGGGGTAGGTCCAGCTCAGGGCGGCACCGCTGGAAACCAGGCCAGCGTCGGTGTCATGGGCAGCAAAGCGGCTGCGTGACGCCTGCACGCGACTGACGCCGTACCAGGTGCGCAGGTAGTCATCGTCGCCGAAGCGACTGCTGAGGCTGGCGTCCAGCCGCCCGTAAGCGCCTTCGACGAGGGTGCCGCCCAGGCTCAGCTCCAGCAGGTTGTAGGCCGAGCCGGTGTCGCGGTCGCTGTCTTTCTTCAGGGCATGTTCGAGGCTGGCGCCCAGGGTGACCGGGCCGATGTCATGGCTGGCGGCGATGCCGAGCTGGCCGCGCTGCTTGATCGAGCCCATGCCCTCCAGTCGGTCGGAGCCATGGAAGTGGGAGCGGCTGTCCTTGCGTCGATCACTGCTGCCGAGGTGCAGGCTGAAACCGAAGCCATCTTGCGCGTATTGCCAGCCGAGGCCGTCCTTTATACCGAGGAAGAATCCTTGGGGAATCTCCAGGCGGGCGTCGAGCAGTGGCGTGGTGACCCGTTCGTCGCTGCCGCTGTAGCGCGGCAGGTTGGCCAGGCCGGCGCTGAGCTGGTACTGCCAGTCCTCGGCGTGAAGCGGGGCGGACATCAGCAGCAAGCCGCTGCAGAGCAGGGTGGGGTGCAAGCGAAGCATGGAAATCGTCCTTGTTAAGGGGGATTAGGGCTTTTTGTCGGTGCGCACGAAGCGGTAGCCGAGGGCTTCGAAACCGTCCGGGCGCAGGCTGAGGGTGTCGCCGAGGCCGCGCCCGCTGCCGGCGAGGGTTGCGTGGGCGCTGTCCTGGGGATGGAGGATGTAGTCGCCGATGGGCTCGCCAGCGGAGCGGCCGCGTGCCAGGAGGAAACCGTCTTCAAGGCGCAGGCTCAGGCTCAGGGCGTCGTCCTTGCCACCGGCGATGCGGTAGTCGCCGACCATGGCGGCCCATTCCCGGGGGATGGGCATGGCGTCCACGCGCTCGCCGATGAACAGCGTCTGGCCATGTTGGCGGCCGACCAGCGCCTGGCGCCCCTGTAGCGTCACGACGTCCAGCTGCAGGCGGCCCAGCTCGCCCAGGTCCAGTGGCCATAGCCCGAGCAGTTTCTTGCGTGCGCGGAGCCAGCCTTCGTCGTCGCGCAGCAGTTCGACGCGGAGGCCGGAAAGTTCTGCATACAGGCGCTCACCCTGGCTACGAATATGGATCAGGCCGCTGCCGGTGGCGTAGCGACCGTCCAGGCGTTGGCGGTCCTGTGGGCTGGGGCGTTGCCGGTTGGTGCGGCGGGGCGGTCCCGGCGGGCTTGCCGGCTTGCCGTCACGAGCTTGCAGCAGCAAGCGCAGCGACAGGCTGGCGAGCTGGCTGGTAACGGCTGCGGCGCTGTCGGAGTTGGTGAGGACGACCACGCCCAGACGCTGCTCCGGCAGCAAGGTCATCTGGGCGTTGAAGTCACCGGTCGAGCCGCTGTGCTCGACGACGCGCAGGCCGGGTGTCGCCAGCTCGTCGCCATAGGTACCGAGGAACCAGCCGAGGCCGATCGAGCTGTCCAGGTCCAGGGCGTTGCCGACATTCTGCGGGTGCAGCATTTCCTGGATCGAGGCCGGTTGCAGCACTTGCCGGCCTTGGTAGCGGCCGTCGGCGAAGACCATTTGCACGAAGTGGCTGAGGTCCACCGGGCTGGCCCAGAGGCTGCCGGCGGAGAGGTCCCGGATGTTGAGGTCCGCCGAGGGCTTGCCCTTCATATAGCCGCGAGCGCGATAGGGTTGCTGGCCGCTGTTGCCGAGAAAGCTCGCGTGGCGCATGCCCAGTGGCTGCAGTAGCGATTTCTGTGCGCAGGCTTCGAATTCGCAGCCGCTGGTGCGTTCGATTGCGGCGCCGACCAGGGCGTAGCCGAGATTGGAGTAGACGGTTTGCGTGCCGGGCTGGTGGCTCAGCCAGGTGCCGCTGGCCAGTGCGGGCAGCTCGCCCAGGGGCAGCGGAAGCTTGGCGACCTGGCCTTCGAGGTGGTCGGTCGGTAGGCCGGATTGGTGGCTGAGCAGGCGGCGCAGGGTGATGGCGCGGTCGGCTGCCGCCTGGTCCGTATGGAAGCGTGAGCGCACGTAGAACTCGCGCAGGCTGGATTGCAGCGGGGCGTCCAGGTCCAGGGCGCCGCGTTCGCGCAGCTGCATGGCCAGGCTGGCGGTGATCGGCTTGGACAGCGAACCGATGCGGAAGGCGGTGTATTCGCTGGCGGCGATGCGCCGTTCGCGGTCGGCGTAACCAAAACCCCTGGCCCAGATCACCTGCTGGTCGTCCACCAGCGCCAGGGCCAGGCCGGGAATGTCATGGGCCTGCATTTGCTGGCGGATGTGCTCCTGCAGGTAGACGATCAGCTCGCTGTAGTCACCCTGGCGGATATCCGGTGCGGGGGTGACCGGCAGGGCCTGGCAGCCGGTGCCGCCCAGCAGGCAGCCGAGCAGGGGCAGGCGCAGCGCATGGAACATGGGGTTCTCCCTGGATGATCAGGGAGCCGATGCTAGGGCGGCGGGCCGGGACAATCCGCCCGGCTTTGTCTGCAGTCTGTGAAAGATTGTGAAGCGCCGCTTCAGCCCTGGCGGCCCCAGCTGAGGCGGAAGGAGGCGCCGCCCTGGGGGGCGTCCAGCACTTCGGCGTGGCCACCGTGCCATTGGGCGACCCGGTGGACGATGGCCAGGCCCAGGCCGAAGCCGCCGGTGCGACGATCGCGGCTTTCATCCAGGCGCGAGAAGGGCTCGAAGACCCGCTGGCGGGATTCCTCGGGTATGCCGGGGCCGTCGTCATCGACCTGAATCTGGTAGCTGTCGCCGGCCTGGAGGAGGGCGATATCCACCCGCCGCTCGGCGTGGCGGATGGCGTTGCGCAGCAGGTTGATCACCGCGCGGGCCATGAAGCGCGGCTCCATGCGTAGGCTGTCCACTTCGCAGGCGCGGATCTCGCAGCGCACGCCGGCGGCTTCCGCCTCCAACGCCACGTCGGCCACAACGCTTTCCAGCCAGCTGGCAGCGTCGATGGTCTCGCGGTGCGAGCCGACGGCGCTGTGTTCCAGGCGGGCATAGGTGAGCAGTTCGGAAACCATGCCTTCCAGCTCGCCCAGGTCGGCGCGCATGTCGTCCACCAGGGCCTGGTGGTCCGGGTGGTCGGAGCGGCGCGCCATCTGTTCCAGTTCGAAGCTGAGTCGGGCGATGGGGGTGCGTAGCTCATGGGAGACGGCGTTAGTCAGCTCGCGCTGGTTACTGATCAGGCTTTCGATGCGATCGGCCATCTGGTTGAAGTGCTCCGCCAGCTTGCGGCAGTCGGAGCCACGGAACACCGGGGTGCGGGTGCCGAGGTCGCCGTCACCGAAGCGCTGGGCGGCCAGGCGCAGGGTTTCCAGGTTGCGCCAGTGCGGGCGGACCCAGAGGAACAGCACCAGGCCCACCAGGAAGCCCAGCAACAGGTAGGCGCCGATGGTGAAAAGCAGGGTGCCGGCCGGTTCGGCGGGCAGGTCGATCACCAGCAGCTGCGGCCCATCGTCGATGCGGCTTATATAGCGGGTGTAGTTCTCGCGGGTGACCAGCAGGTTGTTGAGGATCAGCTTGCGCTCGCGCTTGTCCAAGGCGAGGTCGCTGGCGTCCTTCAGCTCCAGGCGCAGGCCGTAGTGGGGGCGCCAGTCATCCATCTGGCGCGCGCGACCGGCAGCGTCCAGTTGGCGCAGGCGTTCGGTGAGGGCGTAGGCCTGGCCGCGCACCGCTTCGCGGTTGTATTCCTCGAGGCTGGGGGCGAAGAGGGTGGAGATGACGTGGTCGACCACGAAGATGGCGCCGCCGAAGCCCACCGCGAGCAATAGATAGAGGCGCAGGAACAGGCGCAGCATGGTTCAGCTCTCCCAGCCCAGGGGGTTGAACAGGTAGCCCTTGCCCCAGACGGTCTTGATCCGCACGGGCTCGCGTGGGTTGTCCAGCAGCTTGGCGCGCAGCTTGCTGATGCAGACGTCGACGCTGCGGTTGAGGCCGTCGAAGCCGATGCCGCGGGTGCGATTGAGGATTTCGTCGCGGGATAGAATCTCCCCGGCCTGGCCGGCCAGCAGCCAGAGCAGTTCGAACTCCATGGTGGTGAGCTCGATGTCCTGGCCGCCCAGTTCGGCGCCGCGACGGCGGCGGTCGATGTTCAGGCGGCCGAACTCCAGGCTGTCGCGCTCACCGGCCAAGGGGGCATGGCGCCGCAGCAGGGCGCGCAGGCGGGCGAGCAGGACGGGCGGCTCGATGGGCTTGATCACATAGTCGTCGGCGCCGGATTCGAGGCCGAGGATGTGGTCGAGGTCGCTTTCCTTGGCGGTGAGCATGAGGATCGGCGTATCGGCGATGCGGCGGATTTCGCGGCACACGTGCAGGCCGCTCTGGCCGGGGAGCATGAGGTCGAGCATCACCGCCTGGGGGCGGAATTCGACGAAGGCGTCGAGGGCGGTGTCGCCCCGGTGCACCTGGCGTACCTCGAAGCCGTGTTCGGAGAGGTAGAGGGACATCAGGCGGGCGAGTTTCTGATCGTCCTCGACCAGCATTACCTTGCTGAGAGCGTGGCTATCCATGGTTGTTCGTCGGTCGGCGGGAGGCGTGGCGCATTATAAGCACCCTCCGTGAGTTGCACTCCAGTGGTGCGTAACACCGCGTATCCGTTGGCCTGGAGGCCTCTGTTCCGGTGCTTGGGCGGGGGCGCGGCGCGGTGTTCGGGAGGGTATGAAAAGCGGTGTTGCATCTGCCGTTGCCGCTGGGGTGACTTCTGCTTTTCGCTCCACTAGAATGCATGCCCTTGATTATGGGGCCGGTCCGGCCGGCTAACGTCTGCAACGAGGAATATCCATGCAAGTTTCTGTTGAAAGCACCTCCGCTCTCGAGCGCCGTATGACTGTTGGCGTTCCGGCTGAGCGGATCGAGACCGAGGTCACCAAGCGTCTTCAGCAGACTGCTCGTCGCGCCAAGGTCGCTGGCTTCCGCCCGGGCAAGGTGCCCATGAGCGTGATCCGTCAGCGCTACGAAGATTCCGCTCGTCAGGAAGTCCTGGGTGACCTGATCCAGTCCTCCTTCTATGAAGCCGTCGTCGAGCAGAAGCTCAACCCGGCTGGCCAGCCTGCCGTCGAGCCGAAAGTGTTCGAGAAGGGCAAGGACCTGGAATTCATCGCCACCTTCGAAGTCTTCCCCGAGTTCCAGGTTGCCGGTTTCGATTCCATCACCATCGAGCGCCTGCAAGCCGACGTGGCTGACGCCGATGTCGACAACATGCTGGAAATCCTGCGCAAGCAGAACACCCGCTTCGAAGCGGTTGATCGCGCTGCCGAGAACGGCGACCAGCTGAACATCGATTTCGTCGGCAAGATCGATGGCGAAGCCTTCGCTGGCGGTTCCGCCAAGGGCACTGCCCTGGTGCTGGGCTCCGGCCGCATGATCCCGGGCTTCGAAGATGCCCTGGTTGGCGTCAAGGCCGGTGAAGAGCGCGTCATCAACCCGACCTTCCCCGAGGACTACCAGAACCTCGACCTGGCCGGCAAAACCGCTGAGTTCACCGTTACCGTGAACAGCGTTTCTGCTCCCCAGCTGCCGGAACTGAACGACGAGTTCTTCACCCTGTTCGGCATCAAGGAAGGCGGCCTGGAAGGTTTCCGCGCCGAAGTCCGCAAGAACATGGAGCGCGAACTGCGCCAGGCCATCAAGTCCAAGGTCAAGAACCAGGTAATGGACGGCCTGCTGGCTGCCAACCCGATCGAAGTGCCGAAGGCCCTGATCGGCAACGAAGTGAACCGTCTGCGCGTGCAGGCCGTCCAGCAGTTCGGTGGCAACATCAAGCCCGACCAACTGCCGGCCGAGCTGTTCGAAGAGCAAGCCAAGCGCCGCGTCGTGCTGGGCCTGATCGTCGCCGAAGTGGTCAAGCAGTTCGAGCTGAAGCCCGATGACGCCCGCGTTCGCGAGCTGATCGAGGAAATGGCTTCCGCTTACCAGGAGCCCGAGCAAGTCGTGGCCTGGTACTACAAGAACGACCAGCAACTGAACGAAGTGCGTTCTGTTGTGCTGGAAGAACAAGTTGTAGATACTGTCCTGCAGAAGGCCAACGTGACCGACAAAGCGGTCTCCTACGAAGATGCAGTCAAGCCGGTAGAAGCTCCGCAAGCCGACTGATCGTTTCGCCTCGTTCGAGCACACCATAAGCCAGCCTTCGCGCTGGCTTATGCGTCTTTGAGACATGACATTATTTAGGGAGTGATCGCTGGACATGTCCCGCAATTCTTATATGCAGCAACAGTTCCCTGATATCCAGGCCGCCGGTGGCCTCGTGCCCATGGTGATCGAGCAGTCCGCCCGTGGCGAACGTGCCTACGACATCTACTCGCGTCTCCTCAAGGAGCGGGTGATCTTCCTGGTCGGCCCGGTCGAGGACTACATGGCCAACCTGGTCGTGGCGCAGCTCCTCTTCCTCGAAGCGGAGAACCCCGACAAGGATATCCACCTCTACATCAACTCCCCGGGTGGTTCGGTGACCGCTGGCATGTCGATCTACGACACCATGCAGTTCATCAAGCCCAACGTCTCCACCACCTGCATCGGCCAGGCCTGCAGCATGGGCGCACTTCTGCTCGCCGGTGGCGCCGCCGGCAAGCGTTACTGCCTGCCGCACTCGCGGATGATGATTCACCAGCCGCTGGGTGGCTTCCAGGGCCAGGCTTCGGATATCGAGATCCACGCCCGTGAGATTCTCACCATCCGTGAGCGCCTGAACAAGATCCTCGCCGACCACACCGGTCAGCCGATCGACGTGATCGCCCGCGACACCGACCGCGACAACTTCATGAGCGGTGAAGAAGCGGTCAAATACGGCCTCATCGATCAGGTCCATAGCAAGCGCCAACTGGCGAGCTAAGCCGTTCCGCAATACCGCGGCCGGAAGATGTCCGGCCGCCTCGCGGGCTTGAAAATGCCCGCATTTGCCTTCATCTTGTGTTTCATGCCTATCCCGATTGGATTGATCGAATGACTGACACCCGCAATGGCGAGGACAACGGCAAGCTGCTCTATTGCTCCTTCTGCGGCAAAAGCCAGCACGAAGTACGTAAATTGATTGCCGGCCCCTCGGTCTTTATCTGCGACGAGTGCGTGGACCTGTGCAATGACATCATCCGCGAGGAGGTGCAGGAAGCCCAGGCCGAGAACAGCGCGCACAAGCTGCCGGCGCCCAAGGAAATCCGCACCATCCTCGATCAGTACGTCATTGGTCAGGAACGTGCGAAGAAGGTGCTGGCCGTAGCGGTCTACAACCACTACAAGCGCCTGAACCAGCGTGACAAGAAAGACGATATCGAACTCGGCAAGAGCAACATCCTGCTGATCGGCCCGACCGGTTCGGGCAAGACGCTGCTGGCCGAGACCCTGGCCCGTCTGCTCAACGTTCCCTTCACCATCGCCGATGCCACCACCCTCACCGAGGCGGGCTACGTGGGTGAGGACGTCGAGAACATCATCCAGAAGCTGCTGCAGAAGTGCGATTACGATGTCGAGAAGGCCCAGATGGGCATCGTCTACATCGACGAAATCGACAAGATTTCGCGCAAGTCCGACAACCCGTCCATCACCCGCGATGTTTCGGGCGAGGGCGTGCAGCAGGCGCTGCTGAAGCTCATCGAGGGCACCGTCGCTTCGGTTCCTCCCCAGGGCGGCCGCAAGCACCCGCAGCAGGAGTTCCTGCAAGTGGACACGCGCAACATCCTGTTCATCTGCGGTGGCGCCTTTGCCGGCCTGGAAAAAGTCATCCAGAACCGTTCCGCTCGTGGCGGCATCGGCTTCAATGCCGAAGTCCGTAGCGTCGACCTGGGCAAGAAAGTCGGTGAAGCGCTGCGTGATGCCGAGCCGGAAGATCTGGTGAAATTCGGGCTTATCCCCGAGTTCGTCGGTCGTCTGCCGGTCATCGCCACACTGGACGAGCTCGATGAGCCTGCGCTGATGCAGATCCTCACCGAACCGAAGAACGCACTGACCAAGCAATACGCCAAGCTCTTCGAGATGGAGGGGGTTGACCTCGAATTCCGTCCCGATGCGCTGAAGGCCGTTGCTCACCGTGCCTTGGAGCGCAAAACCGGCGCCCGTGGCCTCCGCTCTATCCTCGAAGGCATCCTCCTCGACACCATGTATGAAATCCCCTCGCAAACCGAGGTGAGCAAGGTGGTGATCGACGAGAGTGTCATCGAAGGCACTTCCAAGCCCTTGCTGATCTACGAGAACAGCGAGCAGCCGGCCAAGGCCGCGCCTGACGCTTGATGAAACAAAGGGGCCTGAGGGCCCCTTTGCATTTCCTACTACAGCGCTTGTTTTTTCCCGGACCTGCCCCCATCTTAGGTCCCAGGGTTATCCCATCTGTTACCGGCCATTGGCCGCTGTAGAGCTGAAATCATGAAGACAACCGTTGAATTGCCTCTCCTGCCATTGCGTGATGTCGTGGTCTATCCGCATATGGTCATCCCACTGTTCGTGGGCCGTGAAAAATCCATCGAGGCCCTCGAAGCCGCGATGACCGGGGACAAGCAAATTCTTCTGTTGGCGCAGAGGAATCCGGCCGATGACGATCCGGGCGAAGATGCCCTGTACCGTGTTGGCACCGTCGCGACCGTCCTGCAACTGCTGAAGCTGCCCGATGGCACCGTCAAGGTGCTGGTGGAGGGTGAGCAGCGGGGCTCCATCGAGCGTTTCACCGAGGTGGACGGCCATTGCCGTGCCGAGGTGACCCTCATCGAGGAAGTCGACGCCGGCGAGCGCGAGTCCGAAGTCTTCACCCGCAGCCTGCTCAGCCAGTTCGAGCAGTATGTACAGCTGGGCAAGAAAGTGCCCGCTGAAGTCCTGTCTTCGCTGAACAGCATCGATGAGCCCGGGCGTCTGGTCGACACCATGGCTGCCCATATGGCGCTGAAGATCGAGCAGAAGCAGGAAATCCTCGAAATCACCGAGCTGCCCGAGCGTGTCGAGCACGTGCTGGCGCTGCTGGATGCCGAAATCGACCTGCTGCAGGTCGAGAAGCGTATCCGGGGTCGCGTGAAGAAACAGATGGAGCGCAGCCAACGCGAGTACTACCTGAATGAGCAGATGAAGGCCATTCAGAAGGAGCTGGGCGACATCGATGAAGGGCACAACGAGATCGAGGAGCTGAAGAAGCGCATCGATAACGCTGGCCTGACCAAGGAGGCGTTGACCAAGGCCAATGCCGAGCTGAACAAGCTGAAGCAGATGTCGCCGATGTCCGCTGAAGCCACTGTCGTACGCTCCTATATCGATTGGCTGGTCAATGTGCCGTGGAAGGCCGAGAGCAAGGTGCGTCTCGATCTGGCCAAGGCCGAAGACATTCTCGACGCCGACCACTACGGCCTCGAAGAGGTCAAGGACCGCATCCTCGAATACCTCGCCGTGCAGAAGCGCGTGAAGAAGGTCAAGGGCCCGGTGCTCTGCCTGGTCGGCCCGCCCGGCGTAGGCAAGACCTCGCTGGCCGAGTCCATCGCCCGTGCCACCAACCGCAAATTCATCCGCATGGCCCTGGGCGGCGTGCGTGACGAAGCTGAAATTCGCGGTCACCGTCGTACCTACATCGGCTCCATGCCGGGTCGCCTGATCCAGAAGATGACCAAGGTTGGGGTGCGCAACCCGCTGTTCCTGCTGGACGAAATCGACAAGATGGGCAGCGACATGCGCGGCGACCCCGCCTCGGCGCTGCTGGAGGTGCTCGACCCCGAGCAGAACCACAACTTCAACGACCATTACCTGGAAGTCGATTACGACCTTTCCGACGTGATGTTCCTGTGCACCGCCAACTCCATGAACATTCCGGCACCGCTGCTGGACCGCATGGAAGTGATCCGTCTGCCCGGTTACACCGAGGACGAGAAGGTCAACATCGCCACCAAGTACCTCGCACCCAAGCAGACCCAGGCCAACGGCCTGAAGAAGGGCGAGCTGGAGTTCGACGAAGCGGCCATCCGCGACATCATCCGCTACTACACCCGCGAGGCCGGGGTGCGCAGCCTCGAGCGGCAACTGGCCAAGGTCTGCCGCAAGGCGGTCAAGGAGCATGCCCGCGAGAAGCGCTTCAAGGTGCTGGTCACCGCCGAGTCCCTCGAGCACTTCCTCGGCGTTCGCAAGTTCCGCTACGGCCTTGCCGAGCTGCAGGACCAGATCGGCCAGGTCACCGGGCTCGCCTGGACCCAGGTCGGTGGCGAACTGCTGACCATCGAGGCCGCTGTGGTCCCCGGCAAGGGGCAGCTGACCAAGACCGGCTCCCTCGGCGATGTGATGGTGGAGTCGATCACTGCCGCGCTGACGGTTGTGCGCAGTCGTGCGAAAAGCCTCGGTATCCCTGCGGACTTCCACGAGAAGCGCGACATTCACATCCACATGCCCGAAGGGGCGACGCCGAAGGACGGTCCGAGCGCCGGCATCGGCATGTGCACCGCGCTGGTTTCGGCGATGACGCAGATTCCCGTGCGGGCCGATGTGGCCATGACCGGTGAGATCACCCTGCGTGGTCAAGTACTCGCAATCGGTGGGTTGAAAGAGAAATTGCTGGCTGCTCACCGGGGTGGGATCAAGACCGTGATCATTCCCGAAGAGAATGTTCGTGATCTGAAAGAGATTCCCGAAAATATCAAGCAAGACCTGGCCATTAAACCTGTTAAATGGATTGACGAGGTCCTGCAAATTGCGCTGCAATACGCCCCGGAGCCCTTGCCCGATGCGGCTCCCGAGATGGTTGCAAAGGATGACAAGCGCGAGTCTGATTCCAAGGAGCGAATCAGCACGCATTAGCCGGGGGGCTTTCTTGACACATTTTTCGAGCCCTTGTTATAAAGCGGCTCTCGTGTGTCAGCAGGCTATCCAGCACCCGCTTTGCTTACACCAAACAACTAAGAAACAAACTCAACAGAAATAAGGGGACTTAAGAGTGAACAAGTCGGAACTGATCGATGCCATCGCCGCATCTGCTGATATCCCGAAAGCTGTCGCTGGCCGTGCGCTGGACGCAGTTATCGAATCCGTCACTGGCGCTCTGAAGGCTGGTGATTCCGTGGTGCTGGTAGGTTTCGGTACTTTCGCTGTGAAAGAGCGCGCTGCTCGCACTGGCCGTAACCCGCAGACTGGCAAGCCGATCAAGATCGCTGCTGCCAAGATCCCTGGCTTCAAAGCTGGTAAAGCTCTGAAAGACGCCGTCAACTAAGCGTCTTTCGGGCTTTGCCCTTCCAGCAGGGGCTTTGTCCCGGCTGGCAGCGGAGCGGTAGACCACGAGGAATACCTCGCGTCCTGGAAGCCTTAGCTTCCGACCGCTCCGCCAGTTAAGAGAGAAGGCGCATCCTCGGATGCGCCTTTCTTATATATGGACTCTACCCGCGCTGCGCGGCTGGTTTTTTGGTACAGCCGTTTCTGGGGGACGCATGCTGCAGAACATCAGGGACAATTCACAGGGATGGATTGCCAAGACCATTATCGGCGTCATCATCGCGTTGCTCGCGCTGACGGGCTTCGATGCCATCTTCAATGCCACCAGCAACCGCCAGGACGCTGCCAAGGTCAACGGCGAGGAAATCACCCTCGACCAACTGAGCCAGGCCGCAGACATGCAGCGCCGCCAGCTGATGCAGCAACTGGGCAAGGACTTCGACGCCTCCCAGCTCGACGACAAGCTGCTGCGTGAAGCCGCCCTCAAGGGCCTGATCGAGCGTAAGCTGCTGCTGCAAGGCGCCAAGTCATCCGGCTTCGCCTTCTCGCAACCCGCTCTGGATCAACTGATCCTGCAAACTCCCGAATTCCAGGTCGATGGCAAATTCAACTCTGATCGCTTCGATCAGGTGATTCGCCAGATGAACTACACCCGCCTGCAGTTCCGCCAGATGCTCGAGCAGGAAATGCTCGTCGGCCAGCTTCGCGCCGGCCTGGCTGGTAGCGGCTTCGTCACCGACGAAGAAGTACGCGCCTTTGCCCGTCTGGAGAAGCAGACCCGTGATTTCGCCACCCTGACCTTCAAGGCCGATCCCAAGGCCGTCCAGGTGAGCGACGAAGAAATCCAGGCTTACTACGACGAGCACAAGGGCCAGTTCATGAGCCCCGAGCAGGTCGTGCTCGAATACGTCGAGCTGAAGAAGGAAGCCTTCTTCGGTCAGGTCGAGGTCAGCGAAGACGACCTCAAGGCCCAGTACGACAAGGAGATCGGCAACCTCTCCGAGCAGCGCGACGCGGCCCACATCCTGATCGAAGTGAACGATCAGCAGACCGCCGAGCAGGCCAAGGCGAAGATCGACGAGATCAAGCAGCGCCTGGACAAGGGCGAAGACTTCGCCGCCCTGGCCAAGGAGCTGTCCCAGGACCCGGGCTCCGCCGCCAATGGGGGTGACCTCGGCTTCGCCGGTCGTGGTGTCTACGAGCCGGCCTTCGAGGACGCGCTCTACGCCCTGAAGAAGGACGAAGTCTCCGCTCCGGTGACCACGCCCTATGGCCTGCACCTGATCAAGCTGCTGGCGATCCAGGCACCTGAAGTGCCGAGCTTCGACAGCCTCAAGGAGAAGATGGTCCGCGAGCTGAAGACCCAGCAGGTCGAACAGCGCTTCGTCGAGGCCACCAAGGAACTGGAAGACTCCGCGTTCGAAGCCTCCGACCTGGCCCAACCCGCCCAGGAGCTGAACCTCAAGGTCCAGACCAGCGCCCCCTTCGGCCGTGAAGGCGGCGAAGGCCTGGCCGCCAACCGCCAGGTGCTGCAGGCTTCCTTCAGCCCTGAAGTGCTGGAAGACGGCGGCAACAGCGGTGCCATCGAGCTGGACCCGGACACCGTGGTCGTCCTGCGTGCCAAGGAACACCGCAAGCCCCAGCAGTTGGAACTGGCGTCCGTCAGCGACAGCATCCGCCAGCACCTGACCCAGGAAAAGGCCAGCGAAGCCGTCAAGGCCAAGGCCGACGAGCTGCTCGCCAGCCTGCGTGAAGGCAAGACCCCGGCCACCCAGGCGCCGCAAGGCCAGACCTGGAACGTGGTCGAAGCCGCCACCCGCAGCCAGGAGGGTGTAGACCCGGCCCTGCTGCAGACGCTGTTCCGCATGGGCAAGCCGGAGTCGGCCGACAAGCCGACCTTCTCCTCCCTGAAGCTGAGCAACGGCGACTACGTGGTGATCCGCCTGAACGGTGTGAGCCAGCCTGAAGACGCCCTGTCCGAGCAGGACAAGGCCATGTACGCCCGTTTCCTCGCCTCGCGCAGCGGTCAGCAGGATTTCGCTGCCTACCGCCGCCAGCTGGAAGCCGAAGCCAAGGTCGAGCGTTTCTGATCGCCCTTGCGTGATTTGGAGAAGGCCGCTGCGAAGCGGCCTTTTTCATGCCCGGAGAAAAGGGGAGGGTGGAGCTTCTGTGTCTTCTGTGTCTCGATCCCCTGGGCTAAAGCCCGGGCTACGTCCGGACGACAGGTTGAGCACCGGTGCGTTTCGAGCGCCCATGAAAAAGCCCGCCATCAGGCGGGCTTTTTCACGTCCGGGGAGATCAGTCTTCGATTGCGCCCATGGCGGTGGTGTTGAAGCCACCGTCGACGTAGAGGATTTCACCGCTGATGCCCGACGCCAGGTCGGAGCAGATGAAGGCGCCGGCGTTGCCGACTTCCTCGATGGTGACGTTGCGGCGCAGCGGGGTCTGCTTCTCGTTGGCGGCGAGCATCTTGCGGAAGCTCTTGATGCCGGAGGCAGCCAGGGTGCGGATCGGGCCGGCGGAGATGGCGTTGACGCGCGTGCCTTCCGGGCCGAGGCTGCCGGCCAGGTAGCGGACGCCCGCTTCCAGGCTGGCCTTGGCCATGCCCATCACGTTGTAGTTGGGCATGGTGCGTTCCGCGCCCAGGTAGGACAGGGTCAACAGGCTGCCGTTGCGGCCCTTCATCAGCTCGCGACCGGCCTTGGCCAGGGCCACGAAGCTGTAGGCGCTGATGTCGTGGGCGATGCGGAAGCCTTCGCGGGTGGTGACGTCGGTGAAGTCGCCATCCAGTTGGTCACCCGGGGCGAAGCCGACGGAGTGGACGATGATGTCCAGGCCGTCCCACTTCTTGCCCAGGGCTTCGAATACGGCTGCGATCTCGTCGTCATTGGCGACGTCGCAAGGGAAGCACAGGTCGGCGTTGGAACCCCAGCCTGCGGCGAACTCTTCCACACGGCCCTTCAGCTTTTCGTTCTGGTAGGTGAAGGCGAGCTCGGCGCCCTCACGGTGCATGGCAGCAGCGATGCCCGATGCGATGGACAGTTTGCTGGCGACGCCAACGATCAGTACGCGCTTACCGGCGAGAAAACCCATGTGCGTTCTTCCTCTTCTGGTTAATTGGCAGTTACCGGGGCCAGGAATGCGGCTTCCAGCAACTGCTTCGTATAAGTGTGCTGCGGTGCGGCGAAGATCGCCTCGGCAGGCCCCTGTTCAACCACCTTGCCGTGCTTGACCACCATCAGGTGGTGGCTCAGGGCCCTGACCACCGCCAGGTCATGGCTGATGAACAGGTAGGTCAGGTTGTACTTGGCCTGCAACGAACGCAGTAACTCCACCACTTGGCGCTGCACCGTCCGGTCGAGCGCCGAAGTGGGCTCGTCCAGCAGGATCAGCGCCGGTTTCAGCACCAATGCCCGGGCAATGGCGATCCGTTGCCGTTGCCCGCCGGAAAACTCGTGGGGGTAGCGGTTCCGGGTTTCCGGGTCCAGTCCTACCTCCAGGAGCGCGTCGATGATGGCCTGTTCCTGCTCCGCCTCGGTGCCCATGCCATGGATCCGCAGGCCTTCCCCGACGATCTGGCCCACGCACATGCGTGGGCTCAGGCTGCCGAAGGGGTCCTGGAACACCACCTGCATCTGGCGCCGGAACGGCCGTACATCCTTCTGCGAAAGCCCATCCAGGGGCTGGCCCTGGAAGCGGATGGCGCCCTGGCTGCCGAGCAGCCGGAGGATCGCCAGGCCCAGCGTGGACTTGCCGGAACCGCTTTCACCCACGATGCCCAGGGTCTGGCCCTGGTGCAGGGTGAAGTCGATGCCGTCCACGGCTTTCACATGGTCGACGGTGCGTCGCAGCAATCCCTTTTTCACCGGGAACCACACACGCAGGTCGTCAACTTCCAGCAACGGCGGCCCCTGCGGGCTGTCCACCGGCTTGCCCGAAGGCTCGGCGGCGAGCAGTTCCCGGGTGTAGGGATGCTGCGGTGCACGGAACAATTCTTCACACGACGCCTGTTCGACGATGCAACCGCGCTGCATGACACATACGCGATGCGCGATACGTCGCACCAGGTTCAGATCGTGGGTGATCAGCAGCAGCGCCATGCCCAGGCGGGCCTGCAGTTCCTTGAGCAGCTCGAGGATCTTCAGCTGCACGGTGACGTCCAGCGCGGTGGTCGGCTCGTCGGCGATCAGCAGCTCCGGCTCGTTGGCCAGGGCCATGGCGATCATCACCCGCTGGCGCTGGCCGCCGGAGAGTTCGTGGGGGTAGGCCTTGAGGCGCTTGGCCGGCTCCGGGATGCCCACCAGCTCCAGCAGCTCCAGGGTGCGCTGGGTGGCGGCCTTGCCGCTGATGCCCTTGTGCAGGGCCAGCACTTCCTTGATCTGCTTCTCGATGCTGTGCAGCGGGTTGAGCGAGGTCATGGGCTCCTGGAAGACCATGGCGATGCGGTTGCCGCGGATGCCGCGCAGCTTGGCCTCGGGCAGCTTGAGCAGGTCCTTGCCGGCGTAGGTGATGCTGCCGGCGGGGTGACGGGCCAGCGGGTAGGGCAGCAGGCGCAGGATGGAGTGCGCGGTGACCGACTTGCCCGAGCCGGACTCGCCCACCAGGGCCAGGGTCTCGCCCTTGCGGATGTCGAAGCTCACGCCCTCGATCACCCGCTGGGTGTGCTGGCCGGTGACGAATTCGACCGCGAGGTCGCGGATTTCAATCAGGTTCTCGCTCATCTCACTTCCTCGGGTCGAAGGCATCGCGGGCGGCTTCGCCGATGAACACCAGCAGGGTCAGCATCACGCCGAGCACGGCGAAGGCGCTGATGCCCAACCAGGGGGCCTGCAGGTTGGCCTTGCCCTGGGAGACCAGTTCGCCCAGGGACGGCGCGCCGGGCGGCAGGCCGAAGCCGAGGAAGTCCAGGGCGGTGAGGGTGCCGATGGCGCCGGTGAGGATGAAGGGCATGAAGGTCATGGTCGAGACCATCGCGTTGGGCAGGATGTGGCGGAACATGATCGCGCCGTTCTGCATGCCCAGCGCCCGGGCTGCGCGCACGTACTCCAGGTTGCGGCCGCGGAGGAACTCCGCGCGCACCACGTCCACCAGGCTCATCCAGGAGAACAGCAGCATGATGCCCAGCAGCCACCAGAAGTTCGGCTGCACGAAGCTGGCCAGGATGATCAGCAGGTAGAGCACCGGCAGGCCCGACCAGATTTCCAGGAAGCGCTGCCCGGCCAGGTCCACCCAGCCGCCGTAGAAGCCCTGCAGGGCGCCGGCGATCACGCCGATGATGGAGCTGAGGATGGTCAGCGTCAGGGCGAACAGCACCGAGATGCGGAAGCCGTAGATGACCCGCGCCAGCACGTCGCGGCCCTGGTCGTCGGTACCCAGCAGGTTGTCGGCGGAGGGCGGCGCGGGGGCCGGCACCTTGAGGTCGTAGTTGATGGTCTCGTAGCTGAAGGGCACCGGCGGCCAGATCATCTGCCCGTCCTTGGCGGCGATCAGCTCGCGGATGTAGGGCGTCTTGTAGTTGGCTTCCAGGGGGAATTCGCCACCGAAGGCGGTTTCCGGGTAGCGCTTGAACACCGGGAAGTACCACTCGCCGTCGTAGCGCACGGCCAGCGGCTTGTCGTTGGCGATGAGTTCGGCGCCCAGGCTGGCGATGAACAGCACGAGGAACAGCCAGAGCGACCACCAGCCACGCTTGTTGGCCTTGAAGCGCTCGAAGCGACGTCGATTGATTGGCGAGAGTTGCATGTCAGCCCTCCCGGCTTTCGAAGTCGATGCGCGGATCGACCAGGGTGTAGGTGATGTCGCCGATCAGTTTCACGATCAGTCCCAGCAGGGTGAAGATGAACAGGGTGCCGAACACCACGGGGTAGTCGCGGTTCAGCGCTGATTCGAAGCTCAGCAGGCCCAGGCCATCGAGGGAGAAGATCACCTCGATCAGCAGCGAGCCGGTGAAGAACATGCCGATGAAGGCGGCGGGGAAGCCGGCGATGATCAGCAGCATGGCGTTGCGGAACACGTGGCCGTAGAGCACGCGGTTCTCCGACAGGCCCTTGGCGCGGGCGGTGATCACGTACTGCTTGTTGATCTCGTCGAGGAAGCTGTTCTTGGTCAGGAAGGTGAGGGTGGCGAAGTTGCCGATCACCAGCGCCAGCACCGGCAGCGCCAGGTGCCAGAGGTAGTCCAGCAGCTTGCCGCCCAGGCTCAGCTCGTCGAAGTTGTTGGAGGTCAGCCCGCGCAGGGGGAACCAGTCGTAGTAGCTGCCGCCGGCGAACAGCACGATCAGCAGGATGGCGAAGAGGAAGGCGGGTATGGCGTAGCCGACGATGATCGCGGTGCTGGTCCAGACGTCGAAGGCGTTGCCGTGGCGCACCGCCTTGGCGATGCCCAGGGGCACCGAGACCAGGTACATGATCAGCGTGCTCCACAGCCCCAGGGAGATCGACACCGGCATTTTCTCGATGATCAGGTCGGTGACCTTGGCGTCGCGGAAGAAGCTGTTGCCGAAGTCGAAGTGCAGGTAGTTCTTGATCATCAGCCAGAAGCGTTCGTGGGCCGGCTTGTCGAAGCCGTACATTTTCTCGATTTCCTTGATCAGCTCCGGGTCCAGGCCCTGGGCGCCGCGGTAGTTGGAGCCGGCCACGGAGACCTCGGCGCCGCCGCCGGAGATGCGCCCGGTGGCCCCGCCGGCGGCCGCGTCGAAGCCTTCCAGCTTGGCGATCATCTGCTCCACGGGACCGCCGGGGGCGGCCTGGATGATGATGAAGTTGATCAGCAGGATGCCGAACAGGGTGGGGATGATCAGCAGCAGGCGCCGCAGGATGTAGGCGAGCATTACTGCGCTTCCTCGGTCTGTGCGGTGTCGGCCGGGGCGGCGTCAGCGTCGGCCTGCTCGGGGGCGTCGGCCTTGGCGTCGGGCTTCTTCCACCAGGTGAGCATGCCGAAGTCATAGAGCGGCGTGGTGGCGGGGCGGTCGAACTGGTTCCAGTAGGCCACGCGCCAGGTGTCCACGTAGTAGTTGGGCACCACGTAATTGCCCCACAGCAGCACCCGGTCGAGGGCGCGGGAGTGGTCGATCAGGCTCTGCCGCGAGTCGGCGCGGATCAGGCCCTCCACCAGCTTGTCGATGGCCGGGTCGCGCAGGCCGATGAAGTTGCGGCTGCCGGCGCTGTCGGCACTGCGCGAGTGCCAGAACTCCATCTGCTCGTTGCCCGGCGAGTTGGATTGGCCCCAGGTGCCGGGGACCATGTCGTAGTCCCGCGAGCGCAGGCGGTTCATGTACTGCGAGACGTCGACGCGGCGGATGGTCAGGTCGATGCCCAGCTCGGACAGGTTGCGCTTGAACGGCAGTATCACCCGCTCCAGGTTGGCCTGGGCGATCATGATCTCGAAGGCCAGGGGCTTGCCGTCGGGGCCGACCATCTTGTCGTTCTCGATGCGGTAGCCGGCGTCGGTGAGCAGCTTGTAGGCGCGGCGCTTCTGCTCGCGGATGATGCCGCTGCCATCGCTCACCGGCGGCTGGAACACCTCGCCGAAGACCTCGTCGGGGATCTGCCCGCGCAAGGGTTCGAGGATCTTCAGCTCGGCTTCGCTGGGCAGGCCGGTGGCGGCCATTTCCGAGTTCTCGAAGAAGCTCCGGGTGCGCTTGTAGGAGCCGAAGAACAGCTGCTTGTTGGTCCACTCGAAGTCGAACAGCGAGGCGATGGCCTCGCGCACGCGGCGGTCCTGGAACAGCGGCCGGCGGATGTTGAAGGCGAAGCCCTGCATGCCCACCGGATTGTGGTTGGGGATGGCCTGCTTGATGATCTTGCCGGCGCGCAGGGCCGGGCTGTCGTAGCCGGTGGCCCAGTCCTTGGCGGAGTATTCGAGGTTGAAGTCGAACTGGCCGGCCTTGAAGGCCTCCAGCGCCACCGACATGTCGCGGTAGTAGTCCACGGTGATGACGTCGAAGTTGTAGTAGCCGCGGTTCACCGGCAGGTCCTTGCCCCACCAGTCCTTGACCCGCTCGAAGCGGATCGCCCGTCCGGCGTCCACCTTGGTGATGCGGTAGGGGCCGCTGCCCAGTGGCGGCTCCAGGGTGTTCTTGGAGAAGTCGCGGGTGGCCCACCAGTGCTTGGGCAGCACCTGGATCTGCCCGAGGATCAGCGGCAATTCGCGGTTGCCCGGGTGCTTGAAGTCGAAGCGCACGCGCTGCTTGTCCTCGGCCACCACCTGGGCCACGTCGGAGTAGTAGTGGCGGTACATCGGGTCGCCGTGCTCGACCAGGGTGTTGAAGGTGAACACCACGTCGTCCGAGGTCACCGGGGTGCCGTCATTGAAGCGTGCCTTGGGGTTCAGGTAGAAGCGCACGTAGCTGTTGTCCGGCGCCTTCTCGATCTTCTCGGCGAGCAGCCCGTATTCGGTGAAGGGCTCGTCGGGGGAGTGGTAGGTCAGGGTGTCGTGGATCAGCCCCAGCTGGCCCGCCGCGGTGCCCTTGGGGATGAACTCGTTGAGGCTGTCGAAGCCGCCGTAGCCGGAAAGGCGCAAGGTGCCGCCCTTGGGCGCGTCGGGGTTCACCCAGCTGAAGTGCTTGAAGTTCGCCGGGTACTTGGGTGCCTCGTCGTAGAGGGTGATCGCGTGCCGGGGCTCGGCATGGGCGATACCGGCGAGGGTCAGCAGCAATGCGCCGCAGCCGCTCAGGCAAAGGGAGCGCAGGGTCTTGCTCATCGGGATTTCTCCGTGGGCTTCAGCCACCAGGCGCGCAGGCCCAGGGTATAGGGCGGCGTGGTGACGAAGGCGAACCTGTTGCGGTACGCCAGGCGGTGGTAGTTGATGTACCAGTTGGGAATGCTGTAGTGCTGCCAGAGCAGCGTGCGGTCCAGGGCGCGGCCGGCGGCCACCTGCTCGTCGCGGGTCTGGGCGCCGAGGAGCTTCTCGACCATGGCGTCCACCACCGGGTTGGCGATGCCCGCGTAGTTCTTGCTGCCCTTCACCGAGGCCTGGCTGGAGTGGAAGTAGAGCGACTGCTCCAGTCCGGGGCTGAGGGTCTGGGCCAGGGTCATCAGGATCATGTCGTAGTCGAAATGGTCCAGGCGTTGCTTGTACTGGGCGCGGTCGACGGTCCGCAGGGTGACGTCGATGCCGATGCTGGCGAGGTTTTCGCTGTAGGGCTGGAGGATGCGTTCAAGGTTCGGATTGACCAGCAGGATTTCGAAACGCAGCGGTTCGCCACGGCTGTTGAGCAGACGCTGGCCGGAGAGCTTCCAGCCGGCGTCGGCCAATAGACCCAATGCACGGCGCAGGGTTTCCCTGGGAATGCCACGGCCATCGGTTTCCGGCACCTTGAAGGGCTCGGTGAACTGCTTCGCCGGCAGCTGCTCGCGGTAGGGCGAAAGCAGCAGCCACTCCTGGCCTTCGGGTTTGCCGGTGGCCTCGAACTCGCTGTTGGGGTAGTAGCTGCGGGCCCGCGCATAGGCGTTGTTGAACAGCGCGCGGTTGGTCCACTCGAAGTCGAACATCAGGCCCATGGCCTCGCGCACGCGGCGATCCTGGAAGGTCGCGCGGCGGGTGTTCATGAACAGCGCCTGGGTCTGGGTGGGAATCTGGTGGGGGATCTCCGCGCGGATCACGTCGCCCCGGGCGATGGCCGGGAAGCGGTAGCCGTTGGCCCAGTTCTTCGCCTGGTGCTCGATGTAGAAATCGAATTCGCCGGCCTTGAAGGCTTCGAAGGCGACGTTGCTGTCGCGGTAGAACTCCACCTCGACGCGGTCGAAGTTGTACTTGCCGCGGTTCACCGGCAGCTTCTCGCCCCACCAGTCCTTGACCCGCTCGAACACCAGCCCGCGCCCGGGGCGTACCTGGGTGATGCGATAGGGGCCGCTGCCCAGGGGCACATCGAAGCTGGTGGCCTTGAAGTCGCGGTTCTTCCAATAGTGTTGCGGCAGTACCGGCATCTCGCCCAGACGCAGGATCAGCAGCGGGTTGCCCGCGCGCTTGAGCACGAAACGGATGCGGTGGCGGTTGAGGATGTCGACCCGCTGCACTTCCTGCAGGCTGGTGCGGTACTGCGGGTGGCCGCTGCTCACCAGGGTGCGGTAGGAGAAGGCGACGTCGTAGGCGGTGATCGGCTGACCGTCGTGAAAGCGTGCTTCCGGGCGCAGGTTGAACACCACCCAGCTGCGGTCCTCGTTGTACTCCACGCTCCTGGCGATCAGCCCGTAGCTGGACGCCGGCTCGTCGCCCGAGGGGTCGTAGGCCCCGGTGCCGGCCATCAGCGGCTCGTTCAGCTCGGTCACGCCGTATTGTAGGAAGTTGGGCGTGGAGACCGGGCTGCTGCCCTTGAAGGTGTAAGGGTTGAGGGTGTCGAAGGTGCCGAAGGCCATCACCCGCAGGGTGCCGCCCTTGGGGGCGTCGGGGTTGACCCAGTCGAAGTGGCTGAAGGTCTCGGGGTACTTGAGTGCGCCGAACTGGGCATAGCCATGGCTCTCGCTGATGGTCGCGGCCACCGGGCCACTGGCGGCCAGGCTGATCAGCAGGAGGAGGAGGCGACGCATCAGGCGTGTGTCCGGTCCATGGCAGGGTGGTCTGGGGTGGGGTCGTGAGCCTGGCAGGGCATGGGAACCTCGGACGGGCCAGCCGCCGGCTTCATCTTCTCTGGGCCCTCGGCGGGAGCCGTCGGACGGGCGTTTCGACAGGTACAGTAACAGCTTGTATCCACTGGAAAAAGGGCTGGCCCCAGGCCGGATGGCCAGCATTTTGACTACACTTCGGGAAAACGTGCAGGGGTTCCTATCTTGGGTTCACGTAGCCATGGTTTGCAGTCATGGATCGACAGGCTCAATCAGGCGGATTTGCCCGCTCTCGCCGCGGTGGTGCAGGACCTGCACAAGCTGGCGCAACACGACAAGGCGTCGGTCCAGCAGTTGGCCGACGTGCTCTTGCGCGACGCCGCGCTCACCTCCAAGGTGCTGCGGGTCGGCAATAGCGTCTATTACAACCCCTCCCAGGAGACCATCCGCACCATTTCGCGGGCCATCGTGCTGATCGGCTTCGACAACGTGCGGCTGATCGGTCTCTCGCTGTCGCTGATCGATGGCCTGCTCACCCGCGCACCGCGCGAGCAACTGCAGGAGCTGCTCGCGCGCTCCTTCCATGCCGCCGTGCAGGCACGCAACATCGCCGGCTACGTGCTCACCCGGGACCAGGAGGAAGTGTTCATCGCCGCCTTGCTCTACCACCTGGGCGAGCTGGCCTTCTGGGGCTGCGGCGGCGAGCAGGCCGACGAGCTGGCCAGTGCCCTGGCACAGCCGGGTGCCGACGAGGACGAGGCGGTGCGCCAGGTGCTGGGCACCAGCTTCCGCCAGCTCAGCGGTGGCCTGGTGAAGAGCTGGAACCTCGGCGAGATCGTCGCCCTGGCCCAGGGCGGCGGCGCGCAGAACGACCCGTCGGTGAAGGCCGTGAACCTCGGTGTGCGCATCAGCGAGGCGGCCCTGGAGGGCTGGGACTCGGCGCAGATGGGCAAGCTGGTGGAACAGTTGGCGACCTTCATCGGCGTCACCCCCGAGGAGGCCATGCAGCAGGTTCTGGCCAGCGCCGACGAGGCGGTGAAGGTGGCCGCGACCTTCGGCGCCAGCAAGCTCTGTGCGCTGATCCCCAACACCGACCCCGAACTGCTGTTGCAGCAGCAGGCCCAGCGCAAGGCGCGGCTGCTGCAGCCCGACCTGCTGTTGATGCAGCAAGCCTTGCAGGACCTGGGGATGATGGTGTCGAGCAGGGCCGATGTCGGGCTGATTCTCGACACCCTGTGCAAGGGCTTGCACCAGGGCGTGGGGCTGGAGCGGGTGATGATCGCCGTGCTCGCCGACCGCCAGACCCGCTTCCGCGCCAAGCGGGCGGTGGGCGAGGGCAGTGCGCACTGGCTCACCGAGTTCGAGCTGCCGGCGGAGTTGCCCGAGCAGCCGCACCTGTTCAGCTACGTGCTGCGTAGCCGCGAGGCGTTGTGGATGGGGATTCCGGCGAGCTACAGCCTCAACGAACTGGTCAGCCAGCCCATGCGCCGCTGGTTCGGCCAGGGCATGTTCTTCGTCGCGCCGTTGCGCGCGGGCAGCCGGGAGATCGGGGTGATCTACGCCGACTGCCGGCTATCGGGCAGGGCCTTGAAACATGAGCAGTTCGTCGCCTTCCAGCGCTTCGCCCAGCTGGCCGGGCGCTGCCTGGAGGCGCTGAGCAAGGGTCAGGGCAGGTAGAGCGTGAGGGTCTGGCCCGGCTTGAGGGCGTGGCCGCTGCGTGGGTTCCAGCGCTGCAGGTGCTTCATCTCGACCTTGAAGCGCTTGGCGATCACATAGAGCGAGTCGCCTTCCTTGACCTTGTAGTAGGTCACCGCATCGCGGCCGGGCTTGTCGACCGCAGCGACCATGCGCGCAGTGCTTTTCGCGCTCGGCTGGCCGGGGGCCTGCAGGGCCAGGCTCTGGCCGACCTTCAGCGAATTGCCGGAGAGGCGGTTCCAGCGCTTGATATCACTCACGTCGACCTTGGTCTGCTTGGCGATCTGCCAGAGGTTGTCGCCGCTCTTAACCTTGTAGGTACGGGCCGTTGCGCTCGGGCGCTCCTCGGCACGGGCCAGGTTCTGGAACAGCGGCTGGCTCGGCTTCACGCCCGGCTCCACGGGGATGCTCAGGGCCTGGCCCACGCGCAGGTGGTTGCCGGAAAGCCCGTTGATCTCCTTCAGGGTGTTCACCGTCACGTGGTAACGGTTGGCGATGCCGTGCAGGCTGTCGCCGTTGCGCACCTTGTACTCCTGCCATTCCACCAGGTCCTGGGGCTTCATCAGCGACAGGTTGGCGGCCAACAGCTCGGCCTTCTCGGTGGGCACCAGCAGTTGCTGCGGGCCGTCCACGGTGATGCGTTTCTTGAAGGCGGGGTTGAGCTGGTACAGCTCGTCCTCGTCCACCTGGGCCATGGCGGCCACGCGGGAGAGGTCCATGCGCTGCTTCAACTCGACCACTTCGAAGTAGGGCTCGTTGGCGATGGGGCTGAGGTTCACACCGTAGGCTTCGGGCGCGCCCACCACCTGGGACAGGGCCAGCAGCTTGGGCACGTAGTCGCGGGTTTCCTGGGGCAGCGGCAGGTTCCAGTAGTCGGTGGGCAGGCCCAGCTTCTGGTTGCGCTCGATGGCGCGGCTCACCGTGCCTTCACCGGCGTTGTAGGCGGCCAGGGCCAGCAGCCAGTCGCCGTTGAACATCTCGTGCAGGCGGCCGAGGTAATCCATGGCCGCGTTGGTGGAGGCGGTGATGTCACGGCGGCCGTCGTACCAGCTGGTCTGGCGCAGGTTGAAGTGGCGGCCGGTGGACGGGATGAACTGCCACAGGCCCACGGCATCGGCGCGGGAATAGGCGAAGGGGTTGTAGGCGCTCTCGATCACCGGCAGCAGGGCCAGTTCCAGCGGCATCTTGCGCTCTTCGAGACGCTCGACGATGTAGTGGATATAGAGGCTGCCGCGCTGGCTGGCGTTCTCGACGAAGGAGGGGTTGCTGACGAACCACAGGCGCTGCTGCTCGATGCGCGGATTGACGCCGATCTCGTCCTGCAGGGCGAAGCCCTTGCGCATGCGCTCCCAGATGTCTTGGGGTTCGCGCGCTTCGGCCGGTACTTCTTCCAGCCATTGGGTCTGTTGTTGCATGCCGACGGCAAGGTCGGTGTCCTGGCCCGCGTCCTCGGGCTTGTGAACGGCGCTCTGGCAGCCTGCCAGCGCAGCGGCACACATCAGCACGAGCACCCGGGAGGCTCGAACCAATGCGTCTAGATCAAGGGTTTGGTACGACTTGGACGGCATTGGTCAGGGTGCTTTTCCGGGCAAAAAGGTCGGGCGATTCTAGGAACCGACCCGGGAGTGGTCAAGTTTTCACCAGCCCAACTGTGACCTGGCAGGGGTTTCAGAAACCGTCTTTCCATGCCCGGAGGACGGCAAAAACCTGTGCGGGTGCGGGGTTATGGCTGCCGGCCCGCTTGTCGGCTATTTCTTTTACGAATGTTTCATTCACCCGTAGGAAGGGGTTGGTCAGGCGTTCCAGGCCGATGGTCGAAGGCAGGCTGATGCCGTCCTGCTCGCGCAGCCGGGTGACGGCCTCGAAGCGCTGGGCGATGTCGGTGTTGTCGGGCTCCACGGCGCGGGCGAAGCGCAGGTTGCTCAGGGTGTATTCGTGGGCGCAGTAGACCAGGGTTTCCACGGGCAGCGCGGCGAGTCGGGCGAGGGCGGCCTGCATGTCCACCGGGTTGCCTTCGAACATGCGCCCGCAGCCGGCGGCGAACAGCGTGTCGCCGCTGAACAGCAGGGGGCGGCTGGCGTCGGCGTGGAAGAAGGCGATGTGGCCCAGGGTGTGGCCGGGCACATGGATGACGCGGAACGACAGGCCCAGCACCTGCACTTCGTCGCCTTCATCCAGGGCCAGGTCGCGGCCGGGGATGCGCTCGTTGGCCGGGCCGAGCACCCGGGCGCCGGTGGCGGCCTTGATGCGCTCGACGCCGCCGACGTGGTCGGCGTGGTGGTGGGTGATGAGGATGTCCGACAGGGTCCAGCCGGGGTGGGCGTCGAGCCAGGCCAGCACCGGCGTCGCATCGCCCGGGTCGACCACGGCGCAGCGGCGTTCGGTCGCATCCTGCAACAGCCAGATGTAGTTGTCGGAGAAGGCACGCAAGGGGTCGATCTGTATCATGATCCGGTCGCCAATCAGTACGCAAAGGAGCATCTTAGGGCTCCCATGCAGGAGATTTCCATGACCGAGCAAGCCTTCGCCCAGGCCGATCCTGCCTGGATCGAGCTGATCGATGATGCCCGCGCCTGGTTCGAAGGGCCGCTCGGTGGCCTGATGCTGTTCGAGGAACAGCGCCTGCTGGAGGACGAACTGGCGCGCTACTTCGGTGGCTACCTGGTGCACTACGGCCCGCGCGCCGAGCTGCCACCGGGCGCGAAGCAGATCCAGCGCAGCGTGCACCTGGGTGCGCCGCTGTCCGGCGTCGAGATCGTCTGCGAGGAAAATGCCTGGCCGCTCAGCGAGCACGCCGCCGATGTGGTGGTGCTGCAGCACGGGCTGGATTTCTGCCTGTCGCCCCATGGCCTGTTGCGTGAAGCCGCGCGCAGCGTGCGGCCCGGCGGGCACCTGCTGATCGTCGGGGTCAACCCCTGGAGCCCCTGGGGCCTGCGTCATTACTTTGCCGGTGATGCCCTGGGCAAGGCCCGCTGCATCTCGCCGACGCGGGTTGCCGACTGGCTCAACCTGCTGGGCTTCGCGCTGGAGAAACGCCGCTTCGGGTGCTATCGTCCGCCGCTCGCTTCGGCAGCCTGGCAAACGCGCCTGGCACGGCTGGAGCGGTGGGGCGGTGCCGGGCAATGGTTCGGTGCCGGCTTCTATCTATTGGTGGCGCGCAAGCTGGTGGTCGGCCTGCGCCCGCTGCGTCCGGCCCGACGCGAGCCCATGGGCAAGCTGGTGCCGATGCCGGTGGCCAAGGTCAGCCGGCGCGATTCGAAACACGAGGCTTAAGTGACCGATCAAGTCGAGATGTACACCGACGGCGCCTGCAAGGGTAACCCCGGTCCCGGTGGCTGGGGCGTATTGCTCGTCTACAAGGGCGTCGAGCGCGAGCTCTGGGGTGGCGAGCGCGATACCACCAACAACCGCATGGAGCTGATGGCCGCCATCAGTGGCCTGGCCGAGCTCAAGCGGTCGTGCAAGGTGCGCCTGGTGACCGACTCCGAGTACGTGATGCGCGGCATCCGCGAATGGATGCCCAACTGGAAGAAGCGCGGCTGGAAGACCGCCGCCAAGCAGCCGGTGAAGAACGCCGACCTGTGGCAGATGCTCGACGAGCAGGTGAACCGCCACGAAGTGGAATGGCAGTGGGTCCGCGGCCACACCGGCCACCCGGGCAACGAGCGCGCCGACCAGTTGGCCAACCGGGGTGTCAGTGAGCTGAACGCCCGCTAGAATGCCGCCTGCGGCGTTCTTCCTTCTATATATAGAGCCACTCATTCACGGGCCCGAACATGCGTTATGTAGTACTGGATACCGAAACCACCGGCATGCCGGTGACCGATGCTCACCGCATCATCGAGATCGGCTGCGTCGAGCTGGATGGCCGCCGCCTCACGGGGCGTCACTTCCACTATTACCTGCAGCCCGATCGTGAAGTGGACGAGGGCGCCATCGCGGTCCACGGCATCACCAACGAATTCCTGGTGGGCAAGCCGCGCTTCAAGGACATCGCCGACGAATTCTTCGAATTCATCAAGGGCGCCGAGCTGATCATCCACAACGCGGCGTTCGACATCGGCTTCATCAACAACGAGTTCGCCCTGCTGGGCCAGAGCGATCGCTCCGACATCGCCGAACACTGCGGCGTGCTCGACACCCTGATGATGGCTCGCGAGCGCCACCCGGGCCAGCGCAACAGCCTGGACGCCCTGTGCAAGCGCTACGACGTCGACAACTCCGGCCGCGACCTCCACGGCGCACTGCTCGACGCCGAGATCCTCGCCGACGTCTACCTGGCGATGACCGGTGGCCAGACCAACCTGTCCCTGGCGGGCGAGGGTGCCGACGATGGCGGTGGCCGCCCAGTGGCCAGCCCCATCCGTCGCATCAGCGGCCGTGCACCGGGCCGCGTGCTCCTCGCAACCGAGGAGGAGATCGCAGCCCACAAGGTGCGCATGGGCGTGATCGAGAAGTCCGCCGGCGCCCCGGCGCTCTGGGTGCAGATGGAGCAACCGGCCACGCCGGAAGCCTGAGTCGGCCGAATTCCAGAGGCGCGACCTTTTCGTACAGGCTGGGGCAACCGGGGTTCCGTCGACTCCGGTGAGCTTCTACCCTGAGGGCACAGGCGGGACCGACCCCGCCGCCCTCGGGAAGCCTGCATGTACAAAGACCTGAAGTTCCCCATCCTCATCGTCCACCGCGACATCAAGGCCGATACGGTCGCCGGTGATCGCGTGCGCGGCATCGCCCGCGAACTGGAGCAGGACGGTTTCGTCATCCTCTCCACCGCCAGTTCCGCCGAAGGCCGCATCGTCGCCTCCACCCACCACGGCCTGGCCTGCATCCTCGTCGCCGCCGAAGGGGCGGGCGAGAACCAGCGCCTGCTGCAGGACGTGGTCGAGCTGATCCGCGTGGCCCGGGTACGCGCGCCGCAACTGCCGATCTTCGCCCTGGGCGAACAGGTGACCATCGAGAACGCCCCGGCCGAAGCCATGGCCGACCTCAACCAGCTGCGCGGCCTGCTCTACCTCTTCGAAGACACCGTGCCCTTCCTCGCCCGCCAGGTCGCCCGCGCCGCGCGCAACTACCTCGAAGGCCTGCTGCCGCCGTTCTTCCGCGCCCTGGTGGAACACACCGCGCAATCCAACTACTCCTGGCACACGCCCGGCCACGGCGGTGGCGTCGCCTACCGCAAGAGCCCGGTGGGGCAGGCCTTCCACCAGTTCTTCGGCGAAAACACCCTGCGTTCGGACCTCTCCGTCTCGGTGCCCGAGCTGGGCTCGCTGCTGGACCACACCGGCCCCCTGGCCGAAGCCGAGGCCCGCGCCGCGCGCAACTTCGGCGCCGACCACACCTTCTTCGTGATCAACGGCACCTCCACCGCGAACAAGATCGTCTGGCACTCCATGGTCGCCCGCGACGACCTGGTGCTGGTGGACCGCAACTGCCACAAGTCGATCCTCCACTCGATCATCATGACCGGCGCCATCCCGCTCTACCTGAGCCCCGAGCGCAACGAACTGGGCATCATCGGGCCCATCCCCCTGAGCGAGTTCAGCCGCGAATCCATCCAGGCCAAGATCGACGCCAGCCCACTGGCCCGGGGCCGCGCGCCCAAGGTCAAGCTGGCGGTGGTGACCAACTCCACCTACGACGGTCTTTGCTACAACGCCGAGCTGATCAAGCAGGCGCTGGGTGACACGGTGGAGGTGCTGCACTTCGACGAGGCCTGGTACGCCTACGCCGCCTTCCACGAGTTCTACGACGGCCGCTACGGCATGGGCACGGCGCGCAGCGAAGAGGGCCCGCTGGTGTTCACCACCCACTCCACCCACAAGCTGCTGGCGGCCTTCAGCCAGGCCTCGATGATCCATGTGCAGGACGGCGGCGCCCGCCAGCTGGACCGGGACCGCTTCAACGAGGCGTTCATGATGCACATCTCCACTTCGCCCCAGTACGGCATCATCGCCTCGCTGGACGTGGCCTCGGCGATGATGGAAGGCCCCGCCGGGCGCTCGCTGATCCAGGAAACCTTCGACGAGGCCCTGAGCTTCCGCCGTGCCCTGGCCAACGTCTGGCAGACCCTGGATGCCAAGGACTGGTGGTTCGATATCTGGGAGCCGCCCCAGGTGGAAGGCGCCGAGGCGGTGGCCACCGGCGACTGGGTGCTGGAGCCCGGCGCCGACTGGCACGGCTTCGGCGAGGTGGCGGACGACTACGTGCTGCTCGACCCGATCAAGGTCACCCTGGTCACCCCCGGGCTCAGTGCCGACGGCAAGCTCGGCGAGCAGGGCATCCCGGCGGCGGTGGTGGGCAAGTTCCTCTGGGAGCGTGGCCTGGTGGTGGAGAAGACCGGTCTCTACTCCTTCCTCGTGCTGTTCTCCATGGGCATCACCAAGGGCAAATGGAGCACCCTGCTCACCGAGCTGCTGGAGTTCAAACGCTCCTACGACGCCAACGCCCCGCTGACCAGTGCACTGCCCTCGGTGGCCCGGGCCGATGCCGCCCGCTACCAGGGGCTGGGCCTGCGCGACCTCTGCGACCAGCTGCACGCCTGCTACCGCGACAACGCCACGGCCAAGGCCATGCGGCGCATGTACACCGCGCTGCCGGAGCTGGCCATCAAGCCGTCGGAGGCTTACGACAAGCTGGTGCGTGGCGAGGTCGAGGCGGTGCCCATCGAGCAGCTGCAAGGGCGCATTGCCGCGGTGATGCTGGTGCCGTACCCGCCGGGCATCCCGCTGATCATGCCGGGGGAGCGTTTCACTGCGCAGACCCGCTCGATCATCGACTACCTGGCCTTCGCCCGGACCTTCGACAGCGCCTTCCCCGGCTTCGATTCCGATGTCCACGGCCTGCAGCACGACGACAGCCCAACGGGGCGCTGCTATACCGTTGATTGCATAAGGGAGTGACGAGCCGGGGGCGCGATGAGCGAGCAGAAACCGGCGGGCAGGTCCGGCACCATGGGGTTCTGGACCTGCACCGCGCTGGTGGTGGGCAACATGATCGGCTCGGGGGTCTTCCTGCTGCCCTCCAGCCTCGCCGCCTATGGCGGGCTGAGCCTGTTCGGCTGGCTCATCTCCAGCACCGGGGCGGTGATCCTGGCGTTGACCTTCGCCCGCCTGGCCCGGCTCAACCCCGCAGCCGGCGGGCCCTACGCCTATACCCGTGACGGCTTCGGCGCCTTCGCCGGCTACCTCTGCGCCTGGACCTACTGGAAGGCTGCGTGGATCGGCAACGCCGCCATCTCGGTGACCCTGGTGGGTTACCTGCAGGTGTTCTTCCCCGCCCTGCGCGACCCGGTGCTGACGGTGACCACCGCCATCGGCGCCATCTGGTTGTGCACCCTGATCAACCTGCGTGGCATCGGCGCCTTCGGCCTGGCGCAGAACATCCTCACCGCCCTCAAGCTGATCCCGCTGCTGCTGGTGGGCATCCTCGGCTGGTTCTCCTTCCACCCGGAATACTTGCGCATCCCCGAGGTCAGTGAGCTGCCCTCGGGCTCCGGCGGCTACGCCAAGGCCATCGCCACCACCGCGGCGCTCACCCTCTGGTCCTTCATCGGCCTGGAGTCGGCGACCGTGCCGGCGGACCACGTGCGCGACCCCAAGCGCACCATTCCCCGCGCCACGGTGTTCGGCACCTTGGTCGCCGCCGCCGTCTACATCCTCTCCATTACGGCGGTGCAGGGCGTGCTGCCGCCCGAGGTGCTGATGCGCTCCACCGCGCCCTTCGCCGATGCGGCGCGGGTGCTCATCGGCGACTGGGGCTACCACCTGGTGGCTGCTGGCGCGGTGATCGCCTGCCTGGGCGCGCTCAACGGCTGGGTGCTGCTGCAGGGGCAGATCCCCATGGCCACCGCACGCGACGGGCTGCTGCCCGAATCCCTGGCCAAGACCAACAAATACGATGTGCCGGCCAACGGCCTGCTGATTTCCGGCGTCCTGGTCACCGCGCTGGTGCTGGTGGACGGGCGTGGCGACCTGGTGGACGTGTTCAACGTGATCATCCTGCTCGGCACCATGACCGGCGTCGTGCCCTACGCCTTCTGCACCGCTGCGTTGCTGCAGCAGCTGGCGGTGCAGCCGGGGGATTTCTCCGCGCGCGAACGCGGCCGGCTGGTGGCCATCGGCGTGCTCGGCTTCATCTACTCGATCTGGGCGCTGTACGGCACCGGCGAGCAGGCGATCTTCTGGGGCTTCCTCGTGCTCATGGCCGGCATCCCGCTCTACACCTGGCGGCAATGGCGCAACCGGGTGCACCGTGATGCCCTGGCCACGCGCCTCTGAGCCCCGTTGCAAGCGGCTTCTATCTGCCATGGCGTGTCCTGCATCACAGAGGCCGTCTTCGACTTTTCACCCGCGCTTGTTATAGTTGCGGGGTTTATTCCCCAAGAATTTTCACGCATGCCAGCAGCAGAACTGGCGAGGATCGCGACGGTGTCCGACTACAAAGCTTTTCGTGTAGAACTGACAGACAAGATTGCCCACGTCGAGATCAATCGCCCCGAAAAGATCAACGCGATGAACGCCGATTTCTGGACGGAAATCATCGATATCTTCCGTTGGATCGACGAAACCGACGAAGTCCGCGTGGTGGTGCTGTCCGGCGCCGGCAAGCACTTCTCCTCGGGCATCGACCTCATGCTGCTGGCCTCGGTCGGCACCCAGCTGGGCAAGGACGTGGGCCGCAACGCCCAGACCCTGCGCCGCAAGATCCTCGAGCTGCAGGCCTCGTTCAATGCCGTGGACAACTGCAGCAAGCCGGTGCTCGCCGCCATCCAGGGCTACTGCCTGGGCGGTGCCATCGACCTGATCTCCGCCTGCGACATGCGTTACGCCACCCCCGATGCGCAGTTCTCCATCAAGGAGATCGACATCGGCATGGCCGCTGACGTCGGCACCCTGCAACGCCTGCCGCGCATCATCGGCGACGGCATGATGCGTGAGCTGGCCTTCACCGGTCGTACCATCGATGGCGAGGAAGCCCGCGCCATCGGCCTGGTCAACCGCACCTACGCCGACCGCGATGCGCTGCTGGAAGGCGTCTTCGCCCTGGCGCGCGAGATCGCCGCCAAGTCGCCGGTCGCCGTGCGCGGTACCAAGGAAATGATTCGCTACATGCGCGACCACCGCGTGGACGATGGCCTGGAATACATCGCCACCTGGAACGCAGCGATGCTGCAGTCCGCCGACCTGCGTGTGGCCATGGCCGCCCATATGAACAAACAAAAGCCGGAATTCGCCGACTGATGCTGTACGAGAACTCCGCGCGGGAGGCGCGCTAGACGCATGGTCACTGGAGCCACTTCCCTGAGCCTGGTGCGCGACGAGCTGTTCGCCACTATCGAACAGGCCGAACAGAGCCTCGAGCAGTTCATCGTCGAACGCGAGAACGGCAGCCTGCTGCAACAGGCTGTGGAAAGCCTGCAGCAGGTGCGCGGCACCCTCAACCTCATCGAGCTCACCGGCGCCGAGCTGCTGGCCCAGGAAGTCCTGGACCAGGCGACCGACATCCCGGCCGGGGCCGGTGAAGAGCGCGACAGCCAGCTGGCCGCGCTCGCCAATGCGCTTTACGTGCTGCGCCGCTACCTGGAAAACGTCGACGCCCACCGCCAGGAAATGCCCGAGCTGTTGCTGCCGGCGATCAACGACCTGCGCCAGGCCGCCAACCAGCCGGCGCTGCCGGAGAGCTTCTTCTTCAGCGTGCGCCTGGACCAGGCGCGTGTGCCCGCTGCCGCCAACCTCCCCGAGACCGGCGCCCAGGACCTCCTGGCTCGTCGCCTGCGGCAGATGTACCAGGTGGGCCTGCTGGGCTTCATCCGTGAACAGAACCCCCAGGCCAGCCTCAAGCTGATGGGCCGCGCCCTCGGTCGCCTCGACAGCCTCTACGCCATCGATCCCCGTGCGCGCCTGTGCTGGATCGGCGCCGCCGCCGTGGAAGCGGTGCTGGACGGCCAGCTGCTGCCGCGCAAGGCACGCAAGCAGCTGTTCTCGCGCATCGACCGCGAGCTCAAGCAACTGCTCGCCAATGAGCTCTACGAAGCGCCGCGCAACCTGCAAAAGGAACTGCTCTACCTCGTTGCCCTGGCCGATAGCCAGGGGCCGCGTGCCAGTGAGCTGCGTAGCGTCTTCGGCATGACCGCGCTGCCCTTCACCGACCACCTGCTGGAAGAGGAATACCAGCGTCTGGCCGGCCCGGGCCAGGCCGTGATGCGCTCCCTGTCCTCGGCCATCCGCGAGGAGCTGGCCAGCGTCAAGGACGTGCTCGACCTGATCGAACGCGGCACCGCCCAGGTGGAAAGCTTCGGCAGCCTGCACGCCCTGCTGGGCAAGCTGGCCAAGACCCTCGGCATGGTCGGCCAGACTTCCGCCGCCAACGCCCTGCATGCGCAGCTGCCGGTGGTCGCTGGCTGGAGCGAGCAATCGCCGGCCGCCCCCGAATCCCTGCACAAGCTGGCCGATGCCGTGCTCTATGTCGAAAGCATGGTGGCCGACCTCGAGCGTGGCGAGCGTCGCGAGAACCGCCAGGCGGCGGCCCAGGCGATGACCGAATCGGAGTCCTTCGCCCAGCACCAGCTGACCGAAGCGCGCATCGTGGTGATCGACGAAGCCCAGGCCGGCCTGGCCATGGCCAAGCGCGCCATTACCGCGTACCTCGAATCCAATGGCGACAAGCTGCACCTGGCCAACGTGCCCCTGACCCTGCAAGCCGTGCGTGGCGGCCTCTGGTTCCTCGGCCAGGAACGCGCGGCGGTGCTGGTGGGTGCCTGTGGCGACTTCATCCAGAAAGACATGATCGAAGCGCCGCAGATGCCCTCCGAGCAACTGCTGGAAACCCTGGCCGACGCCCTCACCAGCCTCGAGTACTACCTCGAGGGCGGTGGCGTACTGCGCCCCGATGCCCAGCCGAGCGTGCTCGACCTGGCCGCTGAAAGCGTCCGCGCACTGGGCCTGTCGGTGGCGGCCTGATGGCCACCGAACGCTGGCAGCCCAGCTTGCTCGATGCTAGCCGCGCCGGTGGCTGGGCCCTGGCCCACTGCCGCCAGCAGTTCCTGGCCGACGGCAATGGCGTGCTGTTCCCCCGGGAATGGCTGAAGCGCCAGGACCTGCCGATCCTCTCCGAACACGGCATCGGCCACTTCGATGGCGATGAAATCTACCTGCTGGAACTGGCGAGCACCGCCGATGTGCCCGGCAGCGCCTGGGTCGGCCTGCGCCAGTTGATGATGCAGGGCGACCCGGACACTTTCCGCATGCTCGGCTTCGCCACCCAGATCGGCACCTGGGCCGACCAGCAACGCTTCTGCGGCAGCTGTGGCGCGCGCATGCGCCAGGTCGCCGGTGAGCGGGCCATGCACTGCGAAAGCTGCGGCGTGCACCATTACCCACGCCTGTCGCCGAGCATGATCGTGCTGGTGACCCGTGGTGACGAGCTGCTGCTGGCGCGCTCGCCGCGCTTCGTCAGCGGCGTCTACAGCACCCTGGCCGGCTTCGTCGAGCCGGGCGAGTCGGTGGAGCAGTGCGTGGCGCGCGAAGTGCGCGAGGAAGTCGGCGTGGAAATCGCCATGCCGCAGTACATCGCCAGCCAGAACTGGCCCTTCCCCCATTCGCTGATGCTCGGCTTCCACGCCGAATACGTCAGCGGCGATATCGTCCCGCAGCCGGGCGAGATCGAGGACGCCCAGTGGTTCTCCATCCACGACCTGCCGCCGCTGCCGGCGAGCAAGTCCATCGCGCGCTACCTGATCGACCTCTACCTGGCGCGCCGCCTGGGTCACTCAGAACCAGTGCTGCCAGGCTAGCCGCGCGGTCAGCGCCAACACCACGCAGATGAACACCGGGCGGATGAACTTCGCCCCGCCGCTGATGGCCGTGCGTGCGCCGAGGAAGGCGCCCGCCATCAGCGCGATGCCCATGCAGATGCCCAGCAGCCAGGCCACCTGGCCACCCACCACGAAAACCGCAAGGGCGACGCCGTTGCTGACGAAGTTCATCGTCCGCGCCACACCGCTGGCACGCACCAGGTCGAGGGGGTACATCAGCAGGCTGCTGACGGTCCAGAAGGCGCCGGTGCCGGGGCCGGCGACGCCATCGTAGAAGCCCAGGCCCAATCCCTGGGGCCATTGGCGGCCACGGGGAATGGGCGCGTCGACGGCGTGCTGGGCGTCCGGCACCTTGCCGAACAGCAGGTACAGGCCGCAGCCGAACACCACGGCGGGAAGCATCTGGTTCAGCCAGTGGGCCGGCAGCCAGTGGGCGATCACCGCGCCTATGGCCGCGCCCAGGGCGGTGGCGATCAGCGCGCTGCGCCACTTGGCCGGCTCGAACAGCTTGCGTCGGTAGAAGGTATAGCTGGCGGTGGCCGAGCCGAAGGTGGCGCACAGCTTGTTGGTGCCCAGTACCAGGTGCGGCGGCAGCCCGGCGGTGAGCAGGGCGGGGATGGTCAGCAGGCCGCCACCGCCGGCGATGGCGTCGATGAAACCGGCGAGGAACGCGACCGCCGCCAGCACCAGAAGGGTGACGGGGTCGACGGCGAAGTCGAGAGGGAAGGGCATAAATGCTCGATCTGTGTCCGATTGCGCAGCGCGGCAACTGGTCGCTGCGCCGGGAGGTCCGCATAATGCCGGCTATTTTGCACAGAAGGAAAGGGTTCCATGCAGTATGACGGCCTGGCCTGGGGCATCGCCCTGCTGGCTCTGCTTGCCGCGGTTGTGGCCGCGCGCATCCTCTTCGATCGCAGCTGGTTCCTCGGTTGGCTGCGCGGCACCCTCGGCCTGGGCTTCCTCGCCCTGGCGCTGCTGGTGGGCACCGTGGCCTGGGACCTGACCCGCTACGAGCCCCTGCACCCCGACAAGCCCATCGTCACCCTCAACTTCAAGGCCCTGGGCCCGCAGCGCTACGAAGTGACCCTGCTCGAAGGCGGTAACGAGCGCACGGTGTTGCTGGATGGCGACCTGTGGCAGCTGGATGCGCGGATCTTCCGCCTCAAGGGCCTGGCCGAGCTGATCGGCTTGCAGCCGGGCTACCGCCTGGAGAAGCTCTCCGGGCGCTTCCTCGCCATCGAGGAACAGCAGCTGGCCCAGCACGCCGAAGCCGAACTGGCCGCCAGCCCCTATGGCATCGACCTGTGGCGCTGGCTGCGGCTCAACCAGCGCGACCTGTTCCTGTTCGACCCCCAGGCGCAGCGGGTGACCTACCTGCCCATGGCCGACGGCGCGGTCTACTCCGTCAGCCTCTCGCCCACCGGTTTGCTGGCCCAGCCACTCAACCCGGTCGCCACCCAGGCGCTCAAGGACTGGCGCTGATCGCGTAGGGTGGCGCCGAGCGCAGCCAGGCCCAGCGTGCATGGGTCGGCTTCGCTGCGTTGGGCTTCGTGCCTCAGCCCAGCCTGCAGGTCGCCCAGCGTCCACTAGGGCGCCCGGATGCGGAAAAGAAAAAGGGAGCCATTCAGGCTCCCTTTTTCATGGGCGGGGTTTCCTCAGGAGAGGAAGCCGCCGTCCACGTTCAGCGCCACGCCGGTGGTGTAGCTGGAGGCGTCGCTGGCGAGGTAGAGCACGGTGCCGGCCATTTCGCTCGGGTCAGCCACGCGCTTCAGCGGAATGCGCTGCAGGGCGACGTTGAGGATGGCGTCGTTCTTGGTCAGGGCCGAGGCGAACTTGGTGTCGGTCAGGCCCGGCAGCAGGGCGTTGCAGCGGATGCCGAACTGCGCGCATTCCTTGGCGAAGACCTTGGTCATGCTGATCACGGCAGCCTTGGTCACCGAGTAGATGCCCTGGAACTCGCCCGGGGAGACGCCGTTGATGGAGGCGACGTTGATGATGCTGCCACCGCCGTTCTGCTTCATCAGCTTGCCGCCTTCGATGGACATGAAGTAGTAGCCGCGGATGTTCACGTCGACGGTCTTCTGGAAGGCCGACAGGTCGGTGTCCAGCACGTTGCAGAACTGCGGGTTGGTGGCGGCGTTGTTGACCAGGATGTCGAGGCGGCCGAACTGCTCGCGGATCTGCGCGAAGACGCTCTGGATCTGCTCCATCTCGCCGATGTGGCAGGCGATGGCGGTGGCCTTGCCACCCTCGGCGACAATGGCGTCGGCGACGGCCTGGCAGCCGTCGATCTTGCGGCTGGAGACGATCACGTGGGCGCCCTGCTGGGCCAGCAGCTTGGCGATGGCCTCGCCGATGCCACGGCTGGCGCCGGATACGAAGGCGATCTTGCCGTCGAGGTCGAACAGGTGGGTCTTGGACATGGGGTTCCCCTTGTTGTGAGCCGTGTTACAGCCGTGATTTGCCGATGACCTGCAGGCTCATCTGCTCCAGCAGCTTGTTCATGTGGATGAACTGTGCGAAGCGCTTGTCCTGGGTCTGGCCGTGGAAGAAGCGGTAGTAGATTTGCTGCACGATGCCGGCCAGGCGGAACAGGCCGTAGGTGTAGTAGAAGTCGAGGTTGGTGATCGGCGGCAGGCCGGCGCGCTCGGCGTAGTAGTCGGCGAACTCCTGGCGGCTGAGCATGCCCGGCAGGTGGCTGGGCTGGCGGCGCATCAGTTGCACCGGGGCCGGGTCGGCGGCTTCGATCCAGTAGGCGAGGGTGTTGCCCAGGTCCATCAGCGGGTCGCCGATGGTGGTCAGCTCCCAGTCGAGCACGCCGATGATGTTCATCGAGTTGGCCGGGTCGAGGATCACGTTGTCGAAGCGGTAGTCGTTGTGCACGATCGCCGGCTTGTGGTGGTCGGCGGGCATCTTCTCGCGCAGCCAGGCCTTGACCGGCTCCCAGGTGGGGGCGTCGGGGGTCAGGGCTTTCTCGTAGCGGTCGCTCCAGCCGGAGATCTGGCGCTGCACGTAGCCTTCCGGCTTGCCCAGGTCACCCAGGCCGCAGGCGTTGTAGTCGACGTTGTGCAGCTCGACGAACTTGTCGATGAAGCTCTTGCACAGCGCGCGGGTCTTGGCTTCGTCGAGGCCCAGCTCGGCCGGTACGTCGGCCCGCAGGATCACGCCCTTGACCCGGTCCATCACGTAGAACTCGGCGCCGATCACCGACTCGTCGGTGCAGTGCACATAGGCTTTCGGGCAGTAGGGGAAGCCGTCGTTGAGCTGGTTGAGGATGCGGAACTCGCGGCCCATGTCATGGGCGGACTTGGCCTTGTGGCCGAAGGGCGGGCGACGCAGGACGAACTCGCGCTCCGGGTATTCCAGCAGGTAGGTCAGGTTCGAGGCACCACCGGGAAACTGGCTGATGCGCGGCGTACCGGTCAGGCCGGGGATGTTGGCCTTGAGGTAAGGATCGATGGCCGCGGCGTCGAGCTCTTCGCCTTCGCGGATGCGGGTGGACTGATCAGTAAGCGTCATGCTTATCCCTTCTACTTATGATGAGGGCCCGAGACTATTCGCTAATCTAATGCCGCCCGGATGGCGTCACAAGGGCGAAGGGCCGTTATAGGCAGGCGTGTTGCAGCACAATCAAACTGCCTGATTAGCCCGGATTCACCTGCGCCGGGCGAAAAAAAAACCGGAGCCCTGGGACTCCGGTTTTCTCTGTTCCTGGTCAGCTCGAAGCTTAGACCGGGAAGAGCTCGCCGAGCTTCATGGCGAGCATCATGTCGCCTTCGGCGCGCAGTTTGCCGCCCATGAAGGCCTGCATGCCGTCGGTTTCGCCGGTCATGATGCCAACCAGGGTTTCGGTGGACATGATCAGGGTGACGTTCGGGTTCGGGGCATCACCTTGCTGTACGTCGCAGGTGCCGTCCTTGACGACCAGGTAGTGGTTGTCGCCATCTTCGATGTTGAACTGGAATACCAGGTCCAGGCCAGCGGCGGCACCGGCGTTGAACTTGGACTGCATGTTTTTGACGATGTCAGCAACTGTGGTCATGGTTCTTTCCTTTATTTTCAGGTTTTTCTAGCGCCCCTTCTGGGGCGCAGTGGGCCGTGCTCATCGATAGGTGATGAGCTCCGGCGCCTTCAACAGTTCCAGATGCACATGACTGTTGAAGGAAGCTAGCGCCACTTCGCTGCCGCGGAACTTCAGGCGTGAGAGCGAAGTATTGACGATCTGCCAGTTGAGTTCGAATGCGCGGTCCGCCGGCACGCCGGCCACATGGTGGAGCAGGGCGGTGATGGTACCGCCGGAGGTGAAGACCGCGATGTTCTGTTTGCTTTCGGCGTGTTGCAGCACGCGCTCCAGCCCGCCCGCGACCTGGTCGTGGAAGGCTTGCCAGCTCTGCAGTTCGGCGTTGTCGTAGTCGCCGGCCACCCAGCGCAGCACCAGCTTGGAGAACAGGCGCTGGAACTCGGCGCGGTTCTGCGGGGCGTTGCGCATGATGTGCAGGGCTTCGGGCTCCTGCTCCAGCAGGCTGGGCAGCAGCGCGCGGATCACGGCGTCCGCATCGAATTCGTTGAAGGCCGGGTCGGTGTCCACGGCGGGGGCGTCCAGGCCGACGGCGCGGAAGCGCGACAGGGCGGCTTCGGCGGTGTGCTGCTGGCGTTGCAGGCTGCCCGCGACGCAACGATCGAGGCGCAGGCCGAGGCTCGCGAGGTGATCGCCCAGTACTTCGGCCTGGCGAACTCCGACGCTGGAAAGCACGTCGTAGTTATCGGCGCCGAATGAAGCCTGGCCATGTCGGATCAGGTAGATGCTGCCCACGTACGCTGCCGTCCCGGGACGTTGAAAGTTTCGCGAGGTTATGAGGAAGCTCAGGGGCTGTCAACGAAAAAACATACGCTTGTTTGAATGCATTCCCGCTATTTATTAAGGGGTTTTTCCGTCGCTGGTGGATGACCGGCGCGGGCGGGTATGCTTGGCCGGTTTCGCGCCTGCCAGAGCGGGCGCCAGTCGATCCCAAAGGGGGTGTTGTGGAGTTCTTAGCCGATTACGCGAGCTTTCTCGTCAAGACGATAACGCTGGTGGTGGCCATCCTGGTCGTCCTGGTGGCGGTGGCCGCGGTGCGCGGGCGGGGACGGCGCGCCGGTGGCGGCCAGTTGGTGGTGACCAAGCTCAACGACTTCTATAAAGGCCTGCGCGAGCGCCTGGAGCACTCGCTGCTGGACAAGGACCGCATCAAGGCCCTGCGCAAGGACGAGGCCAAGGCCGCCAAGGCGGCGAAGAAGGCCGGCGAGCAGAAGCCCCGGGTCTTCGTCCTCGACTTCGACGGCGACATCAAGGCCTCGGCCGCCGAGCAGATGCGCCACGAGATCACCGCATTGCTGACCCTGGCCACCCCGGCCGATGAGGTGGTGCTGCGCCTGGAAAGCGGCGGCGGCATGGTCCACAGCTACGGCCTGGCCTCCTCGCAGCTGGCGCGTATCCGCCAGGCGGGCATCCCGCTGACCGTGTGCGTCGACAAGGTCGCCGCCAGCGGCGGCTACATGATGGCCTGCATCGGCGACAAGGTGCTCTCCGCGCCCTTCGCCATCCTCGGTTCCATCGGCGTGGTGGCGCAGCTGCCCAACGTGCACCGCCTGCTGAAGAAGCACGACGTGGACTTCGAGGTGCTCACCGCCGGCGAGTACAAGCGCACCCTCACCGTGTTCGGCGAGAACACCGAGAAGGGCCGGGAGAAGTTCCAGGAAGACCTGGAGACCACCCACGACCTGTTCAAGAACTTCGTCGCCCGCTACCGCCCACAACTGGCCATCGATGAAGTGGCCACCGGCGAGATCTGGCTGGGCATGGCCGCGCTGGACAAGCAACTGGTGGACGAGCTGAAGACCAGCGACGAATACCTCGGCGAGCGTGCCCGCGAGGCCGACCTGTTCCTGCTCAACTTCGTCGAGAAGAAGAGCCTGCAGGAGCGCTTCGGCCTGGCCGCCAGCGCGGCCGTCGACCGGGTGCTGCTGAATTGGTGGGGTCGCCTTAGCCAACAGCGCTTCTGGCAGTGAATGAATGAAAGAAAGAGGCCCGGAGCGATCCGGGCCTCTGTGTTTCAAGCCTTGCTCAGGTACATGGTGATCTCGGCGCGCAGTACGGCGGTGTCACCGACATAGGCCATCACCGGCACCTTGATGTCGCCCAGGACGGACCAGTCCACCGCGCTGCCATCGGCCACCGCGCGCACGTCGCCGCTGGCCTTGGCCAGGTACTCCACCGTCATGCCACGGGGAATCCAGCGGGTGCCGGCGGGGATGGAGGCGTCGGTCATGGTGCCGGCCACCAACTCGGCGGCGTTGCACAGGGCGATGGCGTGCACGGTGCCGATGTGGTTGAGCACCTCGCGGCGCTTGGGAAAGGTGATTTCGGCGTAGCCGGCACGCAGTTCGACGAACTGCGGGGCGATGCTGGCGAAGTAGGGGGCGACCTGGCCGATCATGGCGCTGAACTGCGCCGCACCGGCTTGCTGGAACATCTGCAACATCTGGCTCATGGGTTCCGATTCTCTCGTGAGTGGATTGAAGATGAGCGCGCGCCGCAGCAGTATATGAAAATTAGAAAAGAATTCTAGAATTATATTCTAGTCATGCATCGGGAGTTCCATGGCTCGTTCCTCGCGCAAAGACGACATCCTCCAGGCCGCCCTCCAGTGCTTCACCGATGAAGGCGTGGACGCCACCACCATCGAGATGATCCGCGACCGTTCCGGCGCCAGCATCGGCAGCCTCTACCACCACTTCGGCAACAAGGAGCGCATCATCGGCGCGCTCTACCTGGCCGGGGTCGGCCAATACGCCGAGCTGTTGCAGACAGGCTTCGCCAAGGCCGCCGATGCCGAGGCCTGCGTGAAGCTGCTGGTGACGGCGTACATCGACTGGGTGGTGGCCAATCCCGACTGGGCGCGCTTCGTCCTGCACAGCCGCTCGCGGGTGGAAGCGGGCGAGGTGGGCGAGCAACTGCGCGAGGCCAACCGCGAGCACCATGCACGCATCCTCGCGGCGCTGCAGGCCCACCGCGAAGCCGGTGCGCTGCGCGCCCTGCCCGAGGACTGCTTCGCCTCGGTGGTGATCGGCCCCACCCACGACTTCGCCCGCAACTGGCTGGCCGGCCGCACCCGCAGCAGCCTCGCCGACTGCCGTGACCTGCTGGCTCAGGTCGCCTGGGAAAGCGTACGGGCGTAAGACCCGCAAGTTGCGCTCCCGTAGGTTGGGCCGGGCGGCGTTCCGCTGAGGTACGAAGCCCAACGCAGCGGACCTGACCTTTGCACCGTTGGGCCTCGCTACGCTCGGCGCCAACCTACGGTGCCACACCCAACCTAAGGAGTTGGCCGGTGTGTAGGGTGGATGACGCTCTTTTCATCCACCAGGCGATGCCGTCAGGGGGCACCGTGCCGGGGGCAGTCCTGCGGCCTGCTTGGCGACTGAAGTCGTCCCTACAGGCTGTGTTTGGCCTGTAGGTCGGGTGCGAGCCGGCGTTTGCGGTGATGGGTTTCGCTACGCTCTACCCATCCTACGGCGCCGATCCAACCCACGGTGCTGACCGATGGGTGGATGGCGCTCTTTTCATCCACCAAACGATGCCTGGCCCGGCACATGATCCGCCCCATGAAACGGCGTGCGTCCCGGGCTGAAGCCCGGGCTACGTCGGTGCCAGGTGCACATCAATAAAAAGCCCCGCATATGCGGGGCTTTTTCATGGCTGCGCGGCTCAGGCCGAGCGGCGGCGGAACAGCGGCAGGGGCTGGTCGCTGGAGGCCTGGTAGACCTCGGAGTAGTCCTCGAAGGCCTTGAGGGCGTCGTAGGGGTCCTTGTCCGCGCGCAGGGCGAAGGCGTCGAAGCCGCAACGCTTGAGGGCGAACAGCTGGTCGCGCAGCACGTCGCCGATGGCGCGCACTTCACCCTTGTAGCCATAGCGCTCGCGCAGCAGGTAGGCGGTGGAGGAGTGGCGACCGTCGGTGAAGGCCGGGAAGTTCAGGGCGATGACCTTGAAGTTGTCCAGCTGGTCGGCGATCTCTTCGATTTCCTCGTCGGCATCGAGCCACACGCCGAGGCCGCCGTCGCGGGCCTTGAGCGCATGGCTGTGATCGCGCCACAGGGCCAGCGGCACGATCAGGTCGTCGCAGTTGGACATGCCGTCGAGGGTCGCGTCCTTGTCCAGCAGGTGCCAGGTTTCGTCGATGACCTGGTTGTTCTTAATTATTCGCTGCATATACGCGCTCCTTGAAGGGGTCGATGCCGATGCGGCGATAGGTATCGAGGAAGAGTTCTTCTTCGGTGCGCTTCTCCACGTAGACGTCGATGATCTTCTCGATCACGTCGGGCATGGCTTCCTGGGCGAAGGATGGGCCGAGGATCTGCGCCAGGCTGGCTTCGCGGCCAGCGCTGCCACCGAGGGAGACCTGGTAGAACTCCTGGCCCTTCTTGTCCACGCCGAGGATGCCGATGTGGCCCACGTGGTGGTGGCCGCAGGCGTTCATGCAGCCGGAGATGTTCAGGTCCAGGTTGCCGATGTCGAACAGGTAGTCCAGGTCATCGAAGCGGCGCTGGATGGCTTCGGCCACCGGGATCGACTTGGCGTTGGCCAGGGAGCAGAAGTCGCCACCCGGGCAGCAGATGATGTCGGTCAGCAGGCCCACGTTCGGCGTGGCGAAGCCCTGCTCGCGCAGCTCGCCCCAGAGGGTGAACAGCTGCGCCTGCTCGACGTCGGCGAGGATGATGTTCTGGTTGTGGCTGTTGCGCACTTCACCGAAGGCGTAGCGGTCGGCCAGGTCGGCGATGGCGTCCAACTGCTTGTCGGTGACATCGCCCGGGGCGACGCCGGTGGGCTTCAGCGACAGGGTCACGGCGGCGTAGCCCGGCTTCTTGTGGGCCACCACGTTGCGCTGGCGCCAGCGGGCGAAGCCCGGGTGCTCGGCGTCGAGCTGGGCGAGGGCGGCAGCCTGGTCGTCCAGGGCCTTGTAGGCCGGGTCGACGAAGTGCTTGGACACGCGCTCGACTTCGGCTTCGGTCAGGGTGGTCGGGCCATCCTTCAGGTGCGCCCATTCGGCTTCCACGCGCTCGGCGAAGACTTCCGGGGTCAGCGCCTTGACCAGGATCTTGATGCGCGCCTTGTACTTGTTATCGCGACGGCCATAGCGGTTGTACACACGCAGGATGGCGTCGAGGTAGCTCAGCAGGTGCTGCCAGGGCAGGAATTCGTTGATGAAGCTGCCCACGATCGGGGTACGGCCCAGGCCGCCGCCGACGGAGACGCGGAAGCCCAGCTCGCCGGCTTCGTTCTTCACCGCTTCCAGGCCGATGTCATGCACTTCGATGGCTGCACGGTCGCTCACGGCGCCATTGACGGCGATCTTGAACTTGCGCGGCAGGTGCGAGAACTCGGGGTGGAAGGTGGACCACTGACGGATGATCTCGCACCAGGGGCGCGGGTCCACCAGCTCGTCATGGGCGACGCCGGCGAACTGGTCGGTGGTGGTGTTGCGGATGCAGTTGCCGCTGGTCTGGATGGCGTGCATCTCGACGGTGGCCAGCTCGGCGAGGATCTCCGGCACGTCCTCCAGCTCCGGCCAGTTGAACTGCACGTTCTGGCGGGTGCTGATGTGGGCGTAGCCCTTGTCGTAGTCGCGAGCGATCTGCGCCAGCTTGCGGACCTGGGTGGAGGAGAGCAGGCCGTAAGGCACGGCTACGCGCAGCATCGGCGCGAAGCGCTGGATATACAGGCCATTCTGCAGGCGCAGGGGACGGAACTCCTCGCCTGAGAGCTCGCCGGCCAGATAGCGGCGGGTCTGATCGCGGAACTGCTTGACGCGGTCCTCGACGATCCGTTGATCGTACTCGTCGTATACGTACATGAAATGTCCTGTTGTCAGGCTGCTTACAGCTTTTCTGCGCGCACGGCCGCGCACTCCTGTCGGAGCCGGGGGAAGATACCAGCTCAGGTTTATGCGCAAAAGTGATGTTTGAGTATATGTAAAGAACTGGAATGCATAAGTGCGCGGCCAAGCATAACCACGCCCACCCCAACGGGCACTAAGGCGAGAATGGTTCTCGACTGGTGGAATGCACTGCCGTCGGCCCTACCCCAGGGCCAGCAGGCGGCTCATCAGGTGGCTGCTGGCCAGCAGCGCCTGCGGAGGCAGTTCGGTGGGCTCGCGCAACTGCCGCAGGTGCTGGGCGAGCAGCTCGACGCCGGCGGCGCTGGCCAGCACTTCCTGCTGCTGCAGCACCTCGCGCTGGTGCCGCGAGAGCTGCTGACGCCCGCAACTGGCCAGGGACTCCAGCACGTCCAGGGCCGGTTCCACCAGGCGCGCGGCCAGGCCAGGCGCTTCCTGGGCAGCGGCAACGGGGCGCTGGCGGTCGAGCAGGCGCTGGATGCGCTCGAACAGGCGGCGGTTGAGGCTCAGGCCGCCACGGATCACCGATTCGAAATCCAGCGACAGGCAGCGCAGCTCGCCGCTGTCGGCGATCAGCAGCGCCAGCGGCTCCAAGGTCCGGCGCCGGCCATCCAGGCTCGGCCGCACCAGCACCGCGCGGATGTCGTCACGGGCCTTCTGCGCCCGTTCCAGGTTGTCCAGGCGTTCGCGCCGTTCCGCCGTGCACGGCAGCTCCAGGGTGATGGCCTCGCCCTGGTCGTCCTCCAGCGTCCAGCACAGCACCTGGCGCACCTCATCGAGCACCGCCTCCTGGCAACGGGCCGGGCGCAGCAGCAGGCTGGTGGGGGCTTCCGCGCTGAGGGCGGCGCTGTCTTCGAGCTGTTCGCGCAGATGGCTCCAGCGGGCGATACCGATCTCGGCCAGGCGTGCATCAGCCGCGGGCCAGCGCGGCTGGGCCTGGCTGCGGCTGTCGCCATGGGCGGCCAGGCGTCCGTCGTCGGCCTGGCGCGGTGCGGTCAGGCACAGGGGCGCCTGGCACAGCTGCTGCGGCGTGGACTTCCACAACGCCTGCTGGGCCCACACCGCTTCACGGCGGAAGCCCGGGTCACTGTTATCCGGCCGGGCCAGGCTGGCTTCCAGCACGTCGCCGGCCTGCAGGTCCCAGAAGGCCAGGGTCAGGCCACGGGCGCCGCCGGGGGTGGTCCACCAGTGGGCGCCCAGGGGCAGCAAATCGAGTTGGGCGCCGGCCTGGTAGTCGCGGCGCAGGCGCCCGCGCAGGGCGGGCAGGTGTTCGGCGCCGGCACGTTGCAGGGCGCTGGCCAGGGCGTGCACCTGGGCCATCTGCACCAGGGCTTCGCGCTCGCTGATGTGGTCATCGCGGTTGGCCAGGCGGTTGATCTGCCCGCCCAGGGTGCGCAACTGGGCGGCGAGGCGCGGCAGGCCTTCGGTGCGGGCGGACAGGTTGAGCATGCGCAGCTGTACGGCGCTGGCCTGGCTGGCGTGGGACAGCCCCTGGCGCAGCAGCTCCTGCAGTAACTGCTGGACGCTGACGAGCAATTCCTGCTCCGGTGCGTTCAGTTGCAGCGGGTCGGCCGGCGCCGGCTCGCTGTCCGCCGGCCAGGCCCAGGGCTGCCCCTGTGCCTGGAACAGCAGCGCCAGCGCGGCGAGGTGCAGGGCCTTGCGTTCGCTTTCGCGGGTTTCCGAGAGCATGCCGTCGAAGCCGCCGCCGGCCAGGTAGGTGACCTCGCAGGCCAGCGTCGGCAGGTGGATGGCCAGGCGCCGGCCATGGCTCTGGTGCTGCGCCTCGAACAGCTCGCCGAGCCATTGGCGGGCCTTGCGCGTGGCGGCCTTGCCGGCTTGCTTCTGCAGCTGTTGCGGGTCCTGGGCCAGGGCGTCGCGCAGCGCCAGGTCGGCGTCCTCTTCAGTCGCTGCCTCACCGGCGGCATCGGCGGGTTGTTCGCGCAGCCAGATGACGGCCGCGAGGATGTGCTTGCAGCAGCCGTTGGCGGGGCAGGTGCAGCGCGCGGCATCGACGCCGCTGCCGTCCAGGCGCACCTGCTGGCCGTCGGCTTCCACCAGGCCGCCCTGGTCGTCGTTCTCCAGCCAGCGCAGCTTGCCGGCCTCCACGTCCTTGGTGGCGCGGCGCAGCAGGCCGGCGTTGGCCAGCACCTCCAGCGCGGCATCGTCGTAGCTGCGGTAGCGCTGCTGCCAGGCACTCATTGCATCACCTCGGCCAGCCACTGGGCGAAATGCTCCGGGGTCAGCGCGGCGATCTGCATGCCGCGATCGGCGAGGCGCTGCCCCATGGCCGGGTCGTAGACCGGCTGGGCGCCGTCATCCAGGGCGGCGAGGCCGAGCAGCCTGACCCGCGCTTCGTTGAGGCGCGCCACGCAGGCCAGCAGCGGGCCCACGGCGGCGCCTTCCTCGAAGTCGCTGATCAGGGTGAGCACCGTGCGTTGCGGGTTCTCCACCAGTTGCTCGCAGTAGCGCATGGCCTTGCCGATGTCGGTGCCGCCGCCCAGTTGCACGGTGAGCAGCACCTCCACCGGGTCGTGGGCCAGGTGGCTGAGGTCCACCACCTGGGTGTCGAACAGCACCAGGCGCACGCGCACGCTGGGCAGGCTGGCGAGGATGCTGGCGCAGATGGCGCTGTACATCACCGAGTCGAGCATCGAGGCGCTCTGGTCGACGCAGAGGATGATGTCCCAGGGCAACTGTCGGCGGACGCGGGCGTTGAAGCGTGGCGATTCGATCAGCAGGCGTTTGCGCTGCGGGTCGTAGTGCTTGAGGTTGGCGGCGATGGTGGCGCGCCAATCGAAGTTCTGTGCGTTCTTCACCAGCGAGCGGCGGAAGCGGTTGCGCCGTCCGTGCAGGGCGTTGGTGAACCGGTTGCGCAGGCGCTGGAGGATTTCCTCCACCACCCGGGTGATCAGCTGGCGCACGGCATCGCGGGTGTCCGCACTCAGGCGGCCGCGCACGCCGAGCAGGGCCTTGGCCAGCGCCGGGCTGGGTTCGAGGGTGGCCAGGCTGTTCGGGTCGGTGAGCAGGGCGCTGATCTCATAGCGCTCGATGGCCTGCACCTGCAGGCGCTCGAAGGTGGAGCGGGGGAACAGCGTGCGCGCCTGCTCCAGCCAGTTCAGCGCGGTCAGCTGGCTGTCGTCCAGCGAGCCGCCGCGCCCGCCCTGGACGTGGCCGCGACGCTGGTATTCGCGGTTGTAGAGGTAGTCGAGGGTCTTCTCCAGGCGCGCGTCGGCGGCGTCGAACTTCGCTTCGTGCAGTACGCGGTCGGCGTAGCGGCCGAGGATCAGGCGCCAGCGCCGCGCCGCTTCGAGGTCACTCATGGTGAGGCTCCTGGGCCCAGGCCAGCAGCCCGTCGCGCTCCAGCGAGCGCTTGAGCGCCAGCTGCAGGGCGGCGCCGGCGAGCAGGTCGTGGCTGTCGAGTTCGTGGTGGGCGCTGTCGAGGGCTGCCCCGGTGATGCCGTTCAGCTGCGCCAGGTGGTCGGCCAGGCGCCCGGTTTCGCGGGGCTTGAGGCGGGTGAAGGCGAGGCGCAGGTCCGGCAGGTGACGGACGAAGGTGGCCTCGTCCCAGTCCGCCACCAGGGCGTTGAGCCGGTGGGCCAGGTCATCCACCCGCAGGATCAGCTCCGGTGCGGCCTGCAGCAGCCCGTTCAGGTAGCGCACCGCGCCTTCGCTGTCGGCGCCGGTGCCGAAGCGCCGTTGCAGGGCGTCGGCCAGTTGCTCCTCGCTGCTGCGCCCGTCGATGAAACGCAGCGCGTCGAGCGCCCCGGCGATGCCGGCGGGGGCCACTGCCTGCAGGCGGTCGAGCGTCTCGTGGAGCGATGCCGCCTGCAGGGCCAGGCCGGCCTGGCTGCCGCCCAGGTGGAGGAACTCGCGCAGGCCGAGCAGGGCGTCGGTGGCGGCGCTTTCGCGTTCGGCTTCACAGGTGGCGAGGCCGGGTAGCAGGAACAGGGCGGCGGGGAGGATGCGTTGCAGCAGCGCCGGGAGCTGCGGGTACTCGTCCAGGCCGAGCAGTTCGCGGCCGCGCCAGAGGTGCAGCAGGCGCTGGCCGCAGGTCACCACGGAGGCCAGCTCCGGGTCTTCGTCCAGGTGCTCGGCCAGGCGGTCGAACAGCCGTGGCAGTTGCTCGCCGAGGCCGATCGACCCGGCTCGGGCGAGCAGTTGCGCAGCGCGGCTGGCACTGCGGCCCTGGCCGCTGGCCTGCAGCGCCTGCTCTTCGTCCAGCAGGCGGCGGATGGCGACCTCACGCAGGCTGCAGCCCAGCTCGGAGCGTTCGATCAGGCGGGCTTCGACCACCGGTGACCAGGCGTAGTCCCACTCCTCGAAGAGCAGGTCCAGCCCGGTGCCGTTGACGAAGTCCGGGCCGCCCTGGTGGCGGGCGAAGCCGCTGTCCAGGTAGGCCATCAGGTGCAGGAAGCGGCTCCGCGCGCGGTGCCGGGGCTTGCGGTAGAGGTCCAGTCGGGCGCGGCGCTGGAGGCTGTCGCTGAGGTCGAGGCGGTGGCCCAGGGCCAGGCGCCGGGCTTCTTCCACCAACGGTGGCGCCAGGCTCGACGGGGGATGTCGCCCAGGCGGTTGCCGCCCAGCTGGTTCTTCACTGCGTCGAGGAAGGCGGCCTGGCCGTCGTCCAGGCTGCCCTTGACGAAGCAGGAGTGGATGGCGTCGAGCAGATCGTAGCGCCCCGGCCCGGGGTGCTGGCGGAGGGCGGCGAGGCCAGCGGCCTGCTGCGCGGCCTGGCTGACGCTGGCGAAGGACAGGGCGTCGGCCAGCTTCCGCTCGCGGGTTTCGGCGGCGATGGCGCTGAGGATGCGCGCGGCGATGCGCTGGCGCGCCAGGGCATCGGCCGGGTGTTCCAGCAGTGCCTCCCAGACCCGCTGGTGGTAGGCCGGCGAGGGCATGCCCGAGGCGTAGCCGTTGAGGGCGTCGAGGCGGTCGAAGCTGTAGCGGATCAGCCAGGCCTGGCTGTCGCCGGTGGCGGCGGGTGTGGCGGCGGGCGGACTGTCGCTGGCCAGCGCCTCCACCAGGGCGAGGGTGTGGAAACCGCCGGTGACCACCAGCAGGGGGCCGTCGCAACGCGCCCGCCAGTCGCGGATGCAGGCGAGCATGTGCGCCTCGCGGGGCAGGGAGCCCTCGGCGGCGAGCACGTCGTCCTCGTAGTCGAGGCGGGCCATGGAGCACCAGGCGAAGGCGTCGCCGAACAGCGTGCGCCAGTCCTGCAGGGCGTCCGCGCCGCGCAGTTCGAACAGGTGCTCCCAGAGTTCGTCATGGTCACGGCAATGGGCTTCGCGGGCCAGCGCCGCAAGGTAGGCGCTGTGGGCCAGGTAGCGCTCGGCCATCAGGCTGCGGCTCTGCTGCGGGTCGTCCTCGACGGCCACCTGGCGGGCCCAGGGCAGGTCGATGAAGGCCAGCCGTGCGCCGAGGCGATGACCTTCGCGCAGGGCCTGCCATTCCGGCGAGTAGTCGCAGAAGGGGAAGAACGCCGAGCGCGGTGGTGCGTCTGCCGTAGAGCCGCTGCGGTGCTGGGAGAGGATGGCCAGGGGCGGGCGGCTGCGCGGGTCGAGCAGGTCGGGAATCAGGGCGTCGAAGTCGGCCGGCCCCTCGATCAGCACTGCTGCCGGGCGCAGTTCGTCCAGCTGCGCGCGCAGGGCGAGGGCGCAGGCCGGGCTGTGGTGGCGCAGCGGCGCGAAGTGCACGCCGGCTGCTGCCAGCGCCTGGCGGTTGCGCTCGGCGGCCTGCAGCCGCGCGGGCAGGCGCGGATCGGCGGCGGGGCTCGATTCGGGCGGCATGGGTCAGTCCAACAGGCCCTTGCTGGCGTCGAAGAAGTGCTTCCACTGGCCGTCGCGGCGGGCGCGCTCGCGCACCACGCTGTCCAGGTAATGGCGCAGGCGCTTGGCGTCGTCGCGGTTGTCCTTGAACACCACGCCGAGCAGTTGCCGCGCCAGCTCGGCCGGGCCCAGGCGGCCGTCGCCGAGGTAGCGGGCCTCCAGCGCGGCGGCGTAGGCCACGCTGACCGCCTCGGCGGTGGACATGACCGCGTCCGGCGCCTTGATCGCGGTGCCCTCGCGGGTGGTGCCGCCGCGCAGCTCCTGGAACACGGTGACCAGCAGGCCGATGACGTCGCGCTCGACCACCACCTTGCCGGCCTCCTCGCCCAGTTCCCGCAGCAGCTGGCGCATCACCAGTTCCACCTCGAACTCGCCGTCGGCGATGGGGCGCACCGTCTCGAAGTTGAAGCGGCGCTTGAGGGCGGCGGACATCTCGTGCACGCCCCGGTCGCGCAGGTTGGCGGTGGCGATCAGGTTGAAGCCGGGGCGGGCGTGCAACCGCCCGGTCTCGCCCAGCTCGGGGATCATCATCTGCTTTTCCGAGAGCAGGGAGATCAGCACGTCCTGGATCTCCGGCGGGCAGCGGGTGATCTCCTCGAAGCGCACCAGCTTGCCCTGGCTCATTCCCTGGTGCAGCGGCGAGCCCACCAGGGCGCGCGGGGTCGGGCCTTCGGCCAGCAGCAGGGCGTAGTTCCAGGAGTACTTGATGTGGTCTTCGGTGGTGCCGGCGGTGCCCTGGATGGTGAGCATCGAATCACCGCTGATGGCGGCGGCGAGCAGCTCGGAGAGCATCGACTTGGCCGTGCCCGGCTCGCCCACCAGCATCAGGCCCTGGCGGCCGAGCAGGGTGACGATGGCGCGGTCCACCAGGGCATCGTCGCCGTAGAACTTGCGGCTGATGCCGAGCGCCTCGTCACCGAGGATGAAGCGTCGCACCGAGCGCGGCGAGCGCAGCCAGCCGGGCGGCAGGTCGGCGCCGGCCTGCTGGTCGGCCTGGGCCAGGCGTTGCAGTTCCTCGGCGAAATGCTGTTCCGCAGCCTGGCGGAGAACGGTGCTTACCATGGGGTCTTCTTCTCCCACTGGGGATCGAAGCCGACGCAGGCATCGGCGGCGGCGCGGTAGTCGGCGTAGGTTTCGGCGAGCAGGACCGGCGGGATGTCGGCCAGCGGCAGGCTGTCGCCACCGGACCAGCGATGGCCCATCTTCTCGAAGGTGAGCCGGGTCAGCGCGGCGGGGACGTTCTCCTCCGGCAGGCAGTTGCCGGTGAAGCCGATATTCACGCGCAGGCCCAGGCTGGTGAATTCCTTGAAGTAGTGGTCGAAGAAGCCTCCGTCCTCGGCGGCCGCGCGCTGGTAGCCGAGCTTGGTCAGCACGCCGCGCAGGGTGAAGGTGTCGCTCAGCCAGCCCAGGCGGTCGCCGATGGCGTTGCCGCTCTCCTGGTCGGCGACGGCTTCGGCGCTGATCTCCGGCAGCTGGCGCGACATCTGCGCGAACAGCGGCTTGACCTTGTAGTCCTTGAAATGGCGGACCCAGCCCTTGGCCGTTTCGCCATCCACCAGGGCGGCGTGGGCGAGGCGCACGAGGCTGCCGTCGGCCAGCTCCACCTCGTCATCGTCGAGGTCGATCAGGCTGCCGTCCTCGGTGGGGCGGAACAGGCGCGTCGCCCCCTCGGCGCCCACCTCGGCCCAGACCAGGCGCTGCAGCAGGTGGCGCATGATCGGGTGCTGCTGCAGGTACTCGCGCCACTCGGCCACGGGCCACAGGCGCGCTGCGCACATGGCTTCGTAGAGGCGCTGGCTCTGCAGGTCGATCACCTGCTTGAGCTCCTTCTTGCTGGTGGAGAGCTGCGTCTTGGCCTCCTTGATCAGCGCCGGGTCGTCGCTCTTACGCGGCTCCGGCAGGGCCTTGACCACCTTGCCGTCGGGGTTGCACAGCTCCAGCTTGAGCGCGGCATCGAGGCGCGCGGTGAACAGGCGCTCGCCGTACTGCAGGGCGAGCACGCCGTTTTCGTCGAAGCCGGCGCTGGGGATGGTGCGGTCGGCCAGTTCGTCGGCGCTCCAGCCGTTGCGCTGGGCGATCTGCTCCACCAGCTCGCGGGCGCGGGTCTGGACCGAGGCGGTGCGGTGGCGGCGGGCGATGGACAGCAGCAGCTGGATCACCAGCGGCTCGTTGCTGTTGGCGGCGGCGCTGAGCATGGCTTCGATCTGCGAGCGACGCGGGTAGTGGTCGCGCATGTAGGCCTGGATCAGGCTCACCTGCTCGTGGCCGGTGGTGTGCCAGGTGAGGGCGAGGATGCCCTTGTCGGCGATGGCGCTGCCCAGGTAGGTGCCCAGGTGCTCGCGCTTGAGCGATTCGAAGGCCTGTTCCTGGGTGATGTCGGCGTACTCGGGCGAGTACTTCGCCCAGGCCTGGTAGTTCTGCATCTGCCGCGCGACATTGGCCTGGGCGTAGGCGATGGCCTCTTCCAGGGTCGGGTTGCGGGTGTCCTGGGCGATGAAGGCCAGCAGCAGGCTCTTGCCCAGGGCGTTGCGGCTGGCAGGGGCGAGGCGCTCCAGGTAGCGGTTGAGCAGGCCGTTGCCGGCGGGCTCCTTGAGCTTGCAGGCGAGGATCACCCACCAGCGCAGGATGGCCGGTTCCACCGGGGTGCCGTCCAGCCACTGGCAGGCGGGCAAGTGGTCCAGGTCGAGCCACGCGAGGCTGGCCGGCGGCTTGGTTTGCAGGCCTTTCTGCGCCTCGGCCAGCAGCACGTCCGGGGCCAGGTGGCCGGAGATGTCTTCGCCGAGGCTTTCCAGGGTGGTGAGCAGGGCGGCGCGTACGGTTTCGCGCTTTTCCTTGGCCAGGGTCGCCTTCAGCGCGGGAATCGCCTCGCGGTAGCCCAGGCGCTGCAGCCATTCGGCGGCCAGGGTGCGGATCTCCTGCTTGCTCGAAGCCAGGGCCTCCACGGCGCGATCGCCGATGTCCGGCAGGGTCTCCAGCAGTTGCTGGGCTTCGGCGCGGTTGGTCTTGCTGCTGCCCAGGGCCAGCTCCAGCAGCACGGGGATGAAGCGCGCCGGCAGGACGGGGAACTGCTCGAGCAGGGTCAGCGTGGTGGCCACGCTGTAGCTGTAGCGGCCCGGAGCGGGGCGCAGGCCGAAGGCCTCTTCGATGAACTCGGGGTGCGCGGCGAAGAAGGGCCAGACGCGCTCCGGGGCGATCTGCCCGATGGGCGAGTTCCAGCCGAAGCAGATGTCCGCCGTGGCCCGCGCCGGGTCTTCATGGCCACTGCGTTGCAGGGCGTCTTCCAGGGTGCGCAGGTCCAGGCGCTGCAGGGCGTCGCCCTTGAGCCACTGGGCGACCTGGTACCAGTTGAAATGGCGGTTGGCAGGGGAGCGGAGGATGTGCAGCAGGTTGACGTCGGGGTTGGCGGCCAGGCGCCCCTTGTATTGCAGCACCAGGTCTATGCCGTTCGGGAACTTGCCGCGCGCCGCGCCGTTGAGGCGCTCCAGGGCGTTGCGCAGGTCCGACTCGCCCAGCGCCTGCAGCGACTTGTAGGTCTTCTGCTGCCAGTCCCACTTGCGCTTGTGTTCGAGGTTCTGGCGGACCTCCTCCTCGGCGGAGATGCGGCTTTCCTCCAGCAGCTCCACGAGGTTCTGGCGCAGCAGCTCCAGCACCGCATCGCCGAGCTGGACCTCGGCGCAGCGCTCGAAGTCGCTGGCCTCGGGCAGTTCCTCCTGCTGGGCGCGGGTCTGGCTGTCCAGGCGCGCCAGGGCATTGCTCAGGGCCTGCTGCACGGGCTTGGAGCTTTCCACCTCCAGGCGTGCCTGGAGCAGGGCGCGGGCTTCCTCGCCGCTGCGGGCGAGCATGTCGGCGGCCTGGGCGCGCTCGCTGTTGGCGCCGGTTTCCAGCAGGTGTTGCAGATGGCTGAGCTTGACCTCCAGCGGCAGCGCCTCGACGTGCGGCGCGGCGGCGCTGCGCACGCTCTTGGCCGCGCTCACCGCCAGGCGTACCAGCACGTCGGCAAAGGCATCGGCCAGGGGGCGATGGTTACCGAGCAGCTCTACCAGGGTCAGGCAGCCGCCCGCCGACAATTGGCCGGGCAGGGCGCGGGTGCTCTCGGGGTGCTGCAGCAGGTAGTCGCTGGTGCCGGGGAGGGCGAGCAGGGTGGCGATTTCACGCCAGTGGTAATCGTTGAGGTCGCGACGGTCGAGGACCAGCAGCAGGGCGTCGTCCGCCGGCAGTTCGTCCACCGCCAGCAGGCGTGTCAGCAGGGCGAAGTTCCAGTGCTTGCGCATGTCCTCGCCGTGCTTGTTGCCGAGGTTCTTCACCGTGGTGTGCAGGGCATCCACCACCAGGTAGATGAACCAGTCGGGCACCTTGGCGGTGCGCACCAGGTTGGCGCCCTGGCAGGCGGCCGCGAGCACCTTGCCGAAGCGGGCGAGGGCCAGCGGGTCGGTTTCCGGGGTGACTATATAGAGGCGGGCGCGGGCGTTGGCGGCGGCGTTGATGCGCTTCTTGTGCTTTTGCGCGTCGTTGCGCACGTTGCCCGAGGGGTGCCACCAGCCCATGGTGGCCGGCTGGTCGAGCAGCACCACGGCCTCTTCGCCGTTGAGCTTGCCCAGGTCGAGCAGCACCGTCTCGTCACGGCCGCTGAGCACGTAGCTGGCGGCGCGGGTCGCCAGGCCCGGGACGAGGATGTCGAGCACCTCGAGGCTTTCGGCGACATGCTTGGTGAAGGGGGTAGCGGGGGTGGAGAGGCCGATTTTTTCCAGCAACTTCTGCAACATGATGAACCTGTCCTTGGCGGTGCGATGGCCGATGGTAATTCATCCGGGCCGGGCGCGACCCCCGCTATCGCCTCGTCAATGCCTGTTTCTGCTGCCTGGCTCATGTTTTTCCGTTGCACGGGGTTACCGGGCGGGGGAGAGGGCCATCGCGTCGGCTTGAGAGGTTGCCGGTCCTGGTCTTAACTCGTGGGCGTAGCACCCATAACCACAACAAGGGGATGCCATGAACGATCACACCGAAAACTCCAGCTCGGACAGCGGCATCGATGCCGTCGCGATTTTCTGCCTCATCCTGATCGTGGTCGCCACGGCGGTGTTTTGGGTCAGCCACCAGTAGCAGGAGCAAGCGAGGCGGCGGGGTGTGGCGCGGGTATACTGCAGCGCATTCGACGAAAAGGTTTTCCTTGATGTCCTTCCCACGCTCCCTGGCCTTGTGCATGGGGCTGTTCTGTTGTGACCTGGCGCAGGCCGCCTCCGTTGTGTTTCTCAACCCCGGTCGTAGCGACGAGCCGTTCTGGCGCAGCTACGCAGAATTCATGCGCGCGGCTGCCGATGACCTGGGTATGGAATTGCGCATCGAGTTCGCCGAGCGTGACAACGCGCGCATGCTGGGTCAGGCCCGCGCAGCGCTCCTGGGGCCCGAGGCGCAGCGCCCCGACTACCTGGTATTCGTCAACGAGCAGTACGTCGCACCGGAGATTCTCCGGCTGGGGCAGGGCAGCGGGGTGCGCTTGTTCATCGTCAATAGCACCTTGACGGATGAGCAACGCGGCCTGGCCGGCGGCCCGCGCGAGCGCTATGGCAACTGGATCGGCAGCCTGGTGCCCAATGACGAGGAGGCCGGGGCGCTGATGGCCGAGGAGCTGATCCGCCAGCAGCGCCGTGTGCAGCCACAGGGTGGGATCGAGATGCTGGCGTTCTCCGGCGTGAAGCAGACGCCCGCGGCCCGCCTCCGGGAGGCGGGGTTGCAGCGGGTGCTGGCAGCCAACCCGGATGTCAGGCTGCGCCAGCTCGTGTATGCCGAGTGGGACCGTGGCCGGGCTCTAGAGCAGGCCCGCCAACTGCTACCACGCTATCCGAGGGTCAGCCTGGTATGGGCGGCCAATGACGCGATGGCCTTCGGCGCCATGCAGGCTGCCGATGAGTTGGGCGCGCAGGTGCGTGGGCGCTTGCATTTCTCCGCGCTGAACAACTCTCCCGAGGTGCTGCAGGCGCGTGTCGATGGGCGCGTGGATGTGCTGGTGGGCGGGCACTTCACCTTGGGTGGCTGGGCACTGGTGATGCTGGCGGATTACGACGCTGGGCAGGATTTTGCCCGTTTCGGCGGCGCGGACCAGCGCGCGCGGTTGTTCACCCGGCTGGATGCGCGACAGGCTCGGCAGTTGCTGAAGCACCTCCAACAGCCGGGCTACGGCGTCAGGTTCCGCGATTTCGGTGCGCGTGGGCACCCGGACTTCTCCGGCTACCGCTTTTCCCTGTCTCCGCTGCTGGATTGACACGCACTACAGCCCGGCGAGGTGCAGCACCAGCTTGACCACGCCGAACAGCGTCAGCGCGAACACCAGGGTGAAGAGCACCCCGAGGATGATGAAGTGGCTGGGCTTGCCACGGCTGAAGTCCCGCGAGCGGTTCTTGCCGCTCTGCACGCCGAAGGCGGCCGCCGCGACGCTGTGGAGCATCTCGCGGAAGGTCAGGGGGCGTTGGTTGTCGTCGTCGATCTTGCTGTCGTCCATGGTGCACCTCCGTGGGGCACAAGCTTAGCTCGCCCCCGGCAGGTTGCCCGGATCAATGCACGGGATGCAGCAGGCGGGTGTTGACCTTCTCGGCGCGGGCGCGCAACTGGCCACAGCCGCCATCGATGTCCTGGCCGGCGGAATTGCGCACCTTGGTGAGCACGCCACGGCTGTGCAGGTAGCGCACCAGCTCGATGATGCGATCACCGCCCGGGCGCTGGTAGTCGTCCGCTTCCAGGCTGTTGTAGGGGATGAGGTTCATCACCGCGAACTTGCCCTTGAGCAGGCGCAGGATGCCGTCGGCTTCCTCCTGGCTGTCGTTGATGCCGGCGAGCAGCGTCCACTGGTACTGGATGGGGTAGTCCGTGGTGCGGGCATAGGCTTCGCCCAGCTCCACCAGTTCCTCGGGGCTGATGCGCGGCGCCTTGGGCAGCAGTTGTTCGCGCAACTCGGCACGGCTGCTGTGCAGCGACAGCGCCAGGGCCGGCTTGACCCGCTGCTGGGGCAGGCGCTCGAAGACGCGCGGGTCGCCCACGGTGGAGAACACCAGGTTCTTGTGGCCGATACCGCCGTCGGTGCCCAGCAGGTCGATGGCCTCCAGCACGTTGTCGAGGTTGTGGGCCGGCTCGCCCATGCCCATGAACACCACCTTCTTCACCTTGCGGTAGCGCCGCGCCAGGGCCACCTGGGCGACGATCTCCAGGCTGCCGACCTGGCGCAGCAGGCCGCTCTTGCCGGTCATGCAGAACACGCAACCCACGGCGCAGCCGACCTGGCTGGAGACGCACAGGCCGTCGCGGGGCAGCAGCACGCTTTCGACCATCTGGCCGTCGGCCAGGCCCACCAGCAGCCGTGCCGAGCCGTCGGCGGCGGGATGCTCGGAGCGCAGCCGCGCGAGGTTGTCCAGCTCCTCGGCCAGGGCCGGCAGGCCTTCACGCACGCTGATGGGCAGGAAGTCCTGGGCTTGCTGGCGCAGGGTGCAGGCATCGAGGGGCTTGCCCTGCAGCCAGGCGCGGATCACCCGCCCACGGTGGATGGGTTTGGCGCCGAGGGCGGCAAGGCGGTCGTGCAGGTCTTGGATGCGCATGGGGCGCGAATCCTACCACCGGCGTTCGTGCTTAAGTAGGGGCGACGCGGCCTTCAGGGCCGCGCGGTGTGGTCGTGGGGCAGTAGTGCGGTGTCCACCACCAGGTCCAGTGGGATCGAGGCCAGAGTGGCCACCGGGCAGACCAGCGACATCCAGCAGAACAGGGTCAAGGGCGCGTAGCCGCTGTTCAGCCCATCGGTCAGCAGCTGCCAGTCGGCCTGGGTGCCCTTGTAGTAGTCGGCGTCGACCAGGTGGGCGCTGTCGCCGCGGGCGATGAAGCTGCCGCAGCCGCCGAGCAGGAGGGGGAGCAGCAGGACACAGGTACGAGGAAGGCGCATGCCGGTTCCTTGTGGCAATGAGGGGGCGCCATGCTAGCAGCAGGCGCCCCTCACCCAGGGCGGCATGGGGTCGCGGCCTTCAGCGGCCCCGGCTCAGCTCCGCCAGGCGCGTCGCCGACTGGCGCATCGCCTGGCCGAGGGTGTCCAGGTCCACCGCATCGCGGGCGTTTTCCTCGCTCACCGAGTGGATGCGCACCGCCAGTTCGTTGATCTCCTGGGTCACGTGGCTCTGCTCCTGGGCGGCGACGGCTATCTGCTGGGCGCGCTGGGAGATGTCGTCGAAGCTCTGCACCGTGGTCGACAGCGCGGTGGCCGCGCCTTCGGCTTCCTCCACCGCATGGCGGGTGCGTGCCTCGCCGGCCTGCATGGCCTGCACCGCCTGGCGCGAGGCCTGCTGCAGGCTGGCGATCATGGTGCTGATCTCGTTGGCCGAGCTCTGCGTCTTGGCCGCCAGGGAGCGCACCTCGTCGGCGACTACAGCGAAGCCCCGGCCCTGCTCGCCGGCCCGCGCCGCTTCGATGGCGGCGTTGAGGGCCAGCAGGTTGGTCTGCTCGGAGATGGCCTTGATCACATCGAGCACGGCGCCCACTTGCTGGCTGTCTTGCTCCAGGCGCGCGATCACCGCGGCGGCGGCGGCCATTTCGCTGGACAGCGCCTGGATGGAGCGGCTGTTGGAACTGACCTTCTGCTGGCCTTCGCTGACCACGCCCTGGGAGCGCTGGGCGGTGTCGGCGCAGTCGTTGGTGTTCTGCGCCACCTCGTTGGCACTGGAGGACATCTCGGTGATGGCCGCCGCCAGCTGGGTGTTTTCCTGGCGTTGCTGCTCGGCGCGGTGGAGCAGGGCGCCACTGAGGCGGCCGAGGCTGGCGGCTTCTTCCTGCAAGCGGCGGGATTCCTCGGCGATCACCTGGAGCATGCCCTGCAGGCGCCCGGCGTACTGGTTGACCGAACGGCGCAGGCCGCCGATCTCGTCATCACGGAGGATGGTCAGCGCGCCGCCGTGGCCCTGGCCGCTGCCGAGGGCGTCGATCTGCGCGGTGGTTTCGCCGAGCTGCTCCAGCACCTTGCGCCCGGCCAGCCAAACGAAGAACAGCAGCAGGCCCAGCAGCGGCAGGAGGAACGCCAGCAACTCGTAGGTGAGCGCGCGCGCCAGGCCGGTGACCCGCGCCTGAGGGGTGACCAGGCCGATGGTCCAGCGGGTTTGCGGCATCACGAAGAGGTTGGCCTGGCTGGCTTCGCCCAGCAGGGCGTCGTCGTCCAGCGCCACGCTGGCGGTGCCGCTGGAGCCGAGTTTGCGCCGGGCCTCCGCCAGCGGCTGCAGCCAGGCTTCACGGGCGGCGAGGTCGTCGAACTTCTGCATGCTGGCTTCGGCGCCGCTGCCCGGCAGGGGGAAGAACAGGATGTTGCCGGCCGGGTCGAGGGCGAAGGCATAGCCGCCGGTGACCTTGCCCTGGTCCTTGAGGAAGGCGGCGAGGTCGTCGAGGCGCAGGTCGATGGTGCTGACCCCGGCGAAGCGGCCCTGCAGCTTGTAGGGCACGCTGCAGGTGACCATGGGCACCTTGCTGACCGGGTCCTGGTAGGCCTCGGACCAGGTGCAGGCATTGCCGCTGGCGCTGCGCGCGCCGGTGTACCAGGCGTCGTTGTGGTAACCGGGGCCTTCGGGCTTGTTGTAGTCGTCGGAGTATTCCAGCGCACCGTTGGCACCGCGTGCCCAGAAGAAGCTGCGGCGGTCGACGCCTTCGGTGAAGGCGCCCGGCTCCGGCCAGATGCCGCCGCCGGCGATGGCCGCATCGCCGCTGTTGTCGATCAGGTTGGGGTAGTTGTCGCGGTACTGTGCCTCTTCCCGGGGCAGCACCTCGGCCAGGTGCGCCATGCTCACCGCCAGGCCCTCGATGCCGGCGAGCTTGAGGCCGAGCTGGCGGACGATGGCGCTGCCGGTCTGCTCGATCAGGGCGTTACTTTCCGCCACCACCCGGGGCTGGCCACGGAACACCATGATGGCGAACACGGCGAGGGCGGTGAGCAACAGGAGGAAGATCGCGCCCAGGGTCAGGCGGCTGGAAATGCGGTCAGGCAGCAGAGACATTCGGTACTCCTCGATTCCCGAGCTGGAAGGCGGCGCACGGCAGAGGCGCGGCAGGCACTTCCTATGCAATAGCAGTGCCCGCGCCATTGCGCCTCTGAAAGGCGTGTCGGCCGATGTCGGGGTTCCTGCAGTGGTTTCGGAGGAGTGGTCGTTTCTGGGGGGCGTTCAGGGAGTGATCGAGCGTGTCGGGGGGCATCGCGGTGATGGGTTTCGTTTCGCTCGCGGAACGCCGCCCGACCCATCCTACGAAGAGCACCAAGCCGCGCGGACTGGGCACCCGTAGGATGGGTAGAGCCCCGCGAAACCCATCGTTGCGCCGCTGGGAGCCAGAAAGAACCAGGCCCGCATTGCGCGGGCCTGGTCGGGGTCAGTAGTCGTAGCCGAGGTTCGGCGCCAGCCAGCGTTCGCTCACGGCCTGGTCCTGGCCCTTGCGCTTGCTGTAGCTCTCCACCTGGTCGCGCTCGATCTTGCCGACCGCGAAGTACTGCGCCTCGGGGTGGGCGAAGTACCAGCCGCTGACGGCCGCCGCCGGGAACATGGCGAAGTGCTCGGTGAGGAACACGCCGCTGACGCCGGGCTTGTCGAAGCTGGCGCTCGGGTCCAGCAGGTTGAACAGGGTGGCCTTCTCGGTGTGGTCCGGGCAGGCCGGGTAGCCGGGAGCGGGGCGGATGCCGTTGTACTGCTCCTTGATCAGCGCCTCGTTGTCCAGGTGCTCGTCGGCGGCGTAGCCCCAGTGTTCCTTGCGCACGCGCTCGTGCAGCCATTCGGCGCAGGCCTCGGCGAGGCGGTCGGCCAGGGCCTTGACCATGATCGAGTTGTAGTCGTCGCCCTTGGCCTCATAGGCCTTGGCCACTTCCTCGGCGCCGATGCCGGCGGTGGTGATGAAGCCGCCGACGTAGTCGACCACGCCGCTTTCCTTGGGCGCGACGAAGTCGGCCAGGCACAGGTTGGGCTTGCTGTCGGGCTTGATGGTCTGCTGGCGCAGGTGGTGCAGGGTGGCCAGCGGCTTGCCCTGGTCGTCACGCACTTCGATGTCGTCGTGGTTGACCTGGTTGGCCGGCCAGAAACCGAACACCGCACGGGCCTTGATCAGCTTCTCGTCGATGAGCTTCTTCAGCATCGCCTGGGCGTCGGCGAACAGCGCGGTGGCGGCTTCGCCCACGACTTCGTCGGTGAGGATGCGCGGGTACTTGCCGGCCAGGTCCCAGGAGATGAAGAAGGGCGTCCAGTCGATGTACTCGGCCAGCACCGCGAGGTCGATGTCTTCCAGCACGCGCACGCCGGTGAAGCTCGGCTTGGGCGCGCGGTAGCCGGCCCAGTCGAAGGCCGGCTTGTTGGCCAGGGCGTCGGCGTAGGCCAGGCGCTCGGTGCGGGCGGCGCGGTTGGCGGTGCGCTCGCGGACTTCGACGTAGTCGGCACGGGTGCGTTCGACGAAGCCCGCCTTGAGTTCCTTGGACAGCAACTGGGTGGCCACGCCCACGGCACGCGAGGCGTCGGTGACGTAGACCACGGCGTCGTTGCTGTACTGCGGGTCGATCTTCACCGCGGTGTGGGCCTTGGAGGTGGTGGCGCCACCGATCATCAGCGGCAGCTCGAAGCCCTGGCGCTGCATTTCGCGGGCGACGTGGACCATCTCGTCCAGCGAGGGGGTGATCAGGCCGGAGAGGCCGATGATGTCGCACTTTTCGGCGATGGCGGTCTGCAGGATCTTCTCCGCCGGCACCATCACGCCAAGGTCGACGATGTCGTAGCCGTTGCAGCCGAGTACCACGCCGACGATGTTCTTGCCGATGTCGTGGACGTCGCCCTTCACGGTGGCCATGAGGATCTTGCCCTTGGCTTCCGGCTTGTCGCCCTTTTCCTCTTCGATGAAGGGGATCAGGTGGGCCACGGCCTGCTTCATCACCCGGGCGGATTTCACCACCTGGGGCAGGAACATCTTGCCGGAGCCGAACAGGTCGCCGACCACGTTCATGCCGGACATCAGCGGGCCTTCGATCACCTCGATGGGGCGCGCGCACTGCTGGCGGCATTCCTCGGTGTCTTCGACGATGAAGGCGGTGATGCCCTTGACCAGCGCGTGTTCCAGGCGCTTGTCCACGGGCAGCGAGCGCCATTCCTCGTTCTCCACTTCCTTGACCGCGCCGTCGCCCCGGTACTTGTCGGCGATGGCCAGCAGGGCTTCGGTGGCGTTGGCGTTGCGGTTGAGCACCACGTCTTCCACGGCGTCGCGCAGCTCTTTCGGGATCTCGTCGTAGATCTCCAGCTGGCCGGCGTTGACGATGCCCATGGTGAGGCCGTTCTGGATGGCGTAGTAGAGGAACACCGAGTGGATCGCCTCGCGCACCGGGTTGTTGCCGCGGAAGGAGAACGACACGTTGGACACGCCGCCCGAGGAAAGCGCGTGGGGCAGGTTGTCACGGATGTAGGCGCAGGCGTTGATGAAGTCGACCGCGTAGTTGTTGTGTTCCTCGATGCCGGTGGCGACGGCGAAGATGTTCGGGTCGAAGATGATGTCTTCCGGCGGGAAGCCCACTTCGTTGACCAGGATGTCGTAGCTGCGCTGGCAGATCTCTTCCTTGCGTGCCTGGGTGTCGGCCTGGCCGACCTCGTCGAAGGCCATCACCACCACCGCGGCGCCGTAGCGCTTGCACAGCTTGGCGTGGTGCTTGAACTGCTCGACGCCTTCCTTCATCGAGATGGAGTTGACGATGCCCTTGCCCTGGATGCACTTCAGGCCGGCCTCGATCACCTCCCACTTGGAGGAGTCGATCATGATCGGCACGCGGGAGATGTCCGGCTCGCCGGCGATGAGGTTGAGGAAACGCACCATCGCCGCCTTGGAGTCGAGCATGCCCTCGTCCATGTTGATGTCGATGACCTGGGCGCCGGCTTCCACCTGCTGCAGGGCGACTTCCAGGGCCTCGGTGTAGTTCTCCTCGCGGATCAGGCGGGCGAACTTGGCGGAGCCGGTGATGTTGGTGCGTTCACCGACGTTCACGAACAGCGAGCGGCGGTCGATGGTGAAGGGCTCCAGGCCCGACAGGCGGCAGGCCTTGGGAATCTCCGGGACCACGCGCGGCGGGTGCTTGGCCACGGCCTTGGCGATGGCCTCGATGTGCCCCGGGGTGGTGCCGCAGCAGCCGCCGATGATGTTGAGGAAGCCACTGGCGGCGAACTCCTCGACCACCACGGCCATTTCCGCCGGGGTCTCGTCGTACTCGCCGAAGGCGTTGGGCAGGCCGGCGTTGGGGTGCGCGGAGACGTGGGTGCCGGCCTTGCCCGCCAGTTCGGCGAGGTAGGGGCGCAGTTCCTTGGCGCCGAGGGCGCAGTTCAGGCCCACGGAGATCGGCTTGGCGTGGCTCACCGAGTTCCAGAAGGCTTCGGTGGTCTGGCCCGAGAGGGTGCGGCCGGAGGCGTCGGTGATGGTGCCGGAGATCATGATCGGCAGCTCGACGCCCAGCTCCTCGAACACGCCCTGCACGGCGAAGATCGCCGCCTTGGCGTTGAGGGTGTCGAAGATGGTTTCGATCAGGATGAGGTCGGCGCCGCCTTCCATCAGGCCCTTGGTGGCCTCGGTGTAGTTCTCCACCAACTCGTCGAAGGTGACGTTGCGGTAGCCCGGGTCGTTGACGTCGGGGGAGATGGAGCAGGTGCGGCTGGTCGGGCCGAGGACGCCGGCGACGAAGCGCGGGCGGTCCGGGGTTTCCAGGGTCTTGGCGTCGGCCACTTCACGGGCCAGGCGCGCGCCCTCGACGTTCAGCTCGTACACCAGGGATTCCATGCCGTAGTCGGCCTGGGACACCTGGGTGGCGTTGAAGGTGTTGGTCTCGAGGATGTCGGCACCGGCGTCGAGGTAGGCCTTCTCGATGGCCTGGATCACGTCCGGGCGCGACAGCAGCAGCAGGTCGTTGTTGCCCTTGACGTCGCTCGGCCAGTCGGCGAAGCGCGCGCCGCGGTAATCCTCCTCCTGCAGCTTGTAGCTCTGGATCATGGTGCCCATGCCGCCATCGAGGATCAGGATGCGTTCCTTGAGGGCTTGGTGGAGGGCGTGCAGGCGAGCGCTGCGATCGGTGAGCGGGCTGGACATGGAGGACCTGACTAGCTGGGCGGAAAAGGGTGCGAAGCATAGCAAAGATGAAGGGGATCGACCGCCCACCGGCTGACGCATGAAAATGGCTCATGTTGGTTGCGGCGAAAGGTCGCGACAGCCCTGGCGGGCCCGGTGCGCGGGGATGCAGGCGTGGCGGGGGAGAACGGGGAACGCGGCCGTGGATGAGGGAGGGTCATCCACGGCGCGGGGGGATCAGCCGCGGCAGCTGGCCGTGGCGTAGACGAAGTACTTCACCAGGTCGCGGTCGGTGCGGTTCCACACCTCGCCTACCGAGCGCAGGCCCTGGCTCTGGCCGACCGAGCCGGCGATGCTGCCGCACCACACGCGGGGGTACTTGCCACGGTACAGGGTGCCGCCGATGACCACGGCGACGTGGCCGTTGTTGCGCGCCGGGTTGTGGTCGCTGCCCTTGATGCCGGCGATCACGAAGTAACCCTGGGAGGCCTTCTGCGCGGCTTCGTCACCGCTGGCCAGTTCCTTCCAGCCGGTGGCCTGGGGCAGGCCGCCCATGATGGCGTCGGCGTTGCCGCTGGGAATCGGTACGCCGAGGGTGGCGGCCACCGACTGGAGGAAGCCGGAGCAGTTGTTCTTGTTCAGGGTACCGGCGATGAAGCTCTGGTCCCAGGCCGCGGTGGCGGCGTTGACGATGCAGGTGTCGAGGCTCATTGACTCATCCCTATCAGGGTTTGCAGAAAGGCTGTACGGGTTGCTTTGCGTGGGTCTTGCAGTTGCCGGTGTCGTCGCAGTCGGCGCCCAGCACCAGCTCTTCGCCCTCGATGGACGCGCGCTTGCCGGTGATGTCCTGGCGGTGCAGCACCTTGCAGGTGGCGGTGTCGTAGGCCACCAGCTCGCCGTTGGAGCCGCTGAACTCGTAGGTCACCAGGCGCTTCTCGTCGCGGCTGAGGAACAGCGGGTCGCGGGCCCAGATGCCGCCGTCCTCGATGTTGCAGCTCTTGCCGCTGGCCTTGTCCAGCAGCACCACCGGCGGCTCGGGGAAGGAGTCGGGCTCGGCGATGTCCGGGTTCTCGTTGACGAAGCGCACCTGCAGGTGCTGGCCGTCGCCGACGAAGGTGGTGGGCGCCTCGGGGCTCGCCACCAGTTTCAGCGGCGCGAAGCCGCAATCGGACGCCTGGGCACAGGCGCTGAGGGTCAGGGCGGCAAGGGCGCCGGCGAGGGGTTTCATGGTCAGGGTCTCCTGTGGCATGGCGGGGGCCGGCCGGGCGGCGTTCGGCTGCAGTTCAGGAGGGGGAGAGCCGGACGGCGGCCCCGAGAACGGTCCCTGTAGCTGCGCCGACATCATCCCTGGCGGTCTGGCGTGGCGGCAGGATACGCCGGCGGCTCGCCGTGAGAGATGACGGCGTTCACGTCTGCAACGCTCGGCAGGCCCTGGCGGACGGGCGGTGGAGCGGCGAGTGCCTCGGATTGTCGATCTGGGTCACGAAAGCCGGCTGCCGCCCTTCACAGGCAGGCGCGGCTGTTGCAGATTGATGCTGGCACCTCGCTAGTGCAGCAGGGCAAGGCCCACCAAGAGGCGAAAGACACGCCACCCGAATACCCCACACCGCACGCAAGACTGAGCACATACAAGGAAGCAGTTCGATGGAACAGGCGAAGAAAGTGATGGAAATGGCCGGCTACTGGGCCGGTCATGCAGTACAGGGCGTTGCTACCGGCGAGATGCTGATCCCCATCGTCGGCTACCTGGGCACGGACCAGCAGACCAGCATGGAACGGCTGTTCATGGACTGCTCGGTGGAGGCCATGCAGCAGGGCGATGCGCGCATCACCAACCTGGCCGCAGACAAGCTGGGCGCCGTGTTCATCCGCGACGGCCTGGTCACCCTGCCCACCGGTAAGACCGACTGCCTGATCGTCGACATCCGCTTCGCTTCGGACAAGCAGCGCCATTTCCAGTGGCTGCTGCCCTATCGCAACGCCGGCCACGAAGCCGGCTTCGCCGTGCACAAGCCGAAGGCCTCGGCTGGTGCGGGCTTCTCCAACGACGAACTCCAGGAGCTGGCCGCTGCCTTCTTCGATGGCCTGGAGAACAACGAGGAAGCCCTGGAGGTGTGGAACAGCAACTTCGTCGATCAGGCGGGCGAAAGCTCCGGCTTCCACGGCCAGGAGAACACCAATTTCACCGCCGAGGAGTTCCAGGCCCTGCGCCGCGCGCCCTTCATGGTGTTCCTGCTGGTGGCCGCCGCCGATGGCAAGCTCGACAACAAGGAGGCCCAGGCCTTCGTCAAGCAGCTGGGGGATTCGGCCAAGGAAGGTGGCGAGCTGTACTCGCGCATCATCACCAACGTCATCACCGATGTGCCGCAGCTGCTGACCGAACTGCTGACCACGCCGTTCAATCACGCCCAGGAACTGCTGCGCATCCGCCTGATCGTCGAGACCAAGGTATCGGCGGAGGAGGCGCAGGCGTTCAAGCAGGCGTTGCTGGGCCTGGGCAAGACGGTGGCCTCGGCCTCCGGCGGCTTCCTCGGCTTCGGCAGCAAGATCAGCAAGGAAGAAAAGGCCACCCTGGAGCGCATCGCCGCCGGCCTGGGCCTGACCTACAGCTGAGCCGCTGCGGCCAGCGGGGCGATGGCGCTGCGCCGCGAGGGCGCAGCCCATCGCTACCACCTTGGCTACCGGTGCGCTGCAGCGCAGCGCGGATGCCGGTAGAATCCGCCGGTCCGTTCGCCAAGGAAAATGCTTCATGCCGTATCGCGCGTTGTTCGCCGCCGCCTTCCTGTTCCTGGGCGCTGCGGCGCAGGCCGAGGATATTTCCTATAGCCGCGACATCCAGCCGATCTTCACCGAGAAGTGCGTGGCCTGCCACGCCTGCTACGACTCGCCGTGCCAGCTCAACCTGGGCAGCGCCGAGGGGGCCACGCGCGGGGCGACCAAGAAGCCGGTCTACGACGGCACCCGCACCCAGGCCCAACCCACCACCCGGCTGTACTTCGACGCCCGTGGCGAAGCGGCCTGGCGGCAGAAGGACTTCTATTCCGTACTGCACGGCCAGGCCTCCCAGGCTGCCCTGATGGCGCGCATGCTGGAGCTCGGCCACAGCACGCCGCTCGCCCCCAATGCCAAGCTGCCGGCGGACCTGGACATCAGCATCAACCGCGAGAACCAGTGCCCGGCGCCGGGGGAGTTCGACGGCTACGCGAAGACGTTCGCCCACGCCGGCATGCCCTTCGCCGTGACCGGGCTGGACGACCAGCAGTACCAGACCCTGCAGCGCTGGCTGGCGGCCGGCGCACCGGTTGAAGAGGTCGCGCCGACGCCAACGCCGGACGAGGCGCGCCAGGTGGCCGAGTGGGAGACCCTGCTCAACGCCCGGGGCGCCCGCGAGGTGCTGGTGGGGCGCTGGCTGTTCGAGCACCTGTTCCTCGCCCACCTGTATTTCGATGGCGGCAAGAGCGGGCATTTCTTCCAACTGGTGCGCTCGCGTACGCCCAGCGGGCAGCCCATCGACCCCATCGCCACGCGTCGCCCCAACGATGACCCGGGCACCGACTTCTACTACCGCCTGTGGCCGATCCAGGGCGTGATCGTGCACAAGACGCACATCACCTACCCGCTGGACGACGCCAAGCTGGCACGGGTCAACGAACTGTTCTTCGGCAGCGACTGGAGCACCGACAAGGTGCCTGGCTATGGCGCCCAGCGTCGGGCCAACCCCTTCGAAACCTTCGAGGCCATCCCGGCCCAGGCGCGCTACCAGTTCATGCTGGATAACGCCGAGTACTTCGTGCGCACCTTCATCCGCGGGCCGGTGTGCCGTGGGCAGATCGCCACGGACGTGATCCGCGATAACTTCTGGGCGCTGTTCCAGGACCCGCAACACGACCTCTACGTCACCGATGCGGCCTACCGCGGCGAAGCGACGCCGCTGCTGGCGATGCCCGGGCAGTTCGACGAGATCGGCGGGCTGCTGAGCCTGTGGTACAGCTACCGCGACAAGCGCAACGCCTACGAGGAGCTGCGCCGCGACGCCTATGCCGCCGCGCCGGTCCCCACCTGGGCGGATATCTGGACCGGCAACGACAACGCGCTGCTGTCCATCTACCGCCAGTTCGACAGTGCCTTCGTGCGCAAGGGCCTGATCGGCGAGGTGCCGCAGACGATGTGGCTGCTGGACTACCCGCTGCTGGAGCGCACCTACTACCAACTGGTGGTCAACTTCGACGTGTATGGCAACGTCTCCCACCAGGCGCAGACGCGGCTGTACTTCGACCTGATCCGCAATGGTGCCGAGGTCAACTTCCTGCGCCTGATGCCGGCCGAGTCGCGCACCGCGATCCTCGACGACTGGTACCAGAACAGCGGCAAGCTGAAGATGTGGCTGGACTACGAGGACATCGACGACGACACGCCCACCGGGCTGTTCCTCCCGGTGGAGCGCGCCAAGGGCTCCTTCGCCGCGCAGCTGCTCAAGCGCTACGCCGACCTCAATGCGCGGCCGGACCCGATCAACCGCTGCACCACCGGCAACTGCTACCGCCCGGGGATCGACCCGGCGCTGCAGCAGGCCGAGCAGGCCTTGAGCCAACTGGTCAGCCGGCCGGCGGCGGGGCTCAAGGTAATCGACCAGTTGCCGGAAGCGACTCTGCTGCGTGTGGAGCTGGCCGACGGGCGTCGCGAGGTCTACAGCGTGCTGCGCAACCGCGCCCACAGCAACGTGGCCTTCATGATGGGCGAGGAACTGCGCTACCAGCCGGGGCTGGACACCCTGACCATCTACCCCAGCGTGCTCACCAGCTACCCGAACTTCCTGTTCAACCTGCGCGCCGAGGAGGTGCCGGAGTTCGTCAGCGCCCTGGGCCAGGTCAAGGACACGGCGGCCTTCGACAAGGTGGTGGAGCGTTGGGGCATCCGCCGCAGCCACCCGCAGTTCTGGCGCTACTTCCACGACCTCTCGGCCTACATCCGCGAAACCGAGCCGGTGGAGGCGGGCGTGCTGGATATGAACCGCTATCAGAACTTCTGAGAAGTTGTCGCGAATAATTCCTACTAAAACACTAGGACTTTATCCGTAGGACCTGATTGGCGTACACTGCGCCCCATGTTTGCGAGGAGTTGCCATGAGCGCCATCACCATTACCCAGGCAGCCGAAGATTACCTGGCTGACCTGCTGTCGAAGCAGAACACCAGCGGTATCGGCATCCGTGTCTTCATCACCCAGCCGGGCACCCAGTACGCCGAGACCTGCATCGCCTACTGCAAGCCCGGTGAGCAGAAGCCCGAGGACACCCCGCTGGCCCTGGCTTCCTTCACCGCCTGGATCGACGCCGTCAGCGAGCCCTTCCTCGACGACGCCGTGGTCGACTACGCCACCGACCGCATGGGCGGCCAGCTGACCATCAAGGCGCCGAACGCCAAGGTGCCGATGGTCAATGAAGACAGCCCGCTGAACGAACGCATCAACTACTACCTGCAGACCGAGATCAACCCCGGCCTCGCCAGCCACGGCGGCCAGGTGAGCCTGGTGGACGTGGTCGAGGAAGGCATCGCCGTGCTGCAGTTCGGCGGCGGCTGCCAGGGCTGCGGCCAGGTCGACCTGACCCTCAAGGACGGCGTCGAGCGCACCCTGCTCGAGCGCATCCCCGAGCTGAAGGGCGTGCGTGACGTCACCGACCACAGCAACCGCGAAAACGCCTACTACTAAGGCGTGCAGCGGCACGAAAGAAGGCAGCCCTCGGGCTGCCTTTTTTGTGCCTGTGATTTCCCGGGCTGAAGCCCGGGCTACGGTCATTCAGGGCTTGTCGAGGGCACATGTTTGCCGCGCGCCATGCACCGTAGGATGGCGTAGAGCGCAGCGAAACCCATGCTGCCCGGTGTTCGGGAATACACCGAATCGATGGGATTCGCGGAGCTCTTCCCATCCTACGATCCGCACAGGTCTCTCGCGGGTTTCCCCCGCCCTACTTTGCTGCGGGGTAAGCGCCGTAGGATGGCGTAGAGCGCAGCGAAACCGATGCTGTCCGGTGTTTGGGGATGCACCGAATCGATGGGATTCGCGGAGCTCTTCCCATCCTACGATCCGCACAGGTCTCTCGCGGGTTTCCCCCGCCCTACTTTGCTGCGGGGTAAGCGCCGTAGGATGGCGTAGAGCGCAGCGAAACCGATGCTGTCCGGTGTTTGGGGATGCACCGAATCGATGGGATTCGCGGAGCTCTTCCCATCCTACGATCCGCACAGGTCTCTCGCGGGTTTCCCCCGCCCTGTCTTTGCTGCGGGGTAAGCGCCGTAGGATGGCGTAGAGCGCAGCGAAACCCATGCTGTCCGGTGTTCGGGGATACACCGAATCGATGGGGTTCGCGGAGCTCTTCCCATCCTACGATCCGCACAGGTCTCTCGCGGGTTTCCCCCGCCCTACTTTGCTGCGGGATAAGCGCCGTAGGATGGCGTAGAGCGCAGCGAAACCCATGCTGTCCGGTGTTCGGGGATACACCGAATCGATGGGATTCGCAGAGCTCTTCCCATCCTACGATCTGTAATTTCCCGAGGGGTGCGCGATGCGGGGCGGCGATCAGGGTGTGGCTTCGGCCTGGGCGACCTTGCTCCTGCGTACCGAGAACAGCGCCAGCAGGACGACCGCCACCAGCGGCAGCATGCCGAGGTTCACCGCGCTCCAGCCGAGGCCGGTGATCAGCGCGCCGGAGGCGAAGGAGGCGCAGGCGGCTACCAGGCTGTTGCACAGCTCCATCAGCGCCTGGGCCTGGCCGCGTTCGTCGGCGTTGTGCCCTTCCGCCAGCAGGGTGGTGCCGGCCACCAGCATCAGGTTCCAGCCCAGCCCGAGCAGGAACGAACTCACCAGGAAATACCCCATGCCCAGCCCGGCCAGGGCGATGCCGGCGCTCAGGAGCAACAGCACCGCGCCTGCCAGGGCCACGCGGCGGCTGCCGAACCTGTCCACCAGCGGGCCGGCGGCGAAGGCGGGGAGGAACATGCCGAGCATGTGCCAGCGGATCACCTCGGAGCCGGCTTCCAGAGGCAGGCCGCAGAAAGTCATGGCCAGGGGCGTGGCGTTCATGACCAGGATCATCAGCCCGTGGCCAATGGCGGTGGTGGCGATGGCGGCGCGCACCAGGGGGCGTTGCAGCAGGGCGCGGGTGGCGGCCCAGCCGGCCTTGGGTGGGCGCGGCGCCTGGCCTTCGCGCAACAGGCGCAGCAGCACCAGGGCGACCAGTGCGAGGCCGGCGATGGCCAGGTAGGCACCGACGAAGGGCGTTTCCAGGGCATTGCGTGACCAGAGCGCCAGGCTCGGCGCCAGCAAGGCCGCACAAACCCCGCCGCCCACCACATAGGCGGTGGCGCGGCCCTTGTGCTGCTCGTCCACGGCCTCCTGGGCGGCGAAGCGGTAGTACATGGCCGAGGCCTGGTAGGCGCCGATGGGCAGGGCGCCCAGGCACAGCAGGGTGAAGTCGCCGAGCCAGACGCCCAGGGCGCTGAGCAGGCCGCCCAGGACGCCGGCGGCGGCGCCGAGCATCAGCCCGGGGCGGCGGCCATGGCGCTGCATGAACAGCGACAGCGGCTGCACCGCCAGCAGGTTGCCCAGCACCAGCAGCGCCAGCGGCAGGGTGGCCAGGGCGTTGAGCGGCGCCAGCTGCAGCCCCACCAGCGAGGTGAGGGTGATGCCGATCATCGAACAGCTCCAGTACAGCGCCTGGCCGGCGAACAGCAGGCGGATGCTCGGGTTGCGCAGCAGCATGGGAACCTCGGTGGCTTACCAGTACTTGGGGTAGCGGGCCTCGCGGCTCGCGTTGTTGTAGATCAGCGCCACCAGCACCAGCAGCAGGGCGCCGCTGAGGGTGGGGTAGAGCAGGAAGTCCCAGCCCGGCTGCAGGAGGAAGACGATCACCGGGTTGGAGCCGGCCGGCGGGTGCACGGTGCGGGTCAGCATCATCAGGGCGATGGCGCTGCCCACCGCCAGGGCCACGGCCCACCAGTGCGGGCCGCAGAAATGCAGGAAGGCCAGGCCGGTGAAGGTGCTCAGCAGGTGGCCGAAGACCACGTTGCGCGGCTGCGAGAAGGGCACGTCGGGGAAGCCGAACACCAGCACGCAGGAGGCGCCGAAGGAGCCCAGCAGCAGGCTCAGGGTCAGCGCGTCGCCCAGGCCGGCGATGCTGGCAATGGCCAGGACGCCGCCGAGCCAGGCGATGAACACCTGGCGCGTGGCGGGGCGTGGGGGCAGGGCGACGGCGTCGCCACGGAATTTCTTCACCAGTTCGAGCATGGTCGTCTTCCGGTTCAGGCGCGCTTGGCGCAGCCAGCAGGGTTGTGGATGCGTTGGCTCGACGGCGGGTTGGCGGCGAGCTTGGCGGCGGGACGGATGGGGCGCCCGACCAGCTTGCCGGCGCAGTTGGGGCAGTGGCCGGCAAGGTGGGTTTCGACGCAGTCGCGGCAGAAGGTGCACTCGAAGGAGCAGATCATCGCCTCGGCGGAGTCGGGTGGCAGGTCCTTGTCGCAGCATTCGCAGTTGGGGCGCAGTTCGAGCATGGCGGTTTCCTCAGGCTTGGTTGGGGCGTCCGAAGCGTTCCGCGTATTCCTGCGGGCTGATGGACAGGTGTTTGTGAAAGGTGCGGCGCAGGTTTTCCGGGTGGCCGAAGCCGGTGAGGCGGGCCACGGTGGCGATGGAGGCCTGGGCGTCCTGCAGCAGCGCGCGGGCCGCCTCCAGGCGCACCCGTTCGATGTACTTGCCGGGGCCCATGCCCAGCTCCTGGACGAAGACCCGGGACAGGCTGCGCGGCGCCATGCTGGCCTGGTTGGCCAGGGCCTCCAGCGAGAGGTCGCCGCCGAGGTTGCCGGGTATCCACTCCAGCAGGGCGGCGAGGCGCGGCGTGCGGCTGGGCTCGCAATTGAGCAGGGCGCTGAACTGCGCCTGGCCACCGGGCCGCCGCAGGAACAGCACCAGCCGGCGCGCCACCGCCAGCGCCATGGTGCGGCCGAGGTCGGCTTCCACCAGCGCCAGGGCCAGATCGATGCCGGCGGTGACCCCGGCGGAAGTGAATACATGGGGGTCGCCATCGCGGCCGGCGGGGTCGTAGGTGTGCAGGCGGTCGCCCTGCACGTCGATATCGCAATAGCCGCCCAGGGCCGGTACGTCGGACCAGTGGGTGGTGGCGCTGCGCCCGGCGAGCAGGCCGGCAGCGGCGAGGATCAGGGCACCGGAGCAGATGGAGCCGAGGCGGCGCACCTGGGGCTCGGCGTCACGCAGCCAGGCCAGCAGCGGCGGGTTGCGGCACATGCGCTCGACGCCCATGCCGCCCGCCACCAGCAGGGTGTCGAGGGAGGCAGGGTCGACCTCGTGATAGGCCGCCTCGGCGACCAGGGCGAAGCCGGCGGAGGTCTTTACCGCGCCGGCTTCGGTGCCGATCAGGCGGATGCCGTAGGCGTCGGGCAGGCCCTGGCGCTGGCGCTCGACGTTGGCCGAGGCGAACACCTGCAGCGGGCCGGTCACGTCCAGGCTCATCACGTCGTCGAATGCCAGGCAGGCGATGGTGCGCAAGGGGGCCATGGCGGGGCTCCATCAGGTTGATGGTGCCAGTCTGCGTCCTGCTGGGTTTGGCGACAATGACAATAACCCCACAGATATTGCCAAACCCCTGGCTAGGCGCTTAGCCCGCCGGGGCGACGTGCAACGCCTGGAGGAAATGCATCAGCGAGGCTTCCTCGGCACTCAGGCCTTTGCGCTTGCGAGCCTTCTTCAGGCCCTGCAGTTCGCCGGCGAGGAAGGCCTCGATGATGGCGGGATGGACGTAGCACTTGCGGCAGATGGCCGGGGTGTTGCCCAGCTCGCTGGACACCTGGCGGATCACCTCCACCAGGTGCTTCTTCGCCGTGGCTTCGTCCTGCCAGCGGTGCTTGCGCAGGTGCTCCAGGGCCAGGGTGCTGCCGGCCCAGGTGCGGTAGTCCTTGGCGGTGAAGTCTTCGCCGGCGTGGCTGCGCAGGTAGTCGTTGATGTCGTGGGAGCTGACGGTGCGGCGCTCGGCGCCCTCGTCCAGGTACTGGAACAGGTGCTGGCCGGGCAGCTCCAGGCAGCGGCGGAGAATGCGCGCCAGGCGCGGGCTGCTGAGCCGGACGCTGTGCTCGATGCCGCTCTTGCCCTTGAATTCGAAGCGGATGTTGTTGCCCTTCAGGGCGACATGACGGGTGCGCAGGGTGGTGAGGCCGAAGGATTTGTTGTCCCGCGCGTAGCGGCTGTTGCCGATGCGGATCAGGGTGCGGTCGAGCAGGGCGACCACGGCGGCCATGACCTTGTCGCGGCCCAGCCCCGCTTCGCCCAGGTGCAGGTCGATGCGCCCGCGCAGGGCCGGCAGGGCCTGGCCGAAGCGCAGCAGGCGCTCGTACTTGGCGGCGTCGCGTATCTCGATCCACAGCGGGTGGTAGCGGTACTGCTTGCGCTGGCGGGCATCGCGGGCGGTGGCCTGGATATGGCCCTGCGGGTCGGCGCAGATCCACACCTGCTGGTAGGCGGGCGGGATGGCGAGCTTGTTGATGCGCTGGATCTCCAGCTCGTCGCGTATCGGTTTGCCGGCCAGGTCGATGTAGACGAACTTTCCACGGCTCAGGCGCCGGGCGAAGCCGGGCATGCTGTCCTCGACGTAGCGCAGTTGCGGCGGCAGGGCGGGCGGCGTTGCGGCTGTCATGCGTGTGCCTCCACGGGTGAGGCCTGGTGCTTGCGGCCCAGGGCGCGTGACCAGGCCTGGCCGTCGCAGCGGGGGCAATGGGCGTCCTGCCCCTGGGCGAGGTGCTGGGTGAAACCGCACCGGTTGCAGGCGTAGAGGCCGTCAGTGCTGGGGCGCTCCACGCTCTGGCGCAATTGGCGGGGTAGCACGGAGAGGCCCGCGCGCACTTCGCTGTCATCGAAGAAATACAGGCTGACGTCGCCATTGACTTCGAGTATGGCCAGCCTTACCTGGCCCAGGTGCTCGACGCTCTGGCGGCGCAGCTCCATGAAGAACTCGTCGCTGGAGATGTTGTTACGGGCCAGGGCGTCGATGTCGTAGAGGCCGTCGCGGATGATCACCACCGGCTCGCCCTCCAGCCAGGCGCCGAAGCGGCGGTTGCGCTCCATGGCGTAGGTGGTGACGCGGTAGAGCAGCAGCAGGGTGGTGAAGACCACGAGGATCGGCAGCAGCGGCACGTCTTCATAGAAGGAGACGTCGCCGGCCGCAGAGCCGAGGGTGAGGATGACCAGCACCTCGAACAGGGAGATCTGCCGTACGCCGCGGCGCCCGGAAATCTTCAGGAAGGCGAAGACCACGACGAAGGCGAAGAGGGCGCGTAGCGCGACTTCCGCGAGGAAGCTCAGGGGGAACTCATCGATGAGGATGCGGTGCCAGTCGAATGGGCTCATGGCCTGTGTGCTCCTTGCGCGGGCGAGCGAGGCTGGCGCGGGCGGGTTGCCGCGTGTGCTCGGGCTGCAAGGTTATGGACAGCGAAGGCGGGGGAATTTCTTCAGTGAAAAGCGAGGCGGCGTTGCGATAACGCCAGGGCGGGCAGCCGGGAAGCTGCCCGCCGCGCAGTGGGCACAGCGCTGGGAGGTATTACTCGGGCATCTCCCAGGGGGCGAGGCTGTAGCCTTGGCGGCTCAGCTCCTCGCGGGACTGCTTGAGGATGCTGGCCAGTTGTTCGGGGTCGGAATAGGTGCTGCTGGCGATTTTCGAGCGGCCCAGCAGGCGGGTGCTGGTGCGGTCGATGACGCTGAGGCTCAGCTCGCCGTTGCCGTCCTGTGGGGCCCAGGCCACGCACTGGAAGGGTTGGAAGGCGCGGCCGGCGATGATCAGGGCTTCGTTGAAGCGCAGTGTTGCATTCATGGGGTGGGTCTCTCCGTATTGTGCCCATTGAGGTGACGGACCCGGTCGGCTCGACCGTTTGTGTGCCGTCGTGGATATGGATGGCGAAACCTGACCGGGAAGTCACAGGCCGTCGTGAATAAATAACTATTTGTCGCGGCAATGAATGGATTGGTGATAATGGTCTCGAAAAACCGTCATTTCCGTGCGTTGCCGGGCGTGCCTCGGGTATACAGGTGCGCCATGGGCCGGCCGCTCGCGCCGGTGTTCGCCATGCACCTGAACCACCGGGGTAGATGCAGTGCCTATTCGCCTTGACCGATCCTTCACCCGCTGCGCCGGGCTCGTGTTTTGCCTGCTGCTGGCGGCCTGTTCCAGCCAGCCTTCGACATCGCCCAGGCTGCGTGCCCTGCCCGAAGCGGTGGAGCTGAGCAACGTGCCCTTCTTCGCCCAGCACGCTTACCAGAGCGCGCCGGCCAGCCTGGCTGCACTGTTCACCCTGCAGGGCGAGACGGTGACGCCGGGCATGGTGGAAAAGGAGCTGCGCCTGCCCGAACGGGAAGAGGCACTGCAACAGAACCTGGCGGGCGTGGTGAACCGCCATGGGTTGCTGCTGTACCCGCTGGGCGACCAGTTGGAAGACCTGCTGGTGCAGGTGGCGGCGGGCAACCCGGTGCTGGTGCACATGCGCCAGGGCTACGGCTGGCTGCCGTCCTGGCGCTACGCGCTGGTGGTGGGCTACGACCGCAACAAGCAGGTACTCCTCCTGCGTGCCGGGGGCATACGCCGCCTGCCGATGAGCTTCTCGGAGTTCGAGTCGGGTTGGGAGGGTGCTGGCCACTGGGCCGCTTTGCTGCAGGCGCCGAACCAGCTGCCCGCCGAAGCGGATAGGTCGCGCTGGACCCAGGCCGTCGATGCGCTGGCCGGTGCCGGGCAGGCCGATGCGGCGAATATCGCCAGGAAGCAGCTGCACTGATTGTTCTGGCGGGGCCGCAGCCCCAATGAAAAACGGCGCCCGAGGGCGCCGTTTTCATATCGCGGGGATCAGATCCCCAGCTTGTCGCGCAGGCTGTAGTACCAGGCGCCGATGGCACTGAACGGTACCTGGAACAGGCGGCCACCCGGGAAGGGGTAGTGCGGCAGGCTGGCAAAGGCGTCGAAACGCTCCGCCTGGCCGCGCAGTGCTTCGGCCAGTACCTTGCCCGCCAGGTGGGTGTAGGTGACGCCGTGGCCGCTGCAGCCCTGGGAGTAATAGATGTTGTCGCCGATACGGCCGACCTGGGGCAGGCGCGAGAGGGTCAGCAGGAAGTTGCCGGTCCAGGCGTAGTCGATCTTCACGTTCTTCAGCTGCGGGAAGGTCTTGAGCATCTTCGGGCGGATGATCGCCTCGATGTTCGCCGGGTCGCGGGCGCCATAGACCACGCCGCCGCCATAGATCAGGCGGTTGTCGCCGGTGAGGCGGTAGTAGTCCAGCAGGTAGTTGCAGTCTTCGACGCAGTAGTCCTGCGGCAGCAGGCTCTTGGCCATTTCTTCCGACAGCGGCTCGGTGGTGATCACCTGGGTGCCGCACGGCATGGACTTGGACGCCAGCTCGGGCAGCAGGTTGCCCAGGTAGGCGTTGCCGGCCACGACCACGAACTTGGCCTTCACGCGGCCCTTGGGCGTGTGCACGACCGGGTTGGCGCCGCGTTCCACGCGAATGGCCGGGGATTGCTCATGGATGATGCCGCCGAGGGACTCCACTGCCGCCGCCTCGCCCAGGGCCAGGTTCAGCGGATGGATGTGGCCGCCGCTCATGTCGAGCATGCCGCCTATATAGTTCTCGGTCGACACGACCTCGCGGATTCGCTTGGCATCCAGCAGCTCCAGCTGAGTGTGGCCGTAGCGTTCCCAGAGCTTCTTCTGCGACTCCAGGTGGCCCATCTGCTTGGGCGTGATGGCGGCGAACACCCCGCCATCCTTCAGATCACACTGGATGTTGTACTTGGCGATGCGCTCGCGAATGATGCGGCCGCCCTCGAACGCCATCTGGCCGAGCAGTTGCGCCTGCTTCGGGTCGACGGTGCGCTCGATCACATCGATGTCGCGGCTGTAGCTGTTGACGATCTGCCCGCCGTTACGGCCGGACGCGCCGAAACCGACCTTGGCCGCTTCGACGATGGTGACCTTGAAGCCGTTTTCCAGGAGGAAGAGGGCGGTGGACAGCCCGGTGTAACCGGCGCCGATGATGCAGATGTCGGTCTCGGTCTCGCCGACCAGCTCCGGCCGCTGCGGTACCGGGTTGGCCGATGCTGCGTAATAGGATTGGGGGTAGGGAGTGTGCGTCATCTTGAATCTCTGTTTTTTATTTTTTACGGATGGCGTGATGCTACCCGAGTTGAAAATAGCCGGCTAGGGGCTGTGCAAGATATTTAACGCGGCGTTGAACAACAAAAACTTCACTTTTTCAGGCAGTTAGCGAAAAAGTTGTTGACGTCGAAAAGCATGGCTGTAGAATGCGCACCCATCGAAGGCACATAGCTCAGTTGGTTAGAGCACCACCTTGACATGGTGGGGGTCGTTGGTTCGAGTCCAATTGTGCCTACCAATTCGAAGCTGCATCACTGCAGCGCATGAAGGGCGATCCGAAAGGGTTGCCCTTTTTTGTTTTCCGATTTTCCTTCAATGGGCTTTCGGGCCCTCCTCATGCTTCAGGCTTTCAAGCCTGCCTGCGCCCGCTGGTGTCCGATCTCCTTCTCCGTGCGCCCCTCTAATGGATGGTGGCCATCTCCTTCTCTAGGAAGCTCTGGATTCTCCCAGGGAGCGCAGCTCACAATCTGGGCTTCAGGCCGCTCGATTCTGTTCACGGAGGATCACCATGAAATACGCAATGGGAATGCTGTGCGCGTTGGTTGCCGGTGCCGCCAGTGCCGAGCAGGTGCTGGTGCGGGCTGATAAGGGGCATCAATGTGTTGGCGATGCGTTCTCGCTGGGCGATGTGTCTGGCGTGCTTTTCCTCGAGAGAGCGTGCGAGCTGCCTGTTTCGCGTGCTGCCGAGAGGCACGCTTATGTTTCCCGCAGCGAAGGCGCCGAAGTCAGGGGCTGCTGGCGCGCGCTTTCTGATGGCAACTACTCGGTCATCGATGAGGCTGGCGGCCAGCAGCTTTTGAACAGGGATGCCTATGCAGGGGCTGAAACCACCACCTCGTCATCGAGCGCCAGGATTGTCCGCTCGCCGGCCGGCGCTTGCCCTTGATCGCACGGTTTGTGCCTTGTTGCATTCGCTTTAGCATCCAGGGAGAGGATTAAGTGCGTATCTATCTTTGTGGTGTTTTTGTGTTGGCGATGATGCCCATGACCGCATCTGCGCAGGATCTGGTCGGCGGTGGGCTGGAGGTGGCCTCGGTTGAGCGGGTCGATGACTCCAAGGCGGTGATCAGGCTCGGCAATGGAAAGGGCGGGGTTGAGTCCTTGTGGGTCGACTGCCTGGCGGCTGAGTGGGGCTATGAGGGTGTCGAGGCGGGGGCTTTGGTGGAGCAGGGCCAGAAGTCCCAGGCGATTGCCTATCGTGCCTGTCGGGATCTACCCAGCAAGGCCTCGCTGCTTCAGGCGCCCGGGACCTGGCGGGCGGCGGGTCCGCTCAAGTGAGCCAGTGCCGGTCGTTTCTCTAGGTAGGGGTATTGAGAGGCCTGGGCTTCTGGTGGCGCACCTTGCTTGACTCGACTGGCCGCGCGTTTTAGTTTTCCGGCTTCTTTTTATGGTCGCCGCTGAGGGAAGCTGCCGGCTTCTCGTGAGGAAACGAATGCGCAAAGCTCTCGCCGTACTTCTCCTAATCTCGCCTGCTGTTTTCGCTGAATCGGCTACCCCTCACCATGATTGCAAGCGGCCGGATGTGCCGGCGCAGTTCAGGGATGAGGCGCATCGCGACCAGTTCACCCGCGATGTCGACAGCTACAACAAGTGCATCACGGCTTTCGTGACCGAGCAGAACGAGGCGGTTCGCAAGCACCGCGAGGCGGCGCTCAAGGCGACCGAGGAATGGAACGCCTTCGCCAATTCGATGAAGTGAGTGTTGCGCGTATCGATGAGCCCGGCCTTGCGCCGGGCTTTTTGTTTCTGTCGTTTGGGCTCGCTGGGTCGCCTTGGTAGATGTCCATATATCGGAAAAGTGGTCCCGCTTCGCTTGGATATATCCTCAGGCTCTCTACGCTTGAAAATGCATTTACGAGCGAGGAGGCGTTTGCCATGAGCAGGCGAATCGATTTCGGTCGTCGGGCGATGTCGGTGGCGGCTTGGGCTGTGCTGCTATCGATGGGCGGCGCGGCGCAGGCGAGCGACATCGGCTTCGGTGTCGGGGTGAGCTATGTCTTCGGCGGTGGCGTGGCGGCGGGTGTCAAGGCGTTCAGCGATGACCAGGACAACGAGATGGTGGGCTCCGTCGGCCTCGACTATCTGTTCGCGTCGTCCGCTTTCCGGCCGAACATCGGTGTCGCCTACCAGGGCGAGGGCTACTTCAGTGGTGGGGATGTCGGCTACAACCTGCAGACTCAGGCGCTGGACTTCGGTGCCGGGGCGGGCTGGTCGAATAGCGATGACGATCACTCAGAGTCCGCGCCCGAGGAGCCTGTGTTCATTCCCTGATGAGGTGTTCGCGCGTCTGGGCGTGGTGCTTCATGCCCCGCTGGCGGCAGATGGCGGCGGGCGATGAGTGCCTGAAGGGGATTGCGCAATAAAGGAAAGCCGCAGTGCGAGGTTGTCGCGCTGGTGGAGGTGGCGAGGCGGTGCGTCGGGTCTGGTTTCAGATATCGGCGATCAGCATGCCGTGCAGTACACGGTAGAGGCCGTCATTGATCCTGATGGTGAGTGGTTCCCGTCCGATGATTCGTGCTCCTTCCTTGAGCAATTCATCGATGTGCGCACGCAAAGCATGAAAATTCCGTTGTTCCTTCACGGATGAGTCTCCCCTGGGAAGATGCGAGCAGAATAGCAGTAGCTGTGACAGGGCTCGAATCCCGAAATTCCGTTGCGCTTTGTACGCTTTTGACTATTCGTTCGAAACGTGGATGTGCAGTCAGGAGTGCCGTCGGGCAGGGTGTCGGGCGGGGAGGGCGGGGCAGCGCCGGGCGAGAGCGCCCGGGCGCGGTCAGGCGGCTACGGAGTGGCTGATCAGCATGCCGTAATTGACGCGATAGAGATGGCCGCTGACCTTCAGGGTGAGAGGGTCGCGACTGATGATGCTGGCTCCGTCCCTGAGCAGCTCGTCAATGTGGGCGCGGAGAGCAAGGAAAGTACGTTGTTCCTTCATCGTAGGGCTCCTTGGTCGATGTATTCGCCGGAGCATATCAGTGCGTCTGTGAACTGATCGGTAAATCTGTGTGATTCTCATCACATTTCAATGATGGCAAAAGAGTGTCAGGCTGCGCTGTGCCTGGGCTGGCGATGTCGCTGTCTCTGCTCGCTTGCCGATGGGAGATGGCTTCTCGTGCCGGGGCGCTTCTAAGTCGTTGATTTTTTTGTGGTAGAGTGCGCGACCGCGCGGTCTCTCCCGATCTTCTCGTGACGTTCGCACTCTCGCTGCCGTTCGTGCTGCCTATATAAAGGTGTGCCGGTGGCATCGGAAGCTTGTCAGTGTCATCTGTTTCTGGAAGCATCCGCGGTTCTCGATACCTCCAGTGACTCTGGTTCGGCTCGGTTGGCCTTCGGGCTCTGTCATCGTGTGGCAGGCATACCACCGGATCAATTACTGGCTCATCCCAACCCATGTGGCCTTTGGTAGAGGTCACCACTAGGAGAGGAGGCGCCATGCCCATCATTACTCTTCCCGACGGCAGTCAGCGTTCGTTCGATCACCCGGTATCCGTACTCGAGGTGGCGCAATCCATTGGTGCCGGCCTGGCCAAGGCCACCGTCGCCGGCAAGGTCGACGGCAAGCTCGTCGATGCCTGCGACCTGATCGAAAACGACGCGACCCTGCAGATCATCACCCCCAAGGACGAGGCTGGAGTCGAGATCATTCGTCACTCCTGCGCCCACCTGGTCGGTCATGCCGTCAAGCAGCTCTATCCGACCGCCCGCATGGTGATCGGCCCGGTCATCGATGAAGGCTTCTATTACGACATCGCCTTCGAGCGCTCCTTCACGCCTGACGATATGGCCGCCATCGAAAAGCGCATGGCCGAGCTGATCGACAAGGATTACGACGTCATCAAGAAGGTCACCCCGCGCGCCGAGGTGATCGAAGTGTTCAAGGCCCGTGGCGAGGATTACAAGCTGCGCCTGGTCGAGGACATGCCGGACGAGAAGGCCATGGGCCTGTACTTCCATGAGGAGTACGTGGACATGTGCCGGGGCCCGCACGTGCCCAACACCCGCTTCCTGAAAGCGTTCAAGCTCACCAAGATTTCCGGTGCCTACTGGCGCGGCGACTCGAAGAACGAGCAGCTGCAGCGTATCTATGGCACCGCCTGGGCCGACAAGAAGCAGCTGGCCGCCTACGTCCAGCGCATCGAAGAGGCCGAGAAGCGCGACCACCGCCGCATCGGCAAGCAGCTCGACCTGTTCCACCTGCAGGAAGAAGCGCCGGGCATGGTGTTCTGGCACCCCAATGGCTGGACCCTGTACCAGGTGCTGGAGCAGTACATGCGCCAGGTGCAGCGTGAGCACGGCTATGTGGAAGTGCGTACGCCCCAGGTCGTCGATCGCATCCTCTGGGAGCGTTCGGGCCACTGGTCCAACTACGCCGAGAACATGTTCACCACGGCTTCCGAGAGCCGCGACTACGCCGTCAAGCCGATGAACTGCCCGTGCCACGTGCAGATCTTCAACCAGGGCCTGAAGTCCTACCGCGACCTGCCGCTGCGCCTGGCCGAGTTCGGTGCTTGCCACCGTAACGAGCCGTCCGGCGCCCTGCATGGCATCATGCGCGTGCGCGGCTTCACCCAGGACGACGCCCACATCTTCTGCACCGAAGAACAGGTGAAGAAGGAGGCGGCCGACTTCATCAAGCTGACGCTGCAGGTGTATTCGGACTTCGGCTTCGGCGATGTGTCGATGAAATTGTCGACTCGCCCAGCCAAACGCGTGGGATCCGACGAACTGTGGGATCGCGCCGAAGGTGCCCTCGCCGACGCCCTCAACGAGTCCGGCCTGGCCTGGGAATACCAGCCGGGTGAAGGTGCTTTCTACGGTCCGAAGATCGAATTCACCCTCAAGGACTGCCTCGGTCGTAACTGGCAGTGCGGCACCCTGCAGTACGATCCGAACCTTCCGGAGCGTCTGGATGCCAGCTATATCGCCGAAGATAACAGCCGTACGCGCCCGGTGATGTTGCACCGCGCAATCCTCGGCTCCTTCGAGCGCTTCATCGGCATGCTCATCGAGCACTACGCGGGCCTGTTCCCTGCGTGGCTCGCGCCGACCCAGGCGGTGATCATGAATATCACCGACAAGCAGGCCGATTTTGCCCTCGAGGTTGAAAAAACTCTCAACCAAAGCGGGTTCCGTGCCAAGTCCGACTTGAGAAACGAAAAAATCGGCTTTAAAATCCGCGAGCATACTTTGCTCAAGGTTCCCTATCTCCTGGTTATTGGAGATAGGGAGGTTGAGACACGATCCGTTGCTGTGCGAACCCGTGAAGGCGTCGATCTGGGCTCCATGCCCCTCGACCAATTCGTCACTACGCTTGCGCAGGCGGTTTCCCGGCGTGGTCGCCAAGAATTGGAGTAATCATTATTAAGCGTGAAATGAGACAAGATAAACGAGCTGCACCTAAGGCCCCGATTAACGAGAATATCTCGGCTCGAGAGGTGCGACTGATTGGTGCAGACGGCCAGCAAATTGGCGTCGTCTCGATTGATGAAGCGCTTCGCGCTGCTGAAGAATCCAAGCTGGATCTGGTGGAAATTTCCGCTGATGCAGTGCCGCCCGTATGTCGGATCATGGACTACGGCAAGCACCTGTTCGAGAAGAAGAAGCAGGCTGCTGCGGCGAAGAAGAATCAGCACCAGCAACAGATCAAAGAAATCAAGTTTCGTCCAGGGACGGAAGAAGGGGATTACCAGGTAAAACTACGCAACCTGGTACGTTTCCTTAATGAGGGAGACAAGGCCAAGGTATCGCTTCGATTCCGTGGTCGTGAGATGGCTCACCAGGAGCTGGGCATGGAGCTGTTGAAGCGGGTCGAAGCTGACCTCGCCGAACTCGGCACCGTTGAACAGCATCCTAAGCTGGAAGGACGCCAGCTGATGATGGTCATCGCTCCCAAAAAGAAAAAGTAACCACCAGGGCACTGGCAGGCCTTGCGGTTATGCGTAATCACTCAATGCGGAGTATCCGAACATGCCAAAGATGAAAACCAAGAGCGGTGCAGCCAAGCGTTTCCTCAAGACCGCTGCTGGCTACAAACACAAGCACGCTTTCAAGAGCCACATCCTGACCAAGATGTCCACCAAGCGTAAGCGTCAACTTCGCGGTAGCGAACTGATGCATCCGTCGGACAAAGCAAAAGTCGAGCGCATGCTGCGCGTTCGTTAATCGGTCAAGATATCTAGAGGAAGCTACTCATGGCTCGTGTTAAGCGCGGCGTTATCGCTCGCAAGCGTCACAAAAAGATTCTGAAACTCGCCAAAGGCTACTACGGCGCACGCAGCCGCGTGTTCCGCGTTGCCAAGCAGGCGGTGATCAAGGCTGGCCAATACGCCTACCGTGACCGTCGTCAGCGCAAACGTCAGTTCCGCGCTCTGTGGATCGCTCGTATCAACGCTGGTGCTCGTCTGAACGGTCTGTCCTACAGCCGTCTGATCGCTGGCCTGAAAAAAGCGGCCATCGAGATCGATCGCAAGGTTCTGGCCGATCTGGCAGTGAACGAAAAAGCGGCGTTTGCTGCGATTGTCGAGAAAGCGAAAGCCGTACTGGCTTAAGTCCCCGACAATCACCGGGCTATCCCGGTGCTGAACGTCACCAATAGGGGAAGAGCCTTGTGCTCTTCCCCTATTTCGTATCTGGAGTCTGTACATGGAAAATCTGGATGCGCTGGTCTCTCAAGCGCTTGAGGCAGTGCAAAACACCGACGACGTGAATGCCCTTGAGCAGATTCGCGTTCATTACCTTGGCAAGAAAGGCGAACTGACTCAGGTGATGAAGACCCTGGGCGACCTGCCGGCGGAAGAGCGCCCCAAAGTCGGCGCCCTGATCAACACCGCCAAGGAACGCGTACAAGACGCCCTGAATGCCCGCAAGGATTCGCTTGAGCAGGCTGCCCTCGGCGCCAAGCTCGCGGCCGAGCGCATCGACGTCACCCTGCCTGGCCGTGGCCAGGTCTCCGGCGGCCTGCACCCGGTCACCCGTACCCTGGAACGCGTCGAGCAGTTCTTCACCCACATCGGCTACGGCATCGCCGAAGGCCCTGAGGTCGAAGACGACTATCACAACTTCGAAGCGCTCAACATCCCCGGCCACCACCCGGCCCGGGCGATGCACGACACCTTCTATTTCAACGCCAACATGCTGCTGCGTACCCACACCTCGCCGGTCCAGGTGCGCACCATGGAATCCCAGCAACCGCCGATCCGCATCGTCTGCCCGGGTCGTGTCTACCGTTGCGACTCGGATATCACCCACTCGCCGATGTTCCACCAGGTCGAAGGCCTGCTGGTCGACGAGGGCATCAGCTTCGCTGACCTCAAGGGCACCATCGAGGAATTCCTCCGTGTGTTCTTCGAGAAGGACCTCGGCGTGCGTTTCCGCCCGTCCTTCTTCCCCTTCACCGAGCCTTCGGCCGAAGTCGACATGCAATGCGTCATGTGCTCCGGCAAGGGTTGCCGCGTGTGCAAGCAGACCGGCTGGCTGGAAGTGATGGGTTGCGGCATGGTCCACCCCAACGTGCTGCGCATGTCCGGCATCGACCCGGAGAAGTACCAGGGCTTCGCCTTCGGCATGGGCGTCGAGCGTCTGGCGATGCTCCGTTATGGCGTCAACGACTTGCGCCTGTTCTTCGATAACGACCTGCGATTCCTCGCGCAATTCCGCTAGGCCGCGCCGTCAGAAACGAATGCCCCGTGCGTTGAGTGTTGTGTTGTAGCTGTGTAGCGAGTGCCCCGCCTCCGGTGGGGCCCGGTGAGAGAACCCGTCAGCGGGCTCACCGCCTCCCGCGTGAATGCGAGGGAGCGTGAAAGCCGACCACCCACGCACGTGGCCGAAACGAATCCTTAGGAGAGCTGGATGAAATTCAGTGAACAGTGGCTGCGGAGCTGGGTAAGCCCGCAGGTATCCCGCGACGAGCTGGTGGCCCGTCTGTCGATGGCCGGCCTGGAAGTGGACAGCGTCACCCCCGTTGCCGGCGCCTTCAGCGGCGTGGTCGTGGGTGAGGTGCTGAGCACCGAACAGCACCCCGATGCCGACAAGCTGCGCGTATGCCAGGTCAGCAACGGCAGCGAAACCTTCCAGGTGGTGTGCGGCGCGCCCAACGTGCGCCCCGGCCTGAAGATCCCCTTCGCCATGATCGGCGCCGAGCTGCCGGGCGACTTCAAGATCAAGAAAGCCAAGCTGCGCGGTGTCGAATCCTTCGGCATGCTCTGCTCGGCCAACGAACTGAAGATCAGCGAAGACCACGGCGGCCTCATGGAGCTCGCCGCCGATGCGCCGGTGGGTGAAGACTTCCGCCGCTACCTGGAGCTGGACGACGTCGTCATCGAGCTGGGCCTCACCCCCAACCGCGGTGACTGCCTCAACCTCTCCGGCCTGGCCCGCGAAGTCGGCGCGCTCTACGACGCCCCGGTCACCCGCCTAGCCATCGCCCCGGTCGCCCCGTCCCATGACGAAGTGCGCCCGGTCGAAGTCCTCGCGCCCAAGGCCTGCCCGCGCTACCTCGGCCGCGTCGTGCGCAATGTCGACCTCTCCAAGCCCACCCCGCTGTGGATGGTCGAGCGCCTGCGTCGCGCCGACGTACGCAGCATCGACGCCGCTGTCGACATCACCAACTACGTGATGCTCGAACTCGGCCAGCCCATGCACGCCTTCGACCTCGCCGAAATCAACGGCGGCATCCGTGTGCGCATGGCGGAAGAGGGCGAGAAGATCGTCCTGCTCGACGGTCAGGAAGTCAGCCTGCGTGCCGACACCCTCGTCATCGCCGACCACACCCGCGCCCTGGCCATCGCCGGCGTAATGGGTGGCGAGCACAGCGGCGTCAGCGACAAGACCCGCGACCTGTTCCTCGAAGCCGCCTTCTTCGACACCATCGCCGTTGCCGGCAAGGCCCGTTCCTATGGCCTGCACACCGACTCCTCGCACCGCTTCGAGCGTGGCGTGGACTGGCAACTCGCCCGCGAAGCCATGCAGCGCGCCACCGCGCTGCTGCTGGACATCGTCGGCGGCGAAGCTGGTCCCATCATCGAAAGCGTCAGCGAAGCCAGCCTGCCGAGCGTCGCCCCGGTCACCCTGCGTGCCGAGCGCATCGCCCAAATGCTGGGCATGGAGATGGACGCCGCCGAAGTCGAGCGCCTGCTCACTGCGCTGGGCCTGGGCGTCACCTCCGCTGGCCAGGGCCAATGGACGGTGGAAGTCCCCAGCCACCGCTTCGACATCAGCCTGGAAGTGGACCTGATCGAAGAGCTCGGCCGCCTCTACGGCTACAACCGCCTGCCGGTTCGCTACCCGCAAGCGCGTCTGGCGCCCAAGGCCCGTTCCGAATCCGCCGTCGAGCTGCCGGCCCTGCGTCGCCTGCTGGTCGCCCGCGGCTACCAGGAAGCGATCACCTACAGCTTCATCGATCCCAAGCTGTTCGAGCTGTTCAACCCTGGCGTGCAGCCGCTGATGCTGGCCAACCCCATCTCTGCCGACATGGCCGCCATGCGCTCCTCCCTGTGGCCGGGCCTGGTCAAGGCGCTGCAGCACAACCTCAACCGCCAGCAGGGCCGCGTTCGCCTGTTCGAAAGCGGCCTGCGCTTCGTCGGCCAGCTGGAAGGGCTCAAGCAGGAAGCCATGCTCGCCGGCGTCGTCTGCGGCAAGCGCCTGCCCGAAGCCTGGGCCCACGGCCGTGACGGCGTGGACTTCTATGACGTGAAGGCCGACGTCGAAGCCCTGCTCGGCGCCGCCGGTGCGCTGGATGGTTTCGACTTCGTGCCCGGCGAGCACAACGCCCTGCACCCGGGCCAAACCGCCCGCATCGAGCGCGACGGCCAACTGGTCGGCTACCTCGGCGCCATCCACCCCGAGCTGGCAAAAGCCCTGGACCTGGATCAGCCGGTCTACCTCTTCGAGCTGGTATTGGCTGAAGTTATGCGCGGCCGCCTGCCCAAATTCCGCGAGCTTTCGCGCTTCCCTGAAGTGCGTCGCGACCTGGCTCTGCTGGTGGATCGCGAGGTGGCCGCCGAGGCCGTACTCGACACCATCCGCGAGGCGGCGGGCGAGTGGTTGACGGACCTCAGGCTATTTGACGTCTATCACGGTAAAGGTATTGATCCGCTTAGAAAAAGCCTGGCCGTCGGCTTGACCTGGCAGCATCCATCGCGCACTCTTAACGACGATGAGGTGAACACCACAACGCAGAACATCGTCACCTCGCTGGAAGAAAGGTTCAACGCCACGTTAAGGAAGTAGCGTATGGGGGCTCTGACGAAAGCTGAGATGGCTGAACGTCTGTACGAAGAGCTTGGCCTGAATAAACGGGAAGCCAAGGAACTGGTGGAGCTGTTTTTCGAGGAAATCCGTCAGGCGCTGGAGCATAACGAACAGGTCAAGTTGTCGGGTTTCGGCAACTTCGATCTGCGGGATAAGCGTCAGCGTCCGGGCGGAACCCGAAGACAGGAGAGGAAATCCCGATCACGGCTCGCCGTGTCGTGACGTTCCGTCCGGGGCAGAAACTGAAAGCCAGAGTCGAAGCTTATGCTGGAACCAAGTCATAACGACGAATTGCCGACAATCCCCGGCAAGCGTTACTTCACTATTGGCGAGGTCAGCGAGCTCTGCGCAGTCAAGCCCCACGTGCTGCGTTACTGGGAGCAGGAATTTCCCCAGCTCAACCCGGTAAAACGACGCGGCAACCGGCGCTACTACCAGCGCCAGGATGTGCTGATGATTCGGCAGATCCGGGCGCTGCTATACGACCAGGGCTTTACCATCGGCGGGGCGCGCCAGCGTCTCTCCGGTGACGAAGCGAAGGACGACACCACCCAATACAAGCAGCTCATCCGGCAGACCATCGCCGAGCTTGAAGACGTCCTCATGGTTCTGCGTAAGTAAAAAAACCTGAAAAAAACCTTCCACAATTCAAACGCTTAAAGTATAGTTCGCTCCGTTCCGCAAAGCGGGGCAAGCAACAAAGTCGGGGCGTAGCGCAGCCTGGTAGCGCACTTGCATGGGGTGCAAGGGGTCGAGTGTTCGAATCACTCCGTCCCGACCATATTCAAAAAACCCAGCCACTTAACGGTGGCTGGGTTTTTTTATGGGCGAGTTTTTAGCGATTGCGGTAAAGGGATAAGCGGGCTTTGCCGCGCTACCCCTAGGGGCAGGCAAAACCTAGATTGCAGCCGAAGCAGTGACGTAAATGGCTTGCCAAAATCTATTACTAAACTTATTGGTTTAATAATTCTGCATGGGTTAGTGAAGGGGGCTGCGGATTTCTTCATTGCCATGCCGGAGCATCGTTTGAGCGTCAACAAGGCGAAGCCGCGTTGCTTGCCGTGAATGCTAAGGAATGGAGGTTAGGTTGGCTTCCTACGCGCTCGGAGCTGGAGCGTGGTTGCGTCTATGCACAAGCTGTTGAGTTCAGGCTTGCCAAATTGGGCTCAGATGGTAGCCCATAGCGTCGTGGGAAAAGCAGGTTAAAATCGGCTACCAGGCCCTATGTTAGGGGCTCTCACGAGTGTTATTGCTTCGGATGGTCAGCCAATGGTTTTAAGGGAGGGCCGATGATGGCATATTGCTCTATCTGTATGTATGCCGTGTAGGATGCCTCGATTCTGATAGTCGTGGATACATAGGCGTAAGAACCGCTCGAAAGGATCATTTCCGGGCAGGAAGCAAATCAATGCCACACGGCAACGCAATCGTTATTGGTGTGAATCTCAGGGAAGCTAGCCTCAAAAGAAAGCTTCGGGAGCATTTGCATTCGTTGGGTTTTACGAGAACGCCTGAGGGGGCGCTAGCCGCTCCAGGCAATAGTAAAGATGCGATTCGCACGCTGCACAGTGCCCAGCGAGAAGAGCGTCTGCTTGCTAACGAGAAATTCATCGTCAAATCAGCTGGAAAGCTTCTGCGATATTTCGCATCAGGTACTGATGTAAACCCGGGGAAAATTACCCCAGTTTTGGAGCGGGTGGCCTCGTCCACTTGGCAGAGCGATTTATTCAGGCTTGCCTCTCTCTCTTGGTCTGTCCCTGTATCAAATGGATTTGGACGGCGCCTTCGTTATCTTGTCTGGGACGCTAGCAATGGCAAGTTAATGGGGATCATTGCTATTGGTGACCCAGTCTTTAATCTTGCTGTAAGAGACAAGTTCATTGGATGGACCACACAGGATCGAGGTAAGCGGCTTGTCAATCTTATGGATGCTTATGTCTTAGGTGCGCTTCCTCCGTACAACACTCTGCTTTGTGGGAAGCTTATTGCTTGTTTGCTGCGCAGTCGCGATATCTATGACGATTTTTCCAAGATGTATGGCGACTCGACGGGAATAATTTCTCAGCAGGAAAAAAAAGCTCGTCTGCTCTCCATCATCACAACGTCATCGATGGGTCGATCTTCCGTTTACAACCGACTTAAGTTGGATGGTACTGAGTACCTTAAATCTATTGGTTACACCGGGGGGTGGGGGCATTTTCACATCCCTGACTGGTTATTTATCGAAATGCGTGATTATCTCCGTCACATTGATCATACCTATGCGGATCAACATGCTTTCGGCCAGGGGCCTAATTGGCGATTGCGGACTACTCGTGCCGCACTCTCTGCACTCGGCTTTAAGGATGATTTGATGAAGCATGGGATTCAGCGTGAAGTCTTTATTTGCCAGTTGGCATGTAACGCGACGAAAATTCTGCAGGCTGGAAAGGGGACTCCCGATATTGGCTCTCTGAGGTCTGTAAGGCAAATAGCTGATATGGCAATGGACCGCTGGGTGATTCCTAGGGCCATGAACGTTACAGATTATAAGAATTGGACGTTGGCTAATCTTATCGATTTGTTTGGTAGTCAAGCGCAACTCCTTCGAACCCAGGCCGAACAGGGGGAGAAGCTTAGGAGCGCCTCAAGGAGTTAGGGACGCAAGGGGATACGCGTTGGATTACGCCGTTAACACATTAACTAACGAGATTGAGTCGGCGGAGAGCACATCAGGTGCTGGATACTATGTGTGCCCGATTTGCAAAGCTAGAGTGTCGCATAGAGGGGCGGGGCGCAAACGTAAAAAGTGCTTTGCTCATTGGCCCGGATATGGCTCGTCACAGTGTGAGAACTATGTGCCTGGTCAATATAGTGCGAATGGCGTGGGCAACGCCCTCCCTGCTCACGCTATGCGGCGGATGGATCTGCGCCTCAAGATTGATAAGGGGCATAATCGCGCGGCATGGTATTTAGAACTGGTTCTCCCTACATGTCGTGCATGCGATGCAAGTGTTATTGTCGACGTGGGTGGGGGAGTACAGCAGCAAGTCAACATGCGTGGAATGACCGCCGGCCGCCGCCTTTTGGCGGAACTCTCTGTCGATAATTTCCGAATAGTCTCCTTCCAAGGAAATCCTGATCGGAATTTTGTTGAGTGCGTGGAAAGAGAATGTCGAGGCTTGCCATCTTTAGGGGCCGCTGTATTCACCGCTTCGGGCGGAAGTGGAGCTCTGGGGTTTCCTCGGGCACATGAGCTTATAGAAACAGAAACATATGCTCTGTTGTGGACAGAGCCTATAATTCCTGAGTTTCCAGATGAGCTAATCCAGGATAAATTTCAAAGCCGCAAAGGTTGGAATCTGGTTCTTGTAACTATTCCAGAGTCACCGTCCACGGAATGCTTAGAGTGGCTACAGTCTTTTACAGGATTGAACGTCACCCCCCCAACACCCACCATTACTTTGGTGTGGCCATTTTTGGCGCGCAACTCAAGTCTCAACACGATTGAGTGTGTCAAGTCCACCTCTATAATTTTGTCTGCCCATATGATGCCTGTGGGGCGGCAAGATGTTGGGCCAAAAATGTTGGTGTTTGGAGGAGGGAGCCGACTCGCCGCAGTTGGCACTGATCGATCACCGGCATTATTTACTCTGTCCCCCGGTGATATACCCATTGTTAGAGTTTCCAAAACTGAAAGTCTTGAAACTGGGAAGTTTCTCTCGCGAACATTTCAGCCTAGGACTACTTTGGGTTTCCCTGGAGTGGAAGTAGCATTTAAGAATAATGATGGCATGCGCATCGTCGTACCATTGTTAAAACATAGATGCAAAGAGTATGTAGAAGCTGCCAGGTCGCAAGAAATGACACTGGAGTATCTCGCGATGCCGCCCGGTACACATGGAGTTTTCTATGCCGAGCGCGCCTCAGTGCCTGTAAGTTTTCAAATATCAGCAAGCGATACGCTTGCTCCACACAGCCCGCATCAGCGCCTGCTATCTTCTCAAATACAGGCCGATCTTATTGGTTATTTGCTTGACGAGTTTTTCCACGTCGATCTCGATTTTGGTGGTTTTGGACGGTTACGTCTATCCGGCGCGAGCGAGCTTTTAACCAGTAAGCTAGCGCCAATTCTTGATCCCGCTCTCCGACGGAGGTTGGGCAGCTTTATGCTCCAGCTGCAGGTTGGTGCGCCTCTTAGTCACGCCACTGACGACCAAACATTGGTCCAGGCGTTCTTATCAATTAAGTTAAAACCAGCATTGATACCGAACTACCGTACTCTCGCGAGGGAAATCCTTGCATGCGGATTTGAAATAAAATCTATTGGAGAGGGTTTCTCAGTATGAGCTACCAGTACTGCCAGGAGGCAAGGGATCGAATCTCTGCATTCGGACAAAATAAAGTTGCCGAATTTATAGATGAGATACCACAGGTTTTTCGAAAAGCATTTTATGATCGACAGCCTGCTATATCCGGGTTTAGAAGTGGATCTCCTAGTGAGTTCAAAGAGAAGCAAAAGCGGCTAATTGGGCATGTTGTAAATCCTCAAGGCGGTCAGAAAAGTGAAGCTGATTGGAAAACTTTCGCCAATTTTTGGATTGCTTGGGCGAAAAGCCATATAGGCGAAGACTTTCCTGCTGGTGACCGCTCTCTCCCAGCAGATGATGCTGGGCCATTGCTATTAAGAACGTTGGCGGATCAGTTTCCAGATGTGCCGCGTGAGACAATAGAGCGATTAATCTCATTTAGCGGTTTTGCCGATCACGTTGACACGCAAGTTGCGCTAGGGCGTTTTCGTCCCGCGTCCACTCTCGCTCGAGACCGTATGGTTGATGAACTCCCGGGACGTTTGAGCAAGATCGAAGGTTATTTTGAGATAGCTGAGGCCGCAGCCGACGAGGTAACTGAACGAATTGATCTACTGTTTTCTAAAGTCAGCAGCTTTATCCAAGGCTTAGATGAAGCTGCCTTGAGTGCGATGAGATCCTCGGAGGATCTCGCTGAGCTTCGCCTGCTTGTGGAAAAAATGGCTCGTAGTTCCGAGCAACTTGCGGAGCGCTTACGGACCGTTGATGAGATAACGCAGGTAACGGCTGAGGCAGTTGCAGTATCTGATCGCAACGCATTGTTAATGAGGCAGAATTTAAACGAGATTTCAGATAGGGCCAAGGGATGGGAGGACTCGTTAGTACAGTTTTCAAAGCTTAATGATCTTACTAACCATATAAGTTTGTTAGATTCGGAGTGGGCTAAGATCGTCGAAACAGTAGCCCTGTTGTCTGATCGCTTTGAGGCGTTCCAAGTCAATATTAGTAAGGTGCACTCTGACTCTGACTCTGACTCTGACTCGGGATCAAGCCAAAATCACATCCGCCTTTTCGAATCTGAACCACAAGGTCCTATTGTCGAAATTCATACTGTCGAAGTCGCGTGCGAACTAATATCGCGTAACTTACAAGCCTGTGGGATAGTTAAAGGTAGTGCGATTCTTGTAGCTAGGCAGATACTTGCCGCACTTGCTGCGGGCCAGTTGGTCCAGTTTTCAGGATCGCTTGCAGACCTAGTAGTTGACAGTGTTGCTGCAGCTATCGGTGGACCAATATTCCATGAGTGGAGAGTCCCTGTCGGTCTTATCTCTGACGAAGTGGCGGCTGAGTGCCTTGAAATGGTTGCTGATACGTCGGGCTGTCTGGTTTTGAAGGGCGCTAATCGTTCCGCTTTTGAGATCTACGGGTATGCACTTCGTGATGTGGTCGCTCGTCGCCAACTATCCACAGCTGTCCATCTTCGTTTGGTATTTATTGCCTCATGGGCACATGGGCCTGCGGCATTTCCTGATGGAGGCACACTTGCCGAGCTTGGTCCCGTATTTGATACCGATGCATGGCCAATGCGGGCAGTGTCTTCTACATTGCCAGCACTGAAATATGGTTACCTTAAATGCGATTCATGGAGCCAGCTCAAGGGCTTTGACGACGACATATCCAGCGCCGTTGTGACGGACTTGAAGGACTTACTCAAGGAAGCCAACTTCATCCCTGGCAATCTTTGGATGCGGAGCGCAGAGCGCGCATACCTGCGTTTGCGCGTTACCCCGGGGGCAGTGAAGAGGACGACCTGTACGCCGTTCTGAAGTTGTGGGCTCTTCCCTGGGCTAAATCTTCAGGTGGGCCAGTAAACGAGATCACTGATATCGCCGACCGAATAATTGTACATAAGCAATCCGAGCCAGCCCACTTCGAGGGGCCTAGATGAAGTGGCAGGCGGCGGCCCGTGAACAGGCCAAGAAGCATCTAGCCTCGGAGCTCGGCTGTCCCTTCATTGGGGAGGGACTGCGTATTGCCGCTATCTCAGAGTGCCTGAGAGCGGCCTCATACTTATGCTCAGTGCCGGTTGAGGGGAGCGGTGCTTGGGAGCCAGCGGCGTCGCTCCGTTTGACCAGCATTGTGCGCAAACGCCTATCTCCAGTTTGGCCAAGCCTGTTGGAAGATGTCGTCGATGACTCTAGTCCAGGGGTGATGGAAGTCCTAGATAGCTTGGGTAGGCTCGGTGATTTGGTGCGGGTAGATGGTGGTTGGTTGACGCCACAACCATGCGCCGTTAGAGCTACGAATGGCCGTATGATTCTTGTTGGTGGTGGTCCATCGCCCATCTTTCCTGTTCCTACAAAAGTATGTGGCCGGGCGCGTGTGGTTTCAACCGAAACATGTGATGGGTTGGTAGACGCTTGTGATCCCGAAGAGTGGATTGGTGCACCTATTGAGGGGCTTGGTGTCTGGTCTTCCAGATTGCTTACTGCGGCAAAAGCACGCTTCACCCAGCCCTATGATTTAGAGCCAGTATCGGTTTACTTGAGCGGGCGTTGGTTAGACCTTGCTAGTGTGCCCAGCGTCGAGGGGGTTCACTTGGCCAAGTGCCAAACGGGAAAAAAGATTTCGTATTTCATAGGCGCTTTCTTTAATGGAGCGTTGCAGAGGATGGCATCGATTGATTCTACCGATGCCCGGCGTCTTCGATTCCAATTGGATATACAAGCTGGTTGCTCTGTAAGGGTGGAGGCTGAAATATTCAGCAGCTTTGTGAAGCTTCGGCTATATCGTCGGCTACCGCCGGAGCAGGAAAAGACGTTGTTATTGGGTTGGGAGCTTCCTAGGCCGGAGGGTGATCATCCGGGGTTGAGGATATATGTAATACCTATGGAGGCGCTCCCCATCGTGCGGCATGCACTTAATGGGTTGGGCATTGTTTGGGTCGAGCGCCAAGGCGCACAAGGGAGTGGGACATGAGCAGTACCTCAATGAAAACTGATGCTACTGGTGTGCACGAAACAGCAAAGAATTTGACTGAAAGCCTGAGGCAGTATATCGAGGCGCAGTACCACATCCGTGATGAAGGACTAGTCAGAGAGCGGCGCGCACTCCTGCAAGCAAACGAAACTATTGCTCAGATTCCATATGTTGAGGCGACTCAAGTCTACAAAGCGGGAGACACCTACGAAAGTCTTCCAATTCCAGCCGCTGCTGCCAGGGCTCTTCACCAGTTATCGGTGATGAGTTTGGGGTTGTATCCGCGTCCATATGAGCATCAGTCACGGGCTCTTACTGCATTTCTGGGAAATGAGGCTTCCGATCTTGTTATCGCAACCGGTACTGGTTCAGGAAAGACAGAGAGCTTTCTCATGCCAGTGATTGGAACGCTGGCTATAGAGGGAGAAGAAAGGCCGGAATCTGCTTCAATGCCTGGATGTAGAGCAATGCTCCTATATCCAATGAACGCTTTGGTTAACGACCAACTTTCGCGAATTCGTCGTATTTTTGGTGATCCGGATGCTGCAGGGATCCTGGCTCAAAGCAGAAAAACTCCAATTCGTTTTGGCAGCTATACGGGACGCACACCATACCCTGGAAAGCGCTCTCACGATCGAGACGAGCGTTTCATCAAACCGCTATTTGAGCAGTTTTATAAAAAGATAGCGGATGATCCGGCTGTTCGAGGCGAACTCGTTCGTATAGGGCGCTGGCCAAGTAAGGATCTAGTGGGTTTTTATGCGGATGATGCTGCTCAGTCTAAGACGTACGCCTCAGGAAAAAAGGAAGGAAAACAGTTCATTCAGAAGAACTGGAAATTGCGACTAAAAACCCAGCCAGGTGATCGCGAGTTAATGACTCGTGATGAGATGCAGGCGCGTTGCCCAGAGCTCCTAATCACCAACTACTCGATGCTCGAGTACATGTTGATGCGTCCCATTGAGCGCGATATTTTTGAGCAAACGAAAAGCTGGCTAAAGTCCGATCAACGTAACGAATTCATTCTTGTTCTTGATGAAGCACACATGTATCGAGGCGCTGGTGGAGCAGAGGTAGCGCTTCTGATTCGACGGCTTTGTGCTCGCCTAGATATTCCTCGGGAACGTATGCGTTGCATACTGACAAGTGCGAGCCTTGGTAGTGGAGAAATCGCTGCTGCAAATGGCGATCGTTTCGCTCGTGACTTAACTGGGCTATTAGATACTTCGCCACGTAAATTTGAGATTATTCAAGGAACTCACGAGCCTCGGTTAACAAAGCGTACAGCTACTGCTGATCAGGTGGACGCTTTGGCAGCATTCGACTTGCACGCATTTCAGCGTATTGCGAATGATTTTCCAAGCGCAGTGAGTGCTGTGGCAGTCCTAGCTGCTGGTCTTGATTGGGAGGCTTTCAATGGACCTGATCACACATCGCTGCGCGATTGGCTGTTTGAAAACCTGACTGGCTTTGGACCTCTTGAAAAACTTATTGAGTTAGTATCGGGTAAAGCGGAGAGGCTAGATAGTCTTAGTCAAAAGCTCTTTGATAAGTGCTCGATGGAGACCTCCGAGAGAGCCACCGATGCTTTGTTAGCATTAGGAAGCCACGCACGGAGAAGCTCTGATGGTCGGGTGCTGCTACCAACTCGTCTTCATCTTTTTCATCGAGGCTTGCCAGGCCTTTATGCATGTGTTGATCCTAATTGCACTAGTCGGTTGGGGGGGCACAATAGTTCTACAATCTTAGGTCGTTTACATACTAAGCCATTGACTCAATGTGGCTGTGAGTCAAAAGGGCGGGTATTCGAATTCCTCACTCATCGCGACTGCGGCGCTGCGTTTGTTCGTGGCTATGTCAGTGAAGATATGAATTTTGTTTGGCATGAGCCAAGCGGGCCATTCTCCGAGGCGGGAACTGAACGGCTGATGCCGATTGATATATTTGTCGAGGATGAAGTTCATCCACGCAGCCACCATCGAGATATGTGGCTTCATATGTCGACTGGCCGCCTGTATTCAATACGTCCAGTACAAGACTTAGGGTTCCGTAAAGTTCGAGTGCCAGCTAAGCCAGCAGTAGGTGAAGATATAACCTTTGATAATTGCCCAGTTTGCACTCGTAAGATTAGGAGTAGCAAAGGCGAATCATCAAAAATCATGGACCATATTACAAAGGGTGAAGCACCGTTTACTACATTGGTCCGAACACAGATGGCCAAGCAGCCAGAGAGTAGGGTAGTTGACTCCCGTCACCCCAATGGGGGCCGTAAAGTTCTTATTTTTTCTGACGGCCGTCAGAAAGCTGCACGGTTAGCCCGAGATATTCCACGCGATATCGAGCTAGATGTTTTTCGGCAAGCAATCGCACTAGCCTGCAGTAAGCTTCGCGGTGTGACGAAAGAGCCACGTCCTACTCAGATGCTTTACACCGGGTTTATTTCAGTTTTGACCGAGTTCGACCTGCCAATATTTGATGGGGTAGATGCTAGGAAGGTGGAGGATGCTATTGCGCTATTCAAGCGCGATTGCGATTCGAGTTTAGAAGAGGCACTTATACAAAATGGGTTGCCTCAAGACTTGCCATCAAGATATAAGGTCGCTCTGTTAAAGCTCTTGTGTAGTAGCTACTACTCGCTTGCCGGAACGACTATTGGTTTCGTAGAACCAGTTAGCTCAAAGCTAAAAAAAATAGGTCAAGATCTGGTAAGTGCCAGTATTCATCTCGCTGAAGAAGATCTTCGCGCGCTTGCGGTTGGTTGGATTGAATCAATGCTGCAGGAGTATGCATTTGACAAAACGATTGATCCTCTTCACCGTTTCAAGGCTGCCGGATTCGCGAAGCAGCCTTGGGGCAGCAATGGATCGTTCGACAGGTCTCTTAGAGACCCGCTTACGGAACATCTAGGCGGAAGTGGCTCAATACTCGAGACTATTGAAACTGCATTTCGCAAAAATCTAGCGGAGGAGGATAGCGGTCTTTGGTTCTTGTCTCCTAATTCGTTGAGTATTGTGATTGATCTCAATCACGTATGGGCTCAATGCTCTCAATGCACGGCGGTGATGCCTTTTGCACTAGCGGGAAATATTTGTTTGGCATGTGGTGGTGGCTGCGCCATCCCTATAGATCCTGCAACTAGCAATTACATAAATGCTCGAAAAGGTTATTGGCGGCTGCCTGTATGGGAGGCTTTGCAGCCCGGAGCACGGCTTTCTAATATCAATGTGGAAGAGCATACAGCACAGTTGTCGAATCGTGATCGTAATAGGGTTCATGCAACTACCGAGCTTTACGAATTGAGATTTCAGGACGTTCTTATAAATAGCAAGGACCGGCCAATTGATGTCCTTAGTTGTACTACAACGATGGAAGTAGGGGTCGATATCGGTTCTTTGGTTGCGGTTGCGTTGAGAAACGTTCCTCCTCAGCGAGAAAATTATCAACAGCGCGCTGGTCGAGCAGGTCGGCGCGGCTCTTCAGTTTCGACCGTAGTGACTTACTCTCAGAATGGCCCTCACGATAGTTATTATTTTTTAAATCCTGCTTATATTGTTGCGGGGCCGCCGCGGGCTCCAGAGGTAAAAGTTGATAATGCAAAAATCGCTCGCCGGCACGTCCATGCTTATCTCTTCCAAACGTTCTTCCATGAGCTAATGACTCAGAATCCGAGTCTCTCTGAAGAAAAGTCTGCGTTGCTGCAAAAGTCTCTCGGATCTACGCGGGACTTCTTTTTTGATAGTAAAGATTCGGGGCTAAATCTTGATGGCTTTACGTCTTGGGTTTCGGAGAAGATACTTGGTGAAAGCTCTGCTTTCAAAAATGCCGTCCTGACGTGGTTGCCCCCGAATTTAGATACTCAAAGTCTAAGTTTGTCTGAATGGCTGGTAGATACGGCTAAAATGCTGTTAGAAAGAATGCACGAACTGGCAGCGGAGCTTCCGCAGACGATAGAGCCTGTGTCCTCGGAGGCGGACTCTGATGACGAAGAAAATAATACAGTATCTGATACTGAAATAGAGCAAAAGGAACTATTAGAGTTTCTTTTCTTCCACGGTTTATTACCTAGTTACGCGTTTCCCACAAGCTTGTGCAGTTTTCTGGTTGAGAAAATAGTTAAACCTAATGGCAGGCCAGAAATCCAAACCATTCAGCGGCCGCAGCAGTCGATCTCCAAAGCTCTGAGTGAGTATGCGCCTGGTCGCCTTATTGTTATTGACAGACATACATATCGATCAGGAGGAGTCTTTGCTGATCTCCCTGGTAACGTAGTGAATCGCGCGACTACTCTTTTCGAAAATTCTAAGTTGCATGTCCACTGCAAGATATGTTCGTTTGTTCGAAACCCGAATAAGCGTGGAGTAAATGCCGGAGCTTGCCCCGTATGTGGCGGCGATTTGACAGAGGAAATTATGATCCTGCCAGAAGTTTTCGGCCCGGAGAAAGCTGCAGACTTGCCCGAGAGTGATCGAGAGCAAGAGATTACTTTTGCGACTATGGCTCAGTTTCCGCAACCTGTTAACCCAGAGGAACTCTCTTTCGCTATATGTGGACCTCATGCTAGCTTTACCCACGCAGTAGATCAAACCCTTGTAACTGTGAACCGCGGTATTGAGGGTGCAGAGTTCGGTGGATTTTCAGTTTGCACAGATTGTGGGCATGCTTCGGTATACGATGGCAACGCTGATAAAGGAGCACACGAGCGGCCTTACAAAGTGCTCGGGCCTAAAGGTACACCCTCTAGCTGTTCTGGGAAATTTGAAAGAGTATTGTTGGGGCACGACTTTAAAACAGATTTGCTATTGCTGAGAATGAAGATTGCAGATCCGGTTGTTACGAATACGGCTGATATAGTTGTTTTGCATATGCTCGAAGATGCTCTGCACTCAATTGCCGAAGCACTTCGGCTTGCTGCCAGTCGGCACAGACAACTTGATCTAGACCCTGCAGAGTTTGGTTCGGGGTTTAGAGTCGATCCTGGGGTGCAAGAGGGGGCGCGAGTATTAGAGGTCTTCCTTTATGACACTCTTTCGGGGGGGCAGGTTATGCTGAGGTTGCAGCTAGAAATATGCAGGAAATTTTAGAGGACACTCTTAGGCTGCTGGAGGGGTGCAACTGCGAAACATCCTGCACGGAATGCCTAAATCACTTTCATAACCAACATCTGCAAAGCCGCCTTGATAGGCACTTAGGGGCGATGCTTTTGAAATATGCTGTTTGGGGAACAATACCTAGTTGCGCTTCACCTGAAATGCAGGCAGAAACGCTTTCTCAGTTGCGGGCGAGTCTTGAATTGGACGGTTACCGGTGTACTGCTACAGGCGAAGAAGTAATGCCATTACGAGTGGAGCATGATGGGCGGCTTGTGGCAGTGGGTTGTTTCCCTGGGCTGATCCATACATCTAATTTCATTCATCCTATTGCCAGCGCCAAAGGCGTCCATGGGCATTTGGCATTAAATGAATATTTGCTCCGGTCGGATTTGCCTGGGGCTCATTTAATGGTTAAAGAGCTCTTTGCTTCATAAGGCATAGCCTAGTGACGACTCAGACCCCGCCCAGCTTTATGTTGGGCGGAATCTGAGTTTCAAGAAATAATACGCTCAGCGCTTAGGTTTTCACTAATCAGTAATAAGCTCCTGGCCATTATAGTCCTGGTTTGCAGTTGCAAGTTTCAGCATTGTCTGTTCATATTTTTTGCTAATTCCAGCTTTTATTTCCTTGGATATATTTTTGTCCTTGAGGATTCTCTTCTGATGCTTAAGGTCTCTAAGTAGTCGAGCCTTATATCGCGTTAGCTCTTCGGGCTCGTCCATTGATGCGAAAATTCTAGCCGCTAAATAGCCAATTACAGGAACGGTCAGGCTTGCTACTCCAGCCCAATATTGAGCTTGGTCGGCAGGAATCCACTGCAAGCAACTTGCTGTAGCAAGTGTTCCGAGTCCTGCAGTAATCGTTGCTTGTAGGCCCTGAGGTGCGACTTTTTGACTATCAGCCATTAGGCGTCACCTCGTATGCTCTCAAGTTGGTCAACTACATATCCAGAAGTTTTTATACGCTGGGTGCTTATAACCGCACCGCCTTGCTTTCTCACGATAACTATCTCGGCATCGGAGATGTAGCGATTTATTAAATATCTCGTTGTTGTGCGGGAAATCTTGAAGAATACAGGTGCTAATATAATTAGAGATACATAAAAGAGTGCCTCTACAAATGCGGTATCTACACTCATAAGAGTACCTCAAACAAGTCTTCGGCTTTTGTCGGCAAAATGCTTAGTTACTTCGAGTATGGTGTAATTAAATGTGGATCTGGTTGTTCTATACACAGCCCTGGTTTCCAGAGTGATTTCGAATAAGTCCTCTTTGGAGAAGGTCTGTTGATTTTGGTTGACTTTGTCCATGAATTTTTCATCAGCTAGGGTTACTGCATGCTCAGTGCCGTCTGCCAACTTTATACGCCAGCCGTTATTGGACTCGAAGTTTACCTGAACAAAATACGCAGTTTTGGTATCTTTGCTGATCTCTTCTTTTTCAAGTGATCTCGGAGGCAGTGGTAAGTAGTTGGTAGCAATTTCCTGCTCGATCTCTAGGACTGAGTGCTCTTGCGCATCTAAAATTTTGAATTTACCGCCTTTCCGTCCGGCGATCGGGGCTTGAACTACGTTGTGTAGTGCGTCGCGAACTTTCTTATCTACCGCCAATTTTGCTACATATTTGTTGCATTTAATAACTTCGCCATCAACCTCGATTGTAGCGAAGTCAGAGTCGGTGTCGATTGTTATATTTGATACTCGGCGGTTTCTAAGTTTTCTCACTACCTCAACCAGAGAACCGCCGACTATCGCTGTACCGGTAGTGGCAAACCCGATATAGCTTAAGACCTCTAGAGCTTGTGGGGAGGTGGCGAGTAGTAGATAGTCAGTTATTACTGATCCTTCTTTTGCTGGGGCAGTTACTTTTAGTTTTATCTCTGCGCCGTTATTCATAAGTGCATTGGCCTCGGAGACTATGTCATAAACACCCTGAATGGACCGGCTCAGTGTGGTGGCGTCTATTTCATGGTTCTTATAGTCGCCTGAGTCGGCGTCGTACGAAATGGAAAATTTTTCCTTGGCAGATTCAGCCATAATTAATCCCCAAAAATCCTAAAAGATGAATCGCTATGTTTTAAGGATGAATGACAAGTATTTTTACCCGTGATCATTCTCAGCATCTTCAGCTATCTGGTTTTCTAAAAATATTTTCTCGCAGTGGTACGTTAAGGTCGCGGGTTTTCCAATCTAGGCAGCTAATAACGTCGGTGAATGCATGGGCAATCCGCCGTGCCATGGCTGAGGTAAGCCATCCCTAAGGCTACGGCTGGACATCATGTCAGTTCCCTCTGAGTCCAGTGTGTACACATTAAGGTGAATGACTAAGGCCGGCAACTTTTCTAGCTGCTCTTAGAGGTACAGGTCTGCTGCTACGTTCAAGACCCCACACCGCCCCGTTGAGCGCCCAAGATATTGCCGAATTAGTCAGCAACCTGACGCCCTCTATCGGGGGGATAGCATTTCGAACAAGGCCCTAGAGCGGGTGCGTTGAGGACGTCACGAGCCAAAGTCGCTATGGCTGCGCTGTGATGAATATGCAGGGCATAGTCGATTGGCACCGTTTGGTTGTTCCCCAACTGCTGAGACGGCTCATGCCATAGCGAATGTTCATTCAACTGCGCGTCTTAGATGAATTTACCTTCGGTTGGGACGGTGCCCTTACGCAAGTTCTTCGGTAGCTGGATGGTGTGAAGCGTTAGCTCATCAGCAACAAACTGCCGAAATACGGTTGGAGCGCATGTGCGTCATTCAATTTCTGCTGCCCTCCGCGCGCTTATGAGTTTACTGGACGAACGGTGTCGGGCTTTTGGTATGTGCAGAGCAGGGACGGGGCGCAGGTGTGGTTTATGGTTTTTTCATGTAGTGGGAATGTTCTGAAAAACAATCTAGCTACTTATAACCTTCTAATCCCCAACCCCACCAACACCCGCCCACGCACTTCCACATCCGCCATCGGCACCGTGCGCGGGTTGTGGGTCGGGTTGTCCGCAATGAGTTCGAGCTGGTCTTGCCCCGCCAATTGCAGACGGCGGATGAACAGGTGGCCGGCCCAGTTGATGAGGTAGAGGCCATCCCCATTGAAGGCGCTCACGCCGCAGTCGACGATGACGGCGTCGCGGTCGTTGAGGGTGTCGGCCATGCTGTTGTCCCAGAGGATGACAATGGCCAACTGCTCTGCATTCGAGTACGCCGCGGCCCTTTCCTGCAGGAAGGCTTCGTTGAGCGTCAGGCTGCTAATGGTTTCACTGTAATCAACCGGCCTCGGAGCGCTGGAGGGCAACTGATCGAAGTTGTAGTAGGGGACTGAAATCTCTTTGCAGCCAACAGCGTCGTTTTGCTGGCTGGTGGCGCCTCTCAACTCTTCCAGCACGGCTTGAATGGCGTCTACCGTGATGGGCGTTTCGAGCTTGCTGAATCTGGCCTGCGCAGTGGTTATCCAGGTCTGGATATTCACCGAAGCGCTGTCTCTGCGTGGCGGGGCGCCTGTGCCGGTCAGCAACCAGTCGATGGTGGTGTCGTACTTCCTGGCAATGGCGATGAGGTTGTCATTGCGCAGGTTTTCGGTGTTGCCGCTGTACCACCTCCGTACCGCTTCGTACGAGAGGCCACACGCGTCAGCAATATCCCTTTTTATCCGCCGTATATCGATATCCGGCTTCCGTGCCTGCACGAGTACGTCTAAACGGTCGGTAATTTTCATGCGGCGCAATCTACAAGAGCGCACAGCAATCAAGATTGTGTTTATTTCACAACTATGATTGTATTTTTGGCTTCCTGTGTATTGAGAGGGAGCTCGATTGTATGAGTGTGCATCTCGCTGAATGGGCCCACGAAATAACAGCTGTCCTGGCCCAACCCCCAGGCCAACCCCAACTGCAGGCCCTGACCCACTGGCTGCAACGTATCGCCCCGGTCGATCACTTCGCGCTGTTCCTCTATGAAGGCAGCCACGCGCCCCTGCCGCTGTTCCACACCTTTTCCGCCGAGCTGCGCGCCACCTTCGTGAATGACTACCGCAGCGGCGTGCACATACTCGATCCGTTCTTCCTCGGCTGCCTGTTCGGCGAGCCGGACGGGCTCTACAGCATGCGCGCCCTGTCGCCGGACAGCTTCCGCTGCAACCACTACTTCCAGGCCTATTACCACCGCCTGGGGCTGAGCGAGGAGCTGGGCTACTTCACCACGCCGGCCTTGCATTGCCGGGCGGTGCTGTCGTTGATGCGCGGGGAGGGCGGGACGGCGTTCACGGAGGAGGAGATGTGCCTGCTGCGGACTGCGCAACCGGTGGTGGCGCAGGTGGTGCACCTGGCCTGGGAGGCGCGTGGCGAGCCGGCGGCGGATGCCGTGCTGCCCACCACCCATGTGCGCACGGTGTTCAGCAGTTTCGGCGAGGAGTTGCTGACGCGGCGCGAGCACAAGATCGCCCAGCTGTTGCTGCAGGGTTATTCCAGCCAGCAGATTGCCGACCAACTGCGCATCACCCGCGGCACGGTGAAGGTCCACCGGCGCAACCTGTACGACAAGCTGGAGATCGGCAGCCAGGCGGAGTTCTTCGGGCTGTTCGTGCGTGAGCTGATGGGGGCGGGGATGTTCAGCCGGCCGCAGCGTTCGGGGATGAAGGCCCGGCCAAGCCTGTGAGGCGGATGGGCCGGACTACTTCAGGCTCCTGCCTTCGCCCGTGTCGTAATCATCCAGAGCAGCAACGCAGATGTAGTTCGCCATCCTTGAGGGGGCTGAGCGCCCGGTGTCGATGTAGTCCTCTCTGTACAGGTACTCGCCTTTCATGTCGGTGGTGACGAGGATGCCTCGGTCGGCCACGCAGTGTTCCTTGGCCACGTACCAGATGAGCTGCTCCTTCTTCTGGCTTGCAGGATCTACCAGGCGGCCTTTGACGTATACGACCGCGTCGAGGTTGCGGGTCATCCTGTATCCGAGCGAGCCTCTTTTCACTTGCCACGTCTTGTCGTCGGAGGCTCGGTCATCGGGAGTGGCGATCGTCACCCATTCATCTTCAGCTGCTGCCTGGAATGCGCTGATGGCCAGCAATACGGCAATGGCGATGGGGGCTCTCAAGGTCGGTTCCTCCGCTTGCGTGTCTATCCGTGATGGTTGGCGTGCCGCTCGACGGCCCGGGATTTATAAAGCGAAAGCGAGGCGCTGAGAAGAGTGCTGTCCACCTGTGCGCCGACCGCTTGCGAGCCCGCCAGCGCCAACGCCTATATCCGCGCCGGCCCCTCTCTACCGCCCGCGCCATAGCGCCGTTTTTCTTCCCGTTGCTAGCGTGGCCTTGCCCATTCCGGGCATCGCTTCGGGGAGAAGCCTTTATGCCAAGGTCCGTGCGTATCGCCGATATCATCGACGACAGCCCCCTTTCCTGGTTGCAGGTGCGGGTGCTGCTTCTGTGTTTCCTCATCATGCTGCTGGATGGTTTCGACACCGCCGTGATCGGCTACGTGGCGCCGGAGCTGATCACCCAGTGGGGCATCGACCGCAGCGAGCTGGCGCCGGCCTTCGGGGCCGGGCTGTTCGGGATGATGGTGGGAGCCATGGCCTGCGGGCCGCTGGCGGATCGCTTCGGGCGCAAGCGGGTGCTGCTGGGCGGCATCCTGGTGTTCGCCCTGGGCACGCTGATGGCGGCGCTCGCCACCTGGATGGGGGAGCTGGTGGTGCTGCGCTTCGTCACCGGCATCGGCCTGGGCGGGGTGCTGCCCAACTGCATCACCTTGTCGTCGGAGTACGCGCCCAAGCGGCGCCGCGTGCTGCTGGCCACGCTGAGCTATTCGGGCTTCGTGCTCGGCCTGGCCATGGGCGGCAGCGTGGCGGCCTGGCTGATGCCGAGCCTGGGCTGGCAGGGCATGCTCGCCCTCGGTGGCCTGGCGCCGCTGGTGCTGCTGCCGGTGCTGATGCGCTGGCTGCCGGAATCGCTGTACTTCCTGGTGGGCCGCAAGCGCCACCGCAAGGCGCTGTTGCGCCTTGTCACCGCCATCGGTGGCAAGGCCAGCTGGCGTGGCGCGATCCTGCTGGGTGACCTGCCCGAGCAGCCGCGCTCGCCGCTGTCCACCCTGTTCGAGGGCGCCCGGGCGCTGCGCACGCTGATGCTCTGGCTGACCTTCTTCTGCGGGCTATTCGTCTTCTACCTGCTGACCAACTGGCTGCCCACCATCCTCCGCTCCAGCGGTTATGGCGTGAGCGAGGCCGCCACCATCGCCTCGATGATCCCCTTGGGCGGGGTGCTCGGCAGCATCGTCATGGCGCTGCTGCTGGACAAGCTCGGGCCCCGGCGCGTGCTGCCGGTGCAGGCCGCCTTCGCCGCCGTCGCCCTGGCGCTGATCGGCACCCAGCTGGGCAGCGGCTCGCCATTGCTGGCGATGGTGTTCATCGCCGGCTTCGGCCTCAGCGGCTTGCTGGCCAACCTCAGCATCGTCGCCGCCACCCTGTATCCCATCCATGCGCGGGCCACGGGGGTGAGCTGGGCGCTTTCGGCGGGGCGCGCCGGTTCCATCGTCGGTTCCATGCTCGGTGCCTGGCTGTTCGCGGTGGCGGGCAGCCTGGATGGTTTCTTCCTGTGGATCGCCACGCCCATGCTGCTGGCCAGTCTGGCGCTCACTGTGATGGGCCTGCGCCGGGTCGAGCACCTGGCCGTGGCCGAGGGCTAGTTCCCGGGCGGTCGGCGTGTGCTTGTTGGCGCCGACCGCTTTTTTCCATTACCGGTGCGAGTTCGCCCACTGCGCCGCCAGCGCAAATCTACCCCCTGCCGGTTAAGTCGCCCGCCAGCGGCTTGCTAGCGTGGCTTCTGGTGCGTTGCCACCCGCCGAGGCGGGGTGGTGGCGTGCCATAGGGGGGCCGGGCGGCTGCCAGCTACCGGGCCCAGGCTGGTAATGCGTGAAGGAATCACCATGACTGCAGCAACGCTGTACATCGATGGCTGCTGGGTCGCGCCGACCCATCGCAACCGCTTCAGCAGCATCAACCCTGCTACCGAGATGAAGATCCAGCTCCTGGCGGCCGCCAGCCCCAAGGAGGTGGACAAGGCGGTGACCGCCGCGCGCTGCGCCTTCGAAGGCGAGTGGGGGCGTACCCGGGGCAGCGAGCGGGCCGCCTTCCTGGAGGCGATGGCCAATGACCTGGAGCACCGTACCGAGGAGCTGGCGCTGCTGGAGGTGCTCGACAACGGCAAGCCGCTGGCCGAGGCCGAGCGCGATGTGGCCGATGCCATCGCCTGCTTCCGCTACTACGCCGGGCTGGCCCGCGAGCTGGACGAGCGCCAGGACCAGCCGCTGGAACTGGACGACCCACGCTTCAGCTGCCGCCTGCGCCACGAGCCGGTGGGCGTGGCCGGGCTGATCACCCCCTGGAACTTCCCCCTGCTGATGGCCGCCTGGAAGGTCGCCCCGGCCCTGGCGGCGGGCGCCACCTGCGTGCTCAAGCCCTCGGAGTTCACCTCGCTCACCGCCCTGGAGCTGGGCCACACCGCCCATGCGGTGGGCCTGCCGCCGGGCGTGTTGAACATAGTGCCGGGCCTGGGCGGCGAGGCGGGGCAAGCCCTGGCCCTGCACCCGGAGGTGGACAAGCTGGCCTTCTCCGGCCGGCCGGTCACCGGCGCCAAGCTCATGGGCGGCGCGGCGGCGGACATCAAGCGGCTGACGCTGGAGCTGGGCGGCAAATCCTCCCTCATCGTCTTCGATGACGCCGACCTCGACGCCGCCGTGGAGTGGGCGCTGTACGGCATCTTCTGGAACCAGGGCCAGGTCAGCAGCGCCACCTCGCGCCTGCTGGTGCAGGAAGGCATCGCCGACCGCTTGCTGGAGCGGCTGGTGGAGGCGACCCGGGATATCTGCATCGGCCCGGGCACCGAGCCGGGTGTGCAGATGGGCCCGCTGGTCAGCGCCTCACGCTACAGCCAGGTGATGGACATCATCGCCCAGGGCAAGCAGGACGCGCGCCTGCTCACCGGTGGCCGGCGCCCGCCAGGGTTGCTGTCGGGCTATTTCATCGAGCCCACCATCTTCGACGAGCCCCACACGGGCAGCCCGCTCTGGCGCCACGAACTGTTCGGGCCGGTGCTCAGCGTCAAGCGCTTCAAGACCGACGAGCAGGCGCTGGAGATGGCCAACGACAGCCTCTACGGCCTCGCCGCCGCAGTGATGAGCAGCGACCTCGACCGCGCCGACCGCATCGCCGGGCAACTGCGGGTGGGCGTGGTCTGGGTCAACTGCTCGCAACCCACCTTCGTCCAGGCGCCCTGGGGCGGCACCCGCCTCAGCGGGCTCGGCCGCGAGCTGGGCACCTGGGGGCTCGACAACTACCTGGAGGTGAAACAGGTCACGCAGTACCAGGCCGACGCGCCCTGGGGTGGTACCAACGCTAGCGCGCCGGCCCGGTGCCGCCCAGGCCGCACCGCCCCTTGCCAGAGAACAACAACCTGTGCGTCGAGTTCGGCTCGACACAACCGGGAGGCATGCATGACCGAGAACACCCGCAAGGATTTCTTTCTCACCAGCGCGAGCCTGATCGTCGTCTCCATCACCGTGGCCGGGCTGGCGCTTTTCCCGCTGGAGTCCGAGGCCTTCGCCAACCGCCTCTTCGAGTCATCCACCCGCACCTTCGGCACCCTGGTGCAGTTGTTCGTCTTCGCGTGCGGGGTGGCGGTGCTCTACCTGGCCTTCAGCAAGTACGGGCACATCCGCCTGGGCGCCGGCCGCCCGGAGTTCGGCAACACCACCTGGGTATTCATGTTCATCTGCGCGGGGCTGGGCTCCTCGACCCTCTACTGGGGCGTGATGGAGTGGGCCTACTACTACCAGACGCCGGGCCTGAACCTGACGCCCGGTTCCACGCAGGCGCTGGAGCACAGCGTCAGCTTCACCTTCTTCCACTGGGGCATCAGCGCCTGGGCGGTGTATGCGCTGTCATCCCTGGCGCTGGCCTACCACTTCCACGTGCGCAAGCGCAGCGGCCTGGGGCTGGCGTCCATCGTCGAGGCGGTGACCGGCTTCCGCGCCCAGGGGCCGGTGGGCCGGCTGGTGGACCTGGTGTTCCTGCTCACCATGTTCGGCGCCCTGACCGTGCCGCTCGCGGTCACCGCCGCCACGCTGACGCGGGGCCTGGCCAGCCTCACCGGCATCCCCGACACCTTCATCACCCAGGTGCTGGTCATCGGCCTGGTGGCGTTGGTGTTCTCCCTCAGCTCCTACGTCGGTATCGATGGCGGCATGCAGCGCCTGGCGCAGATGGTGGGCTTCGGCGTACTGGGCTTCGCCTGCCTGTTGCTGGTGATGGGGCCCACGCGCTTCATCCTCGACAACACCGCCAACGCCTTCGGCATCACCCTGCAGAACTTCGTGCGCATGAGCCTGTTCACCGACCCGGCGGGCGAGGGCGCCTTCACCCGCAACTGGACGGTGTTCTATTGGCTCTGGTGGGTGTCCTACGCGCCGGGGGTGGCGATGTTCGTCACCCGCGTTTCCCGTGGGCGCACGGTGCGCGAGGTGATCGCCGCGCTGGTGCTCGGCGGCACCGCCGGCTGCTGGTTCTTCTTCGGCGTGCTGGGCAGCTACAGCGTCCACCAGTTCGTCATTGGTGCCATCGATGTGCCGGGCATCCTCGCCAGCCAGGGCGGCGAGGCGGCGGTGGAGCGGCTGCTCAATGCGCTGCCCCTGGGCAAGCTGTTCCTCGCGGCTTACCTGTTCCTCATGGCGGTGTTCTGTGCCTCGCACATGGACGCCGTCGCCTACGCCGTGGCCGCCACCAGCACCCGCAACCTGCGCGAGGGGCAGGACCCGGCGCCCATGCACCGGCTGTTCTGGTGCGTGATGCTGACGCTGATCCCGCTGGCGATGCTCTTCGCCAAGGCCTCCCTGCCCACCATGAAGACGGCGGTGGTGCTCACCGCCATTCCCTTCACGCTGATCCTGCTGGTGATGATCTGGGGGCTGTTCCGCTGGCTGCTGGAGGATTACGGCCAGGTGCCGGCCCAGCGCATTGCCGAGGAATCCCGTCGCCTGGCGCAAGCCGGTGACGACAAGGCCGGCGAGGCCGCCGCCATCGCCCCTGCACCCTGATCAACGCCATGACCCGAATCGGGGGCGGGCCTGGTTTGCTGCATTCCCCCGATCGCAATACCCACGAGAAGCTGCATACGCCCGGGCCGCGCCCGGCCATGCGCCACAGAGGAGTACCGATGATGAACAGCATCCAGAGACTGCCTGCCGACTTCTGCGCCGACCCCGAGGTCGCCCACACCCTGCCCGCCAGCTACTACACGCACCAGGCGGTCTTCGAGTACGAGAAGGAGGCCATCCTCGCCCGCAGCTGGGTCTGCGTGGGGCACCGCAGCGAGTTGGCCGAGAACAACGCCTACGTCACTCGCGAGCTGATAGGCGAGAGCATCATCATCGTGCGCGGGCGGGACGCGGTGCTGCGCGCCTTCTACAACGTCTGCCCCCATCGCGGGCACCAGTTGCTGCAGGGCAGCGGCATGGCGAAGAACGTCATCACCTGCCCGTACCACGCCTGGGCCTTCCGCCTCGACGGCGAGCTGGCCCATGCGCGCAACTGCGCCGACGTGGAGGCGTTCGACAAAACCGCCTCCAGCCTGGTGCCGTTGCGGGTGCAGGAGCATGCCGGCTTCATCTTCATCAACATGGACATGGATGCAGCCCCGGTGGAGGAGCAGCTGCCCGGCTTCGAAGCCGCCCTGCGCGATGCCTGCCCGGTGATCGACGAGTTGCACCTGGCCGCCCGCTTCATCACCGAGACGGAGGCCAACTGGAAATCCATCGTCGACAACTACATGGAGTGCTACCACTGCGGCCCGGCGCATCCGGGCTTCTCCGACTCGGTGGACGTCAACCGCTACACCCACAGCCTGCACGGCAACTGGACGCTGCAATACGGCGTGGCCAAGCCCTCGGAGCAGTCCTTCACGTTCGACGAATCAGTGCAGGACCCATCCTTCGCCGGCTTCTGGGCCTGGCCCTGCACCATGTTCAACGTGCCGCCGGGTGCGGACTTCATGACGGTGATCTACGAGTTGCCGGTGAGTGCCGAAATCACCCGGCAGCAGTACGAGATCTACTTCCTCAACAAGGAGCTCACCGCCGCACAGCGAGCGCTGATCGAGTGGTACCGCGACGTGTTCCGCCCGGAAGACCTGCGCCTGGTGGAGAGCGTGCAAAAGGGGCTGCGCTCCCGGGGCTACCGGGGGCAGGGGCGGATCATGACCGACCGCCAGCGCAGCGGGGAGAGCGAGCACGGCATCGCCCACTTCCACAACCTGATCGCCCAGGCGCACCAGGGGCGTTGATGGCGTGCGGCGCCGGCCCGGTGTGGCGGCGCCGCCTCTACTGGCAGGAGGTGGCAGATGGCTCAGGATCTGGAGCGGATGGACGTGCGGGTGACCGATATCACCAGCATCACCCCGTTGGTGAAGCGCTTCACCCTCGCCCGTGACGATGGCAGGCCGCTGCCGGCCTTCACTGGCGGCAGCCACATCAACGTGCACATGGAAGGCGAGGCGGGGCAGCGCTACAGCAATGCCTATTCCCTGTTGGGTGCCCCGGCCGAGCTCCAGCACTACCGCATCGGCGTGCAGCTGGAAGTGCAGGGCAACGGCGGCTCGGCCTTCATGCACCAGCGGGTGCAGGTTGGCAGCCGGTTGTGGATCAGCCCGCCCAACAACCTGTTCGCCCTGCACGCGGAAGCGGACAGGCACCTGTTGATCGCCGGCGGCATCGGCATCACCCCCTTTCTCGCTCACCTGCACGAACTGCACGCCCGGGTCGCCGATTACGAGTTGCACTACGCCTTCCGCAATACCGAACGCGGTGCCTTTCTCGACGAGCTGGCCGAGGCCCGCCACGGCGGGCGCGTGCACCTCTACCCCGGTCACGAAGGCAAGCGCCTGGACCTGCCCGCGCTGGTGGCGCAGTTGCAGGCGCGCGATCACCTCTACGTCTGCGGCCCGCCGGCATTGATCGATGCCACCCTGGCCACCGCCCGTGCCGCCGGCATCGCCGAGGCACGCCTGCACTGGGAGCGCTTCAGCGCAGCCCCTCAAGTCGGCCATGCCTTCACCCTGGTGCTGGCCAAGTCGGGCCGCGAGCTGCACGTGGAGGCGGGCACCAGCATCCTTACCACCATCCAGCGAGCCCGCGCCGCCCCTGTGGAAAGCCTCTGCCGCGCCGGCATCTGCGGCAGTTGCGAAACCCGCATCCTCGAAGGCGAGGCCCTGCACCTCGACCAGTACCTCAGCGACGACGAAAAAGCCGCCCAGCGCACACTGATGCTGTGCGTCTCACGGGCCCTGGGCGAGCGCCTGGTGCTGGATCTTTAACGCCGCTTCTGGCGATAACAACAAGAGAGACGACGCAATGGAACTACCTACCTTGCGCCGGGGCTCAACGCCCGGCATATCCGCTTCATGGCCCTGGGTTCTGCCATCGGCACCGGGCTGTTCTACGGCTCGGCGGCGGCCATCCAGCGCGCAGGGCCCTCGGTGCTGCTGGCCTACCTCATCGCCGGCGCGGCGGTGTACCTGATGATGCGCGCCCTGGGCGAGATGGCGGTGCGCACGCCGGTGGCCGGCTCCTTCGGCCACTACGCCAGCCGCTACCTGGGGCGCTATTGGGGCTTTCTCACCGGCTGGACCTACGCCTTCTCGATGTTGATGGTGTGCCTCGCCGACGTGACCGCCTTCGGCATCTACATGGGCCTGTGGTTTCCGGATACGCCGCGCTGGCTCTGGGTGCTGGGCATCGTCCTGGTCATCGCCGCCATCAACCTGTGCAGCGTGCGGGTGTTCGGCGAACTGGAGTTCTGGCTCTCGCTGCTCAAGGTGGTGGCCATCGTGGCGATGATCCTCGCCGGACTGGCGGTGCTGGTCGCCGGCATCCCGCTGGGCGGCGCCGAAAGCGTGGCGGGCTTCGCCAACCTCTGGGCCCATGGCGGCTTCTTCCCCAATGGGCTGGAGGGGATGGTGGCGTCCTTCACCATCGTCATCTTCGCCTTCGGCGGCATCGAGGTGATCGGCCTCACCGCCGGCGAGGCGCAGAACCCGCAGCGGATGATCCCCAAGGCCATCAACACGGTGCCACTGCGCATCCTGCTGTTCTACGTGCTCACCCTGCTGGTGCTCATGGCCATCTGGCCCTGGTCGCGCATCGGCAGCGAGGGCAGCCCCTTCGTGCAGATCTTCAGCGGGCTGGGCATCGACTCGGCCGCCAGCATCCTCAACCTGGTGGTGATCTCGGCGGCCATCTCCGCCATCAACAGCGACATCTTCAGCACCGGGCGCATGCTCTATGGCATGGCCGGCAACGGCCAGGCGCCGGCCTCTTTCGGCAAGCTCTCGGCCGCCGGCGTGCCCTGGATGACGGTGCTGATGATGACCCTCGCGCTGTTGCTGGGCGTGCTGCTCAACTACCTGCTGCCCAACGAACTGTTCCTGCTGTTCGCCTCCCTGGTGACCTTTTCCGTGGTCTGGGTCTGGTTGATGATCCTGCTCTCCCAGGTCGCCATGCGCCGTGGCCTGGGGCGGGAGGAGGTAGCCGCCCTCGGCTTCCCGGTGCCGTTCTGGCCCTGGGGCAGTACCTCACCATCGCCTTCATGCTGTTCATTTTCGTGGTGCTGGCGTTGTTCCCCGATACCCGCACCGCCCTGTACATCGGTGCCGCCTGGCTGGTGCTGCTCAGCATCGCCTACCGTCTCTGGGGCCGGCCGGGTGACGACGCCCGGCCTGCACCCGCCACGCCGGCACCGCCGCACCGCCAAGGAGAGCCCGCATGACCTCGCATCCCTACGAGTTCGAACTGCCCCGCACGCTGATCGACGACTTCCACCGCGACGGCGCCATCTGCGTGCGCCAGCTGTTCACCCCGGAGGAAGTGGAGCTGCTGCAGCTGGGCATCGAGCGCAACCTCGCCAGCCCCAGCGAGCGCGCCAAGGTCGCCAGCCGCGAGGACGACCCCGGCTGGTTCTTCGAGGACTTCTGCAACTGGCGGGAATTCGACGAGTACCGCCGCTTCATCTTCGAAAGCCGTGTCGGCTCCGTGGCCGCGCAGCTCATGGGCGGCGGCAGCGCGCGTCTCTACCACGACCACCTGCTGGTCAAGGAACCCAACACCCGGCAGCGCACCCCCTGGCACCAGGACCAGCCCTACTACAACGTCGAGGGCCGGCAGAACTGCAGCATGTGGATGCCCGTCGACCCGGTGGCCCGGGACGCCACCCTGGAGTTCGTCGCCGGCTCCCACCTGGGACCCTGGCTCATGCCACGCACCTTCCTCGACAACCAGGCCCGATGGTTCCCCGAAGGCACCCTGGCCGACCTGCCCGATATCGAGGCGGATCGCGCCCGCTGGCCCATCCTCGGCTGGGCGCTGGAGCCGGGCGACGCGGTGTTCTTCCACATGCTCACCCTCCACGCCTCCGGCGGCGTAGGCGGTGAACGCCGGCGCCGCGCCTACTCCCTGCGCTTTCTCGGTGACGACATGGTCCATGCGCCCCGACCCTGGAAAACCTCCCCGGAATTCCCCGGCCTGGCGGACGAACTGCCCGCCGGCGCACCGATGGAGCACCGGTTGTTCCCGCAGCTCTGGCCGAGGGAGTGACGGGGGGAGGGGCGTAGGTTGGGCCGAGGCACGAGGCCCAATGCGCGGGGCTGAGCGTCGCAGCGGGGTAGCCCTGGGGATGTCGGGGCAGCACGAGCAGCGCTCAGTCTGACGGTTGCAGTTGGGTCGCCTGAATGACGCCTTTGTCGGTGCTTGATCGGGCGGTGTTGGTTCGCTTTGATCTTTCTGTAAGTTAGGTATACGTTACATTCAATATAATTTGTTACGTATATAGAACATGGATCATTCCATTATCACGGCACGCCTGGGCGAGAAGATCCGGCAGTGCCGCCTGAATCGCGGGCTCACCCAAGCCAGGCTGGCTGGGCTGGCAGGCATCACCCGGCAGAAGGTCATCGCTATCGAGAGAGGCGACTTGTCGGTTGGCGTGGTGGCCTATGCGCGAGCGCTGGGAGCCATGGACTGTGAGTTCGCGCTGATACCTGCGGCCATGCCGACGCTGGACGAGATCCACGGAGTGTTCGACTGATGACGGCCGTGCTGCGGGTGGCAACGCCAGAGGGCGAGAGTGGGAGGGTGCTCAGCTCCAACGGGGACTATCTGTTTCGCTACCACGAAGAGGCCAGGGCGCAGGCGTCGATCAGCCTGCTCATGCCTGTGCGTGTGGATGAATACCGCTACCGGGAGCTGCACCCGATCTTCCAGATGAACCTGCCGGAAGGCTATGTCCTGGAGCAATTGCGCAATCGCCTGGCCAAGATGGTGCGTGTCGATCCCATGTTGCTGCTGGCGCTTTCTGGCAGCAGCTCACCTATCGGGCGGGTAGCCGTCAGCTCGGATGAGGTCGATGCGCTTCTGCGGCGACAGCAGTTCCCGGGCGAAAGACTGGAGGAAATCCTCGCTTGGGATGGTACGGAGGATATTTTTGCCAGCCTGGTGGACCGTTACATTTTGCGCGCCGGGATTTCGGGCGTGCAGCCGAAGGTGCTGGTTCCAGAGCAGTCGGGCGCTGCTTCACAGCGGTTCACGTCGAAAACCTCCGAACTGATCATCAAGAGCGGTCGTGACGAGTTTCCTGGGCTGGCTATCAACGAGTTCCTTTGCATGTCCGTGGCCAGGGAGGCGGGGATTGCGGTGCCGGAGTTCTACCTGTCCGATAACACCCGGCTGTTCGTCATGCGCCGTTTCGATCGGGACGAGCAACTCGATCCCATCGGTTTCGAGGACATGGCTGCGTTGATGGGCCTGGCTGCGGAGCAGAAGTACAGCAAGAGCTACTCGGCCATCGCCAAGGCCATCCGTCTGTTCTGCTCGCCGGAGCAGGTGCAGGGTTCGCTGGCGCAGTTGTTCGCGATGGTCAGCTTGAGCTGCATCGTCGGAAATGGTGATGCCCACCTCAAGAACTTCGGACTGCTGTATTCCGACCCTACGCAGCGTGATGCACGGCTGGCGCCGGCCTACGACATCGTCAACACCACGGCCTACATTCCCGAGGACGTACTGGCACTGGATCTGGTCGGTAACAAGTCACTGCTCGCTTCCAGACAGGGGTTGCTCGAGTTCGCCGGTGCGTGCGACGTAGCTCGGCCGGAAGAGGTCATTCGTGGGCAACTGGAAGCGTTGGAACGTGTGCTGGGCCGCTCGACCGAGCTGTGCGAGCGAGCGCCGAACGTGGCTGCCGCCATCCGCCTGAGTGCTGGGCCGTACATGCAAACCTTCGGCTAGATTGCGCCGGCGCAGCGATGAGGTACCGGTTGTCTCTGCGCTCTGGCGGAGGGGCTGAAGGGAGGGAGGAGTCGGTTGGACCTAGGCACGAGGCCCAACGCGCGGGGCTGAACCCTGTACCGGCGCTTCGATAGGAACGTAGCCCGTGCTTCAGCGCGGGGGACTGCCCCGGACTGAAGTCCGGGCTACGGGGAGCGGGTGGGGGTCAGACCGACGCCAGACGCGCCTTGGCTTCGGCGTATTCGCGCTTGAGCTGGGCGATGTACTCCCCGGCCTTCTGCACCTTGCCGATCGGGGCGATGCCCTGGCCGCAGCCCCAGATGTCCTTCCAGGCCTTGGCATCGCCGCCGCCGAAATTCATCTTGCTCGGGTCGCTTTCGGCGAGGTTGTCCGGGTCCAGCCCGGCGGCCACTATCGAGGGCTTGAGGTAGTTGCCGTGCACCCCGGTGAAGAGGTTGCTGTAGACGATGTCATCGGACGAGCACTCGACGATGGCGCGCTTGTAGTTCTCGCTGGCGTTGGCTTCCTCGCAGGCGATGAAGGCCGAGCCGATGTAGGCGAAGTCGGCACCCATGGCCTGGGCGGCGAGGATGGCGCCGCCGGTGGCGATGGAACCGGAGAGGGCCAGGGGGCCGTCGAACCACTGGCGGATTTCCTGGATCAGCGCGAACGGGCTCTTCACCCCGGCATGGCCGCCGGCGCCGGTGGCCACGGCGATCAGGCCGTCGGCGCCCTTGTCCACCGCCTTGTGGGCGAAGGCGTTGTTGATCACGTCGTGCAGCACCACGCCGCCATAGGAGTGGGCGGCGGCGTAGATGTCTTCACGGGCGCCCAGGGAGGTGATGACGATGGGCACCTTGTACTTAACGCACAGCTCCATATCGTGTTCCAGGCGGTCGTTGCTCTTGTGCACGATCTGGTTGATCGAGAAGGGCGCCGCCGGGTTGTCGGGGTTCGCGCGGTTGTAGGCGTCGAGCGTCTCGGTGATCTCCGCCAGCCAGTCTTCCAGCAGCGAGGCGGGGCGCGCGTTGAGCGCCGGCATGGAGCCGACCACGCCGGCCTTGCACTGTTCGATCACGAGTTTCGGGTTGCTGATGATGAACAGCGGCGAGCCGATGACGGGGAAGGGCAAGCGATCCAGCGGGGCGGGGAGCCGGGACATGTGAATTCCTACCAGTCTTTGAATGAGAAGAGTTTGCAGACTGTCGTTCTGCTTCCCTTCCGGTCAAGCACCGGCTCGCGGGTTCGGCATGAAGGCCCCCCGAGTTGGCCGGAGTGCAATGGCCGCAACGCCTTCTCATGGCTGGTACAGCCGCAACCGGCCGCTGTCGATCATCCAGCGGGTGAACTCCGCCAGCGGCACCTGGTAGCTGCACACCACCCGCACGTCGTAGCCGGGGCGATAGTTCTCGAAGTAGTAGCTGAGCACCAGCGCCAGGCCGTCTTCCGACAGGCTCAGGCCCTGCTCGCGGTACTGCAGTTCGTCGGCGTTGCGCTCGATGTCCTGGCGCAGCATCAGAAGGGCCTGGCGTGGGTCGTTCATGGGTTACTCCGCCTGCGTCTTGCAGCCCAGCCACAGGCGGCTGCTGTCCACCTGGCCCGCCCGGCCCTCGGCCACCAACTGTGCGCGCTGCTCGGCGATGTACTCGCGCAGGGCGGCGTAATAGTCGGGGTGTTGCTCCAACTGGTCGGTGAGGGGCAGGGCGGTGGCGCGCTGGTCCAGGGTGTCGCCGACCGATTGCGCGGTGTCGATGGCATCCACCGTGTCGCTGTTGCCGCTGCCGAAGGGCGAGAACATGAAGTTCGCTACGCGGCCCACGCTGTCGCGGCTGTTGGCCGAGCCCAGCAGCGGCCACTCGACGGTGGGGCCGTTGCCGATGCCCCAGACGCCGAAGGTCTGGCCGAAGTCCGCCTCGTGGTGCGGCAGGCCTATGCGCCCGGCGGTATCGAACACCCCGCCGACGCCGAGAATGGTGTTGAAGGTGAAGCGGCCCAGGGTGTTCATCGCCCGCTGGCCGTTGCCCTGCAGCAGGTCGTTCACCAGCACCTTGGGTTCGGCGAAGTTGGCGGCGAAGTTGTGCACGCCATCGCGCACCGGCTCCGGCAACCGCGCATAGCCCCGTGCCACGGGGGCCAGGGCGTAATCGTCGACCACCCGGTTGAAGGCGAACACCTTGCGGTTGAGCCCCTCGGCCGGGTCGCTCACACCGGGTGCCAGATCCGCGCAGTCACCCTGGGTGGTCACCTGGCTGCTACACCCCACCAGCGGCAACAGGCAGCCGCACAACACCCCGATACGCATCCCGTTTTCGAATCTTTTCTGCATCACCGACATACCGCCTACCTCCCAATGAATGGCGGCGAGGATGGCCTGGCGGCTTTGCTGGAAGATGTCCCGTTGATGCCGGCGTTGAAGGATTGTTGCCCGATTGAAATATATGACCGCCCGGCGCAAATGGTTTTAGATGAGCGACCCCAGCCAACCCGAACCGAGCATCGTGAACAGACTGTTGATCGTGGACGACGATGTGGAAATCCTCGCCCTGCTGAAAAAATTCTTCCTGCAGCACTCCTACGAGGTGGAGGTGGCCACCGACGGCGCCGCCATGTGGGCCGCCATCGCCCGGCAGCACCCGGACGTGATCGTGCTCGACGTGATGCTCCCCGGGCAGAGCGGCCTCAGCCTGTGCCAGCGGGTGCACGGTGAGCTGGGCATCCCCATCGTCATGCTCACCGCCATGGGCGAATTGAGCGATCGCATCATCGGCCTGGAGCTGGGCGCCGACGACTACCTGACCAAGCCCTTCGACGCCCGTGAGCTGCTGGCCCGCGTGCGCGCCGTACAACGCCGCACCGGGGCCGCGGTGAAGGCCGGCGGCGACGAGGCGCGGCCGGTGATCGTCTTTGCCGGCTGGCAGCTGGACGTCGCCCGCCGCGAACTGCGCTCGCCCGATGGCGTGATGATTCCGCTCTCCGGCGGCGAGTTCGACCTGCTGCTGGTGTTCCTCGAACACCCCGGGCGCATCCTCAGCCGCGAGCAGCTGCTCGACCTCTGTCATGGCAACGCCCACGACGCCTTCGATCGCAGCATCGACGTGCAGGTCAGCCGCCTGCGCCGCAAGATCGAGCCCGACAGCAAGCGCCCGGACATCATCCGCACTGTGCGCAATGGCGGTTACCAGTTCAGCCCCGAGGTCAGCCGCCGATGAACTGGCCACGCGGCAGCGACACCATCGCCCGCTGGATCGCCCTGACCATCGTCATGGCCATGCTCGCCTCGCTGTTGCTCAACTGGCTGTTCGTGGAGCTGGCCGGCGTCTGGGCGCAGCCCTCCTTGCTCCGCAGCGGGGTGCTGGAGCGGGCGGCGCTCGCCACCCAGATCATCGAGGCCGCCCCCGAGGCCCAGCGTCCTCTGCTGGCCCGGGCCGCCAGCGCGCCGAATTTCTCCGTGCGCTGGGTCGCCGGCCGCAACCAGTTGACTCTGCCGCCGGGCTTTGACGACGGCTTCCAGGACGATAGCGGGCTGATCGAGAAACTGTTCGGCGAGGCCCGCCACCTGGAGGCCTATGACCCCGAGGACTGGCCGCCGCCCAATGCCGATCGCCCCTACCAGTTATTGGTGAAGCTGCATGATGGGAGTTGGCTGGAATTCTCCGCCCGCTACCGCAGCTGGGGCCTGGACCCGGAGATACGCCTGGGCATCATCGTCGCCCTGGCGCTGGTGGCCTCGCTGGCCGTGGCCTGGGTCGCCACCCGCCGCCTGGCCCGGCCCCTGGAGAGCTTCGCCCATGCCGCGCGGCGCTTCGGCAGCGACTTCCGCGCCCCGCCCATCGAACCCCTCGGCCCGCGTGAAATCCGCCAGGCCATCCTCGCCTTCAACACCATGCAGGCGCAGATCCGCCACTTCGTCGCCGACCGTTCGCAGATGCTCGCCTCCATCTCCCACGACCTGCGCGCGCCGCTCACGCGCATGCGCCTGCGCGGCGAATTCATCGACGACCCCGAGCAGCAGCGCAAGCTGTTCCGCGACGTGGACGAGATGCAGGGCATGATCAACGCCGCTCTCGACTTCTTCCGCGACGACGCGCGCCTGGAGCCCGCCACCCCCTTCGACCTCGCCGAGCTGCTGCAGACCCTGATCGACGACTACCGCGACCAGGGCATCGATATCCCCTACAGCGGCCCCACCAAGCTCGTCTACCTCGGCCGCCCGCTGGGGCTCAAGCGCGTCTTCACCAACCTGCTGGAGAACGCCCTGAAATACGCCAAGGCCCCGGCGATCGCACTCCACACCGACCCGCGCGGCATCCTCATCGACGTCAGCGACCAGGGCCCCGGCATCCCCGAGCAGCACCTGGAACAGGTCTTCGAACCCTTCTACCGCCTCGAACCCTCGCGCAACCCCGCATCCGGCGGCGTCGGCCTCGGCCTCTCCGCCGCCCGCGCCATCGCCCGCGAACACGGCGGCGAACTGCACCTGCACAACCACCCCGAAGGCGGCCTGCGCGCCCGGGTGGAGTTGCCGTGGAATTGAGGCGCTTCGAGGCCCGCTCCCGTAGGTTGGGCTGAGGCACGAAGCCCAACGAGCCTGGCCGAGCCTTGCGCCAGGCGCAGGATGAGTAGGGTGGATGACGCTCTTTTCATCCACCAGCGATGCCCGGTCTGACACTGGTGCCGGGCAATGCTCTGCATCGTTGGGCCTCGCTGTGCTCGGCGCCAACCTACGTGGGGGATGCCTATTTCTGTTGCGTTGCGCTGGGCATGATTTTGTCTGCACAAAGCCCAACCAATTCAGCTCTCAATGGCTTCCTTTCGGCTTCAGTCAGGCCCTCAAGCATCCTAGGGATATTTCGCAGGCAGACATCGAGTGCGGCGGCACCGGCTACAAGCTTCTGGGCCTCAGAAATATTCTGGGCTGCGACTCCAGTGGAGAATACTTTCCCGATTCGTACATCGACGCCGGAGTCTTTCTGTTTGTTGGCGTCAGTTGGATCGCCTTTGGAGCCCGCCGTCGAGTCCGAGTTAAAGGAGCCATAGACGGATATAGCATCTCGTTTCTGGATGCTGGCCAGTTTCTCGAGGGCGCCTTTCACTTTGGCTTCCTGATCTCTGGCTACGGTTTCTGCGATTGCCAGCTCTCTGTTGGCGGCGGCGTATTTCTCACTGATCTCTTTTTCTGAGGCCTTGATGGACGTTGTGTCTTTATCAAGGACTTCCTTTAGGTCGGCCGCATATTGAGTGCTGGGGTCGACGCCGCCTTCGGTCTTGCATGCACTCAGAGACTTAAGTAAGTCCGAGACTTTGTCTGCATCTGTGGTGCCTTTACATGGCGGTGACCTCAATTCAGTCCTCAGGCTTTCGACTCTGGATGTTGCAGTCGATATTGCATCCAGTTTTGCCTTGAGTTCCTGAGCCTTTGTTTTCTTTGAGTCCAGGTCAGCCTGATACTTGAGGAATCGCTGCATGTCCTTGGATTCCTGAGTAGTCAGCAGTTTTGCTGCTGCATCCGCACTGGCTTGCTGGCCGTAAATCCCATAGATTTCCTTGATGGCATACAAGCTTTCATCAAAGGGCTTTCCTGAGCTGACCGCATCCTTGAGCCCCGGATTCGAAACCGCCACCGGCGCGTAGGCGGCATCCAGAATCTTCACCCCGACGACCGCTTCCAGCGACTCCGGCTGCGTAGGCGCAACGCCGAGCTTCACCCCCACGACCTGCGCCGATGTATAGGCCAGTGGCGCCTGCTGCAGCGGTGCGCAGCCGCTGGCGCTAATCAGGCTGACCAGCAATGTGCTCCCCAATGCTGTTGCGGATTTCAGTGATTGGCGCTTTGCATACATGGTCCGGCTCCTGGGTCTGGAAGGAAAAGTCGTTCTTGTTGGAGTTGCTGTTGATCGAGATGAGCAGGCATGCCGAGGCATCCTCGCGCTCGACGGTGACTTGTTCGAAGTCACCGAAGCCGAGGGACAGGGCTTTGTTCGAAGCGGCGATGCCGTACGAGCGTTGGTGGACGTAGAGAGGTTTCTTGCCCGGGTCGATGCGGATGTAGGCGATGCCCGGGAGGTAGTGCGTCTCCACGGTGCCGGATTCGCCGACAACGTGGATGACGGTGCAGCCGGAACCCAGGGCAATGGCGTACAGGCCAGCTAACAGGCGCGTGCGGCCAGCGATGCGGAGCATGGCCTCCATTGCTTTCATGGTTCAGATTCCCTTCTGCCCTGTGCTCGTATTCGAATCGGTAGTGGATCGGCCGCCAGAGTCTGGGGCGAATCAGAGCGTAGCTATTAACTGGCCACTATCAAGCGGGTCTTAGGATCGGAGAGGGCCGCTCATTGGGTTTGGAGGCGAGGTGCAGAAGGTGGTCATGGCCAGGTGACCGATCAAGTAAATCCAGGACCGCATCGTTGGGCCTCGCTGCACTCGGCGCCAACCTACGGGCAGCGGGGCCGCCGTGACCGTGCGGATTTCCCACCACCTGTGCTCCACCTCACAGCCTCGCCAACCCGCTTCATGGCACCTCGACATCACTTCCCGCCCCGGTGTAAACATCCACTTTTCCAAGCGATGGAGTGACGGAAATGGATTTCACCGTGCGGGTGCAGGACTGCACGCTTCAGGGCTCCTTGCTCAACAGCCTGACGCTGACCTTGCCGGTGGAGACGCTGACCGCCCGCGAGCTGATCCGGCGCTACGTGCTGCAAGTGGTCGAGCAGCAGCAGGCGGTGCCCAACGCTCCGCGTTATCGCTTTTTCACCCCGGAAGCCGACGAGGCGAAGCTCAACGGCTACGACGAGCTGCCCCGACGCGTGATCGACGCCGAGCGCCAGTGCCAGCTGGCGATCTCCGCCTTCGAGAGAAACGGCTTCCTGCTGCTGGTGGATGAGCAGCAAGTGGATGAGCTCGACGAGCCGTTCCGCCTGTCCTCCATTTCCAACGTCCAGTTCCTGCGCCTGTTGCCCCTGGTGGGCGGCTGAGCCTTTCCCTTTTCACACGACATAAGGATTCGTCATGTCTTCACCTTTGCACGCCCACGCCACGGCCTTGAGCGGCGATTCTCCCCTCCAGGCGTTGGTGATCCTCAGTGATGGGCAGCGCACGATGCTGCGAATCGCCGTCGAGCAGCTCATCAAGCACCAAGGTGAATATTGGTATGGGCTCGACAAGTCACCTGCCATCCGCGCGCTGATCGATGCCGAAGCTACGGACTGGCGCGCCTGTCTTGTCTACCTCGCCTGCTTATACGGCGAGGGCCCTGAGGGCATTGGCGGCCTGGGTCGTGTGCTGCGCGAGATGCTCAAGCGTGATGACGTGCTGGACGGCGCCACCGCCATCGAGGTGATGAAGGTGTTGGTGGAGCACGAGTACATCAAGGAGTTGGACTACCCGATCACCCGGCTCGTCAGCCAGATGGAGAAGCTGCACAAGCAAGGCGCGCTGGTGGGCCATGAGGAGGCCATGGGCAGCTTCCTCGAACGCAATGCCTCGTTCTGGAAGGCCGGGCGCGACCCCCGCGTGCTCGAGGCCAAGCTGAAGAAGATGCTCGGCGGCGTGCAGGTGCTGCAGCTGCCGCTCGGTGAGTCGCGCTTCGGCTGGGTCGATGACCTGCATGCGGACTTCGCCACGCTGCCCGAGGCCGAGCGCGAAACCTGGATGGGCCTGATGAACCATGCCCTCACCGGCAGCGGCTCCTCCCCCAGCAATGCCTGGTTGAAGGCGGCTGCCAAGCTCGCTGCAGGGTTGCCGGCGGACGCTTTCAGCCAGACGCTCGCGCGCTGGTTCGCGGTCATCTGCAACTACCAGTTCGCCCCCTCGGACGCCAACGAAGGCGCCATCAAGGCGATGGTCTGGCTGGCCGGCGTGGGTGAGCCCAAGGTGCTGGCGCCGGGGTTGGGCGACATGGCCGTGGCCTTCTACACCAAGGTGCAATGGCACGGGCCGCGCTCGCGACTGGTGGGCAACGCCTGCATCCAGGTGCTGTGTCTGCTCGACAAGCCTGGCGTGGTGCAACTCTCCCGCCTGCGCTCCAAGGTTCGCTACAGCCAGGGCAAGGCACTGATCGAGAAGTCGGTGGTCAAGGCCGCCGAGCGTGCCGGCCTGACCCCGGACGATATGGAGGAGGCATCGGTCCCGGACATGGGCTTCGACGCCGAGGGTGTGGCCCGCTTCAGCTTCGGCGGCGCCACCGCGCTGTTGCGTCTGGAAGGGGAAGGGCGCCTGGCCACCGAGTGGAGCAACGCCGAGGGCAAGGTGCTCAAGAGCGCCCCGGCCGAAGCCAAGCGTGACAACGCCGAAGCCTTCAAGGAGTGGCAGAAGGGCTGCAAGGAGTTCGCCGATGCCGTGCTCGGCCAGCGCACCCGTTTCGAGCAGGCCTACCTGCGTCAGCGCACCTGGCGCTTCGGCGACTGGTACCCGCGTTTCATCGACAGCACCGAGCTGCTCGGCTGGATGGGGCGCCGCTTGATCTGGAACATCGAGCACGACGGACAGCAGCGTTCGGTGATCGGTCTGAAAGGCGTACTCACAGGCCTCGACGGCACGGCCGTGGGCGAGCTGCCCGCTGACGCGACCGTATCCCTCTGGCACCCCATCCAGGCGGCCGCGCCGGAAGTACTGGCCTGGCGCGAACTGCTGCAGGAGGCGCAGGTGCTGCAGCCGATCCGTCAGGCGTTCCGCGAGGTCTACCTGCTCACCGACGCCGAGCGCGAGTCAGGGACGACGTCCCGTCGCTTCGCCGGACACCTGCTGCGGCAGTTCCAGCTCGCTGCGTTGCTGCGCGAGCGTGGCTGGGACTATGCCCTGCAGGGCAGTTGGGACAGCCACAACACCCCCTGCAAGACGCTGAAGAACTGGGGGCTGGCGGTGCTGTTCGAACTGGATGTGAAGGATGAGTTCTCCAGCATCCAGGGCGACACCGGTGTCTTCGCCTATGTGGAGAGCGGCGAATTCCGTTTTGTGAAGGACGGCGAGGCTTGGGATGAAACCCGCCTGGCCGATATCCCGCCGCTGGTGTTCTCCGAAGTGCTGCGCGACATGGACCTGTTCGTCGGCGTCTGCTCGGTGGCCAACGACCCCGAACTCGGCCTGGTGGACGACCCCGCCTTCCGTGGCTACATCTCCCTGGCCAGCAACGCCGAACTCCAGGGCGGCGCCCAGGTGCGGCGCGATCTGCTGGATAACATCCTCTCGCGCCTGCCCATCGCCAAGCGCTGCCACCTCGACGGGCGCTACCTGGTGGTGAAGGGCGACCTGCGCACCTACCGCATCCACCTCGGCAGCAGCAACATCCTCATGGCGCCCAACGACCAGTACCTGTGCATCGTCCAGGACAAGAAGGCCAAGTCCGCCTCCAGCGGGCTCTACCTGCCCTTCGAGGGTGATGCGCTGCTGTCGCTGATCCTCAGCAAGGCGCTGCTGCTGGCCAACGACAAGAAGATCAAGGACCCGAGCATCCTCAGCCAGATCAACGCCTAGCGCGGTGAAGCCCCGGGCTGAAGCCCGGGCCACGGCCCGCTCGCCGCCGATGGGCGGCCGTGGGAGCGGATTCATCCGCGATAAGGCTCGGCCATTGCACGAGGCTCAACACCCACCGTTGAGCCTCGCTGCGCTCGGCGCCAACCTACGGTGAGTCGGGTGCTTGCCTAGAGCTTGCCAAGAATCGCCTGCAGTCCCTTCTGGTCCGCCTCGCTTACCACACCCTCCAGCCCGCAGCTGCTGAACGCCACTTTTCCGCCGGTGGCGAGGGTCTTGAACAGACCGAGGTCCACCATCATCACCACCTTCTCGCTGGAGGTTTCATCGTCGAGCTGCAGCTCGCCGTAGCCCTCGTTGGCGACAGCGCCATCGACCGTCCAGGTGATCACGCCGCAGGGCTCGATGACGGGTTTGTGGGTGCGATGGACGATCGCCAGCGTGGCGTAGTTGGCCTTGCCGTCCTTGGGCACCACTACCGTGGCGTTGAGCCCGGCGGGGCCTTCGAGTCGGGTGTCGCTGGTCCAGTTCAGCACTGTGCCGCCGAGCATTTCTTCGGCCTGCTCGGTGAGCGTGCCGGCGAAGGCAGGGGTGGTGGCGAGGGTGAGGAGCAGGGCAGAGGTAGTGCGCAGCATGGGGTGATCGTCCTTGGTCGAGGGAGCGGGTTGGGACGCGCAGTGTGCGGTGCTGAACGCCGCTGGGGCTAGCTCTTTTGTCGGCGGGTGAGAAGCAAGAGGCCCAACCTGCGGGTTGGATTTCGCAGCGTTGGGCCTCGCTGCGCTCGGCGCCAACCTACAGGCTGCTCCGTGCGCTATTTGCAGCGGGGTTTACCAGCGATAGGCGACGCCGGCCGTGACCTGGCGTTCGGCGCCGTAGAAGGCGGCGTAGGTGTAGCTGAGGTAGTCCTCGTCGGTGAGGTTGGTGACGTTGAGGGTGAGGTCCCAGGGGCCCATGGCGTAGCCGAGCATGGCGTCCACCAGGGTGTAGGAAGGCGCGACGATGCGGGTGCTGAACAGCCCCGGCACTTCGTCGACGTAGCGCACGCCGGTGCCGGCGCGCAGTTCCCCCGGGCCGACCTGGCCGAAGCGGTAGTCGCCCCAGACGGAGAACATGTTGCGGGGCATGCCGCCGGTCTTCTGGCCTTCATTGCCGCTGTTGCTCTTGGTCACTTCGGCCTGGGTGTAGGCGTAGGAGGCGGTGACGCTGGCGTTGCTGCCGATGTCGGCCTTGGCCTCCAGTTCCAGGCCACGGGAGCGTATCTCACCGGTCTGCACCTGGAAGTTGGTGTTTACCGGGTCGGTGGTCAGCACGTTGCTGCGGGTCAGCTGGTAGAGCGCGGCGGAGTAGAGGGCGTTGCTGCCGGGTGGCTGGTAGCGGATGCCGATTTCGTATTGCTCGCCTTCGGTGGGGTCGAAGTCCTGGCCGGCACGGCTACGGCCTGCCTGGGGTTCGAAGGATTCGCTGTAGCTGACGAAGGGCGCCAGGCCGTTGTCGGCGAGGTAGACCAGGCCCACGCGCGTGGTGAAGGCGTCGCTGTCCTGGCGTGAGCGGTCGTTGCCGTACAGCGCGTCTTCCTTCTGCTTGGCCCAGTCCTGGCGGCCGCCGAGCAACAGCACCCACTTTTCGTCGAACTTGATCTGGTCCTGCAGGTAGATGCCGCTCTGGCGGGTACGGTTCCTGGAACTGAATGGCGCAGGGCCCCTGGCGGTGAAAGTACCGCCGTAGACCGGGTTGAAGACATTCAGAGGAGTCAGGTCGTAGTCGTAGCGGTCGGTCTGCAGGTGGCGATCGCCGTAGTCGACGCCGGCCAGAACCGTCTGCTCGACGCGCTGGTGATGGAAGCGCGCCTCCAGTTGGGTGTCGACGACGAAGTTGCGCGAGTCGTCGACGCGGTCCTGGGCACCGCGTGCGACGGTGGTCATCTGCGGGTCGATGAAGCTGTCGAGCCACACCGACGGCATGTCGTTTTCCGATTCGAAGTAGCGCAGGTTCTGGCGCACCTTGAGGTCGTCGTTGAAGGCGTGCTCGAAGCGGTAGCCGATGTCCCAGGCGGTGATCACCGATTTGTCGTAGCCCGGCTCACCGGTGAAGGTGTGGCGGGAGATGTGGCCGTTGGGGTTGGGCAACACCGTGCCTTCGGCGGGCAGGCCGTAGACGTAGGCGGTGCGGCTCTTCTGGTAGCTGGCCAGCAGGGTGAGGCTGGTGGCGTCGTCCGGTTGCCAGGTGAGGGACGGGGCGATGTAGGTGCGGTCGTCCGGCACGTGGTCGGTGGTGGTATCGCTTTTGCGCTGCAGGGCGGTGAAGCGGTAGCTGAGGGTGTCGGTGAGGGCGCCGCCGTGGTCGGTGGCCAGTTGGTGGCGGTCGTTACTGCCGGTTTCGGCCTTGATCTCGTGGAGTTCCTCGCGGGTCGGCAGCTTGCTCACCACATTGATGATGCCGCCCGGCGCGGCCTGGCCGAACAGCACCGAGGAGGCGCCGCGCAGCACTTCCACGCGCTCCATGCCGTAGGGCTCCTGGGTGCCGTCGTAGATGTTGCTCATGTAGCGCATGCCGTCGCGGAAGGTGCTGCCGCTGATCTGGAAGCCGCGCAGGACGAAGGTGTCGGTGAGGCGGTCGTCGGCCTCGGTGGCGATCACCCCGGCGGTGTAGCCGAGGACGTCACGCAGGCTCTGGGCGTGGATGTCGGTGATCTGGTCGCGGGTCACCACCGAGATGGATTGCGGCGTTTCGATGATCGGCGTGTCGGTCTTGGTGGCGGTGCCGGCGGCCGTGGCCACGTAGCCGCTCACCGGGCCGAAGGCGGACTGCTGGCCGCTGGCGCTGATGTCGATCTGCGACAGGTCGAGGGTGCCGTCACCACTCGGGCGTTCCAGGGTGATGCTGCCGGCGCCGTGGCGGAAGCTCAGCCCGCTGCCCTGGAGGAGCAGGCCCATGGCCTGGTCGGCGGTGTAGCGGCCGCGCACTGCGGGAGCCTGGCCGGCGAGCTGTTCCTCGGTGGTGCGCAGCACGGCGATGCCGGTGGTGGCGGTGAATTCACCGAGGGCGTCGAGCAGCGGCTGGCTGGGGATATCGAACTGGAACTGCGGCTGGCGCTGCTCGCTGGCGGCCTCGCTGCTGTGGGCCTGCATGGGCGCGGCGAGGGTGGCGAGCAGGGCGCTGGCGAGCAGGGTCCGGGCCAGGCGGTGGCGGTTGGTCATGCGGTGGTTCTCCCCCGGTAAATGGCAAATGCGAATGATTCACTGCCGATACAACGGGCGAGACCGGGAAACCCCTCAAGGAATTTTCAGATTTTTTTCATCAGCGGTGCAGGACCACCGCCAAGCCGGGTATGCGCGTGGTCTTCAGGCCCAGTTCGATGCTCAGGGCGCTGAGCACCGCCTGGGGATCGCTGGTGCGGAAGGTGCCGGAGATGCGCTGCTTGCGCAGGCTCTCGTCCAGCAGCACGACGGGCGGGTGGCCGAGGTGCTGGAGGCTGTCGAGCACTTCGCCGAGGCTGGCGCGATCGAAGATCAGCAGGCCGCGTTGCCAGGCCAGGGCGCGTTCACTGTTGACCGTTTCCGGGCCGTGCAGGCCGCTGCCGTCGAGGCTGGCCTGCTGGTTGGGGATCAGGGTGACGAGCGAGTCGGCGGCGTTGCCCCGGACCTCCACCCGTCCGCGGCTGACCGTGACCCGCTCGCCCTGGCCGCTGGCGTCGACGGCGAAGGCGGTGCCGAGCACGCGGGTGCGCAGCCCCGGGCTTTCCACCACGAAGGGGCGGTTGGCGTCGTGGCTGACGTCGAACCAGGCGCGCCCGCGCAGCAGGGTGACGCGGCGTTCGCCGGGGCTGAAGTGCAGGTCCAGGGCGCTGTCGGCATCCAGCAGCACGTGGCTGCCATCGGCCAGGGTCACTTGCAGCTGGGTGCCGGGGGCGCTGGCGTGGTCGGCGGTGTAGCGCTGCAGCACGCCGGGGTCGCGCCAGAGCAGCACGCCCACCGCCAGGCCGAGCACGCAGGCGGCGGCCAGTGCCGGCCAGCGCTGGCGTTGCACGGGGCGGCGGCGGTGCCAGCCATCGCCGGCGAGTTGCCGGGCGGGCTCGCCGAGTTTTTGCCAGAGCTGCTCCACCGCCTGGAAGGCTTCGGCGTTGGCCGGGTCGCTGTCCAGCCAGCGGCGGAAGCCCAGGCGTTCGCTCGCCGGCAACTGCGGGTTCTGCAGGCGCACGTACCAGCGGGTCGCCGTGTCCTGGCGATCCTGCCGTGCTTGCTGTTCGGGCGAGGTCTTCACTCTGCTTGCGTTCCACGAATCGAGGGGGCTGCCAGTACAACGTGCGACACCGGGTCAGTCCTCAGTGCGCTGGCAATGTTGGAGGACGCGGATGATGTCCTTCTCCACCGTGCTCAGGGAAACCCCGAGCCGTTCGGCGATGCTCGCATAGGAGAGGCCATCCAGGCGACTGAGAAGAAAGACCTGCTGGCAACGGCGGGGCAGGCCTTGCAGGCGGCGCAGCAGGTGTTCGAGTTCCTGGTGCGCTTCGGCCTGCTGCTGCAGGTCGAGGCCGTCGCCTTCGTCCTCCGCCTGTTCGCGGGCATGGCGGCTGCGCACCTGGCGCGCCCGCAGGTGGTCCAGGGCAAGGTTCTGCGCCGTGCGGAACAGCAGGCTGCGGTCACCGTCGCCCAGCTCCCGGTCCCAGAGCCGCAGGAAGGTGTCCTGGGCCAGGTCTTCCGCCGTGCTGCGATCGCCGACGATGCGCCGGATCAGCTGCAGCAGCCGGTTCTGCTCACGCAGGTAGAGGGCCAGGAAGGGCGACGGCTTGCTCATGGGTGGGCAGGCAGCGACTCGTTGAAAGGGATTGCGAGATTAATGCGTATGCAATCACTTCTCAATTACATCTTTAGGCGTCGCTCTGCCTCGCGGTTTCAGGCGGCCCCGTGCCCCAGCGGCTCCATCGGCAGGCTCAGGCGGAAGCAGATGGGGCCGTCCTTGCCGGTGCTTTCCAGCTTGACCTCGCCGCCGTGCAGGGTGGCGATGCGCTTGACCAGGTAGAGGCCGAGGCCGGCGCCGGGGGATTGCTGGGCCTGGCTGCCACGGAAGTACTTCTGGAACAGCAGCGGCGCCTGCTCGCGGGGGATTTCCGGGCCCTCGTTGACCACGCGGATGTCGAGCATCCCCGCGTCCGCGCGCTCGCGCACATCGAGACGGATCACGCTATCGGCCGGGGCATGGCGGTCGGCGTTGGCGATCAGGTTGCGCAGGGCGATGCGGGTCAGGCCGGTGTCGCAGCTCAGGGTCTGGCGCTGGCTGTGGTACTCGATGCGGGTACGCCCGGGGGGCACGTCGCTGGTGCTGCGCGCCAGCAGCTCCGGCAGGTTCTGCTCGGTGTGGCGCAGCTCGGTGCTGGTCTCGGCCATGCGGTCGTGGTTGAGGTAGTTGTCCACCAGGGTCAGCAGGCGTGAGGTGGATTCGCGGATGTTCTGGCAGCGCTGCTCGTTGCGTTCCGGGGCGCTGCCGAGGTTGCGGGCGATCTGCTGGGCCGAGGTGGCGATGATCGCCAGCGGCGTGCGGAACTCGTGGGAGACCATGGCCACGAAGTCGCGCTGCTCCTCGCGGATGCGCTGCTCCTGGCGCAGCAGCTCGCGCAGCTCGCCCTCCAGCTCGGTGCGCCGGCGGATCTCGTCGCGCAGCTCCAGGGTGCGGGCGTCGATCTGCCGTTCGAGGTGGGCGTTCTGGTCCTGCAGCACGTGCTTGAGCCTGCTCTCGGCGCGGCTCTTGTCGTCCTTCAGCTTCCGGTAGTGGTTGATGATGCGCATGCTCATCAGGAGCATGTGCAGCAGGGTGCCGAGGGCGGCGGCATTGTCGGTGGCGAAGGAGGTGGGGACGATGCCGAGGTTGCGCAGGAAGCTGACGATCACCCCGGCGTAGTAGATGCCGAAGATCAGCAGGAACACCCGCGCCGAGGCATGGCCCTGGAACAGCATGCGCACGGCCATGCCGATCAGCAGCGGGATGGTCAGCAAGGAGGTGATCTGCACCAGCGGTGCGCCGGTCTGGTAGTGCCCGGCGAGCACCGCCGTGGCGGAGGCGAGGCCGATGACCACGCTGAGCACCGTGAGCACGCGCCGCGCGCTCACCATGTCCCTGGGCCTCAGCTGGCGCTGGGCGAAGATGAAGCCCAGCGGCAGGCTGGCCGCCAGGCCGCAGCCCAGCAAGCGGTCGCTGATGCTCCCGGGGATGCCGAAGATCTGTTGCGGCAGGCCGTAGCTGAGGCTCTCGATGGCGATGCAGCAGCTCACGTAGATCAGGTACCAGCCGCTTTCCGGTGCGCGGGTCATGCGCCAGAACACGCTGTGGAAGACGATCAGCGCCAGGTAGATGCCGAAGTACAGGCCCGAGCCCAGGTATTCCACGCGGGTGCGGTCGCCGAATTCGGCGGCGGGCATCAGGCGCACGCTCACCGACATGGCGTTGCGTGCCTCCAGGCGCAGCAGCAGCCAGCGCGGCTGGTCGGGCTGCAGGCTGAGGGCGAAGGAGGGCGTGCGGTAGTCCACTTCCCAGGTCTTGCGGTTGATGGATTCGCCGCTGCGCCGTTCCTGTGGCGCGCCGTCGGTTTCGTAGTCATAGAGGATGGCGCTATCGATCAGTGCGTTATTCAGCGTCAGCATCCAGCGTTCGGGGGAATCCGCCCCGGCCTGCACCTGCAGGCGCAGCCAGATCACGCTGCGGGTGAAGCCGGCGTTGAGCGAGCCGGGCAGTGCCTTCCAGTCGCTCGATTGCATGGCGCCGGCGGCGTCGAGGCGGCCATCCGGGTCGTCCAGGCGCTCCAGGTACCCTTGGGTGCCCTTGCTCCGCTCGCCGAGGTGCAGGGTGTTGGCGCCTGCCTGCCAGGAGAACAGCAGGCACAGGCAGAACAGCAGGAAAGCAAGGGGACGGGTCATCGCTCGGCGCCACGGGTGTTTGCGGAAGCGGAGGATTCTACCTGCCCGGCTCCGCGATTCGATGCGTTGCTCAGATTCGCTCGGTTTGCGCAGGGCCTTCCTGGGGTAGGGTGCCGCCGTGTTTCGGGCGGGTGGCCGCCGGAATGCCGTTCGTCAGCACAGGGCCGCCAGGGTGGAATCGCAGTGAAAGAACGCAGCCAGGCAACCTCACCGGCCACCGTCCTGCGCCGGGTGGGAGGAAGCGCCACGCCGCTCGCGCGTATGCGCCTGCTGGTGGTGGAGGCCGCACCGGATAGCCAGCCGGACCTGTGCCTGCGCCTGCTGGGCAAGGTCGGCTTCGTCACCATGAGCACCGTCGACACCCTGCTGGAGGCGGAGGTCGCCCTGTTCGGCCCGCACGTCGTGCTGCTGGAGCTGGCCGGGGAGGGCAAGGCCGGGCTCGAGCTGGCGGCGCGCATCCGCACCCTGTGGCCGGGCGTCGGGCTGGTCCTGCTGACCGAGCCGGGCCGCCTCGACCAGCGCCTGGCGGGCTACGCCCTGGGGGCGGACCACTGCCTGGGCCGCGCCGTGGCGGAAGACGAACTGCTGTCGGCCATGGAAGCGCTGATGCGTCGCCTCGGCATGCAGGCCGCACCGCTGGGCGATTGCTGGGTGATCGATGCACGTGAGCAGGTGCTCAGCGCGCCGGATGGCCAGCAACTGGAGCTGAGCCGCAAGGAATGCCGGATCCTGGGGCTGCTGCGTGAAGCGCCGGAGCAGACCGCCAACCGCCGCGTGCTGGCCGAAGGGCTGGGCGAGGATTACCTGACCTATGACGAGCGCCGCCTGGAGGCCATCGTCAGCCGCCTGCGGCGCAAGATCGCCGGGCTCGACGGGGCGCCAGCGCCCATCCGTTCGCTGCGCAACCAGGGGTATGCGTTCATCGGTCGCCTGCTCTGCGCGGGCTGATGCCGGGCCGCTCAGGCGACGATGCGCACCTTCTCGTAGAAGCAGTAGCCGGTGTTGCGCAGGGTCTTGAGCGGAAGCTCCAGGCCGGCGGCCTGCTCGACGTTGCGCCGCAGGCGGCGGATCTGCGTGTCCAGGCGGCGCTGGTCGTAGGTCATGTAGTCCTCGTCGAGGGCGCGGACGATCTCCCGGCGCGAGACGATGTCGCCGGCGCGTTGCATCAGGCAGTGCAGCACCAGCATGTCCTGGTGGGACAGGCGCAGGTGCTGCTGGTTGGGCGTCTTCAGCTGGCGCGAGGCCAGTTCCAGTTCCCAGCGGGTGCCGCCGCGCTGCAGGCCGAGGCGCCGGCGCAGGGCTTCGAGCACTGCTGCCAGTTCTTCCAGGTCGCAGCCCTTGGCCAGGTAGTGGTCGGCGCCCACGCGGAAGCCAGCGACCCGGTGGTCGGTGGAGCCGCGCGCGGTGAAGGCGACGATGCCGAGGGTGCTGCCGCGCTCGCGCAGCTGGTGGATCAGGTCGAGGCCGTCGCCGTCGGGCAGGCCCAGGTCGATGATCGCGAGGTGGTGGCGCTGTTCGTCGAAGGTGTCGGCGAAGCTCGCCAGGCTGTCCGCCAGGGTGACCCGGTAGCCGGATTCGCCGAGGAACTCACTCAGTTCCTCGGCGAGAATGGGTTCATCTTCGAGCAGAATCAGATCAATCATTCACGGGTTTCGATACGGCATCTTCCGTGGTGCGAATTCCGCTTTACCTACATCCATTCGGTAAAGCGCTGACCGGTTAATGGCAGCATTTCTTGCAGCTTATAGAACCTTGGCGGGGATGGAAACGCACGGTTTTTTACCGCTGCGCTCGCCCGAACGCAGCGGCTGAGCAAGCTGGAACCCTCGTGCCAGAGCGGCGCAGGCCATGCGTCAATAGGTCGCGAAGGGTGGAATGTCAGCATTTGTCAGTTTCACGAGATGGCAGAAAGCTAGTATCGCGCCGTTCCGGTGCCATGCCCCGGATCATCTCGATGACCTGATCGGTGAGCCGCCCATGCTTTCTACTTTCAAACCCGTCTTCCACGCGCGGCGAGAGCTGCTCGCCACCTGCCTGCTGCTGTGCACGGCGAATGCTTCGGCCGAGCAGGGTTTCGCCGACAAGCTCGAACGCGTCCTGCGCGAGCACCAGTTGGTGCGCATGGTCGACGCCGACGTGGAGACCGCCCGCGAGCAGGTCGCTGTCGAGAAGACCGCCTATTTCCCCAAGCTCACTGTCAACGGCAGTGCCGGCAAGCAGCACATCGACCGTGAAAACGGCGGGAATGCCAGCTACGACCCCTCCGAGGCCAGCGTCGGTATCAACCAGCTGATCACCGACTTCGGCGCCACCTCGTCCCGGGTGCAGGCCGCCAAGGTGGTGCTGATCAAGGAAGAGGCCGAGCGCGAGCTGCAGGTGCAGAACCTGACCCTGGCCGCCATCGAGGCGCAGCTGCAGGTGATCCAGGCCCAGCGCACCCAGGCCTACGCCCGCCAGTCGGAACAGAACATCAAGCAGCAGACCTCCCTGGAGAACGCGCGCATGGAGGCCGGCCGCGGCTACGCCACCGACGTGCTGCAGGCCAAGTCGCAACTGGCCGGTGCCGAGGCGCGCCGCGTGATGGCCGACAGCCGCATGCGCGAAGCCCTGAACCGCTACCGGGTGATCTTCGGCGAGTCCACCCTCGCCGCCGATGGCCTGGAGGCCCTGGCCGTTCCCGGTGCCAGCCTGCCGGCATCCGAAGTGGACATCATCGAAAGCGTGCGCCAGCAGAACCCCGACGTGCTGGCCGCCATCAAGCGCGCCGAGGTGACCCTCGCCGAGCGCGATGCTGCCCGCAGCAAGGAGCTGATGCCGCGCCTGTCGTTCCGCCTGAGCCAGGCCCACTTCGACGATTACGACGGCTCCCCGGGCCGCCGCGACGACACCAAGGCCATGGTCAACTTCGACTGGCAGTTCGACCTCGGCATGCGTGCCGACCACGTCACCCGCGCCGCCGACCAGGCCGTGCTGAGTGCCGAGGAGAAGGCCGACTACGTGCGCATCCAGGCCATCGAGGAAGCCCGCAACGCCTGGGACTCCTGGCAGACCTCCCGCGAGCGCTCCGAGCACCTGCGCAACCAGGTGAACATCGCCGAGAGCTTCCTCGACCTGGCGCGCAAGGAGCGCGAGATGGGCCGCCGTTCGCTGCTGGACATCCTCAACGGCGAGGTCGGCCTGATCAACGCCCAGAGCGACGCCACCGCCGCCGGTATCGACGAGATCATCGCCGCCTACCGCCTGCTGCGCGCCACCGGCCGCCTCAGCCCCGAGCTGTTCCGCCAGCCGGGCATCGTCGTGCCGGCCGACCAGGCGCTGCCCCTGGCCGCCCTCGATGCCGGCCAGGGCAGCGCCCGCTGAGGCCCGCCGCGATACCGATCCGTCCAGCGCACGCACCTGTTCCGGGTGCGTGCGCGTTTTCCCAGTACAGGCTGTAAACAGCATCCGCAGGAGTAGCCGAGATGGCTGAATTGACGAGCGCGCAGATCGAAACCCTGGTACGTGCCGTTCAGGTGGTGACGGACTTCCTGACCGGCCATGCGCCCGCCGAGGTCACCTCGCTGGAGCAGGCCCTGCAGACCATGCACGACATGCTCCTGGCCGCCGGCATCCCGCTGCAGATGGCTGCGGCCCTGCGCCAGGCCATGGCGGCCCAGGCCAGCGCCGCCGTCGCCGGCAACGCTGCGGTGGACGCCAGCGCCTGGGTCAAGGGCTGGCTCGCGGAGGCTCAGTTCCCGGCCCAGCCGGACGCACCGGCCGAGCGCCACGACGGCGTCCAGGCCCTGGAGGCGACCCCGCTGCCCGGCCAGGCCGACGCTGCGCCGATCCCCGGCCCGTCGCCCTTCGACAGCACCTACCGCCCCGAGATCACCGGCCTGTTCGGTCAGGACATCGGCCTCGACCAGCAGGCCGTGACCTTCCGCCCCGAGCAGGCTGCGCTCACCGGTGACGCCACCGGCAGCGGCATGCTGCCGCCCGGCGTACCGCCGGAACTGGCCATGCTCAACCTCGACGGCATGGGCCCGGGCCTGCTCGGCGGCGTCAGCTCCGGCATCGGCACCGGTGCGGCCAGCCAGGGCACCTCCGGCGTCGCCGGTGGCGGCCTCGGCGTGTTCCCCAACCTGCGCGGCGACACCGGCATCGGCAGCAGCCTGTCCGCGGGCACCAACAGCGAGCTGCCGGCGGGCTTCGAGCCGCCGGCCGCACCGACCCTGAGCGGTGATACCAGCGAGCCGGTCTCGGTGCTCAGTGTCGCCGGCGCCCCCGAGGTGCTGGAGGGCGACGACGGCGAGACCCTGGTGCTGGTCTTCACCGTCAGCCGCAGCGGCGGCACCGGCGTCAGCCAGGTGCAGTGGAACCTCGATGGCCTGGACCCGGCCCTGTTCGGCGGCAACCTGCCCGGCGGCCTGCTGGCCTTCGCCGAAGGGCAGATGACCCAGGAGATCCGCATCGAGGTGCCTGGCGACTACTTCGCCCAGGGCGACCGCACCGCCACCGTAACCCTTAGCGGCCCCAGCGCCGGCAGCCAGCTCGGCGGCCAGGCCAGCGCCAGCACCCAGATCCTCGACAACGAAGCCACCGTCAGCGTCGTCGCCACCCGCCTGCAGGTGCTCGAAGGCGACGAGGGCGACCAGCAGCTGCTGACCTTCGTCGTCACTCGTGACAACGGCCGTGCCGCCGCCACCGTGGACTGGAGCGCCAGCGGTCTGGACGCCGCTGACATCGGCGGCCCGCTGTCCTCCGGCAGCCTGGTCTTCGGCGTCGGCGAGGTGAGCAAGACCATTACCATCCCGCTGCTGGGCGACCGCGTGGTCGAGCCCAGCGAAGTGCTCACGGTCACCCTGGGCAACCCCAGCGCCAACCTCATCATCGGCACCGCCAGCGCCAGTACCACCGTGGTCAACGACGACGGCCTGGTGTCCATCCGCGCCAACCAGGCCCAGGTCACCGAGGGCGACAGCGGCACCACCACCACCGTCAGCTTCACCGTCACCCGTACCGACGCCCAGAGCAGCGGCTCGGTGCGCTGGTCGGTCAGCGGCGTCGATGCCGACGACCTGGTCGAAGGCATCAGCGGCGGCACCCTGGAGTTCGCCGCCGGCGAGACCAGCCGCGAGATCGTCCTCACCGTGCGCGGCGACCGCGATGTGGAGGATGACGAAACCCTCACCGTCAGCCTGCAGAGCGACCAGAGCAACCTGCGGGTTTCCGGCGGCAGCGCCAGCACCCAGCTCGTCAACGACGACACCGGCGTCAGCCTGCGCGGCGTGACCATGGACGTGGTCGAGGGCGGCCAGGGCCAGCAGACCGCGATCACCTTCCTGGTGACCCGCTCCGAGCTGCTGGGCCAGGACCTCACCATCGACTGGCGCTTCGTACGGGTCGGCGCCCACGCCGCCGACGCCAACGACTTCATCGCCGGGCAGAACCAGCTGGGCATGGCCGATGGCATGCCCAGCGGCAGCGTCACCTTCGCCGCCAACGAGACCCAGAAGCTGGTCACCGTCTGGGTCAAGGGCGACAACCTGGCGGAAACCGACGAGACCTTCGGCATCGTGCTGCACAACCCGCCGGCCGGCGTGCAGGTCATCAACGGCGAGGCCTACGGCACCATCCGTACCGACGAATCCACCTACAGCATCGAGGCGCTGACCGCGTCCACCACCGAGGGCAACGGCACCGGTGGCGTGCAGGCCTTCGTCATCACCCGCACCGGCAACACCAGCGGCGCCGGGCAGATCGGCTACCAGATCGCCGGCTACGGCGAGCTGCCGGCCGACGTCAACGACTTCGCCGCCGACCAGCCCATGAGCGGCGTGGTGCAGTTCGCCGCCGGCGAGAGCAGCAAGGTCATCTACGTGCGCCTCAACGGTGACAGCCTGATCGAGGGCACCGAGAGCTACACCGTGGCCCTGCAGGCCCAGGACGCCAACAGCCAGATCGACGTCGGCGCGGCCCTGGCCAGCATCGACCCGGACGACCAGGCGGTGTCCATCACCGCGCGCACCGCCAACGTCCGCGAGGGCACCAGCGCTGCGCCGGTGCTGGAATTCGTGGTCACCCGCAGCGGCGAGCTGTCGCTGCCGGGCACCGTGCAGTGGCAGGTGCAGGGCTACGGCAACAACCCGGTGGACGCCGCTGACTTCGGCGGCACCCTGCCGTCCGGCACCATCGAGTTCGCTGCCGGCCAGAGCAGTGCGGTGATCCGCTTCAGCCCCAGCCCGGACAGCCAGTACGAACCCACCGAGGGCCTGCAGGTGGTGATCGCCACCAGCACCCCGGGCATGACCGTGGTCCAGGACCGTGCCACCGGCAGCCTGATCAACGACGACGCGCGCCTGACCCTCGACGGCAGCGGCCTGACCGCCGCCGAAGGCAACAGCGACACCCCGCGCCAGCTCAACTTCACCGTGCAGCGCCAGGGCGACCTGACCCAGAGCGTCAGCGTCGACTGGCGCGTGGTGTTCGGCAACGACGCCGACTCCGCCAGCCTCGCCGACTTCCTATCCGGCACCGTCTTCAGCGGCACCCTGGAGTTCGGCCGCGGCGTGCAGAGCCTGGTGGTGACCCTGCCGCTGTCCCCGGACAATGTGCTGGAGGCCAACGAAACCTTCCAGGTGGTGCTGAGCAACCCCAGCGCCGGCGCCGAAATTTCCGTCGGCCAGGCCACCGGGGTGATCCGCAACGACGACGTGGTGTTCAACCTGTTGTCCCAGGCCGACAGCTTCGAGGGCAGCGGCGGCACCCGTGAGCTGCGCTACGTGGTCGAGCGCAGCGGCGACCTCGCCGGCAGCGACACCATCACCTGGAGCCTCGCCCCCGGCGCCATCAACGGCGTGGACGGCAGCGACTTCGTCGGCGGCGTGCTGCCCAGCGGCACCCTGGTCTTCGCTGCGGGCGTCGATCGCCTGGAGATCGTCCTGCACATCGCCACCGACTCCCAGCTCGAAGGCGACGAGAGCTTCGTCCTCAGCCTCGGCACGCCGAACCCCGGCGCCACCGTGGGCAACGGCAGCATCAACGGCCAGCTGCTCAACGACGACCAGCAGTTCGCCATCCAGGCCCAGGCCGCCAGCGTCAACGAAGGCGGCGACGGCCAGGTGGCCGAGCTGAGCTTCCTGGTCAACCGCAGCGGCTACCTGGGCGGCACCGGCAGCGTCGCCTGGCGCGTGGTGGGCGAGGGCGGCAACCCGGTGGACGGCGCCGACTTCGTCGGGGGCGTGCTGCCCGGCGGCATCCTCAACTTCGCCAACGGCGACACCAGCAAGACCATCACCCTGCAGGTGGCCGGCGACTACCGCCTGGAGGCCAGCGAAGGCCTGCGCGTGGAACTCTACGACCCGGCGACCGGCTCCAGCCTGGGCACTGCCTCGGCGTCGGCCACCGTCACCAACGACGACACCGGCCTGGCCATCGCCACCACCCGCAGCGGTTTGGTGGAAGGCGACAACGGCAGCGTCATCCATGAATTCACCGTGACCCGCTCCGGCGTCACCAGCGGCACCACCACCGTGGACTGGAGCCTCTCCGGCCAGGTGGATGCGGCCGACTTCGCCGGTGGCGTGCTGCCGGCCGGCACCCTGACCTTCGCTCCGGGCGAGACCAGCAAGGTGATCCAGGTCGCCGTGCGTGGCGACCGTGACGTCGAGGGCGACGAGGCCTTCACCGTCACCCTGGGCAATGCCAGCGGCCATGCCGAGATACTCACCGGCCAGGCTCAGGGCAGCATCGTTTCCGACGACGTCGGCATCCGCATCCAGGCGCAGCAGGCCGAGGTGGCCGAAGGCGCCACGGGCGAGACCCAGGTGCTGCGCTTCACCGTCACCCGCAGCGGCGACCTGTCCGGCCCGGTCAGCGTGACCTGGACCGCCAGCGGCCTGCAGGCCGACGACTTCTCCGCCGGCACCGCCCTCAACGGCCTGGTGCAGTTCGCCGCCGGCGAGACCTCCAAGGTGATCGAACTGACCCTGGCCGGCGACGCCGTGCTGGAAAGCGACGAGACCCTCACCCTGACCCTGGCCAACCCGGCGGAGAACCCCGCCCACGACCAGACCCAGCTGCTCACCGGCAGCGCCAGCACCCTGGTGCGCAACGATGACGTCGGCCTGTCCATCGTCGCCGACCAGGCCAGCGCCGCCGAAGGCGATGCCGGCCAGGAACGCAGCTTCACCTTCACCGTGACCCGCGCCGGCGACCTGCGCGCCACCAGCGTCGACTGGAAGGTGGCGGTGGGGCAGGGCGTCGACGCCGCCAGCCTCGCCGACTTCATCAGCGGCCAGGACGCCCTGGGCGCGAACGGCGGCCTGCCGTCCGGCACCCTGCAGTTCGCCGAGGGCCAGACCAGCGCCCAGGTCACCGTGCGCGTGTCCGGCGACGGCCACATCGAACTGGACGAGACCTTCGGCGTCAGCCTGGAGGCCCGCGACGGCAACACCGAACTGACCGTCGGCAGCGCCGACAGCCGCATCGACAACGACGACCTGGGCTTCTCCATCAGCCCGCTCGCCGCCGACAAGGCCGAAGGTCACAGCGGCACCACCGCCTTCACCTTCACCGTGACCCGCGCCGGCGACCTGGGCTCGGCCGCGCTGGTGGACTGGTCCCTGGCCGGCATCGCCAACGCCGCCGACTTCGACGCCAGCACCGGCACCCTGAGCTTCGCCGCCGGCGAGGCCAGCAAGACCCTGACCATTCTGGTCAAGGGCGACCTGGTGGTGGAGGCCGACGAGACCTTCAGCGTCAACCTGGGCAACGCCCGCCTGGGCGACGGCACCCCGCAGAGCGTGGTGGACGGCAGCGCCGAAGGCGTGATCCGCAACGACGACCAGGGCTTCGCCGTGGTCGCCGAGCGCGCCACCGTCAGCGAAGGCACCGGCGGCAGCCAGACGGTGATCTACCGCATCGTGCGCAGCGGCGAGCTGTCCGGCAGCGCCACGGTCGACTACGCCGTCAGCGGCGCCAATGGCGGCGATGCCAGCGACACCCTGGGCAGCCTGCCCAGCGGCACCCTGACCTTCGCCCCGGGCCAGTCCGAGCTCACCGTCAGCTTCGAGCTGGCCGGCGACAGCCGCGTGGAGGGCAGCGAGGCCTTCACCCTGACCCTGAGCAACCCCAGCGCGGGCCTGGTAACCGGCGCCACCGCCACCACCACCGTGCAGGACGACGACACCAACTTCAGCATCAGCGCCCCGGCGGAACAGGCCGAGGGCACCCAGGGTGCCTTCACCGACATCACCTTCACCGTCACCCGCAGCGGCCTGAGCACGGCCGCCGGCACCGTGCAGTGGCGCCTGAAGAGCGCCACCGGCCTGGACACCAGCGACTTCGCCAGTGGCCAGGACGGCAACGGCAACAACGGCGGCCTGCCCAGCGGCACGGTGAGCTTCACCGCCAACGGCAGCGACACCCAGACCATCACCATCCGCGTGCGCGGCGACAACCTGGTGGAGGCCGACGAGCTGCTCCAGGTGGAACTGTTCAACCCGCAGGGCGGCACCGTCGAAGCGGGGCAGGGCAGCGCCAGCACGCGCATCCTCAACGACGACGCCAGCTTCGCCATCGTCGCCGACGCCGCGAGCCTGGCCGAAGGCAACAGCGGCGAGCGCCTGGTGAGCTTCACCGTGACCCGCAGCGGCTCGCTCGCCGGCAGCCGCGACCTGACCTGGACCCTCAGCGGCGGCCTCGACGCCAGCGACCTGGGCGCCGGCCAGGGCAGCACCGGCACCCTCAGCTTCGCCGATGGCCAGGCCACTGCGACGGTAGTCATCCGCGTCAAGGGCGACTCGGTGTACGAGGGCGACGAAGCGCTCACCGTGACCCTGTCCAACCCGCCGGCCAACAGCGTGATCGGCACCGCCAGCGCCACCACCACCCTGACCAACGACGACGCCACCCTGAGCATCAGCGCGCTGTCGGCGGACAAGGGCGAGGGCAACAGCGGCTACGTGGACTTCACCTTCAGCGTCAGCCGGGGCGGCTACCTGAACCAGGCCAGCAGCGTGCAGTGGCGTGTCGACCCGAGCGTGGCCAACGCGGTGGACGGCGCCGACTTCTACGGCAGCCAACCGGGCGGTGTGCTGCTCGATGGCGACGGCATCCCCTACGGCACCCTGAACTTCGCTGCGGGGGAGAACAGCAAGACCATCACCGTGCGCATCGCCGCCGACAGCAGGCTGGAGGCCAACGAGGTGCTCAAGCTGGTGCTGGAGAACGCCTCCGCCGGCACCGAGATCACCACCGGCAGCGCCACCGGCACCGTGCGCAACGATGACGCGGAGCTGAACATCACCGCCGGCACCACCAGCCGCAGCGAGGGCGACGGCGTCCACGGCACCGGTGCGCCCTTCACCTACACCGTGACCCGCACCGGCAACCTGGACCAGGCCAGCACGGTGAACTGGAGCGTCCAGCACCTGGACACCAATGCCGCCGACTTCACCAACGGCTCGGCCTACCTGACGCCCTCCGGCACCCTGAGCTTCGCCGCCGGCGAGAGCAGCAAGACCATCACCGTCTACGCCTACGGCGACACCGGCGTGGGCAGCGTCGAGGGCAACGAGCGCTTCAACCTGGTGCTCAGCGGCGCCAGCAGCGGCACCTCCATCGGCGCCAATGGCAGCTACCAGAGCACCATCACCAACGACGACACCCGGGTCACCGTCGAGTGGGCCCAGGCCCGCCAGGCCGAGAAGGTCGCCGGCGAGAACACCACCTACACCATCACCCTGACCCGCAGCGGCGACTTGGCCAAGACCTCCACGGTCAACTGGAGCACCACCGGCCAGGACATCTGGGAATACGGCAGTAGCCGTTGGGAATACGCGGCCGATGGCGTCGACTTCAACGGCGGCACCCTGCCGTCGGGCACCGTCACCTTCGCCAGCGGCGAGACCAGCAAGACCATCACCCTCACTGTGCGCGGCGACGACACGGTGGAGGACGACCAGTGGTTCAAGGTGCTGTTTACCAACAGCGGCGGCATCGATGAACTGGTAGCGCCGCAGACCGGCACCCAGAACATCTACACCAGCGACAACACGCTGCAGGCCAACACCAGCGCCAGCGGCGTGTACCTGTTCGGCGAGATCCAGCGCGACGAGGCGGAGTTCTATATCCAGGACACCCCGACCTCCGGGCGCACCCGCGCCGAGGGTGACACCGTGGCCGACGGCGGCAACGCAGCCGACGGCTACATCGAGCACACCTTCGCCGTGTACCGCACCGTTTCCACCGCCGGCACCGCCTGGGTGGACTGGGCGGTGCAGACCAGCGTCAGCAGCTACACCGCCACCGACGCCAGCGACTTCTGGAACGACACCGTGCCCTCCGGCCGCGTGGAGTTCGTCGATGGCCAGTCGGTGGCCTACGTCACCATCCGCACCAAGGTGGACGATGCCGGCGAGCAGGACGAGGCCTTCCGCCTCTACCTGACCCAGGCCAGCCCGGGCAGCAGCATCCAGGGCGGCTCCACCGCCAACCCCGGCTACGTCAACAACCACGTGGTGCTGCAGAACGACGACACCCGCTTCGACGCCAGCGTGGCGCATGTCAACGAAGGGCAGGACCTCGTCTACACCATCACCCGCAGCGGCGACCAGCGCGGCACGGATTCGGTGGACTGGTCCATCCAGCTGGGCGGCTCCGAGAGCACCAACGAGACCAACAACACCCGCAGCACCTGGTACAAGCTCGACCCCGCCGACCTGGACATGGACTGGATCCTGGCCAACAACCCGGGCCTGTCGTGGAACGCCGGCACACGCACCCTGAGCGGCAGCTTCACCTACACCGATGGCCAGCTGACCAAGACCATCAGCCTGCGCACGATCAACGACGGCCTCGCCGAGACCTGGCGCGAGGAAGCCACCCTGGTGCTGGGCAACCCGCAGAACCTGGATGGCGACATCGAGACGCCCTCCATCGGTTCCAGCGCCACGGGCCGCGTCTACGACGACGAGCCGGCCGCGCTGCTGGGCGTCAGCGCCGGCAGCACCCAGGTGTTCGAGGGCAGCGCCGCCAGTACCAGCGTGACCTTCACCATCACCCGCACCGTGCAGCCCGGCGGCAGCATCGACTACGCCAGCTCCGTGGCCTGGCAGATCGTCGGCAACAACATCAACTGGGGCGGCGCCAACGGCGGCCAGGTGAGTGGCTACGGTGGCAACACCGCCTGGTCCACCTCGCCCTACTCCAACACCACCTACGGCGTGGTCAGCTTCGCCGCCGGCGAGACCAGCAAGCAGGTGACCGTGACCTTCGGTGGCGACACCGTGATCGAGCCGGACACCGGCCTCACCCTGACCCTGCTGGACCCGCTGACCGCCTACAACAACGGCCTGATCAGCGGCACCTACCGTGACGAGTACGGCCCCACCAACATCGACCCGGGCCAGGCCAGCGCCAGCACCACCCTGCGCAACGACGACATCCGCCTGTGGGTGGGCGGCTTCGGCAACGCCACCCCGAGCGTCGCCGGCTACGAAGGCCAGCCGCTGAACGTCTCCATTTCGCGTTCCGGACGCCTGGATAACGACGTGACGCTGAACTACACCCTGGTCAGCGGCACCGCCGGCAGCGCCGACTTCGTCAGCACCAGCGGCAGCTTCACCCTCGTCGGCGGCCAGAGCAGCTACGTCATCTCCCTGGCCAACCTGCTCAAGCTCGATGGCAGCATCGAGAGCACCGAGGGCTTCACCCTGCGCCTCAGCGCGCCGGGCGACACCACCGGCTCCACCGTGCGCTTCGGCAGCGACGCCTCCGTGGCCAGCACCGCCACCAGCATGGATGTCGCCGGCACCCTCTACGATGCCGACACCGCCTACAGCATCACCCCTGTCTCCAGCAGCCTGGCGGAAACCGGCGCCGGCCAGTCCGCGACCTTCTCGCTGAACGTGGTGCGCAGCGGCTACAGCGGTTCCGGCACGGTGAAATGGCGCGTGGAAGGCATCGGCGGCAACGCGGCGGATGCCTCCGACTTCACCGGCGGCGTGCTGCCCAGCGGTACCCTGGGCTTCGCCGATGGCGTCACCACCGGCACCATCACCTTCTCCGTGCGCGGCGACGGCACGGTGGAGGCCAACGAAACCTTCCGCGTGGTGTTCTACGAGGAGACCCTCAACGGCCCGGGCGTGACCCGCAGCCTGTCGCAGAACAGCGCGACCCTGACCATCACCAACGACGACACCGGCATCAGCATCGCCGACGCCTCGATCACCGAGAGCGACGCCAACCAGGTGCTGACCTTCACCGTCACCCGTTCCGGCGTGACCAGCGGCGCCTCGTCCATGAGCTGGTCGCTGCTGCACGACAGCACCAGCGCCGCCGATTTCAGCGGCGCCACCAGCGGCAGCCTGAGCTTCGCTGCCGGCGAGACCAGCAAGACCATCAGCGTGACCGTGGTCGGCGACGTCACGCCCGAGCAGGTGGAGCAGTTCCGCATTGTCCTCGGCAGCTTCAGCGGCGATATCAGCGACCCGATCCGCACCACCGCCACCGGCACCATCCGCAACGACGACGCGACCTTCTCCATCGCGCCGCTGCAGGGGGCGACCAGCGAGGGCCAGGCGCAGACCTTCGTCATCACCCGCAGCCACAGCACCGAGCAGAACCAGGCCATCGGCTGGCAGATCCTGCTCAACGGCAGCGCAGATGCGGCGGACCTGAATGGCCAGGCGATGTCGGGCCTGGTGATCTTCGCCCCGGGCGAGCTGACCAAGACCATCAGCATCCAGTCCAGCCAGGATGCCGTGGCCGAGGTCGACGAGACCTACAGCGTGCAGATCAGCCTGGGCTCCGGCACCGCCGGCGACACCATCGCCCAGGGCACGGCCGAGGGCACCATCCTCAACGATGACGCGGCCTTCAACATCAGTGCCGACCAGGTCAGCCGTGGCGAAGGGCAGGGCGGCACCACCGCCTTCACCTTCACCGTGACCCGCACCGGCGATACCAGCGGCAGCGCCTCGGTGGCCTGGCGCCTGGGTTCCAGTGCGGCCAACGCGGCGGACTTCGCCAGTGCCGACCTGCTGGGCGACAACGCCGGCCTGCCCAGCGGCAGCCTGGTGTTCGCCGACGGCGAGTCGAGCAAGACCATCACCGTGCTGGTGAACGGCGACACCCTGGTGGAAGGCGACGAGGCCTTCAACCTGGTGCTGGGCAACGCCAGTGGCGCGCAGATCCAGACCGGCAGCGCCAGCAGCACCATCCTCAACGACGACGCCAGCATCAGCATCGCCGCCACCGACGCGAGCAAGGCCGAAGGCAACAGCGGCACCACCGCCTTTACCTTCACCATCACCCGCACCGGCTCGCTGGACCAGGCCAAGACCGTCGACTGGGCGGTGGTGGGCAGTGGCGCGCACCCGGCCGATGGCAGCGACTTCGCCTTGGGCGTGTTGCCTTCCGGCTCGCTGGTGCTGCCGGCCGGCCAGGCCAGCGTCACCCTCACCGTCAACGTGCGTGGCGACCTGCTGGCCGAGAGCGACGAGGGCTTCAGCCTGGTGCTGAGCAACCCGTCCAGCGGCCTGGTGATCGGCCAGGCCAGCGCCGATGGCCTGATCCGCGCCGACGACGTGGTGATCGACGTCGCCGCCCCCGCCGCCCAGGCGGAAGGCGACGACGGCCAGACCACCTGGTTCGACTTCGTGCTCACCCGCAGCGGCAAGCTCAGCGGCACCGAGACCATCAACTGGAGCGTCGCCGGCATCGGCGCCAACCCGGCCTCGGCGGATGACTTCCTCGCCACCAGCGGCAGCGTCACCTTCGCCGCCGGCCAGGAGCAGCTGACCATCCGCGTACCGGTGCGTGGCGACTACAGCGGCGAGGCCAACGAGGACTTCCGCCTCAGCCTGAACAGCGCCGACGGCGTGGTCTTCACCCAGGCCACGGCGGACGCCACCATCGTCAACGACGATGTCTCGGTGACCCTGGTCGCCACCGATGCGCGCCACGTCGAAGGCCACGACGGCGTGCAGACCGTCTACACCTTCACCGTCAGCCGCAGCGGCAACCTCGACCGTGCTACCAGCCTCGACTGGAGCCTGCAGGGCCTGGCCGATGCCGCCGACTTCCTCGGCGGCGTGCTGCCCAGCGGCAGCCTGAGCTTCGCCTCGGGCGACGCGGCCAGCCAGACCATCAGCATCGTGGTCCTCGGCGACCGCACCCTGGAGGGCGACGAGTCCTTCCAGATGGTGCTGGGCAATGCCTCCGCCGGCACCGACATCAAGGTGGGCAGCGCCACCGGCACCATCGTCAGCGACGACGTGCAGTGGAACCTCGCCGTGGTCGCCACCCCGGTGGAAGGCGACAGCGGCGCCACCGGCTACAGCTTCCTGGTCACCCGCAGCGGCAGCGGCCTGGCCACCAGCCTGGCCTGGAGCGTCGCCGGCAGCGGCGCCAGCCCGGCCTCGGCGGACGACTTCGTCGGCGGCCAGCTGCCCTTCGGCGAGCTGACCTTCGCCGAGGGCCAGATGAGCCAGACCGTGATCGTCTGGGTCGCCGGCGACAGCCGCCTGGAAGCGGACGAAGGCTTCACCCTCAGCCTGCAGGCGCCCAGCGACAGCCTCAGCCACACCTTCGCCAACCAGCAGGTGGACGCGGTGATCCGCAACGATGACGACGTGTTCGCCATCGCCCCGCGCGCCGCCGAGGCCAGCGAGGGCACCGCGCTGACCTTCACCGTGACCCGTACCGGCAGCACCGAAGGCACCTCCACCGTGAGCTGGCGCATCGTCCACGGCGGCACCGACGCCAGCGACTTCAGCGTCACCAGCGGCACCCTGACCTTCGCCGACGGCCAGAGCGAGATGGTGCTGAGCATTCCGGTGCGCAGCGACCGCGACGTGGAGCTGGACGAAGGCTTCAGCGTCGAGCTGTACCAGCCGGGCGCCGGCAGCAGCATCGACCCGGCCGCCTCCAGTGCCGCCGGCACCATCCGCAACGACGACGTCGACCTGACCTTGGCCAGCGTCACCGCCCAGGCCTACGAAGGCGACGCCGGCACGCCGGGCCGCCTGCACTTCACCGTGACCCGCAGCGGCGACTCCAGTGGCGAGACCCGCGTCGACTGGGCCGTGCAGGCCGGCAGCGCCAGCGCCGCCGACTTCCCGGGTGGTGTGTTGCCCAGCGGCCAGCTGGTGTTCGCCGCCGGCGAGACCCACAAGGACATCTACATCGATGTGCTGGGCGATGGCCTGGACGAGGGCGACGAGCAGTTCACCCTGCAGCTGTCCAACCCCAGCGCCAACGCCGATATCGTCGGCAATGGCCAGGTGGGCACCATTCGCAACGACGACGACAGCCTCGCCCTGAGCGCGGTGACCCGCGAAGCGGTGGAAGGCGATGACGGCCTGACTCTGTTCACCTTCCGCATCGACCGCAGCGGCAGCTCGGTGGGCGCCGCCAGCGTCGACTGGCGCGCCGCCGGGGTCGGCATCCACGCGCTCAGCGACGCCGAGTTCGCCGCCCTCAGCGGCACCGTGCACTTTGCCGACGGCGAGACCAGCAAGACCTTCACCGTGGCCGTGCGTGGCGACGAGCTGGGCGAGGAGGACGAAAGCTTCCAGGTGTGGCTGGAGAACCCCAGCTACGGCTCCACCATCACCACCGGCCCGGTGGAATCGGTGGTGCTCAACGACGACCCGGTGCTGTGGATCGCCGCCGACGCCGCCCAGGTGGTGGAAGGCAGCGACGGCCAGCAGACCGCGGTGACCTTCACCGTGACCCGTGGCGGCGACCTCTCCGGCCCGGCCAGCGTGCTCTGGGACCTGGTGCCCAGCGGCGCCAACCCGGTCAACGCCGAGGACTTCGGCGGCATCTTCCTCAGCGGCGTGGTGGCCTTCGGCGCCGGCGAGACCACCAAGACCATCACCGTCTACGTGGATGCCGACACCCTGGGCGAGCGCGACGAGACCTTCTCCGTGGTGCTCAGCGATGCCGAGGGGGCGACCATCCTCACGGGCGAGGCCAGCGTCACCCTCCTCAACGACGACCGTGGCCTGAGCATCGCGGTGCTCGGCAGTGATCGCCAGGACGAGGGCAACCAGGGCCAGGTGACCGAGTTTACCTACCGCGTGGAGCGGGTGGGCGACAGCAACGGCAGCGTCAGCGTCGACTGGGCGCTGCAGGGCGCAGGCACCTACCCGGCCAATGCCGGCAGCTTCGTCGGCGGCGTGCTGCCTTCGGGCTCGCTGGTGTTCGCCGACGGCGAGACCTACAAGGACATCGTCATCCGCGTGCAGGGCGACGACGTGCTCGGCCCGGACCAGGGCTTCGAGGTGGTACTCAGCGGCCCGCAGGGCATCGACCTGATCAACGACCGCGCCAGCGGCACCCTCGTCAACGACGACAACCAGTTCGCCATCCGCGTGGTGGACAGCGTGCTGGCGGAAGGCAACGGCGGGGCGACCACCATTTTCCGCTTCACCGTGACCCGCAGCGGCGACACCAGCTCGGCGGCGAGCATCGACTGGTCGGTGGCCGGCAGCGGCTCGGCATCGGCGGACGCGGTCGACTTCGTCGGTGGCGTGCTGCCTGGCGGCGTGCTGCAGTTCGCCGCCGGCGAGACCAGCAAGGTGCTGGAAGTGGCGGTGTACGGCGACGACATCGGCGAGTCCGACGAGCAGTTCACCGTGCAGCTTTCCAGCAGCGGCGGTGGCAGCAGCGTCAACCCGCTGCAGGGCAGCGCCCGCGCCACCATCCAGGGCGACGACGTGGCCCTGACCGTGCTGGCCATGGACAGCAGCCGCCTGGAAGGCGGCCCCGGCACCACCACGCCGCTGACCTACCGCATCCTGCGGGCGGGCCCGGACGACGCGGCGCTGACCATCACCTACAGCATCGCCGGTGCGGTGGACGCCAACGACTTCACCCTGCCGCTGACCGGCACCATCACCCTGGCCGCTGGCGTCTCGGAGATGGTGTTCAGCCTGCCGATCCGTGGTGACTCCCTGCGCGAGGGCGACGAGTCCTTCACTCTGACCTTCAGCCACCCGGCCATCGCCGGCGGTTCCACCAGCCTCGGCGGGACCATCCGTGACGACGACCTGGGCCTGGGCATCAGCGGCCCGGACAGCGTGCTGGAAGGCGACGCGGGCGCCACCCTGGTGACCTACCAGGTGACCCGCAACCCGTCCGCCAGCGCCGAGACCTTCTACTGGAGCCTGCAACCGGGCGCCGGCCAGGGCGTGGATGCCGATGACTTCGGCGGCGCCTGGCCTTCCGGCAGCGTGACCTTCGCTGCCGGCAGCACCACCGCGAGCTTCAGCTTCTCGGTGAACGGCGACCGCGCGGTGGAGGCCGATGAGCTGATGTCCATCGTCCTGCGCTCGGCGGCCAACAGCCCCTATGTGCTGATCAGCAAGGACGTGACCTTGCGCAACGACGATGTCGCCGGCGCTGGCGATGACCTGCTCACCGGCACCTCGGGTGCTGACAACCTGGCTGGCCTGGGCGGTAACGACCGTCTGTTCGGCGGGGCCGGCAGCGACGTGCTCGACGGCGGCGCCGGCGACGACCTGCTGGTGGGTGGCAGCGGTGCGGACGTACTGCGCGGTGGTGCTGGCGCGGACCGCTTCCACTACACCTCGCCGGGCGACGGCATGGACGCGATCCTCGACTTCCAGGCCGGCGTCGATCACCTGACCTTCGACCCGACGGCCTTCGGTGGGCTGAGCAACCTGACCTCGGTGTCCCAGGCCTTCACCGGCGATGTGATGGACACCCTGGCCAAGCTCGCGGCCCAGGGCGATGCCGACGTATACCGGGTGAGCTTCGCCTCGGGGCAGTTCCAGTTCGGCACCGGCAGCAACGGCCAGCTCGACGAGCTGGAGGCGATGATCAGCGGCAGTGGCCAGCACAGTGGCTCGGCCTTCTTCCTGATCTCCAACGGCGACGTCACCCGGCTGTACTACGACGCCGACACCGCCAGCGGCACGGACGGCAGTGGACTTGTCGCCCTGGCCGAGCTGGCCAACCAACCCGATGCGCACAACCTGCCACAGGACGTGATCCAACCCCACACGGTGTGACCCGATCCCCTCCGCGCTGCAACGCGGAGGGGATTTCCGCTTTTACCGAGTAGTACCGAGATGAACGAGTTTCTCCGCCGCATCGCCCTGCAGCCCAGGCTCCGCCTGGAATTGCTGCTGTCTTCGCTGTTGATCAACCTGCTCGGCCTGGCCAGCTCGCTGTACAGCATCCACGTGCTCAACCGCTACCTGGCCCTGGGGGTGGACGCCACCCTGCTGACCCTGACCCTGGGCGCACTGCTGGCGGTGGGCTTCGAGGTGCTGCTGCGCAACGCCCGCCTGCGGGTGGCCCAGTGGCTGTGCGCCCGCGCCGACACCGAGCTGGGCGAGACCCTGTTCGAGAGCAGCGCCCGTGGCCAGTACGCGCTGGTGGAGCAACTGCCCCACAGCGCCCGGCGCGAGATCCTTTCCGGGCAGAGCACGGTGCAGCAGTGCTTCGGCGCGCCGAACCTGGTGACCCTGCTGGACACGCCCTTCGCCTTCGTCTTCGTGGTGGTGCTGGGCATGCTCAGCCCCTTCCTCGCCGGCATGACATTGCTGGTGATGGCCGGCGTGGCGCTGGTCTCGTTGCTGGCCCAGCGCCGCCTGCGCGAGCCGATGGAAGCGCAGAGCCGTATCGCCATCCAGATGGCCGGCTACCAGCACAACCTCACCGCCGGCGGCGAGATGGTCCGCGCCTTCTCGGCGGCCGATGTGCTGAAGGAGAAGTGGCGCGCCTGCGCCGACGACCAGGCCGAGCAGCGCGCGCAGCTCAACCGCCTGCAGAACACCATGCAGAACGCCAGCTACGCCGGGACGCTGATCCTCGGCATGGTGATCATGGGCCTGGGCGCCCGCCAGGTGCTGGCGGGCAACCTCGACGTCGGTTCGCTGATCGGCTGCAACATCCTCGCCAGCCGTGCCCTGGCGGCGCTGACCCGGGCTCTGGGCCTGGGCGAGCAGATTGGCCGTGGCCAGCGCGCCCTGGACCTGGTGCGCCAGCTCTGCGCCATCCCCCGCGAGCGCGCCGAGGGCGTACGCCTGGGGCAGATGCAGGGTGCCCTGCGCTTCGAGGACATGGCGTTTTCCTATCCCAAGCAGGCGGTGCCGGTGCTGGAGCACTTCGACTACCAGCTGGAAGCCGGCAAGGTGCTGGCCTTCACCGGCGCCAACGGCAGCGGCAAGACCACCATGGCGCGGCTGCTGGTGGGCCTGCTGGAACCCCTGCGCGGGCACCTGCTGGTGGACGGCATGGACCTGCGCCAGGCCGACCCGCAGTGGTGGCGCCGGCAGGTGGCCTACCTGCCCCAGGAGCCGCAGTTCTTCGACGGCACCCTGCGCGAGAACCTCTGCGTGCTGGCGCCGGAAACCCCGGACGCACGCGTGCTGGAGCTGTGTCGCGAGCTGGCCGTGGGCGCCTTCGTCGAAGGCGGCGCCGAAGGCCTGGGCCTGGCCCTGCGCAACGGCGGGGCGAACATTCCGCTGGGCATCCGCCGGCGCCTGGCGCTGGTGCGCGCGGTGCTGGGGGAGGGGCGCCTGGTGGTGCTGGACGACCCCACCGAGGGCGTCGACGCCGAGGGCTGCAAGGCCATCGCCGCGCTGCTCAGCCGCTTGGCCCGAGAGGGCCGCACCCTGGTGGTGATGAGCAACGAGCCCTTCATCCTCGGGGCCGCCGATGCGGTGATCGACCTCAACCACAAGCCGGTGCCCCGCGTGCTGCGTGAACCCGCCCGCGAGCCCGCTCGCGCAGGAGCCAGCCATGTCTGAACAGAGCCTGCCCCTGGACGACCAGCCGACCCGCCTCGGCCGCGCCGCCGACCGCCTGCTGGGCGCCTTCGAGAACAACCCGTTGCTGCGCCGACTGGTGGGTGTCTTCCTGCCGGCCCAAGGCGATGCATTGCCCGGCGACGAGCTGCTGGGCAGCCGCCTGACCATCCGCTTGCTGGCACTGCTGCTGGGCGCGTTGCTGTTGTGGTCGGCGCTGTTCACCCTGGACATCGCCAGCCATTCCACCGGCGAGGTGGCCTCGATGGGCCAGACCAAGCTGGTGCAGCACCTGGAGGGCGGCATCGTCCGTCGCATCCTGGTGCGCGAGGGCCAGCGCGTGGCGGCCGGTGAGCCGCTGGCGGAGGTGGAGCGCGTCTCGACCCTTTCCGAAGGCCGCGAGACCGAGGCGTTGCTGAGCTCGCTGCGCATCCGCGCCCTCCGCCTGGAGGCCCAGCTGGCCGGGGCCGACGAGATGCAGGTACCGGAGGAACTGGCCAAGGACTACCCCGAGCAGGTGAAGGTCAACCGTGACCTGTTCATCGCCCAGAAGAGCCGCCTGGGCAGCCGCTACGAGGAGCAGCAGCAGAAGATCCTCCAGCGTGATGCCGAGGAGAAGGAGCTGAAAGCCCGTAGCGCTCACCTCAGCGCCAAGCTCAAGCTGCTGCGGCAACAGATCGCCATCAGCGAGAAGCTGATGAAGGAAGGCCTGGCCAACCGCTACGAGCACCTGGAGCTGCTCAAGGACGAGGAGCAGCTGCGCGGCACCCTGCAGGAAACCCAGGCGTCCCTGGGCCGCGTATTGGCCGCCCAGCGCCAGGAGCAGGCGGCGCTGACCTCGCTGGATTCCGGTGGCAACGAAGAGCTGCAGAAGGAACTGGCCGAAGCGCGCCGGCAGATCACCGAGCTGCAGGAGCGCCTGCGCAAGTTCTCCGACAGCCGCGAGCGGCAGGTGGTGCGTTCGCCCATCGAGGGTGTGGTGATGACCCTGCAGGTGGTCACCGAGGGCGGCGTGATCCAGCCCGGCGGCACCCTGATGACCCTGGTGCCGGCGGACGAGCCGCTGACGATCGAGACCCGCCTGCCGGTAGGCGACATCGGCATGGTCAACCTCGGCCAGCAGGCGCGCATCCAGCTGGTTTCCTCGATTGCCCGGGGCTTCCAGCCCATCGATGGCGAGGTGGTGGACATCAGCCCGGATTCGGTGCTCGACGAGCAGAAGGTGCCGTATTACCGCGTGCGCATCCGCCCGAACCAGGACGCCTTCGTCCACCGCGGCACCCGCTACCCGTTGCTGCCGGGTGTGCCGGTGAGCGTCGCCATCCTTACGGGCGAGCGCTCGCTGTTCAACTACATCGCCGGGCCGCTTACCGATGGCATGCACCGCTCGTTCAGCGAGCCGTGATGGGGCGGGGCGATCCCCTGGGGTGTTCGGTCTCCAGGGGCGGAGTGGTGGGCTGAAGCCCACCCTACGGCGGTTGCGTCATGGTCTGTAGATTGAATGCAGCCTGAGGCGTCCTGTGGTGATCAGGGCAGGCGGCGGTACATCACGTCGCTGCGCAGCACGTACTTCACCCCGGCGGTGATGGGCGCGCCCTGGTGCATGATCGGGTGGGGGAAGACCAGCAGCATGCCGGCCTCGGGGCGGATGCTGTCTTCGCCACGGAACTGGGTCTCGCCGCCTTCGTAGTCGTCGTTGAGGTAGAGCAGGAAGGTCAGCTGGCTGATCTCGTCCTGGCTGCGGCGGTAGAAACCGTCGCGGTGCCACTTGAAGTACTGCTCGGGCGTGTAGCGGTAGAAGCGGAAGCGTTCGTTGAGCCCCACTAGCTCCCATTCGTTGTCCAGGCAGGCCGGCAGCCAGGGACGCGCGCGCTCCAGCAGCTGGTTGGCCAGCGCCGGGTCGTCGAAGAGGATGCGGTCGTTGTTGCGGATGTTCTTGTGGATCTCGTGCGCACCGTCGCGCATCTGGATGGCCGCCTCCTCGTAGCCCATGGCTTCGCTCATGCGAATGTGGGCCTGGCATTCCTCACGGGTGAGAAAGCCGTGGATGAGAAAGCGGGCGATGCCGAAGTCGGTCTTTTCCATGTCCTGTCCTTGCCGGGGCCTGGCCCCTCGTCCTTTAACCACGCGGCCGCGAGCCGCCGGCGGATGCTAGGGCGCGGCAGCGTGGTTGTCGAGGCGCGGATGCGGGGGCTGTGACGGACTCTAGTGCGATGCGTTGTGCTCGACCTCGGTGAGCTGCCGGGTGCCGCTGGCCACATCGTAGATATGGAAGTTGTGCATCAGCCGGCCATAGAGATGCAGGCTGACGGTGCGTGGGCGTTCGGTGGGCACGCCGGTGATGTGGATGTGGTCGGGGTCGGGCACGAAGCTGGTGACGGCGCCGCTGGGCAGCAGGATGACGCCGCCGCGGGCGAGCTCGATGCCCTCGTCGCGGTTGCGTTCGCTGTTCATGCAGATGTAGCTGCGCTCCTCGAGCACGCCCTCGACGATGCCGACCACGCCCCAGCTGCCGTGGTCGTGCACGGGCGTCCATTGGCCGGGCATCCACACCAGGGCGTAGAGCGAGAGGTCGTCGTTGGCCGAGCGGTGGATGAGGTTGCGCGCGTAGTGCGTCGGGTCGCTGCGGTAGTGCTCGGGCTCGAGGAAACCGGGGGCGTTGTGGATCAGCTCGGCCATGCAGGGCGCGAGGGCGGCGACGCAATCGCAGGGGGAGGATTGCTGGTGACTCAGTTCGGTGGCGTGTTCGATGAACCAGTTCAATACGGACTTCGGCATGTGCGGCACCTTCCAGTGGTTGCGCTCAGCTCGTGGCTGAGGCCGATGCTGTTTCGCCGGTGGGCGAGGGCAGGGTCATGGCGATGCCGGGATCGCCGGGATCGCCTCCGCACTGACTGTAGACGGTTTGCGCGCGGCTGCCGTGGCGCGCCGGGACGGGCGGTCAGCGAGCGAAACGGCGTGCGCCGGCGACGCAGAGGATGACCGCCAGGGTGACGCCGAGCATGGCGGGGCTGACCTCTTCGTGCAGCAAGCCGGCCGCCAGCGCCAGGCCGAAGAAGGGCTGCAAGAGTTGCAGCTGGCCGACGGCAGCGATGCCACCCTGGGCGAGGCCGCGGTACCAGAAGACGAAGCCGATGAGCATGCTGAACAGCGAGACGTAGCCGAGGCTGAGCCAGGTGGGCAGGCTGATTGTGGTGAGGGACGGCGGCAGGTACATCAAGGTGGCGATGGCCATGATCGGCAATGACAGGACCAGTGCCCAGCAGATCACCTGCCAGCCACCCAGCGCTCTCGACAGCTTGGCGCCTTCGGCATAACCGAGCCCGCAGACGACGATGGCCAGGAGCATCAGCAGATCGCCCTGGGGCGACGCGGTGAGCCCCTGGGAGAGGGCGAAGCCGACCACCAGCAGGCTGCCCAGTATCGAAAAGGCCCAGAAGGCGGCAGCTGGACGCTCCCCGCCGCGCACCACGCCGAATAGGGCGGTGGCCAGGGGCAGGAGGCCGAGGAAGACGATGGAGTGGGCGGAGGTGACGTATTGCAGGGCCAGTGCGGTGAGCAGGGGGAAGCCGAGCACGACGCCCAGCGCGACGACGGCCAGGGGCAGCAACTGTTGGCGGGTTGGGCGCCGCTCGCCGGATGCCAGCAGCAGGCACAGGGCGAGGAGGCCGGCGATGCTGGCGCGGGCGACGGTGAGGAAGGTGGGGTCCAGTTCCTGCACGGCGAAGCGTGTGGCGGGCAGCGAGCCGCTGAAGATGAGCACGCCGATGAAGCCATTGAGCCAGCCGCTGGCGGAGTTGGCGGCGAGCGTCGGGGTGTTGGGTTCGAGGGCTGCTTTCATGGCGGCTCGCTGTCCGTGCTGGTTCTGGGGGTGGTTCGCTGCGGCGCTTGGCCGGCTTGCGTGGGGCGGATGCTATGACCAAGAATCAGCACAATCAAAATATTGTCATGGATACATCTGATGCCACGCTCCCGCTACAAGGCCCTGGTCGATGCGTTTGCCGCTCATATCCGCTCCGGGCGCTTGTCGCCGGGTACACGCCTGCCGACCCATCGCCAATTGGCGGCGGAGCAGGGGCTGGCGTTGGTCACCGCGTCCCGCGTCTATGCGGAACTGGAGGCGATGGGGCTGGTGAGCGGGGAGACGGGGCGTGGAACCTTCGTGAGGGAGGTGTCGCTGCCGCCCGGGCTGGGGGTGGATCAGCAGGACGTCGAGGCCGGGATGATCGACCTCAATTTCAACTACCCCTCGGTGCCGGGGCAGGCGGAGCTGTTGCGCACGGCACTGCGCCAGTTGGCGCTGAGTGGGGACCTGGAAGCGCTGCTGCGTTATCAACCCCATGGTGGGCGCCTGCACGAGCGCGCGGTGATGGCCCGTCACCTGGCTAACCGGGGGCTGGAGGTGGCGGCGCAGCAGGTGTTGATCGTCAACGGCGCCCAGCACGGGCTGGCGGTGGCGATGATGGCGCTGCTGCAGCCGGGCGATGTGGTGGCGGCGGATGCCCTGACTTATCCCGGCTTCAAGGTACTGGCGGAGGCGTTGCGGGTGGAGCTGGTGGCCATTCCCTGTGGCGCTACAGGGCCAGATCTCGCTGCCCTGGAAAGGCTTTGCCGGGAACGACCGGTGCGGGTGCTCTACACCATGCCGACGTTGCACAACCCGCTGGGCTGGGTGATGCCGATCGAGCAGCGGGAGCGCCTGGTGGCGATCGCGCGGCGCCATGAACTGCGCATCATCGAGGACGCGGCCTATGCCTTTCTCGCCGAGGGGACGCCGCCTCCTGTTGCGGCATTGGCGCCGGAGCGGACGGTCTATGTATCCGGGTTCTCGAAAAGCGTGGCGACGGGATTACGGGTTGGTTTCGTGGCGGCGCCTGCATCCCTGGTGCCGGCACTGGAGCGCACCATCCGTGCGACCGCCTGGAATACAGCGGGGGTACTGACGGCGATTGCCTGTGGCTGGGTGGAGGACGGTACCGTGGCCCGGTTGGAATCGCAGAAGCGCGAGGACGCCCGGGCCAGGCAGGCACTGGCCGGTGAGTTACTGGCGGGGCTGCCGGTGGTGCGCCATCCCGATTCGTATTTCCTCTGGTTGCCGCTAGCGGAGGATGCCCGTGCCGATCAGGTGGCGATGGCGCTGATGCGCGAGCAGATATCGGTCTCGACTGCCGAACCTTTCGCCATATCCCTCCATGTGCCCCATGCGTTGCGGCTGGCATTGGGCTCGGTGGAAATACCGGTGCTGCAGGGAGCGTTGGCGCGGGTGAAGTCGGTGGTGGAGGCGCACCTATAAAGGAGGGCGTTTCAGAGGTCGACGGTTTCCACCCGTTCTACCCGGTCGCGCTGGCGCTTGGCGCGGTAGAGGGCCTTGTCCACCGCTTTGAGCAGGACTTCGAACTGCGGCGCGCTGCCAATGGTGCCGCTGTCGGCCAGGCCGGCGCTGAAGCCGATGTGCAGGGGCAGGGTGGGCGAGACGGGGGCGCGCCTGAGGGTGTCGCGCAGGCGGGCCATGAAGTTCTGCGCCTGCTGGATATCGGTATGGGGGAAGAGCAGGAGGAATTCCTCGCCGCCCCAGCGCACGAAGATGTCGCTCTGGCGCTTGAGGCGGTTGACCGTGTCGGAGAAGGCCTGCAGGGCGGCGTCACCGGCGGCGTGGCCGTACTGGTCGTTGATCGCCTTGAAGTGGTCGAGGTCGATCATGGCGACGGCCATGGGGCTGCGTTGCTCGGCGGCCTGGGCCCATTCCCGATTGAGGATGGGGGCAGCGCCGCGGCGGTTGAGGGCGCCGGTCAGGGTGTCGGTGATGCTCAGTTGCTGCACGTGCTGGCGCAGTTGCTCCTGGAGCATCAGCGCGTAGCTGAGGGTGAACAGGAACGAGACCATGAAGTCCATGAACAGCGCGTTGATGGAGGGCAGGTCGGGGCGGTCGAAGGGCAACGGCGGGATCGGGTGCAGGGTTAGCACGATCAGCGTCCAGCCGTGGAAGAGGATCAGCGCGGACTGCCCGGCGAGCAGGCCCCAGGCACCGCGATAGCGCTTGCGCAACTGGAGGGTGATGTTCAGCTGCAGGGCGATGGTCAGGCTGATGGCCAGTGAGAACCACGGAATGAGGTAGCTGCCGTGCAGGGCGATCACGGCGACGACGCCGTAGAGCAGGGCGGGGCCGAAGCCGATCTTCAGGTGCCAGCCGCGACTGTCGCTGCGTTCCATCAGGTGATAGAGGGCGAGGGTGTGGCTGCCGATGGCCATCAACAACAGCGCGGTGCCGGCGACGAAGGCCACCGCTGGCGGGAACAGGCCGAGCCAGGACAGCGCGCCGGCGGCAATGCCTGGTTGCATCAGGGCGACGAGGCGGTAGGCGGCCAAAAGCAGGTCCCCGGCTATCCACCAGTGCAGCGATGAATTGCCCTTGCCCAGGCCGACGTAGGACAGGCAGAGGAGCAGCATCGTCATGAGGCCGAACGGCGTGATGATCAGGAG